>NZ_LHPC01000005.1 GCF_001297125.1 Pseudomonas sp. RIT-PI-q
CCCTGTAGGAGCCGGCTTGCCGGCGAAAGCGCTGTATCAGGCGACATTGATGTTGACTGTGCAGCCGCCTTCGCGGGCAAGCCTCGCTCCTACAGGTCTGTGATGTGCTAGCGAACTCTGAAACCACAACCCCCTGTAGGAGCCGGCTTGCCGGCGAAAGCGCTGTATCAGGCGACGTTGATGTTGACTGTGCAGCCGCCTTCGCGGGCAAGCCTCGCTCCTACAGGTATGTGGTGTGCTCGCGAACTCTGAAACCACAATGCCCTGTAGGAGCCGGCTTGCCGGCGAAAGCGCTGTATCAGGCGACGTTGATGTTGACTGTGCAGCCGCCTTCGCCGGCAAGCCGGCTCCTACGGTACGTATTCATCTAGCGGACGGCGCTGACACCGTCGAGTGTCGAGAACGATGTGTCCTTGGCCGTCAGCAAAAAATCACGCATGTACGGCGCATCCAGCATGTCGGCGCGGATCCCGGCATACAGCGTCGCGAACAAACCCTTCTCGCCCAGACGCTTGCCCTTCACATAACCCCGTGAACTGTATTCATGCAGCGCCCAGTGCGGCATGCCGCAGACGCCGCGACCGCTGGCCACCAGCTGCATCATCATTACCGTCAGCTCCGAGGTGCGGACCTGGGCCGGTTCGATGTCGGCCGGTTCGAGGAAGCGGGTGAAGATGTCCAGCCGATCACGCTCCACCGGGTAAGTGATCAGGGTTTCCGTGAGCAAATCCTCGGGGACGATGTAGGCCTTGCCCGCCAAACGGTGCTGGTTGGCCACCGCGAGCATCGCTTCGTAGGTGAACAACGGCACGTAAGTGATCCCGGCCAGTTCCAGCGGATCGGACGTCACCACCAGGTCCAGATCGCCACGGGCCAGGGCCGGCAACGGGGCGAAGGAGAAACCCGAGGCCAGGTCCAGCTCGACTTCCGGCCAGGCATCGCGGAACTGGTCGATGGTCGGCATCAGCCACTGAAAGCAACTGTGGCACTCGATCGCCATGTGCAAGCGCCCGGCGGTGCCACCGGCCAGCCGCGCGATGTCGCGCTCGGCACCGCGCAGCAGCGGCAACGTGGCGTCGGCCAGTTGCAGCAGGCGCAACCCGGCGCTGGTGAAACGCACCGGTTTGGTCTTGCGCACGAACAGCTGCATACCCATGCGCTCTTCCAGTTCCTTGAACTGGTGGGACAGGGCCGACTGGGTCAGGTGCAGGCGGTCGGCTGCATCCACCAGGCTATCGGCTTCGCGCAAGGCGTGCAGGGTCTTCAAGTGACGGATTTCAAGCACCGGAGGGCTCCATGAGGAAAACTTGTGATCAACACGAAAAGGTTGAGTTTGTCTCATGTTGAGTGGGCTGTCGATAATGGCGCCATCTTTTACAGGGAGGAAACTCACCATGGCCTTGGCCCACACCCTTGGTTTTCCGCGCATCGGCGCTGACCGCGAATTGAAAAAAGCCCTCGAATCCTACTGGAAGGGCGATCTCGATCAGGACGCGCTGAACAGCGTCGGCCGCCAATTGCGCGCCACTCACTGGCAACTGCAGAAAGACGCTGGCATTGACCTGCTGCCCGTGGGCGACTTCGCCTGGTACGACCAGGTCCTGACCCATTCCTTGACCTTCGGTGTGATCCCCGAACGTTTCGACAGCGCCAAGGATCAACGCGGCCTGCCGACCCTCGACACCTTGTTCGCCATGGCCCGTGGCGCCACGACGACCTGCTGCGGCGGTGACCACAGCAAGGCGCAATACGCCCAGGAACTGACCAAGTGGTTCGACACCAACTACCACTACCTCGTACCGGAATTCAGCGCTGACCAGCAGTTCAAGCTGAGCTGGGAACAGCTGTTTGATGAAGTCGACGAAGCCAAAGCGCTGGGCCACAACGTCAAACCAGTGATCATCGGCCCGCTGACTTACCTGTGGCTGGGCAAGGCCAAAGGCAACGACTTTGACAAGCTCGACCTGCTGGAGCGCCTGCTGCCAATCTACGGCGAAATCCTCGGTCGCCTCGCGGCTCAAGGCGTGGAATGGGTGCAGATCGACGAACCGATCCTGACCCTCGACCTGCCGCAGGAATGGAAAAACGCCTTCGAACGCGCTTACCACATCCTTCAATACTCGCCGCTGAAAAAACTGGTGGCGACCTACTTCAGCGGCTTGCAAGACAACCTCGGATTGGCCGTCGGCCTGCCGGTGCAAGGTCTGCACATCGATGCAGTGCGCGCTCCCGACCAACTGCTGCACGTGCTCGATCGGCTGCCGACCTACAAGGTTCTCTCGGTGGGCCTGGTCAACGGTCGCAACGTCTGGCGCTGTGAGCTGGAGCCGGTGCTGGCCCAGCTGCAATTTGCCCAGGAACGCTTTGGCGACAACTTGTGGGTCAGCAGTTCCTGCTCGTTGCTGCACAGCCCGGTGGACCTGGAGCGCGAAGACAAACTCGATCCGGAACTGAAAAGCTGGCTGGCGTTTGCCGTGCAAAAGTGTGGCGAAATCGCCGTGCTGCGCGATGCCCTGAACGACCCGCAAGCACCAAAAGTGCGAGCCGCCCTGGCCGAAAGCCGCGCCATTCAGGTCAGCCGCGCCGAGTCGCCACGCATCCACAAAGCCGACGTGCAGGCGCGCATCGCTGCTATTAGTCCTGCGGACAGCCAACGTCACTCGCCGTTTGCCAAGCGCATCGAGCAACAGCGCGCACGCTTGCAACTGCCGGCATTCCCGACCACCACCATCGGCTCGTTCCCGCAGACCGGTTCGATCCGTCTGGCGCGCCAGGCCTTCAAGCAAGGCAAGCTGTCGGCCAACGATTACACCGACGCCATGCACCACGAAATCCGCCACGCCGTGCAAATCCAGGAACGCCTGGGCCTGGACGTACTGGTGCACGGTGAAGCCGAACGCAACGACATGGTCGAGTACTTCGCCGAGCAACTGGACGGCTACCTGTTCACCCGGTTCGGTTGGGTGCAGAGCTACGGTTCCCGCTGCGTGAAACCGGCGATCATCTACGGCGACCTGAGCCGCCCGACAGCCATGACCGTCGACTGGATCACCTACGCCCAAAGCCAGACCGACAAGGTCATGAAAGGCATGCTCACCGGTCCCGTGACCATGCTGATGTGGTCGTTCCCGCGTGAAGACGTGTCGCGCAAAATCCAGGCGCAGCAACTGGCGCTGGCCTTGCGTGATGAAGTGGTCGACCTGGAAACCGCTGGCATCAAGATCGTGCAGATCGACGAAGCCGCGTTCCGCGAAGGCTTGCCGCTGCGCCGGGCGCAATGGCAGGAATACCTGGACTGGGCGGTGGAAGCTTTCCGCTTGAGCGCCAGTGGTGTGCGTGACGAAACCCAGATCCACACCCACATGTGCTACAGCGAATTCAACGACGTGATCGAGGCCATCGCCGCGATGGACGCCGACGTGATCACCATCGAAACCTCGCGTTCGGACATGGAGTTGCTGGAGGCGTTTGAAGCCTTCGACTACCCGAACGACATCGGTCCGGGCGTCTACGACATCCACTCGCCACGGGTGCCGGACACGGCCGAGATGGTCAAGTTGATGAGCAAAGCGGTGAAGCGCATTCCCGCCGAGCGTTTGTGGGTCAACCCGGACTGCGGCCTGAAAACCCGCGCCTGGCCGGAAACCGAAGCGGCACTGGTCAACATGGTCGCAGCGGCCCGGCAGCTACGCAGCCAACTGGCGTAACCCCGATCCCCTGTAGGAGCGAGCTCGCTCGCGATGGACGCCAACGATAACGCGTGTTGGCTGGATAAACGCGGCGTTCTCAAGTCCATCGCGAGCGAGCTCGCTCCTACAGGGTTTTGCGGTGTTCAGAGCGCGGAAAAGTGTTGGGTCCCCAGCGGTTTGCCGATGTCTCCTCGCCAGATCGACTCGACCTGCGCACCACTACTGGCCTGGGTCTGCTGCCATTGCAGGCCCAGATTGCGTTGCTCGGGCAACTTCAAATGACCTTTGACGAACTCGTTGAACGCAGGCTTGGCCGAGGTGTAGTGGAAGTGCGCATACCATAAGGGTTGCGCCGTTTCGCCGCGCAGATCGCGCACTTCATACTCCTGCAAAAAATCCCTGCGCCCGTCCGCGCGCTTGCCCAAATCCCGCAGTCCGCCTTCCTTGCGGATATCCACAACCTGTTGGCCCAGTAAATAGTCCAGATAGCCCTCGGTCGGGGTTTTACTGTTCATGCTTTGATCAATTCGCAACGTGCGCCCGGTGCGCAGAAAATCATCCGCCCGGCCACGCAATTGCAGCGCAATCGGCTCCGTGGGCGACAGCCGTTCGATGGCCTGGGCACGCAGGGTCAACTCCGCGGCTTCGCTGCTCATCATGTGCTCCAGGTCGACGGGCAGCATGTTTTGCCGCGCATAACCCTCGACCCTGTTTTGGTAAGCGTTGGCGGCACCCAGCCGCGTTCTGGCCTCCGCCAGTAACGGCCCGACATCGGTCTGCAGTTGAGGCGGCGGACTGCCTACGGGTTCGCTGAGGTGATATTTACCGCTGGAACGAGGCAGCCAGGTTTCCGTGCGGCCGTCGACACCCTCGATGGTGAAGCGCTTTTGCCGGGTCGCCGCGTCGGTACTGGCGACGCCGATCAGCAGTTGGTCATCTTCGGTTTCGAAGAGTTGCTTGCCGCTCCGTCCCTCGTTTGGTGTGTTGGTGGGGCGATGCTTGATGGCATGGCGTGCGAATTCTTCCACCTTCTCCAGGTTGTCGAGGAACACCGCGACTTGCTCCAGATCCAGGTGCTGCGGGTAACCCAGCGCCCATGCGCTGAGATTGCGGCGGAATTCGGCATAGGTGGCCAGGCAGTCTTCGAGCACTTTGTTGCGCTGAGTGAAGCTGGCGCGCACTTCCGGCAGATGATGTTGGGTCAGCAGCGCGCGTCCGAGCTGGTTGCGCGTCTTCTTCATCTGCACATGAAAGTAGACCCAGGACAGATCGGTGACGGCTTCATAGTGGGTGATGATTTCCAGCACGTGCGCCGTTTTCAGGTAGTGGTAATTGGCGTCGCTGAACTTGTCGCTCAAGTTCGTGATGTCCTCGGCCATCGTTGATTTTTGCGTGCGGTTGGTGATCCGGCGGTTCCAGCGGTGGGCTTCGTCGACCGTCTCGTGCAGTTGGTCAAAGTCCTTGAGGAAGGCTTTGCGTACCTCCTTGCGTTGCGCCATCAGACGCAAGTGCGCGGCCGTATCGGTGGCGGGTGTGATGTCGGAACGGGCGATCAGTTGATCGATACGATTGAGGTGTTCCACCAGAAGATCTTTGATCAGCATCACTCGCCGTATCGAGCGGTCGACGATGATCCAGGCGCAGCGACTTTGAATGTCTTCAATCATGGCGCGTTTGCGGCCATGGCTGAACTGCATCAGTTCTTCCAGGTTCAGGTATTGGCTTTGGGCAATCTCGATGTCGTTCGCGCAAGCCAGATCAACGCGGGCGCGCACGGGTTGGCGTTGACCGGGTTCAAGGGCGAAGTAGTGCTCCAGTGCGGCATTGGTGCTGCGGGTCTGGGTTTCGAGTCGCCGGGTGTACGCATCGGCGGTGTTGGTCAGGGTCAATTGGCGACGTAGGGCACGATCGGTCCACCAGCGCGGCAACCAGCGGCGAATCGCGGCGGGCCACAACGGGTCCAGCCCGTCGGCCATGTGCCCGAGCACCGCGCCGCCACCGCCGCCACCGCCCTCGATCACCGTGCCGTACACCGCGCAATGGGTATTCCAGTGGCCGGCCCCATCGAGGGCAATGGGGTGTTTATAGGGGCGGGCCCCGGCGCCGTGCAAACGCCATTGGCGCGAATCGCCGCTCAGTTCGATGCGATAGACGCGCCCCTGGCTGATCATGAAGTGGCCATCGGCGTGTCGATAGACATTGCGATAAGCACCTTCGGTCCCCGGTTGCAGGCCGGCCAGGGAAATCTGGTGTTCGTATTCATAGCCCCTGAAGCGTTCCAGGGTGTGCCGGGCCTGTTGTTGCGTTGACGGTTGCAAGGCCCCGGCGCTTTTGGCCACGGTGCGCAATTGACGATGGCGCGTGGCGGTGCGAGCAACACTCGGCGTTGCGGAGAAACCGGTCAACACATCCATTGCCGCGTCAATCAAGGACAACAGCACCGCTTCAACTTCGGCCAGACCATGGCCGACCTGCCCACGCAGGAAAGCCGCAACCGCCAGATTGGCGCTGCCCCAGGCGTCATACAACGCCACGGCAGTTCCCACGAACGGCACCATGCCGAAGGCCATTTTCAGGTAGTTGAACATGGCGCCGGACTGCAACGCGGCGTGCTCAAGGAACAATGCATTGTTGGAGCGCGATGTCGCGCGATGGGCTTCGAGCAAACGGCCCATGTGCACATTGAGCAGGTGTGCCGCCAATGAGGTCGTCGCCGGCCAGGCCATGCCTGTGCCAATCAGGGCGTCGAAGTTTTTCAACAGGGCTTGATTGATCCGAGCGACGTGCCGGGCGATATCACCGGTCAACGCGCGGTCGGCCAGGTAGTTGACCATTGGTGTGTGCAGACACAGATTGAACAGGGCATTGCGCGCCTCTTCGAGGCTGTCGTACTGGCGCAGGAATTGATCGTCGGGGCTGTCGGGCAAGTAGAGCAGGGTCAGGCCGCTGATCTGCTCCTCAATGAAGGTCACGCCGGCCAATGTGCTGGGTCCCTGGTGTTGCGTGTCTTCACCGCCCACGGTCAAGTGCGCCGGCAGCAGCACGATGCGCTTGCCGCTGGCCGTGTAGGCTTCGCGACTATGGGCGTCGATGGCGATTTGCAGCACGTGCAGGCCGTCGGCGCTGATCTGTCGTTGCAGCAGGGCGAACTCGCCTTGCAGCTGGAGCATCAGGCGCCACGGTTCGCTCAGGCATTCGCGCCGGTATTCATTGCTGAAGATTGACGCGACCGAGGTGCCGAGGAAGGTCTCGCGGATCAGCGTTTCATATTTTCCGGCCAGGTCCAGCTCGGTAACCAGCGTGCGCAGCCAGGGTTGGGTGATGGCGGTTTTTAGCTTCTGGCGTTCGGTCTCTTTACCGCCGTTGATCTCGACCTGCATGAAGGACAATCGCCACCACATTTCTTGATCGATATTGCTTTGCGCCAGCTCGGCCAGTGACAGCTTGCTGCGCTGTTGACTGGCGATCAGCACATTTTGCTGCGGCGTGCCCGGCGCGGCGCCGTCAGTCACGACTTTCTGCCAGGTGGTTGAGTCCGGCACATCCAGCAGCACCTCGACGCTGTGGGTGAGGCCGAATTCCAGACGCAGGCGGGCATCGATGGCCTTTTGGCTGAAGGCTTCCCGCGCTGGCAGCTCGCGCTCAAACATGTCATGGGAACGCTGCATCGCCCGGAGGCAGGACTTGAACAACCCCGTGAGTCGCTCGCGTTGCGCGCCGGACGGTGCGTCGAGCCACGAGGGCAATCGACCTGCCAGCGCGCTGCTGCGATTTTGCTCGATGAGCTGCGCGTAAGCCCGTTCCCGGGCGGCGGCGATGGGCACGGTCATGCGGGCGAGGGTCTTTTCCCGAAGGTTATCCAGCCGCGCCGCACGCTGGATGACATGCGACGGAAGGGGATTGTCGGCAATCAGTCGGGCTGCCTGTTGTTCACAGGTGTAGAGCTGGGCCTGCAACGCGTATTCGAACGGGTTGCCGGTCAGTGCCGAGAAATGCAATGCACGGGTCGGGTCATTGGCCGTCATTTTGAACAGCGTCTGCTCCAGCGCCTGACGTGAGGAGAAGCGTTGCAGGCCACCGAAGCGTCCGGGCCAGAAGAGCAACAGCGATTGGGCCGAGGCTGGCAACAACGCAGACGGCTGGGCAAATACCAGCACACCGTCCAGTTCCTGGGTTTGCGTGCGGGTGGTTTCGCCCTCGGTGTCGGTTGCCGACAGCGTCAGTCGAGCGATGACCAATTCTTGTGGGCGGGTTTGAGTGGGGGCGTCGAGCACGCTTGTCAGCCATTGATGCTCATCGCTGCTGATCTGCTGCAGGCTCAATTGCAGTTCGGCCTCGGCGCGCAGCCCGCTCAAGCGTGCCTGATACAGCTCGGCGTAGTGCGGGTTTGGCTGGTGACGCAGCTCCAGCATTTTCAGTGCGTCGGTCTGCAACAGCGCGGTGGCGGCGGCGCTGCTGGCCTGTTCGGCAGTTGTGAGCGTGTCGAGTTGCTGTTGCAGCCGTTGCAGGCGCGGGTCGTTATGGTCGCCTTGAAAGTCCGGACCGAGCAGGCTCTCCAAAGCCATTTGCTGTTGCGCCAGGGCACTGTGCCGCATGCCCAATGGAATATCCGGGCTTAGCAGGCCGAATGGCGCACTGTTGTCGTTCGTATCCGCCATCGGCAGGTCGGGCGGCGGGGCGAAAACCGTTGCGTTGCGTTGCCGGTCCAAGGGCGCGATGGACAACCGCGACAGCAGCGATTCGGCAGCGGTGTGCAGAATGGGCTTGGCGAGGGCGGTGTAGTCGACGCTGGGGGTGTCTGTTTCGATCCGGGATTGGCCGAACAATTGCGGCTGATGGTCGATCAGCCAGCGCTCTAATGCGTCACGGGTTTGAAAGGTGCGCCAGGCCGGTTGCGCTGAAGGCAGGTACAACAATCGCGCTGCTGGCCGGGTTGATTCGAGGCCGATGACCAGTGCCCCCGACAGCTCGACCCGCCGACCCTCCGTGCTCGTTAGCGCAGGTTGGCTGACCTGGATGTCGGGCTGCCCTTGCGACAGGGCGGGATCGATGATCGCCAGTAGCGCTTTGATCTGTTCGTCGCTCAGGCTGCCCTGGGCGAAAGCCAGTTGGCTGGAGGCCTCGAAATGCTGGCGATAAATGCGGATTGCGTGGGCCTTGCGTGAAAGGTCTGTACCGCGCGCACGTGCGCTCCACCAGTTGGCATCGAGTGGCGACTGCGGGTTTTGCGCCATGAGTTCGAGCCATTGCTCGCGGCAATCATTGCAGCGCGCCGAGGCGCTCAGGTACAGGCTCTGATCCGGGTTGGGAGCCAAAGGGTGGACGAGGCCGAAGTCGGCCGGCAGGGATGTGGGTTCGTCGAGCATGACGACAGGTCTCCAGAGGGCCGGGCGTTGCCGGCGTCCGGGCCATTAGAGGTCAGTCGTTGGAGGGCATGGCGGTACATAGTTATCGCGTTGTGCCGTTTCCTTTGCCGATGACCGCTCGGCACTCTTCATCAAACTGTCATGGAACTGTGGCAGCGCGCTTGAACAAACTTCATCAGACTCGCGCTCTACTGGGGTTCTGCGTTTCGGTGTTTTTTCATGCGTGCTTTTTGTTTATCAACCGTGCTTTTCATGGCCACGTTGTTGTTCGGCCAGCCGTCTTTTGCGGCCTCTCGTTGTGATGTCAATGTTCCGACCGAACGGGTCGATCTGGCGCAGGTGAGCCTGGCGTACCAGAGCATTGGTCGTGCGTCGGACCCGGCGTTGTTGCTGGTGATGGGCCTGGGTGGGCAGTTGATTCATTGGCCGGACGAGGTGGTGGTCGCGTTGTGTCAGCAGGGTTTTCGGGTGATTCGCTATGACAATCGCGATGTCGGCCTCTCGACCTGGCGGCAAGCGCCGGTCGATGCCAACCTGACCTTCGAAGTGTTGCGCTACAAGCTCGGTTTGCCGGTGTCGGCGCCGTATACCCTGACGGATATGGCGGACGATGCCTTTGGGTTGATGGACGCGTTGCACGTCGAGCAGTTCCACGTGCTGGGCGCCAGCATGGGCGGGATGATTGCCCAGCACATGGCGGCCATGGCGCCGCAGCGGGTCGAGAGCCTGACGTTGATCATGACCACGTCGGGGGCCGAGGGCTTGCCGGCGCCCAGTGCGGCGTTGGTGCAGTTGCTCTCGCGCCGTGGGGCGCCGAATCGTGAAGTGGCTTTGGAGCAGCAGGCTGATTTGCTGGCAGCGCTGGGTAGCCCGACGGTGAGTGATGATCGGCAGGTTTTGTTGCATCAGGCGGCGGTGTCTTATGACCGGGCGTTCAACCCTGAGGGTGTGAAGCGCCAGATCATGGCGATTCTTGCCGAGCCGAGCCGGGTGGCGTTGCTGAATCAATTGCGGGTGCCGACGCTGGTGGTGCATGGCACGGCTGATCCGTTGTTGCCGGTGATGCATGGGGTGCATTTGGCGGCGCATATCCGCGGTAGTCAGTTGAGGTTGATTCCGGGGTTGGCGCATCGATTCCAGGAGGCGTTCAAGGCGCCGTTGCTGGCGGCGGTTTTGCCTTATTTGCAGGCTCATCGTGAGGACACTTCGCATTGGGCGCAAATCGATCCTGTGGCCGAACATAATCTGCTGTAACACCACAAATCCCTGTGTAGGAGCGAGGCTTGCCCGCGAAGGCGGCCTTATAGCCGACCATTTTCTTTCTGGTGTACATATCCATTGCTGCGGTAACGGCCACTTACGGTTTCGCCCTTACGGCGAGTCCCTTTTGTCAAACGCCACAAAAGGAACCAAAAAGTCTTGCCCCATCGTCCGGCCCCTCGCTTAGGCTCGGCGTTCCTTCGCTCCGGCATTCATCTGGGCGCATCGCCTCCGGTCTGCTTCGCGACGACCTCCTCTCGATGTGTTCGACTGCGTCGAACGGCGCTACGCGCCTGCCCCCAGATGAACACCTCCACTCAGCCTACCGAAGGAGCGGGTGGATCAAAAGCAGGCGAGCTAACGCTCGGCCTATTGAGTGGTGAGTAGCGGCGGGTGTGCCCTGTTTTTGCCTTTGTAGGAGCGAGGCTTGCCCGCGAAGGCGTCGGTTCATACAGCATTGATGCGATTGACACTCCACTTTCGCAAGCAAGCCCGCTCCCACAAGTGATCTGCTGCGCACGCCGGTCTGTCGGTGTATCGTTCGAACTTTCCGGCGCGTTTCAGTCTGCGAGGTGTGTGATGAGTGCCCCCCTGAAAATTGATTTCGTCAGCGACGTGTCCTGCCCCTGGTGCGTCGTCGGCCTGTATGGCCTGACCCGGGCCCTGGATCTGCTGGGGGACGAGGTCCAGGCCGAGATCCGTTTTCAGCCGTTCGAGCTGAACCCGAAGATGGGTCCTGAAGGGCAGAACATCACTGAGCACATCACCGAGAAGTACGGTTCGACACCTGAGCAATCCCAGAAAAACCGCGAGATGATCCGCGCGCGTGGCGCGGAGGTCGGGTTTGCCTTTCGCACGGACGGCAACAGCCGCATCTACAACACGTTCGACGCTCATCGTTTGTTGTTCTGGGCGGGGCTGGAGGGGTTGCAGTTCAATCTGAAGGAGGCGTTGTTCAAGGCGTATTTCACCGACGGCGGCAATCCGTCCGATCATCAGCAGTTGGTGCAGATTGCTGAACGCGTGGGGTTGGATCGGCAACGGGCCGAGGCGATTCTGGCGTCCGATGAGTTCGCCAAAGAGGTGCTTGAAGAAGAGCAGTTATGGTTGTCGCGCGGGGTGAGTTCAGTGCCGACGGTGGTGTTCAACGGGCAGTACGCGGTCAGTGGCGGGCAGCCGGTGGAAACGTTTGTCGCCGCGATCCGGCAGATCATGAGTGAAGCGAAGGGCGGCACAGTCAACAACTGATCCCCCTGTAGGAGCTGCCGAAGGCTGCGATCTTTTGATCCTGGCTGGCAATAGCAAGATCAAAAGATCGCAGCCTTCGGCAGCTCCTACAGTGCGTCAGCGTTTTGATCAGCGCACGATCTTGTCCACATGAATCCCCAGTTTCTTCAGCCGATACCAGAAGCTGCGCTCGGAAATCCCGATCAACTGCGCCGCCGCTGCCTGCACGCCGTTGCTCTGTTGCAGGGCCGCCAGGATGTAGGTCTTCTCGACTTCTGCCAGCGCCGCTTCCAGGTCTGCCGGCACGCTGCCTTCGGTGATCAGCGTGCCGCTGGCGACGGGGTTTGAGGCGAACAGGTAAGCCGGCAGATCCTCGTCTTCAATCACCGCACCCGACGCCACAATGGTCGCGCGCTCCACGCAGTTCTGCAGTTCGCGAATGTTCCCCGGCCATGAATAATTGGCCATGGCCTGCAACGCCGCCGGGCTGAAACCGGTAATACGTTTGCCCGCCGTGGCGCCCAGGGTGTGGGCGAAATGTCGGGCCAGCGGGGCGATGTCTTCGACCCGTTCGCGCAAGGCTGGCAGGGGAATCGGGAACACGTTGAGGCGGTAGTAAAGGGCTTCGCGAAACTCCTTGTTGGCCACCGCGTCCAGCAGATTTTTGTTGGTTGCGGCAATCACCCGCACATCGACTTTCCGTTCGCGCGGATCGCCCACCGGTTCGATCACCCGCTCCTGCAACGCCCGCAGGATTTTCGCTTGCAAGGCCAGCGGCATTTCGCCGATTTCATCAAGGAACAGCGTGCCTTTGTCGGCCTGCATGAAACGCCCGACCCGGTCCGCCACGGCGCCGGTAAACGCGCCTTTGCGGTGGCCGAACATTTCGCTTTCCAGCAGCCCTTCGGGGATTGCCGCACAGTTCACCGCGACAAACGGTTTGTCGGCGCGATTGCCGTGCTTGTGGATCGCCCGCGCAACCATTTCCTTGCCGGTGCCGCTTTCGCCGGTCAGCAGGATCGTCGCATTGCTTTCGCGCACCGACTCGATCGCGTGCAGCACCCGCCGAAAACTCGGGCTGTCGCCGATCAGGCTGTCGATCTGCTGGTGTTCATCGAGTTCGGCGCGCATGCGCTGGTTGTCTTTGAGGATGTCGCGAAATTGCAGGGCTTTGCTGACGGTGATGTCCAGTTCGTCGATATCGAAGGGCTTGGCAATGTAGTCGAAGGCGCCGTTGCGCATCGACTGCACGGCGTTTTTTACCGTGCTGTAGGCCGTCATGACGATCACCGGCAACTGCGGAAAACGCGTTTTGATTTCCGCGAGCAATTGCGGGCCGTCCATGCCGGGCATGCGCCAGTCGCTGATCACCAGGTCAATGTCCTCGCACTCCAGCACCTTGAGCGCATGCAGGCCATTGCCGGCAGTGAACACCACAATGCCGTTCTGACTCAGTGCCGAGGCCAGCAGGTCGCAGAGCTTGGGCTCGTCGTCGACCACCAGTACGTTATGTGTCATCGCTGCCCTCGTCGAAGTCTGCACCGTTGGCCGGAATGTACAGGGTGAAGGTGGCCCCGGCATCTTTTTCACTGACGCATTCGATGCGTCCGTCATGACTCTCCATGATCGAGAAGACCTTGGCCAGACCCAGCCCGGTGCCCGACGCCTTGGTGGTGACGAACGGCGTGAAAATCCGTTCGAGCATGTCCGGTTCGATGCCTTGTCCGGTGTCGGAAATGCTGATGACGGTGAATGACGAATCGCTGCTGATCGCCACGGTCAGGCGTCCGCCGTCGGGCATGGCGTCGATGGCGTTGACGATCAGGTTCAGGCCCGCCTGCTTGAGCTGCCGCGCGTCGGCATACAGGGTCGCGGCGGGGGCCTGGTCGTCGATGCGCACATCGATGTTGTGGCTGGCCAGTTCCGGGGCGCAGAAGCCGATCAATTCATCCACCAGGGGCCGCGCGGGTTGGGTCGAACGCATCGGCGCGCTCGGTTTGGCGAAGTCGAGGAAATCGGTAATCAGGTCGTTGATGCGGCTGACTTCACTGACCACGTATTCCAGATGGCGCTTGTCGGTCTCGGGCAAATCGGCGCGCCGGTGGAGCAATTGCGTGGCGGTCTTGATGATGCCCAGCGGGTTGCGGATTTCATGGGCCAGGCCCATGGCGACTTCGCCCAGCGCATGCAGGCGGTCGCGACGACGCAGTTGCGATTCCAGGTGCTGCAACTCGCCGAGGCGTTCGCTCATGTGGTTGAAGGTGCTGCTCAATTCCGCCAGTTCGTCGCCGCCAGTGACCGGCAAACGTTGGCGATAATCCCCGGCGATCACTGCTTGCACGCCTTTGGAAAGTCCGCGTAGTGGCTTGGTCAGGCGCGGCGACCCTAGCCAGCCAACCGCCAGTGACGCCGCTGAGCTGAGCAGGAAAATCAGAATGAACAGGTTGCTCTGGTTGACCAGCCCGACCAGGCTGGAGTGGCGCAGCAGACCACTGAAAATCACCCCTTGCAGCTCGCCACTTTCGTTGAGAATCGGCCGGTAGATACCGCTATAGCGGCTGGTGAACTGCTCGATCGGCTGCTTGGTGTTGCGCAAAATCTGTTCGATTTTTTCCGGCACCGCCGCCGGATGATCCTCGAAACGTTGGGTGGAAAAGATCTCCGAGAAGTCATCGGCCTTGGCCAGGTACAGCCTCAGGTCGAGGGAATGCACGTCGGCCACGCTGGTGAGGAAACTGCTGTCGAGGTAGGTCGCAATCACCAGTTTGTAATCGACGCCGTCCTGATCGGTCTCGAAGGTCGAGACTACCGTGCCCGTGGCCACGCCACCGACTTGCAAGGTCTGCAACACGGCTTTGGGGGCGGTGCTGATCTGGCGGACGATGTCGTCGGTGGCGGTGCTGAACACTACTTTGTGATCGCTGTTGCGCACCAGCGCGACCACGTCGATGCCCATGGCGTCGGCGATGTCGGTTGTCAGCTTGTCGCGTTTGCTGGATTGGCGGTCGGTTGGCGGACGCGTATAGCGCAGGAACAACTGCGCGACCCGCGCGTTATCCCGCAGGATCTCGGTGATTTCGTCCTCGACGATCTTGGTCGATTCCTGCAGCCAGATCCGCACGTTGCTGTCGAAAATCTGCGACAGGGTGGTGGCTGCCAGCTCAGCGGCAATCATCGTCGGTATCACGCTGACCAGCCAGAAGGCCAGCACCAGTTTGCGCTGCAGGCTCCAGCCGGAGAGGGCGAAAGGTCGGGCGTTGGCGGGGCGGTCTTTGGTCATCATGCTTCGCTTATTGCAGCAGCCATGGCAGGGTCGGATCGGTCCGGGCGGATAAACATTTTCACCCCTCGCAACAGGCCGTCGAGCATGCGGTTGCGGTGGCGGAAAAACACGGTGTTGCCGGTAAACGAGCAACCCAGGCGCAGCTTACTGGCATAGCCGGCCTGGCCGCACGCGTAGATC
Organism: Pseudomonas sp. RIT-PI-q; assembly: GCF_001297125.1. GTDB lineage: Bacteria > Pseudomonadota > Gammaproteobacteria > Pseudomonadales > Pseudomonadaceae > Aquipseudomonas. The sequence continues at coordinate 15,006 of NZ_LHPC01000005.1, forward strand.
GCGATGCCGTGTTCAATACAGTAGTCGACATTGGCCAGCCAGCTGCGCACGTACAGGTTGTGCTCGCGGGTTCGGCTCAGGTCGTGGGCGAAAAACTTATCCACCAGTCGCTGCTCATCCAGCAGCACCAGGTTGAACGCCACCAGTTCTTCGCCGAGCCAATACAGCACGCAAGCGGCTCGCTCGTCGAGGTGTTCCAGGACCTGGCGGAAGTACGCTGGCGGCAGGCGCTCGAAGCTCAGGTCGCTGCGGGCGAGGGTGGCTTCGTAGAGCGGCATCATCCGCGGCAGCAGGTCGTCGACGCAGCGTCGCCATTCGATCCTCGGACCTTGCCCGCGCAAGGTGCGGCGCAGGTCTTTGCGGGTGGATTTGCCGAGGGTGCCGAGGTAGGCGTCCACGGAGCCAAAATTGATCGGCAGCTCAGCGCTGGGCAGGCCGGGCATGCTTTGCAGTCCGGCCTCCTGGCAAACCTGCAACCACTGCGGGTCCCGGTGTGAGGCATCTTTTACCGCTAGCAGGCCGATACCGGCCTGATCGGCATCGTTGCGGGCCAGGGTCAATAATTGCTCAAGCAGGGCAGGGCGCCGGGCGGGATCGATGTGCCGGGCCGTTCCGACATGGCATTGCTCGGCCACCGGTGAACCGAGGGCGTAGAGGCGCACGTCGAGCAATCCCGGCCACCAGCGGCGCAAGCGTTCACTGATACGTTTGCCCAGGCCCTGAACCGTGGTGTCCAACGAATAGGCGGTGGTGAACGCCACCGCCGCTGCGACCAGCACCTCCTCTTCATACAACGCCAGATAGCGCCACTGAAAATCGGCAATGCCCGCCTGCTCAACGGCGCGGTAGTAATCCCAGCCTTCCAGTTCGGCGGGGAAACAGGCATTCCCGGCAGCGCGCTCAATGGCCTCGATCGTCGAAAAGGCAAGGGCTGTGATCACATCGTTTCCTTAAAATTTCTCACCATTACGGCCATCCCCGATCAATACCGTTGCACGATCCCTGTAGCAGCTGGCGAAGCCTGCGTTCGGCTCTGTAGCAGCTGTCGAGCTTGCGAGGCTGCGTTCGGCTGCGAAGCAGTCGTGAAGCCTGATCTTGCGGTTTTCCTGAGGCACCGCGTTGTCAGATTTCACGCTGCATCGCAGCCGAACGCAGCCTCGCAGGCTCGTCAGCTGCTACAAGGGGCGTGCAATGTTCGGCATTGCTGTCAGGCCAGCTGCTGAAAGTCCTGGCGTATGGGGGGTGGGTCGGCCCCCTTGTTGCACGAAACGGTGGTGGATGAAGTCCGCACTGAGCTCCACCACTCGGCGGTATTGCAGGTCGACGGTGATCATGTGATAGCAGTCGTCGAGCAGGACCTTGACCACCGGCCCGCCCAGCTTGCGTTCCACGTAATCGGCGTTCCAGCGGCTGGTGATGTCGTCTTCGCTCGAGTGCAGGACCAACGCTTGTGTGGTGATCTGCGGCATGCGCTTTTTCACCGCCGCCACCAACCGATGCAGTTCCCGAACACTCACGCCGGACATGGTCAGCAGCCCGGCATTGCTGCTTTCACCGGCCTTCATCTGCCGTTCGACGATGGCCCGCAAGCGTTCGTCCTTGATACCGAACGGTGATTTTTCGTTGAAACGGCACAGGTGCACGCCAAACGGAATCGACATCATCAGGCTGCTCAACTTTGCCACCCACGGCATGTTCCAGCCGTCGTAACGCAGCGTGGTCGAATACAGCAACAAGCCTTCGATCTGCCCCGGATGCTCGGCGGCCAGGTACATCGACAGCACCGCGCCCATGGACAAACCGCCGACGAACACATGCTGGTGTTTGCGCCTGACCCCGAGGAAGGTATTGCGCGCGCTTTCGTACCAGTCACGCCACCCGGTGGCTTGCAGGTCGGCGTTGTCCCCGCAGTGGCCGGCCAGGGTCGGCACATAGACGGTGCACCCGGCCTTGGCCAGACCGATGGCTACCCGGCGCAATTCGGTCGGAGTGCCGGTGAGGCCGTGGATCAACAACACCGCGACCTCCCCGCTGCCGAGAACGAAACCGGCGCTGCCTTCGCCCATGTTGATCTCTTCGGCCGTCATCTTTTCATCGCCCGGTGCAGCAGACGGTCGAGCAGAGCGATACCCAAATCGATTTCCGGGTAGCTGATTTCCAGCGATGGTGCGAGGGTGATCACGTTCTTGTAGTAACCGCCGACATCGAGGATCAGACCGAGGCGTTTGCCATCGATTTCGATGTCGCCCTTCATGCCTTCCTCGACCATGAAATCCAGGGTTGCCTTGTCCGGGGTGAAACCGTCCGGGCCGCAGATTTCGCAGCGCAGGGCCAGGCCCAGACCGTCGACGTCGCCGATGATCGGGTAGCGCTTCTGCAAATCCTTCAGGCCTTCAAGGAAGTATTTACCCTTGTTCATGACCATCGAGCCGTAATCGATTTCGCTGGTCATCTTGAACATTTCCAGGCCCACTGCCGTGCCCAGCGGGTTGGAGGCGAACGTCGAATGAGTCGAACCTGGCGGGAAGATTTTCGGGTTGATCAATTCTTCTTTGGCCCAGATACCACCCAGCGGATTGAGGCCATTGGTCAAGGCTTTGCCGAAGACGATCACGTCCGGTTTGACGTCGAAGTGCTCGATCGACCACAGCTTGCCGGTGCGGTAGAAACCCATCTGGATTTCGTCGACCACCATCAAGATGCCGTGTTGGTCCAGCACATGCTTGAGCTCGCTGTAGAAATTCATCGGCGGAATCACATAGCCACCGGTGCCCTGGATCGGCTCGACGTAGAAGGCGGCGTATTCGCTCTGGCCGACTTTCGGGTCCCAGACGCCGTTGTATTCGGTCTCGAACAACCGGGCGAAATTCCGTACGCAATGGCTGCCGTACTCTTCCTTGCTCATGCCTTTCGGGCCGCGAAAGTGGTACGGGAACGGGATGAATTGTGCACGTTCGCCGAAGTGGCCATAGCGGCGGCGATAGCGGTAGCTGGACGTGATCGACGAGGCGCCGAGGGTGCGGCCGTGATAGCCGCCCTCGAAGGCGAACATCAGGCTTTTGCCGTTGGTGGCGTTGCGCACGACTTTCAGCGAATCCTCGATGGACTGCGAGCCACCGACGTTGAAGTGCACGCGGCCGTCGAGGCCGAATTTTTTCTTTGCATCGACGGCGATCATTTCCGACAGCTCGATCTTGCCTTTGTGCAGGTACTGGCTGGCGATTTGCGGCAGGGTATCGATCTGCTGTTTCAGCGCGTTGTTCAGGCGCGGGTTGGCGTAACCGAAGTTGACCGCCGAGTACCACATTTGCAGGTCGAGGTAGGCCTGGTCTTCGGTGTCCCAGACGTAGGAGCCTTCGCAACGGCTGAAGATTCGCGGCGGTTCGATGTAGTGAACGGTGTCGCCGTAGGAGCAATACCTGGCTTCTTTTTCCAGAAGGATCTGGTCTTCAGGCGTGGCGATTCGAATATCAGACATGGTGGAAGAGTTCCTGTGTTTCTACGTTGAAGGAGGTGGCGTTGGCGGCGCTGGCGTTTGGAAGCAGCGCCAGTAACGCAGGCAGTTCGGCGAAGCTGTCGAAGCGCGCATAGGCGATGCCGTTACGTTCGCAGTGCTCGGCCAGGCGATCCTTGGCGAACACGAAATCGGCGGTGGCCGCCACGCACATGTCGGACTGGCCATCGCCGATCACCAGCACCCGTTTGGCGCTGGGGGTGGATTTGCATTTGCAGTTGCCGGACGCGGCGCGGCAGGCGTCGCTTGAGTGCGGGAAGTCGATGCGCCAACTGTGGTGATCGACCTGGCGCAAGCGGTTGGCGAGGATCGGCAAGAGGCTGACGTAGTGGCGCGCGAGGATTCGCGCGATGCCTTGTTCGATGCCGTCGCTGACCACTTCAAGGGAGGCGCCGAGGCCGATCACGTGGGCGACGAAGTCAGGGAAGTCCGGATCGATGTCGATGCTGTCGAAGAACCCGAGCAGCTCGGCGGGGGGGGCCTTGACCAGCGAGAGCTGGCGGCGGAGGCATTCACGCGAACCGATGTCGCCCGCTAGCCACTCGTCTTCGATCGCTTCCCAGCGCGGGTCGGCGAAACGCTGGAGGATGCTGTCGATCACGTCGGTGCGGGTGATGGTCCCGTCGAAATCACACACGATATGCCAGTCAATCATCTGCTGTACCTTCTTGTGAAAAGTGTGCGCAGGTTGTGCTGTCTGCGCTGCAAAGGGGGTAGAGCAGGGACTGTGCCAATCGTGTTTGGCCTAGCAGGGCTGGGGTTTTCGCTGGTTGTGGTAGCGGCGAAGCTACAATTTTTGTAGGTCGCTACAAACAACATGAGTGCTTGCGCGAGGGGCGGGATTCGGGGATTGATGCGCGCATATCCAATCAAGGAACCGCCTCATGTCGAGGACCGCAGTTGTGTTATTCGCCGCGCTGGCCTGCCTTTCGGGCAACGTGTCAGCGGACAGCATCACCGGGGAGGCAGGGCTGGGCCTGAGCTATCAACCCCACGATCCGACCGGCAGCCGATACGAGACTCGACCGGTGCCATATCTTGATCTGGACTGGGGCGATGTCAGCCTCAGCACCGACGACGGGCTGACCTGGGCTGCGTTCAACGCCAACGGTTTCAGCGCCGGGCCGTTTGTGAATTATCTGCCGGGGCGGACTTCCAACGGCGAGTTGCAAGGCTTGCGCGACGTGCCGGACATGGGCGAAGTCGGCGGGTTTGTGCAGTACGCCCCGGCTGATTTCTGGCGGGTGTTTGCCTCAGTTGGGCAAGCGGTGGGTGGGCGCGGCGGTCAGGGCGGGGGGGGGCGGTACGCTGTCCGGTATTTTCTCCGGGGACGCCCGGCCCAGAGGTGTGACCCGGGGGCGGGGCGTCCGGCGGCGGGCGACCTCGGGGGCGCCGCGTGCCGCGCGCCGCGCGGGCACGCCCCCCTCGCGCCGGTG
>NZ_LHPC01000060.1 GCF_001297125.1 Pseudomonas sp. RIT-PI-q
CCGTTGGCCGCCTTGCGCGATGTCAGCGGTATTGGCCTTCGCGGTATCTACGAGCTCTTCAAAGCCACGGCCATGGAAGTGCGGAACAGGTTCCGCACTTCCATGGCCGTGGCTTTGAAGAGCTCGTAGATACCGCGAAGGCCAATACCGCTGACATCGCGCAAGGCGGCCAACGGTGTATCGACCTGACCGCCGCCCCAGGTCGACGCCCAGGTATCGGCACGCGAGAAGGTCAGGCGTACCAGTTCGCTTTGCTGACGCAGGGTCAACTGATCGAACTGCGCCCCCAGAAGCCCATCACGACTGAACACGATGATGGCCGGAAACACACTCAGTTGTTGATTACGGAACAGCGAGATCTGCACGCGCTCGCCCTGGGGAACGCTGACGCCCTCCGGCAATCGGAAGCCCAGGCCTTTTTGCGAAAAGTCCTGGGTCACGCCTTGCAGGGTGGTGCCGTCGGCGCGGGTCAGGCGCATCGGCAAGGCCGCCGCCACGCGCGGTTCGGAACGGACCTGACGGGTTTCGCTGGCCACCGCCACCGAGGCGCTGGTGATGATGATGTTGTAGACCGTCCACGCCAGGTTGATCAGGATCGTGGTCATGGCGCCTTCAGCACCTTCCGTCAGCCGCACCACGCCGTAGATCAGGCCGGCGATGTTCAATGTCAGCAGGATGATGTAGGGGCGGGCCAGTTTCCATTCAAAGTATTTCTTGTCGATGACCCCGCCCTTGTCGGTCACGTTGAAGCCACCGAACTTGGGATTGACCAGCGCCATCAGCACCGGACCCATGATGTACCAGGCCAGCACCGTCTCGTAGACCTCGTTCCAGAACGAGTGGCGGAACCGCCCCTGGATGCTGGAGTTGGTCAAACTGGCGTGGAGGATGTGCGGCAACACGTAGGCGGTAATCATCAACGCCGAGGCGTGGAAAATCTGCGCATCGAAAAACAGGAACGCCAGGGGCGCGGTGAGAAACGCCAGGCGTGGCAAGCCGTAGAAAAAGTGCAGCATGGCGTTCAAGTAACACAGACGCTGCCCCAGTTTCAGCCCCTTGCCGAACAACGGATTATCGGTGCGGAAAATCTGCGCCATCCCCCGCGCCCAGCGAATCCGTTGGCTGATGTGCCGCGACAGGCTTTCCGTCGCCAGGCCAGCCGCCTGCGGTATGGCCAGGTACGCGGTGTTGTAGCCTGCGCGGTTCAGCTTGAGCGCGGTGTGGGCATCTTCGGTCACGGTCTCGACGGCCACGCCACCGATTTCCAGCAGCGGCTCGCGGCGGATAACCGCGCAGGAACCGCAGAAGAAGGTCGCATTCCACAAGTCGTTGCCGTCTTGCACCAGCCCGTAGAACAGCTCGCCTTCGTTCGGCACGGAGCGGAAGGTATTGAGGTTTTTCTCGAAAGGGTCGGGGGAGAAAAAGAAGTGCGGCGTTTGCAACATCGCCAGCTTCGGGTCCTTGAGGAACCAGCCGATGCACACCTGCAGGAAAGAACGCGTCGGCACGTGGTCGGCGTCAAAAATAGTCACGTACTCGCCACTGGTGACCTTGAGCGCTTCGTTCAGGTTGCCGGCCTTGGCATGGCGGTTGTTGTCACGAACGATGTAGCCCACGCCAATCTGCTCGCAGAACTCGCGAAAGTCTTCACGGCGACCGTCATCCAGCACATGCACGCGCAACTTGTCCTGAGGCCAGTCGATGGCCTGGGCAGCGAAGATCGTGACTTTTACGATATCGAGGGTTTCGTTGTACGAAGGGATGAACACATCGACCGTTGGCCATTCGCTCGGCGGGCTGCTCATCAGCACCGGTTTGCGGCGCAAAGGCCAGGCGGTTTGCAGGTAACCGAACACCAGCACGATCAATGCGTACAACTCGGCCATGACCAGGCCGTAGCCGAACAGCATGTCGACCCAACCCTCGAACCCAAGCGTCGAGGTGAGTCGCCAGTACATGTAGCGCAGGGACGCGGTGAGTGACAGCCCGATCAGTATCAGCACCGTCAGGCGTCCGGGAATCTTGCGCAGAACCATGGCGGCTATAAAGCAGCCGAGGGCGAAAATGCACTGCGAATACAACTCGAAGGGCACGGTAATGATGAACAGCGCCAACAGGCCGCACAGCAGCGTCACGCCCAGCGTCAGCGCTCGACGCAGTGCCTTTGGCAGGTTGTCCAGGCGATCGGAGACCGCTTGTGCCCAACGTTGCGAACGCGTCAGGGTGACCGTGTCTTGAACCGGGGTGTTAATCACGAGGCGAATGACTCTGCAACATCCATTGATTTCAACTGCGCCTTGAGCTTGTCACTCAGCATCAGCATGTCTTGGCAGGCCGGGGACGACTCTGCTTCCAACAGCGGGTTTTGACCGTAAGCCAACGCCTCGCCGACGGCATGATCCAGCGCCACGACACCCAGCAGGTGTGAGCCCAGGCGACGCTTGAGCACTTCGTGCATGTCCCGGCAGAACACCCGGGAGCTGTCGAACTGGCTGATCACGTAATTGCACTGCGGCGCCTGACCGTGGGCCATGCACTCGTCCAGCAAGCGCTCCATCGGGTCCAGCGTGACGAAACACGCCGCATCGGCCGTGACGATAACCAGCACTTGATCGGCCACCGTCAAAGCCTGATCCAGGTACGTCGTGCGACCTGGCGGCGTATCGAGAATCACCACATCGTTTTCACTCAGGTCCATGCTCGCCAGTTGGCGTGCCAGCCAATAACGATCGTGATCCATGTAACGTTCCAGCGTCCGACGCTCGTCTTCAGTCACCGAGCCGTATGGCAGCAGCAATGAATCTGCGGAGCCGGCCAACAGCAGTGAATTCCAGTTTTCACCCTTGAGACTGGCACTGGCCATGCCCGCCACATCCGGCTCGGCACACAAGTGGTATTGCAGGGCGTTTTGCGGATCGAGATCGATGGCCAGTGTCTGACCGCCTTCTAATCGCAACGCGGTGGTCAGCGCCGAGGCCAGCGTACTTTTGCCAACGCCACCCTTGGTCGATATCAGCGCAATAACGTGGGCCTTGGTTTTTGCCGGACGCCCGAGGGGCAGTACCCGGCGCAGCGCCTCATCGTTGCGTGCTTGCGCTTCGGCCTGACGCGCAGCCGCTACTTCAGCCAGCAAATGGCGAAGCGGGGCTCCCGGTTGCGAGATCTTGACGGGGGGCAATTCAGCTTCGTTATTGACTGCAGAAACCGTCAGCGAAGGTTCGTTGACCTGAATCGCTGGCTGAACGGCTTCGACGACAGCCACGGGCTCGGGTGTCGTCGGCACGAGTGCCAACGGCTTTTCCTTGTAGTCGAAATCGCTACCGAACTCGAGATAACTTTCCGCACTTGCTCCGAACCTGTTGAACAGGTTCGATATATCGTCCGTACGATTCATAAAAAGATTATCCGGGCCGCTGGCAAAAGAGGGAGCACGTAGCTCCAGAATTCATCGAAGCGCGCCATCAAAATGATATCGTCAATATTTTGAATGCCGCAAGTGTAATATTCGAACGCGATTAAAAAAACCTTTTTTATCGCCATATTTTTGACGACTGACGCTAGTTTAAATTTGGCGCGCCATTCTCGCAACTGCTACCGATTGCGCTGCAAGCGTCTAAATACGGGGCCTCAGTCGGCGGCGCGCGATTATCCAGCAAGCACCGTTGGGGCGCATATGATTTGCGCCAGATGGCAGCCCGGTGGATGAACGGCTATCTGCAAATAGCACAAAATACCGAAGCAATTAGCGGACCATATGAACTACGGCCATGTAAGCCATAGTTCATGACTTATACATATTGATTTAAATCAATATCTTAGTTGTACATAAACGCCCGTCTTTCAGGCAGCCACCGTTGCGCGAACACCATTAGCCAAATTAACAGCGCCTGATATGTAAGGCGTGCCCTTTACTGGCGCGACGTTGACTATGCTGCTGAAAGCATGACGCGGGTTCATTTCAGAGGGATGTTCAATGTTCTACGTGCAACGCAATGCGCAAGGCCAACTGATGCGCGTGGAAGCCGAGGCCTACGCCGACTCCACCGAAACGCTGCCGGCCGACCATCCGGACGTCCGGGACTGGTTCGCCAGCGAAAAACTGGCCACCAACCTGAAACTGCTCAAGCAGAGCGACCCGGAAATGATCCGGGTACTCGACGACTTGATCCAGGTACTGATCGATAAAGGCGTGATCCGCGTCACCGATTTGCCGGCCCCCGCACAAGCCAAGCTCATGGACCGGACCCAGGCCCGTGAGGCACTGGGTGGGTTGAGTCATTTGGTTGATGAGGATGAGGATCGGTTGATCTGACCCCGCGCTTTTTGGTGTCAGGTCTGACGCCATCGCGGGCAAGCCCGCTCCCACAGTTAATGGGTGGTCGCGGAATGTGCGTACACCATAAATCCCTGTGGGAGCGGGCTTGCCCGCGATGGCGCCCTCACAGACGAAACAACTTCAGAGCTCTACTCCCAGGGCTTCGGCTCCCCAAACAACCGCCCCTGGACCCCATACACCCCCATCTCGCGTATCACCGACAACTCCCCTTCGGTCTCGACCCGCTCGGCAATCAACGGCAGATCGATGCTATGGGCCGCCCGCTGAATCGCCTCGATGAAGAGGCGCTTGTCGCTCTCCTGATCAATCGCCCGGATGTAACTGCCGTCGATCTTCAGATACGCCAACCCAAGCCGCGCCAGGTTGCCGATCATGCTGAAGCGCCCGCCAAAATGCTGCAGGCTCAGGGAGAACCCGACTTCGCGCAAACGTCGTGTCAGCTCTTCCAGCACCGCTTGTTCCGGCAGTTGCTCTTCGCCGATTTCCAGGGTCAGCCGCGGCCCCAGATTGGAATTCGAGCGCAGAATCTCGAAGACTTTATTCAGCGTTTGCGGGTCCGCCAGCGTCGCCGACGACAGGTTCAGCGCCAGTGACTCTTCGTGGTCGGCCATCTGCTCCAGCACTGACTCCAACATCAAGCGATCCAGCCGCGCGGTCCAGCCAAAACGCTCGAGCCACGGCAGGAAACGCCCGGCGGGGATGCTCTGGCCCTGGTCGTCGATCAAGCGCGAAAGCACTTTGTAATGCAGCACCAACTGCGTGTCCCGGCTGGCCACCACCGGCTGGAAATACAACTGAAAACGCCGCTGACTCAACGCCTGATCGAGCAAGGTGTGCCAGGCATGATGATCATCGCCAACACTGTCCGCCGCACTGTGATCCAGGCAGACCCAATTCGAATCGCCCTGGCCTTCGGCCTGCGCCAAGGCTTGATCCGCCAAGCCGAGGACCGCTTGCGGCGAGTCGCCATGAATAAACGGCGCCAGGCCGATCGCAGCGACCGACGCCACGTCGGTGGCACCTGTTGCATGCAGGCTGGTCAAGGCACTGTCGAGGTTCTGCGCCAGATGCAGCGCTTCTTCACGCACCAGCCCCGGCGCCAGCACGGCGAATTCGCCGCCACGAATCCGCGTGACGAGGTTCAGCGTTTCCGGGTACTTGGCGCACTCGCGGGACAGTTGTTCGCCGACTGCGATCAGCAGTTCATCGGTGTGTTGACCGCCCAAGCGCTGGTTCAAACCGGCCAGATCCTTGACCCGCAACAGCAGCAGGTAACCCGAACTGGCCTGCTCCGGATTGCTCACACGCGCGTTCAATTGCATCTCGAAATAACGGCGGTTGGCCAACCCGGTCAAACTGTCCTGATAGGACTCGACCCGCAGTTTTTCACTGCGCTCGGCCTGCTCCTGAAACAGCGCCTTGAGCTTTTCGACCATCTGGTTCATCGCCTGCACCACGCGGCGCAACTCAGGCGTGCGCGGCAGGTCTGGCAAGCTGAGGAATTCGCGGCGGGCGATGGCGTGGGACTGCTGGACCATGTAGTCCAGCGGTTTCAATTGCCGGCGCAGCAACAGCGCGCCCAGCACCGCGCTCACCGCGCCACAGATCAGCAACCAAGCCAGGCTGCCCAACGCACTCTGCCAAAGCTTGGCCAACGCGAACATCGGGTGGCTGACGACTTCGACCCGTGCGGCCTGCTCCCAGCCACGGCTGACAAGCGCATCGCCGCCAGCCGGTTCGAGGCCGATCAGTTTGACGAACCAGTCCGGCACGTTACTCACCGCTGGAATACCGCTGCGCTCAACGATCGTCTTGTCGTTGGCCAGATCGACTACGCGGATGCTCGCGTAATAACCGCTGTCGAAAATCGAGCTGACCAGCAACTCGACCATCGCCGGATCATCGATGTTCGGCGTGAGGGACAGTGCCAACGCCGTCGCGGCGTCCTGGGCATGGGAGCGCAACTGGTTGACATACTGGGTGCGCGAGCTCTCCAGGCTGACCATGAAGCTGCCGGTAAAGGCGACCACCAGGAACAGACAGATTGCGATCAACAGCTGTTTGAACAAAGACATCTGGGCGCGTACTCCTAGTGGGTCGTCTCGACCGGGAATCCTTCGGCCTGCATTTTTTTCAACACTTCCTGCCAACGGGACAGGCGTTTGGTGTCGCCGACTTTTTTGTTGCCCTGCGCGCCCGGTAACCACAAACCTTCGGCATTAAAAGAGTAGACCGGTAATAAATCGGTTCGTTGGCTGGCGGGTTTTATTGCATCGATCAAGCTGTCGAGGACCAATGGCATGGCGTCGGGGCTTGAGTAGTAGGTCAGCACCATGTGCGCGCGATTCAGGCGCAAAGCCTTTACGTAGGTGATGCGCAGCTTGTCGCTGGACACACCGAGATGGCGCAGGCTGAAATACTTGGCGATCGCGAAGTCCTCGCAGTCACCGGCGCCTTTCCACAAGGCTTCAATCGGGGTTTCCCAATAATCAACCTCGTGCCAAAGATCGATGTCCTCTGCGTAACGCACTTGCTTGTTGAAGAATTGGTTGACCACGTTGAGCTGTTCCAGCTCGCTGACCTGCTTTTGCGTGGCCAGTAAATGCTGCCAGGCATCGATGCGTTGCTGCCCTTCGCCCAACGGCCCGTATAATGCCTGCGCCCGACGGCTGATCAGGGAGAAATCCCAGTCGGCCTGCAAACCGCCCAGCATGACACCGGCCAGCAGCAACGCGCAGCCTAACCAGCGCAACGTCCGAGGGATTGCGAAACGTACCGCCAATGCATGGCATCCAGGGTGGGCAGGTGGAAGTCGGTTGATCGTGGAGCTTAGCCCGGTAAAAGACAATGGCACGGTGAGATCACCGAGGCGGGCTAAACTTTGTATGGCAGGTGTCATAAAAACTACGCGAACGCGCCGGACTGCGATTTTTTGTCGGTTTGACAACCTGTCGGGCAGTGCCTAGTGTCATCTTGGATCCAAATTTATTTCAATCAAACAGGGTGCGTTGTTGTGACACAGAAGCCCAATCCTCTGAACAGCATTAAGGTCAACGGGCCCATTCCCGCTCATCTGGCACGCTCGGTGATTGAAGAAACCCTGCGTTCGGCCATTCTCGACGGGCGTATTCCCTGCGGTACAGCCCTGCGTCAGCAAGATTTGGCCGACCTGTTCGGTGTCAGCCGCATGCCAGTACGCGAAGCCTTGCGCCAGCTCGAAGCGCAGGCACTGCTCAACGTGGTCGCTCACAAAGGAGCGGTGGTCGCACCGCTGGTCCAGGGCGACGCCGCTGAAACCTACGCGCTGCGGATCCTGCTCGAATCCGAAGCGCTGCGCCTGTCGATTCCTTTGCTTGAGACGGCGGATATCGAAGCGGCTGCCCGCTACATCGACGAACTGGAAACAGAACAAAACTACACCGAGATCGGCCGGCTCAATCGCCTGTTCCACATGTCGCTGTATTGCAAGGCACCGAACCAGCGGTTGTTGAGGCTGGTTGAAGACGGTTTGAACGAGGAGGAGCGCTTCCTGCGTTTCAACCTGGAAGCCATGGGCCTGGGCAAGCTGTCTCAGGAAGATCACCGGGCACTGTTACAGGCCGCGCAAGACCGCGACGTCGAACGCTCGGTGAAGCTGCTCGAAAACCACCTCAATCGAGGCGTCGAGGTCATCACGCGCTACCTCAATAGCCCTGAAAGCCAAAGCAAAAAAACCTCGACGTAAAACCCATCGGTTAATCGTGATACCTGTGGCCAGCGCCCGCGCCACGGGTTCTGCGCCTCGCTGATAGCCGAACCATCCGCTTACATTTCCCCTCCTCTGTGTCCTGCCCCGAACCCCACACTTCGGCGATAGCGGCTGCCTTGAATTACGCTCACTCTTTGGGTTGCCAACGAATAATGAACGGGTGACGCGCCGCCTGAGCGGCGCAGTCTCCGCATCAAGGACCTACGGAAGGAGTCTTGCCACGGGAAAGGAAGAATCGGCGTTGCTCCCGGCCAACTTCCCCTCAAATCACGTCAACGATCCCTATTTGAAAGTTGCTTCGAGTGAGGCATTCACTCTTTATTAAAATTCTGACTTATATAAATCGGAAGGAGCAACTACGCCCCAATAAAACCTTATAAAAAAGTTTTATTGGAACTTGTCATGCTCGAGAAAGTTAAACTTTTAAATAGCGCAAATATAACTTGATCGACACTTGGTTAGTGCATTAGCTTTTCTCCAGCGCCACCCGAAACCGGCGGCCAAGGCGTCACATTGAACTTGAAAACAACTAACGCAGATCAATTCGCTTGAGGCGCCCGTTCGCCAACAGAAAACTTCAACCCGCAGTCACTGATTGATCGCACCTCATTCCCAATCAACTTATAGGTTCACTCATGACATCGACTAAAGACCATCTTGATCAGAAGAAATCACAACTGGGTTCGCACCCGATCTTCTCCGAAATACATTCGTTGTCGGTACTGCAACGCTTCATGGAGTCCCATGTATTTGCGGTGTGGGATTTCATGTCGTTGACCAAGCGCCTGCAACAGGAACTGACGTGCGTTCAGTTGCCCTGGCTGCCGCCGACAGATCCGCAAGCGGCGCGGCTGATCAACGAGATCGTGCTCGGAGAGGAATCCGATGACCGCCCGGCCCAGGGTCACTACAGCCATTTCGAGTTGTACCTGGATGCGATGCGCGAAGTCGGTGCCAGCACGGTCGCCGTCGAACGCTTCGTGGCGTTGCAAAAAGAAGGCGTGAGCTACGACGTGGCGTTGCAGAGTGTGGACGTCGACCCGGCGGCCGCGCAGTTCGTGCGTCAGACCTTGCACACCGCGCTGCATGCACCGGGTCACAGCGTTGCGGCGGCGTTCCTGCATGGCCGTGAAAGCGTCATCCCGCAGATGTTCCAGCGCATTCTCGACGATTGGGGCATCGGCATCGAACAGGCGCCGCCCTTCCGTTACTACCTCGAGCGACACATCGAAGTCGACGCCGAAGCCCACGGCCCGGCCGCAGAAAAACTCCTCGCCCGGCTGATCGACGGCGATCCGCAACGCGAAGAAGACGTCTACGCCAGCGCCATTGCGGCCGTGGAAAGTCGCATCGCCCTGGGGGACGGCCTGCGCCTGAGCATGAGCGAACCTGTCGCGGAGATGAACGCATGAACGCCGCCGACTACCAATCCTTCGCCGACGCCTGGGAGAGCCGCGCAACCATCCGCACCCGACCTCGCCGCGTGGTGGAGAACGACGACAAGCTGATCTATCCCTTGAACCGTCAGCCGCTGGTGCTGAGCGAAACCTTCCTGCGTGAATGCCCGGAACAACGCGACTTCGCCCTGGTGCAGACGCTCTACAAATTCATCAACGACGTGGTGATTTTCGAAACCGAGATCGTCGACAAGACCGCTCGCAGCATCGCCAAGAACCGCTTCGCCATGGCCTTCCCATTCGCCTGCCGTTACGACGCGATGACGGTGGTGGTGGACGAGGATTACCACGCGTTGGTGGCGATGGATTTCATGCAGCAGACCGTCGCCATGACCGGCATCACGCCCATTGAACTGCCGGATGAAATCGAATTGAGCCGGGCGATTCCGGCGGCCGTGGCACTCGCACCGGACCACCTGAAAGGCGCCATGGAATTGATCTGCGTGGCCATCGCCGAAAACACCGTGACCGGTGATGTGGCGGCGTTCGCCAAGGACGATACGGTCAAGCATTCAATCAAGGGCCTGATGGCCGATCACTTGCTGGACGAGGGCCGTCACTCCGGATTCTGGTCGCGGATGGTGCGCATCTACTGGCACACCGCGAGCGAAGACGACCGCCAGTGCATCGCGCAGATCCTGCCGGTGTTCATCGGCCATTACCTGACCAACGACCTTCAGAAATCGTTCGACTGCCGCCTGATCGAATCCTTGCAGATCAGCGATACGGCGCGGCGTGCACTCAAGCGCGAAGTGTCGGGGCTGGCCTTTCCGATCAATCGCCATCACCCGCTGGTTGCCAACATCGTGCGGTTTTTCCGCAGCAGCTCGCTGCTCGATTCACCGTGCGTGCAAAGCGCCTTGCGCGATTACCTGATTTGACGAGGAGCACATCATGAGACGTCTCGACATTCTGCTCATCGGACAAAGCCAGGCCCTGGCCGACCTGGCGCAGGAACTCGAACAACACGGTCATTCCCTGGCGCGGCTGACGGCCGTCGATAGGCAACCGCTTGGCCAGTTTGATTTGCTGATCGACGACGCCAGCCTGGCGTTTCGCGATGTCGGCACTGCACCGAGGCTGTCATTGCAGCTGAGTATCAGACGGCCGGGCGCTGGCGGCCTGCCGTCGCTGGACCTGCTGTGCACGCACGGTTCGACGCTGCTCACTCGCCTGCCGATTGCCGACGAATCTTCGGGCAACGGCCAGGCACTGCGTCTGCGCGCGGTGGCGGAACTGGTGGATCACGTGGCGCTGCTGGTCAGTCGCTACTCCCGGGATGCCGAGTATTTTTTGCTCGCCGAACACGCGGCTCCGGCTCACTTCGAACGTGTGGAAAATCTACGATTTCTAGAGAGCCTGGCTTTCATCCATCAGCTCAATTCGACCGCTGAACCCCGGCTGTTGCAACTCGCGCAGATTCCGATGATCGAGCGGCTTGAACAGCGCTTCATCCAGCACGCCGAACGGCCGGCACTGAACGTCGCCGGTACGTCTCTCAGCTATCGCCAACTGCACGCCTACAGTCGCGCCATTAGCCAGCGTTTGCAGCCACTGCTCGATCAACATCAAGGCTCGGTGGTGGTCGGCATTTGCCTGCCGAAATGCGCGGCGTTGTATGCGGGGATTCTGGCGATTCTCGGCAGCGGTGCGGTGTATCTACCGCTGGAGCCGAGTCATCCGTTGCAGCGTCAGCACTACATTCTGTCGAACGCTAGCGCGGTGTTGTTGCTGCATGACGGGCAGCATCCGCTGGCTTTGGAAATGCCGGGGCTGGATATCACGGACATCGACTTCGACGACGTGAATCTCGATCAACCGTTAATGCGCCAACGCCCCGATCTCAACGCGCCGTGCATGGCGCTGTACACCTCGGGCACCACCGGTCATCCCAAAGGTGTATTGCTCAGCCACGCCAACCTCGCGCACTTCACCGCGTGGTACGCCGACTATGTGCAGCTGACCGAGCAGAGCCGGGTATTGCAGTTTTCGTCGTTGAGTTTCGACTCGTCGCTGATCGATATTTTCCCGACCCTGCTGCAGGGTGCCGAGCTGATCGTGCCCAGCGATGATCAACGTCGCGATCCGCTGCAACTGGTGGAATTGATCCGACACCAGCGGTTGAGCCACGCATTTTTGCCGCCGGCATTGTTGAGTATCCTGCCGCTGGATCAGTTGCAGTGTCTTGATCACGTCATGACCGGCGGCGACGTCTGCGAACCCTGGGTCATCGAGCAGCTCACCCGTCAGGGCAACCTCTACAACCTCTACGGCCCGACCGAAGCCACGGTGCTGGTCACCGCGCGGCAACTGCGCGCTGGCGACAGTAATCGCACCCTCGGCGCGCCGATCGCCAACAGCCAGGTGCTGATTCTCGATGAGGATTTTCAACCAGTGGCCGAGCAGGCTGTCGGCGAGTTGTATATCGTCGGGCCGGGCGTATGCCTGGGTTACCTGAACAACCCGCAGCAGACCGCCGAACGCTATCTGACCCTGAAGTTGCCGAGCGGCCAGCGCCTGCGCGCCTACCGTACCGGCGACATGGCGAAGTGGACCGCCGAGGGTATCGAGCTGTGCGGACGGCGCGACAATCAGGTGAAGATTCGCGGCTTCCGCGTTGAGCCGGAAGAGATCGAGCGTTGCCTGCGCGACAGTCAGTTGTACCGTCAGGTCGCGGTGGTCATCGACAGTCAGCGGCGGATTCTGGCGTTTCTCACCCAACCTCAGGAGGATCAACCCGGCGCCGCTCGCGAAGCGCTGAAAGCCCACTCGACGCAGTTCCTGCCGGACTACATGCAGCCCATTGCCTGGACCGAACTGACGGGCATGCCGTACGCCAGCAACGGCAAGGTCGATCGCAAAGCGCTGCTGGCGCTGCCCGTCAGCGTTAGCGAAAACACGTTTCGGCGCTTACCCGCCAGTGCTGATGAAGCGCTGCTACAGGAGATCTGGGCCGAGCTGCTGGAGCTGCCAGCCAGCGACATTTCCACCGATGAAAGCTTCTTCAATCTGGGCGGCCACTCGATCCTGCTGTCGCGCATGCTCCTGCGTTTGCGTGAGGAGTTCGGTCGCAGCATCTCGATCAACCGCTTCATCGAACTGCCCACCATCACGAAGTTGGCAACGCTGGTGCGTGGGTCCGGTATTGAAGAAGTGCTGAGCGAGCAGGCCATGGCCGATGCCTTCCGCGAGCTGGATGTGCAGCCATTGCCGGTCAGCCGCATGGGCGATGTGCACAAGGTGATCGTCACCGGCGCCAACAGTTTTGTCGGTGTGCATATCGTCGAGGCGTTGTTGGCCTGGGGCGCCAGCGAAGTCGCTTGTCTGGTACGCGATGGCGGCGGGCAATCAGCGGCGGAGCGTTTTGCTCACGCCTTGCGAGAGAACCGTCTGGAGCATCTGGACTTGAGCCGGGTGCGGGTTTATGCGGCGGACATTACGCGTCCTCGACTGGGTCTGACTTCGCAGGTTTATGAACGACTGGACCGAGAGTTTGGCGCACTGGTGCACAACGCCGCCAACGTCAACCACGTCCTCGACTACGAGTCGTTGGCAGGGGACAACGTCGAGCCGATTTTCGAATGCCTGCGACTGTGCGAAGGGCGCAGCAAAAAGATCTTCAACTTTGTCTCGACGCTCTCGGCTTCCAGCACGATCTCCGCCGAGGGCCGGGTGCTTGAACTGCCCGCCGCGCAGACCCCGCCGATCTACATCAAGAACGGCTACAACCTCTCCAAATGGGTCGGCGAGCGGATCCTCGAACGCGCGCGTGAGCGTGGTGTGCGGGTCAATCTATATCGCCCCGGGAACATCAGTTTCAATAGCCTCACGGGCGTCTGCCAACCGCACAAGAATCGATTGATGTTAATGCTCAAAGGCTCGATTCAGCTCGGCCAGGTGCCGGAGTTCGCACTGAATTTCGACCTGATGCCGGTGGACTTTCTGGCCCGCTTCATCGCCTTCCATGCCAGCCGCTATCAGCCTGAAAAAGCCGTGTTCAACCTGCACAACCCCGAGCCCTTGAGCTGGGACGACTACGTCGCGTCATTTCGCGAATCCGGGCGGGAATTTTCCATGGTCAGCGTCGCCGACTGGCAGCAGCAACTGGGTCGGGTCGACAGCGGCAACGCGCTGTTCGGCGTGCTCGGTTTCTACCTCAACGGCTTCGAGGAAGACATCGGCGACATCTCGATGATCGGCCACGACAACGCCCTGGCCGGCGTCCGGCAGATGGGCGCGCACTACCCGGAAAAATCCCCGGCGTTGCTGCGTCGCGGCTGCGACTACCTCAAAGAAATCAATTTCATCTGAATCACTCAACCGGAGCAAAACCATGAAAACCCTGCAACCCGATACCCTGATCAACAACCCTCAAGGCTGCCACGTTGTGTCTTTGGTGGACGTGCCGGCCGAGGCCGCGCAGGTCTGGGCAGTGGTCGGCAACTTTGCCGGCTTCGATCAATTCATTCCGGCGCTGTCGCACATCGAGATGACCGGCGAAGGCGTTTCGTCCCTGCGCAAGAAATTCTTCAAGGATGGCAACGTGGTGGTCGAGCAACTCAACTCTCGCGACGACCAGGCACTGAACATGACCTGGACCACGATTTACAACACCTTGGGCGTGGCCAATTTGTGGGCGGCGATGAGTGTTGAGCCGCTGGGGGGGGGTAAGTCACGAGCGACCTGGACCATCATTGCCGAACCTGCTCAGGGCGGTGCGGAAGCCCTGCCGGGTTTCAAGGATTTTGTTCAGGGCTTTGCTGATGATGCGATGAACAATGTGCTGAAGCTGTTCGCGTAAGGCTCTGGTTTGACGGTGACGGGTGCACCGCTTTCGCTAGCAGGCTCGCTCCCACAGTGGTTCTCAGTCGCGCACAAATGTTGTGATCACTGAAGATTCAATGTGGGAGCGAGCCTGCTCGCGAAGAACGATAACGCGGTCTAACAGGCGTTCAGCCTCAGCAGCAGTTGCAAATTCCACATTCCTTGATGACAATGCGACTAATTATCATTTGTGACGTTCGGGCTGTTGCGTTCATGTCCTCTCCTGAGTTTGCAGTACAGGCGCTTTACAGTAACCATCACGGTTGGCTCAACACGTGGCTGCGCGCACGGCTGGGTAATGCCGCCGATGCGGCCGACCTGGCGCAGGACACCTTTGTTCGTTTGCTGCAACGAACCGAACGCCTGGAACTCAAGGCGCCGCGCGCGTTTTTGCGCACCATCGCTCGCGGCCTGGTGATCGACCACTGGCGCCGAGAAGAAATCGAACGCGCCTACCTCGAAACCATCGCCCATTTACCCGAAGCCGAAACCCCGAGTGCCGAAGCCCGGGCGCTGGTGCTTGAACTGCTGGAAAGCGTCGCCCGCATGCTTGAAGGTCTGAAACCGAAAGTGCGTCAGGCGTTTCTGTTGGCACAGTGCGAAGGCTTCACTCACAAACAGATCGCCGCGCAGCTGGGCTTGTCCCTGCGTTCGGTGGAACGCTATGTGGCCGACGCGTTGTATCACTGCTATTTGCTGCGGTATCAAACGTAATGCCTGTGGATAACTCGTCGCTGAATCGGTGCGGTGAGCCGCATCAGCAGGTGGTCAAGCAGGCCATCAACTGGTTGCTGCGCCTGCGTAACAACTCGGCCAACCCAAGGCTGCGACAGCAATGCGACGTCTGGCGGGCCGAACATCATGAACATGAATTGGCCTGGCAACGGGTGCAGTCGCTGCAAGCCGAGTTGAGCAGCAACCTGCGGGCGGTATCGGGTGCGCGGGTGGCGTTCGATACACTAGAAAACAGCGCCCAGGGGCTGGGCCGACGTCAGGCATTGAAACTGCTATCCGGCGCACTGCTGATGGGGTCGGCGGCATGGCTGGGCAAGGATGCAGTCGGCTGGCAACAGTGGACCGCCGACTTCGCCACCGCCACTGGCGAACGGCGTGGCTTCCAGTTGCCGGATGGCACGCGACTGGAGCTCAACACCGCCAGCGCGGTGGATCTGGATTACACCGCGCAACAGCGACTGATCAAACTGACGCGTGGCGAGATCATCGTGACGTGTGGCGGAATCGATGAAGGATCTTCGTTTGATCGACCATTGCGCGTGCAAAGTCGCCACGGTGTGTATGAAGGAATCGGGGCTCGTTTCATTCTGCGTCAGGACGCTGACTGCACACGGCTCAGTGTCACCAGCGGCATCGTCGCACTTCATTCGCCGCTGGCCGCCGACGGTGTGCCGGTTCGGGTAGAAGCCGGGCAGAGTTACTTGATCGATCACAACCAGGCGCGGTTGGCACCGCCGTTGGACATGGATGCCGGCGCCTGGGTCGACGGCCTGATTGTCACCCGCGACATGCGCCTGAAGGATTTCCTCAGAGAAGTCGCACGCTACCGGCACGGCTATCTGACGTGCTCGGCGGACATTGCCGACTTGCGACTGTCCGGTGTTTTCCGCCTCGAAAACACCGACAAGCTGTTGGCCCTCCTCCCGCAAACCCTGCCGGTGCAGTTGCGCTATCGCACGCGGTGGTGGGTGTCGCTAGAGCGCCAGGCCTGAATTATTTTTGGCGGGTTTTCCGAGCAAGACCGGCTTAGTCAGTAAGCACTTCAACTCTGACTTCAGCGACTTCCTACGGAAACCTACAATGATTGTGCGCATCACCAGTAAGAACCCGCTTCATTTCACTGCGCAATCAAGCGTCCTGCGCCATGCCGTACGCGCCGCGCTGTTGTCGACTGCGCTGGGTGCCGGCCTCTTGCCGACATTGGGCGTAGCGGCAGGTAGTGAGGTCAGCAGTCACCGTTACAACATTGGTGCCGGTCCGTTGAGCGATGCGCTCAATCAGTTCGCACGTCAGGCGGGCATCACGCTGTCGATGACACCTTCGCAAACTGAAAGTCTTCAGTCACCCGGCGTACAGGGCGACTATTCGGTGGATCAGGCACTGATTCATTTGCTCAGTGGTTCCGGTCTGCAGGCCGTGAACCAGGACGGCGGCAGCTATGTGCTGCGTCCTGTCGCTGAAACAGAAGCGCTGGCGCTGCCCGCCACGGACATCAAAGGCTTTGCCTTGGGTAACGCGTTAGGCAGCATGGCCGGCTACAACGCGACTCACAGTCAGATCGCCACCAAAACAAGCACTGCGCTACTGGAAACCTCGCAAAGTGTCTCGGTGGTGACCCGTGAGCAAATGGACGATCAGGGCTCGCAAACCGTCGCCCAGGCCATGCGTTACACCCCCGGCGTGCTGACCAACCCTTACGGCGCGACTCACCGCTATGACTATGTGGCAATGCGTGGTTTCAACGACGGCTCGGTGGATAACATCTACCTCGATGGACTCAAGTCCATGGGCGACAGCGGCACCTATAGCACCATGCAGGTGGACCCGTATTTCCTGGAGCGTGTCGATATCCTCAAAGGGCCATCGTCAGTGCTCTACGGCCGCAGTTCACCCGGCGGCCTGGTGGCGCTGACCAGCAAGAAGCCGCTGTACGAGCCCTATCATCAGATACAAGCCACGGTGGGCAATCAGGGCCAACGCGGCTTGGGCTTCGACTTCAGTGGGCCTGTGGATGACGACAAACGCATTGCCTATCGCCTGACAGGCTTGGCGGATCAGTCCGACACACAGTTTGATCACAACAAGGAAAAACGCTTCGCCCTCGCGCCGACGGTCAGCATCGACTTCACCGAAGATACTTCGCTGACTCTGCAGGCTTATCTGCAAAACGATCCGGAGGGTGGTTATCACGCTGGCGTACCCGCCGATGGCTCTCTGCATCAGCGCAATGGCAACCGGATCGCTACCCACTTCTTCGAAGGCGAGCCCGGCATTGATGGTTTTCAACGCGATCAGCAGTCCTTCGGCTATCAGTTCGAGCACCGCTTCAACGACGTCTTCACCGCGCGGCAGAACTTCCGTTATCTCGACTCCAAAGTGAAGCTCGATCAGGTCTACGCTTATGGCTGGACTACTCCCACCAGTAATGAGCTGAATCGTTATTACACTGGTGGTGACGAGAAACTCCACGCCTTTATCGTCGATAACATGCTGCAAGCGGAGTTCTTCACCGGCGCGACCAAGCACACCGTGTTGATAGGTGCAGATTATCAACGCCGCAAGACTGTGGTCGACTGGGCTAGCGGTGGTCTTGCGCCGATCGACGCGTTCAACCCGGTGTATGGAAATTCGGCGATCGACTACTACAGCCCGACCAGCTATCTGCGTCGTCTGGAGCAAACCGGTGTTTACCTGCAGGACCTGATCGAGATGGACAAGTGGCGCTTCTCCCTCGGCCTGCGCCAGGACTGGGTTGAAACATCCGATGAGAATCGCCTGGCTGAGACAGGACGCCCGGCGGGCACTGAAATCAGTGACAAACGCACCAAGCTGACCGGTCGTGCCGGGGCGCTGTACTTGTTCGAAAACGGCATTGCGCCGTATATCAGCTACTCCGAGTCGTTCAACCCGAACTCCTACTCGGACAGTGCCGGTAATCCCCTGGCACCTACCGATGGCACACAGTGGGAAGTGGGCCTGAAGTATCAACTACCGGGCACCGACAACTTATTCACAGCGTCGCTGTTCCGCATCGACCAGGAGAACCTGGCGACTAAACTGCCGCAGGAAAACTTCTATCGCGCCGTAGGTGCTGTCCGCTCCCAGGGCCTGGAACTGGAAGCGCATATGCAGTTCACCGATAACTTCAAAGTGCTCGGTAGTTACACCTTCACCGACATTGATTACTCGAAGTCGATGATCAGCACCTTGAGCTCGGACACCAACGTGATCGAGAACAAGGGCAACTCGCCAACCCAGGCTCCACGGCACATGGCGTCGATCTGGGCTGACTACAAGTTCGACAGCGCAGCGCTCGATGGCTTGCGCGTGGGCGGTGGTGTGCGCTATGTCGGCTATAGCTGGGCCGATGCGGAAAACACTATGAAGGTGCCGTCCTACACGCTGTTTGACGCTTCGGTCGGCTATGACTTGGGCAAAGTTGGGTTGAAGGGCGTGGACCTGCGACTGAATGCGAACAACCTGACCAATGAATCCTATGTGGCCTCCTGTGCCAGCCTGAACTTCTGCTACATGGGCGAGGAGCGCAATGTATCCGCGACGGTGAGTTACCAGTTCTAATCTCGCGTTATTGCTAAAAAGCCGGTCCCTGAATTCAGGGGCCGGCTTTTTTGTGTCTGCGGTTTTTGGGTAGCTAAAACGACAAAACCCCTGTCTGCGTTAGCAGACAGGGGTTTCGGAATTCGATCTTGACGATGACCTACTCTCACATGGGGAAACCCCACACTACCATCGGCGATGCATCGTTTCACTGCTGAGTTCGGGATGGGATCAGGTGGTTCCAATGCTCTATGGTCGTCAAGAAATTCTGTGACCAGCCCGTTACGACAGTAACGTGCCAGCAAAAAACGGTGACTTCTACTAAAACAAAACCCCTACCTGCATTCGCAGATAGGGGTTTCGGAATTTAATCTTGACGATGACCTACTCTCACATGGGGAAACCCCACACTACCATCGGCGATGCATCGTTTCACTGCTGAGTTCGGGA
>NZ_LHPC01000033.1 GCF_001297125.1 Pseudomonas sp. RIT-PI-q
CGATGAACTGAAGCAACCTGCTGCCGAAAACTGCGTAACTCTTTGTTTACCAAGGAGTTTTCCGTTTCGACTGCGCCGGAAGTGGGGCGAATTATAGACACTCAGGATTTGCCGTCAACCATTAATTCCGGCTTTCTATCAATAACTTGCAGATAGCCAGAAAACAGCCCGTTTCTCTTCTATATAGGAGAGCAAGCCACCCCTGCTATATAGAAGGAACACTCAGAGCACCCCGGCCTCTTTGAAAGCAGCCACCGCGCCAGCATCCAGACCCAACACCCGCTGCAGAACCTCCAGCGTATGCTCGCCTAACAATGGAGGCGCATTGCGGTACTCCACAGGCGTCTCGGACAGACGAATCGGACTGGCCACCTGGGGCACCATCCCTGCCAGCACATGGGGCAACTCAATCGCCAGCCCGCGCGCCTTAACCTGAGGATCCGCAAACATCTGAGCCAGATCATTGATAGGCCCACACGGCACTCCAGCCTGCTCTAGCTGCAGCACCCACTCAGCAGTCGTCTTGAACACCGTCGCCTGGCGAATAAGCGGAATCAACACTGCCCGATTCGCCACCCGCAACTTGTTGGTCGCAAAGCGCGCATCATCCGCCCACTGCGGTTGACCAGCCACTTCAGCAAACTTGCGGAACTGCCCGTCATTACCCACGGTAAGGATGAAGTCGCCATCCGCCGTAGGAAAGTCCTGATAAGGCACGATGTTCGGATGAGCGTTACCCAGGCGCTTGGGAGCAATGCCTGTGGTCAGATAGTTCATCGCCTGATTGGCCAGACAAGCCACCTGAACATCCAGCAGCGCCATATCAATATGCTGACCGCCACCGTCGTGGTCCCGATGAGCCAGTGCTGCCAGGATCGCCACCGTCGAGTAAAGCCCGGTCAAGATATCCGTCAGCGCCACACCGACTTTCACCGGCCCGGCACCCTCATCACCTTCGGGTCGCCCCGTCAGGCTCATCAGACCGCCCAGCCCCTGGATCATGAAATCATAACCCGCACGCTTGGCGTAAGGACCGGTCTGACCAAACCCGGTGATCGAGCAATAGATCAGATCCGGATTGATCGCCTTGAGCGATTCATAGTCCAGCCCATAGGCCGCCAGACCACCCACCTTGAAGTTCTCGATCAGGATGTCCGACTTCGCCGCCAGCTCCCGTACCAGCTTCTGGCCTTCAGGCCGGGTGAAGTCGATGGTCACCGATTGCTTGTTGCGATTGGCCGACAAGTAATAGGCCGCTTCGCTGGTGTTCTCACCATAGGCGTCTTTAAGAAAGGGAGGCCCCCAGGCGCGCGTGTCATCGCCATTGCCCGGGCGCTCGACCTTGATCACTTCGGCGCCAAGGTCGGCAAGGATCTGCCCGGCCCAAGGCCCGGCCAGTACCCGCGATAAATCCAGTACCCGTAGATGCGATAGCGCGCCCATGGACGTTCTCCTATTAATAGAACGCCTGGAGGCCAGTCTGCGCGCGACCGAGGATCAGCGCGTGGACGTCATGTGTACCTTCATAGGTATTCACCACTTCCAGGTTGACCAGATGACGAGCGACGCCGAACTCATCGGAGATACCGTTGCCACCCAGCATGTCGCGCGCCATGCGAGCGATGTCCAGGGATTTGCCGCAGGAGTTGCGCTTCATCATCGAAGTGATCTCGACCGCCGCAGTACCCTCATCTTTCATACGACCCAGACGCAGGCAGCCTTGCAGCGCCATGGTGATCTCGGTCTGCATGTCGGCCAGTTTCTTCTGGATCAGCTGGGTGGCTGCCAACGGGCGGCCGAACTGCTT
Source organism: Pseudomonas sp. RIT-PI-q (assembly GCF_001297125.1). Taxonomy (GTDB): domain Bacteria; phylum Pseudomonadota; class Gammaproteobacteria; order Pseudomonadales; family Pseudomonadaceae; genus Aquipseudomonas. Next base: position 1,808 of record NZ_LHPC01000033.1, read on the forward strand.
GCGATCCAGCGTGTACTGGCGAGCGGTATGCCAGCAGAACTCGGCAGCACCCAACGCACCCCAGGAGATGCCATAGCGTGCGGAGTTGAGGCAGGTGAACGGACCTTTCAGACCGCGTACATCCGGGAAAATGTTTTCTTCAGGGACAAACACGTTGTCCATGACGATCTCGCCAGTGATGGACGCACGCAAGCCGACCTTGCCGTGAATCGCCGGAGCGCTCAGGCCTTTCCAGCCCTTCTCCAGAACGAAGCCACGGATGTCGCCCGCATCGTCCTTGCCCCAGACCACGAATACATCGGCGATCGGGCTGTTGGTGATCCACATCTTGCTGCCGGTCAGGCTGTAGCCGCCTTCCACTTTACGTGCACGAGTAATCATCGCACCCGGATCGGAACCGTGGTCAGGCTCGGTCAGGCCAAAGCAACCAATCCACTCGCCCGAGGCCAATTTCGGCAGGTACTTCTGCTTCTGGGCTTCAGTACCGAATTCATTGATCGGCACCATCACCAGCGAGGACTGCACGCTCATCATCGAGCGATAGCCCGAGTCGACACGCTCGACTTCACGGGCGATCAGGCCGTAGCTGACGTAGTTCAGACCGCTGCCACCGTACTGCTCGGGGATAGTCGCGCCCAACAGGCCGACTTCACCCATCTCACGGAAGATCGCCGGGTCGGTCTTTTCATGGCGGAAAGCTTCGAGAACACGCGGCGCGAGCTTCTGCTGAGCAAACTGCGCAGCAGTGTCACGGATCATGCGTTCTTCTTCGGTGAGCTGTTGATCCAGCAGCAGGGGATCGATCCAGTTGAAGCTAGCTTTACCGCCCATGAGTATGTCCTCTCGAATCGGGTCAAATAACGTGGACTGATCCTAGGCCGGGTTCGGCGTTCCGGCAAACGAGGATTTTGCATACTGTTGTGCTAATTTCTCACTCCGAAACATCGCAAAATAGCTTTTATGCGATGCATTAGTGAGGTTGACGTACATGCGCAGGAAAATACCCAGCACAACCGCCCTGATCAGCTTTGAAGCGGCCGCACGCCACGAGAGCTTCACCAAGGCCGCCCAAGAACTTTCGCTGACTCAAGGAGCCATTTGCCGACAGATCGCCAGCCTTGAGGAGTTCCTCGGCGTGGAACTGTTCCGACGCTCGCGCCGAGGGGTCAAGTTGACGGAAGCCGGGCTTTCCTACAGTCGACGCGTGGCCACCCAACTCGATGCGGTTGAACGCGACACCTTGTCAGTGATGGGCCAGCAAGGCACCAACGTGATCGAACTGGCAGTGGTTCCGACGTTCGGCACTCAATGGTTGCTGCCACGGCTCAAGGACTTCCAGCAAAAACACCCGGAGGTGACGGTCAACCTCACCAACCGTACACGGCCCTTCCTGTTTGCCGACACCGACTTCGATGCAGCCATTTACTTCGGCGACGCGGATTGGTCAGGGACCGAATCCCACAGGCTGATGGGTGAAAATCCGATGCCGGTGTGTAGCCCCAACCTACTGGGGAAAAGAACAAACCTCACGCCAGGTGAAATCGCCGAATTGCCCCTGCTACAACAGACCACACGCCCCTATGCATGGCGCCAGTGGTTCAACTCTCAACACCTTAATATCCCGCGAGACATGACAGGACCGCGCTACGAGCTATTCTCCATGCTTGCCCAAGCGGCCATGCACGACATGGGCATCGCGTTGATTCCGCCGTTCCTGATTCAGCGCGAACTGGCCGAGAAGCGCTTGGTGATTGCTAACGCCCAGGCACTCTCCAGCATTAAGGCTTATTACCTGATGATTCCTGAGCGAAAGGTCGAATCGGCCTCTTTACGGGCTTTTCGCGATTGGCTGGTGAATCAGGCACAAAGCTACAACCTAGAAGGATAAAGGCTTTCAATCATTAACTGACCTCGTAGTCAAAAAAACAAAAGCCCTACAGATATAAGTATTTGTCGCATTTTTGCAGACTGTACCGACAAACAGCACAAACGTCCCACAAGCGCCTGAGGACGTGGCCTTGAGCCGCTATTGTGGAGCGATAACGCTTCATTCACCGCGCCGATGTGCAAATTCTTGAAATTTAGCGAAAAACCTTGCAGGCCACAGCCTGTAAGGGATTGAACCGAATAGTGCGACATTCGGTCACGGGGTGACTTGTAGTTAATTTTCCGTCACCCGTCATAAACCCTTGAAGGGCACAAAGTTCGCCTGCAAAATGCCGCGCCCCGCCCTGATTTAGCGGGATCGTGCTGATCGGCCGCCCCAGCCGCACCATCCGTAGTGCATGGGTTTACTCAATAAGATCACGCAGGAGATTTGACGTGCACATTGGTGTTCCTCTCGAAACCCAGACGGGTGAAACACGGGTTGCTGCAACCCCGGAAACCATCAAGAAGCTGATCGGCCAGGGTCATAAGGTCACTGTGCAAAGCGGCGCCGGCATTAATGCCAGTGTTGTCGACAGTGCTTATGAAGCGGCAGGCGCAACGATTGGCAGTGCCAACGATGCGTTTGGTGCCGAGCTGATTCTCAAGGTGGTCGCCCCCAGCGACAGCGAGCTGACGCTGATAAAGAGCGGCACCGTTGTGGTGGGAATGCTCAATCCGTTCAGCAATGAAACCATCGCCAAGCTGGCCGAGTGCGGCATTACCGCGTTTGCGCTGGAAGCCGCGCCACGCACCTCCCGCGCGCAGAGCCTGGATGTGCTGTCCTCCCAGGCGAACATCGCCGGCTATAAAGCCGTGTTGCTGGCCGCTCACCACTATCCACGCTTCATGCCGATGCTGATGACCGCTGCGGGCACCGTAAAAGCGGCGCGCGTGCTGATTCTCGGCGCCGGCGTGGCTGGTTTGCAGGCGATCGCGACAGCGAAACGCCTGGGTGCCGTGATCGAAGCGTCTGACGTGCGTCCTGCGGTAAAAGAACAGATCGAATCCCTCGGTGCCAAGTTCGTCGACGTGCCTTACGAAACCGATGAAGAGCGCGAATGCGCCGTTGGTGTCGGTGGTTACGCGCGACCGATGCCCGCCAGCTGGATGCAACGTCAGGCCCTGGCCGTACACGAACGCGCCAAGCAGGCTGACATTGTCATCACCACCGCACTGATTCCGGGCCGCAAGGCACCGACGCTGTTGAGCGCGGAAACCGTGGCGCAGATGAAACCGGGCTCGGTGGTCATCGACCTCGCAGCAGCCCAGGGCGGTAACTGCCCGCTGACCGTGGCCGATCAGGTTGTGGTCGAGAATGGCGTGACCATTTGCGGTCCGACCAACCTGGCCGGCGCAGTCGCGGCAGATGCTTCGGCCCTGTACGCGCGCAACCTGCTGGACTTCCTGAAGCTGGTCTTCAACAAAGAAGGCCAGTTCGAGATCAACCTCGAAGACGACATCGTCGCCGCGTGCCTGATGTGCCGCGACGGCCAAGTCATCCGCAAAAACGCCTAAGCAGGGATTCAGACGATGGAAGAGCTTATCTCCCCCGGTATCTACAACCTGATCATCTTCGTGCTGGCGATTTATGTCGGTTATCACGTGGTCTGGAACGTTACACCTGCACTGCACACGCCATTGATGGCGGTGACGAATGCCATCTCGGCGATCGTGATCGTCGGCGCCATGCTGGCGGCGGCTTTGACCGTGACGCCACTGGGCAAGACCATGGGCACCCTGGCGGTGGCTCTGGCGGCGGTGAACGTATTCGGTGGCTTCCTGGTCACCCGCAGGATGCTTGAGATGTTCAAGAAAAAAGCCCCGAAAGTCGTAAAAGAAGAGGCGCCTAAGTAATGAGCATGAACCTTGTCACGACGCTCTACTTGATCGCGTCGATCTGCTTTATCCAGGCCCTCAAAGGCCTGTCGCACCCGACCACGTCGCGACGCGGCAACGTGTACGGCATGCTCGGCATGGCGCTGGCGATCCTCACCACCGTGGGCCTCATCTATAAGCTGGGTGCTGAGCTCGCGACTGCCGGGATCGGTTACGTCATCGTCGGCCTGCTGGTCGGCGGCACCGCTGGTTCGATCATGGCCAAGCGCGTTGAAATGACCAAGATGCCCGAGCTGGTCGCTTTCATGCACAGCATGATCGGTATGGCCGCGGTGTTCATTGCTATTGCTGCTGTCGTTGAGCCGCAATCGCTGGGCATCGTTAAACAGCTGGGCGATTCGATTCCGGCGGGCAACCGTCTGGAGCTGTTCCTCGGCGCGGCCATCGGTGCGATCACCTTCTCCGGTTCGGTGATCGCCTTCGGCAAGCTGTCGGGCAAGTACAAGTTCCGCCTGTTCCAGGGCGCTCCGGTACAGTTCGGCGGCCAGCACAAGCTGAACCTGCTGCTGGGCCTGGCAACACTGGCGCTCGGCGTAACCTTCATGCTGACCGGCAACCTCAGCGCCTTCGCGTTGATGCTGGCCCTGGCCTTCGTGCTGGGCGTGCTGATCATCATCCCGATTGGCGGCGCGGACATGCCGGTCGTGGTGTCGATGCTCAACAGCTACTCCGGTTGGGCAGCAGCAGGTATCGGCTTCTCGCTGAACAACTCGATGCTGATCATCGCAGGCTCCCTGGTGGGTTCGTCCGGTGCGATCCTCTCGTACATCATGTGCAAGGCGATGAACCGTTCATTCTTCAACGTACTGCTCGGTGGTTTCGGCAATACCGCGGATGCGGCAGGCCCTGCTGGCTCGAAAGAAGCTCGCCCGGTGAAATCCGGTTCGGCTGACGACGCGACCTTCCTGCTGACCAACGCGGACACCGTGATCATCGTTCCGGGCTACGGCCTGGCGGTTGCACGGGCACAGCACGCGCTGAAAGAGCTGACCGAGAAGCTGACCCACCGCGGCGTGACCGTGAAGTACGCGATCCACCCGGTTGCCGGTCGGATGCCTGGCCACATGAACGTGTTGCTGGCCGAGGCCGAAGTGCCTTACGACCAGGTGTTCGAGATGGAAGACATCAATTCCGAGTTCGGTCAGGCGGACGTGGTGCTGGTGTTGGGCGCCAACGACGTGGTCAACCCGGCGGCGAAGAACGACCCGAAATCGCCGATTGCCGGAATGCCGATTCTGGAAGCGTTCAAAGCCAAGACCATCATCGTCAACAAGCGCTCGATGGCCAGCGGCTATGCCGGTCTGGATAACGAACTGTTCTACCTCGACAAAACCATGATGGTTTTCGGCGACGCCAAGAAAGTCATCGAAGACATGGTCAAAGCCGTCGAGTAAAACCTGCTCCAACGCAATACCCAAAACCTCAGCCTTTAGTAGGCTGGGGTTTTTTATTGCCTGCCAAAACCCGACAAAAGGCTCTAAATCAGGGGTCTGCATTCGACCATGGTAGCGGGAGGAATTTTTTTGAAATCACTAGACTGCATACCTTGCTTCCGTTGCCCGAGATAACAATCCATGTACCGTGATCGTATTCGCTTGCCTTCGTTGTTGGATAAGGTGATGAGCGCCGCTGATGCTGCCGCTCTGATTGAGGACGGCATGACCGTCGGCATGAGTGGTTTCACTCGTGCCGGCGAAGCCAAAGCCGTGCCTCACGCATTGGCCGAACGCGCCAAAATCACCCCGCTGAAAATCACCCTGATGACCGGCGCAAGCCTGGGCAACGACCTTGATAAACAGCTCACCGAAGCCGGCGTACTGTCGCGGCGCATGCCGTTCCAGGTCGACAGCACCTTGCGTAAGGCGATTAACGCCGGCGAAGTGATGTTCATCGACCAGCACCTGTCGGAAACCGTGGAATCGCTGCGCAACCAGCAGCTCAAACTGCCGGACATCGCGGTGATTGAAGCCGTAGCGATCACCGAGCAAGGCCACATCGTGCCGACCACTTCGGTGGGTAACTCGGCCAGCTTCGCGATTTTCGCCAAACAGGTGATCGTCGAGATCAACCTGGCGCACAACCCGAACCTCGAAGGTTTGCATGACATCTATATCCCGACTTACCGGCCGACCCGCACGCCAATCCCGCTGGTGAAGGTCGACGATCGCATTGGCAGCACCGCCATCCCGATCCCGCCGGAAAAGATCGTGGCGATCGTCATCACCAACCAGTCCGACTCGCCGTCCACCGTGCTGCCACCGGACGTCGATACCCAGGCCATTGCCGATCACCTGATCGACTTCTTCAAGCAGGAAGTGGCGGCTGGGCGCATGACCAACAAGCTTGGCCCGCTGCAAGCCGGTATCGGCACCATTGCCAACTCGGTGATGTGCGGCTTGATCGACTCGCCGTTCGAAGACCTGACGATGTACTCCGAAGTGCTGCAGGACTCGACCTTCGACCTGATCGACGCCGGCAAGCTGAGCTTCGCTTCAGGCAGTTCGATCACCTTGTCGGCCCGTCGCAATACCGACGTGTTCGGCAACCTGGAGCGCTACAAGGACAAACTGGTGCTGCGCCCGCAAGAAATTTCCAACCACCCGGAAGTGGTGCGGCGGCTTGGCATCATCGGCATCAACACGGCGCTTGAATTCGACCTGTACGGCAACGTCAACTCCACACACGTCTGCGGCACGCGGATGATGAACGGCATCGGCGGCTCGGGCGACTTTGCGCGCAACGCGCATCTGGCGGTTTTCGTGACCAAGTCGATCGCCAAGGGCGGCGCGATCTCCAGCGTGGTGCCGATGGTCAGCCATGTCGACCACACAGAGCATGACGTCGACATCCTCGTCACCGAGGTAGGCCTGGCCGACCTGCGTGGCCTGGCGCCACGTGAACGGGCTCGAGTCATCATCAATAACTGTGTGCACCCGGACTATCGCCAGGCACTGGATGACTACTTTACCGCTGCTTGCGCAATCGGCGGCCACACCCCGCATATCCTGCGTGACGCCCTGAGTTGGCACATTAACCTGGAAGAAACCGGGCGCATGCTCAAGGTGTAATTGGTACAGATAGCAGCTGACGCAAACACAGTTTCGTCAGCTTGCTATTGTCAGATCAAATCCTGAATAAAATTGTACTGCTGTACTGGTCTTTTCCTACCTGAATTGCCTACCTTTTCGAGTCAATCGGCAAAATATGCACCATTCAAGTGCGGATAGGTACAGTTGCCTCAATTTAGACCAGTACACCCCTGATTAACAGTTAACTGGTCCCTCACAATACAGGTGAACTGTATCTACAGAGACTAGCCAAACGAGAGGATCATTGGCATCAGTTAAACCACTACCTAATCCCGCCATAAGCGGAAGGATGTCAACCATGGAACGTACACTCAGTTCCGAGCTGTTTTTCGAAGACAACGCTGTAAAAACCCAGGCTTCCACGCCTCTTCGCGTTCTCGCCAACCTGATGTTGTGGCAGCGCCGCATCTCCAGCCGCCATCAACTGGCTCGTCTGGATTCGCGTCTGCTGGCTGACGCCGGGATTAGCGAAGCACAACGCTACGAAGAGCTGAGCAAGCCGTTCTGGCGCTAAGTAGCGTCGCTGGCTCTGACCTGAAGGGTCCACCGCCAGCAACCCGAATTGAACAAACAAAACCCGTCGTGGGAAACCACGACGGGTTTTGTCGTTTTGGGACAGCCAATAAGGCCCGTACAAAAGGTACAGCCGCAAACAGGTACAGTTTCTAATTTATTGAAACTGAACCAGTACAATATTGGTCTGGTGTGTCTGTCCTGTGCTGCCGGTGGGGATCATCATGAAATCCCGACCTGTCAGCAAAAGGACTGCGCCATGAGTAACTTACTGGATGTTTCCGTTTCCACAGCGCAATCGAGGCCTCGCTTCCACTGGCTTCGTCAATTATTGAGGTCTCTCGCCAGCAGCCTGGAGAGGGCCAGAACCCGGCGCTTACTGGGTCAACTCAATGAGCATCAGCTCTCCGACCTGGGCATTAGCCTCGCGGATCGTGTCAACGAATTGGAGAAACCGTTCTGGCGCTAGCTTGCTGAATAAACAGACGGGATTGTTCGAACCGATGCGCTCAGGCCTAATATCAAGTCAGAACGTGGCGAACACCGCGCTAAAGGCGTCTGATCCAACAGACACCGCGCCACCTTTCAATCGGTTTATTCAAAGGAGTTACACCATGTCCCGTCTTCGTCTGCTCAGCGCTGCAGCCCTGCTTGCCGTGGCTGCCAATTCCCACGCCACCAGCTTTATCGTAACCACCGATGCCGTCGTCGGCGCACTCAAGGCCACGTCCGACGCGACTTCCGATGTCACGTCGTCCTTCCGCGATGACAAGATCGTACGCGCTGCCCGTGACGACGCCGCCAGCTTCGTCGCCAGCGAAGGCGCTATTCGTGGGGTGAAACTGGAAAGCGCGCTCGACCACATTCGCCAACAAGCACCGCAACTGAACGCGACAGATGCCCAGCTGGCCCAGGCCATCCTGACTATCTAAGCTGCAGCGCTGACATGGGGCACGCCTGTCGTGTCCCGATGTTTCCGCGCTGGCTCTAGACCGGGCGTTACGCTAGCCTTTGGACTCGCTTTCAGCTATCGAGTCTCATGCGTTTTCTTTCAAACCCATTGACCTCCCTGGTATTGGTAGCCGCCTGCTGGTCGGGCTCGGCCAATGCCTTTGACGTGTCTACACAAGGCATTGTGGCCAGCGGCTATGCCACAAGTATGGTGACCTCCGCCCCCTTCGACCGTAAGCTGCTACTCGCAGCACACGATGACGCTGCAGCGTTCATCGCCAGTGACGGTCAGCTGCGCGGAGCACAATTGGAGTCGGCCCTGGATTATCTGCGCCGAACCCCGCCAAAACTTCATGCAAGTGACCTTGAACTGGCGCAGGCAATTCTCGTCCAATAGTTATCCTTGTTCTTGCGGAGTCGTTCCATGCGTAACCCACTGATTGCTGCCACCCTAGGCTTGTTGTTGTTGGCCGATGTGGCTCAGGCGCAAACCCTGGTAGCCACCAGTAACATCCTCATCAACGCCACCCGGCGCACCCTCGATTTCACCTCCGATACCACGACGTCCATCCGTGACTCGAAGATCGTCCGTGAAGCCCATGACGATGCGGCCAGTTTCGTTGCCAGTGATGGCGACATTCGCGGCGCACACCTGGAAGCAGCCTTCGACACGTTGCGCACCCGCGTGCCGGAAGCCCGTGACGCCAGTGATCAGGTCCTCGCCGAAGCCATCCTCGCACTGTGAGGTTGCCAGGTGCCTGGCTGTTGGCCGGGGTCATGTTGCTGCTCGGCAACACGGCCCAGGCTAGTCTGCAATTGAAGCTCAAGACCGAGGGTCTGAGCCCCGCGCAACAGCAGGCCAGCCAGGCGCTGCTTGATGAAGCCATGCAGGCATTGCCGCCGCGATTCATCGAGCAACTCGACCGGCGTATCGACGTCGGCTGGACCGATGACATGCCAAGCAACGCCTACGGCCAGGCGTCGCTGGTGTCCGAGCTTGATCTGAACCGCAACCTGCTCGCCAGCCTCACCGACGGCACGGCCGCGACGAAGAAGACTTATCGCCCCCACGGCACTGTCCGCCGGGAAATGCTCGCCACGGTGTTGCACGAACTCACCCACATCTATGACCGCTCGCGCCTGTGGCCAGACGCGGAGCGCACGCTGATCCAGCGTTGCACCCGACGCAACAGCAGCTCGGGGCTGGTCGGGATCCCGGATCAATGCCGCGGCCAATCCACCCGACGCTTTACCCTCAGCGATGACCCGCGTCTGCTCGACCTCGCCGGCTGGCCGCAATACGTTGGCCGCCGTGGCGAACGCGAACAGCACAACCGACAGATCGCCCGCAGCCCGGACATTTACGAAACGAGCAGCCCCAAGGAATTCGTCGCGGTCAACATGGAGTATTTCCTCCTCGACCCGAGTTATGCCTGTCGACGACCTGCGCTGTACCGCTATTACAAAGAACATTTCGGCTGGGCGCCTGCCGCCAAAGACACCTGCGGCAAATCCTTCGCCTTCCTTAATGCTGGCAATGATTTCGCCAGACAACCCTTGGGCCAGGTCGATCCGGAACGGGTTTACGCTGTCGACTACCTGCTGGCCGAAGCCAACCAGAACTGGGTCAGCCGCTGGGGCCACAGCATGTTGCGCCTGGTGATCTGTGCTCCGGGCCGGCCGCGCGGGCCGGATTGCCGGCTGGACCTGGACCAGCATCTGGTGTTGTCCTACCGCGCCTTCGTCGGTGACGTCCAACTGTCGAGCTGGGACGGCTTGGTGGGTAAATACCCGTCGCGACTGTTTGTCCTGCCGCTGGCCCAGGTAATCGACGAATACACCAAGACCGAACTGCGCAGCCTCGCCTCGGTGCCGCTGAACCTGTCGCGCAACGAGATCGAAGACGTGGTGGAACACGCCGCCGAAATGCACTGGAGCTACGACGGCAACTATTTCTTTCTCTCCAACAACTGCGCTGTAGAAGGCCTGAAATTGCTGCGCAGCGGCACCAACAATTCGCAACTGGTCGGACTCGACAGCATCATGCCCAACGGTTTGCTGGAGGTGCTCAAGGGCCGCGGACTGGCGGACACCAGCGTGCTGGACGATCCCCGCGAAGCCCTGCGTCTGGGCTATCGCTTCGACTCCTTCCGCGATCGCTATCAAGCGATGTTCGACGTGCTGAAAAAGCACTTGCCGATCAAACAGGAAAAAGTCGAAGACTGGCTGGCATTGAAGGCTGATGAGCGCCGCAAGTGGATTGACCAGGCTGACTTGCGCACCAGCGCGGCGTTGCTGTTGTTGGAGCAGGCCGCCTTCCGCCAGCAATTGGTGTTGGCTCAAGACGAAGTAAAACAACGCTATCTGGGCGCTCGCGAACTGAAAAACGGCGGCATGGATAAGGCCAACGCAACCTTGCAGCAGATCCTGGCCAATAGCGGCTTTCTCAGCCGCCCGGCGGAGTTGCTCGGGACCGGAGGATATGGATTGCCGCAGCCGAATGAATGGCAGCGCCTGGAATCGGAAAGCAACCTGCGGCAGAAACAGCTTCAGGTGTTGACCGGGGATCTGGACAAGGAAGTGAGAGCGCTGCTCGAGCCGAGTCGCGCGGCCGAGATGGCGGCCAATGAAGCCAACCTGAAACAGGTTGGCGAGCATTTGAGGAAGTTGCACAAGGCGTCGGGTGGATTGGAGCTGCCCTGATTGAAACACCGCAAAACCTTTAGCAGCCGGACGCAGGCTTCGCCAGCTGCTACATGGGCCGGGTCAACCTGCAAAAATCAGCGAATCAATAAAGCACCCCTTCAAGCACTTCATACACGATCCCGGTTCCTACGGCGATCAGCACAAT
>NZ_LHPC01000061.1 GCF_001297125.1 Pseudomonas sp. RIT-PI-q
GGAAAACCAGCACCGTCTATGACGAAAAGGCTTACTTGCAGGCATTAACGCGGCGTGGATCAACGCTGGTAGTGGCGCCGATGGAGGTGGTCACAGGTTGACGGACAGGCTCAGGGCGTGAGGGGGCGGTGCGTCAAAATCAAAATCAAAAGCTGAAGGCGAGCTAACGCTCGACCTGTAGGAGCTGGCTTGCCAGCGAAGGGCGTTAACGATGACGCGCTTCAGCAGCATAAACGTGGCGCATTTGAATCCTTCGCTGGCAAGCCAGCTCCTACAGGGGGCGCGGAGGTTTTCAGATGTTGCGTTCGCTTTTGATCTTGCCGTTGCTTTGCTTCGGCTTTTGATTTTGATCTGTTGCCCCTTTCCCAGAGGCCGAACGCAGGCGTTGCGCAGGGGGCACCGCGGCAAGGATGCCGCGGTAGCTGCCCCCGGCCATGGATGGCCGATGGCGGCGGGCCCCCGGAGCAATGCCGGAGAGAGGGCATGCCGAGCCTAAGCGAGGCACCGAATGGAGGGGCAAAGCCTTTTGCTTCCTTTTTGGCGTTTGAAAAAGGGAGTCGCTGTAAGAGCGAAACCATAAGCCGCCGTTACCGCAGAAACGGATATGTACTCAGCCAACAAAGAATAGGTCGGCTATCAGGCCGCCTTCGCTGGCAAGCCAGCTCCCACATGTGTGCGATCTGATAGCCAACCACCCGCCCATAAAAAAACCGCGACCCTCCCTCAAGAGCCGCGGTTTTTTATGCCCCGCGATTACTGCTGCAACACAGTCGCCCGGTTATCCGTCCCCAGTTGCTGAACAGTCGCCATCTGCGTCATGCCGCTCTGATCAACACTGGCAATGTTCCCGCTACCCCCCTGAGTCACATACGCCACGTTCATCGTGTCAGCCTGTTTCACAGTGATCTGGTTGTCGCTGCCCCACAGCTGGGCGGTGTAGGCCTGGTTGTCGCTGCCTTCCTGGTTGAACTCGGTGCTGTTGCCCGAACCGTTGGAATAACCCTGGGCCAGGTTGGTGGTGCCGCGCTGGTCGGAGATGAGGATGTTGTCGCTCCCGTTCTGGTCGAAGTACAGCTCGTTGTAGTTGTCGGCCTGGCTGACAGTGGTTTTGTTGCCGGTGCCGGTCTGGTTAGTGGTCATGATGTGGCCGACGCCATCCTGCTTGAAGCTGGCCACGTTGGCGTTGCCGTTCTGAGTGATGGTGGCGCGCTGGTTGCTGCCGAACTGGCCGCCCAGTTGCGGGCCTTTCCAGTTGCTGGCGTAGACCTTGTTGTCGTTACCCACCGAGGTGGCGTTGAGCACATGGCTGTCGCCGCTCTGGTAGGTGAAGTGCACGTTGCCGGCGCCTTGCTGATACAGCGCCAGGACCGAACCGACGGAGTCGAACTGGTCGGCATAGATGGCGTTGGCGTCGCCGACTTGCAGCACTCGCGCGTCGTTGTTTTCACCAAAGCTCTGGTCGACCACGGTTTCGTTGGTCGTGCCGTACTGGTCGATGGTCGCCTGGCTGCCGGTTTGCCCGCCCTGCCAGACTTCCGTGCCGTTGAAGTCGCCGAACTGGTTGATGGTCACGACACCGCCATTGCCATCACGCTGGTCGCCGTAGGCGTAGTTGCCTTCGCCCGCCTGGTTGATGCCGATCTGGCCGCCCATGTGGTTGATCTGTTCAGCCGTGGCGTAGTTGGTGGTGCCGTACTGGATGAGCACCGCGTTGTTGGCAACGCCCAGTTGGATCTGTTCGATATTGGCTTCGTTGCCGTCACCGAACTGGAAGGTTTGACCGGAGGTGCCTTCCTGACTGTCCTGATAAATGAACGAGAAGTTGCCGGTGCCTTGCTGTTGTTGCAGCGCTTCGTTGCCGCCCATGCCGATCGACTGGCTGGCATGGCTGGTGTTGAGGCTGCCGACCTGTTGCTGGTTGATCGTGCTGCCGTCTTCGAATAACTGCTCGGCGTAGCCGGCGTTGTAGTCGCCGAGCTGGTACTGGTCGATGGTGCTGGTCGCGGTGTCTTGCACGGCGGCCGCGTCATTGCCCTGGCCGAGTTGTTGTTGGGTGGCGGTACTGAAAGGGGCCGCAGTCTGCTTCACATCGGCGACGTTGGCAGTACCGGCCTGGTTCTGGGTGGAAACGCTGTCGTCGGCCATCGCCTGGGCACTGACAATGACCAGGATGGCGGCGGTGAGGGGCGTCAGTTTGAACATGATGAAACCTCCAAGTGGTGCAGTGCTTAGCGATATTGTTTGACCGAAACGCTCATGCCGTTCCCCGACTGGGTCACGGCGCTGGAAAGCCCCGTACCGGCCTGGTCGATGCTGGCGTCGTTGTTATTGCCGTTCTGGGAAATCTGCGCACGGTTGTGGCTGCCGTTTTGGCTGATCGCGGCGGAGTTGCCAGAGCCTTGTTGGGTGATCATTGCCATCAGGTCGCTGCCCTGTTGCAGGATGTAGGCTTCCTGATTGCTGCCCGACTGCACGATGTTGCCGAGCAGCGACTGGCCGTTCTGTTGCACCATCGCGGCGTTGGTCTGGCCGTTTTGGTCGATCAGTGCGTGTTGGCCAATCGGCGGTGGCAACTCGCCGAGGTCGGTGCCGGGGCCCAGGTCGTCGTTCTCCATCAAATCGTCGGCGCGCACACCTGCGCTGCTGCAGAGCAGGAGCAGGCAGAGCAGGGCGGCGGTCGGCGTTTTCATGGCGTTGTCCTTTGCCAGGTGGCCGGCCCCATCAACCTGTCTGGTTGATGGGGCGAGGGCTCAGTTGGAGATCACGGACACCGAGCGCACGGTGCCTTGGGACGAGGTGATGGTGGCTGTCGGGTTCGCCGACGGAATCACCGTGGTGATGTTGTTTACCGTCAGCCTCCAGCGACCGGTCACCGGCACCGTGGTGGTGCCCAGGGTTGCCAGTCCGGTCGGAGTGGAAACCTGGATGGTGATGGTGTTGCCGGTGACCACCGATGAGGTGCCTGCGAAGTCCCAGGTGAAGCGGTTGTTGGAACGCGCCGACACTGTTGCCGTGGTCACCGTGAAGGTTTCCGCAGCAGGCCGTGGCGAGACTTGCACCGTGACCGTGGCCGGTGACGTCGACAGGGCGCCGAAGCTGTCCCGGGCGATATAGGTGAAGGTGGTGGTGAAGGCCGTGGTGACCGTGGCCGGTGGGGTGTAGGTGATCACCGTGCCGTTGCTGCTGACGGTGCCGCGACCTGCCGGTGGCTGGGTGAAACTGGCGACCGCCAGCGGTACGTTGCCTTCCGGATCGGTGTCGTTGGCCAGCACGCTGATCGGTATCGCCACGCCCAGGGTTGCGACGGCGTCGGCGACGGCCACTGGCGGCCGGTTAGGCGCAACGGTGATGGTCACGGTCGCTGGAGCGGTCGAGGCCAGGCCTTTGACGTCTTGAGCCTTGTAGGTGAAGGACGTTGTCAGCGGTGCATTGACCACGGCTGGCGGGGTGTAGACCACCGAAGTCGTGCCGCTCAACGCCACCGTGCCCTGGCCTGCGGCCGGTTGGGTCAGCGCGGTGATGCTCAACGGCGTGTTGCCGTCCGGGTCGCTGTCGTTGGCCACCAGGTTGAGGGTGATGGGCACCCCGAAGCTGGTGCTACCGGTGTCGGCCACGGACAGTGGCGCCTGGTTCTCACCGGTATCCGGCGCAGTACCAGCGACCACGACGAGCTCGGTATCGCTACCGCCCGCGGCGGATTTGACCGTGACACTTGCCGGTGGCTGCGGCAGGTCGGCGACCGTCAGTTTTTGCAGCGTGCCGGTTTTCGACAGCCGTCCGTAACCCTGCGCGACCATGTCCGGCACCGCCACTTCATCCGTGGAGGTGGCCTCGATCAGCAGGCTGTGATTGCTCCAGTTGTAGCGCGCGGTCTGGATTTTCACCACGTCGGTGAGCTTGCTCGACACCGCTGTCGGCCGGGTAGTGCCGGCCGGGTTGGTGGCGGTAACCACCACGACCGGAGGCACGGCGCCGGTGACCAGATGATTGCCGAAGTACAAGCCATTGTTGTCGCCCAACAGATTGGTCTGGCACGGCGTGCGCGGTGGTCCTGGAACCAGGGCCACCGTTTCGCGGAAGCACAGGGTCGAGCTGTTGTTCGATTTGGCAAACACTTCAACCCGGGTATTGGTGCCCGTGCCGGAACTGGTGCGGCGGTAGGTGGCGCGGCTAACCTCTACCGGTGTTTGGGCGCGAGGGTCGAGAATTTTGCCGGACACGGTGAACAGGCTGGTCTGAATGGTCCCCGCCGGTCCCTGGATGCGAACGAAGTTGGTGTTGTTGGGGCTGCCAGTGACTTGTTCGGCGACGTTCGGGTCGCCGACGAAGGTTTCGACCGCGCCGGTTTCCGGGTTAACCTCGGTGTACGGGCCATTGATGCTGCGCAGAAAGGGCCCGATGTTGCCCGCCAGCACACCATTGAACGTCCCCGCTGCAGCGATGCCGATGTCGCGGGTGATGTTGATGGCGCGACGCCCAGGCGTGGTGACGTTGACAGTTTCCACCCCGTAAGGGTGGGTGATGGTGTAGGTCCCGGCGGTCGGCACCGAGACACGCAGGCGGATCCGGGCGAAGCTTTGTTGATCGCCATCCGCCGGAGTTTCGTTGGCGAATGCCGCCTCGATCCCGGCCACGTAGACCTCCAGCTCATACCCGCTGTTGCCGACTTGCGGGATATCGGTCTCGGCATGGAACCAGAACGCTTCCGACGGCCAGTTGTCAGGGAAAACCATCGGCTGGGTGTCGTCGTAGATCCCCGGTTCAGCCCCGAGAATGCACATGTAGGACGGTGGCACCGTGGCTGCAACCCGCGAACTCGCGGCCAGGGACTGGCACAGTTCCATTTTCAGGTGGTTGCTGTCCTCATACCACATGGGGAATTTCCCCGTGGCAAAGGTGTAGGGGCCGGGATCGAAATCGGCGAGTTGCGCGAACGCGCTGCCGGACAGCGATAGAGTCAGTCCCAGGGCGTTGAGCGCCAGGCGTGGCCAATTGTTCATGATGCCTCCTGATGAGGATCTGGGCATGTGAGCGTTCATGGCAGGATGACCACTTCTTCGGTATCGGTGCCGCCATTGGATGACGTCACGCGAACCTTGGCCGGTGGAATTGGCGAGATGCCGGTCGCCAGGGATTTCACGGCGCCGTCGCCACTGAGGGCGCTGATGGCGGCCCCGGTGCCGGTGGTGGCGACGAGTATCGGTGGCGATGTTTCATCACTGGTCGAGGCCACGATCGTGAGTTGCCCGGAGCTCAGGCTGTACTCGGCACGTGAAATCACCACCAGGTCAGTCAGAGGCATCGACAGCGTGGTCGGCGTGCTGCTGGGAATCGCCACGTGGTTGTCGGCGGTCAACTGCACGGTGCTCGGCAAGGTCGGGTTGGCCGAAGACTGGCCATACCAGTTGCCGGTGGTGTCGGCTTCGGTCAGGTTCAGCACGGGGTTGTTGCTGGTCAGGGCGACGGTGGCGGGCGGTGGCGGTGCCATGACGAACACATCCTGCTGGGCCACCGGTGCACTGGCTCCGGCATGCCGCGAGTAGGTGCTGCGCTGAGTGATCATCGGGGTCGGCCGGACCACGGTCGACAACTTGCCGGAGACGGCGAACACCGTGGTGCGCAAGTCCAGCCCGTTGGGGCCTTCGATGCGGATGAAGTTGGTGTTGAACGGGCTACCGGTGACGGCTTCATCAAGGTTCGGGTCGCCGACGAATTTGTCGGCCGCGCCGGTCACCGGATTGATTTCGGTGTAAGGGCCGTTGACGCTGCGCAGGAACGGCCCGACATCGCCCTTGAGGGCACCGTCGAAGGTGTGCGGCGCGCCGATGCCGATGTCCCGGGTCATGTTGATCGCCTTGCGCCCAGGTACATCGACGTTGAACACATCGACGCCGTAGGGGTGAGTGATGACGTAAGTGCCGGCGGTGGGCACGTCGACGCGAATACGGATGCGAGCGAAGGTGATCTGGTCGCCGTCAGTGGGTTCTTCGCCGGAGAAGGCCGCTTCGACAGCGCTGACATAGGTCAGGTCGATACCGCGTGCGGCATCGACGATTGCGCCGTCGGCGGTGAACCAGAACGCTTCGTCGGGGAAGTTGGTCGGGAAGACGATGGGCTGCGTGTCGTCGAAAACGCCGGGGGTCGCACCCAACAGGCACATGTAGGCCGGCGCACCGGGTGCACCGGCGACCCTGGAGCTGACAGCCTTGGACAGGCACAAGTCGAGGGTTCGACCATGGGTGTCCTGATACCAGGCGGGGAACGAGCCGTTGCCGGGTGCAAAGGGGCCGGGATCTACAGCAAACAACGCGGCTTGAGCAACGCCTTGGGCCAGAGCACTAACGACCAGGGCGGCCGCGGTTTTGGACAGTAAAGGGTGCATGAGTTAATCCCTCTATCAGAGTACCTGTCCCTTGGGGATGGGTCAGTTGAGAGGGTTTTGGCAACTTCCATACCAACCGGCGAAAACGACCGGGAGAGGCCCGGTACACAGGCATGTCACGGACACGCGGCATCACAAAGCCAGTCGTGGGGATAGGGCCACTGTCCCCAGCAT
>NZ_LHPC01000063.1 GCF_001297125.1 Pseudomonas sp. RIT-PI-q
TTCGGATCGTCTGATCGAAAGCCGCGTCGCTGAAGGTGGTTCGGATCGTCTGATCGAAAGCCGCGTCGCTGAAGGTGGTTCGGATCGTCTGATCGAAAGCCGCGTAGCTGAAGGTGGTTCGGATCGTTTGATCGAGAATCGCGTCGCTGAAGGTGGCTCTGACCGCCTGATCGAAAGCCGCGCTGCATGAGTAAATGGCTTCACCGCAGCACATAACGAAAAACCCGGCCTGATCAGCCGGGTTTTTTGTGGATGTTTTTCGGCTCGCTCAACGCGACATGCATCGCTGATAACGTTCATCAACCCGTTTGGCGAACCACGCCGTGGTGAGTTTTCGGGTG
The DNA here is from genome assembly GCF_001297125.1 of Pseudomonas sp. RIT-PI-q. Classification (GTDB taxonomy): domain Bacteria; phylum Pseudomonadota; class Gammaproteobacteria; order Pseudomonadales; family Pseudomonadaceae; genus Aquipseudomonas. The sequence goes on from NZ_LHPC01000063.1 coordinate 342, forward strand.
ATTTTCGGGCTCTGCAGCACGATCCCCGGCAACACCGCACGCGGCAGTGATCGGCCTTCCGCCTTTTCCGCCAGGGCGAAAACCCGCTCATAAAGCTGGGTATCCTCGAATCCGAGGCTTTTGCCCTCCTCCAATTGGTCCCGGCTGGTCGGATTGCGCATGCCCAGTTGTTTGCCGAGGGTGCGCACTGCCAGCTCCGTGGTGCCGGGCATGATGGAATCGTAGCGGACCAGATCACCGTCCAGCGCCAGCGGTATACCCGAAGCACGGCTGACCGCATTCTGAAACGCCGCATTGCGACTGGCGTACCAACCGGCATTGAAATCGGCGAAGCGATACAGCGGTTGCTGGTAGCTCACGGGGTAACCGAGCAAGTGGGCAATCCCGAAATACATCCCGCCACGGCGCGTGAACACTTCATGGCGGATCGAGCCCTCCACCGGGTACGGATAATTTTTTGCCTGTTGCTCGGCGAAATCGATGCTGACTTGCATCGGGCCACCGGTATGCACCGGGTTGAAACCACCGAACAGGGTGCGCCCCATGGGCACCATGCCGATGAAGTCATCGAAAATCGCGCTGAGCTCTTTTTCGCTGCGCGCAGCATTCAGGCGATCGCTGTAGCTTTTGCCGTTGGATGAACTCACTTGCAACGCGCCGCTTACCAGCAGACCGGGGATGTGGGCCTTGTCGGCGCGGCGGTCGATTTCCTCACGGGCGATCTTGCCCAGGCCCGGCACCGGCGGGTCCACCTGGAAGGTCGATTCCTGCTCCGCTACTGCCAGCACCGAGCACAGGTTTTGCGTAGACGGGTAAATGTTCTGGGCGGCAAAGGCTGCGTAAATGTCCGTGGCCCAGCCTTGGCGATCGACGGTTTTCGCCGGCAGCAGGCGCACGATCTCGGCCTTGACCTCGGCGGGCTGGCGCACCGGAGGTTGTTGGGTGCGCTGAGTACCGCAACCGGCCAGAACCAGCAGCGCCGCGATGCTCATGATCAATCGATTGGCTTGCATGGTGCTCCATCAAATCCGTTGAGCCGGGTTAACCATACGACCAATGGCATGGCGCAGGCTATGACTGTGGCTGCCACCGACTGTTCCACACAATCGCGTATGCGTTCGACTCTGTAGCAGCTGTCGAGCCTAAGTTGGGCTCTGTAGCAGCTGTCGAGCCTGCGAGGCTGCGTTCGGCTGCGAAGCAGTCGTGAAATCAGACTATGCGGTGTGTCAGGAAGGATGTGCATGCAGGGTTTACGACTGCTTCGCAGCCGAACGCAGCCTCGCAAGCTCGACAGCTGCTACAGAGCCGAATGCAGCCTCGCAGGCTCGATAGCTGCTACAGAGCCGGACGCAGCGACGGCTGCGGCCTTTTCCGTTGAGCAGTGAGCCTGGCCGTATGCCTCGACTGGACCATACTTGATCCACACATCGAGGAGGCCAGGCTTATGAACCGTAGCGACGTACTGATCATCGGCGCTGGCCCGACCGGGCTGGTACTCGCGCTGTGGCTGAGAAAAATGGGGATCCGGGTGCGGATTATCGACAAGACATCCGCCCCCGGCACCACGTCGCGGGCGCTGGCCGTGCAGGCGCGGACGCTGGAGCTGTATCGTCAACTCGACCTCAGCCCGGCCATCGTGCAGAACGGCCATCGAGTGGCGGCCGCCAATTTCTGGGTCAAGGGCGAGCCCGTGGCGCGGTTGCCTTTGAGCTCCATCGGCGAGGGTCTGACGCCCTATGCATTCCTCGAAATCTTCCCGCAAGATGAGCACGAACGACTGCTGATCGATCGCCTCGAGAGCTTCGGTATCAAAGTGGAACGCAACACCGAGCTGGAGGGTTTCGAGGAAACCGGGGACGGCATCAGCGCCCGGTTGCGCTTGCCCGATGGTCAGCAGGAGACCTGTCAGGCCTGCTATCTGGCCGGCTGCGACGGTGCCCGGTCGGTTGTGCGCAAGACATTGGACACCGGATTTCCCGGCGGCACCTACCAGCAGATTTTCTATGTCGCCGACGTGCAGGCCAGCGGGCCGACGTTCAATGGCGAACTGCATGTGGACCTCGATGAAGCGGACTTTCTGGCGGTGTTTCCATTGGCCGGTACTGGCCGCGCCCGCCTGATCGGCACCGTGCGCGATGAACGCGCCGAGCAGGCCGAAACCCTGCGTTTCGAAGACGTCAGCAGCCGGGCCATCGAAAACCTGAAGGTGCAGATCGAACAGCTGAACTGGTTCTCGACCTACCGCGTGCATCATCGGGTCGCGGACCGCTTTCGCACCGGGCGCGCGTTTCTATTGGGTGACGCCGCCCACGTCCACAGCCCGGCCGGTGGTCAGGGCATGAACACCGGGATTGGCGATGCGATCAACCTCGCCTGGAAACTCGCGGCGGTGTTGAGCGGCGGCGCCACGGCCAAACTGCTCGATACCTACGAAACCGAGCGCATCGCGTTTGCCCGCAAACTGGTCGCCACCACTGACCGGGTATTCAGTTTTGTCACCGCCGAAGGGCGCATGGCCGATTTGCTGCGCACACGTCTGGCGCCGTTCGTTTTGCCTAAAATGGCTTCGCTGGGAACGGCCCGCGAGTTCCTGTTTCGCACGGTGTCGCAGATCACCCTGAATTATCGCGGGATGTCGTTGAGCACGGGCGTTGCCGGGCACGTCCATGGCGGCGACCGCTTGCCCTGGGCTCATGACGGTGAGGGGGATAATTTCGAATCGCTGAGATGTCCGGTCTGGCAAGTGCATGTGTATGGCGACACCAGCGACGAGATGATCGCCTGGTGCCACGAGCATCATTTGCCGCTGCATGTGTTCGACTGGCGGCCGGCGTTCGATGGCGCAGGCCTGGGGCGCAACGGGTTTTACCTGCTGCGGCCGGATACCTATGTAGCGGTTGCCGAGACGTGCTCCGATCCGAAAGTGATCGAGCGGTATTTCAGGGATCACGGGATTCGGCCGTTTTTTGGTTGATCCCATAACCCCCTGTAGGAGCTGGCTTGCCAGCGAAGGCGGTTTATCATTCAACATTGATATTGACTGATCTACCGCTTTCGCTGGCAAGCCAGCTCCTACAGGGTTCGGTTGTTTTTAGATCCCGGCCAGCGCCAGGTCCATCGCGAAGTAGGTGAAGATCAGGTCTGCCCCGGCCCGCTTGATCGCGCCCAGGCTCTCGCGTACCACGCGCGCCTCATCGATCGCCCCGGCCTGGGCGGCGAATTTGATCATCGCGTACTCGCCACTGACCTGATACGCCGACAACGGCAGGCGCGACACTTCGCGGATGTCGCGGATGATGTCCAGGTACGCGCCGGCCGGCTTGACCATCAACGCATCGGCGCCTTCCTGCTCATCCAGCAGCGATTCGCGCACGGCTTCGCGGCGGTTCATCGGGTTCATCTGATAGCTTTTGCGGTCGCCCTTGAGCGCGCTGCCGCCGGCTTCGCGGAACGGGCCGTAGAGTGCCGAAGCGAATTTGGTCGAATACGCCATGATTGCGGTCTGGCTGAAACCGGCGGCGTCCAGCGCCCGGCGAATGGCCTGTACCTGCCCGTCCATGGCGGCTGACGGGGCGATCACATCGGCACCGGCCCGGGCCGCTGCCACGGCTTGCCGGCCGAGGTTGATCAGGGTTTGGTCGTTATCGACTTCGTGGTTGTGCAGCACGCCGCAATGGCCATGGTCGGTGTACTCGCAGAAACAGGTGTCGGACATGACGATCATGTCCGGCACCGCGTCCTTGGCAATGCGCGACATGCGCGACACCAGGCCGTTGTCGTTCCAGGTGTCGCTGCCGCTGCTGTCCAGGTGGTGCGACACGCCGAAAGTCATCACCGACTTGATCCCGGCCCGGGCATAACGCTCGATCTCGCCAGCCAGTTTCTTCTCAGGAATACGCATCACGCCGGGCATGCTCTTGATCGGCACGAAGTCGTCGATTTCTTCCTCGACGAAAATCGGCAGCACCAGGTCGTTCAGACTGAACTCGGTTTCCTGGAACAGGCTGCGCAGGCTCGCATTGCGGCGCAGACGGCGTGGACGTGCTTCGGGGAACTGACTGGACATTGGATATTCCTGAAAATCGGAGGACGAGACGAACGTCGTAAAGGGGCGAAAGCTTATGCCCTGAGCGCTATAGGGCACAAACGTCTGCGTGGGAACAAACAGTTACCGGACCCGCAACAATCACCGTAGCAACACAATACCCTGTGGGAGATTCTATGGTTGAGGGGAAGCCCTCAACCAGCTTTGGGTTGGTATTCGCCCTGTCCTTTCAGTAGAGCGAATACGATCCGAGCAAGCTTGCGAGCCAGTATCACCAATGCCTGAGTG
>NZ_LHPC01000037.1 GCF_001297125.1 Pseudomonas sp. RIT-PI-q
CCTCGCAGATCGCCTCGGCATCGGCGAAGTCGTTTTTGTTGCTTTTGACGTATGGACGTACGAGATGAGGTGCGATGAGCTTGGGCGTATGCCCCAGCTTGGCGGCCTCCTGCGCCATGAAGTGGGCACCACCACAAGCTTCCATCACGACGGTGCAAGATTCCAGGTTGGCCAGATACCGAATGAGCGACACCCGATTGAATTTTTTGCGGCAAAGCTCATGACCGCGATCATCTTGCGCATGCAGGTGAAAAGAGTGTTTTCCCAAGTCGATGGCGGCAATAGCTACTTTGTTCATGGCAACAGTCTCCGATGAGCCCCCGGTGAAAGCTTAGTGGGCGATCACAGGGGGCGGCGGGGGTAGCCATTTCATTAGGGATCGTGGATGTCGAATGATCAGATCAGCAAGTCTTCATAGAACGCCCCGAATGGACGCTCGGGGTGGGCGATCTGGATTTCCAGAATCCAAAGACCGGCGTTCGGCGATTGCTCGAAATCACCGAGGTCGCCGCCGCGGTGAATCGCATGAGGAAAATCGCTGACTCGGTGGCCTTTGATGTCCAGATTGAGCTTCCATCCCATGGCCTGCGCTTGCGCAGCCGCATAGTCGTAGAGCGCTACACCGGAAACCCGCTCGCTGCGCCAAAAATTCTCAACCTGGTTGAAAAGCTCTTTGGCAGCCGCGGTACAAGCGAGCATTTCCGGATCGGAACCGGTGGTAAACGTCGCGCCGGCATCACCTTCATGCCCTTGCCATACCACGCCCATGTCGATGAAGAAAATGTCTTCATTGCCTAACTCAGGATCGCCATCGGAGCGCTGTTTGAAAGTCTTCAGCGTATTGGCTCCAAAGCGGATCAGCAGTGGGTGCCAGATTCGATCCATGCCCAGTTCGGCCAGGATCTGCTTGCCCCGCAACACGGCCTCGGACTCGCGCATGCCAGGTGAAATGGCATGGGCAATCTGTTCGATGGCCTTCCAGGTCATCTGCTGCGCGTGGCGCATCGATTCCAACGTGTAGCGCTCACCTACCGCTTCTTTGCCGCTCAGGGCCGAGGTCATCCGTCATTCCTTTTTCAAGAGAGCACAGCTCATACGCTATATAGATTTGTATATTGCGATAGTCGGTAATGAAGATACAACCCTGAAGCCGATGCCCTGCTCACTTGGGTTGAAAGAGGGGCTGTCATCATTTTGTCAAAATGTCTGGCGATTGGCCCGAGCCTTGCTTTCACACATATTGCGGTGCCTATCCATCCTGCCAAATGGCGGAAGCGACAATGGAGGAGCTCATGGTGATGGTAGTAACAGTGGCGATGTTGATGGCTGTGCTAGCGGCGAGCGCGCTGGCCTTGGCGATGGGCATTGCGCCAAGGGTCACTCCGGACCTCCATTTGCTGGCCGCTCTGGCACTCACACCGATCCAGACGATGATCATTGCATTCATGCAGGCAGGGAGCCTGGCGACGATCATGGAATTCATGCAGGAGTTAAACCTGCTGCTGATCTCGGCGACCCTATAGACCGCGTGCCGGGAGACGATCATTGGGCTTGTAGCCTGCCCCACACGCTCGACCCGTTTACCAAGGATTTCCCCAACGTTGGGGACCGGATCGAGAATTGGCGCCTGAGGCACCGATACCCCTTGGCGCCATCAGCCAGGCCTCACAACGTTCTTTGGCTATTGCCAATACCCTTCGCGATATCGATACCCCAATCCAGCGCCGCTTCCATGTCCAGCAGATGCGGCTTGGGATCGTGATTCTCAGAGATGACCGAACCGTCCGGCCAGTAAACACCGATGAACATCTTCAGCGAGCCGTCCCTCAATATCTCGGCTTTGACTTCGATCTTGCATCCGTTCGACAGCGTTTCCTTGTGGTCCAGATGGCGCTCAGTCATTGCTGCATTCCTCCCGTCGTGACACCCGAGTGACGCAAACCCCTAGTTGCCATGTTAGCTCAGTGAAGCCTTCCAACAGCCTTGATTCAAGGAAGATGAGCCCTGCCCTGACAGCGGCGTAATGCCACCTATACTACAAGCCACCTACCCCTCAGGGGGCCTGCACTCCCAACAATAAAAAGCAGAGGTGGAACATGGTCTGGCAGCAAATCTACGATCCGTTCGGTAACCCGGTGCTTTCCACCATCATGGCGGCAGTGCCGGTCGTGGTGATGCTGGCCTCTTTGGCGTTTTTCCACATCAAGGCGCACCTGGCGGCATTGCTCGCCCTGGGCTCCGCCCTGCTCATCGCCATCTTCGCTTTCGGCATGCCGGCGAGCATGGCGGGTTCGGCTGCACTTTACGGCGCCGCTAACGGCTTGCTGCCGATCGGCTGGATCGTGCTCAACATCATATTCCTGCACCGGCTGACCACCGAGAACGGCTCGTTCAAGGTCCTGCAGGATTCCCTGGCGCGCATCACTGACGACCGACGCCTGCAATTGCTGCTGATTGCCTTCTGCTTCGGCGCGTTCTTTGAAGGGGCGGCTGGTTTCGGTACGCCGGTGGCGGTGACCGGGGCGATTCTGATCGGGCTGGGCTTCTCGCCTCTGGCGGCGTCGGGGCTGGCGTTGATCGCCAATACCGCGCCCGTAGCGTTCGGCGCTTTGGGCACGCCGATCATCACGCTGGCCAAAGTCACCGGGCTGGATGAAATGGAGCTGTCGATGATGGTCGGTCGGCAACTCCCGTTTTTCTCGGTGATCGTGCCGTTCTGGCTGATCTGGGCCTTTGCCGGCTGGCGCAAGATGCTGGAGATCTGGCCGGCGATCCTGGTGGCCGGGGTCAGTTTTGCAGTGCCGCAGTTTATCGTGTCCAACTACCACGGCCCGATGCTGGTGGACGTGATCGCCGCGCTGATTTCCATGGCCTGCCTGCCCGGTTTCCTCAGGGTCTGGAAACCCGCCACTGTGCACACCTCCGCCGCCCTGTCCGGGCGGGTAGACAACTCCAAAATCGACGCCGAGCATGATGAAAAACCCGTCGCCAGTGCAGCCTTTGCCAGCGATGCCAAGCCTGCTGTCATGCGTGCGTGGATGCCGTGGATCATCCTTACGGTGTTCGTCTTCGCCTGGGGCACCCAAGGCTTCAAAAACATGTTCGACACCCGCCCGGCGATCGATCCGGCGACCAGCTCAGCCAAGCTCGACCCTCAGGGCAAACCGATGCGCGAAGCGAACCCGATCTTCGCCCCGATCGTGACCTTCACCACGATTCACCAGCAGATCGAGAAGGTGCCGCCAGTGGTGCCTGCGCCGAAAACCGAGGAAGCGGTCTACAAGTTCACCTGGTTCACCAGCACCGGTAGCGGCATCCTGCTGTCGGCGATTCTCGGCGGGTTGCTGATGGGTTATTCCATTCCGCAGTTGATCCACCAATACCTGCGAACGCTGTGGGTGGTGCGCTATTCACTGATTACCATCACCGCGATGCTCGCCCTCGGTTTCCTCACCCGTTATTCGGGCCTGGACGCGACGATGGGCCTGGCCTTTGCCGCGACGGGGATTTTCTATCCCATGTTTGGCACCCTTCTTGGCTGGCTCGGCGTGGCCTTGACCGGATCGGACACGGCGTCCAACGTGCTGTTCGGCGGCTTGCAACGGGTCACCGCCGAACAATTGGGGCTCAGTCCGGTGCTGATGGCCGCTGCCAACAGTTCCGGCGGGGTGATGGGCAAGATGGTCGACGCCCAGTCGATCGTGGTGGCGTCTACCGCCACGCGCTGGTATGGCCATGAAGGGGAAATCCTGCGTTACGTGTTCTTCCACTCGATTATCCTGGCGATCCTGGTCGGTGGGCTGGTGACGTTGCAGGCGTATGTGGCGCCGTTCAGTCATATGGTTGTTGGGGGGCATTGATTGGGTGTTTATCCGTTATTTAGGTAACGGCGGCTATTGGTTTCGCCCTTACGGCGAGTCACTTGGAAAAGCCCCAAGTAACCAAGGGCTTCTGCCCCTTTCGTTCGGTGCCTCGCTGTGGCTCGGCATGCCCTCGCTCCGGTCCTGCTCCGTGGGCCCGCCGCCATCGGCCATCCATGGCCGGGGGCGGCTAACCCGGCATCCATGCCGGGTTGCCCACTGCGCAGAACCTGCGCTCGGCCTTACGATATAGGTTGTCCGTTCCTTCCTCTTCCATACTTCGGTGTCTGGAAGTCAGTGTTGATCTAAGGAAGGAACATGCACCT
>NZ_LHPC01000064.1 GCF_001297125.1 Pseudomonas sp. RIT-PI-q
GGACTCTCGATTCCAGGGCATGGTCAGGCACCTCCTGACCGTATTTCATACCTGTAAACGATGTCTCCGGTTTAAAACGTAAAGGATGTCTCCGGTTTCTACCCGGGCAAGCCCGCTCCCACAGGGGATTTGTGGTTACTGGGGGATTGAAGGTAATCCGAAAAATGTCCGTGCACACGCCGTGGTGTGAGCCGCCAGATCTTCCTCACTTTCGCCGCGATGCAACGCCACTTCACGCAACACTTCGGTCAGATACGCCGGTTCGTTGCGGCCGTTTTTTGGCTTGGGCCGCAGGCTGCGTGGCAGTAGGTACGGCGCATCGCTTTCCAGCATCAGGCGCCCGCGCTTGATCTCTTTCACCAACGGATGCAGGTGCGTGCCCCGGCGTTCGTCGCAGATCCAGCCGGTGATGCCGATGTGCAAATCCAGGTCGAGGTAGCTGAACAGCGCTTTCTTTTCACCGGTGAAGCAATGCACCACGGCGGCCGGCAACTGATCACGGTAATCACGGAGGATTTCCAGCAGGCGCTGACTGGCGTCGCGTTCGTGGAGGAACACCGGCAATTGCAGGTCGACCGCCAGCGCCAGATGCTCTTCGAGGACTTTTTCCTGCTGCGGACGCGGCGAGAAATCTCGATTGAAATCCAGCCCGCATTCGCCCACGGCCACCATGTTCGGCTCCTTGAGCAAACTACGCAGACGCTGGGCGCTGTCGGCGTTCCAGTCGCTGGCCGAGTGCGGGTGAATGCCGGCAGTGGCGAACAGCCGTTGAGCCGTTTCATCCAGCTGCTGGCACAGCTCCAGCGCCTGTTCGCTGCCCTCGACACTGGTGCCGGTCAGTACCAATTGGCAGACCCCGGCCGCGTAGGCACGGTCGAGTACAGCCTGGTGTTTGTCGGCAAAACTGGGGTTGGTCAGGTTGACGCCGATATCGATGAGTTGCATGGTGCTACCTCGGACCAAAGGCCGGAAAGCATATCAGAGCTGTGGATTTATAAGAAAAGCCAAGAACTACAACGGGTTGTAGCTGTCTCTTGATGCCGCGAGACAGGTCGGGTTGGCTAATGTGCCATCACTGTGCCAGTCTTCCGCACTTTGCCAGCGCTCAAGGCGCTCTGTTTCTGTTGTCTGTGCTTCATGAAAAACATGAGGCTGGACCCGAATCCTTTCCGGAGAGTGGATGATACGTCCCTCGGTTTTATTACTGCTGTGTTGTTCATTGCTGCTGCCGATGCCGGCGGTCGCGCGACTGGCCGGTCCGCTGCAAGCCGTGCCGTCAACCAAGGTGCGTGACCTGGCGGAAATCCGCAGTAGCCGCGTGTTGAGGGTGCTGGTCAATCAGAGCCGCAACAGCTCCGGCGAAGTTCAGGGCCAGGCCATCGGTGTTGAATACCACCGCTTGCGCGCCTTCGAGCAGTACCTCAACGGTCACGCCCGTGACGGTCAGGAAATTACCCTCAAGATCATTCCCAAGGCCAAGGATCAACTGATCGGCGCGTTGCAGCGCGGGGAGGGTGACCTGGTCGCACCGGGGGAGCTGCTTGATCTGCAACCGGGGCACGCGGTCAGCACCAGTGAACCGATTGCCAGTAACATCCCCCTGGTCCTGGTCGGGATCAAAGGCGAGCGACGTTACACCCGCCTTGAACAACTCTCCGGCAAAACCCTCGCGTTGCCTACCGGCAGCGCGGCTGGGGATGCGGTCAGCCAGATCAACCAGAAGCTCGCCCTGCACAAATTGCCGCCGGTGAAAGTCGAGTGGGTCGATCCCACCCTGGCGGTCGAGGACGTGCTGGAAATGGTCCAGGGCGGAATCTTTCACCTGACCATCGTCGAACAACCGATTGCCGAGCGTTGGGGCAAGATCCTGCCCAAGTTGCGTTTCGATCGGCAGGTGCTGATCAGCGATCCGGGCGAAGAGTTCTGGTTCGTGCGCCGCGACGCCTCGATGCTGCGGGCGAGCATCGATCGCTTCCTGAGCGGGTACAAAAAACCATCGGATCAAGATGCTGCGTTCCTGCGGATCTATAGACGCCTGTATCAAGTGCACTATCCATTGGCCAAGGCTGACCGCCAGCGTTTGGAAAAACTTCGCCCGGTGCTGCAGAAACACGCTGATGCCCAGAGCATGGACTGGCTGAACCTGGCGGCGCTGGCGTTCAAGGAATCCGCGTTGCAACCCAACGCCCGCAGTGGCAGCGGCCCCACCGGGCTGATGCAGATCACCCCGTCAGCGGCGCAGCGGGTGGGGGTCAACAATATTCAGGACCTGGACGCCAATGTGCAGGCCGGGGCCAAGTACCTGGCGATGATTCGCCGCAAGTTTTTTGCCAGCCCCAAGCTCAACGAACGCGAGCGCATGGCGTTTGTGCTGGCGGCGTACAACATTGGACCGGAACGGGTCCAGGGGATGCGCGCCGAGGCTCGGCGACGCGGTTTGAATCCCAATCAGTGGTTCTTCCAGGTTGAGCGCATCGCCATGGAGCAGGTGGGAATGGGCCCTGTCAGCTATGTTAATAGCGTGAACAAGTATTACTTGGCGTTCGATCGGGAGCGGGAGTCGTTGGAGCCCCAGGGACAGAAAGTTGCCCTGCGTAAGTGATCGAATAAACTGATTATTATGGCGGGTTTTTTGCGCTTTTAACATGATATTTACTGATTAATATAGCGGCCAACCCACCTACAACTCACAAGGGATGACACAGCATGAGCTCACTGATCAACAAGGTACTGTTTACCCGCGCCGGCTACGGCCTGACTGTTTTGCGGATTTTCGTTGGCATCGTCTTCGCTGCTCACGGTGCGCAGAAACTCTTCGGGGCGTTTGGTGGTTATGGTTTGGCGGGTACTGCGCAGTACATGGAGAGCATCGGTTTGACGCCGGGCTACTTGATGGCGACGCTGGCGGGTGGGACTGAGTTCTTCGCCGGTCTGGCATTGATCATTGGCTTGCTGGCTCGCCCGGCGGCGCTGGGCCTGACCTTCCTTTCGCTGGTGGCGATCTTTTCGGTGCACCTGCCTAATGGGTTGTTCATGGCCAACAATGGTTATGAATTTGCGCTGGCCTTGCTGGGTGGCAGTATTGCGGTGTTGATTGAAGGGGCTGGGAAGCTGTCGGCTGATCGCGCTATTGCGGGGTGATTGCTTTGGTTTTTAACGGAATGGCTGTGTGAATATCCGTTTCTTTGGTAATGGCTGCTGGCGGTTTCGCTCTTACAGCGAGTCACTTTTCCAGACGCCGAAAAGTAACCAAAAGGCTTTGCCCCTCCATTCGGTGCCTCGCCTAGACTCGGCATACCCTCACTCCGGCATTGCTCCGGGGGCCCGCCGCCATCGGCCATCCATGGCCCAGAGTGTGCAAAAACTGATTCCAACATCGTCGACGCGTAGCGCCGACGATGTTTGGCTGGCTGATTGCTCCTAAAGCGTTCTTCGTAGCTCCAGTCCGTTCTCAAGGCCGCTAGTAACGCTTTACAGCTTGTCCATTGGGCAAAGCAGGGGCTTTTCAGGCCGCCAACGCCTTCATCAAGCTCTGCGCACCGAGGATTTTCATCACCCGCTTCAAGTTGTAAGCGAGCACGTTCAAGCTCATTTC
>NZ_LHPC01000065.1 GCF_001297125.1 Pseudomonas sp. RIT-PI-q
CGCAGATAGGGGTTTCGGAATTTAATCTTGACGATGACCTACTCTCACATGGGGAAACCCCACACTACCATCGGCGATGCATCGTTTCACTGCTGAGTTCGGGATGGGATCAGGTGGTTCCAATGCTCTATGGTCGTCAAGAAATTCGGGTACTGAGTCGTGGCCGGTCGGCCGCGCTTCAGCAAATTGGGTAGGTGATAGTTGTCGGTGTTTTGTGAGTATCTCGAACTTTCGGTTCGTTTCGTCTTCACACACCGCAATCTGATGCTCTTTCGAGTAGTCAAATTGCTTGGGTGTTATATGGTCAAGCCTCACGGGCAATTAGTATTGGTTAGCTCAACGCCTCACAGCGCTTACACACCCAACCTATCAACGTCGTAGTCTTCGACGGCCCTTCAGGGGACTCAAGGTCCCAGTGAGATCTCATCTTGAGGCTAGTTTCCCGCTTAGATGCTTTCAGCGGTTATCTATTCCGAACATAGCTACCCGGCAATGCCACTGGCGTGACAACCGGAACACCAGAGGTTCGTCCACTCCGGTCCTCTCGTACTAGGAGCAGCCCCTCTCAAATCTCAAACGTCCACGGCAGATAGGGACCGAACTGTCTCACGACGTTCTAAACCCAGCTCGCGTACCACTTTAAATGGCGAACAGCCATACCCTTGGGACCGGCTTCAGCCCCAGGATGTGATGAGCCGACATCGAGGTGCCAAACACCGCCGTCGATATGAACTCTTGGGCGGTATCAGCCTGTTATCCCCGGAGTACCTTTTATCCGTTGAGCGATGGCCCTTCCATACAGAACCACCGGATCACTAAGACCTACTTTCGTACCTGCTCGACGTGTCTGTCTCGCAGTCAAGCGCGCTTTTGCCTTTATACTCTACGACCGATTTCCGACCGGTCTGAGCGCACCTTCGTACTCCTCCGTTACTCTTTAGGAGGAGACCGCCCCAGTCAAACTACCCACCATACACTGTCCTCGATCCGGATAACGGACCTGAGTTAGAACCTCAAAGTTGCCAGGGTGGTATTTCAAGGTTGGCTCCACGCGAACTGGCGTCCACGCTTCAAAGCCTCCCACCTATCCTACACAAGCAAATTCAAAGTCCAGTGCAAAGCTATAGTAAAGGTTCACGGGGTCTTTCCGTCTAGCCGCGGATACACTGCATCTTCACAGCGATTTCAATTTCACTGAGTCTCGGGTGGAGACAGCGCCGCCATCGTTACGCCATTCGTGCAGGTCGGAACTTACCCGACAAGGAATTTCGCTACCTTAGGACCGTTATAGTTACGGCCGCCGTTTACCGGGGCTTCGATCAAGAGCTTCGCGTTAGCTAACCCCATCAATTAACCTTCCGGCACCGGGCAGGCGTCACACCCTATACGTCCACTTTCGTGTTTGCAGAGTGCTGTGTTTTTAATAAACAGTCGCAGCGGCCTGGTATCTTCGACCGGCATGGGCTTACGCAGTAAATGCTTCACCCTCACCGGCGCACCTTCTCCCGAAGTTACGGTGCCATTTTGCCTAGTTCCTTCACCCGAGTTCTCTCAAGCGCCTTGGTATTCTCTACCCAACCACCTGTGTCGGTTTGGGGTACGGTTCCTGGTTACCTGAAGCTTAGAAGCTTTTCTTGGAAGCATGGCATCAACCACTTCGTCACCCAAAGGGTAACTCGTCATCAGCTCTCGGCCTTAGAATCCCGGATTTACCTAAGATTCCAGCCTACCACCTTAAACTTGGACAACCAACGCCAAGCTGGCCTAGCCTTCTCCGTCCCTCCATCGCAATAACCAGAAGTACAGGAATATTAACCTGTTTTCCATCGACTACGCTTTTCAGCCTCGCCTTAGGGACCGACTAACCCTGCGTCGATTAACGTTGCGCAGGAAACCTTGGTCTTTCGGCGTGGGTGTTTTTCACACCCATTGTCGTTACTCATGTCAGCATTCGCACTTCTGATACCTCCAGCAAGCTTCTCAACTCACCTTCACAGGCTTACAGAACGCTCCTCTACCGCATCACCTAAGTGATACCCGTAGCTTCGGTGTATGGTTTGAGCCCCGTTACATCTTCCGCGCAGGCCGACTCGACTAGTGAGCTATTACGCTTTCTTTAAAGGGTGGCTGCTTCTAAGCCAACCTCCTAGCTGTCTAAGCCTTCCCACATCGTTTCCCACTTAACCATAACTTTGGGACCTTAGCTGACGGTCTGGGTTGTTTCCCTTTTCACGACGGACGTTAGCACCCGCCGTGTGTCTCCCATGCTCGGCACTTGTAGGTATTCGGAGTTTGCATCGGTTTGGTAAGTCGGGATGACCCCCTAGCCGAAACAGTGCTCTACCCCCTACAGTGATACATGAGGCGCTACCTAAATAGCTTTCGAGGAGAACCAGCTATCTCCGAGCTTGATTAGCCTTTCACTCCGATCCACAGGTCATCCGCTAACTTTTCAACGGTAGTCGGTTCGGTCCTCCAGTTAGTGTTACCCAACCTTCAACCTGCCCATGGATAGATCGCCCGGTTTCGGGTCTATTCCCAGCGACTAGACGCCCTATTAAGACTCGCTTTCGCTACGCCTCCCCTATTCGGTTAAGCTCGCCACTGAAAATAAGTCGCTGACCCATTATACAAAAGGTACGCAGTCACCCAACAAAGTGGGCTCCCACTGCTTGTACGCATACGGTTTCAGGATCTATTTCACTCCCCTCTCCGGGGTTCTTTTCGCCTTTCCCTCACGGTACTAGTTCACTATCGGTCAGTCAGTAGTATTTAGCCTTGGAGGATGGTCCCCCCATATTCAGACAAAGTTTCTCGTGCTCCGTCCTACTCGATTTCATGACCAAGAGATTTTCGCGTACAGGGCTATCACCCACTATGGCCGCACTTTCCAGAGCGTTCCGCTAATCTCAAAGCCACTTAAGGGCTAGTCCCCGTTCGCTCGCCACTACTAAGGGAATCTCGGTTGATTTCTTTTCCTCAGGGTACTTAGATGTTTCAGTTCCCCTGGTTCGCTTCTTAAGCCTATGTATTCAGCTTAAGATACCTAACTTATGTTAGGTGGGTTCCCCCATTCAGACATCTCCGGATCACAGTCTGTTTGCCGACTCCCCGAAGCTTTTCGCAGGCTACCACGTCTTTCATCGCCTCTGACTGCCAAGGCATCCACCGTATGCGCTTCTTCACTTGACCATATAACCCCAAGCAATCTGGTTATACTGTGAAGACGACATTCGCCGAAAATTCGATCATACTCAATTAAGAGCAACTCACAAATTTTACCTTAGCCTGATCC
>NZ_LHPC01000007.1 GCF_001297125.1 Pseudomonas sp. RIT-PI-q
ATCAAACTCTTCAGTTCAAACATCTTTGGGTTTTTAAGAAACCCTAAACTTGGCTCAGCAATCGTTGGTTACATCTTTGATTTCTCGCGGAGTAACTTGTGATGCTGATAATCTTGTTGACTATCAGTCTGACTCCACAAGCACCCACACGAATTGCTTGATTCAGTTGTTAAAGAGCGGTTGGTTAAGACTTTCGTCTCAACCGAGGCGCGCATTCTACAGCGTCCTCTGTATCTGTCAAGCGGTTATTTTTCGAAGTTTTCAAAGTTTCCTTTGCAACTTCAACCACTTGCGCTTCCGATCTCTCGTTAGCGGGAGGCGAATTCTACAGCGTTACTCGCTGCTGTCAACACCTCTCTTCCGCCGCTTTCGACCGAGAAGATCGAATCGTCAAAAGCGCCAAACAACCCTGCTCTTTCAACTCCTTCCAGGCTTCGATGAACTGAAGCAACCTGCTGCCGAAAACTGCGTAACTCTTTGTTTACCAAGGAGTTTTCCGTTTCGACTGCGCCGGAAGTGGGGCGAATTATAGACACTCAGGATTTGCCGTCAACCATTAATTACGCCTTTCGTGCAGAAGATGCCTTTTTAGCCATTAAACGGGGAATTCGACGGTTTACAGGCGGTAGCCGCAACACCAACAACAACGCACCTATAGAGGCATAGACCGCCCACTCCTTCAGATCGGCGCGAACAATCCACAACATATGCAGCAAGCCAAGCCCGAGAACCCCATAGGCGAGGCGATGCAGCTTCTTCCAGCGCGAACCCAATCGTCGCTGACTGTAGCGATTGGACGTCACCGCCATCGCCAACAAACACACAAACCCCAGCGTCCCGACAATGATGTACGGCCGCTTGCGCAGCTCGACACCCAGCTGCGACCAATCAAAGCCAAGGATAAACGCCGTATAGCTACTCAGGTGCAGCACCACATAAGCGAAACACCACAAACCCAGTTGTCGCCGGACAGCCACCCACCCCGCCCAACCCGTCAGCCTCTGCAAAGGCGTCATGCTTAACGTAATGAGCAACAGGACAAGCGTCCCCAGCCCCAACCGATCAACCAGCACCTTACCCGGATCAGGCCCCAGCACATCCGCCCAGGCCTGGTACAACCACAGCAGCGGCCACACTGCTGCAGCTATAAAGACGCCAATTCGCCAAATCGGAAAACGCATCAGTAGTTCTTCCGCAAATCGAGCCCTGTATAGAGAGAGGCGACTTCATCCGAGTAGCCGTTGAACATCTGCGTGTCCCGAACATTGGGCTTGAACAGGCCGCTCGGCAAACGCCGCTCACGGGCCTGGGTCCAGCGCGGATGATCGACAGTAGGATTCACGTTCGCATAGAAACCATACTCATCCGAGGCAATGCTCTGCCAGGTGGTTTTCGGTTGCTCGCTGACCAGGCTGATACGCACGATGGATTTAACGCTCTTGAAACCGTATTTCCAGGGCACCACCAAACGCAAAGGCGCGCCGTTCTGATTCGGTAACTCACGCCCGTACATGCCCACCGCGAGAATCGCCAATGGATTCATCGCTTCATCCAGACGCAGCCCCTCCACATAAGGCCAGTCGATCAAGGCAAAACCGGAACGCTGCCCCGGCATGCTCTTGGGATCCTCCAGGGTTTCGAAGCGAATGAATTTGGCTTTGGAGGTTGGCTCGATTTCCTTGAGCAAAGCCGAAATGGGAAAACCAATCCATGGAATGACCATCGACCAGGCCTCCACACAACGGAGTCGGTAGATCCGCTCTTCCAGCTGATAGGGCTTTATGAAGTCTTCCAGCGCATACCGTCCGGGTTTACCCACCTCCCCGTCCACCACCACACTCCACGGTTCGGTTTTCAGCGCACCCGCGTTGGCGGCCGGGTCACCTTTATCGGTGCCGAACTCATAGAAGTTGTTGTAGTGGGTCGCATCCTTGAACGGCGTGATCGCCTCGTCCTTGACGTTGACCGCTCCCCACTTAGTAGAAGGAAGCTTTTCGGCAAACCAGGATGGTGCCTTGCCAGGCTCGACGTCGGCATAACGCGGCGCATCGTCGGCAGAAGCCCAACGCGGCAGACTGCCCACAGCCAATCCGGCGACAGCAGCACCGAGCACATTGCGTCGAGAAAAATAGAAGGATTCAGGCGTGACGTCCGACTCATGGCAGTCAGACGCTTTGGGGACTTTGATCAGCATGACAACTCCGCAGCATTGGAGGACAGATGCACCAATAGACTGCGGAGTATGAGGGAAATTACCTCACTCGGCGTTTTTGTGCCGACGAAGACGCAGCAGGTATTGCACCGGGCCAGAGGCTGCGTAAGCGAGGAAAACCAGCAGCAGAATGCGCGGCGGATCGCTGAACACTACGGCGAACACCAGCACCACGGCGAGAATCGCCACGAACGGTACGCGCCCTTTCAAGTCCAGCTCCTTGAAGCTGTTGTACTTGATATTGCTGACCATCAGCATGCCGGCGGCCGCGACCATCAGCGCAACCAGGAAGGACATCTTGGAGCCCTGGATGCCGTAATCACTGAACGCCCAGACAATGCCGGCGACCACACCGGCAGCAGCCGGGCTGGCCAGACCGATGAAGTAGCGTTTATCCGCGGTGCCAACCTGGGTATTGAAACGCGCCAAGCGCAAAGCCGCGCCAGCCACATAAATGAAGGCGACCATCCAGCCGACCTTGCCCATATCACCCAAGGCCCAGCCGAACGCCAGCAATGCCGGCGCGACACCAAAGGCAACCATGTCCGACAGCGAGTCGTACTCGGCACCAAAGGCACTCTGAGTATTGGTCATGCGCGCAACGCGACCATCAAGGCCGTCGAGCACCATGGCGACAAAAATGGCGATGGCGGCAAAAGCAAAATACTTGCTCGCGCCGATCGAATCACCGGCACTCAAGGCACTCTGGGCGCTCATCGAGTTGATGATGGAATAAAACCCTGCGAACAGGTTCGCAGTGGTGAACAGATTCGGCAGAAGATAGATACCACGATGCCGGACTTTACGACCTTCAGCGTCATGCCCTTCTTCGATGTGCTCATCGATGGGCAGCAGGCTTTCGGCGTCAGAAGCCTGGTTTGGCTCTTCGGGACGTTCGCTCATGGACATTACCTTGCAACGGGGTGGAAAGTTTCGACAGGTGTCTGGGACGAGGGTTCGGCCGCAAACGATGCAGCTTTATACCAGAACCAGCCTCCCAAACGAAAAAACGCGGCCTAAGCCGCGTTTTTCGTACAAGTGCGCGACTTAGTTTTTAGCTTTGTCGACGATCTTGTTGGCACCGATCCACGGCATCATGGAGCGCAGTTGCTCGCCGATGATTTCGATACCGTGAGCGGCGTTGTTACGACGCTTGGCGGTCATCGAAGGATAGCCGGTTGCACCTTCGCTGATGAACATCTTGGCGTATTCGCCGTCCTGAATACGTTTCAGGGCGTTGCGCATGGCCTGACGGGATTCGGCGTTGATCACTTCCGGACCGGTCACGTACTCGCCGTACTCAGCGTTGTTGGAGATCGAATAGTTCATGTTGGCGATACCGCCTTCGTACATGAGGTCAACGATCAGTTTCAGTTCGTGCAGGCACTCGAAGTAGGCCATTTCCGGCGCGTAGCCAGCTTCAACCAGGGTTTCGAAACCAGCTTTGACCAGTTCAACAGTACCGCCACACAGAACGGCTTGTTCGCCGAACAGGTCGGTTTCGGTCTCGTCCTTGAAAGTGGTTTCGATGATGCCGGTACGACCGCCACCCACGCCAGCGGCGTAGGACAGCGCAACGTTTTTGGCGTTGCCGGAAGCATCCTGATAGATAGCGATCAGGTCAGGGATACCGCCGCCCTTGACGAACTCGGAACGCACGGTGTGGCCTGGTGCTTTCGGCGCGATCATGATCACGTCGAGGTCAGCGCGCGGAACAACCTGGTTGTAGTGGATCGCGAAGCCGTGGGAGAAGGCCAGGGTGGCGCCTTTCTTGATGTTCGGCTCGATTTCGTTCTTGTACAGGGCAGACTGGAATTCGTCCGGGGTCAGGATCATGACCAGGTCGGCAGCAGCGACAGCGGAAGCAACGTCAGTCACTTTCAGGCCATGGGCTTCGGCCTTGGCAACAGTCGCCGAACCTTTACGCAGGCCAACGGTAACGTCAACGCCGGAGTCTTTCAGGTTGCACGCTTGAGCGTGGCCCTGGGAACCGTAACCGATGATGGCAACTTTCTTGCCCTGGATGATCGACAGGTCGCAGTCTTTTTCGTAATAAACTTTCATGAAATTCCCCTATATATCCAGGCCGTTCAGGCCATTCGCTAATTTGGTTTAGATGCTGAGTACTTTGTCGCCGCGGGCAATACCGGTTACGCCGCTGCGGACGGTTTCCAGGATCGAAGCGGTGCCAATGGACTGAATGAAGCTGTCGAGCTTGTCGCTGGTACCGGTCAGTTGAACGGTATACACGCTTGCACTGACATCGACGATCTGCCCACGATAAATATCGGTAGTGCGTTTGATCTCGGCGCGCTGGGCGCCGGTGGCCTTGACCTTGACCAGCATCAGTTCGCGCTCGATATGAGCACTTTCCGACAGGTCGACCAATTTGACCACTTCGATCAGCTTGTTCAGGTTCTTGGTGATCTGCTCGATCACTTCATCATGGCCAACAGTGGTCAACGTCAGACGCGACAAGGTCGGGTCTTCGGTGGGTGCCACGGTCAGGCTTTCGATGTTGTAGTTGCGCTGCGAGAACAGGCCGACTACACGAGACAGAGCGCCGGGTTCGTTTTCCAGAAGCAAGGAAATAATGTGCCGCATGATTAAGTACGCTCCGTCTTGCTCAGCCACATATCGCGCATGGAGCCGTCTTTGATCTGCATCGGGTAGACGTGCTCGCTGGCATCGACCTTGATGTCAATGAACACCAGGCGATCCTTCATGGCGAACGCTTCTTCCATCATCGGCTTCAAATCTTTCAAGTCGGTGATGCGCATGCCGACGTGACCGTAGGCTTCAGCCAACTTGACGAAGTCCGGCAACGACTCCATGTAGGAGTGCGAGTGACGCGCGCCGTAGCTCATGTCCTGCCACTGACGGACCATGCCAAGCACGCCGTTGTTGAGCAGGATGATCTTCACCGGCAGGTCATGCTGCAAGCAGGTCGACAGCTCCTGGATATTCATCTGGATGCTGCCTTCACCGGTCACGCAGGCAACGTCAGCGTCCGGGAAGTTCAGTTTCACGCCCATCGCAGCAGGGAAACCAAAGCCCATCGTGCCCAGTCCACCGGAGTTGATCCAGCGGTTCGGCTTGTTGAAGCGATAGTACTGCGCCGCGAACATCTGATGCTGACCCACATCGGAGGCCACGTAGGCATCGCCCTTGGTCACTTCGCACAGGGTTTCGATCACGGTCTGAGGCTTGATGATGCTGCCGTCACCCTTGTTGTAAGGGAACATGTCGCGACCACCGCGCCACTCTTCAACTTGCTTCCACCAGTTGGCGACCGCTTCCTTGTTAGGGGTTTCGCCGATTTCCTTGAGGGTAGCGACCATTTCGGTCAATACACTTTCCACCGGGCCTACGATAGGAACGTCGGCCTTGATGGTCTTGGAGATCGAAGCCGGGTCGATATCGATGTGGATGATCTTGGCGCTCGGGCAGAACTTCGACGAACCGTTGATGACACGGTCATCGAAACGCGCGCCGACGGCCAGGATCACGTCCGCATGGTGCATCGCCAGGTTGGCGGTGTAGCTGCCGTGCATACCGAGCATGCCGAGGAACTGGCGGTCCATACCCGGATAAGCGCCCAGGCCCATCAAAGTATTGGTCACCGGTGTGTTCAGCAGTTGCGCCAACTCGGTCAGCGGCGCGGAGCCGTTACCCAGAATGACGCCGCCGCCGGCATAGATGATCGGCCGCTTGGCCGCCAACAGCATTTCCACGGCTTTGCGGATCTGGCCCGAGTGGCCACGAACCGCCGGGCTGTAGGAACGCAGCTTGGCTTTTTTCGGGAAAATGTATTCGAACTTCTCGGCCGGGTTGGTCATGTCTTTCGGGATATCGACAACGACAGGACCAGGACGACCGGACTGCGCCAGGTAGAAGGCCTTTTTCATGACTTCCGGGATTTCCGAAGCATGCTTGATCATGAAGCTGTGCTTCACGATCGGCCGGGAGATACCGATCATGTCGGTTTCCTGGAACGCATCGGTCCCCACCATGGTGCTAGGCACCTGGGCGGTCAGGATGACCATCGGGATCGAGTCCATGTACGCCGTGGCGATACCGGTAATGACGTTGGTCGCGCCGGGACCGGAGGTCACCAGTACAACGCCGGCCTTGCCGGTGGCACGCGCATAGCCGTCAGCCATGTGAGTGGCAGCCTGCTCATGACGAACGAGAATATGTTGAACAGATGGTTCTTTGAACAGTGCATCGTAGATATGCAATGCGGCACCACCCGGGTACCCATAGATATACTTGACGCCTTCGTCACGCAAAAAGCGGACGATCATCTCACCGCCAGATAAAAGCTCCACGTTGTCCACCTCTAAAACGCCAGAATACCGTCCACCTAAAGGGACGGGTCTTAATAGGTTTACTTCTCAGCAGAGCATGAGCGACGGTGGTCGCCGACTACGTCAGCACTGACTGAGCAAGTATTGGGATCGTCCCAAGTGTTGCGGGCCTTTCCCACCCAGCGCGAGGTAACGCGTTGCGGGTGTAACAGGTCGGCGCGGATGTGCGCCTCATGATCTGCTGAGTGGGTCTGCTTCTGGCAGTCCCTCTACAGCGGACTTTGGATTCTTCTGTTTCGTCCCCTGCAAGTCAAGTCGTCAATGTGCTTTATTGAAGTAAGCACATGAGAAAGCAAGAAAAAACCGCTAAACAGCAACTGTGTTAGCTTCAATTGCGCAACTTATGGCAAGGAAATGGCATGCGAACGTTCTTCATGGTCACTCTGCTGATCAGCCCTTTGTGTATGGGCGGTCAGATCTACAAATGGGTCGACGCCCAGGGCGTTACCCACTTCGACGCACAACCGCCGCAAGGTCAGGAAGCCACCACCGTGGTTACGCCCTCCCCACCTGCCGGCAAACCGGACACGCTGCCACGCAGCAATGTCATCGGCGATCAACAGGCCATCGACAAGACGGTTAAAAAGCAGGTCGCCGAGCAGCAAGCGCAGCTCAAGGTATTTTGCGAGCAGGCGCGAACGAACCTGGCTCAACTGCAGAACAACCCGCGAGTACGGGAGGAGGTTGAAGGTGAGATGCGCCGCCTGACCGACGAGCAACGTCAGGAGCGCATGACTGAAGCACAGAAGCAGATCAAGGATAACTGCCAGTAGAACCCCCGTAGGAGCTGTCGAGAGAAACGAGGCTGCGCTCTTTTGACTTTGATTTTTTAAGATCAAGATCAAAAGAGCGCAGCCTCGTTTCTCTCGACAGCTCCTACGGTTCCCACGACGGATGGGGGTCAGCGGGAGGCGGTGATCAGCAGGTCGAACTCTTTGAGCAGCACCTGCAACTGTCGATCCTTGCCCTGGACATTACGGGCGGCGAAGACCATTTCGGCCATCTCCTGAATCCCCGATGCGTTGGGCAATGGCAGATCCTGTTCGAGGATCGTTTTCATGCGCGGCAAGAAGATCCATTGCAGCCATTGCTCGAAATCCAGCGTATCGACCGAGAACGGCTCGACGCTGGAAAGCGCTTCGGCGGAGGGTGCAACATCGTCCCACCACCCCTGGATTCGCAGCTCGCGCTCGATCAGTAATAACTGTTCGGCGATCTTCGGGAAGCGTGCATCCATCACGAAGAAACCTTGGCCTTCTGACGGGCCAGTGCAGCGCCAGCCGAGTCACCCTGCTTCTCACGCGCCTGGGCAATCAATTCCCACAGGCTGGCCTGAAGCGCCGGACGACCGCTGGCGAACGTCAGGCCACGACGTGCGAACTGCTCGGCTTGTGGCGCATCGCCCTGAGCCATGCGTACCTGCGCCAGGCGATAAAGCACTTGCGGCTCACGCGGCGCGACACGTTGGGCGCGCTCGAGGCTGGAGGAAGCACCATTGAGATCACCACCTGCCTGTTGCTGCTGAGCAGTGGTCAGCAGCGCCAATACCGGACCATCCAGTTGCTCGTCGGCAGACAAGCCACCACCGGTACTGGCTGAAGGAATCCCGCTCGGCGTCGACGGCATGCTGTAGCTGCCCTGATTGATCGGCGCCGACTGCACCGGCGAGGTATCGATAGGCCCCGGGGTAATCGGGCCTGGTGTGATCGGCGCAGTGCTGATCGGCGCCGATGTTACTGCACCGCCACCAGGCACCATCACAACCACGCCAGTATCGCCTTGCGGGATTGCCTGAGGCTGGGCTTGCACAGGACGTTTGGTCGTCGTCTGACGGTAACCGCCATTTGCCGAAACACGTTCACTGTTCGAAACGGCGCTGCCGGAATCCACAACCGGAATCGAACCGCGCTGTACGGTGGAGCAACCGCTGAGCAAAGCCACGGCGGTAACCGCTGGAATCAACCACTTGTTCACTTGAAACCCTCTTTGCTTAATTCATCCAGCCCTTGACCCAATCCATCACCGTTTCGCCGGAAACGGGACTTTCGCCACTGCAAGCAGCGCCGGGAGGCGGCTCACTGCCGCGAATATACGGCATCTGCACCGCACCTGGGCAGTTGGCATCGGAGCCTTGTCCGGTGTGCGAATCGACCCAGGCCTGAACAATGTTGTCCGGTTGCGGCATGTCCAGCGGCAGCGGATCGGCCTTGCGCATGAAACTGGTCCAGACCTGCAATGCACCGGTGGCACCGGTGAACGGCGTCTTGCCGTTGTCATCGCGACCCAGCCAGACCACGGCCAGCAAGTCCTGACTGAAGCCGGCGAACCAGCTGTCTCGCGAATCGTTACTGGTGCCGGTCTTGCCCGCCAGGGTCAGGGTTTTCGGCAACACGTTATAAACCGAACTACCGGTGCCTTCACGCATGACTCGCTGCATGGCGCTCTGAATCAGGTAAATGGAAGCCGGATCAAAACGCTGCTGAATCTGGAACGGATAACGCTTGAGCGGTTCGCCTTCGGCGGTCAGTACGCTGCGGATCCCGCGCATCGGGGTATTGAAACCACCGTTGGCCAGGGTCTGGTACATGGTCGCCACTTCGATCGGGGTCATACCGCCAGCACCCAGCAACATCGACGGGAATGCCGGAAACTCGCGAGTCACGCCCAGGCGTCCCAAGGTTTTCAGGACATTCGGTACGCCCACCGCCAAGCCGAGACGCGCAGTCGACAAGTTGTAGGAGTGCGCCAGGCCTTGATAAAGGAAAACCGTGCCATGGGAGCGGCGATCATAGTTCTGCGGCTTCCAGACCTGACCGTCCGCCCCTTTGACCGAGAAGGACTCGTCCGACAGCCAACTGGTCAAGGTGTACTGGGTCGGTTTCTCAAGGGCTGTCAGATAAACCGCCGGCTTGATCAACGAACCGATCGGTCGTACCGCGTCCAGCGCCCGGTTGAAACCGGCAAAACTGGCCTGACGGCTACCGATCATGGCCTGCACTTCGCCAGTTTCCGGGTTGGTCACGACCATGGCCGCTTCGACGTCATCGGAACCCTTGCGCCCGGAGAGTCGCTTGAAGGTGTCGTTGACCGACGCTTCTGCTTTCATCTGCAGGATCGGATCGAAACTGGTGAAGATCCGCAGACCTTCTTCGGTCAAGTCTTCGTCGCGATAGTCTTCGCGCAGCTGACGCTTGACCAGATCGAGGAAGCCAGGGAACGAGCTGTCCGCCAGCTTGCCGCGAGTGGTCACACCCAGTGGCATTTTCTTCGCAGCAGCGACTTGTTCGGCGCTGGCAACACCTTGTTGCTCAAGGACATCGAGCACGAGATTGCGCCGTTCAAGCGCCCGCTCAGGGTTACGACGCGGGTTGTAATAGGAAGGCCCCTTGACCATGCCCACCAGCATCGCGACTTGATGCAATTTCAGCTCGGACAATGGCTGCCCGAAGAAAAACTGGCTGGCCAAGCCGAAACCGTGCACCGCGCGCTGCCCATCCTGACCGACGAACACTTCATTGAGGTAAGCCTCAAGAATTTCCCGTTTGTCGTAATGCAGCTCAAGCAACATCGCCATCATGGCTTCGGTAAGTTTACGGGTCAGGCTGCGTTCGCTGGTCAGGTAGAAATTCTTGACTAGCTGTTGCGTGAGCGTACTGCCGCCCTGGGTCATCTTGCCGCCCGAGGTGTTGACGTAAACGGCGCGGGCAATCGACTTGGGCGAAACGCCCCAGTGGCTATAGAAGTCCCGGTCTTCCACGGCTACCAGCGTTTCCAGCAGGTACGGCGGGACCTGATCGATCTTGATCAGAATGCGGTCTTCGAGGTTTTTCGGGTAAATACCGCCGATCAACAGCGGCTCAAGACGCACCACAGATAGCTTGGAACCGTTCGTCGCCGAGAGTTCGGCTACGTAGTCGCCAGAGAACCGCACACGCACAGGCTGGGGTTTCTCCAGGCCTTCATAGAACTGGAAACCACGGGTATTCAAGTCGACGGTATTGCCGCTGACCGCCGCCGCGCCGGGGCCGTTGCTCACCGCTTCGCGTCGGTAGCCCAAGGCATCGAGCTCGGTGAGGAAGTCTTCCTTGCTCAACTTCTGGCCGGTAAACAGCTCGAGCGGGCGCGCGTATACCTTGGCCGGAATGGTCCAGCGCTTGCCAGAGAACTTCTCCTGGACAATAGCGTCGAGGTAAACCGCGAATCCGGCGAGCACCACGAGGCCGACCAGACTGAGTTTAAGGGCCCAGCCCAGCCAGGGGCTCAGGCCCTTGGAAGGTGGTTTTTTGGGGGTGCGGGGGGATCGAGTACGAGTCATGGGCGCGGATTATACGCACTTTATTCATACTCAACAGGAGCCCTCCGAGGTTTGCGTCAGGCGGACTTGCGGCCATAATGTCGACCTTGAATTTTCCCAGACTCTGAAGGATCGCCTGTGAGCCAGTCACTGATCGCTGCCCTGCAAAACCCGGCCCTCTACCCGCATCCCGTAGACGCGTTCCAGGTCATCGAGACCCATATCTCCTGGGTCATCCTCACGGGCCCCTTTGCTTATAAAGTGAAGAAACCGATGAACTTCGGCTTCCTCGACTTCACCAGCCTCGATGCACGGGAACATTTCTGCGCTGAAGAGCTGCGTCTGAACCAGCGTCTGACCAACGATTTGTATCTGGAAGTGTTGCCGATAACCGGCAGCGTCGAAGCGCCACAATTGGGCGGGGATGGCCCGGTTATCGAATACGCGCTGAAAATGCGTCAATTCCCACAGAGCGGGTTACTCAGCACCCTGCAAGCCAATGGCGAATTGACCACCGCGCACATCGATGAGATGGCCGCGCAAATCGCACAATTTCACCTGAATGCGCCAAAAGTGCCTGCCGAACACGAAGCCGGCACCCCGGACAGCGTCATGGCGCCGGTGAGCCAGAACTTCGAGCAGATCCGCCCGTTCCTCAGCGACAAGGCTGACCTGCTGCAACTCGATGCCTTGCAAGCCTGGGCCGAAAGCAGCTTCGAGCGCCTCAAGCCGCTGTTCGCCCAGCGCAAGGCCGACGGCTTTATCCGCGAATGCCACGGCGACATCCACCTGGGCAACGCCACCGTGATTGACGGCAAGGTCGTGATCTTCGACTGCATCGAGTTCAACGAACCGTTCCGCTTCACCGACGTGTACGCCGACACCGGGTTCCTGGCGATGGACCTGGAAGATCGCGGGCTGAAATGCCTGGCGCGTCGCTTTATCAGCCAATACCTGGAGCTGACCGGCGATTACCACGGCCTTGAGTTGCTTAACTTCTATAAAGCCTACCGCGCACTGGTTCGTGCCAAGGTCAGCCTGTTCAGCATGCCAGCCGATGCCTCCCCGGTGCAGCGCGCCACCACCCTGCGTCAGTACCGCAATTACGCCAACCTGGCGGAAAGCTACAGCACCATTCCTTCGCGCTTCATGGCCATCACCCATGGTGTTTCTGCCGTCGGCAAGAGCCACGTGGCCATGCGTCTGGTGGAAGCGTTGGGCGCCATTCGCCTGCGGTCCGATGTAGAGCGCAAACGTCTGTTCGGCGAGCAAACCGTGCCGAACGATCCGCAGGCCGGTATTTATAGTGCCGACGCCAGCGCTGCGACCTACACCCGCCTGCATGAGATTGCCAGCGTGATCCTGCGTGCCGGCTTCCCGGTGGTGGTCGATGCCACTTACCTCAAGCGTGAGCAGCGCGACGGTGCGGCGAAAATCGCCGAATCCACCGGCGCACCGTTCCTGATCCTTGATTGCAATGCGCCGCAAGCGGTAATCGAGAGCTGGCTGGCCCTGCGTCAGGCAGATAAAAAGGATCCGTCTGACGCCAACCTGGCTGTGATCGCGGCCCAGCAAGCCACTCGTGAAGCGCTGACGCCCGCAGAAATCCTCTGCAGCAAACGCGTACAGACCAATGAAAGCGGCACACTCGACACCGTTGTTGCACAGATTCGCCAGCGTCTGCCGGGCCTGTAAAAAGTATTTCAGCCGTGAAGCCTCAGCCGGCTTCACGGCTGTCAAATAGTGGCACTATACTGGCGCCATAAAACCAACAGGTGATGTGACATGAGCCAGCCCAAACTTCTCGACACCCCGCTTTATGCCTTGCTGCACAAAGACGACATCACAGGTTTCAATAACGAGCGCCCCAAAGACGGCACGATCGATATGGTCGGTGGCGACTTCCGTGGTCTGGACTTGCGTGAGCTGAACGCCGACCGCGTCGATTTTACCGATGCCTATTTCCGCTCCGCCGACTTGCGCGGTATCGACTTCCGCCACTCAAACCTGGAAGGCGCGAGCCTCGCACACGCGCAAATCTCCGGCGCCTACTTTCCGCCTGAGCTGAGTGCCGACGAGATTCTGATGTCGATGAATTTCGGTACACGCCTGCGTTATCGCACCCGCTAATACCTGCAGCACATCCCCGATACGACACAATCCCTGTGGGAGCGAGCTTGCTCGCGAAGGCGGTGTGTCATTCAACATTGATGTCGACTGACACTACGTCTTCGCGAGCAAGCTCGCTCCTACAGGGAATGCGAAGCCTTCCTCGACTGCGCTCGCAGACATTTCCCCTCTCTCCCGACATCTTCTTCTTAGAAGCTTTTGCGTCGAAACCGACCAAACAATCACGCTTTTCCTACTGATGGCTACACTCCTCAGAAGCTTGCCCACGCACCATTCGGCCATCGCAAGGAGGCTTGATGAATGATGAACTGCAACACCTGAAGAATCTTGGCAAGACGTCGGCGCAGTGGCTGCATGCCGTGGGCATCCACAGCGCCTCGGACTTGCGTCGCCTGGGGGCGGTGGACGCTTATCGGGCCGTGCGCACGCGCGGGTTTCGAGCGTCCAAGGTGTTGTTGTATGCGATCGAAGGTGCGCTGATGGATGTGCACTGGAATGACATTCCCGCCGAACGCAAGGAAGCCTTGAACAAACAGCTGGAAGCTATTTCTTCACGCCACAAGAATTGAAACGGCACAGCAGCTATGCACCTGCTGGAGCCAACTCACTCAAAATACAGCCTGAAGCCCAATGATTACGGGCGTTTCCAGCGAGGGACCGACGGATTTCAAATAAATCGGAAATCAGCGGTTGACTTGGTAATGAGAATCGCTATGATTATCACAACTGGTCGCGAGACTGGTCGATATTTGAAAAGCCCTTGGTTCGGACTCTCAGATATCTCCTCATCAGGCTAATCACGGTTATTTGACCCGGCTCTTGCCGGGTCTTTTTTTGCCTGTAGAAAAGTCCTTCATTTACTTCCCGAACTGCTTGCGCATCTGCGCGCAGTAATCCGGCGCCACAGTGGCAGGCGTGTACCAGACGTAATCGGCCATCGCCGCCGTCACCTCACTGCCCTGCTGCGCCAGCATCAACACCCTCGGAGCCTCGGGCGCCCCCAGGTCAAGCACATGGATTGGCACGCCAACATCCTTGCGCGCGTGGTAAGCACCGGCGAACAACAAAGAAGGCGTCGGTGCCATCAGTAACCGCTCAGCCATACGACGATCACGTTGCTGCTGGACCGCCAGCATTGCCGGCATTTGCGATTCAGGTAGCAACCCACAATGAGAGTCGCTGATTTGCCCCAGCAACGTGCCCTTGACTGACGGAGCGTTGGAGCGCGAACCGTTTAATGTCGGAGGGTTGGCGTAGACGGAACGGACTTCAAGTGTGTCCAGATTGGCCGCCAGCAGCGGGTACGGCTGGGTCAGGGCGAACCGTACGATCGGCCCGTATACATTCCAGTCCCAACCCGACTGCCAGGCCAATGCACCAGGTAAATCCGCCGGTGGTGTCGAGGCATGACGAACGTCGTCGACGCGCAGTTGTTGATCCGGCGTGAGCATTTCCAGCAGCAGACTGCCTTGAGGACGCTGCTCGCCCAGCGACTGCAATAACCACAGTTGCAGTGCATGGTGATCGCGATTGTCATGCTGCTCACCGACGATCAGCCGCGAAGGCTTCTGCAACCGCTCAACCAGTTGCTGGGGCGTGAGGGTCTGACCGCTGCGCAAGTCCCGAATCTCACCCGTGATCGGCGGCGCCGCAACATGCTGACAAGCACTCAGCAACAGCAAGGCCAGCATCAAAATTCCGCGCATCGTCTCGTCCCTATGAAAAATTCAGCGGGCGATGATCAGCGGATGCCCACGCTCCGGGTGCTGTTGTACCAGCACGTCCAACCCGAACACGGCTTTGAGCGGTTCCGGGCGCAACACTTGCTCGGGCGTATCGAGCGCGACAGGACGCCCGCCTTCAAGCAGTAACAGGCGATCACAATAGCGCGCCGCCAGGTTCAGATCATGCAGGATCACCAGCACCGCTGCGCCACGATCGGCGAACTCGCGCACCGCTTGCAGGGTGGTGTGCTGGTGCAGCGGGTCGAGCATCGACGTCGGTTCATCGAGCAATAGTGTTTGCCCCGCCACCCCCGGCCAGAGTTGCGCCAGCACCCGCGCCAGATGCACCCGCTGTCGTTCGCCACCGGACAGCGCCAGATAGCTGCGGCCGCTCAGGTGTCCGGCATCGGCAGCGCGCAATGCGGCGGCGACGATTTCATCATCACGCACCCGACCACTCTGATGGGGCAAGCGACCCATACCGACCACTTCTTCGACGCGAAAGGCGAAGTCCAGGGTCGATACCTGCGGCAGGACTGCCAAACGTTGCGCGCGCAGCGCTCCGGTCCAGTCACTCAGCTCGCGCTCATCGAGCCAGACGCTGCCGTGATCAGCTTTCAACTCGCCACATAAGGCGCCGAGCAAGGTACTTTTACCGGCACCGTTAGGCCCCAGCACGCCGAGGACTTCGCCCGGTTTGAGTTCCAGCGTGATGTCCGTCAGGACGATCTTGCGCCCACGACGGATTTGCAGAGTGTGCGTTCGCAACATCAGGCACGCCCTCTGAGCAGCAGATACAGAAAGAACGGCGCTCCAATGAAGGCCGTGACGATCCCGATCGGTAACTCGGCCGGCGCCAGTGCCAGTCGCGCCACCAGATCGGCGAACAACAGAAGACTCGCCCCCGCCAGCACAGACGCCGGCAACAGCACCCGATGATCGGGACCGGCCAGCAACCGCACCAAATGCGGAACTACCAGACCGACAAACCCAATCATCCCCGCCGCCGCGACCGCCGCACCGACACCCAGCGCCGTGCAGAACACCAGTTCACGCTTGAGCCCTTCGACATCAATGCCAAGGTGACCGGCCTCCGACTCGCCGAGCAGTAACGCATTCAGGGCTTTGGCCCGGCGCGGCAACCAGAGCGCCACCCCGGCACTCACCAGCAATAACGGCCAGAGCCGCGAATAGCTGGCGCCGTTGAGGCTGCCCAGGTTCCAGAACGTCAGGGTGCGCAGGGTCGCGTCGTCCGCCAGGTAGGTGAACAGCCCCACCGCCGAACCCGCCAGCGCCGTCAGCGCAATCCCCGCTAACAGCATGGTCGCCACGTTGGTTTGCCCGTTGCGTCGGCCCAGTCGATACACCAGCGCCGTGACACCGAGACCACCCAGAAACGCGCATAGCGATAAAAGATAAGGCCCGAAGGATTCCGGCAGACCGCCAAACACCGAGCCACCAACGATCGCAATCGCCGCGCCCAAGGCCGCGCCACTGGACACCCCCACCAACCCCGGGTCGGCCAGAGGGTTACGAAACAGTCCCTGCATCGCCACGCCAGACAACGCCAAAACGCCGCCCACGGCCAAACCCAGCAACGTACGCGGCAGGCGAATCTGCCCAAGGATCAGCTCGGCCTGCTCCAGCCCATCGGGCGCGATGGGCAAGCCGATCAGCCGCAACGCCGCGCGCAAGGTATCCAGCAGCGGCAAACTCACCGGCCCAAGCGCCAACGACAACCAGATCGCCAACAGACACAGCAGGCTCAGGCCGATAAACAACGCACGCGGTTTAACCAGAACGGTCATTGGCCAGCCGTGCCGGGAAAGAAGCCAGCAGAGATTTTTTTCAACGCAGCGGGTAAGCGCGGCCCGCGCCCGCCCACCAGCAGCGCCGGATCGAGTTCCATGACTCGCCCGTCCTTGACCGCCCGGGTCGAGGATAGAATCGGATTTTCCTTGAACAACGCCGCGCGCGCCGCATCGCCGGTCAGCGCCCGGTCGGCAAACACCAGCACGTCGGGATCAAGACTGACCAGGGATTCGTTGGAAAAAGGTTTGTAGCCAGTATGCGTCGCCAGGTTGTGCCCACCAGCGCGTTGCACCAACCAATCGGCAGCGGTGTCCTTGCCGGCAATAAGTGGTTTGCCGCCGGCGTGGCCAAGCAATAACAGCACACCCGGTGACTTTTCCTTCAACTGCGCCCGGGTGACCCGGATCTTTTGCTGATCGAGTTGCTCCTGGTAAGCCTGGAACAACTGCGAAGCCCGATCCTCTGCGCCAAGCAACTTGCCCAGATGTTGCAGATTACCCTGCAACGTCGTCAGGTCAGGCTGAGCCGAGAACAGTTCGACCTGCACACCCGCACTGCGCACTTGCGAAAGCACGGGCGGCGGCCCCATTTCTTCGGTGCCGATCAGAATCTGCGGGCGTAAGCTCAAGATGCCTTCCGCCGAGAGTTGCCGTTGATAACCGATGCTCGGCAATGCCCTGAGGGATTGCGGATGCTGACTGGTGGTATCAACGCCCACCAGTTTTGATTCAGCGCCCAGCGCGCTGACCCACTCCGACAACGCGCCACCGGCACTGACCCAACGTTGTGGCAACTCGGCCGCTGCGGCGTGATGACTGACGAGGAGTCCGACACAAAGCGCAGCAACGCGGGTACTCAGGCGCATAAACAGCTTCCTTTAAGGTTTTCCCGGGCGCCGGGATGACAGGCCAAGTATCCTCGGCATCTGGCACCTGCACCCGACGGGCGAAGCGGCCATTTGATAATTGTTTGCATTTGAACGTCAAGCTCGGACACATCTGGTCACGAGCCGCAGAACCTGAGGATAGACATGAAGTTTCTTTGTGCTGGCATTGAGCTGGCCGATGCCAGCAGCCGCGGTTTCGACATTGACGGCCAGAAACTCTTCGCCGTGCGCCGGGGCGGCCAGGTTTATGTCTACATCAATCGCTGTCCGCACCGTGGCGTCGGGCTGGAATGGAAGCCCGACCAGTTTCTCGATCCCAGCAACAGCCTGATCCAGTGCGCCACCCACGGCGCGCTGTTTCTGATCGAGGACGGCGAATGCGTCGCCGGCCCCTGCGCCGGACAATCGCTGACCCGCGTCGTGTGTCGCGAAGATGAGCAAGGGATCTGGGTCGATCTCTAACCGTTGAGCAACACGTCCAGACGTCGGTCAACCAGCATTTCTTCGTGGCTCAACCGCACGCCATAAGCCAGCACTTCCACCCCACACGCTACCGCCTCCTGCAACGCATCGGCGTAGGCAGAATCGATTTCTTTTGCCGGACGCACCGCGTCGACGCCAGTGAGATTCACGCAATACAGCTGCACCGCACGAATCCCGTCCCGGGCCAGATGCGCCAATTCGCGCAAGTGCTTGGCCCCGCGCTGCGTGACGGCATCGGGAAATGCCGCTACCGATGAACCATCGAAGCCCAACGTGACGCTTTTGACTTCTACGTAGGCCGGCCCGCTCGGGTAGTCGAGACGAAAATCGATGCGGCTGCTTTCCTGACCGTAGGCCACTTCGCGCTTCAGCTCGGTAAAACCGTTCAGCTCGGTGATAACACCCGCCCGCAGCGCCTCTTCAATCAAACCGTTGGCCCGCCCGGTGTTCACGCAAAACAAACGGCCCTGCGGGGTTTCTCCAATTTCCCAGGTGCCAGGCAATTTGCGTTTGGGGTCATTTGAGCGACTGAACCAGACCTGCCCGCCTTCGACCTGGCAGTTAAGCATCGAGCCGGTGTTCGGGCAGTGAATCGTCAGCAACTCGCCGGTAACGGTCTCGATATCGGCGAGAAAACGCTTGTAACGACGAATCAGGCGACCTTCTTCGAGGGGAGGATGGAAACGCATCAGCCTTGCCAGCTCCGCAGACCACGAGCAATCCGCTCGACCGCTTCCTGCAAGCGCGGCAGGCTTTGGGTGTAGGCAAACCGCACATGATGCCCGGCCTGATACCGCCCGAAATCCAGGCCCGGGGTGATCGCAACGTGCTCGGTTTCGAGGAAGTGCCGGCAGAACGCGAAGGCATCGCCGCCGAACTTGCTGATATCGGCGTACAAGTAGAACGCCCCTTCCGGCTCCACGGCAATGCCGAAGCCCAACTCTCGCAGGGCGGGCAGCAGGAAATCCCGACGACGACCGAACTCGGCACGACGATCTTCGAAAATCGCAATGGTGGCGGGTTCGAAGCAGGCCAGTGCCGCGTGCTGGGCCATGCTCGGGGCGCTGATGTAGAGATTCTGGGCGAGTTTTTCCAGTTCACTGACCGCCGCTTCCGGCGCCACCAGCCAACCGAGTCGCCAGCCGGTCATGCCGAAATACTTGGAAAAACTATTCAGCACAAACGCGCTGTCGTCTACTTCCAGCACGCTGGCTGCATCGGTGCCATACGTCAGGCCGTGATAGATCTCATCGACCACCAGATGGCCGTGGCGCTCCTTGATGGCGGCAGACAGGCCCGCCAGCTCGTCGCGCGTCAGGATAGTACCGGTCGGATTAGCGGGCGATGCCACCAGGGCACCGACGCTGTCGTGATCCCAATGGCGGGCCACCAGATCCGGTGTTAGTTGATAGCGCACGTCCGGGCCGACCGGCACCAATTGCGCCGCGCCTTCGACCAGCCGCAGGAAATGCCGGTTGCAGGGATAACCCGGGTCCGCCAGCAGCCAGTGTTTGCCGGGGTCCACCAGCAAGGCACTGGCCAGCAGCAGCGCGCCGGAACCGCCCGGCGTGATGAGGATTCGCTGCGGGTCGATGTTTAAACCGTAGCGCTGCTGATAAAAGCCCGAAATGGCCTCGCGCAACTCGGGAATGCCGCGCGCCGCGGTGTAGCGGGTTTTCCCCGCCGTCAGCGCCGCTTGGCCGGCCTGAATGATCGGCTCGGCCGTTGTGAAGTCCGGCTCGCCGATTTCCAGGTGGATCACGTCATGGCCCGCGGCCTGCAATTCATTGGCCCGCGCCAGCAGCGCCATGACATGGAACGGTTCGATCGCGCGACTGCGGGCACTGTAGGGCTGAGCCATTGGCCTTCCTTCAACAGGGAAAAAAACTGATTCTACCCAACCGTCGGAACGAGCGAGAACCTAAAGCGGTCAGAGCCGTTATATCCCTGGCTGTAAACGACTCAAGCGTGTGCCCCAGGTTTGACTAAAATCAATAATTGATCAGGTCTCCAGCACCACCAGACAAGGCTTTGCAATCATTTGCAAGCACCTTGGGCCACTACCTCGACATCCGGGAGTAGCGCGGTCCGATTTGATCTGGTAAGTTCGCCCGCTTGCAGCCGCAGGGCCGGCAGGTGTCGGTGATGGAGCAATCCTGCGCAATGGATTACAAGAGTAGAGGCGGTCCCTTTCATGCCCACCCAAGCAAAGCAGCAAAACCAGTCGATCAGCGGTTTCGAACCCCACAAAGAAGTGAAGGGGGAGGAATACATGGGCAAGCCCATGCGCGCTCACTTCACCAAGATCCTGAACAAGTGGAAACAGGACTTGATGCAGGAAGTCGACCGTACGGTTGATCACATGAAGGACGAAGCGGCCAACTTCCCGGACCCGGCAGACCGTGCCAGCCAGGAAGAAGAATTCAGCCTCGAGCTGCGTGCCCGCGACCGCGAGCGCAAGTTGATCAAGAAGATCGACAAGACGCTGCAATTGATCGAAGACGAAGAATATGGCTGGTGCGAGTCCTGCGGCGTCGAGATCGGTGTCAAGCGACTGGAAGCCCGCCCTACCGCCGACATGTGCGTTGACTGCAAGACCCTGGCGGAAATCAAGGAAAAGCAAGTCGGCAAGTAACATCGACTTGAACGAAGAAACGGAGCGTGCGAACGCTCCGTTTTTGTTTCTGATATTTGCTGATATTTGTTGCGTCTTCGGAATCGCCTTCGCGAGCAAGCTTCGCTCCTACAGAGGTTGGCGCAATCTCCTGTAGGAGCGAAGCTTGCTCGCGAAGGCGGCTTCACGCCATGCTCAAAACGATTGGACAGCCTGACATCGCCTTATGACCGCCATCGCCTCCCCCACCTACATCGGGCGCTTCGCCCCCACGCCCAGTGGCCATCTGCATTTCGGTTCGCTGGTCGCCGCGCTGGCCTCATACCTCGACGCCCGCTCCGTAGGTGGTCGCTGGCTGATGCGCATGGAAGACCTCGATCCTCCGAGGGAAGAACCTGGCGCCCAGGCGGCCATTCTCAAGGCGCTGGAAAGCTACGGTTTCGAGTGGGACGGCGAGATGGTTCGCCAGAGTGACCGGCACGAGGCCTACGCCGAAGTGCTCAATCGCCTGTTCAATCACGGCCTGGCCTACGCCTGCACCTGTTCGCGCAAACAATTGGAGCCGTATCACGGGATTTATCCGGGGCTGTGCCGCAACGCCGGCCACGGCACCGAAGACGCCGCGATTCGCTTGCGCGTGCCCGAACTGGAATACCACTTCATCGACCGGGTGCAAGGCGAGTTCCGCCAACACTTGGGCCAGGAAGTCGGCGATTTCGTGATCCGCCGTCGCGACGGGCTCTACGCCTATCAACTGGCGGTGGTCCTCGACGATGCCTGGCAAGGCATCACCGATATCGTCCGTGGCGCCGACCTCCTCGACTCGACACCGCGTCAGCTCTACCTGCAAGAACTGCTCGGCCTGCCACAACCGCGTTATCTGCACATCCCGCTGATTACCCAGCCCGATGGCAACAAACTCGGCAAATCCTACCGTTCGCCGCCGCTGACCGAAGACCAGGCAACGCCTTTGTTGCTGCGGGCATTGCGCGCACTGGGGCAGAAACCAGGCACCGAACTGGACTACGCGACACCACGGGAAGTATTGAACTGGGGCATCGTCCACTGGGATGCGCTGTTGATCCCGCGCACACTCAACCTGCCCGAAGCGCAACTACAGTGATCACACTTGCAGTGGTGCGCCCATCCGTTACCATCGCCGCACGTTTTCGGGCACGCGCATAAAGAAGAGAGGCCGGGATGTACATCTATCGCTTGGTCCTGCTCCTGGTAGTGGGGATTTATCTGTTCTCCCCGGCCATCATGGATTGGTGGATCGACGCCACTGGCGCCTGGTATCGCCCTTATCTGCTCTGGCTGATTCTGATCGTCGTGACCTTCATCCTGCAGAGCCAAAAAGATGCCGATGA
Organism: Pseudomonas sp. RIT-PI-q; assembly: GCF_001297125.1. GTDB lineage: Bacteria > Pseudomonadota > Gammaproteobacteria > Pseudomonadales > Pseudomonadaceae > Aquipseudomonas. The sequence continues at coordinate 21,896 of NZ_LHPC01000007.1, forward strand.
GCTTTAGCCTGACCCAGATGATCCTGATCAGCGCCGCGTACCTGGCGGTGCTGTTCGGCGTAGCCTGGGTCAGTGAACGGGGCATGATCCCCCGGGCGATCATTCGCCACCCGCTGACTTACACCTTGTCGCTTGGGGTCTACGCCAGTGCGTGGGCGTTTTATGGCACGGTCGGCCTGGCCTATCAGTACGGCTACGGTTTTCTGTCCAGCTACCTCGGGGTCTCCGGTGCATTTTTGCTGGCGCCGGTGTTGCTGTATCCGATCCTGAAGATCACTCGCACCTATCAACTGTCCTCCCTGGCGGACTTGTTCGCGTTCCGTTTCCGCAGTACGTGGGCCGGCGCATTGACGACGATCTTCATGCTGATCGGCGTGTTGCCGTTGCTGGCCTTGCAGATTCAGGCGGTGGCCGATTCCATCGGCATCCTCACCCGCGAACCGGTGCAGCATCGCGTAGCCCTGAGTTTCTGCGCACTGATTACGCTGTTCACGATTTTCTTCGGCTCGCGCCACATCGCCACCCGCGAGAAGCATGAAGGCCTGGTGTTTGCGATTGCTTTCGAGTCGGTGATCAAGCTGATCGCCATCGGTGGCGTCGGCCTGTACGCGTTGTACGGCGTGTTCGACGGCCCGCAACAACTGGAATTGTGGCTGCTGCAAAACCAGACGGCCCTCGCTGCTTTGCACACGCCGTTGCAGGAAGGTCCGTGGCGCACGCTGCTGCTGGTGTTCTTCGCCTCGGCGATTGTGATGCCGCACATGTACCACATGACGTTTACCGAAAACCTCAACCCGCGCTCGCTGGTCAGTGCGAGCTGGGGCCTGCCGCTGTTCCTGCTGCTGATGAGCCTGGCCGTACCGCTGATTCTCTGGGCCGGCCTGAAGCTCGGCGCCACTACCAATCCGGAATACTTCACGCTGGGCATCGGCATCGCCGCCAACAACAAAGCCCTGGCGCTATTGGCCTACGTCGGCGGATTGTCGGCGGCGAGCGGCTTGATCATCGTCACCACCCTGGCGCTGTCCGGGATGGCGCTGAACCATTTGGTGCTGCCGCTCTATCAGCCGCCGGCCGAAGGCAACATTTACCGCTGGCTGAAATGGACCCGTCGGGCGCTGATCGTCGCGATCATCATGGCCGGTTACGGTTTCTACCTGCTGCTGGGCGCGGAACAGGATCTGGCGAACCTGGGCATCGTCGCCTTCGTCGCCACCCTGCAATTCCTCCCGGGCGTACTTTCGGTCCTGTATTGGCCGACCGCCAACCGCCGCGGTTTCATCGCCGGTTTGCTTGCGGGGATCCTGGTGTGGCTGGTGACCATGCTGCTGCCGCTGGTCGGCAACCTGCAAGGCTTCTACATCCCGTTGCTGAACATGATCTACGTGCTGGACGACACCAGTTGGCACATGGCGGCAATCGCCTCGCTGGCCGCCAACGTACTGATGTTCACCCTGATCTCGCTGTTCACCAATGCCAGCAGCGAAGAGGCCAGTGCTGCCGAAGCCTGTGCCGTGGACAACGTGCGTCGCCCGCAACGCCGCGAATTGCACGCCGCCTCGCCCCAGGAATTCGCCACGCAACTGGCCAAGCCATTGGGCGCAAAAGCCGCGCAGAAAGAAGTCGAACAGGCTTTGCGCGATCTTTATCTGCCGTTCGACGAGCGCCGGCCTTACGCCTTGCGCCGTTTGCGCGACCGGATCGAAGCCAACCTCTCCGGCCTGATGGGGCCAAGCGTGGCGCAGGACATGGTCGAAACATTCCTGCCTTATAAGGCTGGCGGCGAAAACTACGTCACCGAAGACATCCACTTCATCGAAAGTCGACTCGAGGACTACCACTCGCGCCTGACCGGCCTTGCCGCCGAGCTCGATGCCCTGCGCCGCTACCACCGCCAGACCCTGCAGGAATTGCCGATGGGCGTTTGCTCGCTGGCCAAGGATCAGGAAATCCTCATGTGGAACAAAGCCATGGAGGAGCTGACCGGAATTGCTGCGCAGCGTGTGGTCGGTTCGCGTTTGAGCACCATTGCCGATCCATGGAGAGAGCTGCTGCAAGGCTTCATCAATCTCCCGGACGAGCATTTGCACAAACAGCATTTGGCCCTCGACGGCCAGACTCGCTGGCTGAACCTGCACAAAGCTGCGATCGACGAACCGCTCGCACCGGGCAACAGTGGCCTGGTGCTGCTGGTGGAAGACCTGACCGAAACGCAGATGCTCGAAGACAAACTGGTGCACTCCGAGCGACTGGCCAGTATTGGCCGACTCGCGGCAGGCGTAGCCCATGAAATCGGCAACCCGATCACCGGCATCGCGTGCCTGGCGCAGAACCTGCGCGAAGAGCGTGAAGACGATGGCGAGCTGAAGGAAATCAGCGGGCAGATCCTCGAGCAGACCAAACGCGTGTCGCGCATCGTTCAGTCGCTGATGAGTTTCGCCCACGCCGGCAGCCATCAGCACAGCGACGAGCCCGTCTGTCTGGCCGAAGTGGCCCAGGACGCGATAGGCCTGCTGGCCCTGAACCGACGCAATTTCGAAGTGCAGTTCTACAACCTGTGCGACCCCGATCACTGGGTCGAAGGCGATCCGCAGCGACTCGCCCAAGTGTTGATCAACCTGCTCTCAAACGCCCGCGACGCCTCGCCTCCCGGCAGTGCGGTGCGGGTCAAAAGCGAAGCCGGCGAACACACGGTCGATCTGATCGTGGAAGACGAAGGCAGCGGTATTCCGAAGAACATCATGGACCGATTGTTCGAACCCTTCTTCACCACCAAGGACCCTGGCGAAGGCACCGGTCTGGGCCTTGCACTGGTCTATTCCATCGTTGAAGAGCATTATGGACAAATCACCATCGACAGCCCGGCTGATGTTCAAAGCCAACGCGGCACCCGTATCCGGGTGACCTTGCCGCGTCATGTCGAAGCGACGTCCGCTGTGAACTGAGACCGTCGAGAGTATCGAATCAATGCCGCACATTTTGATCGTCGAAGACGAAACCATTATCCGCTCCGCCTTGCGCCGCCTGCTGGAACGTAACCAGTACCAGGTCAGCGAAGCCGGTTCAGTGCAGGAAGCACAAGAACGCTTCACTATTCCCACGTTCGACCTGATCGTCAGCGACCTGCGTCTACCGGGCGCGCCGGGCACCGAGTTGATCAAACTCGGCCAAGGCACTCCGGTGCTGATCATGACCAGCTACGCCAGCCTGCGTTCGGCCGTCGACTCGATGAAAATGGGCGCGGTGGATTACATCGCCAAGCCTTTCGATCACGATGAAATGCTCCAGGCCGTCGCACGTATCCTGCGCGACCGACAATCGGTGCAAGCCAGCGGTGAGCCGATCGCTACCGGCAAAGCAACCAATGGCGCGGCGAAACCGGGTGTCGATAACAGCAATGGCGAAATCGGCATCATTGGCTCCTGCCCGCCGATGCAGGATCTGTACAGCAAGATCCGCAAAGTCGCGCCGACCGATTCCAATGTCCTGATCCAGGGCGAATCCGGCACCGGTAAAGAACTGGTGGCGCGCGCCCTGCACAACCTGTCCAAACGTGCCAAGGCACCGATGATTTCGGTGAACTGCGCGGCCATTCCGGAAAGCCTGATCGAGTCCGAACTGTTCGGCCACGAAAAAGGTGCATTCACCGGCGCCAGCGCCGGGCGTGCCGGTCTGGTGGAAGCAGCCGACGGCGGCACCTTGTTCCTCGACGAAATCGGCGAACTGCCACTGGAAGCCCAGGCTCGCCTGCTGCGCGTATTGCAGGAAGGTGAAATTCGCCGGGTCGGGTCGGTACAGTCGCAGAAAGTCGATGTACGCCTGATCGCCGCCACTCACCGGGATCTCAAGAGCCTGGCGAAAATCGGCCAGTTCCGTGAGGACTTGTATTACCGCCTCCACGTGATCGCCCTGAAACTGCCAGCCCTGCGCGAACGCGGCGCGGACGTCAACGAAATCGCCAATGCGTTCCTGGCGCGGCAGAGCGCGCGGGTCAATCGCACCGACCTGAAATTCGCCTCGGATGCCGAGCAGGCGATTCGTCATTACACCTGGCCGGGTAACGTTCGTGAACTGGAAAACGCCGTCGAGCGCGCCGTCATCCTGTGCGAGAGCCCGGAGATTTCCGCCGAGCTGCTGGGTATCGACATCGAACTGAGCGACCTGGAAGACGACGACTTCATCGGCCTGCCGCCACAACAAGGCAGCGCCGCCGGCAACAATAGCCATGAGCCCACCGAAGATTTGTCGCTGGAAGACTACTTCCAGCACTTCGTGCTCGAGCATCAAGACCACATGACCGAAACCGAGCTGGCACGCAAACTCGGCGTCAGTCGCAAATGCCTGTGGGAACGCCGTCAGCGCCTGGGCATCCCGCGGCGCAAGACCGGGGTGGCCAGCGAGAGCTGAACCGCACCTGTCTGATGTGTGGGTAACACGTGACATTGTGGAAAAACTGTTACCTCAGATTTTTCACGTAACAGAAGCCGGGGCTTACGGTAACGAAGCCCCGGCTTTTTTTGGCCTGGATGAAACCCGCCAACCGGCCTAACCCCTTGTTTTACTGGGGATCACAAAAGTTGGCACGCCCCCTGCTATATGTTTGGTACAAGAACAATAACAAGCAACGTACAAGACAATAAAAATAAGACGTATCGACTCACGCACAATAAAAACAAGACGGCGAGAGGCGCAGCTAACTGATTCTTTTGGAGAGGCGTTGTATTTGGGGCTTGCCCCACGACCAGGCCGAGAACAACAAAAAACTGTCATAAGACAGAGCCTGAACTGGTTGGATCGAAAGATCACTGCAACACAGCGACCAAAGCAATCCGTTTGCTCTTGGCTCCCGATTGGGAGGGTCATGAAGGAAAATCTTCATGGCGTGGGCACTTAACAAAAACAAAAAGCCCGAATCAATAATAAAAATAGAGCATGCAACTACTTCTTGGGGAGCTTCGGCTCCCCTTGTGGTTTCTGCGATTTGAAAAGCCTGCGTACTGTAGGAGCGAGCTTGCTCGCGAAAAACTCACAGGCAGCGCTGGACATCGGGTTATACGCGTTATCGTTCACATCTTTCGCGAGCAAGCTCGCTCCTACAGTAGCCGAACGCAGCCTCGCAGGCTCGGTAGCTGCTACACAGGCGAAGCCATCAGCTCCAGCAACGCCCTTCAAGCCGTTTCGCAGCTTCCTACACCATCCCCCGACTAAATGCTAGAATCCCCGCCCATCATGCGGTCATTCTTCGTTATGGCCGAACATTCCTTCAAACAGTGCATCCCATGCTGAAGAAGTTGTTCCAGTCATTCCGTTCTCCCAAGCGTCATACGCAACACATTCGCAGTACGCCTGAAGTGCTCAACAGCGGCCAACATTCGCTGCAAAAGGCCCAATTCAGCCGTTACGCGGTGAACATCGTCGAACGCCTGCAGAACGCCGGTTACCAGGCTTACCTGGTCGGCGGTTGCGTGCGCGACATGCTGCTCGGCATCACGCCAAAAGATTTCGACGTCGCCACCAGCGCTACTCCTGAGCAAGTACGGGCCGAATTTCGCAATGCGCGGATCATCGGTCGTCGCTTCAAACTGGTGCATATCCACTTTGGTCGCGAAATCATTGAAGTCGCGACCTTCCGCGCCAACCACCCGCAAAACGATGAAGAGGAAGACAGCAACCAGTCCTCGCGCAACGAGAGCGGGCGCATCCTGCGCGATAACGTCTACGGCACGCTGGAAGAAGACGCGCAACGCCGCGACTTCACCATCAACGCCCTGTATTACGATCCGGTCAGTGAGCGCATTCTCGACTACGCCAACGGCGTACACGACATCCGCAATCACCTGATCCGCCTGATCGGCGATCCGAAGCAACGCTACCAGGAAGACCCGGTACGGATGCTGCGGGCCGTGCGTTTCGCCGCCAAGCTGAATTTCGGCATCGAAAAACACAGCGCCGCACCGATCCGCGACCTGGCACCGATGCTGCGCGAGATCCCGTCGGCCCGTCTGTTCGAAGAAGTGCTCAAGCTGTTCCTCTCCGGCCATGCCGCGGACACCTTCGAGATGCTCGTCGACCTGCAGTTGTTCGATCCGTTGTTCCCGGCCAGTGCCGAGGCGCTGGAATACAACCCGACGTACACCCACACGCTGATCAGCGAAGCCCTGATCAACACCGACCTGCGGATCAAGCAGAACAAACCGGTGACCCCGGCGTTCCTGTTTGCTGCTCTGCTGTGGCCTGCCCTGCCGGCTCGCGTGTTGCGCCTGCAAGAGCGTGGCATGCCACCGATTCCGGCGATGCAGGAAGCGGCTCACGAGTTGATTGCCGAGCAGTGCCAGCGCATTGCGATCCCGAAACGCTTCACCATGCCGATCCGCGAGATCTGGGACATGCAGGAACGCCTGCCACGCCGTAGCGGCAAGCGTGCCGACCTGTTGCTGGACAACCCGCGGTTCCGCGCCGGTTACGACTTCCTGCTGCTGCGTGAAAGCGCCGGTGAGCAGACCGATGGCCTCGGTGAATGGTGGACTGACTACCAGGACGCCAACGACAGCGAACGCCGCGACATGATCCGCGACCTCAGCGGCAAGGATGAAGGCACTGGCGCTCCACGCAAACGTCGCCGCAGCGGTGGCGCCAAGCGTAAACGCGCAGCCGGCGCACCGAGCACCACGGGCGAGTAATCCATGGAACGCATCTACATCGGCATGGGCAGCAATCTGGCTGACCCCGCCGAACAACTGCGCAGCGCCATCGAGGCGCTGGGGCAGTTGCCGCTGACCGAACTGGTCGGGGTTTCCGCGTTTTATCAAAGCGACTCCCTGCTGCCCGGCCAACCGCGTTATACCAACGCGGTCGCCGCCCTCGATAGCACACTCGCACCATTGGACCTGCTTGATGCGCTGCACGCCATCGAGAATGGACGGGGCCGCGAACGTCTTGAACGTTGGGGCCCACGCACACTGGATCTCGATATCGTGCTGTTCGGTGACCGGCTGATCGACGAACCTCGCCTGAAAGTCCCCCACTACCATCTGCAGGAACGCGCGTTCGTTCTTTATCCGCTGGCCGAATTGGCGCCTGCGGATTTGCGCCTGGCTGATGGCCGCAGCCTGAGTGATTTGCTCGCTGCCTGCCCGTTCGTCGGCCTGGAACGCCTCCCTTCAAATTGATAAAAATCCCTGTGGGGGCGGGCTTTCCCGCGATGGCTGACCATCAGTCAACATTGATGTTGAATTTGAAGTCGCTATCGCGGGCAAGCCCGCTCCCACAATGGTTTATGTCGCTTCAACGATCTGCAGCAATAAAATTTTGCTGAATCGCATCAGTTACCCCGGTAACACCCCACGCGTAACAATGCGGTAACACACGCAATTGACTTCCCGAGTTCTCCTCACGACTATAGGCGTCCCGCTGCCGCCAACACGGCATTACAGGGCGCAATCCAGGCCTTAAAAGCACGACGAAAGACCGTGCGCCTGTATTTAACGAAGAATCACGCGCGTTACTCGCAGTAGTTTCCACAGCGCCTGAATGAGGAACTTTTCATGCCAGCCATCACCCTGACCACTCTGCAAGGTCTCAAGCAAAAAGGTGAAAAAATCACCATGCTGACCTGCTATGACGCGACCTTCGCCCACGCCTGCAATGAGGCTGGTGTTGAAGTGCTGCTGGTGGGCGACTCCCTCGGCATGGTTCTGCAAGGTCACGACAGCACCCTGCCGGTGACCACCGCCGAGATGGCTTATCACGTCGCCGCCGTTAAACGCGGTAACAGCGACGCGTTGATCCTCGCCGACCTGCCCTTCATGGCCTACGCCACCCTCGAGCAAACCATGACCAACAGCGCCCTGTTGATGCAGGCCGGTGCGCACATGGTCAAGGTTGAAGGCGCGCTGTGGCTGGCGGACTCGATCCGTCTGCTGGCCGAGCGTGGCATCCCGGTGTGCGCGCACATGGGGCTGACGCCGCAATCGGTGAACATCCTTGGCGGTTACAAGGTCCAGGGTCGTAACGAAAACCAGGCGCGGCAAATGCGTGCCGACGCGATCGCCCTGGAGCAGGCCGGCGCGGCCATGCTGCTGCTCGAATGCGTGCCGAGTGAACTGGCCGAGGAAATCACCCAAGCGGTGAAAATCCCGGTGATCGGTATTGGTGCCGGCAGTGCCACCGACGGCCAGGTGCTGGTTCTGCACGACATGTTAGGCCTGTCGATCACCGGCCGTGTGCCGAAGTTCGTGAAGAACTTCATGACCGGGCAACAGAACATTCAAGCGGCGCTTGGCGCGTACGTCACCGAAGTCAAAGCAGCCACTTTCCCTGGTATCGAACACGGATTCTCTGCATGAACACCGTAAAAACCGTACGTGAACTGCGGGCCGCCGTGGCCCGTGCCCGCGGCGAAGGCAAGCGCATCGGCTTCGTGCCGACCATGGGCAACCTGCACAGCGGGCATGTCGCACTGGTGACCAAAGCCACCCAACGGGTGGACTTCGTGGTCGCGAGCATTTTCGTCAACCCGCTGCAATTCGGCGCCGGAGAAGACCTCGACAAGTACCCGCGCACCCTCGCGGCTGACCAGGAAAAACTGCTGCAAGCCGGTTGCCACCTGCTGTTCGCGCCGACCGTTGAAGAAATGTACCCCGATGGCATGGCCGGCCAGACCCGCGTCAGTGTTCCGCAACTCTCGGAAGGCTTGTGCGGCGCCAGCCGTCCTGGGCATTTCGAGGGCGTCGCAACCGTTGTCAGCAAACTGTTCAACATGGTCCAGCCAGACCTGGCGATCTTCGGCGAGAAGGACTTCCAGCAATTGGCGGTGATCCGCGCGCTGGTGCATGACCTGAACATGCCGATCCAGATCATCGGCGAACCGACAGTGCGTGCGACCGATGGCCTGGCGCTGTCGTCGCGCAACGGTTTCCTCAGCGAAGAGCAGCGGGCCGTTGCCCCGGTGGTCTATCGCACACTGAATCAGATCAGCGACGCGATCAAACAGGGTGAGCGGGACTTCCCCACGTTGATCAACCAGCAGATCCAACAGCTTGAAGCCGCTGGCCTGCGAGCTGATTACCTGGAAATCCGCCATGCGCAGACGTTGCGTCCGGCCACCCCGGAAGATCGGGACCTGGTGATTCTGGTGGCCGCGTTCCTGGGGACGACACGGTTGATCGACAACCTGCACCTGAACCTCGACGCGATCGCATAAACACCGCAATACCCCTGTAGGAGCAAGCTTGCTCGCGATGGCGGACTGACAGACACATCTGTCGAATGTTAAACCGCTATCGCGAGCAAGCTTGCTCCTACAAGGTTCCGCGTCAGTTCCCGCCTAGTATTTGATCGAGCCCAAGTCCTCATTTCCCTTCCGTTTGTCGGACCGCCCCCTTCTTTAATGTTAAAAAAGTACAGGGAACGGGTCAGACAAAGTCAAGACAGATTGCAGCGCGAGGGTTACTGTATTCGCCCTGTGTCATCAAATCGTGTCGACGCAGTTGACCGGACGCCCACCCGCAGCGTTCCGGTATTTTTAGTGTTCAAAAGGCCGTTCAAGTAAAAAGGAAACCCGCAGCGATGGCGTATTACCGCACTCCTCACGACGTGACCGCTCTGCCCGCCTGGCAAGCGTTGAATGACCACCGCCAAGCCATGCAGGATTTCAGCATGCGCGAAGCCTTCAATGCTGACCCGCAGCGCTTTACCCAATTCACCCTCAGCAGCTGCGGCCTGTTTCTCGATTATTCGAAAAACCTGATCAACGCCGAGACCCGCAACCTGCTGGTGGGCCTGGCCAACGAAGTCGACCTCAAGGGCGCGATCAAATCGCTGTTCGACGGCGAAATCGTCAACTCCTCCGAAGGTCGCCCGGCCCTGCACACGGCGCTGCGCCGCCCGGTCGGCGACAAGCTGTCGGTCAACGGTGTCAACGTGATGCCGGAAGTGCACAAAGTGCTGAACCAGATCACCGACCTTGTAGGCCGTATCCACGATGGTCTGTGGCGCGGTTACACCGAGAAGCCGATCACTGACGTGGTGAACATCGGCATCGGTGGTTCATTCCTCGGCCCTGAGCTGGTTTCCGAAGCGCTGTTGTCCTACGCCCAGAAAGGCGTGCGCTGCCACTACCTGGCGAACATCGATGGCAGTGAGTTCCACGAACTGACCATGAAGCTGCGCGCCGAGACCACGTTGTTCATCGTCTCGTCGAAATCCTTCAATACCCTCGAAACCCTGAAGAATGCCCAGGCCGCACGCGCCTGGTATTTGGCGCAGGGTGGGTCGGAAGCCGAGCTGTATCGTCACTTCATCGCCGTATCCAGCAACAATGCTGCGGCCGTGGCGTTCGGTATTCGTGAAGAGAACATCTTCCCGATGTGGGACTGGGTCGGCGGGCGTTACTCGCTGTGGTCGGCCATCGGCTTGCCGATCGCCCTGGCCATCGGCATGTCCAACTTCAAGGAACTGCTGTCCGGTGCCTACACCATGGACCAGCACTTCCAGAGCGCGCCGTTCGAACAGAACATGCCGGTACTGCTGGCCTTGCTCGGCGTCTGGTACGGCAACTTCTGGGGCGCGCAGAGCCACGCGATCCTGCCGTACGACCACTACCTGCGCAACATCACCAAGCACTTGCAGCAGTTGGACATGGAATCCAATGGCAAGAGCGTGCGTCAGGACGGTACTCCTGTTTCCACTGATACCGGTCCTGTGATCTGGGGTGGCGTGGGTTGCAACGGTCAGCACGCTTACCACCAGTTGCTGCATCAAGGCACCCAACTGATCCCGGCCGACTTTATCGTGCCGATCGTCAGCTTCAACCCGGTGTCCGACCACCACCAATGGCTGTACGCCAACTGCCTGTCCCAAAGCCAGGCGTTGATGCTGGGCAAGAACCGCACCGAGGCCGAAGCCGAGCTGCGCGACAAGGGCATGAGCGAAGAAGACGTACAGAAACTCGCGCCGCACAAGGTGATCCCGGGCAACCGTCCGAGCAACACGCTGGTGGTCGAACGCATCAGCCCGCGTCGCCTCGGCGCACTGGTGGCGATGTACGAACACAAAGTCTTCGTGCAAAGCGTGATCTGGGGCATCAACGCCTTCGACCAATGGGGCGTGGAGCTGGGTAAAGAGCTGGGCAAAGGCGTCTACAACCGCCTGGTCGGCAGCGAAGAAACACCGGCTGACGATGCTTCCACTCAAGGCCTGATCAACTACTTCCGCGGCCGTCACCGCGGGTGATCTGACGCCAATCGTACCCACCTTGCAGGCGCTGGCTTGCCAGCGAAGACGGTAGATCAATCGACTCTTTTGTTGACTGATCCGCCGCTTTCGCTGGCAAGCCAGCTCCTACGGGGCCCGATTTGACGCTATTCCTGATGCGCGTACTAATCTTGTAGGAGCTGGCTTGCCAGCGAAGGCGGTGTGTCAATCAACACCTATGTCGACTGATCCGCCGCTTTCGCTGGCAAGCCAGCTCCTACGAGGGCGGATTTGACGCTATTCCTGCTGCGCGTACTAATCTTGTAGGAGCTGGCTTGCCAGCGAAGGCGGTGTGTCAATCAACACCTATGTCGACTGGTCCGCCGTCTTCGCTGGCAAGCCAGCTCCTACGGGGCCCGATTTGACGCTATTCCTGCTGCGCGTACTAATCTTGTAGGAGCTGGCTTGCCAGCGAAGGCGGTGTGTCAATCAACACCTATGTCGACTGGTCCGCCGTCTTCGCTGGCAAGCCAGCTCCTACGAGGGTCGTGTAGCTCCCCTCTTGTCCCAAAACAAGAATAAGGAACCGTCATGTTCGATATCAGCACGTTCCCCAAAGCCGATGCCGTCCGCCGGGCTGCACAATTGAGTCAAGACGACTACCAGCGCCTGTACCGCCAATCCATCGAGCACCCCAGCACCTTCTGGGCTGAACAAGCCACACGCTTTCTCGACTGGAGCGCACCGTGGGACACCGTCCAGCGCTATAACCTGAAAACCGGTGAAGCCAACTGGTTTGCCGGCGGTCAGTTGAACGTCAGTTACAACTGCATCGACCGTCACCTGGAAAAACGCGGCGATCACATCGCAATCATCTGGGAAGGCGACGACCCTGCCGAATCCGCGCAAATCACCTACAAAAAACTTCATCACAACGTCTGTCGCCTGGCCAACGTACTCAAAAGCCGTGGCGTGAAGAAAGGCGACCGGGTGTGCATCTACATGCCGATGATCCCCGAAGCCGCCTACGCCATGCTCGCCTGTACGCGGATCGGTGCGGTGCATTCGGTGGTGTTCGGTGGTTTCTCCCCGGACTCCCTGCGCGACCGGATTCTCGACGCCGACTGCCGCACCGTGATCACCGCCGATGAAGGCGTGCGCGGCGGCAAATTCGTGCCGCTCAAACAGAACGTCGACAAGGCCCTGCAAAATTGCCCGGACGTCAGCACGGTGGTGGTCGTCGAGCGCACCCAGGGCGAGGTGAACTGGGTCGAAGGCCGCGACCTCTGGTATCACCAGGCCCTGCGTGATGTCAGCGACGATTGCCCGCCCGAGCCGATGGACGCCGAAGACCCGCTGTTCATCCTCTACACCTCCGGCAGCACCGGTAAACCCAAAGGCGTGCTGCACACCACGGGCGGCTATCTGCTGCAAGCGGCCATGACCTTCAAGTACGTGCTCGACTACCGCGACGGCGAAGTGTTCTGGTGCACCGCCGATGTCGGCTGGGTCACCGGGCACAGCTACATCGTCTACGGCCCGCTGGCCAATGGCGCCACCACGTTGATCTTCGAAGGCGTACCGAGTTACCCGAACTGCTCGCGCTTCTGGCAGGTGATCGACAAGCACCACGTCAATATCTTCTACACCGCCCCCACCGCCCTGCGCGCCCTGATGCGAGAAGGCCCCGAACCGTTGAAGGAAACTTCCCGCGAGAGCCTCAGATTACTCGGCAGTGTCGGTGAGCCAATCAACCCGGAAGCGTGGGACTGGTACTTCAATGTAGTCGGCGAACAGCGTTGCCCGATCGTCGACACCTGGTGGCAGACCGAAACCGGCGGCATCATGCTCAGCCCGCTGGTCAGCGCGCAACGGATCAAGCCCGGCTGCGCCACGCAACCGATGTTCGGCGTGCAACCGGTACTACTCGACGAGCAAGGCAAGGAAATCAAAGGCGCCGGCAGCGGCGTGCTGGCGATCAAATCCAGCTGGCCGGCGCAGATCCGCACGGTGTACGGCGACCCGCAACGCATGATCGACACCTACTTCAAGCCCTACCCCGGTTATTACTTCACCGGCGACGGTGCACGTCGCGACGAGGACGGCGACTACTGGATCACCGGGCGCATCGACGACGTGATCAACGTCTCCGGGCACCGCATCGGCACCGCCGAAGTGGAAAGCGCCCTGGTGCTGCACGACAGCATTGCCGAGGCCGCGGTGGTCGGTTACCCCCACGACGTCAAAGGCCAGGGCATTTATGCCTTTGTCACGCCGATGAACGGCACCGACCCCAACGATGAACTGAAAAAAGAACTGCTGGCTCACGTCAGCAAGGAAATCGGCAGTTTCGCCAAACCGGACTTGATCCAGTGGGCCCCGGCCTTGCCGAAAACCCGATCGGGCAAGATCATGCGGCGGATTCTGCGCAAGATCGCCTGCAACGAACTGGACAGCCTGGGTGATACCTCGACCCTGGCCGACCCGAGCGTGGTACAAGGCCTGATCGATAAACGTTTAAATCAATAACATTTGCCCCCTGTAGGAGCGAGCTCGCTCGCGATGGGCGTCAACGATAACGCGTGCTTGCAGAGTGTACGCGGCGCGTCTGAGTCCATCGCGAGCGAGCTCGCTCCTACAGAAGCCCATTGAGTCGCCATGGAATTCATCCGCACCCGTATCGAAACCCAAATCATGAGCCTGACCGGCCTGTCCCTGGGCAAGCTCGACCTGGAAAACCCCAAAGGCGATCCCGGCCTGTTCGGTCCCGATTCGGTGAGCTGGCAAGTCCACGGCGACTTCAGCAGCATGCTCATCGGCGGCATCAGTGCCCTGATGCTGCAGGTCATGCATCCACTGGCGCTGGCCGGGGTCTGGGACCATTCCAACTTTCGCGAAGACATGCTCGGCCGCTTGCGCCGCACCGGGCAGTTCATCTCCGGCACCACCTTTGGCTCTCGCCGGGACGCCGACTGGCTGATCGAGAAAGTCCGCACCATCCACCTGCAAGTGACCGGCACCGCGCCGGACGGTCGCCCCTACGCTGCCAGCGATCCCGACCTGCTGACCTGGGTGCACGTGGCTGAAGTCAGCAACTTCCTCGCGGCGCACCTGCGTTACCGCAATCCGCACCTGTCGCTGGCCGATCAGGATCGCTACTACGCCGAAATCGCGATGATTGCCGAACGCCTGGGCGCCCGCGATGTGCCCCGTTCGCGGCAGGAGATTGCCGGTTACCTTGAGCGCATGCGCCCACAACTGCTGTGCGATGAACGCAGTCGTGAAGTGTTGCGGCTGTTGTTGAACGCGCCGTCTCCCAGCCGTCTGGCCAAGCCTTTTGGTCGCTTGATGATGCAGGCCGGAATCGACCTGCTGCCGGACTGGGCCAGTGCCATGCTTGGCGTCAGCCAGAGCCCGCTGCGACGCAAGCTGATCCGCGCCAGCGTCAATCGCAGTGCGCCGATGTTGCGTTGGGCGGTGCGAAACGGCTCGGTGCATCGGGCCAAGCGACGGATGGGCCTATTGACCTGAACACCCCTTGTAGGAGCGAGGCTTGCCCGCGAAGAATGCAACTCGGTCTGCCTGACGCACAACGTTGTCGTTCTTCGCGGGCAAGCCTCGCTCCTACAGGTTCTTCATCGCTCAAGCTGTTAAACTCCCGCGCCAAATTCCCTCCTGCAAGGCGCCCAGCATGTCTTCCTTGAATCAGGCGCTGCGCGCCGCCCTCGATCATCGCCAGGACCTGCTCGCCGAGCTGCACCAGCAAGGCACCGATTGCTATCGCCTGTTCCATGGCAGCCAGGAAGGCGCCGGTGGCCTGACCATCGACCGCTACGGCCCGCAACTGCTGGTGCAAAGCTTTCACCAGGCGCTGGAACGCGATGCCTTGCTGCAATTGCACGCGACTATCAATCAACACCTCGGGCTTGGAACCCTGCTGGTCTACAACGACCGCTCCCGTGGCAACTCACGTATCGACCGCGAAGACACGGTCTACCGCGCCGACGAAGCCGCGCTGCAAGATCTGGTCGGCCACGAATGGGGCCTCAATTATCGGGTTCGCGGCCGCCACGCGGGCCAGGATCCTCTGCTGTTTCTCGACCTGCGCAACACCCGCGGCTGGGTCAAGGACCACAGTAAAAACAAAAGCGTGCTGAACCTGTTTGCCTATACCTGTGGCGTCGGCCTCAGCGCTGCGGCCGGTGGTGCTCGCGAGGTGTGCAATCTGGATTTCGCCGAAGGCAACCTGGCCGTCGGTCGTGAGAACGGCCTGCTCAACCCGCAATTGCCGACGATGCAGTTCATCCAGTCCGACTACTTCCCGGCCATCCGCCAGTTGGCCGGCCTGCCCATCAGCCAGCGGCGCGGGCAGAAACTGCCGAGCTACCCGCGTCTGGAACAGCGTCAGTACGACTTGGTGCTGCTGGACCCGCCGGCCTGGGCCAAGAGTGCTTTCGGCACCGTCGACCTGCTGCGCGACTATCAGAGTCTGCTGAAGCCGGCGCTGCTGACCACCGCCGAGAATGGCGTGCTGATCTGCTGCAACAACCTGGCAAAGGTCAGCATGGACGACTGGCGCGAGCAGGTTTTGCGTTGTGCAGAGAAAGCCGGGCGTGCGGTGCGTGAGTGGACCGTGATGAAACCGGGAGGCGATTTCCCGTCGATGGATCAGCAGCCACCGTTGAAAACTCTGATCCTGCAACTCTAAAAGTCGCCCGCAAAATCAGATTAATCCTATAAAGCAGGATCACTTCGGAACCGGAATCGCGTGCCATACTCCAACGCACTCGATTCAGACAGATGAAGCCGCACATGCCCAAAGGATTGATTCGCGCTATTGGCGCTTTGTTGACTGCTCTGGCCCTCTACAGCCTGCTGGGGTTTCTGATTTTGCCGGGGATTGCGTTGCGGGTGGCCAACCAACAATTGGCCAACTACGCCACGACACCCGCGACGATTTCGCGGATCGAACTCAACCCCTTCAGCCTTGAAGTGACCCTGTGGGGCCTGATCATTGGCGAGCCTGGCAAGGAACAGGTGGGCTTCGAACGCCTGTACGCCAATCTGCAGATCGACAGCCTCTGGACCAAGGCGCTGCACCTGTCCGATATCGAACTGGACAAACCCAAGACCGAAATCCTCTTCGGCAAGGACGGCAAACTCAACCTGCTCGGCCTGTTCAAGATACCCGCCAGCCAACCGACACCCGCCGACCCGAACGCCAAGCCGTTCCCGTTGCGCATCGAGCGGATCAAACTCGCGGGCGGTTCTGTGCACTTCATGGATGAACGCCCAAGCGAGCCCATCGAATTCCTCTACGACAAACTCGATTTTGAACTGAAGAACCTCAGCACCCTGCCCGAAGACAGTGCCGACATGACGTTGGTGGCTGTCGGTCCCAACGGTGGGCAGGTCGACTGGAGCGGTAACTTCAGCCTGATCCCGATCGCCTCTGAAGGTAAGCTGAAGATCACCGACGGCAAGATGAAAGCCTTTTGGCCTTATGTGCGCGACGCCGTGCCGCTGGTGCTTGAAGACGGCGTCATCAACCTCAGTACCGACTACAAACTGAATCTGTCCAAGGAAACCGAGCTGCTGCTGAGTAACGTCGCGGTCAGCGTCGCGCCCTTCGCCATCAAGGCTCCGGACGGTCGGCCACTGGTGAAACTCGAACGCCTGGACGTCAGTGAAACCACCCTGGACCTGGCCAAACAGCAAGTGGTGGTCGGCAAGATCCGCAGTAATAAACTGGAAACCTGGGCGGCCCTGGAAGCCGACGGACAACTGGACTGGCAGAAACTGTTCGCCAGCCAACCTTCCAAAGCAGCGGTCAAAGCCAAAGCCGAACCGGCGAGTACGCCAGCAGCAGCCGATTCACCAAAGCCGGAACTTGCGCCGCCAAGCAAACCATGGCAAGTGCTGCTCAAAGACGTGCAACTGCGCAATTACCAGGTGCACCTGGCTGACCGCAAGGCGCACCCCGCCGTGGCGCTGGAAGTCGGCCCGCTGAACCTGGACCTGCAAAATTTCGACAGCCTCAATGGCTCGCCCTTCAACCTCAAGCTCGACACGGGCGTGGGCAAGCAAGGCAAGCTCATGGCGGACGGCGTGGTCAATCTGGCCCCGGTCAGCGCCAAGCTGAAAGTACAGACCAAGGACATCGACCTGCGAGTCGCGCAGTCCTACATCAATCCGTTCATTCGCCTCGAACTGCGCAGCGGCATGCTTGGCAGTGACCTCGCGGTCGACTTGAAAAGCACCGAGCCGCTGGCGTTCAGCGTCACCGGCCGCGCGCAGGTCGATCAGCTGCATACCCTCGACACTCTGAAAACCCGCGACTTCCTCAAGTGGCAGCAGTTGGTGCTCGAAGGCCTGAACTATCAGCACGGCGACAGCCTGTCGATCGACAAGGTCAACCTGCTCCAGCCCTATACGCGCTTCATGATCAACGAAGACCGCACGACCAACATCGATGACCTGCTGATTCCGCAACCACCCGATTCCGGTGCCAAGACTGCCGCCGCCAAACCGGCCAGCAAGGACAAACCGCTGGGCATCCACATTGGCGGCATTGCCATCAATGACGGCTCGGCGAACTTTGCCGACTTCAGCCTGACCCCGAACTTCGCCACCGCCGTGCAGCAGCTCAATGGACAAATCGGCACCATCGACAGCCGTCAGGCGAAACCGGCCACTGTCGATATCAAAGGCAAGGTTGATCGCTATGCACCGGTAACCATCAAGGGCTCGGTCAACCCGTTCGACCCGATGGCCAGCCTCGACATCGCCACCAGTTTCAAACGTGTCGAGCTGACGACCCTGACGCCCTACTCCGGCAAGTTCGCCGGTTACCGCATCCGCAAGGGCCGACTCAACCTCGACCTGCATTACCTGATCACCAAGGGCCAGCTCAAGGCCGAAAACAAAGTGGTGGTCGAACAGCTGCAACTGGGTGAAAAAGTCGACAGCCCGGACGCCGTGAGCCTGCCATTGAAGCTGGCCATCGCTTTGCTCAAGGACGTCGACGGCAAGATTTCCATCGAGCTGCCGGTGACCGGTGACCTGAACAATCCGCAGTTCAGCATCATGCCGATTGTCTGGCAGACCCTGCGCAACCTGATCGTCAAAGCCGCCGCCGCGCCGTTCAAAATGATTGGCGGGCTGATCAGTGGCGGCGGTTCGGAAGATTTGGGCACTGTCTCGTTTGCGCCGGGTTCAAGCGACCTGAGCAAGGAAGCCGAAGGTTCGCTGGTCAAACTGTCCCAGGCACTCAAGGAGCGTCCGGCCCTGCGCCTGGAAATCGAAGGTACTGCTGCCGCGAAAAGCGACGGCCCGCTGATTGCCGAGCAACGCCTGGAGCGGGAATACCAGTACAACTACTACAAAATGCTCCAGCGCCGAGGTGACAAGGTGCCGGCCCAGGCGTCATTGCTGCAAGTGCCGGACAGCGAAAAAGGTCCGCTGCTGGAAGGCATCTACCGCACACGCCTGAAGACTCAGCCACCCGCCGAATGGAAAGACCTGGGCAAGGAAGAACGCACCGCGAAGATGCGCGCAGACGTGATCAAGTTCTGGAGCTCCAGCGACGTACTGTTGCGTCAGTTGGGTCAGGAGCGCGCCAGCAGCATCAAGGACTATCTGGTCGACAAGGGTCAATTGGCTGATGACCGTGTGTACTTCATCGACGCACAGTTGGGCGAAGCGCAAAGTGACGGTCGGGTGGTGACACCGATGCATCTGGACGCCGAATGATGATCAGTCGATTGTTGATCAGCCTGGCCCTGGCAATGCTCGCCAGCCAGGCCTCGGCGGCGGATACCCTGCGCTGCGGCACCCAATTGGTCAGTGTTGGCGACAGGTCCGGCGAAGTGCTGCAGAAATGCGGTGAACCGGTCAGCCGCGATCTATTGGGCTACAAGCGCAGCGCCAACCGACGGGACGAGTTCCAGGTCGAGGAATGGACCTACGGGCCCAACGGCGGGATGTACCAGTACCTGCGGTTTGAAGGCAATCGCTTGAAGCAGATCACCAGCAAACGCGGCAACTAATCAAAAGATCGCAGCCTTCGGCAGCGCCTACAGTGGAATGTAGACCCCTGTAGGCGCTGCCGAAGGCTGCGATCTTTTGCTTTTGCTCTTGCGCAATAGAACAGGCCCCGGACACGAATGTCCGGGGCCTGTAATGGCCACATCCTTATGGCCTTTCGCATGAACTCTCCAGATGCAGCAGGTGTATGACTCGGCTCACCTGCCGCGCCTTCTCCCGGTCCAGGCGAGAAGCCGTGCCTTACTCGGCTTTCAGGCCGTCAGCGGAGACCGCTTTAACGCCTTTGATTTTCTTGGTGATCGCCACAGCAGTGGCTTTTTGAGCGTCAGTCACCGCAACGGTGGACGACAGGGACACGACACCTTTGTTGGTTTCGACTTTGATGTCTGTACCAGGAATGCCTTTTTCAGTTACTAGGTCACTTTTAACTTTGGTAGTAATCCAGGTATCGGAAGTAGCTTCCTTCGCCTTGGTCACTTCACCAGCCGCCAGAGTCATCGGGGCCTGGGTGGTTTGAGTGGTCTGTGCAAATGCTGCGTTGGCCATAGTCAGGGTCAGCGCGGTAGCAGTAGCGGCAGCAATAGCGAACTTCTTCATACGAGTAACTCCTGTTTTTCCAGATAGTCTGCTGCGTGTCTTGTCAGCAGGGTTACTGGGTATATTGCGAACGCTGTGCCAACTTTGAGACAGACGATAAACCCATATAAATCAACAACTTAACAAAACAGCTAATTTTCGGAATCATGCAAATTGCATGAGTTGGAAATTATCGACATGCAAGTTGCGGGTTTTTGCTCAGGGCCTAAGGCCATGAATTTTCGGGACTTTCCCAAACGACAGGGTCATCCGCGATTACTAAAAAAAATACCCCGCCGAGGCGGGGTATTGTTTATCAAAACGGTAAGTCAAACAGCGCCTGGGCAACTGGTCGTTGTGTATTCTTTCCCGCCCGAGAACCCGCACGTCCACGTGCCGGTTGCACTACGGGTCAATGTGATGGTCTGGCCTAATACGGGTGCAGGCGCGTTGAGCAACTTGCACGTAATCGTTCCCTTGCCGTCAGCAATCGTACCCGCCGCCGTCAGCGTGCAGTTCTGAGTTGCCGTTACACCTCCATTCACACTGGTAATGTCCGGATTGGCTGCCCCACCGTTAATCACATCTTCAAAAGCAACTTTAAGCGCAGACACCTCGGCGATACCGGCCGTAACCTTGGCACGCGCCTGATATTTGGCATATTGCGGTAACGCAAACGTCGCCAGAATCCCGATGATCGCCACCACGATCAGCAGCTCGATCAGGGTAAAACCTTTTTGAGTATTCATAGACAAGCTCCATGCATGAGTCGAAATCTCATGATCTGTACTAGCCGCAGCACAGCCCATGCCAAGCGCCGAACCCCCTATTGGCGGTGCGCGATGCCAGCGCAACGCGGTTTCCTACCCCCAGGATCCGCACTATCTGACACTTTTTGTCACCTGACCGACGCTGGTTTGGTTCCTCGGCTTGACTAGGCTATAAGTCATGAACTGTCTGCGTCCGGGATTCCAATGAATGACATCGCCCTTAGCGGTCTGGCCAAGCAATTGGTCCTGGCCGAGCTGCTCACTGACAAAAGCGCGCAACAGGCGTATCAGCAGGCCCAACGCAATCGCATCTCGCTGGTCAGCTACCTGGTGCAGAACAAACTGGTGAAAAGCCGCCAGGTCGCCGAGATCGCTTCGGAACACTTCGGCATGGCCTTGCTCGACCTCAACTGCCTGGACAAGGACACCCAGCCCAGGGGGCTGGTCAGCGAGAAACTGATCCGCCAGCACCACGCCCTGCCCCTCTGGCGACGCGGCAATAAATTGTTCGTGGGGATTTCCGACCCGACCAATCACCAGATCATCAACGATATCCAGTTCAGCACCGGGCTCAATACCGAAGCCATTCTGGTCGAAGACGACAAACTCACGGACGCCATCGAAAAGTTCTTCGACAGCCACACTACCGGCCTCGAAGACATGGCCGACGTCGACCTCGATGGCGTCGACATCGAATCCAGCGACGAGCGCAACCAGGACGGCATCGCCGGGCAGGATGCCGACGACGCGCCCGTGGTGCGCTTCGTCCACAAAATGTTGCTCGATGCGATCAAGAGCGGCTCTTCCGACCTGCATTTCGAGCCCTACGAAAAAACCTACCGCGTGCGGATGCGCACCGACGGCATGCTGCGTGAAGTCGCCAAGCCACCGATTCAACTGGCCAACCGCATCGCCGCGCGCCTGAAAGTCATGGCCAGCCTCGACATCTCCGAGCGACGCAAACCTCAAGACGGGCGGATCAAGATGCGCCTGTCCAAGAGCAAGTCCATCGACTTCCGGGTCAACACCCTGCCGACCTTATGGGGCGAGAAAGTGGTGATCCGGATCCTCGATCCGTCCAGCGCGCAAATGGGCATCGACGCCCTCGGCTACGAACCCGACCAGAAAGCCCTGTACATGGCCGCACTCAAGCAGCCACAGGGGATGATCCTGGTGACCGGCCCGACCGGTTCGGGCAAGACCGTGTCGCTCTACACCGGCCTGAATATTCTCAACACCGTGGACATCAATATCTCCACTGCCGAAGACCCGGTGGAGATCAACATGGAAGGCATCAACCAGGTCAACGTCAATGCCAAACAGGGATTGGGCTTTCCCCAGGCACTGCGCTCGTTCCTGCGCCAGGACCCGGACGTGATCATGGTCGGCGAGATCCGCGACCTCGAAACCGCGGAAATCGCGATCAAGGCCGCCCAGACCGGGCACCTGGTGCTGTCGACCCTGCACACTAACAGCGCCGCCGAAACCCTGACCCGCCTGCACAACATGGGCATTCAAGGCTTCAACATCGCCACCTCGGTCAGCCTGATCATTGCCCAACGCCTGGCGCGCAAACTGTGCAGTCATTGCAAGAAACCCATCGAGATTCCCCGCGAGGCGTTGCTCAAGGAAGGCTTCCCCGAGGAACGCATCGGCTCGTTCACGATTTATGAGCCGGTCGGTTGCGATCACTGCAACGGCGGTTACAAAGGGCGAACGGGGATTTATGAAGTGGTGAAGAACACACCAGAGCTGCAACGGCTGATCATGGCCGAAGGCAATTCACTGGAAATCGACATCCAGATGCGCAAGGACGGTTTCAACGACCTGCGCACTTCCGGGCTGCTCAAGGCCATGCAAGGCATCACCAGCCTTGAAGAAATCAACCGGGTCACCAAGGACTGAACATGGCGGTCAAAGCAGCAAAAATCAGCGTGTATGCCTGGGAAGGCACGAACCGGCAAGGCACGAAAATGACCGGCGAACTCAGCGGTCAAAACCCGGCACTGATCAAGGCCCAACTGCGCAAACAAGGCATCAACCCCGGCAAGGTACGCAAGAAATCCGCCTCGATTTTCAACCTGGGCAAGCGCATCAAGGCCCAGGAAATTGCCCTGTTCACGCGGCAGATGGCGACCATGATGAAAGCCGGTGTGCCGTTGCTGCAGTCGTTCGAAATCATCGGTGAGGGCTTCGATAACCCGGCCATGCGCAAGCTGGTGGACGAGGTGAAACAGGAAGTCGCCGCGGGTAACAGCTTCGCCGCGTCCCTGCGTAAAAAGCCCCAGTATTTCGACGAGCTCTACTGCAACCTGGTCGATGCCGGCGAGCAGGCCGGTGCGCTGGACACCCTGCTGGAGCGGGTGGCGACCTACAAGGAAAAGAGCGAAAGCCTCAAGGCCAAGATCAAGAAAGCCATGACCTACCCGCTGGCCGTGGTGTTTGTCGCGATCATTGTGACCGGGATTCTGCTGGTCAAGGTGGTGCCGCAGTTCGAGTCGGTGTTCAAGGGCTTTGGCGCCGAATTGCCGGCCTTCACCGTGATGGTCATCGGCCTGTCTGAGTTTATGCAGGAATGGTGGTGGATAATGCTCGGCGTGCTGATCGCGGCGATCTTCGGCATGCGTCACGCCTTTAAAACGTCGCAAGTCTTTCGTGACCGGATGGACACCTGGCTGTTGAAAATGCCGTTGGTTGGCACGCTGATGTACAAGTCCGCCGTGGCCCGTTACGCCCGCACGCTGTCGACGACCTTTGCTGCGGGTGTGCCCTTGGTGGAAGCCCTGGAGTCTGTCGCCGGCGCCACCGGCAACATCGTGTTCAAGCGTGCGGTGTTGCGCATCAAGCAGGACGTATCCACTGGCATGCAGCTGAACTTCTCGATGCGTAGCTCCGGTATCTTTCCGAACATGGCGATCCAGATGACGGCGATTGGCGAAGAGTCCGGCGCACTGGACGACATGCTCGACAAGGTCGCGAGTTTCTACGAAGACGAAGTGGACAACATGGTCGATAACCTCACCAGCCTCATGGAGCCGTTCATCATGGTGGTGCTGGGCGTTATCGTCGGCGGCCTGGTGGTTGCGATGTACCTGCCTATCTTCCAACTCGGCTCAGCGATCTGACATGCCCTTGAACGAAATCCTGTCTGCCTACCCGCTGGTCTTCGTTGTCATCGCCGGGGTGGTTGGCCTACTGATCGGTAGCTTTCTCAACGTGGTGATCTGGCGCCTGCCGAAAATGCTCGAGCGTGAATGGCGGGTGCAGGCTCACGACATGCTCGGGCTGCCGACCGAAACCCCACTGCCGACCTACAACCTGCTGCTGCCGCACTCCCAATGCCCCCGTTGCGGACACCAGATTCGCGCCTGGGAAAATATTCCGCTCCTCAGTTATGTGTGCCTGCGCGGGCGCTGTTCGAGCTGCGCGGCGCCCATCAGTAAACGCTATCCGTTGACCGAACTGGCCTGCGGCCTGTTGTCGGCCTTCATTGCCTGGCACTTCGGTTTCGGTTGGCCGGCGTGCCTGGCACTGGTCCTGACCTGGGGCCTGTTGGCGATGAGCCTGATCGACGCCGAGCATCAACTGCTGCCGGATGTGCTGGTGCTGCCGTTGATGTGGTTGGGGCTGATCGTCAACAGCTTCAGCCTGTTCGTGCCATTGAATGAGGCGCTGTGGGGCGCGATAGCCGGTTACATGGCGCTGTGGTCGGTGTTCTGGCTGTTCAAGTTGCTCACCGGCAAGGACGGCATGGGCCATGGTGATTTCAAGCTGTTGGCCCTGTTTGGCGCTTGGGGCGGCTGGCAGATTTTGCCGCTGACCCTCCTGTTGTCGTCGCTGGTGGGCGCGGTTGTCGGTGTGATTCTGCTGCGTGTGCGTCACGCGAAAACCTCCACGCCGATCCCCTTCGGCCCCTTCCTGGCAATTGCCGGCTGGATTGCGCTGCTCTGGGGTGGTCAAATAACCGACTTCTATTGGCAGTTTGTCGGTTTGAAATGAATAACCCTGTGGAAAAACCCTGGATTCTCGGCTTGACCGGCGGTATCGGCAGCGGCAAAAGCGCGGCTGCGCAACACTTCATCGACCTGGGCGTACACGTGGTGGACGCCGATCATGCAGCGCGTTGGGTGGTGGAACCGGGTCGCCCGGCGCTGGCGAAAATTGCCGAACACTTTGGCCCCGGTGTATTGCTGGCTGATGGGCAACTGGACCGAGCGGCATTGCGCAAACTGATCTTTGAAGTGGCGGAGCAACGTCTCTGGCTCGAAGCGTTGCTGCATCCGCTGATCGCCAAGGAAATCGCCGATCATCTGGCCAAGGCACAATCGCCTTACGCGATTCTGGTTTCACCGCTGCTGATCGAGTCCGGGCAGTACGCCATGACCCAACGGGTGCTGGTGATCGATGCCCCCGAACAGCTACAGATCGAACGCACCCTGCAGCGTGACCAGACCAGCGAACAACAGGTCCAGGCGATCCTCAAGGCCCAGTCCAGCCGCCAGGATCGCGTGGCCCATGCCGACGATGTGGTGGTCAACGACCGCGACCTCGCCTGGCTGCACAGCGAGGTCGAACGCCTGCATCACTTTTACCTTACTTTGCGTGGAGGCCAGTCATGAGCCAAACCCCAACCGTCAATTGCCCAACCTGTGGCGCCCCTGTTGAATGGAGCGCCGAAAGCACGTTCCGACCGTTCTGTTCGGACCGTTGCAAACTGATCGACCTGGGCGCCTGGGCGTCGGAAGAACACAAGATTCCGGTGAGCCCGGATGCCGAAGACGAGATGTTCAGCGAAGACTTCGAACCGCGTCACTGATCCTGAGCATCAGGGCCGCATGAAGCCGTAGTCTTCCTCTTCGTCGAGGTTCTCGGCGAGAAACTGCAACTCGTCGGCCAGGTCCTCGATACTGCGCACAGCCTTGCTTTGCTGCACCACCGCACTGAGCAAGGCGCGCAGGCTCAACCCCGGATCAAACCCCACTTCCTGCGCCACATTCAGACTCTGGCGCAACTCCTGCCTTGCCCATTCGTAGACACTCATTTCGATGCTCCTGAAGGTTTTACGGAGCATGAATTCGTCAGTGATTGGTGGGTTTGATGTGGATCAAGATTTCGGATCGTCGTCCTTCCACGGTGCCGACAGGTAGCGTGTGCGGTTGAAGGTTTCCAGCCATTCGGGGCAGAACACCACCAGCGCGCTGACCACCATGCCGTTGATGAAGGCCTCCGGGAAAATGATCAGCCACAGGTAGCCGACGAAGTCTTCAAGCCAGTACGGCATGGCGAAACGTTCGTCGAACCACAGCAGCCACAGGGCCAGCAGCAGGCACAGCAATGCCGACAGCGCGGCGGCAAAGAAACCGGACACGAAGATATACACGAAGGGATTACGCGGTTGTGCGCGTTCTACCAGGATCGCGCAGCACTCGGTGATTAGCACCGGTAGCAGAATCAGCAGCGCGCCGTTGACTCCCATCGCCGCCAGATCCTGGCGTCCAAGCAGCACCAATCCGGTTTGCGCGACCAAGCCGCCGACGATTGCCAATGGCCAGTCGAGTAACAGGGTCACAGCGGTCATGCCGATGAAGTGGTAGGACACGCCGGTGTCGAAGTCTCGTCGCACCAGCCAGAGCATGAACAGCGCGAACACTGTGCCGAACAACAGGTGCTGGCGACGGCTGTCGCTGAACAGTTCGACCCACGGTGCTCGCGCGACGGCCCAGATCAGCACTGGGACGTAGATCAACCACCCTATTGTGAGGCTTTCGGGTGACAGTAATTCGGCACCAATCATGGTGGGGCGCACTCCGTTGTCTTTGCCGAAAGGGGATAGGTTTTCAGTCTACACCGCAGTTTGAGTGCGATTCGATTTCGGGTTGGGGTGTTCCAGGACTGGGGGCATATCCGTTTCTGCGGTAACGGCTGATATTGGTTTCGCTCTTACAGCGAGTCACTTTTCCAGACGCCGGAATGCCGGCCCAGCGAAAAGTAACCAAAATGCTTTGCCCCTCCATTCGGTGCCTCGCTGTGGCTCAAGATCAAAAGATCGCAGCCTTCGGCAGCTCCTACAGGGGGGCGCAGGCGCGAAACCAATGTCAGCCGTCACCGAAGAAACGGATATGCCCCCCAAAAAAGCGCAATTGTTACGTCCCACGTAAAACTGAATCCAACCCAGCCCCCTTTATCCCCCACAGCCAAAGACTAAACTTCAACCATCAGAATCAACCCCGAGCGCACAAAAATGAAAACCTTGACCACCCTGTTTCTGACCCTCGTAGCCACCTCGGCAATGGCTGCCGGCAATGAACCAGCCGCCACTCCCTACAATCCGGCGCAGCCACTGGACATCGCCCAGGTAGTCTCAGTCACCGATACCGCTACCGCCTGCGACGTCGTCCCGGTCACCATGGTCTACATCGATCACCAGGGCCAGACCCATCAAGTGACCTATCAAGTCATGGGCAACTGCACGAGCAACCTGTAATCAGCGCCTCATAACAACGTCCAGGTATAACTGAGGATCAACCGGTTCTCGTCAATATCACTGCGATAGTTAGACCGCGCCATCGCATTGCGCACCCGAATCCCGAGGCCTTTGAGGCTGCCACTCTGCAGCACATAGCCAAGGTCCAGGTCCCGCTCACGATCCTTGCCTTCAAACCCCTGCCCGGTATCGACATTGTTGCCTGAGATGTAACGCACGGTGCTGGTCAACCCCGGCACACCAAGGGCCGCGAAATCGTAGTCATAACGCGCCTGCCAGGAGCGTTCATCGGTGTAGGCGAACTCGTAGGTCGGCACCTCGTTGCCCAGCGGCGAGATGTTGGCAAAGACTCGCGGAAAAGCGCTGCCGCCAAACATGCCCTGATAGCCGACATAAAACGTGTGACCGCCACGCTTCGCCGACAGCAGCGAGAAAAAAGCCTGATTGTCGATGTTGCCCAGCAACTTCTTGCCATCTTCGCGTGAATCGTAATAACCGAGGTTGGCGCCCAATACCCAGTCGCCCATTGGCTGACTGTGCTTGAGGCCAAGAAAACGCTGGTTGTAGATGTCTTCCAGCTGCCCGAACCAGGCGCTGACCGAGCTGCGTTTATCGTTGAAGGCGTAATCGGCGCCGGCATAGTTGAAGCCATCACTGCTGACCTGACGTTGCGGCACGTGCCCGAGCATGGCTTGCATCTTTTCGTCTCCGGCCTCGTTACGCAGGCTGGTCGAACTCAAGTGACCGCCTTGCACGGTCAAGCCGTTAATTTCATTGGAACTGATGCTCGCCCCTTGATAACTAGGCGGCAGCAGACGGATATCGCTGAAGGCCAGCACCGGCAGATTGGGCTGCAACTCCCCCACTTTCAGCTCGGTTTTCGAGTAACGCACCTTCAACGCGCCCTCCAGACGGCTGTAATCATTCGCCGCGCGCCCATCACCCTGCACCGGCAGCAACCCGGTATTGACCCGGTCCGGACTGCTGTCGAGCTTGAGGCCGAGCAGGCCAATGACGTCCACCCCAAAACCGACCGGCCCTTGGGTGTAACCGGATTTGACGTTAAGGATGAAGCCCTGCGCCCACTCTTCGGCCTTCGATTGTTGGTTGGCCCCGACGATGTCGGAGAAGTCCCGGCTGAAGTAGTAATTACGCGCTTGCAAGGTGGCCGTGGTGTCTTCGATAAAGCCGCCCGCCATCGCGCTCGCGGAGAAACTCGAGACGAGCGCCATGGACAACACCGAACCGGTTGTTGGAAGAATCTGTTTCATCGTTGTTTCTCTTATTTTTATTGATCGACAGGTTGAAGTGCTTCAGCCGCAGCAGATTCAGTGCGGGAAATGGGACGACGGGCGCTTAACAGCAAGTGCGTGACCATTCCGAAAATCAGCCCCCAAAATGCGGCGGACAAACCAAACAGCGACATGCCCGACGCCGTGGTGAGAAAGGTCACCAGCGCCGCCTCGCGATCACTCGGCACGGCCATCGCGCCAGCCAACGCCCCGGCAATCGCAGCGAACAGCGCCAGCCCGGCCAATGCCGAGATCAGTTCTTTGGGAAACGCTGAAAACAGCGAAACCAGGGTCGCGCCAAAGATCCCCAGCACCAGGTAACACAGCCCCCCAACGACCCCGGCCACATAGCGTTTGCGCGGATCTTCGTGCGCCTCGCGGCCGGTACACATGGCCGCGGTAATCGCCGCCAGATTCAGCCCATGGCAACCGAACGGAGCCAACAGTGCAGTGCCCAATGCGCTGCTGGCGATGATCGGGCTCGCAGGCAACCGGTAACCGCTGGCGCGCAGCACCGCCATGCCGGGCACAAACTGGCCGGTCAGCGCCACCATCACCAACGGCAGGGCAATGTTCAGGGTCGCGCTCAGGCTGAACTCAGGCGTGATCCATACCGGCGTGGCCAAACCGATCACCAGCGCTTCGCGGTGCAAATCACCGGCGAAAAAGGCGCTGGAACAGCCCACCAGCAGCACCATCAACACCGCATAACGCGGCATCACCCGCTTGCAGATCAGGTACGTGGCAAACATCGCCAACACCAGCCACGGCTTGCCTTGCAACGAGACGAACAAACCGGTGCCGAAGCTGAACAGAATCCCCGCCAGCATCGCCGCGGCAATCGCTGCGGGCAGCTTGCTGATGATCCGGTCGAAAGCCCCCGACACCCCGATCAGAAAGATAATCAGGCTGCTGACCAGATAAGCCCCCGCCGCCTCTGCCATGGAAATCCCCGGCAACAAGGCCACCAGCAACGCCGAGCCCGGTGCCGACCACGCAATGATGACCGGCACGCGGTAGCGCAGGCTCAAGCCAATGCCGAGCACCGCGCTGCCGATGGAAATGGCCCAGACCCAGGACGACAGCACTTCCCGCGAGAGGTGCGCAGTCTCGGCAGCCTGGAAGATGATCACCAACGGGCCGGCGTAGGAAATCACCGTGGCGATAAATCCGGCGACGGCCGCGGACAGGGAAAAGTCCCGGACGAACGCGTTCATGAAACTTCGCCGAAAGACCCCGACGTACCAGGGCGCAGGTCCAATCGCTCTTGCCGGGCGCTGCGCTGACTGCTGATCGCGAACACCGTCATCGCGATGGCGGCTACCGCGCCGGGTAAGGCAAATGCCATGAAGTTCAGTTGCAGTGGCAGGCTGATCCCCAGCAAGGCACCACCCAGCAGTGGCCCGACAATCGCGCCGTTGCGCCCGATGCCCGAGGCCCAGCCCAGACCGGTGGAGCGAATAGTCATGGAATAGAACTGCGCGGCGCAGGCGTACAACAGAATCTGCGAGCCAATGGTGGTGGCGCCGGCAATGGCGATCAGCCGGTACAACACGGGCGTCGGGCTGTTGAAACCGAGCAAGGTGATCGACACCGCAGCCACCGCAAAAAACACTGCCAGCACGCGCGGCAGATTGAGCGTGTCACCCAGTACCCCGCCGCCGACCGCGCCGAAGATGGCGCCGAAGTTGAGCACCACCAGGAATGACAGGCTCGAGCCCAGGCTGTAACCGGCGTTCGCCATCAGTTTCGGCAGCCAGGAACTCAAGGCGTAGACCATCAACAAGCAGCAGAAAAACGCCAGCCACAGCATCAGCGTGCGCAGCGCGCGACCCTCACGGAACAGTTGCAACACCGGTGTGCCGGTGCCTTTGACTTCGCTCATGTGCAGCTGATCGCTCGAGTGCGCGGTGTAAGCCGGATCAACCCGCTCGAGGATTTTGCGCGCTTCTTCATTGCGCCCCTGACGCAGCATGAAACCCGCCGATTCGGGCAAGAAGTACATGATCAACGGCAACATCAGCAGTGGCAGCACCGCCACGTAAAACACCGACTGCCAGCCGAAGCTCGGGATCAACACGATGCCCAGTCCGGCCGAGAGCATGCCGCCCACCGAATAGCCGCTGAACATGATCGCCACCAGCGTGCTGCGGATTTTCTTCGGCGCGTACTCGTTCATCAGCGCCACGACGTTGGGCATCACCCCGCCAATGCCCAACCCGGCAATGAAGCGGCAGAGGCCAAACTCGGTGGGGTTGCGGGCAAATCCGTTGAGCACGGTAAAACCGCTGAAGAGCATCACGCAGATCGTGATGGCTTTTTTGCGGCCGATCTTGTCCGACAACGGGCCGAAAAACAGCGCGCCGAACATCATCCCGAACAGTGCATAACTGCCCAGCGCCCCGGCTTGCAGAGGACTGAGCCCCCACTCTTTCATCAGCATCGGCAACCCCACGCCGTAGATCACCAAATCGTAACCATCGAAGATGATGATCAGGGCGCACCAGAACAGCACCATCCAGTGAAAACGGTTGAAACGAGCGTTGTCGATAACCTCGTGTACGTCGA
The DNA here is from genome assembly GCF_001297125.1 of Pseudomonas sp. RIT-PI-q. Classification (GTDB taxonomy): domain Bacteria; phylum Pseudomonadota; class Gammaproteobacteria; order Pseudomonadales; family Pseudomonadaceae; genus Aquipseudomonas. Next base: position 52,825 of record NZ_LHPC01000007.1, read on the forward strand.
TCTTGCGCATGGCATTTATCTCTTGTTGTTGTTTTTGTAAGAGCGTCGGGAAAGCGGCTGACGTCCGTACAGCCGAGGGTAGAGCGGCCTGGAACCGTGCAATATCCGCTTCACGCAGATCGCTATCCGTTTTGTGCACGGCTGTGAAGTCGGGACTTGGGTGAGGATTACGGCAGGGTTGTGCCGAGGAATTTTCGAGCGAGGCCGGCCTGCTCCGACAAATTGTCTTCTTTGCGATCGCATTTGAACGCTAAGCTTGGGCCTATGGATGACTCAGACTATTTACGCCTGCTGACCATCGCGGCCGAGCAAGCCAACGCCTTTCTGTCCAATGCCCGCAAATGGGAGCGTGAGCGTTGGGTCTGCCAGCGCCTGCTGCAAGGCCTGAACATTCCTTATCGCGCCGACGAATTCGCCCCGGCCGGGGAACCGCCGGACGTGCTGTTTCGTGAGGCGAATTTCGAGGTGTTCTTCGTGCTCGACGAGGGCCGGCGCCTCAACGACGAATGGCGCGACGAGCTGCAACGTCGGCGCAGCGCGTTTTCCCTGAGTTCGCTGGTACGCCGCGAGGCCAAGCCCCGGCGCATTCCGGCCAATGAATTTTTGCTGAGACTGGCGCCGACCTTGCGCAAAAAAGCGCATAACTATAAAGAACGCGGCATGGACCTTGGCGAGCTGGACATCATCGCCTTCGCCAGCCTCAAGCGCGAAGTGCTGGACCTCAACAGCCATTTCCCGCCGCCGACCGAATACCTGCGCCAGGGCTGGCGCTCGTTGTCGCTGGTGGGTCCGACCTTCGCTCGTGTGCTGTTCGCTCATCCGGATGCGCCGGATTTCCTGCGCAGCAACCTCGGTCGCAGCATCGTTTTCGACGTTGGGATCAGTCTGTGAGTCCATTGCAGGAACTGATTGCTGAAGTCCCGCAGATCGGCCGTGTACGCTGGATCGGCGTGCGCCCCGCACCTCATGCGCCAATGATCGAACTGGAGGCGGTGGAAGCGCGGCTTGAAGCCGGGTTGACCGGCGATCGCGCCCGGCCAGGCGTGCGCAATGCGCGGCAGGTGACGCTGATTCAGTGGGAACACCTAGCGGTGATCAGTTCGCTGATGGGCCGCCCCGACGATCAACCGGTGTTGCCAAAAGATTTGCGGCGCAATCTGGTTATCAGCGGCATCAATTTGTTCAGCCTCAAGGGCCGACGCTTCAGGATTGGCCAGGCGATTTTCGAAACCACGGGTTGGTGCCAGCCCTGCGCGCGCCTGCAAAACAACCTCGGCCCCGGGACGTTTCAGGCCGTTCGCGGACATGGCGGAATCACCGCCCGAGTGTTACAAAGTGGAATCATTCGCCTGGACGATACGGTGAGCGTCGAGCCTATTCCGGACAGCGGCTATGCTCCGTTCAACGTTCGTTAAATCAGCCTGTAGCTTCTACACATTCAGCTACGTCTACCCCTGACGAGGCCCAATATGACCAGCCGCCTGAACCCGGACGACCAGAAGCATGTCGAAGAGTACCTGCACCTGTCCCAGCACCAAGTCGAGCGCCGGCCCTTCCGGCCGTGGATGCTCCTGGTGGTGGTGTTGGCAGTGACCATTGGTTTAGGCCTGTTGAGCCGATTTATCAGTTACCTGACGCTATGAGCTGCCTCGCGCTCGCTCGGGTAATTGCACCGATTTCTTTTAGCCTTGCGAGATATCCCCATGACTCATCGTATTGTCATCGTTGGCGGCGGCGCCGGCGGTCTGGAGTTGGCTACCCGTCTGGGTAAGACTCTGGGCAAGCGCGGCACGGCCAGCATCATGCTGGTCGACGCGAACCTGACCCATATCTGGAAACCGCTGTTGCATGAAGTGGCGGCCGGGTCGTTGAACTCTTCCGAAGACGAACTCAACTATGTGGCCCAAGCCAAATGGAACCACTTCGAGTTCCAACTGGGGCGCATGAGCGGGCTCGATCGGGCGCAGAAGAAAATCCAGCTGGCCGCCACCTACGACGAAGCCGGCGTGGAATTGGTGCCGGCCCGTGAAGTGGCTTACGACTCGCTGGTGATCTCCGTCGGCAGCACCACCAACGATTTCGGCACCCAAGGCGCGGCGCAGCATTGCCTGTTCCTCGACACCCGCAAACAGGCCGAGCGTTTCCACCAGCAATTGCTCAACCACTACTTGCGCGCCCACGCAGGGCAAACCGACAAGGTCGAGCAAATCAGCGTGGCCATCGTCGGCGCCGGTGCCACCGGGGTCGAACTGGCTGCCGAACTGCACAACGCCGCTCATGAACTGGCGGCTTACGGCCTGGACCGGATCAAACCCGAAAACATGCACATCACCCTGATCGAGGCCGGGCCACGGGTTCTGCCTGCGCTGCCGGAACGGATTGGCGGGCCTGTGCATAAAACCCTGGAGAAACTCGGGGTCAATGTCATGACCAACGCCGCCGTCAGTGAAGTGACCGCCGACAGCCTGATCACCGCCGACGGCAAAGTGATCAACGCCAGCCTGAAAGTCTGGGCTGCCGGGATTCGTGCACCGGGTTTCCTCAAGGACATCGATGGCCTGGAAACCAACCGCATCAATCAGCTGCAAGTGCTGCCGACCCTGCAAACCACCCGCGATGAAAACATCTTCGCCTTCGGTGACTGCGCCGCTTGCCCGCAACCGGGCACCGACCGCAATGTGCCGCCACGGGCGCAGGCTGCGCATCAGCAGGCTTCGTTGCTGGCCAAATCGCTGAAACTGCGGATCGAAGGCAAGGCGTTGCCGGAGTACAAGTACACCGACTACGGCTCGCTGATCTCGCTGTCACGTTTTTCGGCTGTGGGTAACTTGATGGGCAACCTCACCGGCAGCGTGATGCTCGAGGGTTGGCTGGCGCGGATGTTTTACGTGTCGCTGTACCGGATGCACCAGATGGCGCTGTATGGCGCGTTTCGCACGGCGATGCTGATGCTCGGCAGCAAGATCGGACGCGGGACTGAGCCGCGGCTCAAGCTGCATTAAGATCCTCGTCGTCAGTCAGGGCCTCTTCGCGGGCAAGCCTCGCTCCTACAGGTTATGTGTCCGTAGGAGCGAGGCTTGCCCGCGAAGCAGGCGCCTCGGTCTAACCCGCGAACACTTCTGTGTCTCACTGTATCTATCCCCGCAATTGCGCCCTTTGCTTACAAACTCCCCCCTTGCACGACACAGTAGCGATACACCACGCCCGCTAAATGGCCACACCCGAGCAAGGCACCGCCTGCTTCGGTTATCGCCGCACTTACGTGGCGTCCTTTATCGAACGGTTGTGTCGTGCAACCCAGGAGTATTGAAATGTCCCGTACCACCAAAAACACTATCGGTCTGCTCGGCGCTGTTTTGGCCGGTGGCATGATGTTGTCCGGCTCCGTGTTCGCTGCGCAGCCTCTGACTCAAGGCTACCTGCTGGCCTCGGCCGAACAGGTGGTGAAGACCCCGGAAGGCAAATGTGGCGAAGGTAAGTGTGGGGATGCCTCGATGGCGAAAACCGACACGGATGGCGACGGTAAGGTCTCCCGTGCCGAATTTCTGAAAGTCGCGCCGAAGTCCAATTTCGACAAGATCGACACCAACCATGACGGCTTCATCGATGAGCAAGAGGCTTACAACAACGTAAAAGCCAACTTCGAAGCCAACGGCAAGAAAATGCCAAAAGGTTTGTTCGAACACCTGAAAGACCAAGACGGCGCCTAAGCGTCTGTGAGCCAGGCCGCGCTTTTCCATCGAGAAGCGCGGCTTTTTTTCGTCCGGAGTTTTTACACCTGAAAGCGCTGGGTCATTATCCGCAGACAAAAAAAATCCCCGTATCTTTCGATACGAGGATTTTTAATATGGTCGGGGTAAGGGGATTCGAACTCCTGACATCCTGCTCCCAAAGCAGGCGCGCTACCGGACTGCGCTATACCCCGGTAAAAAAAAGGCACCTTTGAAAGGCGCCTTCTGCGAACAGAGCTTTTGGCGTCTGATCTTAAGATCTGATTCCAGCGTTAACTGGTTTCAAAAATGGTGGGTCGTGTGGGATTCGAACCTACGACCAATTGGTTAAAAGCCAACTGCTCTACCAACTGAGCTAACGACCCAAAAATGGTCGGGGTAAGGGGATTCGAACTCCTGACATCCTGCTCCCAAAGCAGGCGCGCTACCGGACTGCGCTATACCCCGGTTTGAAATTGGCTCCGTGACCAGGACTCGAACCTGGGACCCAATGATTAACAGTCATTTGCTCTACCGACTGAGCTATCACGGAACTACATATTTCAATTACAACGTTTGAAACTTTTTGCGTTCTCTTCAACCCGTTCGCATCGCTGCGTTCGTGTGTCTGAGGCGCGCTATTCTACAATCTTCAGCACCTCTGTCAACCCCCTAAATTGCTTTCAAGTTAATGATTTGCAACTTATTTTGGATTCCTGCTTGGGGAGCAGAAACCCTCGCGGGTGACTTACTGCGGGGCGCACTTTACAAGCCTTTTCCTTAGAGTTCAACAGCCTGGCGAAAAAAAGGCCTCGCAATGCGAGGCCTCGTTTATTGCGCCGCCACTTTGGGTCAGGCGAAAACGATTTCGTCGTTTTCCACTGTACCCACCGCGGTGTCGCCCGGCATGAAGCGGCCCGACAGAATCAGCTGCGCCAGCGGGTTTTCGATCCAGCGCTGGATCGCTCGTTTGAGCGGCCGTGCGCCGTATACCGGGTCGTAACCGACAGCAATCAGCTTATCCATGGCTTCAGGGCTGAGTTCCAGCTTCAGCTCGCGCTCGGTCAGACGACTGCGCAGGCGACCCAACTGGATCTCGGTAATGCCCGCGATCTGATCACGAGCCAATGGCTCGAAGATCACCACTTCATCCACCCGGTTGATGAACTCCGGACGGAAATGCGTGGAAATCGCGTCCATCACCGCCGCACGCTGAGCCTCACGATCACCCACCAGTTCCTGGATCTGCACCGAGCCCAGGTTGGAGGTCATGACGATCACGGTATTCTTGAAATCCACCGTGCGGCCATGGCTGTCCGTCAAGCGACCATCTTCCAGCACTTGCAGCAAGATGTTGAACACGTCCGGGTGGGCCTTCTCGACCTCGTCAAGGAGGATCACCGAATAAGGCTTGCGACGCACCGCCTCGGTCAGGTAACCGCCCTCTTCATAGCCTACGTAGCCTGGTGGCGCACCGATCAGACGAGCGACGGAATGTTTCTCCATGAACTCGGACATATCGATCCGCACCATCGCCTCTTCAGTATCAAAGAGGAATTCGGCCAGCGCCTTGCACAACTCGGTTTTACCGACACCGGTCGGGCCGAGGAACATGAACGAACCGCTTGGGCGATTCGGGTCGGACAACCCGGCCCGCGAACGCCGCACCGCGTTGGAAACGGCAATCACCGCTTCGTCCTGGCCGATCACGCGTTGGTGCAACAGGCTTTCCATCTTCATCAGCTTGTCGCGCTCGCCTTCGAGCATCTTCGACACCGGAATGCCGGTCCACTTCGACACGACTTCGGCGATCTCTTCTTCAGTCACCTTGCTACGCAGCAACTGGTTTTCGCTTTTGCCGTGCTGCTCGACCATTTGCAGGCTGCGCTCCAGGTCCGGGATCCCCCCGTATTGCAGCTCGGCCATGCGGTTCAGGTCGCCTTTGCGGCGGGCGGTTTCCAGTTCCTGACGGGACTGGTCGATTTTCTGCTGGGTCTGCGCAGAGCCCTGGACTTCGGCTTTTTCCGCGCTCCCGATTTCTTCGAGGTCCGAATACTCACGCTCGTGACGAACGATTTCTTCCTGAAGTTTTTCCAGACGCTTCTTCGCCGCGTCGTCGCTTTCTTTCTTCAGCGCCTGGGATTCCACCTTCAGCTGAATCAGGCGACGCTCCAGACGGTCCAGCACTTCCGGCTTGGAATCGATCTCCATGCGGATGCGGCTGGCGGCTTCATCGATCAGGTCGATGGCCTTGTCCGGCAATTGACGATCCGTAATGTAGCGATGGCTGAGCTTGGCCGCCGCAATGATCGCGCCGTCGGTGATCGCCACCTTGTGGTGAACTTCGTAACGCTCTTTCAGGCCACGCAAGATGGCGATGGTGTCTTCTTCGCTCGGCTCGTCCACCAGGACTTTCTGGAAGCGTCGCTCAAGCGCGGCGTCCTTCTCTATATATTGGCGGTACTCGTTGAGCGTGGTCGCACCGACGCAATGCAACTCGCCGCGAGCCAGTGCCGGCTTGAGCATGTTGCCAGCGTCCATCGAGCCTTCGCCCTTGCCGGCGCCGACCATGGTGTGCAGTTCGTCGATGAACAGAATGATCTGACCTTCCTGCTTCGACAGTTCGTTGAGCAGGGATTTCAGGCGTTCTTCGAACTCGCCGCGGTACTTGGCACCGGCAATCAGCGACCCCATGTCCAGCGACAACAGGCGCTTGCCCTTGAGGCCATCCGGCACTTCGCCGTTGATGATGCGCTGGGCCAAACCTTCGGCGATGGCGGTTTTACCGACGCCAGGCTCACCGATCAGCACCGGGTTGTTCTTGGTGCGGCGTTGCAGCACCTGAATGGTCCGGCGAATTTCATCGTCACGGCCGATCACCGGGTCGAGCTTGCCTTCTTCGGCGCGCTTGGTCAGGTCGACGGTGTATTTATCCAGCGCCTGGCGCGACTCTTCGTGGTTGGCGTCATTGACGGCTTCTCCACCGCGCAGGTTGTTGATCGCGTTTTCCAGGGCTTTTTTGCTGACGCCCTGGCCGAGCAACAGTTTGCCAAGCTTGCTGTTCTCGTCCATCGCGGCGAGCAACACCAATTCGCTGGAGATGAACTGGTCGCCCTTCTGCTGGGCCAGACGGTCGGCCTGGTTGAGCAGGCGCGCCAGATCCTGCGACATGTTGACGTCGCCGGTCGGGTTCTGGATTTTCGGTAGTTGATCGAGCTCTTTGGTCAGCTCTTTACGCAAGCTGTTGACGTCGAAACCTACTTGCATCAACAGGGGTTTGATCGAACCACCCTGCTGTTCAAGCATGGCTTGCATCAAATGCGCCGGTTCAATGCCCGGATGATCAAGGCCGACGGCCAAGGATTGGGCGTCGGACAAGGCTAACTGCAACTTGCTGGTTAAACGGTCTATACGCATGGGTCACCTTCCTTTTGAGCAGGCCGGACCTATAAACATCCTGAATGAAGAAACCTGCCAGATATCACTTAGATGTGGTCGATTCTGGGAGTTTCAAGCGCGGTAGAGTTGATGTAGATCAGAGAAGTCTAGCGTTCGAGCCAGATAAGGGAGGCGAATCGGCCGGTTTTTGGGCTGCGGCGGAAGGAAAAGAAGCGCGGATCGGTCACGGTACAGAAACCGCCACCGTAAACGGCAGTTACACCGCGAGCGGCCAGGCGCAAACGCGCCAGCTGATAGATGTCAGCCATGAATTTGCCAGCATTGGCGCTGGGCAAAAAGGCGTTGCCGGCTTCAGGCTGTTGCTGGACGAACGTTTCGCGCACTTCCGGGCCGACTTCAAACGCTTGCGGGCCAATGGCCGGGCCGAGCCAGACCAGCACCTCGGACGGTGCCACGGCCAGGCTGTCGAGGGTGGCTTCCAGCACACCCGCCGCCAACCCGCGCCAACCGGCATGGGCCGCCGCGACGCGAGTGCCGGCGCGGTCACAGAACAGCGCCGGCAAGCAGTCGGCAGTCATCGCCGCGCAGGCGATACCGGGCGTTGCCGTCCAGCTGGCGTCGGCAGTGGCCACCCGGCCCGGTTCTGCATGAGCCACGACGATGCCGTGAACCTGCTGCAACCAGGCCGGTTGAATAGAGAAATGATCGGTGAGGCGACGGCGATTTTCGGCGACGGCTTCAGGGCTGTCGTCGACATGATCGCCGAGGTTGAGGCTGTCGAACGGCGCCAGACTGACGCCGCCCGCTCGGGTGGTGACGCAGGCTTTCACCCCGGCAGGCGCAGGCCAGTCGGGAATTAGCCAGTCACTCATCCGATGAACGCCTCACGGTCTTGCTTGAGCAGGGTCAGCAACCAGACGAAATCGTCCGGCAACGGCGATTCCCAGCTCATGCGTTTACCGGTGGTCGGGTGATCCAGCTCCAGGAACCGCGCATGCAGTGCCTGACGCGGGAACGCCTTCAACGATTCGACCATGGTCACACTGGCTGCCGGCGGGATGCGGAAACGTCCGCCATAGGCAGGATCTCCGACCAACGGGTAGTTGATGTGCGCCATGTGCACACGAATCTGGTGCGTACGACCGGTTTCCAGCTTCACCCGCACGTGAGTGTGGGAGCGGAAACGCTCGAGCACGCGGTAATGGCTGACGGCTTGCTTGCCCCCTTCCATCACGGCCATGCGCTGGCGTTGCTGGCCATGACGACCGATCGGCGCGTTGATCTTGCCACCGGCAGTCACCACGCCAATCACGATGCACTCGTAGATCCGGCTGACGCTACGGCTCTGCAACTGAGTGACCAGTTGCGTCTGAGCTTGAATGGTCTTGGCCACCACCATCAGACCGGTGGTGTCCTTGTCCAGACGATGCACGATACCGGCGCGGGGCACATTGATAATGTCCGGCACGTGGTGCAGCAAGGCGTTGAGCAAGGTGCCATCGGCATGACCGGCAGCCGGGTGCACCACCAGGCCCGCAGGCTTGTTGATCACCAGGATGTCGTCGTCTTCATAGACGATGTCCAGCTCGATGTCTTGAGCGATCCATTCGCCCTGAGCTTCCTGCTCGGCAGTCAGTTCAAGAATGGCGCCACCGTGAACGATGTCTCGCGGGCGGATAACCGCCCCATCCACAGTCAGGCGGCCGTCTTTGATCCAGGCGGAAAGGCGCGAGCGCGAGTGCTCAGCGAATAATTGTGCGGCGACTTGATCGAGGCGTTGGCCGCCCAATTCGGACGGCACCTCTGCGCGAAGTTCAATTTTATCGGACATGCTCAGACTAGGCGTCGGCACAGCCTTTGGTTTCGGCTGCGCGCTTGTGGTTAAATACGGCGTCTTTTGCCCCGAGGCTATTCAACGGGGCGCTCATCATAACAGGACGGCCCCGCCCAAGACAGCGGCCGTCATAGGGACGCAAGCCGCCATGCAAGTGAAACACCTGCTGCTGATCGCCATCCTCGCATTGACCGCTGCTTGCTCATCGAAGGAAGTCGTAGACGAAAACCTTAGCGAAGTCGAGCTGTACCAGCAGGCTCAGCAAGATCTCGACAATAATAGCTACACTGCCGCCACAGCCAAGCTGAAAGCGCTGGAGTCGCGTTATCCGTTCGGCCGCTACGCCGATCAGGCTCAACTCGAGCTCATCTACGCCAACTACAAGAACACCGAGCCAGAGGCTGCGAAGTCCGCTGCCGAGCGTTTCATTCGCCTGCACCCGCAGCACCCGAACGTGGATTACGCCTACTACCTCAAGGGCCTGACCTCGTTCGATCAGGACGTTGGCCTGTTGGCGCGCTTCCTGCCGCTGGACATGACCAAGCGTGACCCGGGTGCCGCTCGCGACTCCTACAACGAGTTCGCCCAGCTGACCAGTCGCTTCCCGAACAGCCGTTACGCACCAGACGCCAAGCAGCGCATGATCTACTTGCGCAACCTGCTGGCCGCCTACGAGATTCACGTTGCCGACTACTACCTGACTCGTCAGGCCTATGTCGCTGCCGCGAACCGTGGTCGTTATGTGGTGGAAAACTTCCAGGAAACCCCTTCGGTCGGTGACGGCCTGGCGGTGATGACCGAGGCTTACCAGCGTCTGCACCTCGATGACCTGGCGGCCACCAGCCTGGAAACCCTGAAGCTCAACTACCCGAACCACCCAAGCCTGGTGGACGGTCAGTTCGTGCCATCGGTAGCCGAAGCCGACAACCGTTCGTGGTTGAGCAAGGCGACCCTGGGCCTGATCGAATCCCGTCCGCCGCTGCCGCCGGGCGAAACCCGCGCCAACCAGGATGTGCAGAAGCAGTTCCAGGATGCGAAGGACGCGATCCCGAGCGATCTCAAGCCTAAAGATCAAAATGGCGACGTGATCGAAGAAGAGAATCACGAAGCGGAAGGCAACAACAGCGACCGCTCGTGGTTCAGCTACATGACCTTCGGTGTGTTCGACTGACACATGCCGCCCCTGTAGGAGCGAGCTTGCTCGCGATGGACTTGAGGGCAACGCGTTTCTTCAGAAGACACGCGTTATCGTTAACGTCCATCGCGAGCAAGCTCGCTCCTACATATTATATTCGCTGTGCGCCTGCCATCTCCCCCGGCTAAACTGGCTGATCATTAGCTAAAAAGCAGCTCATCATGCTTCGTTTATTGTTCTGGATCGCCCTGATTGCCGCTGCAGTATGGTTCTGGCGCAAGTTCAAGGGCCAGGCGTCCGTGCCCAAGTCCTCTGCCGAACTGGAAGCAGCACCGATGGTCCGCTGCGCCCATTGCGGCGTCCACCTGCCCCGCGACCGCGCGCTAAACCTTCAACAACAGTGGTATTGCAGCCAGGCTCATCTTGAGCAAGGCCCGGGCACCAGTGATCGCTGAGACGTCCCGTCCCGGCAGCACACGGGCGCAGCGACTGCTGCGCCTTTATCATCTTTACCGATTAAGCATCGGCATCACCCTGGTGCTGCTGATCTCCAGCAACATGGACAACCAGTTGCTGACGTCCGCCAATGACATCTTGCTGCGCAATGGCAGCTGGCTGTACCTGGTGCTGAATATCCTGCTGGTGGTCTTCCTCGAAGACACTCGACGCCCCACGCAACTGTTTACCCTCGCGCTGATCGACGTACTGCTCCTGTGCGGCCTGTTCTACGCCGCCGGCGGTGTGGCCAGCGCCATCGGCAACCTGCTGATTGTATCGGTGGCCATAGGCAACACCTTGTTGCGACGCTCCATCGGCCTGCTGATTGCCGCCATCGGTGCGATCGGCATCGTCGGCTCGAGCTTCCTCCTGAGCTTCAACCATCCCGCCAGCCCCAATGACTATCTCCAGGTCGGTACGCTCGGCGCCCTGTGTTTTGCCGCGGCATTGCTGGTGCAAGGCCTGATGCGACGCCTGGAAGTCAGCGAAACCCTGGCCGAACAGCGGGCCAGTGAAGTCGTCGGACTTGAAGCCCTCAACGCACTGATCCTGCAACGCATGCGCACCGGCATCCTGGTCCTCGACGACCAGCGGCGGGGTCAACTGGCCCCCCACAGTGCCTTGACCCTGCTGGGACGCGACCGCCTCGAAGGTCAACTGATCGATGACCACTCACCCACCCTGGTCGAACGCCTGGAACCGTGGCTCAACAACCCCACGTTGCGCCCCCAGAGCCTGAAAGTCGCCCACAGCGGCCTGGAACTGCAGCCGAGTTTCATCGCGCTGGACCAACGCCCACACCACCAGCCCCTGGTGTTTCTCGAAGCCCTCGCGCAAATCGCTCAACCCGCCCAGCAGCTGAAACTTGCTGCCCTCGGCCGTCTGACCGCCGGCATCGCCCATGAAATCCGCAATCCACTGGGCGCCATTAGTCATGCCGCGCAGCTATTACAAGAATCAGAGGAACTGAACGGCGCGGATCGACGTCTGACACAAATTGTTCAAGACCACTCTCAGCGAATGAATCGGGTAATCGAAAATGTCCTGCAACTGTCCCGCCGCGAGCAAACCGTGCCGCAAAGGCTCGATCTGAAGCCGTGGCTGGAACAGTTCGTCGCCGAAACCCGCGAGCGGGCGACCGAAGGTCAGCAGGTTCACTTGCGTATAGGCTCGGGAGACTTCAAGACCTTGATGGATCCGAACCAGCTGACGCAGATTCTCGACAATCTGGTACGCAACGCCTGGCGCCATAGCGCCCTGAGCCACGACCCGGCGCAGGTCAGGCTCGAGTTGTTTGTCGATCCCGACAGCCAGCTGCCAGTCCTTGAGATCCTCGACAATGGACCCGGCGTGGCACTGGACCATCAGGCGCACCTGTTCGAACCCTTCTTCACCACCAGCACCCAAGGCACTGGCCTGGGGCTGTATCTGTCCCGTGAGCTGTGCGAAAGCAACCAGGCCCGCCTAGACTTCAAACCACGCCAAGGCGGCGGCTGCTTTCGTATCACCTTTGCTCACGGACGGAAACAAAGTTGAACACTAGCTCACGGCAAAAAGTCCTGATCGTCGACGACGAACCGGATATCCGCGAACTCCTGGAAATCACCCTGGGACGGATGAAACTCGAGACCTTCAGTGCCCGCAACCTCGGCGAAGCCCAGGCCCTGCTGACGCGGGAGACGTTCGATCTGTGCCTGACCGACATGCGCCTGCCGGATGGCACCGGCCTTGAACTGGTGCACTACATCCAGCAACGCCACCCTCACCTACCCGTGGCAATGATCACCGCCTATGGCAGCCTGGAAATAGCGATCAACGCCCTTAAGGCGGGTGCCTTCGACTTCCTGACCAAACCGGTCGACCTCACTCGCCTGCGGGAACTGGTCAGCAGCGCCCTGCGTTTACCCACGGCGGGCTGCTCCGGCACTTCCATCGATCGGCGGTTGCTGGGCGATTCATTGCCCATGCGTAGCCTGCGTAAACACATCGACAAACTGGCCCGCAGCCAGGCGCCGGTCTACATCAGCGGCGAATCCGGCAGCGGCAAGGAGTTGGTTGCCCGACTGATCCACGAGCAAGGGCCGCGCGCCAAGCAACCGTTTATCCCGGTCAACTGCGGGGCGATCCCGTCAGAGTTGATGGAAAGCGAGTTTTTCGGGCATCGCAAAGGCAGCTTCAGCGGTGCCTTTGAAGATAAACCCGGGCTTTTCCAGGCAGCGAACGGCGGCACTCTGTTCCTCGACGAAGTGGCTGATTTACCACTGGCGATGCAGGTCAAACTACTCAGGGCGATCCAGGAGAAAGCCGTACGCAGTGTCGGCGGCCAGCAGGAAATCGTGGTCGATGTACGCATCCTCTGCGCCACGCACAAAGACCTCGATGGCGAAGTGGCCGCCGAACGCTTTCGCCAGGATTTGTACTACCGGTTGAATGTGATCGAGCTACGGGTGCCGTCCTTGCGCGAGCGCCGGGACGACATTGAGACCTTGGCCAACCATATGCTCAACCGCCTGGCCGCCGCCACCGGCCAACCCGCCGCAAAACTCCACCCACAAGCGCTGGACGCGCTGAAAAGCTATCGCTTTCCGGGCAACGTGCGGGAACTGGAAAACATGCTTGAACGGGCTCATACGTTGTGCGAGAACAAACAAATCGAGGCCAGCGACCTGCGACTGGCCGAGGGTAACTGCAACCCGGAAGGGGGTGTGCCGGACCTGACGCAGATCGACAACCTGGAAGACTATCTGGAAAACGTCGAACGCAAACTCATCCTCCAGGCGCTGGAAGAAACCCGTTGGAATCGCACGGCGGCGGCTCAGCGGTTGAATTTGTCGTTTCGGTCGATGCGCTACAGGTTGAAGAAATTGGGCTTGGATTGAGGGCCTCTTCGCGGGCAAGCCTCGCGCCTACAGCTTTGATGCCGTATGCCACTGTAGGAGCGAGGCTTGCCCGCGAAGGCGATCTAACCAACGCCGAAAGTGTTGCGGCTAGATCCGCCCACTCGGCGCATACGGCGCAGGATCAATTATCGGTTCCCTACCCAACATCACATCCGCGAACAACTGACACGACGCCGGCGCCAACACCAACCCGTTCCGGTAATGCCCGCAATTGAGCCACAACCCTTCAAACCCTGGAACCTGACCGATATAGGGAATCCCTTCCGGCGAACCCGGCCGCAATCCGGCCCAATGTCCAACCACCTCAGCATCCGCCAGCGCGGGTATCAACTCGACCGCCGACGCTTTCAGGCTCTCCAGCGCAGGCTCAGTCGGGGTCTTGTCGAAACCTTCATGCTCCAGCGTACTGCCAATCAGAATGTGCCCGTCGCGCCGAGGAATCGCATAACGCCCCTTCGCCAGAACCATGCTCGGCAGAAAATCCGCCGCGCATTTGTAGAGAATCATCTGCCCTTTCACCGGTTCGACCGGCAGTTCCAAGCCCAGTTTTTTGAGCAGGTCACCGCTCCAGGCCCCCGCAGTCAGCACCACCTGATCACCATGAATGGCACCCGCCGAGGTCTGCACCCCGACCACCGCAGCACCTTCGCGGATAAACCCGCTGACTTCGCACTGTTCATGGATCGTCACGTTCGGCAGTGCCAGCAAAGCAGCCTTGAGCGATTTCACCAGCCGTGGATTGCGCACGTTGGCCACATCGGCCATGTAGATTGCCCGGGAAAAACCGCCACCCAGCACGGGAACGGCGTCGTGCGCCGCCGAGATATCCACAGCCCGCAACGGCCGGTTTTCCCGTTCTGCCCAGGCCAGCGCCTCGGCTTCATCATCCAGATCCAGCCAATACAAGCCGGTAGTGTGCACTTCAGGATCGACGCCGGTTGCTGCAAACAGTCGCTCGCCCAGCTGTGGATAAAAATCCTGAGACCAATGCGCCAGCGCGGTAACCGCCGGGCTATAACGCCACGGATATAGCGGCGAAACGATACCGCCACCCGCCCATGACGACTCCTGACCGACGTTCGAACGATCCAGCAGCACAACGCTCTGCACTTCGGACGCCAGGTTGAACGCCGTCAGCAGCCCAATCACCCCGCCGCCGACAATCACCACTTGCTGTTGCCTGGTCATGTTTTGATCCAACCGTTAAATGGACAGAGGCGCAAAAAGCGCCCGAAAAAGGAACTCAGCGACCCCAGCAATCCTTGCTCGTCAGACCGCTCGTTGCATTGGCCATGCTCCGGACACCCGTGTTGGTGATGGTGAAATCGCCACACTTGTCTGTTGTCATGGCGGTGCCAGACTTGCGCACTGCCGTCAGCAGGAAGGTCTGGTCGGTCAGGGTCGGGGTAATGGTGTAGAAGTCATTGCCAGTGCTCAGCCCGGTGGCATTGGTGTAGACGTTGTTTTTCGAATAGAAGCGCTCAAGGAGCTGTGCCTGTTCGGAGAGCAGGCCGGCGACTTCGGTGCGGCGACCCTTTTTCACGTACTCGGTGAGGCTCGGGTAGCCAATGGTAATGACGATCCCGATGATCGCAATCACGATCATGATTTCGATCAGGGTAAAACCTCGGTTGGTTCTGCGCATGCCTCAACTCTCACTTACTGTATTTGTCGCCACATGATGCGACGGCTGCCGCCGCCGCCCTTTTCAACCAGCCTGCTCACCGCGCCGCTGGTATCGCCCACGATCTTGCCGGTGCCACCGTCGACGATGGCGTTCACGATCGGAATCCCCCCCGTGAAAACCACCCCGCTGGAAATCGTGTCGGTGCTGTCGATCAAACCATCGCCAGTGGTATCGAGCACCGCGTAGTTGAGCATCTTACCGCTGAACGCATCCAGTTCGACCAGTTTGCCGGTGCCAAAGCTCGCGCACGGGTCGGTGGTGTCCACGATCGCGGTGGTGAAGACGATCCGGCCCAGTACCAATGAGGCCTGATTGATCACCCGCTCACCGGTCAATACGCTGTTGTAGACCAGAGGCAAGTACCAGCCTTTCTCCGCCGGATAGGTCACTTCGTTCTGGCTGGTGGTAATGATTTGTCCCGAGCTGCTCGACAACACTCCCGTCACTGCCTGGGCCTGCAAACTGGAGGTGGTGATCTGCCCGGCGCCACCGTTCGCGTCCCACACGGCATAGAACGCCTGCAAATCCTTGCTGGTCTTGTCGGCGGTTTCGTTGAACTTGCCGGTGCCAAAAAACACCACCTTACCGCCCAGTGGATTGTCCGCCAGCACCGGCTGCACCGTGATCGGCTGGGTCGCGCCGCCTGCGGTGGTAAACAACGGTTTGCCGGAAAACGCCACGCCCCAGGTGTCCGTGGTGATACCGCTCAAATCAAACTTCCAGAGCCGCCCTTTCAAGTCGCCACCATAGGCGGCCTGCACCACATTCTGCGAGTTGACCTTGAGCTTTACCGAGGACAAGCCGTTAGTGGTTTCGGTGCTGTCGACCACGATTTTCTTGATCAGCGAACCGTCACGAATATCCACGACATACAGCGCCGCCACCCCGGAGTTACTGCCGTAGCCGTTGGAGATGAACGCTGCCCATCGACCGTCGGCCAAGCGTGCCACTTCCGGGCGGGCGTAGGCATAACCCAGATCATTGAAAACGTTGGCCGTATTTGCCGTGGTCGGCGCAGTGATTTCCCACAGCGCCTTGGTCACGTTACCGGCCGAGGCGTCGAACAACTGCAACGCGTAAAACGTCTTGCCGCCTGCGCCGGTCCCGCCCAGTGCCAGGGTTTTCCAGGCACTGTTGAGCTGGGCATCGAACACCCCGACCTGACCGTCGACCAGAAACTTGTGGCTGACACCGTTGATGTAGGCGATATCGGCGATATTGCGCAGCGATGGCAGCACACTGGACGGCATGTAGGCATAACGCCGGGCACCGTTGGCCGAGTTGATGACGCTGACAAAGCCATCGTTGGCGTTGACCACCAGACTGGCACTCATGTTGGTGGCTTTGGTGGCCAGGTAAGTGCTGTAGCTGGTGTCACCGATCAGGTCGGAGGCGGTTTTTTCTGCGGGTGATGCAAGCACCAGGGGCGAATTGATGATGTCGCCGAGCAACACGTTGCGCACTTTCAATCCGGTTTTGTTGGTGCCCTTGCTCCATTCCACTAGATCACTGCCGGTAATGCCGGTGGGCAAACTCTGACTCAACGTCGTCTGCTGCGCCGGGGCGAAATTGCTGTAAGCGAGGGTTATAGGGGCATTAGTCAGGGTGTTCCAGGATTGGTAGCCCGGGGCCGTGGCGGCGGGCACGATGGCCGTGTCGGTGCTCCAGAGTACCGAGGCAGTATTCACCGCGCCATTGGAGGAGAAGCCATAGGATTTAATGGTGCCGCGCCAGTCCTTGGGGTCATAGCTGGTCTGGTAATAGGCGGAGCCGGCAACGATGATCGAGCTGCTGGTGGTGCCGCTGCCCCCGGAGCCGGCCTTGGAGGTGATATCACTCAGGGCAGATGACAACGCGGTGTTGAGGCCAATGCTGTCGGTGGCCTGGTAATACTTGCCCTGCCCGTAATTGGCGGCATCCGACAACATCTGATTCGCGGCGGTAAAACCCACGGTGTAGGTGTTCATATTTTGCTTGGGAAAATCCGCCGCATTCCAGCTTTTGCCGGCCAGATCGGTTCCTG
Organism: Pseudomonas sp. RIT-PI-q; assembly: GCF_001297125.1. GTDB lineage: Bacteria > Pseudomonadota > Gammaproteobacteria > Pseudomonadales > Pseudomonadaceae > Aquipseudomonas. Next base: position 70,011 of record NZ_LHPC01000007.1, read on the forward strand.
TGGAGCGCATGTCGATGTCGAAGGCAAACTTGGCGATGTCGTCCAGATACAGCGTATCGCCTTCTCCGTCACCGTTGAGGTTGTCGCCATCGTTGTTCACGCCATCCCAGTTCGGCAGACGAGCACCACCCAGCGGATCGGTCGTGGGAAAAGTCCGGTCGAAGGTCGGCAAGCCATCGGTGATCACCACACCGTAGTTTTTCTGGCAGCGGTACTGAATCGGGCTGGTGTACGTCGTCGGGGTCGAGTTGTAGAACGGCGCCAGCCCCCGGAAATAGCGGTTTATTTCGTAGTAGGTTTCCGCCAGCGGCGTGTTGGCGATGGCGCTCAAGGCGTTGATGGAGGCAAGCAGATTGTTGTAATTGCTGTCAGCCTGGGCCTGAGTGACGCTGCCGCTGACCGGTGAAAGATCGCTGATCGATCGGGCGATGAAGCCGCCACCGCCGGAGTTGCTGCTCGTCGGTGGATTGAACGTCGCCAGGCCAATGCGCAACGCGCGATTGCTGGAGACCAGGCTGGTGGATACATCCTGTGCGACGCTGATCCGGTATTCGTTGGGAATCGCGTTGGCCCCGGTGGTGAAATCCCGGTTCGAACCGTTGGCCAGGCCCACCAGATAAGACAGGTAATCAGCCGTGTAACGAGTGTTTTCATTGCCTACCGGGTCGGGCAGCTTCAGGCAGATCGATGACAGGCCCAAAAAACCACGATAAAAACCATACCAGTTGCCATTGGTCGAGCAACCTCCACGATTGAGGCTCGACAACAAAATATTGGTATCACTCATGTCCAGGTTCTGACCGCCTAGACACGACAAGTTGGAGTTGCAAATCGCTATCTGTGGCCAGTTGGCCGCGGAATTGAAACCCGGCGCCCAAATGATGTTGTTCATGCTCCCCGAGTCATCGATCAATAGCATCACGTTCGGCGCAACGGCCGCGGCGCTCAACAACGGAGAATCCGACGGCGTGAAGGCATAGGCCGGAGCCGACAGGTACAGCCCCAAAAGCGCCCCACACAGCAGCGGCCACCACCCGGCGCGCGTCTTAGTACTTCGCATAAATACTCTCCACCACACTGCGTGAATTGCGCGAGGTGCCCGGAAAACCCACGGCGGTCACTCGATACAGCGTTGCCGAGGTATTGCTCGGCACATTCACGGCGGTCAGGGTGGTGCCGATATTCTGTACTCCGTAAAAACCGGTGCCGGCGGCGATCCAGGTCACCCCCGAGGTGGAATTGAACCCGGCAGCGGCGATTGAAGATGACTCGGCCGGCGGCGCACATTGGCTGGTGCCGCTGCAGACCGGCAACGTGTAGGTGTCCACTTGCACCGCACTTTCGCCAATGCGCAATGCCGCTTCGGCGCTCTGGAAAGACTGGTTGCGCAGGGTCACGCTGCCCGCCATTTTTTCCTGCAGGGTGGCGTTCTGCATGGATGAAATGCCGATCAGCGTCAGCAATAGCAGAAACACCAGGCTGACTAGCAGGGCCATGCCGCGCTGGGAGTGAGACGTCATGGAGGATAATTTCATCGGCCCTCCCCTCATGGCAATCGGTTGCGCAAAGCGGCAACCACGTTGAAGGTTTGATTGCGCACCCGGTTGTTCGGGTCCGTGAGGGTCAATGTCAGGCGCACGCTACGAATACGTGCCGGATCGGAAGGGTTGGTGCTGTAACTGGAGGCGGCCGTATCGGTGGTCGAACTGGCGAGGCCGAAGCTCACATTGAAGGCACTGACGTTGTCTACCAGCACAAATTGGGTTGGCGTGCCGCTGCCGGCTCCCATTGTCAGTTGTCCGTTTTTCAGACTGTAGATCAGTCGCCGGATCGCAACCGCCTGCTGCCCTGTCGCGGGCCCCCGCACGCCGGTATGGGCCGTCGCCGTATTTCGGCGATCGGAACCCACAGCCCGGGTCGGCGCCCCGCCACTGCCACCGACATCGGCGCTCACCAGCGTGAGCTTGAGATTGGCGTTATCCCAGTTGATCGGCGTTATCTGGTTGGCATTGAAATCACCCGTCGCACTGGCGTCAGTGATCGTCCCCAGGCAGCCGAACATGCCCACCATGCGGATTTCCTGAATCATCTTGCTCAGCACGAAACGCGCATCTTCCTGCATGCTGGCGGCCGTGTTCTGGCTAACGTAGGTGTTCTTCGCCGCGATAAAAACCTGCGCCACGCCCAGTACCACGATCAGGCTCAACGCCAGGGCGATCAGCAGTTCGATCAGGCCGAAACCGCTATTGAGCCGCTTCATGGTGTCGACACCGGGTCGACGGTGGCACGACTGGTCAGGACGAAGGTGCGACGGGAATTGGCGACGTTGGCGGCCCGCGAGTCGTCCCAGGTAATGGTGATGGTGTACACACGCTGATTGAGCGCGACGCTACCTGTCGCGGTCGCGCCGAGGGAATTGACGATGTTGCTGGTGAAGTCGTAGAGATCCTGATCCCGGGCGACGCTCAGGTTGCCCGAGGTGGGAGGCGTGACGGTGTAGTCGGCGCCGGAGTTGGCGCGAATGCGGTCCATCATGTCGTAGGCGATAAAACTCGCCTGGCTGGTCATCCGCGAGCTGTCGGTGTACTTCAGCGCATTCAGCTGAATCGCCGCCGCCCCCAACAGCCCAACGCTAAGAATCACTAACGCGACCAAGACTTCGATCAGCGTCATGCCTTCCTGTGCACGCTTGCTCCATCCCCTCATCCGCAACTTCCACCCAATAGAACTCGTCCGTTCAAACACACATTCAGCGTCCTGCTTTGCGCCCCCAGTACATAGCTGATCACCACCGCCGTGGACGGTGCCGACAAGCCCCCCAGATTATTGAAATCGATGGCGGTCACTCCTGAGGTTAGCGTCAGAGTCGCGCCGCTGCTCATCGATGGAACAACCCGCAATACATTCGCCGGATTGCCAGTACCGTCATAAACCGTGAGTTCCCCGGTCCAGACGCTGCCGCCCGCTGTTGGACGAATCCGGGTAGTGATCCCTCGGTCGATCGCTTCCAGGCGGGCGAAATTCAGACCCCGTTGCAGATCACCGACCTCGGTGTCGGCCTTGGTGCTTTGCACCGAACGGGTAAACGCCGGGACAGCCAGGGTGATCAGGATCAGAAACACCGCGAGCGTGACCAGCAACTCGATCAACGAGAAACCTTTTGTACGATGTTCCATCGGTGCCCTCCGTTGCCGTCGGCTATACCTGCTTCTACACGCTAGAGCATTCGACCGGCAGATGTCCGGTTGTTTTGCCGTTACTCGCGCACGGATCGCGCGGGCCACTGCATTCCAGGGAAGGAAATGTCATGCATCAGCAAGGTTTCAGCGTGATCGAACTGCTCATGGGACTGACAATTGCCGGGATTGTTCTGCTACTGGTCAGTCCGGCGTTCGCAACGCTCACGGAATCGAACCATCGCGAGGAAGCAGCGGCGTCTCTTGTCAGTGGTCTGCGCAGTGCCAGGAGCGAAGCGATCACGCGTAATCAGACCGTTGTCGTTCACGGGATAAACGACGACTGGGGCCAGGGCTGGCGAATCATTCTGGATATCAGCGGCAAGGGGCATGAGGACAGCAGCAATCCGCTACTGATCGAACGCCAGAGCAGTGCTCGGGTGCCGACTGTCGGTAATCAACATGTCAGGACTTCCGTACGATTCAGCCATCTCGGCGAACCGCTGCACGGTGGCTTTCAATCGGGGACATTGCACATTTGCGCATCCCGTGAAGCGGTGAGTCAGCTCCAGGTGGTGCTGGCCTCAAGCGGCCGCGTCAGCCTGCGCAGCAAGAAAACTGCACAGGCGTTATGCGAGGGAGGAAAAAACTCAGAGCAGCGAGCGGACCCGTAACTCTTTAGGCATGGAGAACGTGATGTTTTCCTCGCGACCGGCCAATTCATCGGCACCGGTAGCGCCCCACGCCTGCAACTGCTGGATCACGCCACGCACCAGGACTTCCGGTGCGGAGGCACCAGCGGTGATGCCGATGCGCTCGACACCGTCGAACCAGCTCTTTTGCAGGTCTTCGGCGCCGTCGATCAGGTAGGCCGGGGTGGCCATGCGCTCGGCGAGTTCACGCAGGCGATTGGAGTTGGAGCTGTTCGGGCTGCCGACCACCAACACCACGTCGCATTCGTCGGCCAGTTGCTTGACCGCGTCCTGACGGTTTTGCGTGGCGTAGCAGATGTCGTCCTTGCGCGGACCACCGATCGCCGGGAAGCGTGAACGCAGGGCATCGATGACGCGGCTGGTGTCGTCCATGGACAAAGTAGTCTGGGTCACGAACGCCAGTTTTTCAGGGTTGTGGACCTGCAATGCCGCAACGTCTTTCTCGTCTTCGACCAGGTAAATCGCGCCACCATTACTGCCATCGTACTGGCCCATGGTGCCTTCGACTTCCGGATGACCGGCGTGGCCGATGAGGATGCATTCACGCCCGTCGCGGCTATAGCGCGCGACTTCGATGTGCACCTTGGTCACCAGCGGGCACGTCGCGTCGAACACTTTCAAGCCACGACCGGCAGCTTCGGTACGTACGGCCTGGGAAACGCCGTGGGCACTGAAGATCACGATGACGTCGTCCGGCACCTGATCCAGTTCCTCGACGAAGATCGCCCCGCGAGCGCGCAGGTCTTCGACGACGAATTTGTTGTGGACCACTTCGTGGCGCACGTAGATCGGCGGCCCGAAGACTTCCAGGGCGCGGTTGACGATTTCGATCGCCCGGTCCACGCCGGCGCAGAAGCCACGGGGGTTGGCGAGTTTGATTTGCATGCTGTGCCTCGTGTCTTGCCCTGTGTAGGAGCGAGCTTGCTCGCGATGGACGTCAGGACACCGCGTTAATTCAGGAAGAACGCGTTACCGTTAACGATCATCGCGAGCAAGCTCGCTCCTACAGGGCACCGCGTAGATTCGGAAAAACGTATGTTATCGCGAGCCGGTTGGGTCAGTTACAGCGATTTGACGTTGATGATCTCGACGTCAAAGGTCAAGGTTTTGCCGGCCAACGGATGGTTGAAGTCGATGGTCACTTGCTCGTCATCGAACTCTTTCACCACACCCGGCAGCTCAGTATTCGCCGCATCGTTGAAGATCACCAGCAAGCCTGGCGACAGTTCCATGTCCTTGAATTGCGAGCGCGGGATGATCTGTACGTTCTGCGGGTTAGGCTGGCCAAAGGCGTTTTCCGGCTGAATCGTCAGCGTACGCTTGTCGCCAGCCTTGAAGCCGAACAGTGCCGCTTCGAAACCTGGCAACAGGTTGCCGTCGCCGACCTTGAAGGTCGCCGGCGCTTTGTCGAAGGTGCTGTCGACGGTGTCGCCGTTCTCCAGGCGCAGTGCAAAATGCAAGGTGACTTCCGTGTTCTGGCGGATGCGTTGCTCAGCCAATACCTGTTCAGTCATGAACGGCTTCTCCGGTTTTCTTACTTTTGAACATATCCAGTGCAAGCATCACGGCGCCGACAGTAATAGCGCTGTCAGCAAAGTTGAACGCCGGGAAATACCAGCGGTTCTGCCAATGCACCAGGATGAAATCGATCACATGGCCCAGGGCAATGCGGTCATACAGATTGCCCAGCGCGCCACCCAGCACCAGCGCCAAAGCGACGGCCAGCCAGGTTTCGTTGCGCCCCAGACGCTTGAGCCACACCACCAGCACCGCACTGACCACTACGGCGATCAGGGCAAACAACCAGCGCTGCCAGCCGGAGCTGTCGGCCAGGAAGCTGAACGCTGCGCCGGTGTTGTAGGCCAGGGTCCAGCTGAAATAATCGGGGATCACCACGATCTGCTGGTACATCGCGAGCTTGCCTTCGAAGTAGAACTTGCTGGCCTGGTCGATGACCAGGACCAGCAAACTCAACCAGAGCCAGCTCAGCCGTCCGAAACGGCCAGCCGCATTAGGCATAGTGACGAACCTCGCCCGTGCCGCTGATGTTGTCGACGCAACGACCGCAGATTTCCGGATGCTCCGGGTTCACGCCGACGTCTTCACGGCAGTGCCAGCAACGGGCGCACTTAGGGAAGGCCGACTTGACGATTTGCAGCTTCAGGCCGCTGACTTCGGTGACCACGGCATCGGCTGGCGCCTGTACAAACGGCGCAACGGTAGCGGTCGAGGTGATCAGCACGAAGCGCAGTTCGTTGCTCAGCTTGGCCAGGTCGGCGCTCAGCGATTCTTCGGCGAACAGCGTCACTTCGGCTTGCAGGTTGCCACCGACGGCCTTGGCCGCGCGCTGGATTTCCATTTCCTTGTTGACCGCAACCTTCACCGCCATGATCCGCTCCCAGTAGGCGCGGTCCAGCTCGACGCCTTCCGGCAGCTCGCTCAGGCCTTCGTACCAGGTGTTGAGCATCACCGATTCGTTACGCTCGCCCGGCAGGTATTCCCACAGTTCGTCGGCGGTGAACGCGAGGATCGGCGCGATCCAGCGCACCAGCGCTTCACTGATGTGGTACAGCGCGGTTTGCGCCGAACGGCGCGCCTTGCTGTTGGCGCCAGTGGTGTACTGACGGTCCTTGATGATGTCGAGGTAGAAACCGCCCAGCTCCTGCACGCAGAAGTTGTGGATCTTGGAGTAGACGTTCCAGAAGCGGTATTCGCCGTAGTGCTCTTGCAGCTCGCGTTGCAGCAACAGGGTACGGTCCACGGCCCAACGGTCCAGCGCGAGCATTTCTTCGGCCGGCAGGATGTCGGTGGCCGGGTTGAAACCGGTCAGGTTGGAGAGCAGGAAGCGCGCGGTGTTACGGATACGCCGGTAGGCGTCCGCACTGCGTTGCAGGATCTGTTCGGAAACCGCCATTTCACCCGAATAATCGGTGGAGGCAACCCACAGACGCATGATGTCGGCGCCCAGGGTGTCGTTGACTTTTTGCGGCGCGATCACGTTGCCCAAGGATTTGGACATCTTGCGGCCGGACTCATCGACGGTGAAGCCGTGAGTCAGCAACTCGCGGTACGGCGCGTGATTGTCGATGGCGCAACCGGTCAGCAGCGACGAGTGGAACCAGCCACGGTGTTGGTCCGAACCTTCCAGGTACAGGTCGGCGCGTGGACCGCTCTCGTGGCCCATCGGGTGCGAACCGCGCAGGACGTGCCAGTGCGTGGTGCCCGAATCGAACCAGACGTCCAGGGTGTCGCTGATCTTGTCGTACTGTGGCGCTTCGTCACCGAGCAACTCGGCAGCGTCCATCTTGAACCAGGCTTCGATGCCTTCGACTTCGACGCGCTTGGCGACTTCTTCCATCAGCTCGGCGGTACGTGGATGCAGTTCGCCGCTTTCCTTGTTCAGGAAGAACGGAATCGGCACGCCCCAGTTACGCTGGCGGGAGATGCACCAGTCCGGACGGTTGGCGATCATCGAGTGCAGGCGCGCCTGGCCCCAGGCCGGGACGAACTTGGTCTCTTCGATGGCTTTGATCGCCCGCTTGCGCAGGGTTTCGCCGGTCTCAGGCTGTTTGTCCATGCCGATGAACCACTGCGCGGTGGCGCGGTAGATCAGCGGGGTCTTGTGACGCCAGCAGTGCATGTAGCTGTGTTCAATGATGCTGGTGTGCAGCAGCGCACCGACTTCGGTCAACTTGTCGACGATGGCCGGGTTGGCTTTCCAGATGAACTGGCCGCCGAAGAACTCCAGCGACGGTACGTAAACGCCGTTGCTTTGCACCGGATTGATGATGTCATCGTTGACCATGCCGTACTTCTTGCAGGTCACGAAGTCGTCTACGCCGTAGGCCGGCGAGGAGTGAACGACGCCGGTGCCAGCGCCCAGTTCGACGTAGTCGGCCAGGTAAACCGGCGACAGGCGATCGTAGAACGGGTGACGGAAGTTGATCAGCTCCAGCTCTTTACCGGTGGTGGTCGCGATGACCGAACCTTCCAGGCTGTAACGCGCCAGGCACGACTCGACCAGCTCTTCAGCCAGCACCAGCAACTTGTCGCCGACGTCGACCAGGGCGTAGTTGAACTCCGGGTGAACGTTCAGCGCCTGGTTGGCCGGGATGGTCCACGGGGTGGTGGTCCAGATCACGATCGAAGCAGGCTTGCCCAGCGACGGCAGACCGAAAGCGGCAGCCAGTTTGGCTTCATCGGCTATCGGGAACGCCACGTCGATGGTCGAGGACTTCTTGTTCTCGTACTCGACTTCTGCTTCAGCCAGGGCCGAACCGCAGTCGAAGCACCAGTTCACAGGCTTCAAGCCTTTGAAGACGAAACCGCCTTTGACGATTTCCGCCAGGGCACGGATTTCACCGGCCTCGTTCTTGAAGTCCATGGTCTTGTACGGGTTGGCAAAGTCGCCCAACACGCCCAGACGGATGAATTCGGACTTCTGGCCTTCGATCTGCTCGGTGGCGTAGGCACGGCACAGTTCGCGGGTCTTGTCCGCGCCCAGGTTCTTGCCGTGGGTCACTTCGACTTTATGCTCGATCGGCAGACCATGGCAGTCCCAGCCCGGCACATACGGCGCGTCGAAACCCGACAGGGTCTTCGAGCGGATGATCATGTCCTTGAGAATCTTGTTCAGCGCATGACCGATGTGAATCGTGCCGTTGGCGTACGGAGGACCGTCGTGAAGTACGAACTTCGGACGATCCTTGCCAATCTCGCGCAACTTACCGTACAGGCCAATGCTGTCCCAGCGCTGCAGAATCTGCGGTTCGCGCTGAGGCAGGCCGGCCTTCATTGGGAAGGCGGTGTCCGGAAGGTTTAGCGTGGCTTTATAGTCGGTCATTTAAGGCTCTTCATTAGCGATTGGCGCTAGGTGCGACAGGGCACGGGCGGCGGCAACATCCGCATTGATCGCCGTCTTAAGCGCCTCCAGAGAGGCGAAACGCTGCTCTTCACGCAGCTTGTGGTGGAAAACCACCGTCAAACGCCGGTCATACAGATCGCCGGCAAAATCTAAAAGGTGTACTTCCAGGTGGGCTTTGCCATCACCTTGGACCGTGGGCCGCACGCCGATATTGGCGACGCCTGGCCAGGTCTTGCCGTCGATGTCGACATTGACCAGGTAAACCCCGGACAACGGCACGCGACGACGCTTGAGTTGTATGTTGGCGGTTGGCGTACCCAGTTGGCGCGCCAGCTTCTGGCCATGCAGCACCCGCCCGGCAATCCGGAACGGACGACCGAGCAAGCGTTCGGCCAAGGCAAAATCGGCAGCGGCCAGGGCATTGCGGACCTGGGTGCTGCTGACGCGAATGCCGTCCAGCTCGACGGTTTGCGCCGCTTCCACGGTAAAGCCCTGAAGGACGCCGGCCTGTTGCAGGAAATCGAAATCCCCAACCCGGTCACAACCGAACCGGAAGTCGTCACCGACCTCCAGGTGCTGCACGCCGAGGCCGTCCACCAGAATCGTATCGACGAATTCACTGGCGCTGAGCTTGCTCAAGCGCTGGTTGAACGCCAGGCACAAGACCCGGTCGACACCTTCCTCGGCCAGCAGCTGCAATTTGTCTCGCAGACGGGCCAAGCGAGCGGGTGCCGTGTCGGGTGCAAAAAACTCCCGGGGCTGCGGCTCGAAAATCACCACGCAGCTGGGCACGCCCAACTCGATTGCACGCTCACGCAGCCTCGCCAGGATAGCCTGGTGGCCACGGTGAACACCGTCAAAGTTGCCAATAGTGGCGACACAGCCCCGATGCTGGGGGCGCAGATTGTGGAGGCCTCGAACCAGCTGCATAACGCGCTTCTTGCTCATAAAGTGGTCGATTATAACCACACCCGGCGGCCGACGACAGGCAACACCGTAACCCAAAGTGATCGAGCCGACAAAACCGCCAGCCCGCCCGTATTTATCGAGGCGTGGACCTCAGCTTAGCGCCTTGCGATTGAAGTCGCGCAAACGGAAGCCCATCAACAGCAACATACCGAAATAAGCCACCACGCCAGCCGCCACCAGAGCCCCCAGACGCAGGAATCGCTCAAGCATGTGGCCCTGATCCCAGGCCGGCATAAAGTGCATTCCGGCCAGCAATACCGCGGACATGACGACTACCGCGACCACCAGCTTGGCGCCAAACTTCGCCCAGCCGGGTTGCGGCTGGTACATCTGCTGCTTGCGCAGTTGATAGAACAGCAGCCCGGCGTTGAGGCAGGCACCGGCGCTGATGGCCAAGGCCAGGCCAGCATGGGCCAACGGACCAATCAGCACCAGGTTGAACAATTGAGTGCAGACTAACGTGAAAATCGCGATCTTTACCGGCGTACGGATGTTTTGTTGCGCATAAAAGCCCGGCGCCAGCACTTTAATCACGATAATCCCGAGCAAACCGACCGAATAAGCGATCAACGCGCGCTGGGTCATGGACGCATCAAACGCACTGAACTGGCCGTACTGAAACAGCGAAACCGTCAGCGGCTCGGCCAGAATCCCCAATGCGAGTGAACACGGCAGCACCAGCATGAAACACAGGCGCAGGCCCCAATCGAGAATCCGCGAGTATTCCTCGCGATCGTTGCTGGCGTAGGTCTTGGCCAGTGTCGGCAGCAGGATTGTGCCCAATGCGACGCCCAGCACGCCGGAAGGCAATTCCATCAAACGGTCGGCGTAGTACATCCAGGACACCGAGCCGGCGACCAGAAACGAGGCAAAGATGGTGTTGATGATCAGGGAAATCTGGCTCACCGACACACCGAGAATCGCCGGCAACATCTGCTTCATCACCCGCCAGACGCCACTGTCGCGCAGATTCAGGCGCGGCAGCACCAGCATGCCGATTTTTTTCAGGTGCGGCAGCTGATAGAGCAACTGCGCCAGACCGCCCACCAGAACCGCCCAACCCAGGGCCATCACCGGCGGATCGAAGTACGGTGTCAAAAACACCGAGAAAATGATCATGCTGACGTTAAGCAAGGTCGGCACGAAGGCCGGCACCGAGAAACGGTTGTAGGTATTGAGGATTGCCCCGGCCAATGAAGACAGGGAGATCAGCAATATATAAGGGAAGGTCACCCGGAGCAGGCTGGCGGTCAGCTCGAATTTTTCAGGAGTATTGGTAAAACCCGGCGCGGTGGCCCAGATGACCCATGGCGCGGCGATCATGCCCAGCGCAGTGACCAACGCCAGCACCAGCGTCAGCAGGCCCGAGACGTAGGCAATGAACGTTCGCGTCGCCTCCTCGCCCTTCTGGCTCTTGTATTCGGCAAGAATCGGCACGAAAGCCTGGGAAAATGCTCCCTCGGCGAAGATTCGCCGCAGCAGATTGGGCAGTTTGAAGGCGATAAAGAAGGCGTCTGTCGCCATTCCTGCGCCAAATGCACGTGCGATGAGCGTGTCACGAACGAACCCCAGAACCCGGGAAAGCATCGTGATAGAGCTGACGGCGGCCAACGATTTGAGCAGATTCATTGAAAGAGTTTGTGCCTGTCGATAAACAGCAGGCGAACAACGCGCCCACTTATGCGATACTCCGCGCCGCAGCAGCACAGAGCCAAAGCTCGCGAGTTTACAGGTCAAGCGCCGGAAATAAATATCCCGCCTCTTTATACCTACCACTTAGCGGAACGTCTCAACCGCCCTTGACAAGACATCAACTCATCGGCATGATTCGCGGCCTATTTTGTTTGCTATTTCCTAAAAAGTCTTTCGAGGAGCTCGACGGTGGCCAACACACCTTCCGCCAAAAAACGTGCAAAACAGGCTGAGAAGCGTCGCAGCCACAACGCCAGCCTGCGTTCCATGGTTCGTACCTACATCAAGAATGTGGTTAAAGCCATCGACGCAAAAGACGCTGAAAAAGCTCAAGCTGCTTACGTTCTGGCCGTGCCAGTTATCGACCGTATGGCCGATAAAGGCATCATCCACAAGAACAAGGCTGCTCGTCATAAGAGCCGCCTGAACGGTCACGTCAAGGCTCTGAACCTTGCTGTTGCCGCATAAGCGATAAGCTTGTTAAAAAACCGACCTCCGGGTCGGTTTTTTATTGCCTGCGATTCAACAGGCTACGCAAAAAAATGTGGGAGCGGGCTTGCTCGCGAAGGCGGCATAACAGTCAACGATGATGTTGAATGTTATGGCCTCTTCGCGAGCAAGCCCGCTCCCACATTTCGATTTGCGCAGGACTTATTGGGCGTGCGCCCACGGCAGAATCGGGATTGCCGTTACCGCATTCTGCGGACTGCCTTCGATCAAGCGATCGCTGTAGACCAGATACACCAGGGTATTGCGCTTCTTGTCGAGGAATCGCACCACCTGCATGGTCTTGAACACCAGCGACGTACGCTCCTTGAACACCTCGTCACCATCCTTGAGCTCACCCTTGAAGCTGATCGGACCGACCTGACGACAGGCGATGGACGCCTCGGCGCGATCTTCCGCCAAGCCCAGACCGCCCTTCACGCCACCGGTCTTGGCGCGCGACAGGTAACAGGTCACACCCTCAACCTTCGGATCATCGAACGCTTCGACGACGATACGATCATTCGGCCCGACGAATTTGAACACCGTCGACACCTGACCAATCTCTTCGGCCGAAGCCAGCAGCGGCATCGCCAACAGCAGCCCCAACAATCCTTTTGCCACGCGCATTCAGATATTCCTTCAAACCAGAATCAGGTTATCGCGGTGAACCAGTTCCGGTTCAGCCATGTAACCCAACAGACCGACAATCGCCTCAGACGACTGACCGATAATTTTTTGTGCTTCCAGAGCGCTGTAGTTGGCCAGGCCTCGGGCGATTTCACGACCGTCCGGCGCCACGCACACCACCATTTCGCCACGACGGAAGCTGCCCTGGACCAATTTGACCCCCACCGGCAGCAAACTTTTGTTGCCCTTGGACAATGCAGTCACTGCACCGGCATCCAGCACCAGGGTGCCACGGGTTTGCAGATGCCCGGCCAGCCACTGCTTGCGCGCCGCCAGCAGACCGCGCTCCGGCGAGAGCAAGGTGCCGATGCGCTCGCCCGCCTTGAGGCGATCCAGCACACGCTCAATGCGCCCGCCAACGATGATCGTATGCGCTCCGGAACGGGCCGCCAGTCGGGCAGCGCGCAATTTGGTCTGCATGCCGCCACGCCCCAACGCCCCGCCCGTACCGCCCGCCACTGCATCCAGCGCCGGATCATCGGCACGCGCTTCATAAATCAGGTTGGCATTCGGGTTATTGCGCGGGTCGGCGTCGAACATGCCGTCGCGATCGGTGAGGATCACCAGCAAGTCAGCCTCGACCAGGTTGGCCACCAGCGCGGCCAGCGTATCGTTGTCGCCGAAACGGATTTCATCGGTGACCACGGTGTCGTTTTCGTTGATCACCGGGATCACTTTCAGCTCAACCAGCGCGCGCAAGGTGCTGCGCGCATTCAGGTAGCGCTTGCGGTCCGACAAGTCGTCGTGAGTCAGGAGAATCTGCGCGGTGTGCCGACCATGCTCGGCGAAGCTCGATTCCCAGGCTTGCACCAGGCCCATTTGGCCGATGGCAGCAGCAGCCTGGAGTTCGTGCATTGCACTGGGTCGCACAGTCCAGCCCAGACGGCTCATGCCGGCCGCTACCGCCCCGGAGGACACCAGCACCAACTCGACGCCCGCCTCATGCAAGGCCACCATCTGTTCGACCCAGACACCCATTGCCGCGCGATCCAGGCCCTTGCCGTCCGCCGTCAGCAGAGCGCTGCCGATCTTCACGACCCAACGCTGCGCACCTGTCACCTTGCTCCGCATCATCTTCAACCTTAGCTTGAGGGCAGCGCGACCCAGCGCCGCCCGTAACGTTATTCGTGACTACCGATTTCCAGATACTAAAACGCCGCTCAATTGAGCGGCGCCTAGTGAGCCGGCGTGCCAGCGATGATAACACCGCCTGTAGGAGCGAGCTTGCTCGCGAAGGACGCCAACGATGCCGCGTGCATCCTGGACGAACGCGGCACTCTTGAGACCTTCGCGAGCAAGCTCGCTCCTACAGATCAGTCACGCACGCAACGAATCAGTCACGCACGTAAATGATTTCCGGACCGTCTTCGTCATCCACATCTTCTTCGTCCCAATCATCGTCGCCGATGTCATGGACCGACTTCACGCCGCTACGGCGCAGGGCACGCTGGTCATCCAGCGCCTGCAACTGAGCACGGGCTTCGTCTTCGATGCGCTGATCGAGCTCGGCCAGTTCTTCCTTGTAAGCCGGGTCGTTCGCCAGACGGTCAGCACGATCTTCCATGTAACGCATGATGTCGTGACACAGACGCTCGGTGCCGAGCTTGGAGATGGCCGAGATCACGTAGACCGGACCCGTCCACTCCAGACGATCAACGATTTCCTTGACGCGAGCATCGTGCTCTTCTTCAAGGATCTGGTCGCACTTGTTCAGCACCAGCCAACGATCACGCTCAGCCAGGGACGGGCTGAACTTGGTCAGTTCGCTGACGATCACTTCAGCCGCATCCGGAGCGCTGGCGTCATCCAGCGGCGCCATGTCCACGAGGTGCAGCAGCAGACGGGTACGCGACAAGTGCTTGAGGAAGCGAATCCCCAGGCCCGCACCATCGGAAGCACCTTCGATCAGGCCCGGAATGTCCGCGACCACGAAGCTTTTCCAGCGATCGACGCTGACCACACCCAGGTTCGGCACCAGCGTGGTGAACGGGTAGTCGGCGACTTTCGGCTTGGCGGCCGAAACGGAGCGGATAAAGGTACTTTTACCGGCGTTCGGCAAGCCCAGCAGGCCGACGTCAGCCAACACCTTCATTTCCAGCTTGAGGTCACGCGCCTCACCCGGCTTACCCGGAGTGGTCTGACGCGGAGCGCGGTTGGTACTGGATTTGAAACGAGTGTTGCCCAGACCGTGCCAGCCACCATGAGCCACCAACAGCTTTTGACCGGCCTTGGTCAGGTCGCCAATGACTTCCTGAGTGGCGGAGTCGATAACGGTGGTGCCGACCGGAACGCGCAGCACCAGCTCTTCACCTTTTTTGCCGGTGCAGTCGGTGCTGCCGCCGTTGGAGCCACGCTCGGCATCGAAGTGCCGGGTGTAACGGTAGTCCACCAGGGTGTTGAGGTTTTCGTCGGCGATCATGTAGACCGAGCCGCCATCACCACCGTCACCGCCGTTCGGGCCGCCGTTTTCAATAAACTTTTCGCGACGGAAGCTCATGCAACCGTTGCCGCCGTCACCGGCCTTTACTCGAATCGATACTTCATCAACAAACTTCATAACAAAACGCCTCTCGTCATACGGACGAGCCGAAAAAATCTAGACATAAGACTCTTGCAAAAATGAGCGCAGCGACCTCAAGCAACGACCGCAAAATCCAGCTGCTTTCGCCCATTACAAACAGCTTTGCAAGAGACTCACCCCACAAACGAAAAAGCCCCGTCGCGAGACAGGGCTTTTCCAGCAACTACGTAATTATGCCGCGACGACTTCAGTCTTCGGGACAATGCTCACGTAACGGCGGTTGAAAGCGCCTTTTACTTCGAACTTGATCACGCCGTCGATTTTAGCGAACAGAGTGTGATCTTTACCCATGCCAACACCGTAACCGGCGTGGAATTGGGTGCCGCGCTGACGCACGATGATGTTGCCCGGAATGATAGCCTGGCCGCCATACATCTTCACGCCAAGGCGTTTAGCTTCTGAGTCGCGACCGTTACGGGTACTACCACCAGCTTTTTTGTGTGCCATGAGTCAATTCTCCTAGTGAGGAATTAGGCTGAAATTAAGCCTGAATACCGGTGATTTTGATCTCGGTGTACCACTGGCGGTGGCCCATACGCTTCATGTGGTGCTTACGACGACGGAACTTGATGATGCGGACTTTATCGTGACGACCTTGGGAGATCACTTCAGCCACAACGGTAGCGCCAGCAACAACTGGAGCGCCGATGTTCACGTCATCGCCATTGGCGACCAACAGAACGCGATCAAAAGTAACGGATTCGCCGGTAGCGATTTCCAGTTTTTCGATCTTCAGGTATTCACCCGGGGCGACCTTGTATTGCTTGCCACCAGTAACAATTACTGCGTACGACATGGTATTTCTCCGATAATCCTGCTCACCCAGCTCTTTATAAGAAGAGGTATTGGCTGGCATGGCTGCATAAGGCTGGAAGGCCTTTTTGCAATTGCGTAAGGCAGGTGCTGCCCAGGAAGTTCAGGGTGCGCGATTGTACGCAAGCTGCTTGAGCGATGCAAGAGGCCGTCCATCGCGCCTTGACACCCGCCGACGTGGGTCCTAGCATGCCGCGCAACCCTTCTGGAGCAACTGTCGCTGATGCAACCCCAAGCTTTCTACCGCGCGGTGGCGGACGATTTTAGCGCCGTCGACGGCATCATCAAGAAGCAGCTGACTTCCCGAGTGCCGCTGGTATCGAAAATCGGCGATTACATTACCTCGGCCGGCGGTAAACGCCTGCGTCCCTTATTAGTGTTGCTGTGTGGCAAGGCACTTGGCCGCGAAGGCGATGACCTGCGCCTGCTGGCCGCGACCATCGAGTTCCTGCACACCGCCACCCTGCTGCATGACGACGTGGTCGACATGTCCGGCATGCGCCGTGGCCGCTCGACCGCCAACGCCATGTGGGGCAACGCCCCGAGCGTACTGGTAGGCGACTTCCTGTATTCGCGTTCTTTCGAAATGATGGTCGAACTGGGCTCCATGCCGGTGATGAAGATCCTTTCGCAAGCCACGCGCATTATCGCCGAAGGCGAAGTGTTGCAGCTGTCGAAGGTCCGCGACGCCAGCACCACCGAAGAAACCTACATGGAAGTCATCCGCGGCAAGACCGCGATGCTTTTCGAAGCCTCGACCCACAGTGCCGCTGCTTTGGCCGGCGCCTCGCCGGAGCAGAGCGAAGCGCTGCGTACGTTCGGCGACCACCTGGGCGTGGCGTTCCAACTGGTCGACGACCTGCTGGATTACCGTGGCGATGCCGAAACCCTGGGCAAGAACGTCGGTGACGATCTGGCCGAAGGCAAGCCGACCCTGCCGCTGATCTACACCATGCGTGAAGGTACGCCGGAGCAGGCTGCACTGGTGCGCAAGGCGATCCAGAAAGGCGGCATCGAAGACCTGGAAAGCATCCGCGAAGCCGTGGAAGCCTCGGGCTCGCTGGATTACACCGCGAAACTGGCCCGCGACTACGTGGCCCGTGCGATCAAATGCCTCGACGCGCTGCCAGCCAGCGAGTACCGCGATGCACTGGTCGAGCTGAGCGAGTTTGCGGTCGCCCGCACGCACTGAAACGCCCCTGTAGGAGCGAGGCTTGCCCGCGAAGGCGATGTGTCAGTCAACTTGATGTCGACTGGTAGATCGCCTTCGCGGGCAAGCCTCGCTCCTACAAATCATGCGTCGCCCCTCGCCTACTAAAAACCCTATATAATGTGCGCTTTTTAGCGATCCTGAAATTCAAGGAGCTTTAGTGAGCACGTTGCCACCCTGCCCAAAATGCAATTCCGAATACACCTATGAAGACGGCGCCCAGCTGATCTGCCCTGAGTGCGCCCACGAGTGGTCCGCCAGCGGCGAAGCCGAAGCTGCGTCGGATGACACCGTGAAGAAGGATTCGGTGGGCAACGTCCTGCAGGACGGCGACACCATCACCGTGATCAAGGACTTGAAGGTCAAGGGCACGTCGCTGGTGGTCAAGGTCGGCACCAAGGTCAAGAATATTCGCCTGTGCGATGGCGATCACGACATCGACTGCAAGATCGACGGCATCGGCCCGATGAAGCTCAAATCCGAGTTCGTCAGAAAAGTCTGAGCCTGCTGTATTCCATCCCGCGCCTCGCGTGGGATGGTGCTTCACCCTTCCCCGCTTCGCCCAGCAAACCCTCGCAGTAGCCAAACGCCAGCCGTTTTGACCTTACGCAATTTTTACCCTGAAAAAAACACAAACAGCCAATAGGCCCTTGCTATTTGATGAATAAGAATTATTCTCATTGAAACCCATCAATGGAGATGAGACCCATGACTTATTTGATCGATGCGTGGCTGGACCGCCCACACCCTTACCTCAGGATCCTGCATCGGGAAACCGGGGAAGTCTGTGCGGTGCTTGAAGAAGAAGCCTTGAACGAGTTACAGGACCAGGGTGATCTGGACGTCAACGGCCTGAGTTCCAGCGAGCCGGTGGTGCTCAAGGAACTGGTGCGCAATCTGTTTCTATTCTGCTACGCCCGGGCGTTGCGCCCGACGAATGAACTGCAGCACAAGATCGAAATATGAAAAACACCACAAACCCCTGTAGGAGCGAGGCTTGCCCGCGAAGAGGCCACCACATTCAACATCATCGTTGAATGACACACCGCCTTCGCGAGCAAGCTTCGCTCCTACAGGATCAGGGATTACAGAACGTCGAGCAGTTCGACGTCGAATACCAGTACGCTGTGCGGCGGAATACTGCCAACGCCTTGCGCGCCGTAAGCCAGTTCGCTCGGCACGTACAGACGCCATTTGCTGCCGGCGTTCATCAGTTGAAGGGCTTCGGTCCAGCCAGCGATCACGCCGCCAACCGGGAATTCTGCAGGCTGACCACGATCGTAGGAGCTGTCGAAGACAGTGCCGTCGATCAGCGTGCCGTGGTAGTGAGTGCGCACTTGATCTTCACGGGTTGGCTTGGCGCCTTCACCTTGAGTCAGCACTTCGAACTGCAGGCCGGAAGCCAGGGTGGTGATGCCATCACGCTTGGCGTTTTCAGCCAGGAAAGCCAGGCCTTCGCCAGCAGCGGCTTCAGCTTTCGCTGCAGCTTCGGCCTGCATGATTTCGCGAATGACTTTGAAGCTCGCGGACATTTCTTCCTGGCCTACACGGCTTTCCTTGCCGGCGAAGGCATCGGTCAGGCCAGCCAGGATCGCGTCCAGGCTAACGCCCGGTGGCGGGTTGTCGCGCAGCTGGTCGCCCAACTGACGGCCAATGCCGTAGCTGACGCGGGTTTCGTCGGTGGACAGATTTACTTCGGACATGACACTGCTCCGCTGTGCGGACGGCCCAGGAACTTGCCGTGCGTGCACAGCGCGTCCCGGAGCGCCCGGAACCAAAAGGGCCAGCAGACTAGCACAGATGCCATCGCGTTGATCAGGGGCGTCAGCGCTGCCACACAGAACGGAAGGCAATCGGCACCTTCAGGCTTTCCTCGGTATTACCGCCGAGGCCACACATTTCGTCATGAACGGAGGTGTGCACAAGGTTGAACGGTACGCTAGGACAGGCGTGAAGCACTTCACGTGCATGCTCGACAGAGCGCACATGGAACATCTCGCCGTGGTTATCACTCAACGGATATGCCGCGCCATGCATGCGCGCTTCCAGCAGGTAGATCCCGCCTTCCATCGAGATCAGATTCAGCTCATCGACTTTTCCGGCGATGGCGTAGGCATTCAACTCTTGCAGGTTCATGAACGCACCTCACACAGTGGCGAACCAAGACCCTTACAGGCATATGCCTTGATGCCTCAAAGTACAAGCCAAAAACGCCACCGCCCGTCTGGTTAACACCTTCTGTGTAGGAGCGAGGCTTGCCCGCGAAGAGGCCGTGTCAGACGACATAAGTGTTGTCTGTGACGCCGCCTTCGCGGGCAAGCCTCGCTCCTACAGGGGATCGACGGTCCGGGGGGATCAGGTGTTCGGGGGATCGTGCGGATCAGTGCTTGGTCAGCTTATCCAGGTAACCCATGGCAAATGCCGAGATCACGAAGGTCATGTGGATGATCACGTACCACTTCAAATGCTCGGGATCGACGTTCTTGGCGTCCATGAAAATCCGCAGCAAGTGGATCGACGAGATCGCCACGATGGAGGCGGCCACTTTCATCTTCAACGAAGACGAATCCATGGTGCCCAGCCAGTTGAGCTTTTCCTTGTCGTCGTCGATGTCCAGTTGGGACACGAAGTTCTCGTACCCGGAAATCATCACCATCACCAGCAAACCGCCCACCAGCGCCATATCGATCAACGACAGCAGCACCAGGATCAGGTCCGATTCGGCCATCGAGAACACGTTGGGGATGACGTGGAAGACTTCCTGGAAGAATTTCAGCGCCAGGGCCAGCAGCCCAAGGGACAGGCCGAAGTAGATCGGCGCCAGCAGCCAACGGGAGGCGTACATTGCATTTTCGATAAAGCGTTCCATTGAATCTCACACAGGGCTGGAAATGGCCGCGAGTATACCAGCCACCGGTTACAGCCAGAAACCGTCGAGAAATCCGCCACCTGCGCGTGTGTGACAAGGTTTTTCTGCTAGTGTCCAAACCATTGACAGCTCAGCGACATCGGACAGGAAGACGGGAAAATGGATGTGCGATTGCCTTTAACGAGTGCCGGGCTTTGCCTGGCGCTGCTGATGATCGGCTGTTCGCCCAGCGATGAGAAGCGCCAGGTCAGCCTTGAGGAAAAGACCGCGCAGTTCGAAAAGTCGCTGGATGCGATTCAGGATCCGAAACTCAAGGATGCCGTCGCCGAGCTCGGTGGTTCACTGCTGTTGCTTGAACGTGCGCAACTCAAGCTCGACAGCAAGCCGGTGGACACCGAATACGGCGAAGACGCCCTCGCCGTGCTCAAGCACTATCCCACACCACAGGCGCTGGTCGACACGTACATCAACGGCCTGTTCGTATTGCACAAAGACTCCAGTTCCGACTACCTGACCGATCTGCAACCGGTGTTCCCCTTCAATTTCAGTATTCCGGCCGCGTTTCTCTTTCCCCATGGCCTGGAATGGCAATCAGTGACGCTGAGCAACAAACGCGTCATCGCGTTTCAGCCGGAATGGTCGGAAACCGATCCCGGTATTCAGCTGAGCCCGTCGAGTTCCAACCTGACCAACCCCGATGACCTCACGGTGACCTACCCCTTCATCGATGGCCTGGACGTTGAAAACAAGAACCAGCCACAACCGGTGAGCCTGCAAGGCACAGTGGAAGTCATAGCGCCGCGCAGGCTCTACAGCTTCGACCTGACGAAAAAAGACGTCGGCCAGACCCGCACCAACGATAACCTCAGCGTCACCTTGCTGAAACTTGAAAACAACTACGCCGAAATCGAATTCAACAACAGCGCGCCACTGGCCCCCGAGGTCGGCGACACGCCGCTGAACCCGCTGATCGTGCAGGCCAGGGACACCACCGGGCAGTTTCTCTCGCGCTCAGGATCGATCAATGAAACCGCTGCACAAATTGCCTTCTATCAAAAACAATTGGCGAAAATGCAGCAGCAAAAGGCCTGGAGCGAAACGTTTGAAAAACAGCTGAATGACGAACAGCAAGCGTTTGAAAAGCAACAGACCCATCATTACTCCAAGGTCTACTTCAACGGACCGATCGAAACCGTCGAAGTCAGCGTGCTGGATTTTTCGGCGGCCACGGTGACTCGCAAGGACCTGAACCTGCCAGTACGCCGCTTCGATCGCGCCACCACGGAGAAAACCATCCAGCCACTGTCTTTGCCGGTGGTGGTGTATGACGACCAGGCGCCCACCTGGCTCAAAGGTGCGACGCTGGGCGAGGAACAACTGAAAAAAAGCGTCACAGTCCATCAGTCGGTGGAAGACCCGAGTGCTGCGCAGATCGAGTTCGATCACCCCAAAAGCTTCAATGATGAATTGCTCGGTACATCCTTCAACCCCGGTGAAAGCCCGGTCAGTTTCTTCACCGAAGACGGTAATGGCAAACGCGATGAGCCGATCGAATTGCCGCCAGAGGCGTACCAGGTCGATCCGCTGCGCGGCACCATCACCTACGACTTGAACCTGTTTCCAGAAACCCCGGCTTACGCCGTAGGCTCCATGCCAATATTCCTGGCCTTGGTCGACAAGCAAACCATCGATGCCCACCATCTGCCCAAAGGCCTGGAACTCAAAGGCAATGCACTGGTGGTGGATTCGAAGCTGTTTCCCGCCCAGGACTGGCGTTTCTTCGCCAAGGACGACAGCGGTAATTACCTGAAGGAGATTCTGTCGGTCAGTCACGATGCGAGCGCGCAAGGCCCGGCAATATTCAGCGTGCACTACTTCTACGGGCAACCCACCCGACTGGAAACCTACCAGCGAACCGACCTCACCACGGTGCAATATGGATTCGAGGTCAAACTCGACAAGGCTGATACGTCCAGCCTTGATCAATAACCTGCTCGACAGCGTTTATGTGGCGCTGCGGTAACGCCCACCGTTGATTTCCCGCAGCTGGGCTTGCAGATGCAGGCACCAGATTTGCGGATCATCGGCCAGTTCATAGCCGTGCAGGGTCAGGCTTTCAACAATGGTGTCGAGAATCGACTCAGCGACGAAGGGGCCATGAAATGGACCCTGGGCCTTGATGGCTGAAGGTTGTTCGCCAGCCATTCCGGCGGCGAAAAGCAAGGTCCACATGCCCGTATCCCCCGCCAATGGGCGGATGGCGCATTCGATACGGGTCACAAGACCCAAGCATTGACGGGTGAGGCAGAGGTTGCGCGACATGGCGGCGACCCTCGTTAGATCCGGTATTCAGCCCCCACGGGAAGGCTGTCTCGATCCAGTGATTACTGTCGATATCCTTGAGCTGATAATAGAAGAAAAGTCTGACTGGGACGTCAAGTAGGACCAGAAGGCGCCGAATGGTCATTGTGTGAATATTGACGCCAAAGTGATGGCACTTTTTAAGCAAATGTCAATTTCAACAACACATAAAAACCTGTAGGAGCGAGCTTGCTCGCGAAAACGAACTTTCAGCCAACACAGATGTTGAATGTCAGTCCCTCATCGCGAGCAAGCTCGCTCCCACAGGTTCAGCCTGATCCCGGATCAGGCGACTGTCAGGCCGGCTTGGTCTCCACCAACGCTTCCTGCGCCATCTCTTTCTCGGCTTCCTTGAGGTCTTCCTCGCTGATCATTTCCGCGATGACCCGCAAGCGCTCCACCACCCGCGCATTGACGCTGCCTTCAGGGAACTGGCCATCGGCATCCGGCGCACCTGCCGGTTCACCGACCAACAGGCTCAGCGCCTCATCGGCCTGGCGTACCGCGTAGACATGGAACTGCCCCGCGCGCACCGCTGCCAGCACCTTCTCGTCGAGCATCAGCGTGGCCACGTTGGCCTGAGGAATGATCGCCCCCTGCTCACCGGTCAGCCCGCGGGCTTCGCACAGCCGGAAGAAGCCTTCGATCTTCTCGTTGACCCCGCCCACCGCTTGCACCTCACCGAACTGGTTGATCGACCCGGTGATCGCGAAGCACTGCTTGAGCGGCGTTTTCGACAACGCCGAGATCAAAGTGCATGCCTCACCCAGCGACGCGCTGTCGCCGTCGACGTAACCGTAGGATTGCTCCAGGGCGATGCTCGCGGAAATCGCCAACGGGAATTCCTGGGCGTAACGGCTGCCCAGGTATCCAGTGAGGATCATCACGCCTTTGGAGTGAATCGGCTGGCCGAGGTTGACCTCGCGCTCAATGTCGACGATGCCACTGCCACCCGGATAAACCGTGGCGGAAATCCGCGCCGGCACACCGAAGGCTGAGTCGCCGACTTCCAGCACCGTCAGCCCGTTGCACTTGCCGACGGCCGCGCCATCGGTGTCTATCAGGATGATCCCGGCGAGCATGTCATCGAGAATCCGCGCCGAGACGCGTCCGGTACGGGTGGCCTTGGCCTTGAGCGCACGCTCGATGTGCCCGGCGTCGGTCATTTCGTCACCCGCCAGATGGCGAATGAAATCCGCCTCGCTGACCAGCTGGAACAGATCACCGATCCGCGCCGACAAACGCCCCTGGTGCTCAGCCAAACGAGCGCTGTACGTCGCCAGACGCGCCACCGCATCGGCCGTCAGCGGCGCCATGCCTTCTTCAGAGGTACGGGTTTTGAGCAACTGGGCGAACTGCTCCAGACTCTCGTCGACCATCGGGATGTCTTCGTCGAAATCCACCAGGACCCGGAACATCTCCTGGAAATCCGGATCGAGGTCTTGCAGCGTGTAGTACAGCTGACGGGCGCCGATGATGACCACTTTGACCTGCAACGGAATGTGTTGCGGCGTCAGAGTCACGGTGGCAAAACGGCCCATCTCGCCCAGCGGCGATTCCATTTTCAGTTTGCGCGATTGCAGGGCGCGCTTGAGCGCATCCCATACGAACGGCTCGCTGAGCATTTTTTCCGCTTCAAGAATCAGGAAGCCGCCGTTGGCGCGGTGCAGCGCACCCGGACGCAACTGGCGGTACGTGGTGTAGAGCGCGCCCTGATCGGTGGTGTACTCGATGCGGCCGAACAGGTTTTCGTACGTCGGGTGCGGCTCGAAGACCACTGGCGCACCGCCGCTGTGTGGATGGCCGACCACCAGGCTCGGGGCGTATTGCTCTTCCAGCAGTTTGCGTGCGATGGCGTCGGTCTTGCTATCGTCCACCAATTGCTCGACCACAGTTTTCAGCAAATACACCTGCATGGCTTGCAGATAGCCGCAGACCGCCGCGTTTTCCGCATACTTCTCCGACAACGGAGACAGTAATGGCTGCAAGGCCAGGGTGATGGTTTCTTCGTTGAGTTGACGCAGCAGGTTGCTCGACTCGCGCTTCCATTGCGGCAGGCTGGCGAGTTCTTCGTTCAGGCGTTCTTCCAGCCACGAAATGTCATCGTGAAAACGCTCGCGATCGACTTCCGGCAACTGGGCGAATTCCGCTTCGTCCAGCGCCTTGCCTTCTGCCATCGGCGTGAAGGCGATGTTGCTGCTGTCGCGGTACAGCGCGACTTCCTTCTCCAGCGCCAGCCGCTCGATCACATCCAGCGCCTTGTCGTAACGCTGGTTGAAGGCGCGGTCGATGGCGCTTTTCTTCTGCTGGTAGGACGGGTGCTCAAACACGGCCGGAAACGTCGCCAGCAGGTTGTCGATCAAACCGTTGATGTCATCGATGAAGGCACCGGCAGTGCCCGACGGCAATTCGAGGGCGCGAGGCTCGCGAGGATCATCGAAATTGTTGACATAGACCCAGTCCGCCGGGGTCTGCAGGCGTTTGCCTTCGGCCTTGAGGTAGCGTTTGACGAACGAAAACCGGCCAGTGCCGGGCTCGCCCATGACGAATACGTTGTAACCGGGGCGTGGCATGGCCACACCAAACTGCAAGGCTTCGACCGCACGTTCCTGGCCAAGCACACCGCGGAAGGGCTCCAGATCATTGGTGGTAGAGAAGCTGAACTGTTCAGCGGAAAACGGACGGGTCAGCGCGTCGGGCGCTAGACGCAAGCTGGCAGCAACAGGATCAGGCATCGGGCTTCCTTACATCAGGCGGGGCAGATAACGGCATTCTGGCGCTGCCCATACCTCACTTGCAAGGCGCGCCTCAAGCCAAAGCATAGACAAACCGGCATCCCCAGGCGGGCCGGGCGCAAATCAATGATTTCGGCGAATGTTTTGCAAAAAATCACGGAACCCCTGGAACGTGCCTAAACTCCAAACTGCGCGGCTGGAACAATAACCGGCCCACTGGCGCCAGATCGGGCCAGACCCCTGTCCATTGGTATGCACATAAAGAGAACAAAGCTATGAAACGGATTCTTCTCGGTACTCTCTTCACCGCTGTATCCATCAACGCCATGGCTCAGGCCCCAGGCGGCCCGGATTGCGGTTGGGGCAACATGCTGTTTGAAGGTCAGCGTGGCACCCCGGCTCACTTCCTGGCATCCACCACCAACGGCACTTCCGGCAACGCAACCTTCGGTATGACTTCTGGCACCAACGGTTGCGCAACAAATGCGTCGCTGACTTATGGCGGCAAATCCTGGATTGCCATGAATGGCATGATGAACGAGCTGTCCGAAGACATGGCGAAAGGTCAGGGCGAAGCGCTGACTACGTACGCCGTGGTACTGGGCGTGGCGCCGGAAGACCGTGCGCATTTCGCTGCTGTCACTCACGAGCACTTCCAGCAGATCTTCAGCAAAGCTGACGTGACCGCTGACGATGTGCATACCAACACCCTGTCCGTCCTGAAGAACGATCCTCGTCTGGCCAAGTACGCCACTCAAGCTTAAGCTCGACCTGCCCGCGCCTTTCGGGGAGCGGGCTTTATTTTTTGGACCTGCCCCTCTTTGGGTAATGCCAATTCAACGGTAGGAGCTGTAGGAGCTGTCGAGTGAAACGAGGCTGCGATCTTTGCATTTAAAGATCAAAAGATCGCAGCCTCGTTTCACTCGACAGCTCCTACAGCTCCTACGGGCAGATGGCATCCACCGCGTTGGGTCTTTATTTTTTTCGACTTAAGTTGCCCACTATGCTCAAACGCCTTGCCTGGCTGGCGCTCTGTGTCTGCGCCCCGCTGTCCGCCGCGCCCCACCTCGACAATCAACGTTTGCAGCAACTGGCCAATGACCCCTTCTGGATTTCCCTGGGCCACTATGAAACCGCCAAGCTCGGCGGCTGGCGCAGCTATGTCAGCGACAAGAAATTCTTCCTCGCCCCCGACGGCAACGAACACCCCGACCGTGAACTGGCCGCCACCGTGCAAGCGCTATACGCCCCCGCCAGCGCCGGCGAACAACACGCTCAATGCGTCTACCCCGCGCGCACGCGCTGGCTGAAGGCGCAGCTCAACCTGACCGATCTGCCGACGCTGGACTGCACTGAGTTCACGAAATGGTTCAAGGACGTTTCGCCTCACAGCGCGGTGATGATTTTCCCGGCCGCCTATTTGAACAGTCCGTCGTCGATGTTCGGCCACACCCTGCTGCGCATCGACCAGGCTGACGTGCAGAGCAATCAAACCGCCCTGCTCAGCTACGCCATCAACTTCGGCGCCTACATCGAAGGCTCGGACAACAGCATCCTGTATGCCTGGAAAGGCTTGATGGGCGGCTATCCGGGGCTGTTTGCACTGGTGCCCTATCAGGAAAAACTCTCGGAATACCGCAGTCTCGAAAACCGCGACCTGTGGGAATACCGCCTGAACCTGACGCAGCAAGAAACCGAGCGCATGGTCGAGCACGTCTGGGAACTGAAACAGATCCAGTTCGATTATTTCTTCTTCGACGAAAACTGCTCCTATCGCCTGCTGGAACTGCTGCAAGTGGCGCGTCCGAGCCTGCGCCTGACCGAACAATTCCCGCTGACCGCGATCCCCACCGACACCGTCAAAGCCGTGAAAGAAGCCGGGTTGGTGGAGTCCATTCAGTATCGCCCGTCTCGCGAACGTGAACTGCTGAGCCGCGCCGAACCGTTGACTGGCGAAGAACAGGAGTGGGTGCTGAAAGTCAGTGCCGACCAGAAACAACTGCAGGAGCCGGCATTCAAGGCACAACCCCGCGAGCGTCAGGCGCTGATCATCGACGCGGCCTACCGTCTGGAACGCTACCGCGCCAACGGTCAGGAGCGCGACCCGCAACGGGCGCAACGCTCTTTCGAACTGCTGCGGGCGATCAACCAGAACCCGCCACCGGAACTGGATATCCCGCGCCCGGGCCTGCCCGAAGACGGCCATGAATCGCGCACCTGGCAGGCCGGCATCGGCACTCGCGGCGATAAGGCATTTGGCGAATACGGCTTGCGCATGGCTTATCACGATCTCAATGACAACGCTGAAAGCTTTCCCCTCGGTGCGCAGATCGAAATCCTGCAAATGAAACTGCGCCAGTACGAAGGCAATCACTGGCAGTTTCAGCAACTGGATTTGGCGACCATTCGCTCACTGACCCCGCGCAACGCGTTGCTGCAACCGCTGTCGTGGCAGGTCACCGGCGGGCTGGAGCGCGTACCGGGCAAGCATGACGACGAAACGCTGGTCAGCCACGTCAACGGTGGTGGTGGCGGCACCTGGCAACTGGGCGATGACATGCTCGGTTTTGCCTTGGGCACGGTGCGCGTGGAGCACAACAACGACTTCGCCGGTTTCATCGCTCCGGCGGCGGGTTTCAACAGCGGCCTGCTGTGGAAAAACCCGCTGGGCAACTTCAGCCTGGAAGCCAAGGGCGACTTTTTCACCAATGGCGAAGTACGCCGCAGCGTAAGTCTGAATCAACAGTGGGAATTGTCGCGCAACCTGGGTCTGCGCTTGAGTGCCCAGCGCGAATTCAGCCACCTGGCCTCGCCCGAGAACGAAGTGATGCTTGAGGTGAAGTGGTATCACTATTGATCCCCAATGCACCACAAAACAAATGTGGGAGCGGGCTTGCTCGCGAATGCTGTAGCAGCTGTCGAGCTTGCGAGGCTGCGTTCGGCTGCGAAGCAGTCGTGAAACCAGGCCGCGCGGAGTGTCAGAGAAAAACCGTATGCCGGATTGACGACTGCTTCGCAGCCGAACGCAGCCTCGCAAGCTCGACAGCTGCTACAAAGCTGGGCGCTACCGACCGCTTTCGCGAGCAGGCCCGCACACAGTTGTTCTGTGGTGCTCAATAGATTTTTCACAGACCTTCTACAAGCGCCTCACGAATCCACTCCTAGACTTCCCTCATAGGCCGTTGAACGGCCCCGGGAGTATGAGATGTGGCGTTGCGTGGGTGTGTTGGGCGTGTTGCTGTTGATCGCGGGTTGCCAGACGACCCACGAGGATTTGATCACCAAGGGTTATCCACCGGCGTTCGCCGATGGCTTCGATGATGGTTGCAGCAGTGGTCGACAAGCCGCCGGGGCGATGACCGGGGAATTTCGCAAGAACGTCCCGCGTTATCTCAAGGACAAACAATACGCCGAAGGCTGGAGCGATGGTTTCCGCCAGTGCCAGGCCATGCGCGAAAGCGAGGACCGCGAGGACTACCGCAACCACTATTGGGACGATCACGAGAAAGCCTGGCAGCAGCAAAAAGACCAGGACGCCGCCCACGCCTATCGCTCGCAATAAGTCGCTGACAGACATCCGTCGAAACTAAAAGCCTGCGACCATGGCCCAAACCCTATAACGGGAGAAAACCATGAGTCGTGCCTTCGTCAATGAAGATAACGCTGCCGCACAAGCCGATCAGCCCGTCGAACGGCAGGTCAGCGCGCAACCCAACTACGTCACGCCCCCGGGCCTGGCCCAATTGCAGGCGAAAGTCAGCGAGCTACAACAGCTGCTCAGCGAGCAATCGGCCAAAGGTGAGCAGGCCGACAAGCAGCGCCAGGCGGATCTTGAACGGGACTTGCGCTACTTCAATCAGCGCCTGCACAGCGCTCAGGTAGTGACGCCCGCCCGTTCAACGCAGAAAGTGCAGATCGGCAGCCACGTGACCTTCGCCGACGAACACGACACCGAGCAAACAGTGCAATTAGTCGGTGAGGATCAGGCCGACGCAGCGGCGGGCCTGATCAATTGGGGTTCACCGCTGGGCCGAGCGTTGCTCGGGGCGCAACTCGGCGACGAGGTGCTGTGGCAACGTCCGGCCGGCGATCAGTCGATCGAGATCATCCGCATCGAACCGGCTTAAACCACGCCTTGGGCGAGCATGGCGTCGGCGACTTTGACGAAGCCGGCGATGTTCGCGCCTTTGACGTAATTGACCCGACCGTTCTCTTCGCCGTAATGCACGCAAGCATGGTGGATCGACTGCATGATCGCGTGGAGTTTGCTGTCCACTTCACCACCGGTCCACAGCAGGCGCATGGCGTTCTGCGACATCTCCAGCCCGCTCACCGCGACACCACCGGCGTTGGATGCCTTGCCCGGCGCAAACAAAATGTCCGCGTCCAAAAACAGGTCCACTGCCTCAAGGGTGGTCGGCATGTTCGCGCCTTCCGCCACACAGATGCAGCCGTTGCGCAGTAACGTGCGAGCGGCCTCGGCGTCCAGTTCGTTTTGCGTCGCGCACGGCAGCGCGATGTCGCAGCTCAGCGACCATGGGTGCTGGCCGGCGAGGAATTCCAGGCCAAAACGGCTGGCCAGTTCACTGATGCGTCCGCGCTGGACGTTTTTCAGTTCCAGCACCGCCAGCCACTGTTCTTCGGTCAACCCGCTTTCGCAGTACAGCGTACCTTCGGAGTCGGACAGCGAAATCACTTTGCCGCCCAGGTCCATGACCTTGCGCGCCGCGTATTGCGCGACGTTGCCGGAACCCGAGATGGCCACGCGCTTGCCTTCGACGGCTTCACCGCGACGTTTGAGCATTTCCTCGGCGAAGTACACGCAGCCGAAACCGGTGGCTTCGGGGCGAATCAGGCTGCCGCCGTAGCTCGGGCCCTTGCCGGTCAGCACGCTGGTGAACTGGTTGCTCAGACGCTTGTACTGACCGAACAGGAAACCGATCTCGCGGGCACCGACACCAATATCACCGGCCGGAACATCAACGTCGGCACCGATGTGACGGTACAGCTCGCTCATGAAGGCCTGGCAGAAACGCATGACTTCCGCGTCGCTTTTGCCTTTCGGGTCGAAGTCCGAACCACCCTTGCCGCCGCCCATGGGCAACGAGGTCAGGGAGTTTTTGAAAGTCTGTTCGAAGGCGAGGAATTTCAGCACGCCGAGGTTCACTGAAGGATGGAAACGCAACCCGCCTTTGTAGGGGCCGATGGCGCTGTTCATCTGGATGCGGAACCCGCGATTGACCTGCACCTTGCCCTGATCGTCGACCCAGGACACCCGAAAAACGATTGCCCGCTCTGGCTCGCAAATCCGCTCCAGAATCCCTGAGCTCAGGTAGTGCGGATTGGCCTCAAGAAACGGCCACAGGCTGCGCAGGACTTCTTCCACGGCCTGGTGGAATTCGGGTTGGTCCGGGTCGCGTTTTTTCAGGCGGGCAAGGAAGGATTCAACGGATTCGATCATGGAAAAGTCTCGGCAAATTTATTGTCGTTGGAAGAGATTGGGCCGGACTTTAACAAACGAATCGCGCACAGGAACAGAGCAAAATGTCGCGTTTGTGAAATTAAATGGTGCACAGGATATAAATTTAGCCTGTTTTTGGGCTGGTTTTGCACCTGAACAGGGACTCACAGTTTTAGTTTTGCACCATCAGTTACACCGCTATCGCAGGCAAGCCAGCTCCCACAGATTTGTTGATGTTCACACATTCCAGGCAAAACTCAACACCTGTGGGAGCTGGCTTGCCTGCGATGAATTCACCTCGGTGTTACAGAAAAAAGAGCAAAAAAAACGGAGCCCGAAGGCTCCGTTTTTATGCAACCAACCCGAAATCAGGCCAGTTTTTTGTGCCGTACCCGGTGCGGCTGGGTAGCAGCTTCGCCGAGGCGCTTGCGGCGATCAGCTTCGTACTCGGTGTAGTTGCCTTCGAAGAACACGGCTTGCGAGTCGTCTTCGTACGCCAGGATGTGCGTCGCGACGCGGTCAAGGAACCACCGATCGTGCGAGATCACAATGGCGGCGCCCGGGAAGTCCAGCAGGGCTTCTTCCAGGGAACGCAGGGTTTCAACGTCGAGGTCGTTGGACGGTTCGTCGAGCAGCAGGACGTTGCCGCCCTCTTTCAAGGTCAGGGCCAGGTGCAAGCGACCGCGCTCACCACCGGACAGGTCCTTGACGAACTTCTGCTGATCGCCACCCTTGAAGTTGAAGCGACCGACGTAGGTACGCGACGGGATCTCGTAGTTGCCGATGCGGATCTGATCGGAACCGTCGGAGATTTGCTGGAACACAGTCTTGCTGCCGTCCAGGTCTTCACGGCTCTGATCGACGCACGCCAGTTGCACGGTTTCGCCGACTTCAATGCTGCCCGAATCCGGCGTTTCCTTGCCCATCAGCATGCGGAACAGGGTCGACTTACCGGCACCGTTACCGCCGATCACGCCAACGATGGCGCCTTTAGGCATGGAGAACGACAGGTTGTCGATCAACACGCGATCGCCGTAGCCCTTGGATACGTTCTTGAACTCGATGACCTTGTCGCCCAGGCGCGGACCGGCCGGGATGTAGATCTCGTTGGTTTCGCTGCGCTTCTGGAATTCCTGCGATTGCATTTCTTCGAAGCGTTGCAGACGAGCCTTGGATTTGGACTGGCGGGCCTTGGCGCCTTTGCGCACCCACTCCAGTTCTTCCTTCATGGCTTTTTCGTGGGCCGACTGCTGCTTGGATTCGGCAGCCAGACGATCGGACTTGGCTTCGAGCCAACCCGAATAGTTGCCCTCATAAGGGATACCGGCGCCACGGTCGAGCTCCAGAATCCAGCCAGCAACGTTGTCCAGGAAGTAACGGTCGTGCGTGATCGCTACCACAGTGCCCGGGAAGTCGTGCAGGAAGTGCTCCAGCCAGGCGACGGAATCGGCGTCCAGGTGGTTGGTCGGTTCGTCGAGCAGCAGCATGTCGGGGGCGGACAGCAGCAGGCGGCACAGGGCCACACGACGCTTTTCACCACCGGACAGGAATTCGACCTTGGCATCCCACGCTGGCAGACGCAGCGCATCGGCGGCGACTTCCAGTTGGCGATCCAGGTTGTGGCCGTCGCTGGCTTGCAGGATGGCTTCAAGCTTGGCCTGTTCTGCCGCCAGCTTGTCGAAGTCGGCATCCTCATCAGCGTAGGCCGCGTAGACCTCATCCAGGCGAGCCTGGGCGTTCTTGATCACGCTGACCGCTTCCTCGACCACTTCACGCACGGTCTTGGTCGGATCGAGGATCGGTTCCTGCGGCAGGTAGCCGATGTTCAGGTCCGGCATCGGACGGGCTTCGCCGTCGAACTCGGTGTCGACGCCGGCCATGATTTTCAGCAACGTGGACTTACCCGAACCGTTGAGGCCGAGTACGCCGATCTTGGCGCCGGGGAAGAACGACAGCGAAATGTTTTTCAGGATTTCCCGCTTCGGCGGAACAACTTTGCCCAGCCGATGCATGGTGAAGACGTATTGAGCCATGGAGAACCTTGGGTCAGTGACAGATGAATGGTTGGAGCGCGGGCGATGCCCGGCCAGGCCGTGCGCGTCGACGATTGATGGGTATCAATGCTGCGCGCTGAAAAAACCTGATTCTAGGAGCTGGAACGCTCCCGCGTAACCGGCAAAGCTACCTGAATGACGGAAGGCCGTCCAGCCGGGCGGGGCTGGCACTTTGCCACAACTCAAGGCATGCTAGCCGCCCTTCGGGCGTCCGGCTTATAGTGCACGCCGCGCCAGTCCAGCCAATCCGCAGGATTACAGTTTGTCTAATGTCACTCCGCCCCTGACCACCCGTGCACCGACTGTTGCGGCTGGCTCTCCCCTGCGCGGTACATTGAAGGGCGCACTGGCGACACTCGTTTTGATGCTGCTCGCACTGCTGTTCTGGCAGCTACTGGACCAGCTTCGCGAAACCCAGAAAAGCCAGCGTCAGTACACCATCGACTACACCGCCGACCTGGCTTCGCAAGTCAGCCTGAACATGGCGCTGAACGCACAGATCGCCCTCAACCTGCTACCGATCGTCGAGCAACCGCAAAGCGCCGACGACCAGCAGGCCCTGCTGCGCAAACTGCAGCAATCCTTGCCTGAGCTGCGCAGCCTGGCGCTGCTCAGTCCCTCCGGAAAAATTCTCAGTGACAGCGCCGCCGACAGCGATGATGCCGACTACCTGAGCGAGCTGGTTCGGCGCAGCCGCGCCCAGGCGCACTATTTCAGTAACGCCGATGACGGTTCAGTGGTGCATCTGCTGCTGCATCAAGCCAGCGGCAGCACCCGTGGCTACTGGGCCCTGCGCCTGACGCCGGGCTTTTTCTCGACCTTGTCCAAACAAAACGAAGCCGCTATCCGCCCGCTCTGGCTGGTGGAAAACCGCGTCAATCACCAGATCATCAGTCGCGATGAAGCGATGCCCTCGGTCAATCCGGGCATGTTGACCCAGGAAGACATGGCCAACAGCGTGCTGACCGTCCCCCTGAGCAGCAGCGACTGGCAACTGCGTGGGCTGTTCGACCGGCAGCGAGTGCTTGAAGAGCTGCTGCCAGCGTTCATCGGCAAGTGCCTGCTGGGCCTGGCTTTCTCGCTGCTGCCGTTCATCGCCCTATTAAACATGCGTCGCCGCCAACGCCAGCTGCACGAAGGCCGCCGGCGTTATCAGGATATTTTCGAAGGCACCGGCGTTGCCCTGTGTGTACTTGACGTGTCCGGTCTCAAAAGCTGCTTCGACAAGGCCCAATTGCACAGCAACGAACAGCTGCGCGCCTGGCTGGAGACTCCGGAGCAGCGTCAGACCTTGCTGCAAGAATTGCGTATTACCGAGGTCAACCAGGTTGCCCTGCAACTGCTCAACGTCAATTCCTGCCAGCAGGCCTGGAATCTGCTGATCGACGGCGGTCCGCTGAGCGGCACCGCCATCGGCAATCAAATGCTTGAAGCCGTGCTCAATCATCAGAAACAGCTCGAGCTGGAAATCAAACTCCAGGACGCCCATGGCCGCGACCAGCACTTGTGGCTGGTACTGCGCCTGCCGGAAGATCAGGACGACTATAAAGCAGTGATCCTGAGCATCACCGACATCACCAGCCGCAAGCTCGTCGAACTGTCGCTGCTGGAGCGTGAAGGATTCTGGTCCGATGTGGTGCGCACGGTGCCGGATCATCTGTATGTGCAAGACGTGATCAGCCAGCGAATGATCTTTAGTAACCACCACCTGGGCCAGACACTCGGTTACAACCGCACCGAGTTGCACCAGATGGGCGAATACTTCTGGGAAATCCTCCTGCACCCCGAAGATGCCGACTTCTACCACCGCTCGCGCCAGATCCAGCGGCACGCCGGTTACCGGCAATTGCTGCAATGCCAGCTGCGCTTTCGTCACCGGGACGGCAAATGGCGGCGATTCGAGATTCGCGAACAAGCCCTGGCGCGGGACAAGAACGATCAGGTCACGCGGATCATCGGCGTGGCCAAGGACATCACCGAGCAAATCGAAGCCAGTGAATCCTTGCGTGACAGCGAGCAGCGTTACCGGATGCTCGCCGAAAGCATCAGCGACGTGATTTTCTCCACCGACAGCAAGATGGCGCTCAACTACGTCAGCCCGTCGGTACAAGCCGTGCTGGGTTACGACGTCGACTGGATTTTCCAGAACGGCTGGCAATCGACCATCGCCAACCCGCAACAACTGAGCGGCATTTACCATCTGATGGACCGGGTCGGCAAAGCGCTGGATAAACCCGAGCAACTGGCGCTGCTGCGCAGTCAGGTGCAGACCCAACTGTTCTTGTTCGACTGCCTGCGGGCTGACGGGCGCAAGATTCCGATCGAACTGCGGCTGGTGCTGGTCTGGGACGAACACGGTGCATTCGAGGGCGTACTGGGCGTCGGTCGCGACATCAGCCAGCAACGCCGGGCCGAAAAAGACCTGCGCATGGCGGCGACGGTGTTTGAACACTCGACCTCGGCGATCCTGATCACCGACCCGGCCGGCTACATTGTCCAGGCCAACGAAGCGTTCAGTCGCGTCAGCGGTTATGCCGTGGAGCAAGTGCTCGACCAGTTGCCGAACATGCTGACCGTCGATGACCAGCAGGAAGCCCATCTGCGTTATGTGCTCAAGCAATTGCATCAGCACAGCACCTGGGAAGGCGAAGTCTGGCTCAAGCGACGCAACGGCGAGCATTACCCGGCCTGGGTCGGGATCACCGCGGTGCTGGACGACGAAGGCGATCTGGCGAGCTATGTATGTTTCTTCAGTGACATCAGCGAGCGCAAGGCCAGTGAACAGCGGATTCACCGCCTCGCCTACTACGACGCCCTGACTCACCTGCCCAACCGCACGCTGTTCCAGGACCGTCTGCACACGGCACTGCAATCGGCTGAGCGGCAAAAGTCCTGGGTGGTGCTGATGTTCCTCGACCTCGACCGCTTCAAACCGATCAACGACTCGCTGGGCCACGCCGCCGGCGATCGCATGCTCAAGGAAATGGCCACGCGCCTGCTTGGGTGCGTCGACGATGACGACACCGTGGCGCGCATGGGTGGCGATGAATTTACCTTGTTGCTGCAACCGCGCATCAACCGTGAAATTGCCTTGAACCGGGCGATTCATGTGGCGGAACAGATTCTCGCCAGCCTGGTGAAACCGTTCGTCCTCGAAGGCCGCGAGTTCTTCGTCACGGCCAGTATCGGCATCGCCCTGAGCCCGCAGGACGGCAACGAGCTCAGCCAGCTGATGAAGAACGCCGACACCGCGATGTACCACGCCAAGGAGCGCGGCAAGAACAACTTCCAGTTCTATCAGGCAGACATGAACGCCAGCGCCCTGGAGCGTCTGGAGCTGGAAAGCGACCTGCGTCATGCCCTCGAGCAAAACGAATTCGTGCTGTATTACCAGCCGCAGTTCAGCGGTGATGGCAAACGCCTGACCGGTGCCGAAGCCTTGCTGCGCTGGCGTCATCCTCGACGCGGCCTGGTGCCGCCGGGCGATTTCATTCCGGTACTCGAAGAGCTCGGCCTGGTGGTGGATGTCGGCGATTGGGTGATCAGCGAGGCCTGCCGTCAGCTCAAGACCTGGCATCAGGCCAAGGTGCGGGTGCCGAAGGTGTCGGTGAACATTTCGGCCCGGCAGTTCTCCGATGGCCAGCTCGGCACGCGGATCGCCACCATCCTCAAGGAAACCGGCCTGCCCCCGGCGTGCCTGGAGCTGGAGCTGACTGAAAGTATCCTGATGCGCGAAGTCAGCGAAGCGATGCAGATTCTCGCCGGCCTGAAAAACCTTGGCCTGAGCATTGCGGTCGACGACTTCGGCACCGGTTACTCGTCGCTGAACTACCTCAAGCAGTTCCCGATCGATGTGCTGAAAATCGACCGCACCTTTGTCGACGGCCTGCCGTCGGGCGAACAGGATGCGCAAATTGCCCGGGCGATCATCGCCATGGCCCACAGCCTCAACCTGGCGGTGATCGCCGAGGGCGTGGAAACCCACGAGCAGCTCGACTTCCTGCGTGAGCATGGGTGTGATGAGGTTCAGGGGTATCTGTTTGGGCGGCCAATGCCGGCGAGCCGGTTTGAAGCGCAGTTCAGTAATGATGCGTTGTTCATGTTCGACTGAATTGTGTGCTGCCGCCGCTGAAGTCTTCGCGGGCAAGCCTCGCTCCTACAGATCTCACCGACCGTAGGAGCGAGGCTTGCCCGCGAAGGGGCCGGCACGATCACCGCCGATCCCTGCATGAACGCCACTTGTCTGCGACATGATGTCCTTTCATATGCCATCTAAAACCCATTGGGTTAGAATGCCCCCCTTTTCTGCCCCGATCCTTGAGGACCGCCATGTTCAGCCGTGATTTGACTATTGCCAAGTACGACGCCGACCTTTTTGCCGCCATGGAGCAAGAAGCTCAGCGCCAGGAAGAACACATCGAGCTGATCGCTTCGGAAAACTACACCAGCCCAGCGGTGATGGAAGCTCAAGGCTCGGTACTGACCAACAAGTACGCCGAAGGCTATCCGGGCAAGCGCTACTACGGTGGTTGCGAGTTCGTCGACGTGGTCGAGCAACTGGCCATCGACCGTGCAAAAGAACTGTTCGGCGCTGATTACGCCAACGTTCAGCCGCACGCCGGTTCGCAAGCCAACAGCGCCGTTTACCTGGCGCTGCTGCAAGCGGGCGACACCATTCTGGGCATGAGCCTGGCCCACGGTGGTCACCTGACCCACGGTGCCAGCGTTTCGTCCTCCGGCAAGCTGTACAACGCCGTTCAATACGGCATCGACGCCAACGGCCTGATCGACTACGACGAAGTCGAGCGCCTGGCGGTTGAGCACAAGCCGAAAATGATCGTGGCCGGTTTCTCTGCTTACTCGCAGATTCTGGACTTCCCGCGCTTCCGTGAAATCGCTGACAAAGTTGGCGCCTACCTGTTCGTCGACATGGCCCACGTGGCCGGTCTGGTCGCCGCGGGCGTCTACCCGAACCCGGTGCCTTTCGCTGACGTCGTGACCACCACCACGCACAAGACCCTGCGCGGTCCACGTGGCGGCCTGATCCTGGCTCGCGCCAACGCCGACATCGAGAAGAAGCTGAACTCCGCGGTATTCCCGGGTGCCCAGGGCGGCCCGCTGGAACACGTGATCGCTGCCAAGGCGATCTGCTTCAAGGAAGCGCTGCAGCCTGAGTTCAAGGCTTACCAGCAACAAGTGGTGAAAAACGCCAAGGCCATGGCCGGCGTGTTCATCGAGCGCGGTTTTGACGTGGTGTCCGGTGGTACTGAAAACCACCTGTTCCTGCTGTCGCTGATCAAGCAGGAAATCTCCGGTAAAGACGCTGATGCCGCTCTGGGCAAGGCGTTCATTACCGTGAACAAGAACTCCGTACCAAACGACCCACGCTCCCCGTTCGTCACCTCCGGCCTGCGCTTCGGTACTCCGGCTGTGACCACTCGCGGCTTCAAGGAAGCAGAGTGCAAGGAACTGGCTGGCTGGATCTGCGACATCCTGGCTGACCTGAACAACGAAGCGGTGATCGACGCCGTTCGTGAGAAGGTCAAGGCTATCTGCAAGAAGCTGCCGGTGTACGGCGCTTAATAAGCCCCGTTTAACCGCAATAAAAAAACCGGCACTTGTGCCGGTTTTTTTATGCCTGCCAACTACAACTAATAAAAACAACAACCTCTTCAAAGATCATATTACCGGATCAAATCCATTATTTTGCAACACACCTGAAACTCAGACTTTAAAATCTCATGGTAGCCTCTTCCGACGCCTACAAATGGCGAAACCCAACACACTGAACAACCCAACACCAGGGCTATTCATCGATCAAGGAAGAGACATATATCATGCAAAACTCGGATGTAGACCAATCATTCACCGCGCAACTTTTTGTCGGTGACAAGCCGGTTGCAGAGGCCAGAAAAGTCCTTGGCAAAATGCTGGAAAGCCAAGAAATCCAAGGCGAACTACGCCAGTTACTTCGTGACCTCCGCGAGAGCGACCCCCAGGAGCTGAGCTATGGCGAAGGTGTAACGCCCGAAACGTTCTACTTCAAACATCAAAATGGTGTGTATACGATCAGAATTAAAAGAGTTGACGGACTTTTTAATGAAACGGCAAGTATGGAAGGATCACCTCGGAACTTGAGCAAATTCAAGGGAGATGACCCAACTTTCTACCGCATCATTAACAGTGCCGGTGAAGTTGTAAAACTTGATGAAATTCCTGACGATGTCAGCGAAGTTTGTCTTTACACCGGGCCGCAACAGCGCCCGGTTAAAACTTACGGCGAACCACCCTTCTTCCCGGTTTTGACTGATGATCCAAACCGCATCGGGAGCCCGCTGGTTTTTACATTAAAAATCCTTGACCGCGACCCTCGTGATGTCTATTCGACAAAATCATAATGAGTCGAGATCGTCGATCGAATAGTCAGTCACAAGACTATTGATTGGCCAGCCGCCGAGAACCGCCCCCTGCAAATGTCACCCGATGCCAGTCAGCCCAGCCGACTGGCATTTTTCATATGAGAAGGCTCAAGGTCGGGACTTCCTGCACAACTGGTAAGACCGGTCATGCCAATCACGCAATTTCCACTTGCGTACGCCACAAAACAGCGCCTAGACTGCGCCTGCACTGGACATACCGGTAAGACCACAATAATTAAGTCCTGAATCTGATGCGCTTAAGCGCACGGCAGCCAGGACACCGACCAGGATTCCTCCCATGCTCAGATGGTGCTCGCGTTCAATCTTCCTCCAAGTGGTTCTCGGACTGGTGCTCGGCATCGTCTGCGGGCTGACCCTTCCCGAATACTCCGCCCAACTCAAACCCCTCGGCGACGGTTTCATCAAGCTGATCAAGATGCTCATCGGCTTGATCGTGTTCTGCGTAGTGGTCAGCGGCATCAGCGGTGCCGGCGACCTGAAGAAGGTCGGACGCATCGGCCTGAAATCGGTGATCTACTTCGAAGTGCTGACCACCATCGCACTGGTGATCGGCCTGGTGTTCGCGTTCAGCACTGGCATCGGTAGCGGTGCGAACATTCATCTGGATCAGCTTTCCGCCGCCGACATAGGCGACATCGCCCAGCGCGGTCAGCACATGCACACCACCACGCAATTCCTGATGGACCTGATCCCGACCTCGGTGATCGGCGCCTTTGCCGACAACAACATCCTGCAAGTCCTGCTGTTTTCGGTGCTGTTCGGCAGCGCGCTGAATCTGGTGGGTGAAGCGGCATCGGGCATTTCACGGCTGATCAATGAGCTGAGCCACGTGATCTTCCGCATCATGGGCATGATCGTGCGCCTGGCGCCGATCGGCGTGTTCGGCGCGATTGCGTTCACTACCAGCAAATATGGCCTGGACTCGCTGCAGCATCTGGGCAGTCTGGTCGGCCTGTTTTACCTGACCTGCGTGGCGTTCGTTTCGTTGATTCTCGGCCTGGTCATGCGCTTGTCCGGCCTGCGGATGTGGCCGTTGCTAAAGTACCTGCGCGAAGAACTGCTGATCGTCATGGGCACCGCTTCTTCCGACGCCGTGCTGCCACAAATCATGCGCAAGCTTGAGCATCTGGGCATCGGCAGCTCGACGGTCGGCTTGGTCATTCCGACCGGCTACTCGTTCAATCTGGACGGTTTCTCGATCTACCTGACCCTTGCCATCGTGTTCATCGCCAACGCCACCGGCACGCCGCTGGCCATGACCGATTTGCTGACGATTCTGCTGGTGTCGCTGATCACCTCCAAAGGAGCTCACGGCATTCCCGGTTCGGCGCTGGTGATTCTTGCCGCGACCCTGACCGCAATCCCGGCGATTCCAGTGGTCGGCCTGGTGTTGGTGCTGGCAGTGGACTGGTTCATGGGCATTGGCCGGGCGCTGACCAACCTGATTGGCAACTGCGTCGCCACCGTGGCCATCGCTCGCTGGGAAAAGGACATCGATATCCAACGGGCGAACAAGGTGCTTTCCGGCCAGGTGGGTTATACCTTCCAGCCGAGAAAACCTGCCGCCCCGGCACATCAGCAGGAATTCTGAATAATCGCTGTGCCTGTCTTCGGGCAGGCACGGCCATCAATCGTTTTGGATGCTCATGGAGCGAACAGTGATCACCTCGTCGACCGTTGTGAATTCAGTAGTAGAAAAACTTCGGGCCGCGCTGGCCCGTGGTCAGTGGCGCTCCGGCGAAATGTTGCCGGGGCAACGGGAACTGGCCGAACAACTGGGCATCAGCCGCCCGAGCCTGCGAGAAGCGGTCATCGTGCTGGAAACCCTCGGATTGGTGCGTTCCATGCCGGGCAAAGGCGTGGTCGTGCTGGAGGCCAATCTCAGCGACAGCCAACGCCACGACAGCGCGGTGGCCGGCGCGAGCCTGGAGGATGTGCTGCAACTGCGCTACACCCTCGAACCGTTCATTGTCGGCCTGGTGGCGCAGTCGATCAGCAGCAAGGAAGTCGGACAGTTGCGCCTGACGCTGATGGACATGCGCGAAGCCCTGGAAGCCAACGACAGCGAAGCCGGGGTCAACGCCTATATCGCGTTCCACGAAGAACTGTTCACGTTGACCTCGAACCCGATCTTCCAGAGCGTAGTGCAGCAGACCAGCAACGCCCTCAAGCAAAGCGCCGAGGTGCTGCGTAATTCCCCGGAGCACCTGGCGGAACGTCTCGAGGAAAACGAAGCCGTGGTGCGGGCGATCCGCAGCAAGAACAGCGCCCAGGCCAGTGCCGAGATGCGTCGGCACATCCTCCGGGAAGGCCAGCGAATGGGCATCGAATTGAACATCCCGGACGACAACTTCGGCAGTTGAACCCTCTTCGAACTGGAGACAGGCCATGAACAGCTTCGCCTCACCGCAGACTCTTGTTGCCCTGCCCTTTGCGCCGTCGGTGGATGATCTGTATGCACGAATCTTCGAGGCAATTCTCGAACAGAAAATTCATCCGGGAAGCCGCTTCACCGAAGAAAGCCTGGCGCAAATGTTCGCCGTTCGACGCAGCGATGTTCGCGAGGTGCTGATGCAACTGTCCCATCAGCAGATCATCGTCCTTCGAGTCAACCATCGCCCCCGCGTAGCCGAAATTGATGCCGAACAGATCCGACAGACACTGCACGCGCGGCGACTGGCCGAAGTCATGCTGGTGCGATTGGCCTGTCAGCAGCCTCTTGCACAGGACATGAAACGCCTTCGCGCGCTGATCGAAAGCGAACGCCAATGCACAGAACTAGGCCGGACGCTGCGTCTGTCGGGCGAGTTCCACCTGCGGTTGGCGCAAATGGCAGGGAATGCACCGTTGGCGCACTTTCTCGAAAGCCTGATACCGCTGACTTCGTTGGCGCTTGCGCAGTTTGATGAGCAGTCGACGGATTATTGCGCGTGGCGGGCGCACCTGGAGATTGTGGATGCGCTGGAGCAAGGTGATGCAACGAAGGGGGAAACCGTGCTCAACCGGCATCTGGATTATCTGGAAGACATGTTGCTGAGCCCTGTATCGGCACGGGGCCAAAATTGTGCCGCTGGTTAGTCAGCTTTCGCGAGCAGGCTCGCTCCCACAGGGGACTGCATTTCAAATGTGGGAGCGAGCCTGCTCGCGATGGCGGCTTAAGGTTCGCTGCAACTTCTGGCTTTAATCCGCCGCCACCCGCGCAAACCCTTCGCGAATCTTCTCTTCCGGCAAATCATCGGCAATGAACACGATCACGCTTTCGCGTGTTTCACCCTCTGCCCACTCCGTGTCCCAATCGAAACCGTAAAGCTTCAGCACCCCTTGGAACACCATGCGCCGCGGCTCGCCAACGATGCTCAACACGCCTTTGTAGCGCAGCAGTTGCTTGCCATGCTCTTCCAGCAGTTCATTCATGAACTCACTGAGCTTGTCGATATCCAGCGGTTTATCGGTGCGCAGCACCAGGCTGGAAATGCGGTCGATTGAGGGCGCCTTGCTCACCGGGCGCAGGCTGATGCCACCGCCGAGGTCGGCATTGAGATTGAAGCCACGCACGTCGAGCAGTTCGGCCAGGTCTATCTTGCCGTGGTCGACCACGCGGATCGGTGCGCGGCGGTTGATCCGGGTCAGGCGTTCGCTCAACGTGGTGAAGGCAGGTTCGTCCACCAGATCACGCTTGCTCACCAGCAAGCGGTCGGCGAAACCGATCTGTGCCTGGGCGATGGTCTGGGTCAGGTGCTGGTCGGCATGCGCCGCGTCCACCAGGGTGATGATGCCGTCGAGGATGTAGCGCTCGCGCAATTCTTCGTCGATGAAGAAGGTTTGCGCCACGGGAGCTGGATCGGCCAGGCCGGTGCATTCGATCACCAGGCGGTCGAAGGCGATCTCACCGCTGTCCAGGCGTTCGAGCAGCAGGTACAGGGCCTTGGTCAGGTCAGTGTGGATGGTGCAGCAGACGCAGCCATTGGACAGCGTCATCACTTGCACCGGCTCGTCGCCCAACAGTTGGGTGTCGATGCCGGCGTCGCTGAATTCGTTTTCGATCACGGCGATTTTCAGGCCGTGCTCGGCTTTGAGCAGGTGGCGCAACAAGGTGGTCTTGCCAGCGCCGAGGAAGCCGCTGAGGATCGTGACTGGAATTGGGGTGAGCAAAACAAAAATCTCCCGTGCGCTAAAAAACTGTAGGAGCCGGCTTGCCGGCGATGGCGTCCTGAAGACTGCCATCGCCAGCAAGCCGGCTCCTACAAGCTTGTGTTGCCTAAGCCCGAAGCATCAACAGCACTTCGGCCCACCCTTGCCACCGTAACGGGCTTCCTGACGTTCGCGGAAGAACATCTCGTAGCTCATCACCGGTTTGTCCGGGTGTTTGCTTTGCATATGCTCGACGTAGTTGTCGTAGTCGGGCATGCCGACCATCAGGCGCGCGGCCTGACCGAGGTATTTACCGAGGCGACTCAGGTCATTGAACATGGTGCAATCCTCGATTACGCATCCGGCAGAGCCTGGAATGGCGCTTCTTTATCGGTACGTTCCTTGGTGCCCCAGGCGGAAATACCGACCTTGAGCGCATAGAACAGGATACTGAAGACCACGAACAGGAACAGCGCCGTCAGCGTTGCGTTGGTGTAGGCGTTGAAGATCACGTGCTGCATTTGAGTGATGTCCTTGGCCGGGGCGAGGATCTGGCCGTTGGCCAGGGCGTCGCTGTATTTTTTGGCGAGCGACAGGAAGCCGATCGCCGGGTTGGCGTCGAACAGCTTGATGAAGCCTGCAGTGGTGGTGCAGATCAACAGCCATACCGCTGGCAGCATGGTCACCCAAACGTAGCGTTGGCGTTTCATTTTGATCAGCACGACCGTGCCGAGCATC
Source organism: Pseudomonas sp. RIT-PI-q (assembly GCF_001297125.1). Classification (GTDB taxonomy): domain Bacteria; phylum Pseudomonadota; class Gammaproteobacteria; order Pseudomonadales; family Pseudomonadaceae; genus Aquipseudomonas. The sequence goes on from NZ_LHPC01000007.1 coordinate 113,994, forward strand.
AGCGCGATACCGGCGAGCATCTGGTTGGAGATACCGAACAGCGGCCACAAGGTATTGATGCCACCCAGCGGATCGATTACGCCCTGATACAGCAACCAACCCCACATCGCCACACAACCGGCGGTGGCGATCAGGTTGGCGGTCCACGATTCGGTGCGTTTCAGCGCCGGCACGAAGGAACCCAGCAAGTCCTGGAGCATGAAGCGCCCGGCGCGAGTACCGGCGTCTACCGCGGTGAGGATGAACAGCGCTTCGAACAGGATCGCGAAGTGATACCAGAACGCCATGGTGTTTTCACCCGGCAGGACACTGTGCAGGATCTGTGCGATGCCGACCGCCAGGGTTGGTGCACCGCCAGCACGGGCCAGGACAGTGGTTTCACCGATGTCCTTGGCCACCGCTTGCAGCGCTTCCGGCGTAATCGCGAAACCCCAGCTGCTGACGGTTTGAGCCACAGCCACCACATCACCGCCGACGATCGCCGCCGGGCTGTTCATCGCGAAGTACACGCCTGGCTCAATCACCGAAGCGGCGACCATGGCCATGATGGCGACGAAGGACTCCATCAACATGGCGCCGTAACCGATGTAACGGGAGTTGACCTCGTTATCCAGCAGTTTCGGCGTGGTGCCGGACGAGATCAGCGCGTGGAAACCGGAGACCGCGCCACAGGCAATGGTGATGAACAGGAACGGGAACATCCCGCCCTTCCACACCGGGCCGGTGCCATCGACAAACTGGGTCAATGCCGGCATTTTCAGCTCTGGCATGGTGATCAGGATGCCGATCGCCAAGGCGACGATGGTGCCGATTTTCAGGAACGTGGACAGGTAGTCTCGCGGCGCCAGAATCAGCCAGACCGGTAACGAAGCGGCTACGAAACCGTAACCGACCAGCATCCACGTAATCTGCACGCCAGTGAAGCTGAACGCCTTGGCCCACACCGGATCAGCGGCAATCTGCCCGCCCAGCCAGATCGAACCCAGCAGCAACAGCACGCCGACCACGGAGATTTCACCAATGCGGCCCGGGCGGATGTAGCGCATGTAAATGCCCATGAACATCGCGATCGGGATGGTCGCCATCACAGTGAAAATGCCCCACGGGCTTTCGGCCAGGGCCTTGACCACGATCAGCGCCAGCACCGCGAGGATGATGATCATGATCAGGAAGCAGCCAAACAGCGCGATGGTGCCGGGGTTGCGGCCCATTTCTTCACGAACCATGTCGCCCAGGGAGCGGCCGTTGCGGCGGGTGGACATGAACAGGACCATGAAGTCCTGAACCGCACCGGCCAGCACCACCCCGGCGATCAGCCACAGCGTACCAGGCAGGTAGCCCATCTGCGCCGCCAGGACCGGACCGACCAGCGGCCCCGCACCCGCGATGGCGGCGAAGTGGTGACCGAAAAGGATGTGTTTGTTGGTGGGGACGTAGTCCAGACCATCATTGTTGAGCACGGCGGGGGTGGCCCGTCGCGGGTCGAGTTGCATCACATTGTTAGCGATGAACAGACTGTAATAGCGGTATGCAACCAGATAGATGGCCACGGCAGCGACCACAATCCACAAGGCGTTGATCGCCTCTCCTCGGCGCAATGCCACTACACCAAGAGCGCACGCTCCTACGATTGCCAGCAGTAGCCAGGGTATGTGGCGTGCCAGGCTATTATTATTTTTCATTTTATGATTCCAGCCAGAGTGGACAAGAAAGACAGCCATCCCGAGTTTAGCGCTACTGGCAACAAAGGCCATACCCCAACATTGGTCTAGAGAATTGTCTTGGCTGGCAGGCTTTGACAATGCGGGTCTATAGTCAGCGAACCTTATCGAGGATTGCGCCATGAGCGACCAGACTGTCGATCGCCGCCGCTTCAAACGTATTGCGTTCGATGCCCGAACGGAGCTGAGCCAGGGAGAACTCATCTGGCCGGTGAGGCTGATCGACTTGTCGCTGAAGGGAGTGCTTATCGAAAAGCCCGAGCCTTGGTTGGGTAACCCGGAGTGGCATTTCCTGGTCGATGTTCATCTCAGCGATGAGGTCAACATCAAGATGGATGTGCAGCTGACCCACGATGACCATGGCCAGCTCGGATTTGCCTGCAAACACATCAGCCTGGAGTCCATCGGACGCCTGCGGCGGCTGATTGAGCTCAACCTTGGTGACCCGCAGGAGCTTGAGCGGGAATTGGGTGCGCTCATAGAGATTTGACCTGACCCAGATCCAATGTGGGAGCGGGCTTGCCCGCGATGACAGCTTCAGCTCCCACATTAATGCCGACTGACAGTCCGCTATCGCGGGCAAGCCCGCTCCCACAGGATCTTTGTTTTGCCTGAAGTTACTCGAACAGCGCGTCGAGGGCCTGTTCCAGACGGGTTACCGCAATAATCTGCAACCCTGGCGGCGCCTCTTTCGGCGCATTGCCCTTGGGCACGATGGCGCGCTTGAAGCCGTGCTTGGCCGCTTCTTTCAAGCGTTCCTGACCACTCGGCACCGGGCGCACTTCGCCGGACAAGCCCACTTCACCGAACACCAGCAAATCATGGGGCAATGGCCGGTTACGCAAACTGGACATTACTGCGGCCATCAATGCCAGGTCGGAAGCCGTTTCCAACACTTTCACTCCGCCGACCACATTAAGGAATACATCCTGATCGTGGGTAGGAATGCCGCCGTGACGGTGCAGAACCGCCAACAACATCGCCAACCGGTTCTGATCCAGGCCGAGGGTAACCCGGCGCGGGTTGGCCAGGTGACTGTCATCCACCAGCGCCTGAACTTCCACCAGCATCGGCCGCGTGCCTTCCCACGTCGCCATGACCACGCTGCCAGGGACTTCTTCCTGCGCACGGGTCAGGAAAATCGCTGAAGGGTTAGAGACTTCTTTCAGGCCTTTGTCAGTCATGCCGAACACGCCCAGTTCGTTGACCGCTCCGAAACGGTTTTTCACCGCTCGCAACAGACGCAAGCGCCCGTCGGACTCTCCCTCGAAATACAGCACGGTGTCGACCATGTGCTCCAGCACTCGCGGCCCGGCCAATGCGCCCTCTTTAGTCACGTGGCCGACCAGGAAAATCGCCGTGCCACTCTGTTTGGCATAACGCACCAGCAACGCCGCACTTTCGCGAACCTGGGACACGCCGCCGGGTGCCGATTGCAGTTGCTCGGTGAAGATCGTCTGAATCGAGTCAATCACCATGACCTTGGGCTTTTCCTGCCGGGCGGTGGCGATGATGGTTTCGATGCAGGTCTCGGTCATCACCCGCAGCTGATCCTGAGGCAACCCCAGGCGTCGGGCACGCATGGCCACTTGTTGCTGGGATTCTTCGCCGGTGACATACAGCGCCGGCATGCTCTTGGCGAGGTTGCACAGGGTTTGCAACAAAATGGTCGACTTGCCGATGCCGGGATCGCCGCCGATCAACACCACCGAACCGTCCACCAGACCGCCACCCAGCACTCGGTCGAGTTCACTGGAGGCCGTTGAGAAACGCGGGATTTCTTCGACGCTGACTTCGGCCAGGGTCTTGATCTGGGCTTGCTGACCGGTCCAACCGGTGCGGCCGCTGGGGGCGGCTGCGCCACCGCTTTCCACCATGGTTTCCGTCAGGGTATTCCAGGCCCCGCATTCGCCGCATTGGCCGGCCCACTTGGGGAAGGTTGAGCCGCACTCGGTGCAGCCGTACATGCGTTTGGCCTTGGCCATCTGAACTCCCGGCAAAAACCGCGATGATAGCTTAGCTGGAGCAGATCAGCGCGGTGCTGTGGCCCAGCGGCACTTCGCCAGTAACTTTCCCTGCAATATAAATACCCTAAACATATTACGATTTAGAAAAACCTGTATAACTTTTCACGCGGGCACGCTGAGCACCACTCGTTAAGTCGCAACAATATCTGTACAGAGCTTGAGCAAATAAAATATGAGCGTACAACCCTGACTCTAATAGTTATTCTTTTTAAATGAAAAAACCTGGTCGCAGACCCAATAACCGAACCCTCAACCTGGAACATTGATCGTCTTGAGTTTTGTCGAACTTTCTATCTTCTACCAACTCCTCAGGCAACAATTTATTCCGTTGTTTTTATCAATCTCATCCACCTCCGCTCGATAGAGGTTGGTAACCGATGGACAGAAAGAATGAAATGCTCAACGATCCGACAGCGCAAAAACTCACTTGAAAAAGGGCTGATCGCTCAGCAGTGATGGCCCATGGAAAACTTTTTCCCGATGCTCGGGTCGATAGCCAGCAAGCATTGTAAGCAGGCGTTTCGAGCAAGATGTGTATCGCTGATTTACACTGCCTTCACCAACCTCATCTGTAACAAGGAACCAACCTATGGGCGTGATAAGTGAGTTCAAGGCCTTCGCGGTCAAAGGCAACGTGGTCGACATGGCCGTCGGTATCATCATCGGTGCCGCCTTCGGCAAGATCGTTTCGTCATTTGTTGGTGACGTGGTCATGCCACCCATCGGCCTTCTGATAGGCGGGGTGGACTTCAGTGATCTGGCCATTACGCTCAAGGCGGCTGATGGCAACGTCCCGGCGGTGGTGCTGGCGTACGGTAAATTCATCCAAAGCATGATCGACTTCATCATCGTCGCCTTCGCGATCTTCATGGGCGTCAAAGCCATCAACCGCTTGAAGCGCGAAGAGGCCGTTGCGCCAACCCTGCCGCCGGTTCCTACCAAGGAAGAAGAGCTGCTGAGTGAGATCCGCGACCTGCTCAAGGCCCAGAACAACCGACCTGAGTGACGTGTTGCATCCAAAAACGGCCTTCGGGCAGTTAAATGTGTAGGAGCGAGCTTGCTCGCGATGGACCTGAGGGCGATGTTTCTGGCCAGCAAACACGCGTTATCGTTAACGTCCATCGCGAGCAAGCTCGCTCCTACAAGGGCGAGCTCCGTTTTTTACCAGTAGTTTTCCACCGCCACTTGCCCGGGTCGTCGAGTAAGGCTCAAGTTCATATCCCGTTGCTTGAGCAATTTACGCGTGTCATCGATCATCTGAGGATTGCCGCAAAGCATGACCCGCGAGTGCTCGGCGGTCAGCGCCACGCCGGCTGCCCGCTCCAACTCGCCACTTTCAATTAGCGTGGTGATTCGGCCACTCAGGGTTCCAGGATGCTGCTCACGCGTTACGGTAGCGATGAACTGCAACTTGTGGGCGTGCTCTTCCAGGTAATCGCGCTGCGCCAGCCCCGCAATCAGCTCACGATAGGCCAGCTCCCGGGCTTCGCGCACGCTGTAGACGAGGATGATTCGCTCGAATTTTTCCCAGACCTCGAAGTCCTGCAGGATCGACAGAAACGGTGCTACGCCGGTGCCTGTGGACAATAACCAGAGGTCACGCCCGTCAATGAAGCGATCGAGTGTCAGATAACCAATAGCCTGACGCTCGACCAGCAGCGTATCGCCGACTTCCAATCGGCTCAGCTCACTGGTGAACTCGCCCCCCGGAACCACGATTGAAAAGAACTCAAGGAATTCGTCATAGGGCGACGACACCATTGAATAGGCCCGCCAAACCGTGCTGCCGTCGGCCTTGGTCACGCCCAATCGAGCGAATTGCCCCGCGCGAAAACGAAACCCTGGATCCCTGGTCGTGCGCAGGGTGAACAGGCTCGGGGTCAATGGCTGGACGTCGAGCAAGGTCTGGTGAGTGAATTTTTCTGCGCTGGCGGTCATGGGGCACTCCATATCAACAGATAGCCACAGTGTCCCGCAAAGCAGGCTGCGTAAACACCGGTGATTTGTAGTGGCTTTAGTTCGTACTGATAATGCCCTATGTAAATTCTAACCATTCCCAATTATAACCATGCAACTAACCAGCCTGTACAAACCCTATCATTACATGTCACCTGTTATCTCAATACGTTAATGCGCTTAAGAACCAGATATGCACTTCCCGACATTAACAAGAGCAAAAAAGACGCAGCAAAACAGTAGGAATCGTCCTACACTCGTGGCGTGCCGGATCTTGGATCCAACAAGGCGCCCAGAGAAATTAATGGAGACAAGAGATGGAGATGTGGAAGGAATCTCAATTGAAACAGTTGGCCCACGCAAAGGAAATCGATACTGCCTATCAGATTTCGCTTAACTTTGTTAAGAACCTGGGCTACAAATTTTGTGCCTTTTCAATAACTTCACATACAAATGATGCCTACTGCACTAGTGTGAACCTGAACAATTTTCCCCAGGACTGGAATACACAATATGAAAAAAACAACGTCATCGAAATAGATCCGATAATGGCTCACTGCAATCACTCAATGTTACCGGTACTCTGGAGCGAAGATCTCTTCTCCAAGACGCCTTGGCTTTGGAAATCGCTGCAACAACAAGGATTACAGCATGGCTGGTCGCAATCGATCCATGATGAACAAAGCGGTTTGAGCAGCATCTTGAGCCTGGCCAGAAGTCATTGCCCGATCACGGCCTATGAGCTGTATGAAAACCTTGGTTTCACGGTTTTTATCATCCGCCACCTGCATGCTCTGGTGACACAGGCGCAACCGCAAAGACCGCCTCGCCCCCTGGCGCCGCATTTGTCACCACGGGAAATCGAGGTATTAAGACTGTCTGCCGATGGCAAGACAGCCTACGAGGTTGCCAGAATCCTGTGCCTGAGTGAACGCACCGTACACTTCCATGTACACAGTGCAATCGAGAAATTCGGCGTCAACAACAAGATGGCGGCGGTGATCGCTGCGACCAGGACCGGCTCTATCTGAAACCGCTCGGTTTCAAGGAAAACCTGCGGGCAATCCAATAGAAAAAAACGTACCATTTGCGATCCTTCCTGAGTGATGACGTGTGAGACATCACGACGCAGTCCACTCGGACGGTCCCGCCCGCTACAACGCCCCCGGGCCGCGGGACTCCCGTTTATTATCCAGAGCCCCCGCCCCATGCCCCTGCTCGAAACGCCCTTCGCCCAACTCGACCTGATCCGCCAACCCGACCAGCCGAATGAACCGCTGCAAGCCTTCGATGCCGCGGACGAATACCTGCTCAGTCACCTTGCCGCACAGCAACCGACAGCGGACTCTCGAGTGTTGGTGCTCAACGACAGTTTCGGCGCGTTGGCAGCAAGTTTGGCGGGCAAGGTCCAAGTGATCAGCAGCGGTGACTCGTTCCTGGCCCTCCAAGGGCTGGAAAAGAACCTTATCCGCAACGGCCTGGCGTTTGATGCCGTGCCGAGCGTACCGGCCAGTGAAGTCTTGGTCGGGCCGTTTGATCGTGTGTTGATCCGGGTGCCGAAAACCCTGGCGTTGCTGGAAGAACAACTGATCCGCCTGCAAGGTCAATTGGCGCCGGGTGCCCAGGTGATTGCCGCCGCGATGGTCAAGCATCTGCCGCGCGCTGCCGGCGACTTGCTGGAGCGCTACATCGGTCCGGTGCAGGCTTCGCTGGCGGTGAAGAAGGCGCGACTGCTGATCGCCACGCCAGAAGCCAAAGCGCCCGCCACGTCACCCTATCCGACTCGCTATCGTCTCGACGAGCCATCGATCGAGTTGCTCAACCACGCCAATGTGTTCTGCCGCGAAGGCCTGGATATCGGCACGCGGGCGTTTCTCCCGCACTTGCCGAAGAACCTTGGCACAGCGCGGGTCGCCGACCTCGGTTGCGGCAACGGCGTTCTGGCAATCGCCAGTGCCCTGCAAAACCCTGAGGCGCACTACACGCTGGTGGACGAGTCGTTCATGGCCGTGCAATCGGCGGCCGAAAACTGGCGCGCGGCGCTGGGGGACCGGGATGTTATCGTGCGTGCCGGCGATGGCCTGGCAGGTCAGGAGCCTCAATCCCTGGACGTCGTGCTGTGCAATCCGCCGTTTCACCAGCAACAGGTGGTAGGCGACTTCCTGGCCTGGCGCATGTTCCAGCAAGCCCGGGAAGCGCTGGTGGTGGGCGGCGCGTTGTACATCGTCGGCAACCGCCATCTGGGGTATCACAGCAAGCTTGCCCGGTTGTTCCGCGGCGTCGAACAAGTGGCAGCCACACCCAAGTTCGTGATCCTTAAAGCGCGCAAATAATCCCGGGCAAAAAAAACCCTCCAGCGCAGGAGGGTTGTAAATCCGTGCCCAAGGGCATCGGGATGGGATCAGTGAGTCGTCAGGCCCGCGGCATTCATGAACATGCGCATCAGGCTCGCGACGATAAACAGCGCCACGACGCTGCCGGTCCAGATCATTGCCAGCCAACCGAGTCGCTGCCAGAGCGGCTTTTTTTCGGCTTCTTCAATGTCGTGCAAGGTGTGTTTGTTGGTCATTGCTTCGCTCCTCCTTCAGATCGACGGCGCCGCTGCCGGCGCCATCACGGGCAAGCCCGTTCCCACAGGTTTTGGGCGTCTAGTGGTAACCATCTTCGTGGGTGACCTTGCCGCGGAACACGTAGTAGCTCCAGAAGGTGTAACCCAGGATGAACGGGATGATGAACAGCGTGCCCACCAGCATGAAGCCCTGACTCTGTGGTGGTGCGGCGGCGTCCCAGATGGAGATCGACGGCGGCACGATGTTCGGCCAAAGGCTGATGCCCAAACCGCTATAGCCGAGGAAGATCAGCACCAGCGTCAGCAGGAACGGTGTGTAGTGCGCGTTGCGAGCCACGGCGCGGATCAGTCCGTACATCGTTACCAACACCAGAATCGGCACCGGCAGGAACCAGAACAGGTTTGGCAAGGTGAACCAGCGAGCCGCGATCTCGGCGTGGGCCAATGGGGTCCAGATGCTGACGATGCCGATCACTGCCAGCACCACAAACGCCAACGGCCGTGCCAGGTCATGCATCTGTTCCTGCAACTTGCCTTCGGTTTTCATGATCAGCCAGGTGCAACCGAGCAGCGCATACGCCACCACCAACGCTACGCCGCAGAACATCGTGAACGGCGTCAGCCAGTCCAGTGAACCACCGGCAAACTGACGATTGACCACCGGCAGCCCATCGATGAACGCACCCAATGCCACGCCCTGGAAGAACGTCGCAGTCACGGAGCCACCAATGAACGCCTTATCCCAGAGATGGCGCTTGTCGTCCCTGGCCTTGAAGCGGAATTCGAACGCCACACCGCGGAAGATCAAGCCGATCAGCATCAGGATCAGCGGCAAGTACAACGCCGAAAGCACTACTGAATAAGCCAGCGGGAAGGCACCGAACAACGCGGCACCACCGAGGACCAGCCAGGTTTCGTTTCCGTCCCAGACCGGGGCGACGGTGTTCATCATGACGTCGCGGTCGCTCTTGCCTGGGATGAACGGGAAGAGAATCCCGATGCCCAGATCGAAGCCGTCCATGACCACGTACATCATGATGCCGAAGATGATGATCACGGCCCAGATCAGCGGAAGATCAATACCCATGATTCAAATCTCCTTGCTCAGGCTGTGGCTGTGATCGCTGTCACCGTTGTCGTCGGCTGCGGACAAAGGACGGGACGGTGTGCGTTTCTGGCCGGGACCACCGTCATTGGTTTCCTTGCCTTCGTCGATTTTCGGCCCTTTGCGCACCAGGCGCATCATGTAGCCCAGCCCCGCACCGAACAGCGCGAAATACACCACAACGAACAGGACCAGCGTGATGCTCATCTGCATGAAGCTGTGATTGGAGGACGCATCCGCCGTGCGCATCAAACCGTAGACCACCCACGGCTGACGGCCGATTTCAGTGGTGAACCAACCGGCGAGGATCGCGATCAGGCCGGACGGCCCCATCCACAACGCCAGGTACAGGAACGGACGCGAGGTATAGAGTTTGTCGCGCTTGCGCAGCCACAGGCTCCACAAACCGGTGAAGATCATCAGGAAACCCAGACCGACCATGATCCGGAACGACCAGAAAACGATGGTCGAATTCGGCCGGTCTTCCGGTGGGAACTCCTTGAGCGCCGGCACCTGTTTGTCCAGGGAGTGCGTCAGGATCAGGCTGCCCAGGTACGGAATCTCGACGGCGAATTTGGTCCGCTCTTCTTTCATGTCCGGCCAGCCGAACAGGATCAGCGGAGTCGCCTCATCCCCTTTGTTTTCCCAGTGACCTTCGATCGCGGCGATTTTCGCCGGCTGATGCTCAAGCGTATTGAGGCCGTGGAAGTCGCCGATGACGGCCTGGATCGGCGCGACGATCAGGGCCATCCACATCGCCATCGACAGCATGGTGCGGATCGCCGGGTTGTCCTTGCCGCGCAGCAAGTGCCAGGCTGCCGAAGAACCAACGAAGAATGCCGTGGCCACGAACGCAGCGGTCGCCATGTGCATCAAGCGGTACGGGAACGACGGGTTGAAGATCACTGCCAGCCAGTCCACCGGAATGACCTGGCCATTGACGATTTCATAGCCCTGCGGGGTTTGCATCCAGCTATTGGATGCCAGAATCCAGAAGGTCGAGATCAGTGTGCCGATGGCCACCATGACCGTGGCGAAGAAGTGCAGATTGCGTCCGACTTTATTCCAGCCGAACAGCATGACGCCAAGGAAACCAGCTTCGAGGAAGAAGGCCGTGAGCACTTCGTAGGTCAGCAGCGGCCCGGTCACGGAACCGGCGAAGTCCGAGAAACGGCTCCAGTTGGTGCCGAACTGATAGGCCATGACCAACCCCGAGACCACACCCATGCCGAAGTTGACGGCAAAGATCTTCGACCAGAAGTGGTACAGATCGCGGTAGGTGTCGTTATGAGTTTTCAGCCACAGGCCTTCGAGTACCGCCAGGTAACTCGCCAGGCCGATGGTGATGGCCGGGAACAGGATGTGGAACGAGATGGTGAACGCGAACTGAATTCGGGCGAGATCGAGCGCCTCCAAACCGAACATAAGTCTTCCTCTGTCAGGTAATACCGGCTGGAGGGCTTTGGCCCTACACCCACTGCCCCCACGGATATGGAGTGTGGCGAATTTGAATTCGTTCTTTTTCTACAATCATCACAACGTAGGGAATCTGGCCATCTGGCCGCCCGGATCAATTGCGCAAAGCGTGTTGATCTGGATCAAGCAACGCTAAAAGAGTAGTCGCATTTCTGGCGATGGACGGTGTGGTCTTTTGCCGCGTGACAGGTTGCCTCAGTCGCCTGGTCATAAGCAGCAACACATTCCCTGTGGGAGCGGGCTTGCCCGCGAAAGCGGTGTGACAGGTACATTGATATCGACTGATCCGCCGCTATCGCGGGCAAGCCCGATCCCACAGGGGACTTCCGTGTTTTTTCAGATCGATGTCTTGCTAACTAAATTTTCCTTCACCGTAACTTCTGGTTACAGCTTGGTGATAACCTCGACCTTCCCCTCGCTCAAGACCTGCTTACAGATGCCCAGCCAAGCGCCCTTGCTGTTACGTCATCACCGTCCTTTCATCGCGTTCTGGCTGGCTCGGGTGTTTACCGCCAGTGGCTTTCAGATGCTTACCGTGGCCATCGGCTGGAACCTCTATCAGTTGACCGGCAACGTGCTGGATCTGGGTTTGGTCGGTCTGGTCGAGTTCGCCCCACGGGTGCTGTTCATGCTGCATACCGGGCACGTCGCTGACCGTTATGACCGACGCAAGGTCGCCGCCATCTGCCAGTCCCTGCAAGCGTTGATCGCCCTGGCGCTGGCCATCGGTAGCGCCACCGACCATGTCACCCGGGAAATGATCTTCATCCTCGCATTCCTGCTTGGTGCCGCCCGCTCCTTCGAGATGCCGACCACCCAGGCGTTGCTGCCGAGCATTGTCCCCAGCGCGCTGTTTCCCCGCGCCGTCGCCGCCGCACAATCGGCCCAGCAATCGGCGACGATCGTTGCGCCGGCGCTCGGTGGTTTGCTCTATGCATTCGGCAGCGTCTGGGTCTACGGCCCGACGGTGATCCTGTACGTCATCGCCTGTTCCCTGATGCTTAACCTCCCAGCCCGACAAACGCCGCTGAACAAGGGCAAGGCGACCCTGGATTCATTGCTGGCGGGCATCCGTTTCATTCGCAGTCGTCCGGACATTCTCGGGGCGATTTCGCTGGATCTGTTTGCCGTATTGCTCGGTGGCGCCACGGCGTTGTTGCCAGTGTTCGCCAAGGACATTCTGCTGACCGGCCCCTGGGGGCTGGGCCTGTTGCGTTCGGCACCGGCCGTCGGCGCACTGCTGATGTCGCTGTACCTCGCGCGGTTTGCCGTGGAACGCAAAGTGGGACGGGTGATGTTCACCGCCGTGGGCATCTTCGGCGTCGCGACCATCGCTTTCGGCCTGTCGACATCGTTCTGGTTTTCCCTCGCTGTGCTGGTGGTATTGGGCGCGGCGGACATGATCAGCATGGTGATCCGCGCGTCCTTCGTGCAACTGGAAACTCCGGACGAAGTGCGCGGCCGGGTCAGCGCCGTGAACGGGCTGTTCATTGGCGCGTCGAACCAGCTGGGCGAATTCGAATCCGGCCTGACTGCCCATTGGTTCGGCACCGTGCCAGCGGTGGTCATGGGCGGTATCGGCACACTGGTGGTGACCGGGGCGTGGATCAAACTGTTCCCGACCCTGGCAAATCGCGACCGCATGCATGTGCCGGTGGAGGAAGTGAAGGTTTGAAACCGCGACCAAACACAAATTTGCCGACCAGGTGCAATACATAGATAGTGCATCGAGTGTAATGTATCGCCTTACACTCAGCCCATGATCAAATCCTTTCAGCACAAAGGCCTTCGTGGCTTCTATGAAACAGGTTCGACTCGTGGGATCCGCGTAGATCATGCGAAACGTCTGGCTCGCCTGCTGCAGTTCATGGACCGCGCAGTGGTTCCCGGCGACCTCGATCTTCCGGGATGGCGGTTACACCCGCTCAAGGGTGAATTGACTGAGTTTTGGTCACTGAGTGTTTCGGGGAACTGGCGGGTAATTTTTCGCTTTATGGGTTCGGACATTGAACTGATCGACTATCTGGACTACCACTGACAGGAGGCAGGACATGCCCATGCACAACCCGCCACACCCTGGTGAGACACTCTTGATGGATGTTTTACCCGAGCTGGGCATCAGCGTCACAGAACTGGCCCGACACCTTGGGTTTGCCCGCCCGCATCTATCGAGAGTGCTGCACGGCCACGCACCGCTTAGTCCGGACCTGGCGGTACGGCTGGAACGTGCTGGAATTGGCAAGGCCCGGATGTGGTTAGGCGTTCAGACCGACTACGACCTCTGGCAAGCGGAGCACCGTGAGCAACCGTTCATCGAACCTATTGCCGCCCACGCCTGACATTTTCTAAACCACCAACTCCCCCGCCACCGCCGTACGCGTGGCTTTGCCGCAAAGGTGTTCCACCAGCGCCAGCGCAAATGGCAGCGCCGCCCCCGAGCCTTGGGCGGTGATGCAGTTGCCGTCGACCACCACCGGTTGGTCGACGAAGTTGCACCCCAACAGTTGATGGCTGGCCGATGGCAGGCAGGTCATGCGTCGCTGTCGCAGGACGCCAAAGGCTTGCAGCGCCAGCGCCGGGGCCTCGGCGATGCCGGCGAACAGGCGACCGGCCGCGGCCTGATCCTTGATCATTTGTTGCAACGGTTGATGGGCGGCCAGATGTTGTGCGCCAACGGCACCACCCAGCAGGACGATCAGGTCAAACGGCTGCGCCAGCAAATCCACCAGCATCGCATCGGCCGTCAGTCGGGTGCCGCGGGCACAGGTGATCATGCGCCGCCCCTCGATGCTGGCCGCCACCACTTCAACCTTGGCGCGGCGCAGCACATCGATCAGGGTCGCTGCTTGCAAGTCATCGATGCCCTCGGCGAGGGTGATCAGTGCTCTAAAGGTCATGGGTGCGGTCCACAGAATGATCTTTAAAGCGTAGTCAGCTTTCCTGACCCTTGTTCGAGCCTGCCGTTACTTGATGTAAAGCTGCGTCGACATCGTATTGCCGGGCGCGTTGATCGAGGTGTTACTGAAGGTAAAGGTGCCTTCCTGCTTGCCCGCCAGATTGAAGATGTACAGATAGCCGACGACTTTCGTCCGTTCCGAGCAGTCAGTCAGGTTGCCATTAGCGAAAGCGCAGACCTTGGTCCGGGTGCCGTCCACTTCAAAACCATCCAGCGCAACCTGCGGCTGGCGTCCGTAGCCGACCTCCAGCACGTAGACCTTTATATTCGGTCCGCTGTGATTGCAGCGCGTCTGCGCTTGCCCCTCGGCAATATCTTCAAAGCCGCAGCCCGGTGATTCGACCTTGAGCACTTTCACCTGAGTCAACGGTGGCGCCGATGCCGCCGAGACGGTTTGCGCCCCCAGGAACAAGGCCATCGCCATTGCGAACACACCAGCCAGACGCTTTTTAATGCACTGCATACGTACCCCCAAAACCAGCGCGCAGTATGGCTCACTTGGCTTTAGCGCAAAACATCGACGACGATCGCAGCCATAAGCAGCCATAGCCCCACGCTGCTGGTATGATGCGCGGCTTTTTCCGACCCACAGAAAATTACCAGGCGCCTGCAGTGGTCTGTGCTTTGCTGTTGAGGTCGATACATTCACGGCGCCGGGCGCGCCACGGGGAGCAGACATGCTGGAAAGGCTGTTTCAACTCAAGGCACATAACACCAACGTGCGGACCGAGATTCTTGCGGGCATCACAACCTTCCTGGCCATGGCCTACATTCTGTTCGTCAACCCGAGCATCCTCGGCGAGACCGGCATGGACAAGGGTGCAGTGTTCGTCGCGACCTGTCTGGCCGCGGCCATCGGCTCCACGGTGATGGGCCTGATCGCCAACTACCCGATCGCCCTCGCGCCGGGCATGGGCTTGAACGCCTTCTTCACTTACACCGTGGTCCTGCACATGGGCCACACGTGGCAAGTGGCGCTGGGCGCGGTGTTCATCTCGGCAGTGCTGTTCTTCCTGCTGTCGATCTTCCGCATCCGTGAATGGATCATCAACAGCATCCCGCTGCCACTGCGTTCCGCGATTGCCGCCGGTATCGGCCTGTTCCTGGCGCTGATCGCCCTGCACAACGCCGGCATCGTGGTCAGCAACCCGGCAACCATGGTTGGCCTTGGTGACCTGAAACAACCGGCTCCGATCCTCGCCACCCTCGGTTTTGCCCTGATCGTCGCCCTCGAAGCCCTCGCCGTGCGCGGTGCGGTACTGATCGGCATCCTGGCGGTGACCATCGTTTCGATCCTGATGGGCTTCACCCCGTTCGGCGGTGTGGTGTCGATGCCACCTTCGCTGGCGCCGACCTTCCTGCAACTGGACATTAAAGGTGCATTGGACATCGGTCTGGTCAGCGTGATTTTCGCCTTCCTGTTCGTCGACCTGTTCGACAACTCCGGCACCCTGATCGGCGTCGCCAAGCGCGCCGGCCTGATGGGCAAGGATGGCCACATGCCGAAAATGGGTCGTGCGCTGATCGCCGACAGCACCGCGGCCATGGCCGGTTCGCTGCTGGGCACCTCGACCACCACCAGCTACATCGAGTCCGCAGCTGGCGTCAGTGCCGGTGGCCGCACCGGCCTGACCGCCGTCGTGGTGGCCATTCTGTTCCTGCTGGCGCTGTTCTTCTCGCCGCTGGCCGCCAGCATCCCGGCATTCGCCACCGCGCCTGCACTGCTGTTCGTCGCAGTATTGATGACATCCGGGTTGGCCGAAATAGACTGGGACGACATTACCGTTGCCGCACCGGTCGTGGTCACTGCGCTGGCCATGCCATTCACTTATTCCATCGCCAACGGTATCGCCTTCGGTTTCATCTCCTGGACCGCGATCAAGTTGCTGTCCGGTCGCGGTCGTGAGCTGAACCCGGCGCTGGTGATTCTGTCGATTCTGTTCGTGATCAAGTTGGGTTGGTTCAACGCATGACTTTTGATTCCCAGGCTTACACCGTTCAGCTTGAAGAAAAGGTCACGCGCCTGCGTGATCTGCTGGCCCCGTTCGATGCGCCCGAGCCAGCAGTCTTCGACTCACCGCTGAAAAACTTCCGCCTACGCGCCGAGTTCCGCCTGTGGCGCGAAGCCGGCGAGCGTCACTACGCGATGTTTTCCCAGGACGACAAACGCACGCCGATCCTGATCGAAGCGTTTCCGATCGCCAGCCTGCGCATCAACGAGTTGATGCCGCAGCTGAAAGCGGCGTGGCAAGCGAGCGCGGCCCTGAGCCACAAACTGTTTCAGGTGGAGTTCCTGACCACCCTGGCCGGCGATGCGATGATCACCCTGTGCTATCACCGTCCACTGGACGAGCACTGGCACGCGGCGGCTTCGAAACTGGCCGCCGACCTGAACGTCAGCATCATCGGTCGCTCCAAGGGCAAACGCGAAGTCATCGGGCACGATTACGTGGTCGAACAGATGGAAGTCGGCGGTCGCACGTTCAGCTACCGCCAACCGGAAGGCGCGTTCACCCAGCCCAACGGCACCGTGAACCAGAAGATGCTCAACTGGGCTTACAACTCACTGGGTGATCGCTCCGACGATTTGCTGGAGCTGTATTGCGGCAACGGCAACTTCACGCTGCCGCTCGCGACCCGCGTGCGCAAAGCGCTGGCCACCGAAATCAGTAAGGCGTCGGTCAACGCGGCGCTGAGCAACCTCAGCGAAAATGCTGTGGATAACGTCACCCTGGTGCGCTTGTCCGCCGAGGAGCTGACCGAAGCCCTGAATGAAGTGCGCCCGTTCCGTCGTTTGCATGGCATCGACCTCAAGAGCTACGAGTTCGGTAGCGTCTTCGTCGATCCACCGCGCGCCGGCATGGACCCGGACACCTGCGAGCTGACCCGACGCTTCGACAACATCCTGTACATCTCCTGCAACCCCGAAACCCTGGCAGCCAACATCGCCCAACTGCACGACACCCATCGCATTACTCAATGCGCGATGTTCGACCAGTTCCCGTGGACGCATCACATGGAATCCGGGGTGTTGTTGACCCGTCGTTGATTGCAGCCGTTCGCTACAAAAATAGCCGTCAGTACGACGGCTTTTTTGTGCGCGCTCAATCGGTGACATCGGCCTTGCGTGGCCGCCCGCCCTTGCGGCCATTTGCTCGCGCCGCCTCGGCTTTGGCGGCGCTGCTTTGGCGACCATTGCGCGAGGCGATGACCGAGGCGGCCATGTCCATCAGCGGCTTGCTGGCCGAAATCATCCCGGCGATGGAAACGTGCAGATCCTTGCCCTCGTGGCAAAGGGCTGTCCCGGAAAAACCGACTTTCAAGTCTGCGAAATCGTCGACGTCGAACTCATCGAATTCCGGATAGTGCTGCACGGGCAGCAGCACGCCACTGCCATCAACGAAACCGACCGCCAGGCACGGATCCACAAAGGTCACCGAAGTCGCCTGCAAACCGCCTTTGTGGCGCACTTGCCCGCGCTGGATGGCTTCATCCAGCCCCGCATCGGTTACGGGCCGATCAGCCAGCATTCCTGCCTGTATCGATTTCATAGTTGGATCTCCACGCCCTCTGGAACGCCGATCAGCGCCAGCAGGGTCTTGTTCGTCTCAGGTTCATAGCAAGCCGAGCCAATCATCCAGGTCGTACTCGCAATCCTTTTTACCACCACGACTTCGCTGGTTTGCCAGTCCCATATCTGATGATCGAGGCAGACCGTGTGCAGCTTGTCCCACCAGACACCTCGGGCGCGGCGCAAGTGAGCAGGTCGTCCCAGCGCGTGGCGTAAACCTTCCAGCACCGCCACAGGTGGCCTGCGTGTATGAGGCACCACGTCCCACAGCTCGACACTGTTGTGCCAGAAACTGAATTTAAAGCGCGCACTCCAAGTCCCGGCATCCACATGTACATGCGGCGGGCAGTGTTCATCGCGCAACATGATCACCATTGAAAAGCCTTTGTAGCTGAACAATCTCATGCTAACCCATCCGTTAGGTTAATGAGTCCGAAGACTCGACATTCCCTGGAAAATCCGATAACTGGTGCTGCACTGAATCGTCACTTCGCTTCTGAGCCTAGTGCCAAGCCGCGCCTCAAGTCGGTGGATAACAGCGCAAAATGGTAAGCAATCCTTTCCTCGCGCCCACAAAAAAGCCGTCCCGGGGACGGCTGTCTTGGCGTGTCAGGAAATCAACCCGGTTGGTTTTTTCGATACTCGGTCGTGGTGATGCCCGCGTACCCCCAGTTATCCGTATCGACTTCCTCAATCACAATGTGGGTCAACTCCGGCGGCTTGCCGAGGACGCGCTTCAAGGTGTCGGTGATTTCGGCAATGACCTGGGCCTTCTGCTCCCGGGTCACGCCGTCACGGGTAATGCGTACGCTAACGAAAGGCATGGTGTTGCTCCTGCTGGCTGATTAAGAACGGCTTACCGCCGGAACTCACTGTATCCGTGTGCAGGCATCTGATAAATACTGATTACACAGTTCATTTGATCCCCGGTGTAATTAATCATGCAGCGACAATTCGACGATCTTCAGTTGGGCAGCATCGAGCTTTTTTGTCTCGCCGCCGAGGCTGGCAGTTTTACCGCTGCCGCTCTGGGGGCCGGCGTGACGCCGGCAGCGGTGAGCCGGTCGGTGTCGCGCATGGAAGAACGCCTGGGTGTGCGGCTGTTCGCGCGCACCACTCGCAGCGTCAAACTGACCGACAGTGGCCGCCGGTATTACGAGGAATGTCGTCAGGCGCTGGCGCAACTGGTCGAGGCACAGCGCGAGGTCATGGGCCAGCAGCAACAACCTTCCGGCACCTTGCGCATCAGTATTCCCACGACGTACGCACACCACCGGATCCTGCCGTTGCTGCCTGAATTTCGGACGCGCTTTCCGTCGGTGAAGGTCGAGTCGCACATCAGTAATCGCAATATCGATTTCGTTGGCGAAGGCTATGACATGGCCATTCGCGTGCGGGCGATTCCGGATTCCGGCCTGATCGCCCGACACCTTGAAGACGCAGCGCTGGTGATGATTGCCAGCCCCGACTATCTGAAGCACGCGGGCGTTCCGCAAACGCTGGACGATCTCAAACAGCACGAGTGCATCCAGTATGAACTGCCCAGCAGCGGTCGGCGGATTGCCTGGCTCTTCAACGACAATGGCGTTGAACGGGAGATTCTGGCCGAGGGCAATCTCAGTTGTTCCGACGACGTACTGGGCGGCGTGACCCTGGCCAAGCACGGAGCGGGTTTGTTCCAGACCTACCGCTTCATCGTCGAAAACGAACTGGCCAATGGTTCGCTAGTGGAAGTGCTCAAACCCTATGGCGGACGCTCGCGGCCGTTCACCCTGCTCTATCCGCAGAGTCGCCATATGCCTTTGCGGGTTAGAGCATTTGTCGATTTTCTAGTGGAACATCTGCCGCGCTAACATCGAAATCGTCCGATCACCGCACACAAAAACCGAAGACGTCGCCTCTTCAATTGACCAAATTAACCAGCTAGTACAATTTATCTCCACAGGCTGATTCCTTCGGCCAATGCCAAAAATAATAAGTGGAGATACATCGATGCCCCCAATCGTTCTGGTGCTCAACGGCCCGAATCTGAACCTGCTGGGCACCCGTGAACCGGCGACTTACGGTCACGAAACCCTGGCAGATATCTCAGCCCTGTGCGGACGTGCCGCCGAAGAGTTCGGCCTGGCGGTGGAGTTTCGCCAGACCAACCATGAAGGCGAACTGCTTGACTGGATTCACGCCGCCCGCGGCCGCTGCACCGGCATCGTCATCAATCCGGCCGCCCGGCCCCCCACCCCAGTGGCCATCCGCGACGCCCTGGCCGCCAGCGAACTGCCGGTAATCGAAGTCCATCTGTCCAACGTCCACGCCCGCGAACCCTTCCGGCATCACTCCTTCGTCTCGGCCATCGCCACAGCGGTAATGGCCGGGTTCGGCAGTCATGGCTATCGCCTGGCACTGGAGCATTTCAGCCTGCGCTTGAAGGGGTGAACGCCGTGACCCAGAACAACGCAATACTGGCCGGACTGATCGGCGCCGGCATTCAGGCTTCCCGCACCCCGGCGCTGCACGAGCACGAAGGTGATGCCCAGGGCTTGCGTTACCTTTATCGCTTGATCGATATCGACCCGTTGCAACTCGACAGCAGCGCCCTGCCCGACCTGCTGACAGCCGCCGAACGCATGAACTTCACCGGCCTGAACATCACCTTTCCGTGCAAGCAGGCGATCATCCCGCTGCTCGACGAATTGTCGCCGGAAGCCCGCGGGATCGGCGCGGTGAACACGGTGGTGTTGAAGGGCGGTAAACGCATCGGCCACAACACCGATTGCCTGGGCTTCGCGGAAGGGTTTCGTCGCGGCTTGAAGGGCGTTGCCCTGGAGCGCGTCGTCCAAATGGGCGCCGGTGGTGCCGGTGCGGCGGTGGCCCACGCACTTTTGAGCGAAGGCGTACAGCTGCTGAGCATTTTCGACGTGGATGACAGCCGCGCTCAATCGCTGGCAAATAACCTGAATCAGCATTTTGGCGCCGGACGGGCCGTTGCCGGCCATGACCTGTCGAGCACCCTGGCCCAGGCTGACGGTCTGGTGAATACCACGCCGATGGGCATGAAAAAACTGCCAGGCATGCCGGTGCCGGTGGAGCTACTTCGGGCCGAGTTGTGGGTGGCGGAGATTGTTTACTTCCCACTGGAAACCGAACTGCTGCGCCACGCCCGCGCCTTGGGTTGCCGGACATTGGATGGCGGCACCATGGCGGTGTTTCAGGCGGTGAAGGCGTTTGAGTTGTTCAGCGGCGTGGTGCCGGATGCCCAGCGGATGCTGGCGCATTTTCAAAGCATGAATGGGTGAAGATCAAAAGATCGCAGCCTCGTTTCACTCGACAGCTCCTACAGGTGGATGCGATCTAATGTAGGAGCTGTCGAGTGAAACGAGGCTGCGATCTTTTAAGGGCCAATCAGGCCTGCAGATACCGCAAAACCGACTCGCAAATCATCTCCCGATGACGCTGCTTGATGCCTTCATCCGGCAAGTCGATCTGAAAAATCTCACCAAACGTGTGGCGGTTCGACACGCGATAAAAGCAGAACGAACTGATCAGCAAGTGCACATCCAAAGGATCAAGACCGGCACGGAACACACCCTCTTCAACGCCCCGACGCAGAATCACACCGAGTGAATCGAGAATGGTGTTGTTCATCGCCTTGATCGCATCGGAGCGCTTCACATACTCGGCGTTGTGAATGTTCTCGATGCAGACGATGCGCACGAAATCGACGTTGCGATCATGGTGATCGAAGGTGAACTCCACCAGCCGCCGAATAGCCTCGACCGGCGCCAGCTCAGCCAGGTGCAGACGGTTTTCGGTGCTGCGGATATCGCCGTAGAGCTTCTCCAGCACCTCGATATAGAGCTGCTCCTTACTGCCAAAGTAGTAATAGATCATGCGCTTGGAGGTGTGGATGCGCTCGGCGATAGCATCGACGCGGGCGCCGGAAAGCCCCTGCTGGACGAACTCGACAATAGCCTCTTGAAGGATGTTCTCGCGGGTCTTTTCCGGGTTGTTCTTGCGACTCTTGCGCGGTTCGGCAATGGGCTCGTCGGGCTTTACGGAAAGTTCTGAAGTTATTGTCATTGCGGGCTCACGGCCATCACTGCACAAGCTGGCGATTATGGGCCGCGCCGCACACTGAAGGAAGCCGTGCGGCAGCGGTTTAGCCTCGCGGTTACGAATTTCCTACAACTTTGCCTGACGGATGGCACCACTTCGGGATTTGGCCATGGCCGCCAAACGCACCGCCACATTCGCCGCGCCGTAACCGGCATAACCGTTCTTGCGCTGGATGATTTCAAAGAAGAACCGCCCTTCGAAAGGCTCGGTGTAAACGTGAAACAGCTCGCCGCCCTGGGCATCGCGATCGTAAAGCACGTTGTAGTAGGCCAGTTCACTGAGGAATTCGTCGTCGAAATCAAACCGCGCGGCGAGGTCATCGTAGTAGTTGAGTGGAATATCCAGCAGCGGCACGCCCGCCTCTTTTGCGCGACTGACTTCGGCGAAGATATCGTCGCAATCAAACGCGATGTGATGTACGCCAGAGCCGCGATAACTCGACAGCGCATGTGAGATCGCGGTGTTACGGTTCTCGGAAATGTTCAGTGGCAAGCGAATCGAACTGCAACGGCTGCGCAGCGCCCGGCTCTTCACCAGGCCGTACGGGTCAGGCAGCACCACTTCATCGTCGGCCTCGAAATCCAGCAGGCTTTTATAAAACAGCACCCAACTGTCGAGACTGTCGGCCGGCAGCGCCATGGCCATGTGGTCGATGCGCTTGAGTCCGCCGCTGGCCACGGCGGTTGGCTGCAGATTGAAATCGGTGCCATAGACGTCTGCGTCCTGGTCCACCAGGTAAATCAGGCTGCCATCCGGCGCGCGTACGGCAGCGAGCTCCAGTTCATTGGGGCCGACCAGTCCGCGATACGGTTGACCTTTATAAGCCACGGCCCGGGCCAGAGCGCTGGCGCTGTCCTTGACGCGCACGGCGGTGGCGCACAGCGATGGACCGTGGGCCTCGAAAAAACTGTGCGCGAACGAGTAAGGCTCAGAGTTGAGGATCAGGTTGATATCGCCCTGACGCAACAGGCTGACGTTCTTGGAGCGATGCTGACCGGCCTTGACGAAACCCAGCCGCTCCAGCCAATGGGCAAGCTTGGCGCCAAGACTTTCGTCCACGGCGAATTCAAGAAACTCAATGCCGTTGTACTCGCTGGCCTTCGGTGTCTCGAACAAAATATCGAGGTTGGTCGCCGGCCTGGCTTCCTGCTCCAGACGCTGGCGAGTCTTTTCCTCCAGATAGAGCAACGAACGCAACCCATCGGCGGCGTTGGCCCGCGGTGGCGCGGCGCGGAAGCCGTCGTTGAAGATCTCCAGCGACAACGGCCCGGTGTAGCCGCTCTTGATGATCGGCGCGAGGAAACCCGCCAGATCGAATTCGCCCTGGCCCGGGAAGCAGCGGAAATGCCGACTCCATTCCAGTACGTCCATGGCCAGAATCGGCGCGTCGGCCATTTGCACGAAGAAGATCTTGTCGCCGGGAATCTCGGCGATTGCGCTTGGATCGCCCTTGAGCGACAAGGTGTGGAAGCTGTCGAGTAACACACCGAGATTCGGGTGGTCGGCTTGGCGAACGATGTTCCACACCTGTTGATACGTGTTTACGTGACGGCCCCAGGCCAGTGCTTCGTAACCGATCCGCAGACCACGCGCGCCGGCGTGTTCGGCGAGCAGGCGCAAGTCGTCGACAAGAATGTGTTCATCGCCAATGGAGTCGGCCGAGGCGTTGCTGCACACCAGCACCAGGTCAGTGCCCAGTTCCTGCATCAGATCGAACTTGCGTTCTGCCCGCTCCAGATTGCGTGACAACCGATCACGGCGGCAGCCTTCGAAATCCCGAAAGGGTTGAAACAGCGTGATGGCGATCCCGAGATCGGCGCACATCTGTTTAATTTCCCGCGGACTGCCGTCGTAGTAGAGAAGATCGTTTTCGAAAATCTCCACGCCGTCGAAACCGGCGGCGGCAATGGCCTCGAGCTTTTCCGGCAAAGTACCGCTCAAGGAAACGGTGGCAATGGAACGCTGCATATTTCGACTCCCGGTGGTGGAGACCATCTTGTTAGGGCATAGCTCGCGGCATGTAGCAGCTGGCGAAGCCTGCGTTCGGCTGCGCAGCAGTCGTGAAATCAGGCGATGCGGTCTGACAGGTAAACCGCGTGTACAGGTTTACGACTGCTTCGCAGCCGAACGCAGGCTTCGCCAGCTGCTACAGGGACTGCGTTTTTCTTGGGGTAAATTATTGGCTGCGCGATTCGACACGGCAATTTAAAGTGTACTACCCGGTTAGTTTTGCGTGCGATTATCGAACACAATGGCCGTTCGCGAATTGACGATTTTTCGTCCACTGCGCAACATCGACTGCACATTGAGTCCGGTCATGAACCACCGGGTTTGGTTTTCAACGACGCAGCACACCACATAAAAATAATCGGGTGGCCTACATGACTCCTTCTCGAAGCTCTCCCATGGAGCGTCGCTCCATGACTCCTGCCACAAGTGGCATCGGCGACAAGATTCGCGGCGCCATGGCCGTCGGCAAAACCCGTTGGGGTATGCTGGCGCTGGTGTTTTTCGCCACCACCCTGAATTACATCGACCGCGCCGCACTGGGCGTGATGCAGCCGATCCTGGCCAAGGAAATGAGCTGGACGGCGATGGACTACGCCAACATCAACTTCTGGTTCCAGGTCGGCTACGCCATCGGTTTCGTGCTGCAAGGCCGCTTGATCGACCGCGTCGGTGTGAAGCGCGTGTTCTTCTGTGCCGTGCTGCTCTGGAGCCTGGCGACCGGCGCCCATGGCCTGGCCACTTCAGCGGTCGGCTTTATGGTGTGCCGCTTCATCCTCGGCCTGACCGAAGCCGCCAACTACCCGGCCTGCGTGAAAACCACGCGGCTGTGGTTCCCTGCCGGCGAACGCGCGGTGGCCACCGGCATATTCAACGCCGGGACCAACGTCGGTGCGATGTTCACCCCGATGCTGTTGCCGCTGATTCTCCACGTTTGGGGTTGGCAGGCGGCGTTCCTGTGCATGTCGGCGCTGGGCGGGATCTGGTTGGTGCTCTGGGGCTTGAAATACTACAACCCGGAAGAGCATCCAAGCGTTAAACAATCGGAACTGGACTACATCCAGAAGGAAGTCGAACCGGAACAAACCCGCGTGCCGTTCTCGAAAATCCTGCGCATGCGCGGCACCTGGGCCTTCGCCCTCGCCTATTCGATGACCGCTCCGGTGTTCTGGTTTTACCTGTACTGGCTGCCACCGTTTCTCAATCAGCAATACAACCTGGGCATCAACGTGACCCAGATGGGCATTCCGCTGATCATCATCTACCTCACGGCGGACTTCGGCAGCGTCGGTGGCGGGATCCTCTCCTCGTTCCTGATCGGCCGCGGGATCAACCCGATCAAGGCACGCCTGATGTCGATGTTCCTGTTCGCCTGCTGCATCATCGGCGTGATCATGGCTGCCGGTTCGAGCAATCTGTGGGTCGCGGTGTTCGCCATCTCCCTGGCCATCGGCGCTCACCAGGCCTGGACCGCGAACATCTGGAGCCTGGTGATGGACTACACGCCCAAGCACATGATGAGCACGGTGTTCGGCTTCGGCGGCATGTGCGCGGCCATCGGCGGGATGTTCATGACCCAGTTGGTCGGGCACATTCTGACCATCACCAACAACAACTACACCGTGCTGTTCACCATGATTCCGGCGATGTACTTCATCGCGCTGATCTGGATGTACTTCATGGCACCGCGCAAGATTCCTACCGTCACCGACTAAAATCCCTTCACCCGGCAGGCCTGATTCCAGGCCTGCAACGCTTTTTTCAGCGGCGACTTTGTTGCCAGGCCGCTGCCAATCCGCTGCAGCAAATCACAGCGATCCCGACGACAGCAGTGAGAGTCGGCGTGTGAGAAAACACCAACCAGCCCAACAGACCGGCAAACACAATCTGGCAGTAGCCAAAGGGTGCCAGCAATGCCGGCGCAGCATGCCGGAAGGCTTGGGTCAGAAACAGATGCGCGGTCATTCCACACGTGCCCAGCGCCAGCATCATTGCCCCGTGCCCCAGACTCGGCACCTGCCAGAAGAACGGCACCAGTGCACTCATCACCAGGGTGTTGCACAAGCCGGCGAAGAAGTTGCTGGTGGTCGGGCTGTCGATTTTGCTGAGCATGCGGGTCAGCAGTTGATAGAAGCAGAAAAACAGCGCCGAGCAGAGCGGCAGCAAGACGGCCGGGGTGAACAACTCACCGCCAGGATGGACGATGATCACCACACCGATGAATCCACAAATCACCGCGATCCACTGACCACGCGTGACCCGCTCCCCCAGCAAGGGCACCGACAGCGCGGTCACCAATACCGGCGCGAGAAAGTTGACTGCCGTGGCTTCGGCCAACGGGATGTACTGCAAGCCGGTGGTGAAAAACAGACTGGTGCCCAACAGACACAACGCCCGCAGCAATTGCAGCAATGGACGCTTGGACCGTAGGACACGCAGCCCGGATTGCGGCAGAAAAATCCCTGCCATCAGCAAGGTGTGGACCAGATAACGCGCCCACACCACCATGACAATCGGGTAGAACCCCGAAAGGTACTTTGACAAGGCGTCATGACTGGAAAACAGGAAGGTCGCGAGAACAATCAGCAGGATCCCTTTGAAGGGCTGGTTGACGCCGGAAAGCGGAGTGCTGACGGTCATTAGGTATCCTTGTTCATAGAGTCAAAAGCATCGCGGGCACGCCGTGCTCCTACAGTACCGTCAGACTGGCCTGGGAGAAAAATCGTTCGTTCAGGGGCGAGCTCAAACAATTTAGAACCAGATTCCAGATTCTCGCACACGCATGGATCGAAAGTGTTCGAACAGCGCACACTTTCTAGCGCTTATTCGAAAATTCAAATATGGGAGCGAGCCTGCTCGCGATGAGGCCCCGCACATCCAGCGTCGATGTCGCCTGCCCCACCGCTATCGCGAGCAGGCTCGCTCCCACCAGATTCAGGCGAACAACTCAGACGCCAGGCTCGCCGCCGCCAACTCCTCGGTAAACTTCAACAACAAGGGCGCCAGCTCATGCAACCGTGCCCCTGGCATCCGCGCGCTGGGCCCGGCGATGCTGAGCACACCGATCACCCGGCCATCACCCGGATGCCTCACCACCGCGGCAATCGCCGACGTCCCCACCGCCGAACTCTCCTCGACCCAGGCATAACCCTGCTCCCTCGCCATACGCAGACGTTCAAGCAGTTCAATGTTGGAGCGCGGCGCATTCGGCCCCAGGTCTTTCGGCCGGTCGCCACCCTGGCGCTCCACCAGCGACAACGCTTCGGCATCGCTCATGCACGCCAGCCACGCATGCCCCGACGCGGTGTAAAACAACGGCGCATCGCGGCCCATGTCCGGGTCGTAACGCAGACCGGAACGGGCGCCTTGGGACTTGGCAATCCAGACCTGCCGCTCGCCTTCGATCACCCCAAGGCGTACCAGCTCACCGGTTTCCTGCGCCAGGCGATCAAGCACCGGCTGAACGATATCGGCACCG
Organism: Pseudomonas sp. RIT-PI-q; assembly: GCF_001297125.1. Lineage (GTDB taxonomy): Bacteria > Pseudomonadota > Gammaproteobacteria > Pseudomonadales > Pseudomonadaceae > Aquipseudomonas. The sequence goes on from NZ_LHPC01000007.1 coordinate 140,973, forward strand.
CTGCTCGACAAGTAACGAAAGCCCATCGCCACCAGTTTGGTCGACAAGTGATAGCGCAGATTCTCCGGATTCTGCCGCACGTAGCCCAGTCGAATCAGTTCGGCCAGCAGACGGTGGGTCGCACTTTTGGGGATATCCAGTTGCTCCGCCAGCGTCTGCATCGGCAGGCCGCGAGGGTCACTGGTGAGGCTTTCGAGCACGCTGAAACCACGGTCGATCTGACTGCCGGCCATGAGGGTTTCCACACAAAATTTTTTCGATTCTAGAAGACAACCGGATGAATGCGAAATCTGGAACCCAATGTCCCATCGCTGCGCTGTCCGCCGGTATGGGACGCGTTCGACCAGTAATCCTGCGACGCAGGCAGTCGCCAGCTCGATAAAAACCCTTCGACTGGGGAATTAGATGGGTAGTCCGTGTTCAATACGAGTCTGGATGTTCCCGGCAACCCGATACCGGTTGCCGGGAAGGCGCCTGCGCGCAGCAAAAGATGGACGACCGGACTGGCGCCGCTCCCACTCAGCAGCAACACTCATCCCCACGGACAATCAGAGGATTCCCACATGCTATGGAAAAAAGGCCGACGCAGCGACAACGTGGTCGATGCCCGTGGCGATGATGTCGGCGGTGGTGGTGGCGGGATGCGCTTCGGGGGCGGCAAGGGCCTGAGCCTGACGGCGATCATTCTGATCGTCGGGATCGGCTGGATCACCGGCCAGGACCCGATGCAAATCCTCGGACAACTCACCGGTCAGATGAGCGAGCAATCGGCACCGACCACCAGCCAAACCCGCAAGGCGCCACCGGCCAATGATGAAGGTGCCGAATTCGTGCGCTCGATCCTCGGCGATACCGAGGACACTTGGGGCCAGATTTTCCAGCAGGCCGGCCGCCAATATAAGAACCCGACGCTTGTGCTGTTCAGCAACCGCGTCAACTCGGCGTGTGGCCTGGCCACGTCGGCCACCGGTCCGTTCTATTGCCCGGCGGACCAGAAGGTCTACCTGGACATGAGTTTCTTCCAGGAGATGTCCCAACGCTTTTCGGCCGCAGGCGACTTCGCCCAAGCCTACGTGATCGCGCATGAAGTCGGACATCACGTGCAGCCCCTGCTCGGTGTTTCCGCGAAAATTCAGACAGCTCGCCAGCAAGGGCGGCAGATGGAAGGCGACGGCGGATTGCTGGTGCGTCAGGAACTGCAAGCCGATTGCCTGGCCGGGGTCTGGGCGAACAATGCGCAGAAGCGTCTGAATTGGCTGGAACCGGGTGACATTGAAGAAGCCTTGAATGCCGCCAACGCCATCGGCGACGACCGCTTGCAGCAGCAAGGTCAGGGTCGCGTGGTGCCGGATTCGTTTACTCATGGCACGTCGGCGCAACGGGTGCGCTGGTTTAAAACCGGATTCGCCCAAGGCCAGGTCGGCCAGTGCGACACCTTTGCAGCGAAAAACCTTTAATGAATAAGTGGCTGTTGGCTTTACTGTTTACCTGCGCAAGCACCCAGGCTGCCGAGCACGGAGTTAAAGAACTCAGCCCAGGCCGGCTGTTGTTGAAGGAAGGTGAGATCGCGGTGGGCATTGGCCCGGCACCGAGCAAAATCGAACGCGTACTGATCATCATCCATGGTCGATTGCGCAATGCCGAAACCTATCGCCGGAGTGCCGAGCATGCGGCCGAACAAGCGGGACAAAGCGCGACCACGCTGGTGATCGCCCCGCAGTTTCTCAATGAAACCGACGTCGCGGCCCATCCCGTGGCTGACAGCGTATTGCGCTGGCAGGGCAATGAGTGGATGGCCGGTGGTTTATCCACAGCGCCGTTTCCTCTGAGTTCCTACGCAGCACTCGACGAAATCGTCGCCCGAATTGGCGATCGCCGACAATTTCCGGACGTGAAGCAAATCGTCATCGCCGGTCACTCTGGAGGCGCTCAGGTGGTGCAGCGATATGCGTTGCTGGGCCACGATCAGCCAGAGCTCAAGGCAGCTGGCATACAGGTGCGATACGTGATCGCCAACCCGTCTTCTTACGCGTACTTCGATGAGAGACGGCCGGTAGCGTTCAGCCATGCCGGTTGTCCGGGATTCAATCGCTGGAAGTACGGGCTGACGGATCTGCCCGCCTATGCCGAAGGACAAACGCCCGCGCAGCTGCAGGAAAACTACGTCACGCGTGACATTGTTTATCTACTGGGGCAGCAGGACATCGACCCGAATCATCCGGCACTGGATAAAAGCTGCGAGGCCAAAGCCCAGGGCGCTTATCGATTGGCTCGCGGGCGCAATTATTTTGATTATCTGAAGCGGCTGCATCCTCAGGGGTTGAGTCAGCAGCTGATCGAAGTGCCCGGGGTCGGGCATGATGGGAATGCGATGTTTAATTCGCCGGAGGGGCAGAAGGCGTTGTTCGGTCAGTAGGTTGGTGGCGCCTGATCTGACGCCATCGCGGGCAAGCCCGCTCCCACAGGTTTTGTGTTGGGCAAAGTATTGTGATCAACATAGAACCTTGTGGGAGCGGGCTTGCCCGCGAAGGGTCCCTCAAGCGAACAACATTTCCCGCAACGCCACACAATCCTGCGCATGCCAATCCGTCAACTCAGGCCACGGATTATCCGGCAGATTCACCAACACCGTCCGCGTGCCCGCCGCCCGACCGCAATCCAGGTCAAAGCGATAATCACCGACCATCACCATCTCGCTCGCCGGCACATTCCAGGCCTGGGCCAACTTCAGCAAACCACCCGGGTGAGGTTTCGGCGGCGCTTCATCGCGACCCAGCACATCCTCCACCGCGAAGCAGTCGGCCAGGCCGATGGCCTCCAGCGTCACATGCGCCAGCTCACGAGCATTGCGCGTAAGAATGCCGAGGCGATAACCGCGCCCGGCCAATTCACGCACCAGTTCCACCGCTCCCGGCGCCGGCTTCGAGCCCAACGCCAGGTCGCGTTCGTGCTCCAGCAACCACGCATGTTTGGCCGCGGCTTCATCGGCCGGCAGTGCAGCGAGGTGGGTCAGGATGTCGTCTTCGACCGGGATCGCCAACGCCACGCGAATCGCCGCGAAGTCATGCACCGCCACCGTCAGGGTGCCGTCCATGTCGAACACCCAGTGCCGCACCTCGGCCAGGCTCATGCCCAATCCTTGCGATGGCGAATCAGGCCTTCCTGAGTGACCGAGGCCACCAGTTGCCCGGCGCGGTTGAACACGCTGCCACGGGTAAAACCGCGAGAATTGCCAGCCCACGGGCTGTCCATCGCGTAGAGCAACCAGTCATCGGCACGCAGGTCGGCGTGAAACCACAACGCGTGATCGAGGCTCGCGACCTGCATGTCTTTCTGCCAGACCGATTTGCCGTGGGGCTGCATCGACGTGGTCAGCAGACCGAAGTCCGAGGCGTAGGCCAGCAAATATTTATGCAGCGCCGGGGAGTCGGCCAAGGCACCGTCGGCGCGAAACCAGACGTACTTGATCGGATCGGACGGTTGCGGGTTGTAGGGATCTTTCTCGGTGATCGGTCGGAATTCGATCGGTTTCGGACACAGAAATTTTTCGCGCATGTGCTCCGGAATCAGGTGCGCACGCTGCTGGGTAAGTTCCAGTTCCGACGGCAGATTTTCCGGGCCGACCACAATCGGCATTTCAGCCTGGTGTTCGAAGCCTTTTTCGTCATACTGAAACGACGCGCTGCAGGTGAAAATCGGATTGCCTTTCTGGATCGCCGTCACCCGACGCGTGCTGAAACTGCCGCCGTCGCGCACCCGATCCACCTGATACACCACGGGCAACGCCGAATCACCCGGACGCAGGAAATAACCGTGCATCGAATGCACGTGGCGCTTTTCTTCGACCGTCTGACTGGCCGCCGACAGGGACTGACCGATCACCTGACCGCCGAACAACTGACGAAAACCCAGGTCCTGGCTGCGGCCACGGAACAGGTTTTCTTCGATCGGTTCCAGGGTCAGCAGGTCAACCAGATCATCCAACACTTGGCTCATTCAGACTCTCCTCACACAACGCAATGCCGCGCAGTCTTGGCTGCGGCGGTCGATTCAGTTTCTGGCCATGGCCCATACGGCCATTGTAAACGTCCGTGCCAGCTTATCCATGCAAGGTTTGCAGCCATTGTTCACGAGAAATCCGGTACAGCACATGGTGACGCAGGGCATGATCGGACGCGAGTTTTGGGTGTTCGAAATCATCGGCTGAATCATGCTGCATGCCGATCGCCTGCATGACTTTCTGCGAAGGCGTGTTGGCTTCGGTCGTAAAAGACACGACCTCCTTCAGCGCCAACCGATCAAACCCGCAGCGTAGAGCGGTCCACGCCGCTTCACTGGCGTAACCCAAGCCCCAGTGCTCGCGGGCCAGGCGCCAACCGATCTCGGTGGCCGGGGTGAAGGGCGCGTCGAAACCGACCGCAGCCAGTCCGGTAAAACCGATAAATGCGCCGGTGTCCTTGCGCTCCAGCGCCCAGAAGCCGAAGCCGTGCTCGGCAAAATGCCCGCGAATCCGCCCGATCAGCGAAGCACTTTCCAATCGACTCAAGGGCGCCGGAAAATAGCGCATCACCTGTGGATCGGCACACATCGCCGCAAATGCCGGCAAATCCTCATCGCGCCACTGCCGCAACAGCAGTCGCGCGCTCTCGAGTTCCAGTATCGGCTCCATCGTGCCCCTCCAATTCCATGCCGCAAGTCTACATCGCTGGTAGGATCGTTCACTCATTCCTACACGATTTCATCATGCCCCTGCCGTTGATCTACCACGAAGACTACAGCCCCGAGTTCCCGGCGGATCACCGCTTCCCCATGGACAAATTTCGCCTGTTGCGTGATCACCTGGTGCACAGCGGGCTGACCCTCGACGCCGATCTGCTGCGCCCGGAGCTGTGCCCGCCAGAGATTCTCGCCCTCGCTCATGACCCTGCGTATATCGAACGCTACATGGGTGGCGAATTGTCCCGCGAAGACCAGCGGCGCCTCGGTCTGCCCTGGAGCGAAGCCCTGGCCCGGCGCACAGTGCGAGCGGTCGGCGGCTCGTTGCTGGCGGCCGAGCAGGCGCTGGAACACGGGCTGGCCTGCCACTTGGCGGGCGGCACCCATCACGCGCATTACGACCATCCTGCCGGGTTCTGCATCTTCAACGACCTGGCCGTGATCAGCCATTTCCTGCTGGAAAGTGGTCGTGTGAATCGGGTGCTGATCTTCGATTGCGATGTGCATCAGGGCGATGGGACTGCACGGATTCTGCACAACACCCCGGAGGCGATAACCGTTTCCCTGCATTGCGAAAAGAATTTTCCGGCACGCAAAGCCGAAAGTGACTGGGACATTCCGTTACCGATGGGCATGGGCGATGTCGACTACCTGAAGGTCGTCGACGATGCGCTGAACTATTTGCTGCCGCTCTACCAACCGGACCTGGTGTTGTATGACGCCGGCGTCGATGTGCATAAGGATGACGCCCTCGGTTACCTGAAGCTGACAGACGAAGGTGTCACCGCGCGTGATGAAAGCGTGATGCGTCATTGCCTGGGCCGCGATATTCCGGTGGTCGGGGTGATTGGCGGTGGTTACAGCAAGGACCGTAAGGCCCTCGCCCGTCGGCATGGCATCCTGCATCACAGCGCCCAGCGTGTCTGGCAGTCATCAGGTTGTCATTGAGCTGTGAGTCTTTACCCACAATGCCTGTGGAACCGCCTGTGGATAACCTGAGTGAAAGCGCCTACAGCCCATGCCGCGTATAGGCTACAGAGTGCTGATTGTTTTTTGATCAACTATCGAATCCATCACCAATCCCTGTGGGAGCGGCGGTGCGACGATTCGACTTGCCCGCGATGAGGCCGGCACATTCATCATATTTGGTGACTGACAGTCCGCTATCGCGGGCAAGCCCGCTCCCACAATGATTCGTGCTGGTAGAATGCCCGGCTTCATTCCGCCAAACCGCAGCGCATCCCATGACTCAGCCCTCGACCACCTCCCCTTCTCACGTCGCCATCATCGGTGGCGGCCCCGCCGGTCTGATGGCGGCTGAAGTGCTGAGCCAGGCCGGGATCAAGGTCGACCTGTACGACGGCATGCCGTCGGTCGGGCGAAAATTCCTCCTGGCCGGTGTCGGCGGCATGAACATCACCCATTCCGAAGCCTACCCGGCGTTTCTCTCGCGCTACGCCGAACGCGCCCCGCAAATTGCACCGCTGCTGCGTGGCTTCGGTGCCGAAGCGTTGTGCGAATGGATTCATGACTTGGGCATTGAAACCTTTGTCGGCAGTTCCGGCCGGGTTTTCCCCACCGACATGAAAGCCGCGCCGCTGTTACGCGCCTGGCTCAAACGCCTGCGCGATGCCGGCGTCGTTATCCACACCCGCCACCGTTGGCTGGGTTGGAATGCCGATGGCAGCTTGAAAGTAGCGAGCCCCGAGGGCGAGAAAACCTTAACGCCTGATGCAACCCTGTTGGCCCTTGGCGGCGGCAGCTGGTCGCGCCTCGGTTCGGACGGCGCCTGGATGCTGCCATTGGAAAAACGCGGCGTAGGACTGGCGCCGTTGCAACCGAGTAATTGCGGCTTCGAGGTGCAGGCCTGGAGCGAATTGATGGTCAGCAAATTCGCCGGGGCACCGCTGAAAAACATCGCCATTGGCCTGAATGACGACGTACCACGACTCGGCGAATGTGTGATTACCGCGACAGGGATCGAGGGCAGTTTGATCTACGCCCTGTCGGCACCGATCCGCGAGGCCATCAACCTGCACGGCGCGGCGACTATTCATCTCGACCTGCTGCCGGGCAAGCCTGTGGATAAAGTCCAGGCGGCGCTGAGCAAACCACGCGGGTCGCGTTCCATGGCCAAGCATCTGCACAGTCAGCTGGGTCTTGATGGCGTCAAAGCGGCATTGCTGCGGGAACTCACGCCGGCCGACACTTTTGTCGATGCGGCGCGGCTGGCCAAAGCGATCAAGGCTTTGCCCCTGACGCTGGTGAAAACCCGCCCGCTGGACGAGGCCATCAGTAGCGCCGGAGGCGTGATGTTCGAGGCGATGGATGAACGTTTGATGCTCAAGCAATTGCCCGGCGTGTTCTGCGCGGGTGAGATGCTGGATTGGGAAGCGCCGACGGGCGGCTACCTGCTGACTGCGTGTTTCGCCAGTGGGCGAACGGCGGGGCTGGGGATGGTGGAGTGGTTGCAGCGCAGGGGCTGAAGACCGAGGCGCGCCCTTCGCGGGCAAGCCTCGCTCCTACGGATTGGTGGTGCCCTTGTAGGAGCGAGGCTTGCCCGCGAAGGCGGCTTAACAGACGCCGCAACTCATCAAGGCTTCTTCTTACGCGGCCCGGTATTAAACACCGGCACTTTTCGCACAGGCTTGATCGAAGGTTCCGGCGCCGAAGCATCCCCACTCTCAACCCACTTGCCCAGGTTGCGCTTGCCGCCACCGGAGGTCTTGGGTTTCTTCGGCTTTTTCGGTTTCTTGACCACCTGACCGCTGGCATCGGTATCCGGCACGCGGTGCTCTGGTTCAAAGTCATGCTCCATCTGCCGAGGCAACGTCTGACGGGTCAACGTCTCGATGGCTGACAGCAAATTCACTTCATCGGCGCACACCAGCGAAATGGCCTGCCCACTTGCGCCGGCACGGCCGGTTCGACCGATACGGTGAATGTAGTCTTCCGCCACGATCGGCAGATCGAAGTTGACCACCAACGGCAGGTCTTCGATATCCAGGCCACGGGCCGCGACGTCAGTGGCGACCAGGATCTGCACTTCACTGAGCTTGAACCGGTCGAGCGCACGCTGACGGGTCGCCTGCGGTTTGTCGCCATGGATGCCGTCAGCGTTGATGCCCAGGCCCTGGAGTTTTTCCACCAGCGCGTCCACGCCGTTGCGGGTCTTGGCAAACACCAGCACCTGCTTCCATTTGCCCTTGCGCATCAAGTGAACGAACAGTTCGGCCTTGCGTTTCTTGTCCACCGTCACCACCCATTGCTTGACGGTGCTGGCGGCCACGTTGCGCGGACTGACTTCGATGCTCAGCGGATCGTTGAGCATTTGCCCGGCCAGCAAGCGGATCGCGTCGGAGAATGTCGCGGAGAACAACAGTGTCTGGCGTTGCTTCGGCAGCACGCGGTAAATGTTCCCCAGCTCCTCGGAGAAACCCAGATCGAGCATGCGATCGGCTTCGTCGAGGATCAGGGTTTGCAGCTGATTGAACTTGAGCGCCTTCTGGCGATACAGATCGAGCAACCGCCCCGGTGTCGCCACCAGCACGTCGACACCTTTGCGCAGCTTCATCATTTGCGGGTTGATGCTGACGCCGCCGTACACCGCGTAAGTGCTCAACGGCAGGTTCTCGGCGTACTGACGCACGGCTTCATGAACCTGCTCGGCCAACTCACGGGTCGGCACCAGGATCAGCGCGCGTACCGAGTTGGACGCCACTTTCGGTCCTTCCATGGCCAACAATTGCAGCAGCGGCAGCGCGAAACCGGCGGTCTTGCCGGTGCCCGTCTGGGCCGCGGCCATCAGGTCGCGACCGGCCAGCACCGCCGGAATGGCTTGCGCCTGAACCGGCGTCGGGGTCTGGTAGCCGAGCTTCTCGAGAGAGCGCAGCAAGGGTTCAATCAGGCCAAGGGTGGCGAAAGTCATGGGATTACCGTAGGAAAAATCAGCGCGGGTGTGCAATGGCGCGCAGTTTACCCTAATTCACACGGGATTCTGTCGGCACCGCCTTCACCACCGGCCGTTCCGGTGCACGGCGCCACTGCGGCAGGCCAATTAGCACCACGGCGCTGATGATCACCAACATGGCCAGCGCTTCTTCAATCCCGATGGTCTCGCCGACAAACACGATCCCCAGCAACACCGCCACCGCCGGATTGACGTAGGCATAACTGGTGGCCGCCGCCGGACGCACGTTTTTCAACAGGTACATGTAAGCGTTGAAGGCGATGATCGAACCGAAGAAGGTCAGGTAGGCCAAAGCTGCCCAGCCTTCGATCGGCGGCATGCTGTCCAGGTGCTCACCGCTCAACGCACTGCCGATCAACAGGGCTACGCCGCCCACCAGCATTTCCACGGCACTGGCCATCGCGCCTTGGGGCAACGGCAAGTGCTTGCTCCACACCGAACCGAAGGCCCAGGACGCTGCCGCAAACACCAGCAACAACGCGCCCAACGGACTCGATTGCAGGTTGGAGCCGAGGTTGAGCATGGCGATACCGATCAGCCCGAGCGCAATCCCGGCCCATTCGAGACGGGTATTACGCGCGCCCCAGAAATATCCGCAGAGCAAGGTAAACAACGGCACCGTCGCCACCGCCAGCGCCGCCACACCGGAGGCCACGCCCATGTGCTCAGCCACACTGACCCCGCCGTTACCGCAGGCCAGCAGCAGAATCCCGATGATCCCCGCGGCTTTCCACTGCGCCCAAGTCGGCGCCGGTGCCCCGCGCCAGCGCAGGAAGCCATACATCAACGAACCGGCGATCACAAAGCGGATACCGGCGAGCAGCAACGGCGGCCAGTACTCCACGCCGATGCGAATCACCAGGTAAGTCGAGCCCCAAATCACGTACAGCGCGAAAAAGGCGGCGATCAACGGTAAGGGAAAACGACGTAAGCCAGGCATGGGGCAGCTCGTAGGCAGGACAAGTGAACAGCTATTCTAGAAAGGCCAGCGGCGTAAAATAAGTTACAAAACCTGTTTATAGCGCCGGTACACTTTTCAAAACACGGAGATTTGCGGCATAAACCGTGCTTTCGAAAGTCAGTCATTTTTCAGGAATACGACGATGGATAAATACGACCGCATGCTGCTCAGCGCCTTGTTGGAAAACGGTCGTGCGTCTTACGCCGACCTGGCGCGCAAAGTGAACCTGTCCGCCCCGGCCGTGGCCGAGCGCGTGGCCAAACTCGAGGCCTGTGGGGTGATCACCGGTTACCAGGCGAAGGTCGACATGGCCAAGCTCGGCCTGCCGATCCAGTGCGTCATCGAACTGCGCCTGAACCAACACGGCAACCAGAAGGCCTACGACGACCTGATCAAAATCCCACAGCTGACTGAATGCCACCGGGTAACCGGCGATCCGTGCGTGATCATGCAGGCTGCAGTGGGCTCGATGCCGGAGCTGGAAGAGCTGATCAACCGGATTGCCAAGTTCGGGTTCAGCAAGACATCGATCGTGCTGTCGAGCGCGATAGAGAAACGCGTGCCGTTGGGGCAGCTGGAAGCCAATGGCAAAGTCTGAAACAGTGCAGTCCTTGTGGGAGCGGGCTTGCCCGCGATGAGGCCAGCACATTCAATATATTTGCTGACTGACCCTCCGCTATCGCGGGCAAGCCCGCTCCCACAGGGTTCAGGTAAGGTTCAAAACCCGCGATGCCGCTTGAGATGCTCGTTGATCTTCGCCGCCGGGACTTTCTGCAAACTCACCAACAGATCATGCGACAACTCGCGCAACCCGTGCTTCTGCCGCAGCTCCTGGGCCAGGTGCGCCGTCAGGTTCGCCGCCATTTCCGCATCCGCCATCGCCCGGTGAGCTTTACCGGTGTGAGGCAGGTTGGCGAACGTGGTGAGGGTCCCGAGTTTGTGGTTCGGTGCGGCGGGCATCAGGCGACGGGCCAGTAGCAGCGAGCAGGCAAAGTTCTGCAAGCGTGTGCGTTTGATGCGCCCCAGTTCGAAGTCCCAGAACTTCTGGTCGAACGCCGCGTTGTGGGCCAGCAGTGGCGTGATGCCGACGAACTCGTTGACCTCGTTCATCACTTGCTCGGCCGACGGCGCGGTGCGCAGCATGGCGTTGCTGATGCCGGTGAGTTGTTCGATGAAGCCTGGCACACGCACGCCAGCGTTCATCAGGCTTTGGTAACGCTCGACGATGCGCCCCTGTTCAAGGATCACCACGGCAATTTCCGTGGCCCGGCAGCTGCTGCTCGGGGAGATCCCGGTGGTTTCAAAGTCGATGACTGCTATGCGTTCCAAACCTGTTTCAACTCCGTAAAAATCAATTCTTGAGCAGCAACGCGCCTTCGATCGGCACGTAGCGGCTGGCGGCGCGGATCAGCGAGTTGGCGGTCAAGCCAGGGACGCCATAAGCCACCGCTTGCACCCCGTGTTTGGCGATGATGCGCTCCAGCAGCATGTCGAAATCACCGTCGCCTGAGGCCAGCACCACTTCGTCAACATGATCGGCGGCGTCCATGATGTCGAGGGTGATGCCCACGTCCCAGTCGCCCTTGGCCGAGCCATCGCTGCGCTGGATATAAGGCTTGAGCTTCACGACGAAACCGAGGTTGCGCAGGATCTGCTGGAACTGCTGCTGTTTGCTGTCACCGCGATCGATCGCGTAGGCATAGGCCTCGACGATCTCGCCCTGTTTGCTGATGTCAGCCCACAACGCGGCATAGTTGAAGTGACAACCATAAGCCTGGCGCACGGTGTAATAGAGGTTTTGAACGTCGGCGAACACTGCGATTTTTTTCACCGGTCATCCTCATGAGCGCGCCGCAGCGCAGGCTGGATCAGGCACCAGGCCCGATAAGTCGCCCAGTATGCCAGCCCAAAGGATTGTTCCGCGAATAATCGGCCCGAAGCGCCGTAGCACTCCGGACGAATGGCGTGTCAGACGAAGGAATCGTCGTCGCCGCCGAAGAACGATGAGCTGTCATCGCTGTAGTCGGCATCGGTGAAGCCGCCCTGATCGTTGGCATTGTTGTCAGCCACACGCTGATCGTCGCCCCAACCCTTGTCGCTGTCGCTCTGATCGTTGACCTGAGCCGGTTCTTCCTTGATGACTTCAACCACTTCCGGCTGTTGGTTGTGATGGAACAGGCTGCTGATGCCTTGCGCCAGCATCACACCACCGGCCACGCCCGCTGCGGTTTTCAAAGCACCACCGAGGAAACCGCTGCCGGCAGGTTGTTGCGGCGCGTAATTCTGCTGAGGCGGCGCTGCGCCAAAGTTCTGCTGTGGCGGCTGCGAATTGAATGACGGCCGCGCCGGTTCACGCCAGCCGCCACCGCTCGACGCCGGTGCGCTTTGAGTCGGCGCGGGCTGCGGATCACGGGGGCCGCCTCCAAAGATGCTCGACAAAAAGCCACCGCTGCTCGGCGCCGGAGCCGTTGTCTGGGCCTTGGCCGATTGCAGTTCGGCCTGCAATTGCTGAACTTGCTGAGTCAGTTGCTGGTTCTGTTGGTCGAGGCTTTTGATGGCGGCCTCTTGCACCAGAATCGCCTGGGTCATGAAATAGCCTGCCGCGGGCTGGCGAGTCAGGTGTTCCTTGATCCGCGCCTCGGCCTGGGCGTCGCGCGGGGCTGAATCCGTTTCGGCCTGTTGCAGCCGGGAAAACAGTCCATCGATCAGGGTTTGTTCTTCGCTGTTCATGGCGACCTCGTAGATTGCCGGGAATATCGTCGCCCTCATCCACTGTGGATAAGGTGCTCCTTGGTAATGGAGGCTGACACAGGATGTTTCAATGATCTTTACCGAACGTTTACGTTTGCGCCTGCAAGCACTTGATCGGTTAAAGTGGGCCACTGCTTCCAACCTGCGATACCGACTGATGAATCCGTTCGATGTGCTGCGTGACTCCCTGTATTTCTTCAAGCGCAATCTGGGCCAGATCGTCCGGCTGTGCCTGCCGCTGGTGATTCTGGAGGCGCTGTTGCAACAAGTCGTCGACCACTCCACGGAGCCCGACAGTTTTCCCGGCATCAGCGTGATTGTCGGCTTGCTGATTTACCCGCTGTACACCGCCGCACTGATCCTGTTTCTCGACGCCCGCAGCCGTGGCGAATCGCCGCGCAACCGCGACCTGCTGTCGAGGTCCGCTTACCTGTGGCCGCGTTTTGCCGTGCTGACGGCGCTTAATACGCTGCTGATCCTGATCGGCCTGTCGCTGTATTTCCTGCCGGGCATCTGGCTGATGGTGACCCTGGCGTTTGGCGAGTACCTGCTGGTGCTGCGCGGCATGGCCCCGCTGGCGGCGATGAAGGAAAGCCTGCGCCTGACCCGCGGCCATTTCCTGCGCATCCTGGTGTGCATCCTCTGTGTGATGGGCCCGTTGTGGGTGCTCAAGGGCGCGACCCTGGCGGTGTACCCCGAGCCGCAGAACCCGGTGATTTCGTTGTTGATCGACAGCGCTCACAGCTTCCTGCAACTGTTCGTCAGCGTGGTGCTGTTCCGCCTGTTCATGCTGATCGGCGACGCCCCCGAGAAAATCGACGGCCCACACTCCTTGTAGCCGCTGGCGAAGCCTGCTACACAATGGGTGCGTGCCAGGGCTAATTGATGGGTTCGCTGTTTCGCCCTTGGGCTTAAACCCGACGCTCGGTTATGCTCGAAGCCATCTTTTGTAACGCTATAAGCCGAGCCATGACCCGCCTACTGCGCTACACCCTGCTGGGCCTGCTGATTGTCATCGGCGTGTTGACTTCGCTGATCTACAGCCTGACCTGGCGCCCCGAGGCCAAGGAAGTGCTGCCCGTCAGTTGCAGCGCCCAGGCGCCAACCCTGGTCCCCGGCCAGGCGTTGAAAGTGATGACCTGGAACGTTCAGTACCTGGCGGGCAAGCGCTACGTGTTCTGGAATGACCTGGCCGCCGGCAACGACGAAAACCCCACCCCTGAAGACATGGCGTTCAGCCTCGATGAAGTGGCGCGGGTGATTCGCGACGAGCAGCCGGACATCGTCCTGCTGCAGGAACTCGATGACGGCGCCAAGGCCAGCGATTACCAGAACCAGATCAAACTGCTTCAAGAAAGGCTCGCCGACCTTTATCCGTGCAGCGCTCACGCCTTCGACTGGAAAGCCGACTTCGTGCCGCAACCGCACATCTTCGGCAGCGTTGGCCGGCAACTGGCAACGCTGAGCCGCTACCAGATCGAACACGCCGAGCGCCTGCAATTGCCCGTCGCGCCGGCCAATCTGATCAGCCGCCAGTTCAAACCGAAAAACGCTTTGCTGGTCACGTATCTGCCCCTGAGTGACGGCGGGCAGATCGCGGTGCTCAACACTCATCTGGACCGGGTGATCCAGCCCGACGAAACCCTGCAAGCCCAGGTGACTGCCGTGGCCAAAGCCCTCGACAAGTACGAAAGCCGCGGCACGCCGTGGTTGATCGGGGGCGACTTCAACCTGCTGCCATTGGGGCAATACCAACGCCTGCCCACCGAGCAACGCACGCCCTACTCCGCCGACAGCGCGTTGCATGTGCTGTGGGACAAGTACCCGATGATCCCCACCAACAACGAAGCCGGCGGTGTCGACCGCGCGCGATGGTTGACCCACTACCCGAACGACCCGGGGTTGAACGGTCCGGACCGGACCGTCGACTACCTGTTTTACAGCACGCGGATCAAACGGGTCGAAGCGGTGGTGAGGCAGGACGATACCTTGCGAATCTCCGATCATTTGCCGGTGATTGCACGGTTCCTATTGCCGGCCGCCTCCTAACCCCGGCCAACGCAACGCAAAACCTGTAGGAGCCGGCTTGCTGGCGAAGGCGGTGTGTCAGCCGACATCCATGCCGAATGTGCCGGCCTCTTCGCTGGCAAGCCAGCTCCTACAGGGGGTTGCGTGAAGCTCAATGCGCCTCCTCCAGCTCGTCATGCAGCAATCCGAAAATCTTGCGTTTCATCTCGATGAACGAGCGCTCCATGACCATGTCCAGGGTCCGTGGGCGCTCGATCGGCACGTCGAGAATCTGCTTGATCCGCCCGGGCCGCGCGCCCATCACGTAAACCCGATCGCCCAACAAAATCGCCTCGTCGATGTCGTGGGTCACGAACAGCACGGTCTTCTTGCTGTTGCCCCAGACCCGCAATAACAGCTGCTGCATTTGCAAACGCGTCTGGCTGTCGAGCGCGCCGAAGGGTTCGTCCATCAACAGAATTTGCGGGTCATTGGCCAGCGCCCGGGCAATCGCCACGCGCTGCATCATGCCGCCGGACAGCTGCTTGGCGTAGTTGTCGGCGAACCCGGTCAGGCCGACTTCATTGACGTAGTAGTCGACGATTTCCTTGCGCTGGGCCGCCGCCATGCCGCGACGCTTGAGGCCAAACTCGACGTTCTGGCGCACGGTCAGCCACGGGAACAGCGTGTAGCTCTGGAACACCATGCCGCGATCCGCGCCCGGCCCCTGCACCTGCTGACCGCCGACGTAAATCTCGCCTTCGGTGGGCTCATTCAGACCCGCAGTGAGGTACAGCAAACTCGACTTGCCGCAGCCCGACGGCCCGACCAACACAGCGAACTGCTGATCCGGCACTTCAAACGACACCTGCTCCAGCGCGGTGAACATGCCGCCGTCAGGTTTCTGATAGCGCAAGCTGACCTTGTCCACTTGCAACCGGGGCGCGGCTTGCACCGGGGCCGCCTGGGGCGTGACGAAGCGAGGGTTGACGGCGGTTACTGAGCCCATGCGGCGATCCTCAGACGTAGGAAACGGAACAGTTGATCGGTGACCAGGCCCAGCAGGCCGATGATCGCGATTGCCAGGAAAATCACATCCACTTGAAAGCCACGCATGGCTTTAAGGCTCAAGTAACCCAGGCCGCTGGAAGCCGCGACCAGTTCGGCGACCACCAGGTAAGTCCAGGCCCAGCCCATGGTCACGCGCAAGGTGTCGAGCACACCCGGCAACGACGCCGGAGCGATCACATGCAGCACCGCATCGCGGCGGTTCGAGCCCAAGGTGTAAGAGGCGTTGATCAGGTCTTTGGAGATGCCCTTGGACACGTCAGCGATCATCACCAGTTGCTGGAAAAACACCCCGAAGATAATCACCGAGACCCGTTGCTCCAGACCGATGCCGATCCACAGGATGAACAGCGGCACGAACGAGGTCACCGGCAGGTAACGGATGAAATTGACCATCGGTTCGAGGAACGCCTGGACGATGCGAAAGCTGCCCATCAACAACCCCAGCGGCACCGCCACCAGCGACGAGACGATGAAGCCGACCATCACCACTTCGACGCTGGCCCACACATGCTGGCCGAGAGTGCCGTCGCGGCTCAGGCGCACGGCGGCTTCAACCACCGCGCCCGGTGTCGGCAGGAACATGCCTGGCACCACGCCGCCGTAGGACAACCCGGCCCACAGGCCGACCAACAAGACCCAGGCCAGCCCGCTCGCACTCCAGATCACCGACACCGGCAAACCGGTCTTGGGCGTGATGCAGCGGCTCAGCCATGAATTGCGCTTGAACATGCGGACCTCCTAGAGCGTCGGGCTGACGAAGCGGTTATCGATCAGGTCGTCATTGCTGACGTTGTAGGGTTTGCCCTGCAATTCGCTGGCGGTCTCGTTGGCCAGTTTGATCAGTGGTTCGCTGTCGCCCGGCTTGCCCGGCGAGCCGAGGAGTTTTTCGCTCATGGCTTGATCGTAGAAGCGCACGCCTTGCGCGGCGGCGGCCAGTTCCTTCGGATCGGCCAGGTATCCGCCGACGCCTTTGGCCATGATTTTGTAGGCTTCCTCCGGGTGATCCTTGGTGTACTGGACGGCTTTATACAAACCCGTCACCAACGCCTTGACGTCTTCCGGCTGCTTCTCTATGACCGTGCAATTGAGTGCCACCACGTCGACAATCACCCCCGGCGTGCTGCTGCTGTCGATCAACACCTTGCCTTGCTGCTTGCTGCGCACCATCGACAGATGCGGTTCCCAAGTCACGGCGGCCGGCACCCGACCAGCGATGAATGCGGTGGCGGCGTCGTCAGCTGTCATGTTCTGCACGGTGATGTCGCTCATTGTCATGCCGTGTTTTTTCAGCAGGTAAGACAGCCAGAACTGCGAGGTAGAACCTTCATTCACCGCCACGGCCTTGCCCTTCAACTCCTGCAGACTCTTGACGTCCTTGCCGACCAGCACACCGTCGCCACCGTGGCTGTCATCCAGCGCGGCCACCGCCTTGAAGCAAAATTGCGGACGGTACTTGAGCACTTCGTCGATGGTCGACGCCGAGCCCGACAATTCCCCTGACGCCTGAGCTGCCATGTACATCGAAGCCTCTTCGACCACTGGCAACTCGACGGTCAAACCGTTTTCCTTGAAGTAGCCCAGGTCCTGGGCGAGGTAGAGGGTGCCGTAGCCGACCCACGTGGTGTGACCGATGGACAGGGTGCCGGCCTGGGCGCTGGTGGCGACCGTCGCGGCGATGGCGGTGACCGCCAGTGGATGAGCGAAGCGGGTAAGCAAGGACTTGATCATGGAGCACTCCCAAAGCTGTTGATTTAGTTTTGTAATGGGCAGTACGGCCAGTGGCCTTGGAGCAAAAGCAACCGGTGGTCTCTGAGGGACCTTTCGGTGGTCAGCGTTTGGCTGACTGGCGAGGTCGATGTTGGCCCAAGGCGGGGATTAGGAAAATTAGGAAATATGTCGATGGGAGAGATGAAAAAACTGGCTAGCGTGCACTGCGAAAGGGCGCTGTTGGCGGGGGTGCACGGGGTGGGTGCAAAAGGTGGGAGGTGGGGTGAATCGGCCATCGCTTTCGCGGGCAAGCCTCGCTCCTACAGGATGTAGGTCGGCCTCGGAATCCTGGCACGACACATAACCTGTAGGAGCGAGGCTTGCCCGCGAAGAGGCCCGCAAAATCGCTACAAAATCAGAGCCGGCCGTATTCCTGCGCCGTACGATCCACCGCTCTGACGGTCTTGCCCACCAGCTCATCAACCTCTTCACGACTGGCAATCAACGCCGGCGCCATGATCATCCGCCCCAGCGTCGAGCGAATAATCACCCCTTCCTCGAAACCGATCGTGCGGCAACGCCAGGCAATGTCGTTCTCGTTGGCAAAACGCTTGCGAGTGCTTTTGTCCTCGGCCAATTGCAATGCCGCCACCATCCCGACACCCTGAATATCGCCCACCAACGGGTGATTGCCGAACACCTCGCGCAAGCACTGTTGCAGGTACGGCCCGATGTCATCCTTGACCCGCGTCACCACTCCTTCATCACGCAAGGCCTTGAGGTTGGCAATCGCCACCGCCGCCGCCACCGGGTGCCCGGAATAGGTCAGGCCGTGGGCAAACACCCCGCCCTGCTCCACCAGCACCTGGGCTATTTTCTTCGACAGGATCAACCCGCCCATGGGGATGTAGCCCGAGGTCAAACCCTTGGCGATCGACAAGGTGTCCGGCTCGAAACCGAAGTGTTCGTGAGCAAACCATTCGCCAGTGCGACCGAAGCCGCCGATCACTTCGTCGGCGCACAACAACACGTCGTACTTCCGGCAAATCCGCTGAATTTCCGGCCAGTAACTCTCTGGCGGGAAGATCATCCCGCCGGCGCCCTGGAACGGTTCGGCGATGAAACCTGCAACCTTGTCGGCACCGAGTTCGAGAATCTTCGCTTCCAGTTGCTGCGCCGCTCGCAGGCCGAATTCAGCCAGCGTCAGGTTGCCCTCGTGAGCGAAGAAGTACGGCTCATCGATGTGTTCGATATCCGGCAGCATGCCGCCCATTTCGTGCATGAACTTCATGCCACCGAGAGCCGTCGCCGCCAGGGTCGAACCGTGGTAACCGTTCCAGCGACCGATCATGACTTTCTTCTCTGGCTTGCCAAGAACCTGCCAGTAACGCCGCACGGTGCGGATCAGCACCTCGTTGGCTTCGGAGCCGGAGTTGGTGTAGATCGCGTGGCTGTAGTGCCCTGGCAACAGGCTGAACAGCAGCTCCGAGAGCTCGATCACCTGCGGGTGAGTGGTGTGGAAAAACATGTTGTAGTACGGCAACTGCTCCAACTGTCGGGTCGCCGCAGCCGCCAAATCCTTGCGGCCATAACCGAGATTGGTGCACCACAACCCGGACATGCCGTCGAGGTAACGCCGACCATCGTTGTCCCACAGGTGCAGGCGCTCGCCCCGGACCATCACTCGAGGCCCTTCGTCGTTGAGTGCCTTCTGATCGACGAATGCATGGATGTGGTGCGCAGCATCGGCGGCCTGGTAGTCGCGGGTTTCACGTGGTGTGGTCATCGCCAGTTCTCCGTTTTGTTATTAGCGCAGCTGAAACCAGGTGGTCTTCAACTGGGTGTATTTATCGAATGAATGCAGCGACAAGTCACGACCGAAACCGGACTGTTTGCCGCCACCAAACGGCACGGTCACATCAAGCGCATCGACGCTGTTGACCGACACCGTGCCCGCGCGCAATTGCCGCGCCACGCGATGGGCGCGATTGAGGTCGTCGGTCCACAGCGAGGCCGCCAAACCGTAGACGCTGTCGTTGGCCAGTTGCAAGGCGTGGGCCTCGTCATCGAACGCGGTGATCGCCAGCACCGGCCCGAAGACCTCGTCGCGAAACAGCGGCATGTCCGGGCTGACGTGAGTAAAAATCGTCGGCTGAATGAAGTTGTCGGAACCATTGAAAATCGACTGCCGGCCGCCACACACCTTGGTCGCGCCTTGGCGCTCGGCCTGCTGGATGAGCTTCATGATGTGCGCGGTCTGGCGACTGTCGACGATGGCCCCGGCGCGGCTCGACGGGTCCAGCGGATCACCCGGCTGCCAACGTTCGGCCTGCGCTTTAAGGCGTTCGACGAACTCATCATGGATCGAGCGCTGCACCAGCAATCGCGAGTTGGCCGAGCAGACTTCGCCCTGATTGAAGAAGATCCCGAACGCGGCTTTTTCTGCGGCCAGATCAAGGTCCTGACAATCGGCGAACACCAGGTTCGCACTCTTGCCGCCGCACTCCAGCCACACCTGCTTCAGGTTCGATTGCGCCGAATACTGCATGAAATATTTGCCGACTTCGGTGGAGCCGGTGAACACCAGGCAATCGACATCCGGGTGCAAACCGAGGGCTTTGCCGGTCTGCTCGCCGAGCCCCGGCAGCACGTTGAGCACGCCCGCTGGCAAACCGGCTTCCAGCGCCAGTTCGGCCAGGCGCAGGGCGGAAAACGGCGACTGCTCGGCCGGTTTGAGGATCACCGAATTACCCGCCGCCAACGCGGGGCCGAGCTTCCAGGCCGCCATGTCCAGCGGAAAATTCCACGGCACCACCGCAGCGACGACACCGAGCGCTTCGCGGGTGATGGTCGCCAATACGTTCTGTGCGCTCGGGGCGATCTGGTCATACAGTTTGTCGAGGCTTTCGGCGTACCAGCGAAACACCCCGGCGGCGCCCGGCACGTCGATGTTGTAGGCATCTATCACCGGTTTGCCCATGTTCAGCGAGTCGAGCAGCGCCAGTTCTTCGCGATTGGCCATGATCAAATCGGCCAGACGTAAAAGCACTTGCTTGCGCTCACCGGGCGAGCGCGCCGACCAGCTGCCGGCCTCGAACACCTGCCGCGCATTGCGCACCGCCGCGTCCACGTCTTCCGCACCGCACGCCGCGACATTCGCCAGGCATTGGCCAGTGGCGGGGTTGATCGCGGCGAAGGTCTGCCCCGACTGCGCCGAACAGGGTTTGCCAGCGATCACGGCTTGATCGGGAAACTGCAGCGCAGCGGCTTTGTTTTGCCAGTATGCAAGCTCGAACACGTTCAGATGCTCCATGGGCTTTTTCTTGTGGATGGATGGTGGCCCAGGCCTGTGTCGAGGAAAAATAGTAAAAATGTCTTCGCAGACGATGAAAAAACTGGGCAGCCAATTTCCCCAGTCGAACCGCATAAGGTCTATTGTTCAGGCATAAAAACACCGTCGTCAGAACGGATGCAGGCGGCTCGCAATTTGCTTGGATGTCGACATCATCCACCCCGAGGTTTGCTGTGGCCGCCTACAACCTGCGTCAATTGAAATACTTCATCACCACCGTCGATTGCGGCAGCGTCGCCGAGGCCTCGCGCAAGCTGTACATCGCCCAACCCGCGATATCCACGGCGATCAAAGGCCTGGAAGACAGCTTCGGCGTGCAACTGCTGATCCGTCATCACGCGCAAGGCGTGTCCTTGACCCCCAGCGGCGCACGCTTCTACCGCAAGGCTCAGGAACTGCTGCGCATGGCCAAGGAGTTCGAACAGAACGCCCTGGCCGACAACGACGTGGTGGCCGGGCAAATCGATATCGGCTGCTTCGAAACCGTCGCACCGCTGTACCTGCCACAGTTGATCGCCGGGTTCTCGGCGCTGTATCCGGGGGTGAAAATCCGCATCCGCGACGGCGAGCAGCAAGAGTTGGTGCAAGGCCTGACGTCGGGCACCTTCGACTTCGCCATCCTCTACGAACACGACCTCGACGCCACCATCCAGACCGAACCGCTGATGCCGGCGCAACGGCCCTATGCGTTGCTGCCGGCAGATCATCGCTTCGCTCAGCTCAAGCAAGTGTCGCTGCGTGACCTGTGCCTGGAGCCGATGATCCTGCTCGACGTGCAACCGAGCCGGACCTACTTCGTCAGCCTGTTCGAAGAGTTGCAACTGACGCCGAACATCGCCTTCAGCTCACCGTCGATCGAGATGGTGCGGGGGATGGTCGGCCAAGGGTTCGGCTTCTCGATCCTGGTCACGAGGCCGCATTCGGAATGCACCTATGACGGCCAGAAAGTGGTGTGCGTGGACATCGTCGAAGACGTCACCGGCTCAGGGCTGGTAGCTGCGTGGCTCAAGCGCGGGCAACTGACCAAACCGGCGCAGTTGTTTGCCGATTATTGTCGAGAGCAACTCACCGCCAAATCTCAAAAATCACACCCAACCCTGTAGGAGCGAGCTTGCTCGCGAAAGACTTGAAGGCAGCGTTCGTTCCCAGACAGCACGCGTCATCGTTCACGTCCATCGCGAGCAAGCTCGCTCCTACAGGGATGCCATCGGATTATTTGCGGGGTTTGATCCGCGCAGTCGCTTCCGCCACCAGTGGATCATCCGGCCAATAATGCTTCGGATACCGCCCCTTCAAATCCTTCTTTACCTCGGCATACGTGCTACGCCAAAAGTTCGCCAAATCCTGAGTCACCTGTACCGGCCGCCGCGCCGGGGATAGCAGATGCAGCTTCACCACCTGCCGCCCACCGGCAATCCGCGGCGTCTCGGCCAGACCAAACAACTCCTGCAACCGCACCGCCAGAATCGGCGGCTGCTCACTGTAATCCAGACGAATCGACGCCCCCGACGGCACGCTCAAATGATGCGGCGCCAGCTCATCGAGCCGTTGCGGTAGCGGCCACGGCAGCAAGTTATGAACGATGCTCGACAAGTCCAGATTGGCAAAGTGACTGAGCCGCGAGACCTTCCCCAGATACGGCATCAACCAGTGTTCGAGACTTTTGAGCAACGCCGCGTCGCTGACATCCGGCCATTCACTCTCACCCTTGCCGCCAAGGTCCAACTGCCGCAACAACGCCACCCGCGCCTGCCACTGGCGCAACTCCGGTGTCCACGGCAACAGCTCCAGACCTTTACGTCGCACCAGATTCACCAGCGCCTGACTACGCGCCGTTTCATCCAGCCCGGTCAACGGTTCACGACTGAGGATCAACTCCCCGACCTTGCGCTGCCGCTCGGCGCGCAACACGCCTTCGCGCTCGTCCCAATCCAGTTGATCGACCACCCGCACTTGCTCGGCCAGCACCGAATCAAACAACGCCGGATCGAAATCCGCCGCCAGGTAAATCCGTTCTTCACGCTGGCCCTGACGACTGCCGAGATCGGCGATCACCAGCCAGGTTTGCTTCATCAAACTGTCGGCTTCGGCGAACAGCGCGGCACGCCCATTGGCCAGCCGATATTCCGCGCCCCCGGCCCGCCGTTGTTGCGCGACCCGATCCGGATAAGCCAACGCCAGCAGCGCACCGAGCCAGCGCGGATGATCGGGATCGCTGACCGGCTCCGACGCTTTGCCGCGCAGGTAACCGCGATACTGCCGTGCCAATTGCCGTGCCCGTTGAACGCCACCCTGCGCGCCACGTGCGGCGCGTTCTTCGCCGGCCAACAGCACCAGCCGGCTGTGCAGATCGGCGCCAGCGCCACGCAAAATATCCCGCTCGCCGAGCCGTGCCGCGACATCACACGCCATGTCCGCAAGCCCGAGCGCTTGCCCCCGCAACAGCAAATGCGCGATGCGCGGATGCGCCGGCAGCTCGGCCATCGCTTGACCGTGACGCGTCAGCGCCTCGCCGTCTAAAGCACCCAGGCGCTCAAGCAAATCCTGAGCCTGTGCATAAGCGGCGGCGGGCGGCACGTCGAGCCACACCAACTGCGTCGGTGTCACGCCCCAGCGCCCGAGCTGCAACGCCCGACCGGCAAGGTCCGCCGACAGAATTTCGGCGCTGGCGTAGGCCGCCAGTTGTTCATGCTGATCCTGCGCCCACAAGCGATAACACACGCCGGGCTCCAGCCGCCCTGCCCGGCCGGCACGCTGGGTGGCACTGGCGCGAGAGATGCGCTGGGTGTCGAGGCGGGGCACCCCGCCGCCCGGCTCGAAACGCGGCACCCCCGCCCACCCGGCCTCGATCACCACGCGCACGCCGTCGATGGTCAGGCTGGTCTCGGCAATGTTGGTCGCCAGCACCACTTTGCGCTTGCCCGCAGGGGCCGGATCGATCGCCGCACGTTGCGCCGCCAGGTCCAGTTCCCCGTGTAACGGGCAGAGCAACACCTGCGTGCTCTCGCCCAGCGCATCGGCCAGTTGCTGATGCACGCGACGGATTTCCGCCTGACCCGGCAGGAACACCAGCACGCTGCCGGTCTCGTCATTCAATGCTTCGAGAATGGTCTGCACCAGACGCGGCTCGATGAATTCGCCGGGCTGGAACGGCCGGCCCCAACGCATCGCGACCGGGTACATGCGGCCTTCGCTGCGCAGGATCGGCGCGTCGTCGAGCAACCCGGCCAGGCGTTCGCCTTCAAGGGTTGCCGACATCAAGAGAATCTTCAGCGGCTGATCGTCACGAAACAGCTCCCGGCCATTCAGGCTCAGGGCCAACGCCAGGTCAGCGTCGAGACTGCGTTCATGGAACTCGTCAAAGATCAGCAGGCCCACGCCGTCCAGCGCCGGGTCATCCTGCAAACGCCGGGTAAGGATGCCCTCGGTGACCACTTCGATGCGGGTATTGGGGCCGACTTTGCTGTCCAGCCGAATCCGGTAACCAACGGTCTCTCCGACCTTCTCACCCAGCTCACTGGCCAAGCGCTCCGCCGCTGCACGCGCCGCCAACCGGCGGGGCTCAAGCATCAGAATCGTCTGTCCGGCCAGCCACGGCTCGTTGAGCAAGGCCAATGGAACACGGGTGGTTTTACCGGCGCCGGGCGGCGCTTCGAGCACAGCTTCATGGCGTGTCGCCAAGGCTTCACGCAGCGCGGGTAAAACTTCATCAATCGGCAAAGAAATCATGCTGGCTCCCAGACAAGCCGGGCAGTATAACGGCGAAGCGTCCGGCTCAACGCAGCCTGGTATTCAGAAACTAAATTTTGAATGCGGTTCGTATCCGACCCGCGACCTCAGCCATGGTAACTCCACGTAGCCCGATGGCTTTCATATCGACTTCCAACGAAGGCATGACTTCCAGGAACTGTCGCAAATCCACCGCGATACGTTGCGGCAGATCAAATGCAGAATCAGCCGAAAGCAGACCCGACAGAATCACAATGTCCTTCAAATGCTTGCTGCTCTTGCGATCGGCATTGGGTTCTTCGCATTCAGGGCGGCTGAGGTTAGTCCAGGCCTGTGCCTTGAGCGGGATCAGTCGATCCACTCCGATATAGGCGAGGTCGTTAGTGTGGTTGCGACCTGTAACGATGAAGGCGTAATAGGCTTCGTCGAGCAGAATTGCCGATAAATCGGAAATCTCTCCCTCAACAGGTAGGGGTGTCAAATGCGCATCTTCTGGCAGCGACAAACCTTCAGGCGTTCTTGAAAACAATTCCAGAAGAACAGGGTAACGGTCATCGGTCGGATTGCCGAACCTGTAACGCCTCGATGGTGCATCGAGTGCCTGGCGCTCGGTATAACCTCCACGCTTGATGAACGCCCAGAACTCGGCACCGAACACGTCATCCAGGGCTTCGATGATGAGCACAATGTCCAGATCTCGAGTTGCCCGAAACTCAATACCCGCTTCTTCAAGGGTCAGACTTGCCGCAACCCCGCCGATGAGTACGTAACGATCCGCATGGTCTGCAAAGGCTGCACGAAAGGTATCCAATCCCTTTACCATTCGATTTTCTCCATCATTTCATCAAGGCTGATCTGGACCCTGTCGTCAAGGTCATCCCTTAAGCTGAGGTAGAGGGACAGAGGATCGACGCTGTCTGTCGATACAGGGATGTGATCAGGGGAATAGCTCCAGATCTCAACCTCGACGACGGGATCGTCGAACTGGCCGACTTCTGCGCAGCCGGAGCGATGGACGTGCGCGTCCCATCCTTCTTTGGAGAACGCGACAACAGGCGTTGATGGCTCTCCCAGCATGGACATCTTGCTGAGTGCGGACAGTCCCGCAGCGCGCGACTCCACGGGGCGCCGGTCAGCGTATACCACACGCTTCACCGGGCTTTGCAGCGCCGGCAGGGCTTTTTCCCAGATCGCTTTAGGCGCACCCACGAAACGCCAGCGCAGTGATTTCTCATTGGAAGCCGGCTCTATCAATCCAAACGAATGAAGTTCTTTCATCGTTCTGGACATGGTCATTTTCGAGTAGATGCCTGCGTCGACAAGGTCCACACCACGGAAAAAATAATCCTGATCCCATCCCCGGATGATGGTTGCGATAAGCAACGCTTGGCTGGCCGGGCTCAACGTTTCTTTCTCCGCATGCCTGCTGCGATAGAACTCACGCAGATCCAGTCCAAGCTGTGGAGCGAAGAGTTGATTACCCGGCACAACAAACTGAACTCCGGACTCGATGAGGCGTTTTCGCTCAAAGGATTTGAGCGCGCCCGTTGCATAAAGAATCGGGTGATCGACTGTTTTTTTCAAAACATCGATGTGCTTACGAATCTTCGTCGCGTTTTCGAAGGGGTTGTGGGCCAACAGTACGAGGCACTGACGATCATAGAGCGTCACGGTATCAAAGGCGTATTCATCCAAGAGATAGAAGGGTAAACCCTTGGACTTTGACCAATGTTTGATTTCGGGCTTAGCCCCAAAAATCAACTCGAAGTAATTTTGAATCTCTTGCCGACTGGTTTTCATCTTAGCGCCAAGTAACACGTTTTCAGCACGGTAACATCGCAAATGTTACCGTGCAATAATCCTGTTACGAAAACGAGTACATCAAGGCTTCACGCAGCGCGGGTAAAACTTCATCAATCGGCAAAGAAATCATGCTGGCTCCCAAACAGAGGCGCGAGTATAACGGCGAACTGCTTGCCATTCGTTGCGGTCCTAATTCATATCAACGACGCTTCGTTATCCAGATGACTCAGGAGATTTCATATGCGTGTTCCCTTTCGCCTGATTGGCGGTGTTTTGGTCGCCACCCTGCTCACCCAAGTGACCGCCTGCGGATCGATTTTCTACCCCGATCGCCGTGGCCAGATTGACGGCAAGATCGACCCGGCCATTGCCGTACTCGATGCCGTCGGTTTGCTGTTCTACATCATCCCCGGCCTGATCGCTTTTGCGGTCGACTTTGCCACCGGCGCGATTTACTTCGAACCGGGCAAGACTGCACAAGTGGCGCCGGAAAAACTCAAGGAAGCCATCGGCGCTGACGGCAAGGTCGATAACCACAAGTTGCAGACTATTCTGGAAACTGAACTGGGCCGCAGCTTCCCGCTGGACGACCCACGCCTGATCCAGCACAAGGGCAGCACCCAGCAACTGGCCATGTTCGGCCTGCAACCTGCTGCGTAATCCGTGCCGGTGAAGGAACACTTAAAGGACAAGCCGCCCCTATGATTTCCAGCTCCGAACACGCCCGCCTGCTGCGGCTGGCGACGCGCGCCTCGGTGGCGGTGGCGTGTACGCTGATCGTCGCCAAAGCCATCGCCTGGTGGCTGAGCGGCTCGGTGAGCATGCTCGCCGGGTTGACCGACTCGGCACTCGACGGCGTCACCTCGCTGCTCAACCTGTTGGCCGTGCATTACGCCTTGCGCCCCGCCGACGATGATCATCGCTATGGGCACGGCAAGGCCGAGTCGTTGGCAGGCATGGCTCAGGCGCTGTTCATTGGTGGCAGTGCGGTGCTGATTGCCTTGCAAGCGGTTGACCGGTTGAAGCACCCGGAGCCGGTGGGCGCGCCGTGGATCAGCATCGGGGTGATCGTGTTCTCCCTCGCGCTGACGCTGGCGTTGCTGACGTTGCAACATCGCGTGGTCAAGGCAACCGGCTCCAATGCCGTGCGCGCCGACTCCCTGCATTACCGCTCGGACATGCTGCTCAACGGCAGCATTCTGGTGGCGCTGGTGCTGGCCGGGTTTGGCTGGCATCAACTGGATGCGTGGTTCGGATTGGGAATTGCCGTGTACATTTTCTGGAGCGCCATTCAAATCGCCCGGGA
Organism: Pseudomonas sp. RIT-PI-q; assembly: GCF_001297125.1. Classification (GTDB taxonomy): domain Bacteria; phylum Pseudomonadota; class Gammaproteobacteria; order Pseudomonadales; family Pseudomonadaceae; genus Aquipseudomonas. Next base: position 168,346 of record NZ_LHPC01000007.1, read on the forward strand.
AAGTTTTACGGTACTGATGGATGAAGAACTGCCGCCGGACGTCAGTCAGCACATGCTCGAACTGGCCTGCAGTGTACCGGGCGTGCTGGGCGCGCATGACTTGCGCACGCGGATCTCCGGCAACCAGTGGTTCGTGCAGTTGCACCTGGAATTGCCGGGGCATTTGACTCTGTCAGTCGCCCACGGCATCAGCGATCAGGCCGCCGATGCGATTCACGCCGCCTACCCGCGAGCCGAAGTGCTGGTGCACGCCGACCCGCAGGAAGTCGTCAAAACCGCCAGCGCTTAGAAGCTCACCTGATAGCCACGACTGCTCAGGCAGTTGCCCTGGGCCTGGCGGTAGGCTTGCACCACCGACGGGTCCGGTTGATAGGTGGCCGTTCGCGGATTGAAACCACTCTGCTGCACCGCGTACTGATAGCACTCGTAACCGTCCTGGTTGACCTGCTCCGGCGACTGGCCGTTGGCCGGATACGCCTCCACGTCGTAACTGTTGCTGACCGGTTGCGGCTGCTGTTGCATCGGCGGCTCGACCACGACGTAATCCTGAGTGTTCTCCTGATAGGCGTAATACGAACCGGCCGCCAGGAACAACAACGCACCGCCGATCCACACTTCGCGCGCGTAATCCGGCAAGTAGCTGACACGAATCCCGCGTGGCGGCTGCACTACCACATAACGTGGGCCTTGCGGGCGATACCAGTAGCCACCGGAGTAGAAGTAATCCTGCCCCCGGTAAGGCACACGGTAATCACGGTCCGGGAAGCGATCGATCACATGGCCGGGCCGGTACTGCGGACCCGGTCCCCAGCCATTACCGTGCCCGTCCGGACGACCCGCCCAGCGATGGTCATCGGGACGCGGACCATTGTTCTGCCAGTGCGGGTTGTTATCGTTGCGCCGGGGCACGTCCTGATAGTAACCGCGCTGTGGTTGCTGGGTCTGGCGTACGGTGTCGGGCCGGCCCTGAATCGGCAGGTCATTGGCCGGTAGCTGCGGCGGTGGTGGCGGTGGCCGAACCGGATTGTTGTAGTTCGGCTGCTGGCGATTCTGCCCTTGGCCACCGTTCTGATTCTGGCCGTTGTGCTCGAACTGGCGGCTGTTATCGCCCCGAATGATCTCGTTGTTCTGCTGACGCGGTTGATTGTTCTGAGGAGCCTGATTATTTTGCGGGCGCTGCTGATTATTGTTGCCGCCACGCCCCTGACCATTGCCTTGATGGCCGTCCGAGCCATGTTGGCCACCGTCAGGACCACGGTTTTGCGGCTCATCGGCCAGCGATTGCGCAGTGACACTTACACACAGCAAACCAACACCGGCCAAACGCCAGATGCGCGACTTCATGCTTTTCCTCACTGCGGGTTAGGGCCTGTACGTAAGACTGGGAAAGTACAGGCCGGTTCTGCAACAGGTTATCAGTCGCGAAACTTATTTATTGAGGGGACGAGTGACAAATAGCGGGCAAAAGAAAAGGGAGACCCGTCGGCCTCCCTTTGAGAACTTCGTCCGTGCTCGACGCTTATGACGTCGGCTCACCTCACGCCGTCTTCTGGACAGTGTGTAGCTCGGGGGCCGACACATCCCCTGTGGGGGTGGCGACCGCAGCTGGCCTGATTGGGCGAGCCGCTGTGGACTGTTTGTCCGAGCAGTGATTCTGGTGATAAGAATAGGCCGCAGGCGCCGGCAGAGGATTGCGAAGATTGCTTAAATAAACATCACTTGCGCAATTTTTAACCCTGGATAGATAATCTGCCGCAATAGTTATGACAAAGGCCTGATTGATGAGCAAACTCGACCGATACGACCTGAGCATTTTGGCGGAATTGCAGCGTGACGCGCGCATTTCCAACCAGGAGCTGGCCGAACGCATCGGCCTGTCGCCTTCGCCCTGCTCGCGCCGGGTCAAGCAACTGGAAGACGACGGCTACATCACCCGCCAGGTCGCCCTGCTGGACCGCAAAATGCTCGGCCTGAGCCTGACGGCGTACGTGCTGATCGGCATGGACCGCCATACGCCGGAGCGTTTCGAGAACTTCGAAGCGGCGATCCGGACATTGCCGCAGGTACTGGAATGCAGTCTGGTGACGGGGATGGACGCCGACTATCAGCTCAAGGTGGTGGTGCCGGATATGGACCATTATCAGAAATTGCTGCTGGGGCACCTGACGCGGATTGAAGGGGTGACGAGTGTGCGGTCGAGTTTTGTGTTGAACCAGGTGTTGAACAGCACTGAGCTGCCGTTGACTCATTTGCGTAGCTGAAGCCCTCTTCGCTGGCAAGCCAGCTCCTACAAGGGGCAGGTGATACCTGTAGGAGCTGGCTTGCCAGCGAAGGGGCCGGCACAGGCTGTGTTGAAAGCACTGAGCTGCCGCAGACTCATTTGCGTAGCTGAGGACGCCTTCGCGGGCAAGCCTCGCTCCTACAAGGGGCGGGTGATATCTGTAGGAGCTGGCTTGCCAGCGAAGGGGCCGGCACAGGCTGTGTTGAAAGCACTGAGCTGCCGCAGACTCATTTGCGTAGCTGAGGACGCCTTCGCGGGCAAGCCTCGCTCCTACCAGGGGCAGGTGATACCTGTAGGAGCTGGCTTGCCAGCGAAGGGGCCGGCACAGGCGACGAATGACTGCGGCACACCGACGCAGGTCAATGCCCCGCCAATCCACCATGGCGTATACTCGCCCCGCCCTTTTTAGCCCCGCCCGCGCTGGAGATGTTCGATGGATCCTGCAGTATTCGAAGAGTGGATGATGACCGGCCTGGTCACCATCCTGATCATATTCATGGGTTTCATCGTCTGGGATCTGGCGAAAAAATCCAAGGCCGGCAAATTCGGCACGTTCATTCTGTTCTTCGTGCTGGGCCTGGGGATTCTCGCGTTCATCATCAAAAGCGTGGTCATTGCGTACATCGAAAACGGTTCATAACCGCGCCGGCACTTCCTTCCACTGGCCTTGATCGAGCCCTTCGATCGACCAGTCGCCGATTCTGACCCGCACCAGGCGCAACGTCGGCAAGCCGACTGCTGCAGTCATGCGCCGTACCTGACGGTTGCGCCCTTCGCGAATGATCAGCTCCAGCCAGCAGGTCGGCACGGTTTTACGAAAGCGTACCGGCGGGTTGCGCGGCCACAACTCAGGCTCTTCGAGCTGCCGCGCCTCGGCCGGCAAGGTCATGCCGTCATTCAGCTCCACGCCATCGCGTAAACGCTGCAACTGCTCGGCGCTTGGCTCGCCTTCGACTTGCACCCAATAGGTCTTGGCCAGTTTGTGCTTCGGGTCGGCGATCCGCGCCTGCAACTGCCCGTCGTTGGTCAACAGCAGCAACCCTTCACTGTCACGGTCCAGCCGCCCTGCCGGGTAAATTCCCGGGATATCGATGAAATCCTTGAGCGTCGCCCGCCCTTCGCCGTCGCTGAATTGCGTCAGCACATCGAACGGTTTATTGAACAGGATCAGCTTCGGCTCGGCCGGCGGCGCCTTGGCGATACGGCGCGGGGCTGAAGAAGTTGGCGCAGGCTTCACGCCAGGGCGGCGGGAAACGGGACGTGGCGGACGGGACATGGGAGGTGAACATCTAGCGGTCAGGGCTGCTAATGCTAGTGCCCTGACCGCCAAATGACCATGACAACCGTTAGCGGAACGGCGGCTCGTCGAAGCTGCGCAGTTTGCGTGAGTGCAACGAGTTGAGTTCGGTGCGCAACAAGTCCACCGCCTCGATGCCGATCTTCAAGTGCTGGCTGACTGCGCGTTCATAGAAGGCGTTGGCCGAACCCGGCAGCTTGATTTCGCTGTGCAGCGGTTTGTCCGAGACACAAAGCAACGTGCCGTACGGCACCCGCAAACGATAACCTTGCGCGGCAATCGTGCCGCTTTCCATGTCCACCGCCACGGCGCGAGACAGGTTGATCAGCGGACGTTCCTGAGCCCAGCGCAATTCCCAGTTACGGTCGTCGTAGGTCAGCACGGTGCCGGTGCGCAGGCGTTTCTTCAGCTCGTCACCCTTCTCGCCGGTGATGTTGGCCGCCGCTTGCTGCAAGGCCATCTGCACTTCGGCCAGGGCCGGGATCGGAATGTTCGGCGGCACAACACGGTCAAGTATCCCGTCGCGGCGCATGTAGGCGTGAGCCAGTACGTAGTCGCCAATGGTCTGCGACTGACGCAAGCCGCCGCAGTGACCGATCATCAGCCAGCAGTGCGGACGCAGCACGGCCAAGTGGTCGGTGATGTTCTTGGCGTTGGACGGACCGACGCCGATGTTCACCAGCGTCACGCCGTGGCCATCGCTGGCGATCAGGTGATAAGCCGGCATTTGATAACGGTGCCAGACCACGCCCGCGGCAATCGCCGAGGCTTCGCCGTGGTCCATGCTCTTTTCGATGATCACGTTGCCCGGCAACACCATGCGCACGAAGCGCGGGTCGCTGCGCAATTGTTCAAGACCATGGACGATGAACTGGTCGACATAACGGTGGTAGTTGGTCAGCAGAATCCACGGCTGCACATGACGCCAGTCGCTGCCGGTGTAATGCACCAGCCGGCGCAGGGAAAAATCCACCCGCGCGGCGTCGAACAGGGCCAGCGGCAGCGGATCGGTGTTTTCCCAATCGTACAGACCATCAGCAATGCCATCGGTCGCGGCCGACAGGTCGGTACTCGGGAACACCCGCGCCAGCACGGCGGCGGTAACGCCGGAGCCGGCCAGTTCATCGCCCTGCTCGACCACGTATGGATAAGGAATGTTCTGCTGGCTGATGCCCACTTCCACAGTCACGGTGAAGTCGTGCATCAACGGCACCAGCTGTTCGAGCAGGTATTTACGGAATGCAGCCGGATGGGTGACGGTGACGCTGTAGGTCCCCGGCAGCTGAACCTTGGCGTAGGCGCGCGTGGTCTGTGGGACTTCGCCCTGGCAATGGTAGGTCAGACGCAGTTCGGGATAACGAAACATCGCACGCTGTTCGGCGTCCGGCTCGACACGATCCTTGAGGTAACGCTTGAGCGCCTGGTTCAGCGCGGTGGTTGCACGATTGTGCAAGAGCGCAAGCCGGTCCACGGCTTGCTCGGCGGTTTGAACGACAATAAAAGCTTCGGTCACGATCAGCATCCTGTGTTCTGACTTGCAGAGCTTCATCTTGCCTGCAACAGCGCTTCACGGGAACAGCGGCGTGTTGGTCATCCATCATATGTGAAGCAAAGATAATCCCTGTGGGAGCGGGCTTGCCCGCGATAGCGGTGTTTCAGACAACATGGCTGTTGAATGTTAAATCGCAATCGCGGGCAAGCCCGCTCCCACAGGGTTTGTGTGTTGGGTCAATGGTGGTCAGAAGCCCTGAGGGGTCGACCGCGCCACTATCGCTTCCACCTCCAACCCCCGCGGCAGCGCGCCATACACCCGCCCCGCCGAACCCAGACGACTGGCAATAAAGGCATCACTGACAGCAGAATTACCGGCCTCCAGCAACAGCCTGGCCTGCAGCCCCAGGGCGATGTCTTCGGTCAACTGCCGCGCGCGGTATTGAATGTCGCTGGTGTCCTTGAAGGCCGCCTGCAATTGACCGATGTGCGCGGCCAGGCGTTTGTCGCCATGGCCATCGCCCAGCTCGCTGAACAACACATCGAGCACGCCCGGCTCTTTCGACAAGGCCCGCAGCACATCAAGGCATTGCACGTTGCCGGAACCTTCCCACGTCGAATTGACCGGGGCCTCACGGTACAAACGCGGCAGGATGCTGTCTTCGACATAACCGGCACCGCCCATGCACTCGGCGGCTTCGTTGATCATTCCGGGGGCGCGCTTGCAGATCCAATACTTGCCCACCGCCGTCACCAGCCGGGCGAATTTCGCTTCATGGCTGTCATCCAGATGATCCAGCGCCTTGCCCATGCGCAGGCTCAAGGCCAGGGCCGCTTCGCTTTCTAGCGCCAGGTCGGCCAATACGTTCTGCATCAAGGGTTGTTCGCTGAGCAACTTGCCGCCGACCATCCTGTGCGCGCAGTGATGGCTGGCCTGGGTCAGGGCCTGGCGCATCAGCGAGCTGGAACCGACCATGCAATCGAAACGGGTCATGGCGACCATTTCGATGATAGTCGGAACACCCCGACCCTCTTCGCCGACCATCCACGCCAGTGCGCCACGGAATTCCACTTCGCTGGACGCGTTGGAGCAGTTGCCGAGTTTGTTTTTCAACCGCTGGATGTAGAACTGATTGCGCGTGTCGTCCGGACGATGGCGCGGCAGCAGGAAACAGGTCAAGCCCTTGTCCGTCTGGGCCAGGGTCAGGAATGCGTCGCACATCGGCGCCGAGCAGAACCACTTGTGGCCCACCAGTTCGTAAGCCTGGCCCGGACCGCTCGCGCCCACCGGATAGGCCTTGGTGGTGTTGGCCCGCACGTCGGTGCCGCCCTGTTTCTCGGTCATGGCCATGCCGATGGTGACCCCGGCCTTGTGGGCCATGCCGACGTTGCGCGGGTCGTATTCGGTGGCGAGGATTTTCGGCAGCCACTGCTCGGCCAGGTCCGCTTGCAGGCGCAGGGCCGGAACGCTGGCGAAGGTCATGGTTAGCGGGCAGCCGCTGCCGGCTTCCGCCTGGCTGTGCAGATACGTCATGGCGGCGCGGGCGACGTGGGCGCCGGACTGCGGATGCGCCCAGGGCAACGAGGTCAAACCGTGTTCGACCGCGGTGCGCATCAGCTCGTGATAAGCCGGGTGAAATTCCACCAGGTCGATGCGATGGCCGTAACGGTCATGGCTGCTGAACACCGGTTTGTTCTGATTGGCCAGGAACCCCGCGTCCATCAGCGGCCCGCCGGCCAGTGCGCCGTAAGCGTCGATCCGCGACTCGGCCCACCCGGCCCCGAAACGCCGCGACCACTCCTGCAAAGGCAAGTCGATGCGATACAGGTTGGTGCCGTCCAGCGACGGCGGCTGGTTGGTGACTTCGTGGGTTTCGGCGAACTGATGCAGGTTCATGACGGGGCTCCTTTGGTCAGCCAAGGGATTTCAGTTAAGCACTGCCCTTTGGCCGAACAAAGTGTCATATCTGCCTAACTGTCGGCGCTTTCGCCCTGTCTTGGACAGAGTACCCGTCGATACAACGCAGCCTGCAAATCTTCGAACTTCACCGGTTTACTCAGGTAATCGATCAAGGCACCAGTCAGGCAGCGTTCCCGCTCGACGCTCACGGCAATCACGAATACCGGCAGTTCGCTGCAACCCGGCAATGCACGGATCTGGCATGGAAAGGATACGCCGTCCAGCGTCGGCAACTGGCAATCCAGCAATACGGCGTCAAAGGTCTCACGCTGCAAATAGTCGAGCGCGGCATGGCCATTGTCGGCAGTGCGTACCCGGAACCCGAGCTTGAGCAACATGCCGCGCATCACCAGTTGATTGATGCTGTTGTCATCCACCAGCAGCACGGTGCAATCCTGTGGCAGCCGCAGGCGCGGGAAATCCCGGGCCATGAAGGGTGTTGGCACTCGCTCCACTACCGGTAACTCGAATTCGACGTCCAACTGAAAGCGGCTGCCGCGTCCGGGCTCGGAACGGTGCGTCAGGCGCCCACCGAGCAATTCGATCAGCTGCCGACAGATGGCCAGGCCGACGCCGAGACCGCCGTACTCGCGGGTCATCGAGCCATCGACCTGGAAGAACCGTTGATACATCGTCGCCTCCCCCAGATCGGTGAAACCGATGCCGGTGTCGATCACCGCAAAGGACAACGCCAGCCGGTCGGGCTCCACAGGTTTGCCCGTGACCCGCAGCGCCAACCCGCCGATTCGGGTGAACTTGATCGCGTTGTCCAGCAGGCACTCCAGGCATTGCGCCAACTTGGCGCTGTCGCCATTCAAGCGGTCAGGCAGCCCCTGCGTCACCTCGACTTTGAAATCCAGCGACTTGCTCAAGGCGTTGCCTTCGAACTGCACGCGCAAGGCCTCGACCACACCGCGCAAACTGAAAGTGGTCGCAGTTGCCTTGAGCTTGCCGGCCTGCAACTCGGTCAGGGTGAGGATGCCGTTGACCATGCGCATCATGTCGCGCGCCGAGCCCGCGGCCGTTTGCTGGTACTGCTCCAGTTCCGGGTCCATCTCGACGGTCTGCATCAGTTCCAGCGAACCGATCACCCCGTTCATGGGCGTGCGCAGTTCGTGGGTCAGGGTGGCGAGGAATTCGTCCTTGAGCTTGTTGCTGTGCGCCAGTTGCTGGTTGAGCACTTCAAGCTTCTGGCCGGCATCGAACAGCGTCTGCGCCTGCTGCTCGCGCATGGCGTTGATGCGGTCGGCCAGGGCCAGGGACAACAGCGCCACTTCGATCGCCGAACCGATCTGGCTGGAATACATGGTCAGGAACACGTTCGGCAGATAGCCCAGCACCATCATCGTGTTGACGATGCCGCCGAGCAAAAACGCCGACCAGGCAATGATGAAATACCGCGCCACCCGCAGACCGCGCAGCCAGGCGAGAATCCCCGCGGCAAAAATCACTACGGTGAACGTCAACGCCAAGGCCGTCGCCAGACGCAGGGCCAGGCCGTAACTGGTCATCAGCGATAACCCGACCACCAACGCGCCAAACGCAATCAACGCCTGCAGCAAGCGGTCGAGCCAACGGCTGTGCTCGGCTGTCTGCAAGAAGCTACGGGCGAACTGGCTGCCGAACAATCCCGCGCAACCGATGAAGAACGGCGTCGCGGCGTTGGCCCACCAAGGGTTGTCCGGCCAGAAATACTCCACAGCGGCGCCGTTGACCGACAGCTGATACAAACCGAACGAGGCGATGTAGAAGATGTAATAGAGGTAACTGGTGTCGCGCACGCTGAGGTAAATGAACAGGTTGTAGACCAGCATCCCCAGTAACACGCCATAGATCAGCCCCAGCACATAGAGGCGGATCGGCTGCTCTTCAAGATAAGCGGTACTCGACCACAACGTGACGGGCGCCTGGACCGACCCTTCGCTTTCCAGACGCAGGTACACGGTTTGCGTTTGGTCGGGGGTGAAATTCAGATCGAACAGGTAGTTGTTCTGACGGATCTCGCGACTCGCGAATGGCAAGGCATCACCGGTCTGCTGGACCAACTGATACACACCGGCCGCATCGGGCAAGTAGAGATCAAGGTGATCGAGGGGCGGATAGGCCAGTTCAAGCAACCAGGTGCGTTGCACGGCGGGATTGGTCGGGCGGTAATGCAGGTCGATTTTCAACCAGAACGCCGAGCGCGAATAACCGGCGTTGAGGGTGTCTTTATCGTGGGGCTTGAAGTTTCCGGCCGCGGCTTGTGCGCGCACGTCGGCGATGGTCGCCTGACCACCGGCGTCTTCGAACACTTGCAGGGTTCGGCCCAGGGGAAGGCTTTGAGTGAATTCATCGAATTCGACGGCGCTCGCCAGGAGGGGCAAGCACAACAGCAACATTAGCAAATAGCGCATTTAAGCCCCAGCGTGGCCTGTCCGGTTATCTCAGGAAGCCCCTCATTCCTTTTGAGTAGACGTAAAACCGGTATTACCTGTTATTGATTTGGATCCACTCTAGCATAGCCGTTGATGGCCTTTGAACACCATTGAAATTTTTCCTACAAAGGCTCTAGTACGGGCGTTCCAGCGCTGCGTATTGAGCTAGAGCTGTTTCCCCGATCCGACCTTAATAATGCATCGGCGGCTGACCACAATCCTGTAGCAGCTGGCGAAGCCTGCGTTCGGCTGCGCAGCAGTCGTAAATACTGAATCCTCGATTTACTTGAATCACCGCGGTGCCCGACTTAGCGACTGCTTCGCAGCCGAACGCAGGCTTCGCCAGCGGCTACAGGGTCCTTCATGACTCGTCGGTCGACTGGTGGTAAGCTCGCGCACCATGAATATCTACAGCTCTCGCCCCGTTGTCCTCTGTCTCTCCGGCCACGACCCAAGTGGTGGCGCCGGCTTGCAGGCAGATATCGAAGCCCTGCTCGCCCAGGGTTGTCATGCGGCTCCGGCCGTCACCGCCCTGACCGTGCAAGACACGGTCAATGTCACTGACTTCCGCGTCCTCGACCGTGAGTGGGTGTTGGCCCAGGCCAATGCCGTGCTCAACGACTCGACGGTAGCGGCGGTCAAACTGGGCATGCTCGGTTCCCTGGAAATGGTCGACACCGTCGTCGAACTGCTCCAGGCGCACCCGCATTTACCGATGGTCTGCGACCCGGTCCTGCGCGCCGGCGGCGGCGGACGACTGGGCAAGGACGAAGTCGGCTACGCCATGCGCGAACGCCTGCTGCCCCTGGCCATCATTGCCACCCCTAACCTTCCTGAAGCCCGCATCCTCGCCGAACTGCCCGAAGGCACCGCGGACGAGTGCGCTGAAAAACTCCTGCCATACGTCAAACACCTGCTGATCACCGGCGGTCATGGCGATGAACACGAAATCCACAATCGCTTGTACAGCCGTGACGGCAGCCGCCAGACCTTTACCTGCCAACGCCTGCCCGGCAGTTATCACGGTTCCGGTTGCACGCTGGCCAGCGCGCTGGCCGGCCGACTGGCCCCGGGCGAACACCCCGTCAGCGCCGTGAAGACCGCGCTTGACTACACTTGGCGCACCCTGCGAGATGCGGAGCAGCTGGGCAAAGGCCAATTTGTGCCACGCCGCTTGCCGCTGGATTTCTGTTCGTAACGCCATGAGGCTTGCCCGATGAAACTACGTGGCCTGTACGCCATTACCGACAGCCAATTACTGGCCGGTAAATTTCTTTCGTACGTGGAGGCGGCGCTGGAAGGCGGCGTCACCCTGCTGCAATACCGCGACAAGAGCAGCGACGAGGCCCGCCGCCTGCGTGAGGCCGAGGCCCTGCGTAATCTGTGTGAACGCTACAAGACCCAGCTGATTATCAACGACGATGCCGAACTGGCCGCGCGCCTGAACGTCGGCGTGCACCTGGGCCAGACCGATGGACCGCTGACCCCGGCCCGCGCGCTGCTCGGTCGCCAGGCGATCATCGGTTCGACCTGCCACGCACAACTCGAACTCGCCGAGCAAGCCGCCAAGGAAGGCGCCAGTTATGTCGCCTTCGGCCGCTTTTTCAATTCCAGCACCAAGCCCGGCGCCCCGACGTGCAGCCTCGAACTGCTCGATCAGGCCCGCAGCAAACTGCACCTGCCGATCTGCGCGATCGGCGGCATCACCCTGGACAACGCCGCCCCGCTGGTGGCCCACGGGGTCGATCTGCTGGCGGTGGTCCATGGCCTGTTTGGCGCCGACAGCACGGCTGAAGTGACACGCCGCGCCCGCGCCTTTAACGAACTGCTACGTAAATAAATAGCCAAGTCTGATTTGAGAGCCCGATCATGTCTCGTTCCGAAACCCTGTTTGCCAATGCCCAGAAACACATTCCCGGTGGCGTGAACTCGCCTGTTCGCGCCTTCAAAAGCGTTGGCGGCACGCCGTTGTTCTTCAAACACGCTGAAGGCGCCTACGTCACCGACGAAGACAACAAACGTTATGTCGATTACGTCGGTTCCTGGGGCCCGATGATTCTCGGTCACAGCCATCCGGACGTGCTGGACGCTGTGCGTAAACAACTGGACCACGGCCTGTCCTACGGCGCGCCGACCGAGATGGAAACCCAGATGGCTGATCTGGGCTGCTCGATCGTGCCGTCGATGGAAATGGTGCGCATGGTCAGCTCCGGCACCGAAGCGACCATGAGCGCGATTCGCCTGGCCCGTGGTTTCACCGGCCGCGACAGCATCATCAAGTTCGAAGGCTGCTACCACGGACACTCCGACAGCCTGCTGGTCAAGGCCGGTTCCGGCGCCCTGACCCAAGGCGTGCCAAGCTCGGCCGGTGTGCCGGCAGACTTTGCCAAACACACCCTGACCCTGCCGTTCAACGACATCGACGCGGTTGAAACCATGCTCGCCGACGTCGGCCAGGACGTGGCCTGCATCATCGTCGAACCCGTGGCCGGCAACATGAACTGCGTGCCACCGGCACCCGGCTTCCTCGAAGGCCTGCGGACCCTGTGCGACAAGCACGGCGTGGTGCTGATTTTCGACGAAGTGATGACCGGTTTCCGTGTCGCCCTCGGCGGCGCACAAGCCCACTACGGCGTGACGCCGGACCTGAGCACCTTCGGCAAGATCATCGGTGGCGGCATGCCGGTCGGCTGCTTCGGCGGCAAGCGCGAAATCATGTCGCACATCGCGCCACTGGGCCCGGTCTACCAGGCGGGCACGTTGTCGGGTAACCCGCTGGCGATGGCTGCCGGCCTGACCACCTTGCGCCTTATCAGCCGTCCGGGTTTCCACGCTGAGCTGACCGACTACACCAGCCGCCTGCTCGACGGCCTGCAACAACGCGCCGATGCCGCCGGCATTCCGTTCGTGACCACGCAGGCCGGCGGCATGTTCGGTCTGTACTTCAGCGGCGCCGACGACATCGTGACTTTCGATGACGTGATGGGCAGCGACGCGAACCTGTTCAAGCGCTTCTTCCACCTGATGCTGGAAGGTGGCGTGTACCTGGCACCGAGCGCATTCGAAGCCGGTTTTACCTCGATCGCCCACGGCGACACCGAGCTGAAACTGACCCTGGATGCCGCCGAACGCGCATTTGCTGCGTTGAAGTAACGCTGTTGCGCTGACGCTGGCGATTGCCAGCGTCAGCTTTCACCTACATTCCCGCCTCTTTTCCTACGCTTCTGCCAGCAATCAGCCGCAAAGTGGGCGATATATTCCCCGCGCAGCAGAAAAACGAGTAAAGACTTTGTAAGGTTGGCCCTGCTTATTTCATAATGCGCGCTTATTGGATCCCCTCGATGGGTCCGCGCGCCCTTCAGAGGTAAGTCGATTCCCATGAACCGCACCGGCCGCGCCCTTGCACTGGGCTGCCTGTTGCTCCTTCAGCCCCTGCTCGCGCTCGCACAAGCAGGCGGCAACTCGTTGTTAATCCCAGCGATGGGTCGTTGCACCCTCAATACTCAGCCGCAAGACCTGGCTCAGGCACTCGCTGCCTGCCAGAAAGCGTCGGATGAAGGGGATGCGCAAGCGCAATACGAGTTGGGTGAGTTCTACTACGACGGCAATAACACCCCGCGCGACCTCAAGAAAGCCCTGGACTACTTCGAAAAAGCCTCGCTGCAAGGCCACGCCCAGGCGCAATTCAAACTCGGCACCATGTTTTTCCACGGCGAAGGCGTGCCGGCCAATAACGTTCAGGCGTATATCGTGCTGAAAATGGCGGCGGTCAATGGCGCGGAAGATGCGCTGGACACGGCTGACGAAGTCGCCGAGAAGATGCCACGCGAAGAACTTGAGGTGGCGACTCAGGTGCTGGGGCAGATATTCCGCAAGTACCTGATGGAATTGCAAAGCGCCGATGGGCGTACGCCTTTTTCGCCACTTCCCTGAATCTGCGTTGTTCTGATTGGCCCCTTCGCTGGCAAGCCAGCTCCTACACGCGATCTCCTGTAGGAGCTGGCTCGCCAGCGAATGGGGGCGACTCGTTCTTGAGCCTTACTTCTCAGGCATCGGCATCGGAAACGGCATGACATTGCCGACCGCGCCGCGGGCTTCGCTGATTTTCGGTGTGCCGAGACGCTCGACCTCGTCGATGCGCACGATCGAATGCATCGGCACAAAACTGCGCACAACGCCTTCGAACTGAGCCTTGAGCTTCTCTTCGCTCGGATCGACGACCACTTGCGTGCGCTCGCCAAAGACGAACTCTTCCACTTCCAGGAAGCCCCACAGATCACTTTGATAGATCTGCTTGGCATACATTTCGTATACCTGGCCCTGGTTGAGGAAAATCACCTTGTAGATTGGAGCTTCACGTTTGGTCATGGTGGGCGAGCAACACATCGGGGGATAAAAATGAGGGCGCGAACTATAGCATAGCCGCCGGACGCACAGCGGTAGGAACCTGGGAACATGTTCCCTATAATGCGCGGTTCTTTGAATCACGTGATGACTCTATCCATGGCCAAGAAGCTTTACATCGAAACCCACGGTTGCCAGATGAACGAGTACGACAGCTCGCGCATGGTCGATCTGCTGGGTGAACACCAGGCCCTGGAAGTTACCGCTCGCGCTGAAGACGCCGACGTGATCCTGCTCAACACCTGCTCCATCCGCGAACGCGCCCAGGACCGGGTGTATTCCCAGCTCGGCCGCTGGCGTGAACTGAAACTGGCCAACCCGGACATGGTGATCGCCGTCGGTGGTTGCGTGGCCAGCCAGGAAGGCGCGGCCATCCGCGATCGCGCGCCGTACGTCGATGTGGTGTTCGGCCCGCAGACCCTGCACCGCCTGCCGGAAATGATCGACGCCGCACGCCTGACCAAGCTGCCGCAGGTCGACGTCTCATTCCCGGAAATCGAAAAATTCGACCATTTGCCCGAACCGCGCATCGACGGCCCGAGCGCCTACGTCTCGGTCATGGAAGGCTGCAGCAAGTACTGCACCTTCTGCGTGGTGCCGTACACCCGCGGTGAAGAAGTCAGCCGGCCATTCGACGACGTGATCGCCGAGATCATCCACCTGGCCGAAAACGGCGTGCGCGAAGTGACCCTGCTGGGGCAGAACGTCAATGGCTATCGCGGAACCACGCATGATGGACGCCTGGCAGATCTCGCCGAGCTGATTCGCGTCGTGGCCGCCGTCGATGGCATCGACCGCATTCGCTACACCACCTCGCACCCGCTGGAGTTCTCGGACAGCCTGATCCAGGCCCACGCCGACGTGCCGGAACTGGTGAAACACCTGCACTTGCCGGTGCAATCGGGTTCGGACCGGATCCTCGCAGCCATGAAGCGCAACCACACGGCGCTGGAATACAAATCCAAATTGCGCAAGTTGCGGGCGGCGGTGCCGGGGATTTGCATCAGTTCGGACTTCATCGTCGGCTTTCCGGGTGAGACCGAAAAAGACTTCGAACAGACCATGAAGCTGATCGAAGACGTCGGCTTCGACTTCTCTTACTCGTTCGTCTATAGCCAACGCCCGGGCACTCCGGCTGCCGATTTGGCCGACGAGACACCGGAAGCGCTGAAAAAAGAACGTTTGAACGCCCTGCAACATCGCCTGAACCAGCAAGGTTTCGAAATCAGCCGACAAATGGTCGGCTCGATCCAGCGAATCCTGGTGACCGATTATTCGAAAAAAGACCCCGGCGAGCTGCAAGGCCGGACCGAGAATAACCGCATCGTCAACTTCCGCTGCGACAACCCAACCCTGATCGGGCAGTTCGCCGACGTGCACATCGATGCCGCGCAGCCGCATTCGTTGCGGGGCTCGCTGATCCAGTAGCACCACAAATCCCTGTGGGAGCCGGGCTTGCCCGCGATGGCCACGACACGGTTTGCCTGACACACCGTGTAATCGTTCATCGCGGGCAAGCCCGGCTCCCACAGGGACGGTGTGCGACGTTGCGATATTTAAGAGCTTTCGCACCCGAGCCGCTGGCGTTATCCTTGATTTCATCTTAATTGCCCCAGGGCGGCTAAATACGACCTTGAACGCACCCATAGAACCACATCGTTTTATCCTCGAGCCCTTTGAAGCTCGGCGCTTCGCCAATCTGTGCGGGCAATTCGACGAGCATTTGCGCTTGATCGAACAGCGCCTGACCATCGAGATCCGCAACCGCGGAAACCAGTTCGAATTGATCGGCGAGCCCAAACACACCACCTCCGCGGAAAACCTCCTGCGCCGCCTGTATCGGGAAACCAAAGGTACTGAGCTGTCGCCGGACATGGTTCACCTGTTCCTGCAGGAATCGGCCGTCGAAGAGCTGGACAACGTCTCCCCGTCCGAACCCTCCGTCGCCCTGCGCACCAAAAAAGGCATGATTCGCCCTCGCGGCTTGAATCAGCTGCGCTACGTGAAGGAAATCCTCGGTAACGACATCAATTTCGGCATCGGTCCGGCCGGGACCGGCAAGACCTATCTGGCCGTTGCCTGCGCGGTAGACGCGCTGGAACGCGAGCAGATTCGCCGTATCCTGCTGGTCCGCCCGGCGGTTGAAGCGGGCGAAAAACTCGGCTTCCTGCCCGGCGACCTGTCCCAGAAGATCGACCCGTATCTGCGTCCGCTCTACGACGCACTCTACGAAATGCTCGGCTTCGAATACGTGGCCAAGCTGATCGAGCGCCAGGTTATTGAAGTCGCGCCGCTGGCCTACATGCGCGGTCGCACGCTGAACAACAGCTTCATCATCCTCGACGAAAGCCAGAACACCACCGTCGAGCAAATGAAAATGTTCCTGACCCGGATCGGCTTCGGCTCCACGGCGGTCATCACCGGTGATATCACCCAGGTCGACCTGCCGAAAGGCACCAAGTCCGGGCTGCACCATGTGATCGAAGTGCTCAAAGACGTGCCGGGTATCAGCTTCACCCATTTCATGCCCAAGGACGTTGTGCGCCATCCACTGGTGCAGCGCATTGTCGAGGCCTATGAGCGCTTCGAGAATCGCGTGGCCGACGAGCCGGCGAAGTTCTCTTCCAAGGACAATCGCCACGATGCTTGAGCTTGATCTGCAACTGGCTACCCAAGCGCCTGCCCCAAGCGAAGCCGAGTTCCGCCAATGGTGCGAACTGGCTCTGCGCCAGCGCACGGCTGATTCCGAAATGACCATTCGCCTGGTCGATGAAGAAGAAGCGCGCGAACTGAATCACACCTGGCGGCAAAAGGATTACGCCACTAACGTCTTATCGTTCCCTGCCGATGTGCCTGACGAGTTTCTCGACATCCCGCTGCTGGGCGATCTGGTGATCTGCGTCGCGGTGGTCGAGCGCGAAGCCGCCGAACAAGGCAAGGAACTGAAGGCCCACTGGGCGCATCTGGTCATTCACGGCTGCTTGCATCTGCTTGGTTACGACCATATAGATGACGAGGAAGCCGAAGAAATGGAAGCACTGGAACGAACGTTGCTTGCCGAGTTGGGTCATCGAGACCCGTATGCAGACGACGAAACTGACACACCCCCAATCGTAACAACAAAGGATTCAGAGTAATCGCTATGAGCGAAGATCGATCGAGCAACGGGCAAAAGTCTTGGCTGGGTAAGCTCACCCAGGCTTTTGCCCACGAGCCGAAGAACCGCCAGGAGCTGCTGGAGCTGCTGCGCGATGCGCACCAAAACAAACTGCTGGACAGCGAAGCGCTGGCCATCGTCGAAGGCGCCATCCAGGTTGCGGACCTGCAAGTACGGGACATCATGGTCCCGCGCTCGCAGATGATCAGCATCAAGGCGACCCAGACACCCCGCGAGTTCCTGCCTGCCGTGGTCGACTCGGCCCACTCCCGTTACCCGGTGATCGGCGAAAGCCACGATGACGTGATGGGCGTGTTGCTGGCCAAGGACTTGCTGCCGTTGATCCTCAGGGAGAACGGCGACAGCTTCAACATCAAGGACCTGCTGCGCCCGGCCACCTTCGTGCCGGAGTCCAAGCGCCTGAATGTGTTGCTGCGCGAGTTCCGCGCCAACCACAACCACATGGCCATCGTCATTGACGAATACGGCGGCGTGGCGGGCCTGGTGACCATCGAAGACGTGCTGGAACAGATCGTCGGCGACATCGAAGACGAACACGACGTCGAAGAAGACAGCTACATCAAGCCACTGCCCAGCGGTGACTTCCTGATCAAGGCGCTGACGCCGATCGAGAACTTCAACGAGTTCTTCGACAGCCAATTTTCCGACGACGAATTCGATACGGTTGGCGGTCTGGTGATGAGCGCGTTCGGGCACTTGCCAAAACGCAACGAAATCACTGAAATCGGCCCTTATCGCTTCCGCATCCTGAACGCCGACAGCCGTCGGATTCACTTGCTGCGCCTGACACCTATTGCCCGGTAATTCTAAGGATTGGGGTGTGTCATCAGCTATTTCCTGTATCGCGTTGCGCCTGAAAGCGGGCCAGGCAAGGCGCAGTCCGTAGGGAATGGCATTCCCTTTCCAAGGACTGCAACGCAGCATGGCCCGCTTTCAGGCGCAACCCGAAGGGCCGGGCCTGCTGTTACGCAGGGCTGCGTTACTCGTCGCTCATTTGAAAAACCAAACCACACTCCTCGCGCCTTGCCCTGCGTAACAGCAGACCCGGCGCGATACAGGAAATAGCTGATGACACACCCCTTGCATCGTATGACCCGCCCCGGCTGGCCCGGTAACCTGCTGGCCGTGGCGGCCGGTGCACTCACCACCCTGGCCCTGGCGCCGTTCGATATCTGGCCGTTGGCGTTGCTGGCGGTCGGTTTCTTCTATGCCGGTTTGCGCGAACTCAATCCCCGTCAGGCCCTGGGCCGTGGCTGGTGTTTCGGTTTCGGCCTGTTTGGCGCCGGCACCAGCTGGATCTACTACAGCATTCACCACTTCGGCGGCGCTTCGGTGCTGCTGGCCGGTTTCCTGATGCTGATCTTCACGGCGGCGATTGCCTGGTTCTTCGCCCTGCCCGCCTGGATCTGGGCGCGCTGGCTGCGCCGTAACGAGGCGCCGCTGGCCGATGCCTTGGCGTTTGCCGCGTTGTGGGTCGGCCAGGAAGCCTTTCGTGGTTGGTTCCTGACCGGCTTCCCGTGGCTCTATTCCGGTTACAGCCAACTCAACGGCCCATTGGCCGGGCTCGCGCCGCTCGGCGGGATGTGGCTGATTTCCTTTACCCTGGCCCTGACGGCCGCGCTGATCTACAACGCTATGCGCCTGGTGCGTACGGGCCGCAAAGGCTTCATCGCCGCTGGCGTGCTGCTGTTGGTCGGCCCTTGGGTGGCCGGCATGGCGCTCAAGGAGCATGCCTGGACCAGCCCGGCGGGTGCGCCACTGAGCGTCGCGGCGATTCAGGGCAATATCGAACAGAGCATGAAGTGGGACCCGGCACAGCTCAACGCACAGCTGGCGCTGTACCGCGACATGAGTTTCAGCTCCAAACCCGTCGACCTGTTGATCTGGCCGGAAACCGCCATCCCGGTGCTCAAGGAGTCCGCCGAGGGCTACCTGAACATGATGGGGAATTTCGCTGCCGAGCGTAAATCCGCGTTGATTACCGGCGTACCGATTCGCGAGGAAGTCCGCCACGAAAAGCGCTTCTTCAATGGCATTACCGTGGTCGGTGAAGGCGACGGCACGTACCTCAAGCAGAAGCTGGTGCCGTTTGGCGAGTACGTGCCGTTGCAGGACTTGCTGCGCGGCCTGATTGCCTTCTTCGACCTGCCGATGTCGGACTTTGCCCGTGGCCCGGCCGATCAACCGATGTTGCAGGCCAAGGGTTATCAGATCGCGCCGTTCATCTGCTATGAAGTGGTTTATCCGGAATTCGCCGCCAGCCTCGCCGCTCGTAGCGATCTGCTGCTGACCATCAGCAACGACACCTGGTTCGGCACCTCCATCGGCCCGTTGCAACATTTGCAGATGGCACAGATGCGCGCGCTTGAAGCCGGTCGCTGGATGATCCGCGCCACCAACAACGGCGTAACTGGCCTGATCAACCCGTTCGGCCAGATCACGGTGCAGATCCCGCAATTCGAACGCGGCATCCTGTACGGCGAAGTGGTGCCGATGCACAACCTGACGCCTTACCTGCAATGGCGCTCGTGGCCGCTGATCATCGTGTGTGTGCTGTTGTTTGGCTGGGCGCTGATAGCTAGCCGGATGGCCAAGACCGTTTAATGCGAGCTCTGTAGGAGCGAGCTCGCTCGCGATGGACATGAACGATGACGCGTGTTGTCTGGATACACGCGTTGCCTGCCTGTTTTTCGCGAGCAAGCTCGCTCCTACAGGGAACGCGTAAATGTTGGGTTATCGGTAAAACAACGAATACCCGACCTGCCCCACCGCCTCGTTCATCAATTGCCCGCTCTGCCAGATCGACTTGAATTCCGGCAACCAGCCACCCAGTGGCCGGGCGTTGTCCACGCCCAAGAACCCCACCGGCGCCGGCACCACCTCAAACCCGGCCTTCTGGAAACTCCACACCGCGCGCGGCATGTGCCAAGCGTGGGTCACGAGCACCACGCGCTTGATCCCTTGTGGCAACAACACCTCGGCGCTGAACTGGGCGTTTTCCCAGGTCGTGCGGCTACGCCCTTCCTGCCAACGCACGGTCACGCCGAAATCATCGAGCAAAGAGTCCGCCATCAACTTGGCTTCGGTCGGCGGCGTGCCGTAATGCAGCCCGCCACTGGTCAAAATCGGCAGGCCGGACGCCTTGGCCAATCGCGCCGCATAACGCTGGCGCTCCAGGCCCACGCCGGTCGGCTGGTCTTCGCCCCAGGCCAGGTCACCACGCTCGCGCCCCGAACCCAGCACCACAATTGCGTCAGCACGCCGGGCCAGCGTTGCCCATTCGTCGCGAGCCAGCGGCGGTTCACGCTCAAGGAGTTCGGCACTCCACTGCACCACCACCGGCAGGCTCATCAGCCAGAAGCCGCCCGCGCCCAAGACAAAGCACAGGCTGGCAAGTCGCGGTCTTGAGCGGCGTAACCACCAGGCAAGCACCAGCAACAGCAAAAGAATGCCGGGTGGCAGCAGAAGTTGTTTAACGAAATAGCGAAAAGGCATCGAGCATCTCCAGAGATGCCCGAAGCCTAAGTGGGTTGACGCAATGCGACAACAGATGCGGAAGGGCTATGCTTGAAAAAACCATAGGTCATGGCTCCAAGCGCCCTTACTTGAATTGCAGAGACCGGACCTTTACCGCGTCTCTGCCGGGAGTCTTGTCCTTGAGCCAGATGATCTTGGCCGAACGTGGTGCGTCGAGTTGCTTCACTGCTTCTGACAAGCATCCGTGTGTCTCACGTTCACTGCGATCGAGATACGCCTTGACCAGTGCAAACTCTGCGGGGCTCAAGCCACGCAATTCCAGTTCCAGCGGACGTTCGTCGCGTAACCGGCCAGCGGTTTTTGCCGCGTCCAGGGCTATTCCCAGACGATCGATCAGTCTTTCGTAAAGCTCCGGTTTTGTAACTTTTTGCCGTGACTCAACCATCCCTCACCTCATTGAAGATAAGACTTACTCCCCATTTAGAGCTTAGCTTCCATCAACAAACCGGCTGAGTGCTGCGACCAACGGCCCTCGCAGCGGGTTTCGGGTGACCTGCGGCAGTAATCAGGGTTTCCCTCGGTAGAGCGCGGTCATGTATGCTACGGCGCTTCCTGTAACTCCACTTCCAGCTCGTCTGGACACCGAAACGCCGAATTGGCGTGATCAATGTCCAACGTTGCATTGAAGAGGATTAGGCCACCCCTATTCAGTTCAAAAGTAGCCATGCACGAACAATATCAGCCCCGTGAAATCGAAGCCGCCGCCCAGTCGTTCTGGGACGAGCAAAAGTCCTTTGAAGTCAGTGAACAGCCAGGCAAGGAGACTTTCTACTGCCTGTCGATGTTCCCTTACCCCAGCGGCAAGCTACACATGGGGCACGTGCGCAATTACACCATCGGCGACGTGATCTCCCGCTACCAGCGCATGCTAGGCAAAAACGTCCTGCAACCCATGGGTTGGGACGCCTTCGGCATGCCGGCGGAAAACGCCGCGATGAAGAACAACGTAGCGCCCGCCAAGTGGACCTACGAAAACATCGCCTACATGAAAACCCAGCTGCGCAGCCTGGGCCTGGCGGTGGATTGGTCGCGCGAAGTGACCACCTGCAAGCCGGATTACTACCGCTGGGAACAATGGCTGTTCACTCGCCTGTTCGAAAAAGGCGTGATCTACAAAAAAAGCGGCACCGTGAACTGGGACCCGGTCGACCAGACCGTTCTGGCCAACGAACAGGTGATCGACGGTCGCGGCTGGCGTTCCGGCGCGCTGATCGAAAAGCGCGAAATCCCGATGTACTACTTCAAGATCACCGCTTACGCGGATGAGCTGCTGGAAAGCCTCGACGATCTGCCGGGCTGGCCTGAACAGGTCAAGACCATGCAGCGCAACTGGATCGGCAAGTCCCGTGGCATGGAAGTGCAGTTCCCGTACAACGTCGATTCCATCGGCGAAACCGGCGCGCTGAAAGTGTTCACCACCCGTCCGGACACCCTGATGGGCGCGACCTACGTTGCCGTCGCCGCCGAACACCACCTGGCTGCCCTGGCCGCACAGAACAACCCTGAGCTGCAAGCGTTCATCGCTGAATGCAAGGGCGGCAGCGTTGCCGAAGCCGACGTCGCCACTCAAGAGAAAAAAGGCCTGCCGACCTCGCTGTTCGTCGAGCACCCGCTGACCGGTGAGAAGCTCCCGGTGTGGGTCGCCAACTACGTGCTGATGCACTACGGCGACGGCGCGGTCATGGCTGTACCGGCGCACGACGAACGTGATTTCGAATTCGCCACCAAATACAACCTGCCAATCAAGTCCGTGGTGCGCACCAGTTCCGGTGACACCAACCCGGCTCCATGGCAGGACGCTTACGGCGAACACGGCACGCTGATCAATTCCGGCGAGTTCGACGGCCTCGACTTCGCAGGCGCGTTCGACGCCATTGAAGTCGCGCTGATCAAGAAAAACCTCGGCGCCTCGCGGACCCAGTTCCGCCTGCGCGACTGGGGCATCAGCCGCCAGCGCTACTGGGGCTGCCCGATCCCGATCATCCACTGCGACACTTGCGGTGATGTGCCGGTCCCGGAAGATCAACTGCCTGTCGTATTGCCGGAAGACGTCGTACCGGATGGCGCCGGCTCGCCACTGGCACGCATGCCCGAGTTCTACGAGTGCGCTTGCCCGAAATGCGGCCAGCCTGCCAAGCGTGAAACCGACACCATGGACACCTTCGTCGAGTCCTCGTGGTACTACGCTCGCTACGCCTCGCCGCACTATGAAGGTGGCCTGGTAGAAAAATCCGCGGCTGACCACTGGTTGCCGGTGGATCAGTACATCGGCGGCATCGAACACGCGATTCTTCACCTGCTGTACGCGCGCTTCTTCCACAAGCTGATGCGTGACGAAGGCCTGGTGAGCTCCAACGAGCCGTTCAAGAACCTGCTGACCCAGGGCATGGTGATCGCCGAGACTTACTACCGTCGCGAAGCCAACGGTGCCTACACCTGGTTCAACCCGGCGGACGTCGAACTCGAACGCGACAGCAAGGCCAAGGTTGTCAGCGCCAAGCTGATCGCAGACGGCCTGCCGGTCGAGATCGGCGGCACCGAAAAGATGGCCAAGTCGAAGAACAACGGCGTCGACCCACAGTCGATGATTGACCAGTTCGGCGCAGACACCTGCCGTCTGTTCATGATGTTCGCCTCGCCACCCGATATGAGCGCGGAATGGTCGGACTCCGGCGTAGAAGGTTCGCACCGCTTCCTCAAGCGCGTCTGGCGCCTGGCGCAAGCGCACGTGACTCAGGGCCTGCCGGGCACACTGGACGTCGCCAGCCTGAACGACGAGCAGAAAGCCATTCGCCGCTCGATCCACCAGGCCATCAAGCAGGCCAGCCACGACGTCGGTCAGAACCACAAATTCAACACCGCCATCGCCCAGGTGATGACACTGATGAACGTGCTGGAAAAAGCCCCGCAAGGCACGGCACAGGATCGCGCACTGATTCACGAAGGCCTGGAAACCGTGGTCCTGCTGTTGGCGCCGATCACTCCGCACATCAGCCACGAGCTGTGGCATCGACTGGGTCACGCTGATCCGGTGATCGATGCAGGCTGGCCGAAGCTGGACGAAAGCGCCCTGGTGCAGGACAGCCTGCAACTGGTGATTCAGGTCAACGGCAAGCTGCGCGGTCACATCGAAATGCCGGCCAGCGCCAGCCGCGAAGAAGTCGAAGCCGCTGCACGGGCCAACGAGAACGTGCTGCGCTTCGTCGACGGTCTGACTATTCGTAAAGTGATCGTAGTGCCCGGGAAACTGGTCAATATCGTCGCCAGCTAATTGGATCGGGCGCCAGGTCATGCCTGGCGCCGAGTAAAACCTTTCGGGCCGCCAGATCGGCCCACATGGTTTCAAGGGGAGCAACAAGATGATCAAACGCAATTTGCTGGTGATGGGCCTCGCCGTTCTGCTGAGCGCCTGCGGTTTCCAGCTGCGCGGCACCGGCACCACTGAACTGACGATCAAGGAACTCGACCTGAGCGCCCGCAATGCCTACGGTGAAACTGTCACCCAGCTGCGCCAGGTTCTGGATAGCAGTGGCGTCAAGGTCTACACCGGTGCACCGTACAAACTGATTCTGACCGACGAACAAGAAAGCCAGCGCATCCTCAGCTACGCAGGTGCCGGTCGTACGGGCGAGTATCAGATGACGACAGTGCTCAACTACGACATCCGTGGCCAGGGCAATCTGTCGCTGCTGAGTGACAAGCTCGAAGTGCAGAAAGTCTTTATCCACGACGGCAACAACCTGGTGGGCTCCGACCAGGAAGCTAACGATGCCCGCAAGGAAATGCGTCGCGAACTGGTTCAACGCATGATGCTGCGTCTGCAACAGCTCACGCCGACTCAGCTCGATCAACTGCAACAGACTGCCGAAGCCAGGGCCAAGGCTGAAGCCGCAGCGCTGGAAGCAGCGCAGAAGGCTGAAGCGAACACTCCGCGTCAGTCGCCAATCCAACTGCCGCAGCAGTAAGACTTACGGGGCGCCCAGGCGCCCCGTTTGACCTCTCTTATGAAACTCGCCCCCGCCCAACTCGCCAAACACCTGCAAGGCCCGCTTGCGCCGGTCTACATCATCAGTGGCGATGACCCACTGCTGTGTCAGGAGGCTGCCGACGCGATTCGCACCGCCGCCCGTCAACAGGGTTTCGACGAACGCCAGGTCTTCGCCGCCGACGCCAGTTTTGACTGGGGCACGCTGCTGCAAGCCGGCGCGAGCATGTCGTTGTTCGCCGAGAAACGCCTGCTGGAACTGCGTTTGCCATCTGGCAAGCCCGGTGACAAAGGCGCCGCCGCGTTCATCGAGTATTGCGCGCGGCCGGCCGAAGACACGCTGCTGCTGATCAGCCTGCCCAAGCTCGATGGCAGTGCGCAGAAGACCAAGTGGGGTAAAGCGCTGGTCGAAGGCCAGCAGACGCAGTTCGTGCAAATCTGGCCGGTGGATGCCAATCAGTTGCCAAGCTGGATCCGCCAACGGCTGTCCCAGGCCGGGCTTTCCGCCAGCCAGGACGCGGTCGAACTGATCGCCGCACGGGTCGAGGGCAACCTGTTGGCCGCCGCCCAGGAAATCGAAAAGCTCAAGTTGATGGCTGAAAGCGGTCAGATCACCGTTGAAACCGTGCAAGCGGCAGTGGCTGACAGTGCGCGCTTCGATGTCTTCGGGCTGACCGACGCGATTCTCAACGGTGAAGCCGCCCACGCCTTGCGCATGCTCGAAGGGCTGCGCGGTGAAGGCGTCGAACCACCGGTGATTCTCTGGGCCCTGGCCCGGGAACTGCGCCTGCTGGCCAACCTGTCGCTGCAATACAGTCAGGGCGTGCCGCTGGACAAAGCCTTCAGTTCGGCCCGACCGCCGGTCTGGGACAAACGCAAACCGCTGATGAGCAAAGCCCTGCAACGCTACTCGGCGCAACGCTGGGCGCAGTTGTTGCTGGAAGCACAGCGCATCGACGCCCAGATCAAAGGCCAGGCCGCGGGTTCGCCGTGGATGAGTTTGAGCCGGTTGTCGTTGTTGATGGCGGGCCAGCGTTTGAGTTTGCCTGCCGAGTAAGGTCAAAAGATCGCAGCCTCGTTTCACTCGACAGCTCCTACATTGGAATGCGCCCCCTGTAGGAGCTGTCGAGTGAAACGAGGCTGCGATCTTTTGATCTTGTTTCCTACAACAACCGCCTCCATTTCCCCTATAGACAGAACCCCAACATCAGCAGATTATTTCCCCCGCAAAACCCACTCACTTGCGAGCAATCATCATGAGCAAAAAGCCATCCAGGAATGGCCCCAACAAGGCCAAATCAATCATCGCCCAGCCCCTGTTCCGCAGCCGTCAGGAACCCGCCGGCAAGGGCAAAGGCAGCTACCGCCGCGAAGCCTTCCAGTCTAAAAGCTGGGAGGCTTCTTACTTTCTGGCAGCCTGAAAGGCAGGCGCTCGCTCAACATGTTAAGGTCTGCACCTGATTCGTATTCCCTGGACCCGTGCATGCCCCTTTGTCTTTCCCGTCGTTGGCACCTGCGCCAACTGATCGCTGCCTCCAGCCTCATTTTGCTAGTCGCCTGCGCGGAAAACCCGACCGCCGCCGCCGCCCACCCGCTTCAGCCCCTCCCCGTCGCGCCAGCCCCTGCGGTGATTCCGCCCGTGGTGCCGACCGGTGAAGACCTCGACATCCAGCCCACCCAGACCTTCGCCGAATGGCAGGCGGGTTTCCGCAAGGACGCTCTGGCCGCCGGCATCCGCGCCGACCTGTTCGACCGCGCCTTCGCCAATGTCAGCTTCGACGACAGCGTGATCCGCGCCGACCGTAGCCAACCGGAATTCTCTCGCCCGGTGTGGGAGTACCTCGACGGCGCCCTTTCGCCGCTGCGCGTGCGCAAAGGCCAGGCGCTGGTCAACCAATATGCCGACATTCTGCAAAGCATCGAACAGCGCTACGGCGTCGATCGCCAGGCGCTGGTCGCGGTGTGGGGCATGGAGAGTAACTTTGGGCAGTTCCAGGGCAGCAAGGCGGTGATCAACTCCCTGGCGACCCTGGCCTACGAAGGCCGGCGCCCTGGTTTCGCCCACGCGCAACTGATTGCCGCCCTGCAAATCCTGCAACAGGGTGCTATCGAACCTGAGAAAATGCTCGGTTCCTGGGCCGGCGCCATGGGCCAGACCCAGTTCATCCCGACCACTTACAACACCCACGCCGTGGACTTCGACGGTGACGGCCGCCGCGACATCTGGGGCAGTTCCGCCGATGCCCTGGCCTCGACCGCGCACTACCTGCAAAGCTCCGGTTGGCAGAAAGGCCAGCCGTGGGGCTTCGAAGTGCAATTGCCGGGCAGCTTCAACTACGTGTTGGCCGATGGCACGATTCGCAAGAGCGTCGCCGAATGGCAGCAACTGGGCGTGACACTGCCCAATGGCGCCCAGGTTCCAGCAGGCTCCGAGCATCTGTCAGCCGCCCTGCTGCTGCCAGCCGGTTATCGCGGCCCGGCGTTCCTGGTCCTCGACAACTTCCGCGCGATCCTCAAGTACAACAACTCGTCGTCCTATGCGCTGGCCGTGAGCCTGTTGTCGGAGCGCTTTAACGGCTCCGGTTTCATCAATGGCACCTGGCCGAAGGATGATCTGCCACTGAGCCGTAGCGAGCGGATCGAATTGCAAAGCTTGTTGAGTGCACAGAACTACGACGCGGGCACCGCCGACGGCATCATCGGCGCCAACACCCGCAAGGCAATCCGCAGCGCCCAGCAGTCGTTTGGCTGGCCGGCGGATGGTTATCCGACCCATAAGTTGCTGGAAGGCTTGCGTAGCCGCTAAAAGCATCGCGGGCAAGCCCGCTCCCACAGGATCCAGGGCGTACGCAACATTCGCATTCAACCTGGAACTTGTGGGAGCGGGCTTGCCCGCGATGACTGACTATCAGTCCGTGATGATCTAAGACTTGATCACCACATCCTGCTCCAACACCAACGCCTTGTTCCCCGCATCCAGCCTCACCAGCGCCCCCATCGGCAACGTCAGGTTCGGGTCGCAATGCCCGCTGCGCCAGCCCGCCAGCACCGGAATGCGCAATGGCTCGAAAGTCTGCTTGAGCAAGCGCGCCAGCGCATCGCAGTCCACCCCTGCCACATCCCCCACCAGAACCCCTCGCAGCTTGCGCAACGTACCCGCCAGGCGCAAATGGGTCAGCAGCCGGTCGATCCGATACAGCGGCTCGTTGATGTCTTCGATGAACAGGATGACGCCCTCGGCATCGATTTCGTAGGGCGTGCCCATGGTCGCGGCGATCATTGACAGATTGCCGCCCAATAAACGCCCGTGAGCGATGCCAGGCTCGATGGTGGTCAACGGGTAGGCCACCGGGTGCGCTAACACGCTGCCCGCCTTCACCTGCCCTCTGAGCAGGTTGAAAAACGAGGCCTCGGTGGGTTTTTGCTTGTCACCCAGCACATCGGCGTTGAGCATCGGACCATGAAAGGTCACGAACCCCGCGTAACGGCTGATGGCCAGGTGCAGCGCGGTGATATCGCTGTAGCCGATGAATGGCTTGGCGTTGTTGCGCAGCAACTCGAAATCAATGCGGTCGAGCAAACGCGGTGTGCCGTAGCCACCGCGCAGGCAGATGATGGCGTCGACCTCACTGTCAGCGAATGCTGCATGCAGATCATTGAGCCGCACGTCGTCGCTGCCGGCCAGGTAGCCGTCCTTCTCGTACACCCCCGGAAACACCCGCAGTGAATACCCGCGAGCGCGCATCCAGGAGATGGCTTTATCGGTGTCCAGCGCTGCCGGACCGGCAGGCGCGATGACGCCGATCAGCCCCTCCGACGGCAAGGCCGGGACGGGGGCATGCGGGTAAAGAGTGTGGGTCGGTCGAACGGTCATCCATGAATCTCCCTGCGTGAAAGCGTCAAGCACACAGTAGTCAGGAACGGAGACAAACAGAAGAGGCTTCGTTGCTCCGCAGGTAGCAGGAAAAGGCGGTAGTGGCCGTGGGCAAGGCAAAAAAACACCCGCGAGGCTGTATGCCTGGCGGGCGTTTTTTATGTCTGGCCGTGGATCAGGACGACATCAGCTCGGCCTTGACCAGCTTCGCCTGCTCGTCGGCGTGGTACGAGGAACGTACCAACGGGCCGGAAGCGACGTTCTTGAAGCCCATCTTGTAACCTTCCTCGGCGAACCAGGCGAACACGTCCGGGTGCACGAAACGCTGGACCGGCAAGTGGCTGCGCGACGGTTGCAGGTACTGGCCGAGGGTCAGCATGTCGATGTCGTGTTCGCGCATGCGCTTCATGACTTCGATGACTTCTTCGTCGGTCTCGCCCAGGCCAAGCATCAGGCCCGATTTGGTTGGAATGTGCGGCATCATCTGTTTGAAGCGTTGCAGCAGGGTCAGCGACCACTGGTAGTCCGAACCCGGACGCGCAGCCTTGTACAGGCGCGGCACGGTTTCCAGGTTGTGGTTGAACACATCCGGCGGCTCGGCGGCGGTGATTTCCAGCGCGACGTCCATGCGGCCACGGTAGTCCGGAACCAGGGTTTCCAGTTGCACGTTCGGCGACAGCTTGCGGATCTCGCGGATGCAGTCGGCAAAGTGCTGGGCACCGCCGTCGCGCAGGTCGTCGCGGTCTACCGAGGTGATCACCACGTACTTGAGTTTCAGGTCGGCGATGGCAATGGCCAGGCTTTCCGGCTCGTTGACGTCCAATGGCTTCGGACGACCGTGGCCAACGTCGCAGAACGGGCAACGACGGGTGCAGATGTCGCCCATGATCATGAAGGTCGCGGTGCCGCCGGAGAAGCACTCGCCCAGGTTCGGGCAGGACGCTTCTTCGCAGACGCTGTGCAGCTTGTGTTTGCGCAACAGCGCCTTGATGCGGTCGACTTCCGGGGAAACCGGGATGCGCACGCGGATCCAGTCAGGTTTCTTCGGCAGTTCGGTGGTCGGAATGATCTTCACCGGGATACGTGCAACCTTCTCGGCGCCGCGCAGCTTGACGCCGGCTTCAACCTTGGCACGCGGGGCCGGACGCTCGGTGACATCGAGCGTCGGGATCATGGTTTGCACTGCATCAGTAGTCATATCAGTCGATTCCGCCCGTTAGGGTCGTCTGCTCAGCATAGTCGAGGTGTTTGACGAGCTGCGCGCGCAGCCGGGCACTTACCTCGGCAAATTCAATCGATCCTGCGTGATCGCTCAGCTGGGTCATTGCCAGCCCGGCGTAGCCGCAGGGATTAATCCGTCGAAACGGTTCCAGGTTCATGTCCACGTTCAGGGCCAGGCCATGAAAGGAACAACCGTGGCGGATCCGCAGACCCAGCGAAGCAATTTTCGCCCCGTCGACGTAAACGCCCGGCGCGTCCGGCTTGGCCGCGGCGGTGACGCCGTAGCTGGCCAGCAACTCGATCAGGCAGAGTTCCATGCGGCTGACCAGGTCACGCACGCCGAAACCCAGCTTGCGCACGTCGAGCAACAGGTACGCGACCAATTGGCCCGGCCCGTGATAAGTCACCTGACCACCCCGATCGACCTGCACCACCGGAATATCTCCCGGCAGCAACAAATGCTCGGCCTTGCCAGCCTGGCCCTGGGTAAACACCGGTGGGTGCTCGACCAGCCAGATCTCGTCGGCGGCATCGCTGCCGCGTTCGTTAGTGAAGCGCTGCATGGCATGCCAGACAGGCTCGTAGGCCATCTGGCCGAGCTCGCGAAAGCCCAGCGTGCCAGACATCACAGCACCATGTGCACGAAACCGGTCGCCCGCAACTCGCTGTTGATGTCGTACAGCTGTTCTTGACCGGTGGCGATGATGTGCAACTGGATGGTGGTGTACTTGCCGTTGGTACTCTGGCGTTCGGCCAGGGTCTTGTGGTCAACGGTGGCGTGTTTCTCAAGGATCGCAATGATCTTGTCCTTGAAACCCACGCCGGTGTCGCCGATTACCTTAATCGGGTAATCCGCGCAGGGGAATTCGATTTTTGGCGCCTTTACTTCGGTGTCTGTCATGGCGTAACGGCCTCGTAAGCCGTGGCAACGGACATGGCCCCGCTCCGGATTGGAGCGCAGCCATGCAAGTCCACACTAATTCAGTTGAACAAGCCGTAGAAGAATAGACGGATGCTATCCCACATGCGACGGAAGATACCACCCTCCTCGACCGCGTCCAGAGCGATCAGGTCAGCGCTGTGCACCACCTTGTCGTCCAGTTTCACTTCGACTTTACCGATCACGTCGCCCTTGGCGATTGGCGCAACCAGTTGCGGGTTCATGGTCATGCTGGCGGCGAGCTTTTTCAGCTGGCCTTTTGGCAAGGTCATGGTCAGGTCTTCAGCCAGGCCGGCCTTGACTTGATTGGTGGTGCCTTTCCAGACAGGAGCCTGAGCCAGCTCGGCGCCTTTCTGATAGAAGGTCTGGGTTTCGAAGAAGCGGAAACCGTAGGTCAGCAGCTTCTGGGTTTCAGACGCACGTGCCACTTCGCTGTTGGTGCCGAACACCACGGCGATCAGGCGCATGCCGTCACGTACAGCCGAAGACACCATGCAGTAGCCGGCTTCGTCGGTGTGACCGGTTTTCAGACCGTCGACCGTCTTGTCGCGCCACAGCAGCAGGTTACGGTTAGGTTGCTTGATGCCGTTCCAGAAGAACTCTTTCTGCGAGTAGATCGCATAGTGAGCCGGGTCTTCGTGGATGATCGCGCGAGCCAGCACGGCCATGTCATGAGCCGACGAGTAGTGCTCTGGGTTCGGCAGGCCGGTCGGGTTCATGAAGTGGCTGTTGGTCATGCCCAGGTCGGCCACGGTTTTGTTCATCATGTCGGCGAACGCGTCTTCGCTGCCGGCGATGTGCTCGGACAGCGCAACGCTGGCGTCGTTACCCGACTGAATGATGATGCCGTGCAGCAAATCGCTGACAGTCACCTGCGAGCCGACTTTGATGAACATCCGCGAACCGCCGGTACGCCAGGCGTTTTCGCTGACGGTCACAGGATCGTTTTCACCGATCTGGCCACGACGGATTTCCAGGGTCGCGATGTACGCGGTCATCAGCTTGGTCAGGCTGGCCGGCGGCAGACGCTGGTCACCATTGTTCTCGACCAGCACGTTGCCGCTGCTGGCGTCCATGAGCACATAGGATTTAGCGGCCAGTTGTGGTGGCGACGGCATCATCTCGACCGCGAAAGCGGCAGGCGAGAGGAGCAGCGGTACTAGCAGGCACAGTCGTTTGGCAAAGGTGGTGATGTTCATCCGTCTCTCGAAATCGCTAATGGAAACTGCCCAAAGGCAAAACTAATCAGATGACCTTCTAACGGGCCATCGCGTGTTCAGTTGTTCACTCGGAACCCTTGCCGGGCTTTTGTTCTTTAACGAGCCAACAACCAGGTTCACCCCCCAAACCGCAAGTGAACCCTCAATCAAGTACTACGTATTACTCGGCGGTGACCAGGCTCGGCGAACCGAGATTGGCCATTCGCACACTGTTCTGCACTTGCTGGATTTCACCCTGCGAGCCGATCGGCCCCAGGCGTACCCGATGCAGCGTCTGTTGATTGCGTACGATCGAGCTGATGAACACCGGAGCGCTCACCATCCCGCTCAGCTTCGATCTCAGGAGTTCTGCAGCGTCCGGGTTGGCGAACGCGCCCACCTGCAGATACTGGCCAGAGGCTGGTACAGAAGCGTTTTTTTTTGCATCGATCTGCACGGGCACCACGGCCGCTGCGTGTTGCTGCGGCGGTGGTGTCCATTGTTCGACGGTGCCGGCCGACGCCGTAATCACCGGGGCGTTATTCTGCGCGATTTGCGGCTCGTTGAGCATCAATGGCGCCGGACGGCCTTTGGCGGCCCACCATTGCTGCGGGTCGATACCTTCGACCTTGACCCGCGCCGTGCCGGTTTCGGCATAACCGAGCTTCTTGGCGGCGGCGTAGGACAAGTCGATGATCCGGTCCGAGTAGAACGGCCCACGGTCGTTGACTCGCAGGATCACGCTCTTGTTGTTGTCCAGGTTGGTCACCCGGACATAACTCGGCAGCGGCAACGTCTTGTGCGCAGCGCTCATGCCATAGAGGTCATAGACTTCGCCGTTGGCGGTGTTCTGACCATGAAACTTGGTGCCGTACCAGGACGCCGTGCCCGAGGCTACGTAGGTCTTGGATTCCTGCAGAGGGAAATACGTCTTGCCCAGCACGGTGTACGGGTTGGCCTTATAAGGACCGGAGTGCAGGGTCGGCGTGGCATCCGGGATGCGCGACACATCGACGTCCCACCAAGGCGCGCCATCTTTGTGCGCACGGTTGATGTCCAGCCCCGGCGCAGAGCGCACGGCCGTGGAGGATTTCTGAGTCGGCGCGCGGCTGGTCGAGCAACTGGCGACCAGCACTGCCAACACGGCAAATGCCATCAGCTTCAGGGGTTTATTCATAGGCAATGCCCGCATTACTTGACGCCCCGTGCTTGAACCAGCTGTTCAGACAGTTGATGTACGGCCATGGCGTACATCACGCTGCGGTTATAACGCGTGATCGCGTAAAAATTCGTCAGGCCCATCCAGTATTCGGGGCCATTGTCACCTTCCAGGCGGAATGCCGTGACGGACATATCATCGCGCAGCGCATCATGACTTGACCACCCTAGAGCCCGCAACTCCCCGACGGTTTTAGTCGGTTCGATGCCGGTGGTCAAACCCGCGTCCACTTGCTCGCCACGCACATCGGCGCGACTGACCACCGGTTCGCCCGCGACCCAGCCATGACGCTTGAAGTAGCTGGCGACACTGCCAATGGCATCGTCCGGATTGGTCCAGATATTGATGTGGCCGTCGCCGTCGAAATCCACCGCATAGGCGCGAAAACTGCTCGGCATGAACTGCGGCAGGCCCATGGCGCCGGCGTATGAACCCTTGAGGGTCAACGGATCGACCTGCTCTTCCCGGGCCAGCAGCAGGAATTCACGCAATTCCTTGCGGAAGAATTCGGCACGGGGAGGATAGTCGAAACCCAGGGTCGACAAGGCGTCGATTACCCGGTAATTGCCGGTATTGCGACCGAAAAAGGTCTCAACGCCGATGATCGAAACAATAACCTGCGCCGGCACACCGTATTCCTGCTCGGCACGGGCCAGGACCGCCTCATGCTGACGCCAGAAATCCACACCACGGGCGATGCGCGCGTCGGTGATGAACATCGGGCGATATTCGTTCCACTGTTTGACCCGCTCGGCAGGTTTCGAGATCGCGTCCAGAATCGCCTGCTTGCGCTCGGCTTCGCGGAACACGCCCATCAGCTGTTCACCGGCAAAACCGTAGTCGCGGGTCATTTCACCGACGAATTCGGCCACCTGGGGTGAGCCTTCGTAATCGCCGGCCAACGCGTCCTGCGCTGTGCCAAGGATGCTTACCAGGCCGACCCATGGCGCATTTCGAGTCGCCCAGCCACGCATTACTTGCATTGAAATCTTCACCTTATTCAAACCTGTGCGATCCACTTACGATGGGTATGGATCGACATCAAAACCCCAAACGCTGACAGTAGCGTCACCAGCGAAGTTCCTCCGTAGCTAATGAACGGCAAAGGCACCCCCACGACCGGCAACAGGCCACTGACCATACCGATGTTGACGAAAACGTAAACAAAAAACGTCATGGTCAGGCTGCCCGCGAGCAATTTGCCGAACAATGTCTGGGCCTGGGCGGTAATCACCAGCCCGCGACCGATCAACAGCAAGTAAATCAGCAACAGTGCGCAGATGCCCACCAGGCCGAACTCTTCGCCCATGACCGCAATAATGAAGTCGGTATGGCTTTCCGGCAGGAAGTCCAGGTGCGACTGGGTGCCCAGCAACCAGCCCTTGCCGAACACGCCGCCGGAACCGATGGCGGCTTTCGACTGGATGATGTTCCAGCCGGTGCCCAGCGGATCACTCTCCGGATCGAGGAACGTCAGGATTCGCTGCTTCTGGTAGTCGTGCATGATGAAGAACCACATCGCCACGGCCACCGGCACGGCGGCGGCGATCACGCTGATGATCCAGCGCCAGCGCAGGCCGCCCATGAACAATACGAACGCGCCACCGGCAAGGATCAGCAACGAGGTGCCGAGGTCCGGCTGACGCACGATCAGGATGAAGGGCAAACCGATCAGAAACAGGCTGACACCCACATGCTTGAGCTGTGGCGGCAAGGTGCGCTTGGACAAATACCAGGCGATGGTCGCCGGCATCAGGATCTTCATGAATTCCGAAGGCTGGAAGCGAATTACCCCGGGAATGTTGATCCAGCGCGTGGCGCCCATGGCGTTATGGCCCATGACGTCCACCACCACCAGCAACAGCACACCCAGCACGTACCCGACCGGCACCCAGCGCGCCATGAAGCGCGGCTCGAATTGGGCGATGACCACCATCGACACCAGGCCGATGCCGAACGACGTAGCTTGCTTGGCCAGCAGGTCCCAGCTCTTGCCGCTCGCCGAATACAGCACGAACAGGCTGCCGGCGGCGAGGGTCAGCAACAGGATCAGCAACGGGCCGTCGATGTGCATGCGTTGCAACAGCGTCGCACGGCGACGCATCACATCCTCACTGGAGAGGATGCGATCGAAATTACTCTTCACGGGCCGTAGCCTCCGCACTGATAGGGCTGGCGTATTCGGCTTTCAGTCGGCCGTCCTGGTCCAGAAGCCAGGCGTCCATGACTTGACGCACCACTGGCGCGGCGACGCCGGAACCGGACTCACCGTTCTCGACCATCACCGATACCACGATTTGCGGGTTGTCGGCCGGCGCGAAACCGACGAACAAAGCGTGGTCGCGGTGACGTTCCTGAACCTTGGAGCGGTCGTACTTCTCACCCTGCTTGATCGCGACCACCTGGGCCGTACCACTCTTGCCGGCAATCCGGTATTGCGCACCGATCGCCGCTTTGCGCGCAGTACCACGGGCACCGTGCATGACCTGTTGCATGCCGTGGTTGACCTTGTTCCAGTCCGACGGGTCGCGCAGGATGATGTCCGGCATCGGATTGTCATCCTTGGGCTTCTCGCCTTCGACGGTCCGGGCCAGGTGCGGA
Organism: Pseudomonas sp. RIT-PI-q; assembly: GCF_001297125.1. Taxonomy (GTDB): domain Bacteria; phylum Pseudomonadota; class Gammaproteobacteria; order Pseudomonadales; family Pseudomonadaceae; genus Aquipseudomonas. Next base: position 203,950 of record NZ_LHPC01000007.1, read on the forward strand.
CGGTTCCACACACCTTTGTTGGCCACCAGCGCCGTGGCCTGGGCCAACTGCAACGGGGTCGACTGCATGTAGCCCTGGCCGATCCCCAGAATCAGCGTCTCGCCCGGGAACCAGGCCTGACGACGGGTTGCACGCTTCCACTCACGGGACGGCATCAGCCCCGGCGACTCTTCGAACATGTCCAGCGAGACCTTCTGGCCAATGCCGAATTTGCCCAGGTAGGTCGACAACCGATCGATCCCCAGCTTGTGGGCCAGGTCATAGAAGTAGGTGTCGTTGGAGCGCATGATCGCCGTATCCAGATCCACGTAGCCGTCGCCGGTGCGGTTCCAGTTACGGTACTTGTGATCGTAATTGGGCAGCATGTAGTAGCCGGGGTCGAAGACCCGGGTCGATGCGGTAACCACGCCTGAATCCAGGCCGGCAATCGCCACCGCAGGCTTGATGGTCGAGCCCGGCGGGTAGAGACCACGCAGGACGCGGTTGAACAGTGGCCGGTCGATGGAATCGCGCAGCTCGGAATAGGCCTTGAAGCTGATGCCGGTAACGAACAGGTTCGGATCGAAACTCGGCTGACTGACCATCGCCAGCACTTCGCCGGTTTTCGGGTCCAGCGCCACCACCGCACCTCGGCGACCACCCAGTGCGATCTCGGCCGCTTCTTGCAGCTTGATGTCCAGGCTCAGGACGATGTCCTTGCCGGAAATAGGTTCGGTACGCTTGAGCACCCGCAGTACGCGGCCCCGAGCATTGGTCTCGACTTCTTCGTAACCGACCTGACCGTGCAATTCCGGCTCGTAGAAGCGCTCGATGCCGGTTTTGCCAATTTGATGGGTGCCGCTGTAACTCACCGGGTCGAGCGACTTCAGCTCTTTCTCGTTGATCCGCCCCATGTAACCCACCGAGTGCGCGAAGTGCGCACCCTGCGGATAGTGACGAACCAGCTGCGCGACCACTTCCACCCCAGGCAGGCGGAACTGGTTCACCGCGACACGGGCGATCTGCTCTTCGGTCAGCTCGAACAGGATCGGCACCGGCTCGAACGGCCGACGCCCCTGGCGCATGCGTTTCTCGAAGATCACCCGATCTTCCGGCGTCAGCTCCAGCACTTCGACGATCACGTCGAGCACTTGCTGCCAGTCGCCGGAGCGCTCGCGGGTCATGCTCAGGCTGAAGCTCGGCCGGTTATCCGCCACCACCACGCCATTGCGGTCGAAGATCAGCCCGCGCGTAGGCGGAATCGGCTGGACGTGAACGCGGTTGTTTTCCGACAGGGTCGAGTGGTACTCGTACTGAATCACCTGGAGGAAATACAACCGCGCGATCAGCACGCAGATCAGCGTCACCACCGCAATTGCCCCGAACACGACGCGGCCACGCACCAGACGGGCGTCTTTTTCGTGGTCCTTGATGCGGATCGGCTGGGACATGAGGGCAGAACTACTTGTGGTAAGGGTGGCCGGACAGCACTGTCCAGGCACGATACAGCTGTTCGCCGATGAGGATTCGCACCAACGGGTGCGGCAACGTCAACGGCGAGAGCGACCAGCGCTGGTCGGCCCGGGCACAGACTTCCGGCGCCAGCCCTTCGGGGCCGCCGACCATGAAATTCACCGTGCGCGAGTCCAGCCGCCAGCGATCGAGTTCGACCGCCAGTTGCTCGGTGCTCCAGGGCTTGCCGTGGACTTCGAGGGTGACAACGCGCTCGTTCGGCCCGACCTTGGCCAGCATGGCTTCGCCTTCCTGACGGATAAAGCGCGCCACGTCGGCGTTCTTGCCACGGGTGTTGAGCGGTATTTCCACCAGTTCCAGCGCCAGCTCGGACGGAAGACGCTTGGCATATTCATGCCAGCCTTCTTCCACCCACTTGGGCATGCGTGAACCGACGGCGATCAGTCGCAGTCGCACAGCGGTCCCTTATTGCTGGTCTTTGTTGAGCTTGACGAAGTGCTCATGGGTGTTTTCCGGGCTGTGGTGAGCCGCGTTCAGAGCACGGCTCTGTTCAGCGCCTTGCCACAGACGTTCCAGGTCATAGAACTGACGAGCGCTGGCAGTCATCATGTGCACGATGACGTCATCCATATCCAGCAGAACCCAGTCGCTGTCGCCCTTGCCTTCTTCACCCAGCGGCTTGACGCCCTGAGCCTTGACGGCCTCGCGGACCTTATCCAGCATCGCGCCGATCTGGCGGTTGGAAGTACCGGTGGCGATGATCATGAAGTCAGTGATGCTCTGCTTTTCACGAACATCGATCACCAGAACGTCCTGGGCCTTGACGTCTTCCAGGGCTGCAACGGCAACCTTGACCAGCTCTTCGCCACGCAGTTCAGGACCGGTTTGAGCTTCTACTGGCAGCGGGGCGCTCTTGAATGTGCCTTTGCGCTTTACTTTGGTTTGGTCTTTGTCAGTCATATAAAACTCGTTTTGCTCGTATGTTCGGGCGCTTCAATACACGTCATCACGTGCCTGGAAGCGTGCCCTCTTTTCAGTTCGACGCACGGTAGAGACCGTGCGCATCGATGTAGGCCAGGACCGCGTCGGGCACCAGGAAACGTACCGACTTACCGCTGGCCAGCAGTTGACGGATCTGGGTGGCGGATACCGCGAGCGGTGTCTGCCAGACGAATGCAATCTGTCCGCTCGGCCCTTTGAGGGCCAGCGGGTCGCTCACCGAGCGCGCTGCCAGCAGGTTGCGCAAGGCATCCGGCGGTTCGCTGTCGGCATCCGGGCGTTGCAGCACCAGGATGTGGCAATGCTGGAGCAACTCTTCCCAGCGGTGCCAAGTGGGCAGGCCGCAAAATGCGTCCCAGCCCAAAAGTAGAAAAACCTGGGTCTCGGCGGCCAGTTCGGCGCGCATCAACTCCAGGGTGTCGATAGTGTAGGACGGTTTATCCCGCTGCAATTCGCGAGCATCCACCACCAGCGGCGCCACACCGTCCACCGCGCACTTGACCATCGCCAGCCGGTCTTTCGCCGACACCTGCGGCGTACCGCGATGCGGTGGCCTGGCGCTGGGCGTCAGGCGCAACTCATCGAGCGCCAGCGATTCGGCGACTTCCAGCGCACCGCGCAAATGGCCGATGTGCACCGGGTCGAAGGTTCCGCCCAGCATGCCAATGCGTCGAGGCGCTGGCTCGCTGGCGGATTCCCGGGCTAACTGATCGAGGTCGCCCAAGTCAGACCGACGCCTGGCCGCGCAACTGGCCATCGCCGACCACGATGTACTTCTCGCAGGTCAGACCTTCGAGGCCCACCGGGCCGCGGGCGTGCAGCTTATCAGTAGAAATGCCAATCTCGGCACCCAATCCGTATTCAAAACCATCGGCGAAGCACGTCGGGGTGTTGATCATCACCGACGACGAATCGACTTCAGCCACAAAACGCCGGGTATCTGCGATGTTTTCGCTGACAATCGAATCGGTGTGATGTGAGCCGTGGGTGTTGATGTGCTCGATGGCGTGGTCCAGCCCGTCGACCACCCGGATCGACAGAATCGGCGCCAGGTACTCGGTGTTCCAGCCTTCTTCGGGGGCCGCACCCGCCTCGATGATCGCCCGGGTACGCTCGCAACCGCGCAGCTCGACGCCTTTTTCGCGGAACTGGGCGGCCATGGCCGGCAAGAAATCTTTAGCAACGGTTTGATCGACCAGCAGCGTTTCCATCGCACCGCAGATGCCATAACGGTAAGTCTTGGCGTTGAACGCGATGCGCTGGGCTTTCGGCAGGTCGGCGTGGGCACTGACGTACACATGGCAGATGCCGTCCAGGTGCTTGATGACCGGTACGCGGGCATCGCGGCTGACCCGTTCGATCAGGCCACGGCCACCACGGGGCACGATGACGTCGACGTACTCAGGCATGGTAATCAGTGCGCCAACGGCGGCACGGTCAGTGGTCTCGACCACTTGCACCACGGCGGCAGGCAACTCGGCCTCGGCCAGACCGCGCTGGATGCAGGCAGCGATGGCACGGTTGGAATGAATCGCCTCGGAACCGCCACGCAGGATGGTTGCGTTGCCGGACTTCAGGCACAGGCTGGCGGCATCAATGGTGACGTTTGGCCGGGACTCATAGATGATCCCGATCACGCCCAGCGGCACACGCATCTTGCCGACCTGGATGCCCGACGGGCGGTAGCTCATGTCGCGGATTGCGCCGACCGGGTCCGGCAGTGCTGCCACTTGGCGCAGACCGACGATCATCCCGTCGATACGCGCAGGCGTCAGCGCCAGGCGCTCCAGCAAAGCAGGCTCAAGACCATTGGCGCGGCCAGCCGCCAGATCCAGCTCATTGGCAGCGGTCAACTCGGCGCGTGCAGCGTCCAACGCATTGGCAGCAGCCTGCAAGGCGCGGTTTTTCTGCGCGGTGCTGGCACGGCCGATGACGCGAGAAGCCTCGCGGGCAGCGCGACCCAAGCGGGTCATGTAGTCAAGAACGGACTCAGTCATTGTGTGCTGGGGTCTTGGCAAAGAGGAAAGCGGCAGATTATAGCTGTCGCGTCTCTGGACTAACAGCGGTGACGGGCGGATGGTCAAAATGGAGGGCAATTTGCCGACGTTCAGCCGGGATTAAGCTGCAAATTGTTATCATCACGACTCAATCAGCCCTGATTAATGCCGTTCATCATGTCCAATCTGACTGTTCGTGCGTCTGCTTCAAGCCTGCCCGCCGGGCTGCCGGACGCATTTTTCGACCGCGATGCCCAGACGCTGGCCCGGGATTTACTTGGCAAAGTCATCCGTCATCGGGTCGGCGAGTTGTGGCTCAGCGCCCGGATCATCGAAACCGAAGCCTATTACTGCGAAGAAAAAGGCAGCCATGCCTCCCTCGGCTACACAGAAAAACGTAAGGCTTTGTTTCTGGATGGCGGTCATATCTATATGTATTACGCCCGAGGTGGCGATTCCCTGAACTTCAGTGCACAGGGGCCGGGCAACGCCGTGCTGATCAAATCCGCCTATCCGTGGGTCGATGAGCTGAGCGGGCCGGCGAGCCTGGCGCAGATGCTCTTGAACAACCCGGATGCCCAAGGCCGCCCTCGCCCATCGCAAAAGCTTTGTGCCGGGCAAACGCTACTGTGTAAGGCCATGGGTTTGAAAGTGCCGGTCTGGGATGCCAAGCGCTTCGATCATGAAGTGCTGCTGGTGGAAGATGTCGGCCCGGCACCGATCCATATCATCCAGACCACGCGACTGGGCATTCCCCATGGACGTGACGAACACCTGATGTACCGCTTCGTCGACGCGGCCTACGCCCCGTATTGCACGCGGAACCCACTGCGACGGGGGCAGGTCGAAGGTCGCGATTATTTTTTACTGCCCTGAACAACCCAGATCCCTGTGGGAGCGGGCTTGCCCGCGATAGCGATAGGTCAGCCGACATTGATATCGATTGGTGTGGCCTCATCGCGGGCAAGCCCGCTCCCACAGGATTGAGTAGTGATTTGAAACTTGCGCTGGTCCACCGGGATCATTTGAACATTCAATGGAGTGGTTTTTATGGGCCCATGGCTCGATAGCGTGACCGGTTGGTTGACGGTCAACCCGCAATGGCTGGCGGCGGCGGTGTTCATTGTGGCGTTTGTGGAATGTCTGGCGATTGCCGGGTTGATCGTACCCGGCACGGTGCTGCTGTTTGCCGTCGCAGTGCTGGCCGGCAGTGGCGCGCTGTCGTTGGGTGAAACTCTGTTGCTGGGCTTTCTCGCCGGCGTGCTGGGCGACATTGTTTCCTACTTCATTGGACGGCATTTCCATCAGACCATCCGGCGCCTGCCGGGGTTGCGCCCTCGCCCGGCGTGGATTGCCGGCGCCGCGGCGTATTTCCAGCGCTACGGCATCGCCAGCCTGTTGGTCGGACGCTTCATCGGCCCGCTGCGGCCCATGCTGCCGATGGTCGCCGGGATGGTCGACATGCCCTTCCCGCGCTTCGTCGCCGTCAGCCTGTTGGCCGCCGCTGGCTGGAGCGTTGCTTACTTGCTGCCCGGCTGGGCCACTGGCGCGGCGATTCGCTTGCCATTGCCGGAAGGTTTCTGGCCTGAGGCCGGGATTGTGGCTGGCAGTATCGCGGTGATGGTGGGGCTGAGCGCAACCAGCAGCCTGCGTCGCCATCGCAAGGCCACCGTGTTTATTGCCGGGATGAGCTTGCTGATTCTGGCGGGGCTGTTTATCGGCTATCCGCACCTGACCGCCCTTGATCAGGGGGTGATGACGCTGGTGCAGGAACACCGCAGCCCGATGCTCGATGAAGTGGCCGTGGTCTTCACGCTGATCGGTGAGTTCCGCAACATGCTGATCTTCAGCGCCCTGCTGACAATCCTGCTGTTGCTCACCCGGCAGTGGCGACAAGCGATTTTCGCGGGTGGCACGATGCTCTGCACCGCGCTGGCCAACACCGTGACCAAACACTTTTTCGCCCGCGTGCGCCCCGAAGTGCTGACCGATCCGCTGACCAGCTTCAGCATGCCCAGCGGTCATGCGTCGGGCGCCTTCGCGCTGTTCCTGACCCTCGCCGTACTGGCTGGCCGTGGACAACCGCCACGGATGCGCCTGACCTGGTTACTGGTAGGTTGCCTGCCGGCGCTGGCGATTGCCCTGTCGCGGGTGTATCTGGGGGCGCACTGGCCGACGGATGTGCTGGCCGGCGCAATGCTGGCGGCGTGCGTGTGTGCGGCGAGCTTGTGGTTGAGTCAGCGCCAGACGCCGCTCAACGCCATGCCGCCGAAGGTCTGGTGGCTGGTGCTGCCGGCAATGGTGGCGTTGTTCGGGTTCTTTGCCCTGAGGCATTTGCCGCACACGATGTTGCGATACGCCTACTGACGACGAATCACCTGTAGCAGCTGTCGAGCCTGCGAGGCTGCGTTCGGCGGCGAAGCCGTCGCAAATCCTGCCCGCGAGTTTTTCCTGACACACCGTGGTGGTTGATTTCACGACGGCTGCGCCGCCGAACGCAGCCTCGCAGGCTCGACAGCTGCTACACGTTGCTACACGCTGCGACAAGTCAGGCGAATAATTCGCCTTGCAGCTCGTCCAGCAGCGCCTGGATGGCATCCAGTCGTTGCTGCGGGTCATCGAGTTGCAGCAGGTCTATCTTGTCCACTTCGGCAAAGGGCAGCAGGTACGCCAACTGATTGGCCAGCGACTGTTGCCCGGTCGCCTCGGTGCCCATGTTCAACGCTTCGACCATCGGGTGTTCAGCCAGGGCCTTGAGCAGCGCGACCAGGTCGGCGTCCTCATCCTGCAACGGCTGCTCCGGTTCGTCTTCCAGCCACTCGACTTCGGCGATGGTCAACTGATCGCGCTGGATCTCGGTGCGCAACACGTGGAAACGCCGCCCGCCCTGCACCCGAATCCCCAGCAGGCCATTGTCCTGTTGCTTGAAATCGGTGATCAGCGCTTCACACCCGACCAGCGCATAGCCCGCCGGGGCGATGCCGACTTCTTCGCCGTCGAGGATGCACACCACGCCGAAGCCGCCGCCCTGTTTCATGCAGCGGCTGATCATGTCCAGGTAGCGCGCCTCGAAGATCTGCAAGTCGAGGATGCAGCCAGGAAACAACACCGTGTTCAGCGGAAAAAGCGGCAGGCTCATAGACATTTCCTTACACCATCATCGACACCGCCAACGGCAGGAAGACCGCCGTGGCCACACCCATCAGACTCATCGCCAGCGCCGCGAAGGCGCCGCACTCTTCATTTTCCTGCATGGCCACCGCCGTGCCGACCGCATGGGCCGTCATGCCCAGTGCCATGCCGCGCGCTTCAGGGCTGTGGACACCGAGCCGGGTCAACAGCGCCGGCCCGAAGATCGCCCCGATCACCCCGGTAATCAGCACAAACACCGCCGCCAACGCCGCGACGCCACCGATCTGCTCGGCCACCAGCATGGCAATCGGCGAAGTCACCGACTTCGGCGCCATGGTCATCAGGATCATGTGTTCGGCGCCGAACGACCAGCCCAGCAACACGCCCATCCCCGTGGCAACCACACCGCCTATCACCAGCGTAGTAAATATCGGCCAGAACAACTGCCGAATCCTTCGCAGGTTGAGATACAGCGGCACCGCCAGTGCAACCGTCGCCGGGCCGAGCAAGATGCTCAGGATCTCGGTGCTCTTGCGGTACTCGGCGTAAGTCAGGCCACAGCTCAGCAACACAGCGATCACCAGCAGCATCGAAACCAGCACCGGTTGCAGAAAGATCCAGCGGGTTTTCTCGAACGCCGCCAGCATCAGTTGATACGCGCCCAAGGTTATGCCGATGCCGAACAATGGATGGTGAACCACCGAGTCCACGGCGCCCTGCCAATCGAGGATCATTGGCCCTCTCCGCGATGCGCGTGACGCTTGACCATGCGCTGCATCAACACGCCTGCGAAGGCCATGGACAGCAACAGCGACAACACCAGCGCGCCGACGATGGCCCAGAAATCCGCTGCAATGTCCTTGGCGTAGACCATCACGCCCACGGCCGGCGGCACCAGCAGCAACGGCAAGTAACGCAACAAACTGCTGGCCGCGAGGCTCAGCGGTTCACCCACCTGACCACGGCTGATCAGGTACACCAGCAACAGCAGCAGGCCGACAATCGGCCCCGGCAGTATCGGTAAAAACAAGTGATTGATCGCGGTGCCGAGCAATTGGAACAGCACCAGCCAGGTCAGGCCACGTAACAACATCCTTCCTCTCCCGCAAAAACCATCTCCCGCAGTGGCGGGCCGAGCATTATAAACACGTCGACGCTATGGATCGGCATTCGCCAAAAGCATGTTCAGTTGACCGGAGCGATTTGCCATGTTGATCTAAAGTGGTAATCCGGGAGGCCAAATCCCCCCACCCCAAAACTAAAAAAAAACCGATGAACCCAAGGAGAATCTCAATGCCCTTTGTTCCCGTAGCAGAGCTCAAAGATTATGTCGGCAAGGAACTGGGACGTTCCGAATGGCTCACCATCGATCAGGAGCGCATCAACCTGTTCGCCGAAGCCACAGGGGATTTCCAGTTCATCCATGTCGACCCGGTCAAAGCCGCGCAAACGCCATTTGGCAGCACCATTGCACACGGTTTCCTGTCGCTGTCGCTGATCCCCAAACTGATGGAAGACATCCTCATCCTCCCTGAAGGCGCGAAGATGGTGGTCAACTACGGCCTCGACAGCGTGCGCTTCATCCAGCCAGTCAAGGTCAATTCCAGGGTGCGCCTCAAGGTCGACATGAACGAAGTCATCGAGAAGAAACCCGGCCAATGGCTGCTCAAGGCCACCGCCACGCTTGAGATCGAAGGGTCGGACAAACCGGCGTATATCGCCGAGCCGCTGTCCCTCTGCTTCGTGTAAACCATCCCGGATGCGAAGCAGCTCATGCTGTTTCGCGTCGTCTCTCTATATATGCGACACATAGCTGCGGCATACTCGGTCGCCTAATTGCCCGGATCCCGCTATGCGCTCACTTGCTCTCCTCGCTTTGACCCTGTTGCTCACCGCTTGCGGCGATGGAGAATCGCTGTTGCCTCCCGACGCCCGCTTGCCGGACGGCGGACGCTATCGTGGTGACCTGGTCAACGGGCTGTTGCAAGGTCAGGGCCGCATCGACTACCCGAATGGCAGCTGGTACGCCGGCGACTTCGACAAGGGTCAATGGCACGGCCAGGGCGAATGGCATGGCAGCAACGGCGAGGTCTATCGCGGCCAGTTCAACCAAGGGCTGTTCGACGGCCAGGGTACGCTGACCACCCCCGCCAGCAGCTACACCGGCGGCTTTAAACTGGGTCGGCGCGAAGGCGAAGGCACCCTCAAAGAAAACGGCATGACCTACCGCGGCGAATTCAAAGCCGATCAATATTCAGGGCTTGGTCATCTCGAACTCGAAGACGGCAGCTCATACCAGGGCCAATTCGCCCACGGCAAACCCAACGGCGAAGGCCAGCGCGGCGACGCCAGCGGCAATCAGTTCACCGGGCACTTCGCTGACGGTCAGCTGGAAGGCAATGGGACATTCAACAGCGCCGATGGCGACATCTATGTCGGCGGCTTCAAGAACAATCAACTGCACGGCAAAGGCCGCTACGAGAACGCCGACGGCGATGTCTGGCTGGGCCAGTTCAAGGAAGGCTCGCTGAACGGCAAGGGCGAATTGATCGGCGCCGATGGCAGCCATTACATCGGCCAGTTCAGCGATTGGCGATTTACTGGCCAGGGCCGGCTGAACCTGCCCGACGGCAGTTTCTACATCGGCCAGTTCGACGGTGACAGCTATTCCGGTCGCGGCACGCTGGTGCTGACCGACGGGACGGTGCAGAACGGCACGTGGATCAATGGCCAGCGCGTTCGCGACGCCGAGGGCAAGTTGCTGCCCGACTCCCTGGAACTCGGCTTGCTGGCCCAGGGCCGCTTGCTCGACGATGCGCTGTTCAACGTGCCGGCCTCGACCCCGGCCGTCGAGCTATACACCTTGACCCTAGGTGGCGACGGCAAGCAAAGCGTGTTCCTGCGCGAATCCGACTACGTCAGCAACATGCTCAGCAGCCGCTTCGGTGCGTTTGGCCAGATCCGCCTGGTGAACCATCGCGATCACCTCGTCGACCGGCCGATGGCCACCCGGGAAAACCTGCGCCGCGCCGCCCTGACCCTGGCCGAGCGCAGTGGCCCGGAAGACTTGATCTTCATCTACCTGACCAGCCACGGCACCAGCGAACACGAACTGGTACTCGACCAGCCACGCATGGAACTGTCCGATTTGCCGGCCGACGAGCTCGCCGCCGTCCTCGCACCGCTGAAAAATCGCGACAAGATCATCGTTATTTCGTCCTGCTACTCCGGCGGCTTCATCCCCGCCCTCAAGGACGAACGCACCCTGATCATGACCGCCTCGCGCGCAGACCGGGTGTCCTTCGGTTGCTCGGAAGAAGCCAACTTCACCTACTTCGGCGACGCCCTGTTCGCCCAGGCGCTGAACCAGACCGACGATCTGGAACAAGCCTTCAAACTGGCCAAGGCAACCGTGGCCGAACGTGAACTGGCGGACAGCTTCGAGGCGTCTGAACCGCAGATCTGGGCGCCAAAAACCGTCCTCTCTCACTGGCAGCTGTTACGCAAACAACAGGCGCGCAAGGCGTTACAAAGTGTCTCTATCAGCAGCAAGGATGCAAAGAGCAACTAAGCTGAATAGTATCAAGGGGGAAACACTATGTACTTGACGCCTCAGCACGTATTGCTTGCCGGAGCTACCGGTTTGACCGGTGAACATCTTCTTGACCGTTTGCTCAATGAGCCAACGATTTCACGGGTATTGGCACCCTCACGCCGGCCACTGGCCGAGCACCCCCACCTGGAAAACCCGGTCGGCGACCCGGCGGTGTTCCTGCCACAACTGAATGGTCGCGTCGACATCGCCTACTGCTGCCTGGGCACCACCATCAAGCAAGCCGGTTCGGAACAGGCGTTCCGCGCGGTGGACCTGGACATGGTGGTGGCGTTCGCCAAACGCGCGCGAGAGATGGGCGCACGGCACCTGATCGTCATCAGTGCCTTGGGGGCCGATCGCAGATCACCGATTTTCTACAACAAGGTTAAAGGCGAGATGGAACACGCATTGCGCGCGCAGGACTGGCCGCAGCTGACCATTTGCCGCCCTTCGCTGTTGCTGGGCGACCGCCTTGAGCCGCGTGCGGCCGAGCAATTCGCAGGGCCTTTGTCCCGCCTGATCCCCGGCAAGTACCGCGGCATCGAAGCCTGCCAACTGGCCCGCGCGATGTGGCGCCTGGCGCTGGAGGAGCAGGATGGGGTGCGGATTGTTGAGTCGGATGAGTTGCGTAAGTTAGGTAAGTAAGATCAAAAGATCGCAGCCTTCGGCAGCGCCTACAGGGGAATGTGTACCTGTAGGAGCTGCCGAAGGCTGCGATCTTTTGATTTTTACAATCCCCCGGTCGCCTGAAACCCGACACCTAATACCGTGAGCACCGACAGCGGCAACAGCAGCGTATCGAGCAATGCACTGGCCGGCAGGTCGACGCCAGGATAGCTCGGTGCTGCAGCGCCGAAGCGGCCCATGGCGCAGCCCCCGCCGTTCATCGCATACAAATCCAGCCGGGTCCCCGAGTACACCACGGGCGCCCCAGGTTTCGCGGCATCGAGCGTGCGCGCCGTGGCGCAGCCAGCCAGTTGCAACGCCAACAGAATCGCCAGTAGCTTATTCATCGCTGGTCAGATGGTGTTCGCCCCAACGCGGCAGCATGTCTTGTGGAATATTCAGCAGGTTGAGAATCCGCGCCACAACGAAATCGATCAAATCATCGATGGTTTGCGGCTGGTGATAAAAGCCCGGCGAGGCCGGCAATATCGTCACGCCCATGTTCGACAACTTGAGCATGTTTTCCAGATGGATGCTCGAATACGGCGCCTCGCGTGGCACCAGAATCAACTGTCGACGCTCCTTCAAGGTCACATCGGCAGCGCGCTCGATCAGGTTGTTGCAAGCGCCCGACGCGATGGCCGACAACGTCCCGGTGGAACACGGCACCACCACCATCGCCGCCGGCGCGCCGGAGCCCGAGGCCACTGGCGACATCCAGTCTTCCTTGCCGTACACGCGAATCTGCCCGGCGGCAGCGCCGGTGTATTCGGTAAGGAAGGCCTGCATCATCTGGGTTTTCGGCGGCAATAACACGTCAGTCTCGGTGGCCATTACCAGTTGCGCCGCCTTGGAAATCAGGAAGTGCACCTCGCGGTCTTCACGGATCAGGCAGTCCAGCAGGCGCAAGCCATACTGGGCGCCCGAAGCGCCGGTCATCGCCAGCGTGATGCGTTCCGGGCTGTTGTTCATTGCAGCGCCTCGGCGAGTTTGCCGTGCAGGCCGCCGAAGCCGCCATTGCTCATGATCACCACATGAGTGCCGGGTTGAGCCTGGCTTTTCACGCGTTCGATGATGCCTTCCAGCGAGTCGCTGACAATCGACGGCACCGTGCACAACGCGGCGGTAGCGCCCAGGTCCCAGCCAAGGTTGGCTGGCGCATACCAGATCACTTGATCGGCATCGACCACGCTTTCCGGCAAGCCGTCACGGTGTGCGCCGAGCTTCATCGAATTGGAGCGCGGCTCGATGATCGCAATCAACGGCGAATCGCCGATCCGCTTGCGCAAACCGTCGAGGGTGGTGGCGATGGCGGTCGGGTGGTGAGCGAAGTCGTCGTAAATGGTGATGCCGCGAACTTCCGCGACCTTCTCCATCCGCCGTTTCACGCTTTTGAACGCGCTCAATGCAGCAATGCCCATGGCTGGCACCACACCGACGTGGCGCGCCGCCGCCAAGGTGGCCAGGGCGTTGGCGACGTTGTGCTGGCCGGTCATGTCCCACTCGACCACGCCTTGGGCTACGCCTTCGAACATCACTTCGAATTTCGAACCGTCTTCGCTCAGCAGCTTGACCTGCCACTGGCCACCGGCACCGGTGGTTTGCACCGGGGTCCAGCAGCCCATCTCAATGACGCGCTGCAAGGCCGGCTCAGTGGTCGGATGGATCACCAGGCCTTCGCTCGGGATAGTGCGCACCAAATGGTGGAACTGCCGCTCGATGGATGGCAGATCGGGGAAGATGTCGGCATGATCGTACTCCAGGTTGTTCAGGATCGCCGTGCGCGGGCGGTAGTGAACGAACTTGGAGCGCTTGTCGAAGAAGGCGCTGTCGTACTCGTCGGCTTCGATCACGAAGAACGGTGTGCCACCAAGGCGCGCCGACACCGAGAAGTTCTGTGGCACGCCGCCGATCAGGAAACCCGGGCTCATGCCCGCGTGCTCCAGCACCCAGGCAAGCATGCTGCTGGTGGTGGTCTTGCCGTGAGTACCGGCGACAGCAAGCACCCAGCGACCTTGCAGCACGTGATCCGCTAGCCATTGCGGGCCGGAGACGTACGGCAGGCCTTTGTTCAACACGTATTCAACGGCGGGGTTGCCGCGCGACATGGCGTTGCCGATCACCACCAGGTCGGGTGCCGGATCAAGCTGCGCCGGGTCATAGCCTTGGGTCAACTGAATGCCCTGAGCCTCAAGCTGAGTGCTCATGGGCGGATAGACGTTGGCATCGGAGCCCGTCACGTGATGGCCCAGCTCTTTGGCCAGAACCGCCATCGAACCCATGAAAGTGCCGCAGATACCAAGAATATGAATGTGCATAGTCGACCTCGTAAAACATGGCCGCAGGTTAGCGTAGGGTGGGGAAATTCGCACCTTGTGTTTCGATCACACTGACGCCATCGCGGGCAAGCCCGCTCCCACAAAGACGGCGCAAACCCTGTGGGAGCGGGCTTGCCCGCGATTGGTCGCGACGCGGTCTACCGGGCGATACCGTGTTTACGCAGCTTGCGATAAAGCGTATTGCGGCTGACCCCCCACTGTTCAGCCGTATGCGTCATATGCCAGCGCGTCTGCTCCAGCGCATTCAACAACGCCAACCGCTCGGCGTCATCCAGTGGGTACTCGGACGCCTCTTCAACCGGCAGCGCCACCGCCGGCCGAGCCTGACGGATCATCGCTGGCAAATCCTCCAGCCCGATCCGTCCACCGTCACACAGCGCCGCCAACGCCCGCAGCACATGGCGCAACTGCCGACCGTCCCCCGGCCAGGCGAAACCGAGCAAGGCCTGGCGCGCCGGCCCGTCGATCAGCACCGTTTCCCCGCCTGCCTCCTCGGCCAGCAAAAAGTCGAGCAACTGCGATTTATCCGTGCGATCACGCAGCGCCGGCAAGGCGACTTCCAGCCCATTGAGCCGGTAATACAAATCCTCGCGGAAGCTGCCGTCCTGCACCCGTTCCAGCAAATTCCGGTGCGTCGCGCTGATAATTCGTACGTTGACCGCCTCCGGCTCGCCACCGATCGGCACTACCTGCCGATCTTCCAGCACCCGGAGCAGCCGCGTCTGCAAGGCCAGGGGCATGTCGCCGATTTCGTCGAGGAACAAGGTGCCGCCATCCGCCTGCTGCAACTTGCCGCGCATCCCTTCCTTGCGCGCGCCGGTGAAGCTGCCGCCGCGATAGCCGAACAGCTCGCTCTCGATCAGGCTTTCCGGGATAGCCGCGCAATTAAGGGCAACGAAGGCTTTTTCCGCACGCTGGCTGGCCTGGTGCACAGCTTTGGCGAAGGCCTCTTTGCCGGACCCGGTTTCGCCGTTGATCAGCAGCGGCACGTCGCGCTCGAAAACCCGCAGGGATTTGCGGAAATCTTCCTGCAACGCCGTGTCGCCCAGGCAAATGCCGGACAGGCGCGAACGCTCGGCAATCACCGGACTTTGCACCACCGGCACCGGAATGCTGCGCGACTGCCCACGCAACACCGCAAACAGACTCCGACCGTCGCGGGTGCGCAGCGGCCAACTGGCGCTGGCGTTCACGCTCGCACGGCCGAGCAGTTCATCCAGCGAGCAATCGAAAAACGCCTCCACCGGTTTGCCCAGCAGCCCGCCGCGAATATGCCCCAGCAGGTTCAGCGCGCTCTGGTTGACCGCACAGATGCGCCCTTCTCCGTCGAACGCCAGCAGCCCTTCACTGAACAGCCCGACGGATTCGGCCTGCAAGTGAAAACGCAGTAACCATTGATTGTCGAAGTAACGCAGGAAATAGCAGCTCTCGATCATCTTCGCCGACAGATTGACCAGCGCCATGGTGTGGAACTGGCTCTGACGCGATACCTCATGCCGCGCCGAAGACACGTCGAGCACCGCCAGCAGTTCGCCGTGCGGGTCGAACACCGGGCTTGCCGAGCAGGTCAGGCCGGTGTGGCGGCCGCGAAAGTGTTCGTCCTGATGGATAGTCAGCGACTGCCGTTCCACCAGGCAGGTGCCGATGCCGTTGGTGCCCTCGCAGGCTTCGCTCCAGTCGGCGCCGAGCCAGAGGCCGGCACGCTCGAAGATCTTGCGTTCGGCGGGGGCGGTGACGCAGTTGAGGATCACCCCGCGCGCGTCGGTCAGCAGCACCGCGTGGCCGGCGCCAGAGAGTTGCTGATGCAGACTGGTCATTTCGTTGCCGGCGATGTGCAGCACTTGCTGCAAGCGTTCGCGGCTTTCCAGCACGCGGCCGTGCTCCAGCACCGTCGGCGCCATGGTCAAGGCCGGGTCGAGGTGATAGTCCTCAAGACAGCGCAGCCATGAACGGGCAATCGACGGATCGCTGCCGGGACCCTGCAGGTGCGATTTACCCTGGGTCACGGTCAGCACTTGCTGGGCATGGCGACTCAAATGATTGTCGTGCATTTCTTATTTTTCTCCCCGAGCGGTTTTCACCGCCCCTGTAGGAGCTGTCGAGTGAAACGAGGCTGCGATCTTTTGATCTTGTTCCTGAAAAGCAAAATCAAAAGATCGCAGCCTCGTTTCACTCGACAGCTCCTACAGGGGTTGTGCCGAGCATCCTCCACGTCAGCGCGCATTGCAATGCTGGCAAGACCGACCAGTCACAGGTTGTGCCACAAGCGGTACAAACTGTCACCCAAGCTGTACCGGAAGCGTCACAGGCGCCGCCCGCCTGTCCGACAAAAATCGCGCAAGGCCTTGATTTGCCTGACCTGCAAGGCAGTGGCCCGACCTTTGCTCTACGCTTATAGCAAGCGCACATGCGCTCTCCCTTATAAGCACAAAAGCCAAGGAGAAATCACTATGCGTTACGCTCACCCCGGTACTGAAGGCGCTATCGTTTCGTTCAAGAGCAAATACGGTAACTACATCGGCGGCGAGTTCGTCGCGCCTGTCAAAGGTCAGTACTTCACCAATACTTCGCCAGTGAATGGCCAACCGATTGCCGAATTCCCCCGTTCCACGGCCGAAGACATCGACAAGGCCCTGGACGCGGCCCATGCCGCCGCCGATGCCTGGGGCGCCACGTCCGTCCAGGCGCGCTCGCTGGTGCTGCTGAAAATCGCCGACCGCATCGAACAGAACCTGGAAGTCCTGGCGATCACCGAATCCTGGGACAACGGCAAAGCCGTGCGTGAAACCCTCAACGCCGACATCCCGCTGGCGGCCGACCATTTCCGCTACTTCGCCGGCTGCATCCGCGCCCAGGAAGGCAGCGCGGCCGAGATCGACGGCAACACCGTGGCCTATCACATCCATGAACCGCTGGGCGTGGTCGGGCAGATCATCCCGTGGAACTTCCCGATCCTGATGGCCGCGTGGAAACTCGCTCCGGCCCTGGCCGCCGGTAACTGCGTGGTGCTCAAACCGGCCGAGCAAACCCCGCTGGGCATTACCGTGCTGATGGAGCTGATCGGCGACCTGCTGCCACCCGGCGTATTGAACGTGGTGCAAGGCTTCGGCAAAGAAGCCGGCGAAGCCCTCGCCACCAGCAAACGCATCGCCAAGATCGCCTTCACCGGCTCGACCCCGGTCGGCTCGCACATCATGAAATGCGCCGCCGAAAACATCATTCCGTCCACCGTGGAGCTGGGTGGCAAGTCGCCGAACATCTTCTTCGCCGACATCATGCAAGCCGAAGAAACCTTCATCGAAAAAGCCGCCGAAGGCCTGGTGCTGGCGTTCTTCAACCAGGGCGAAGTCTGCACCTGCCCATCCCGCGCGCTGGTGCAGGAATCGATCTATGACGACTTCATGAAAGTGGTGATGAAGAAAGTCCTGTCGATCAAACGTGGCGACCCGCTGGACACCGACACCATGGTCGGCGCCCAGGCGTCCGAGCAGCAATTCGACAAAATCCTTTCGTACCTGGAAATCGCCAAGGGCGAAGGCGCCGAGCTGCTGACCGGCGGCAAGGTGGAAAAACTCGAGGGCAACCTGGCGACCGGGTATTACATCCAGCCGACCCTGCTCAAGGGCACCAACAAAATGCGCGTGTTCCAGGAAGAAATCTTTGGCCCGGTGGTGAGCATCACCACCTTCAAGGACGAAGCCGAAGCCCTGGCCATCGCCAACGACACCGAGTTCGGCCTGGGTGCCGGCCTGTGGACCCGCGACATCAACCGCGCCTACCGCATGGGCCGCGCCATCAAGGCCGGTCGCGTGTGGACCAACTGCTACCACCTGTACCCGGCGCATGCCGCGTTCGGCGGTTACAAGAAGTCCGGCGTCGGCCGTGAAACCCACAAGATGATGCTTGATCACTATCAGCAGACCAAAAACCTGCTGGTGAGCTACGACATCAATCCACTGGGCTTCTTCTGATCGTTCCTCCCGGCGACTTCGGTCGCCGGGAGGCGCTTCACTATCAGTTTCCCCTACTTTTTTCGCATCGGATTCGGCGCCCACCAGCAGCCGAATGCATTGCAGCAACCGCAAATCCCCAAACGGCACTGCGCCCGTCGTGCACGCAGCGTCCGCGCATAAAAAAACAACAATAAGGAAGCACAACGCATGGATCAGATCGGCAATTACGTGCTCTATCTCATCATGCTCTGCGCCGTACTCGGCGCCTTCGCGGCGATCTACAACAGCGATGAAGGGCTTGGTAAAGAATTCATGGAAGGCATCCACGCCACGGGCCACATCTTCGTGCCGGCGGCGGGCATCATGGCTTCCATCCCCTACCTGACGGTGGTCATCGAAAAAGCCTTCGGTCCGTTCTTCAGCTCCCTGGGCGCCGACCCGGCCCTGGCGGCGACCATGATCATCGCCTCGGACATGGGCGGCTATCACCTGGCCTCGGCGCTGGCCGCTAGCAAAGAAGCGCTGGTGATGGCGCTGATCACCGGTTTCATGGGCGGTGCGACCATCGTGTTCTCGATCCCCATGGGCCTGGCGATGCTCGACAAGCGCGACCACAAATACATGGCCCTGGGCATCATGTCGGGCATTTTGACCATCCCGCTGGGTGTGTTGATCGCCAGTGTCATCCTCGCCTTCAGTAATCCGCTGGTACGGGATCTGGTGTCGACCAACGGCGAAGCCACCTATCAATTGGCCCTGGGCCTGGGCAGCATCTTCGCCAACCTGCTGCCGATCCTGATCTTCGTCGTGGGCCTGGCTTTGGGGCTACGGTTCTTGCCCGACCTGATGATCAAGGGTTTCATCATCTTCGGCCGTACGATGGACGCGGCTATCAAACTGGTGCTGGTGTTCTCCATCGTCGAGTACTTCACCGGCGTGTTCACAGTGGTGTTCGGCAGCTGGGGCTTCCACCCGATCATCGCGGACGCCGAAGACCAGACCCGAGCCCTGGAAACGGCCGGCTACATCGGCATTATGCTGGCCGGTGCGTTCCCGATGGTTTACCTGCTGCGCAAATACCTGGGTAAACCGCTGGAAAGCCTGGGCAGCAAAATCGGCCTGAGCGCTGTCGGCAGTGCCGGCATGCTGGCGACAATCGCCAACATCCTGGCCATGTTCCGTCTGGTGCGGTTCATGCCACCCAAAGACAAAGTGATCAACATCGCCTTCGGCGTTTGCGCCGCGTTCCTGCTGGGCGATCACCTGTCGTTCACCGCGAACTTCCAGCCCACCATCATCCTGCCGGTGCTGATTGGCAAGATAAGTGCAGGTTTCATTGCCGTGGGCCTGGCGTATTGGCTGTCGGTGCCCAAGGCCTTGCAACTGGAAGCGCAGGATCGCGCCGCCGGGATCATCGCCGAGGGCGAATACCTCGGCCTTCCGCTGCCCGAGTCCCTTGCGCCGAACGGCATCAAGGTGACGGCCTGAGTGTGCTGCATTGAAGTGCGCTGATCACACAGGGCATGGCATTCTGAGGAATCGCCAGCACTGGGCAGCGCACCTTCCTATTTGAAACGGAGACAGAAATGGCACGTTTTTCACATACCGTCGGTGGCCAGAACTACTGCTTCGACGATCTCAAGGAAGTCTTGGCCAAGGCCAGTCCGGCGCGCTCCGGAGACTTCCTGGCCGGTGTCGCGGCGCAGAACGACGGCGAACGGGTGGCCGCACAGATGGCCCTGGCTGACATCCCACTGACTCATTTCCTACAAGAAGTGCTGATTCCTTACGAGACCGATGAAGTCACCCGACTGATCATCGACACTCACGACCTGCAAGCCTTTGCCGTCGTCAGCCACCTCACCGTCGGCGGTTTCCGCGACTGGCTGCTCAGCGATGCAGCTGATGAACACAGCCTGCGTGCCCTCGCCCCCGGACTGACACCGGAAATGGTCGCCGCCGTGTCGAAGATCATGCGCGTGCAGGATCTGGTGCTGGTGGCGCAAAAAATCCGCGTGGTCACCAAATTTCGCGGCACGCTGGGCCTGCGCGGCCGACTGTCTACACGCCTGCAACCCAACCACCCCACCGATCAGCCGGCCGGTATCGCCGCGAGCATTCTCGATGGCCTGATGTACGGCAATGGCGACGCGATGATCGGCATCAACCCGGCCACCGACAGCATCGCTTCGATCTGCGCGATGCTGGAAATGCTCGACGCGATCATCCAGCGCTACGAAATTCCTACCCAGGCCTGCGTGCTGACCCACGTCACTACGTCCATCGAGGCGATCAATCGCGGCGTTCCGCTGGACCTGGTGTTCCAGTCGATCGCAGGCACCGAAGCGGCCAATGCCAGTTTCGGCATCAACCTGAACGTGCTGCAGGAAGGTTACGACGCCGGTTTGAGCCTGAATCGCGGCACCCTGGGGCAGAACCTGATGTATTTCGAGACCGGTCAGGGCAGCGCGCTGTCAGCCAACGCCCACCACGGCCTCGATCAACAGACCTGCGAGACTCGCGCCTACGCCGTGGCGCGCCATTTCAAGCCGTTCCTGGTGAACACCGTCGTAGGATTTATCGGCCCGGAATACCTCTACAACGGTAAACAGATCATCGGCGCCGGGCTCGAAGACCACTTCTGCGGCAAGTTGCTGGGCGTGCCGATGGGCTGCGACATCTGCTACACCAACCACGCCGAAGCCGACCAGGACGACATGGACACCTTGCTGACCCTGCTGGGCGTGGCCGGGATCAACTTCATCATGGGCATTCCCGGCTCCGACGACATCATGCTCAATTACCAGACCACTTCGTTCCACGACGCCCTTTACGCCCGTCAGACCCTGGGCCTGAAACCGGCGCCAGAGTTTGAACAATGGCTGGCCAAAATGGGCATCTTTACCCAGGCCGATGGCAAAGTTCACTTCGGTAACAGCCTGCCACCGGCCTTCCGCCAAGCCATGGCGCAACTGGGATGAGTATTGAGATGGAAAAACCTCCCGTCGATCCGCAGAACCCGTTGCTGGAACTGCGCCGTCTGACCCCGGCGCGGATTGCCCTCGGTCGCACGGGCACCAGCATGCCGACCCGTGCGCAACTGGATTTCCAGTACGCCCATGCCCAGGCACGGGATGCGGTGCACTTGCCGTTCGATCACGCTGGGCTCAGCGCACAATTGGCCGAGGGCGGGCGCGACAGCTTGCTGCTGCACAGCGCGGCCAAGGATCGGGACAGTTATCTGCAACGCCCCGATTTGGGGCGAAAACTGAGTGATGACTCGGCGCACATCCTGCGCGAGTACGCGCAGACCCATTCTGGCGGGGTCGATCTGACTATCGTGGTCGCCGATGGCTTGTCGGCACTGGCGGTTCATCGCCATACCCTGCCGTTTCTGGCGCGGATGGAAGAACAGATCGTGGCTGAAGGCTGGTCTGTCTCACCGGTGGTTCTGGTGGAACAGGGCCGCGTCGCTGTCGCCGACGAGATTGGCGAGTTGCTGGGCGCAAAAATGGTGGTGATCCTGATCGGCGAACGCCCTGGCCTCAGCTCCCCGGACAGTCTGGGTTTATATTTCACCTACAATCCCAAGGTCGGGCTCACGGATGCGTATCGCAATTGCATCTCGAATGTCCGCCTCGAAGGCCTGAGTTATGGCATGGCGGCACACCGTTTGCTTTATTTGATGCGCGAAGCCTGCCGGCGGCAGCTGTCGGGAGTCAATCTGAAGGACGAAGCCCAGGTTCAGACGCTGGAGTCGGACGCAGGCACGGATTTGAAAGGTAATTTCCTACTGAATCCGCCGAATTCCTGAACCGTTTCCGCATTGCGTTTCTGTTCCGGTTTCAGGCAGGATCGATGCACGGACGCCAGGGTTTCCCGTCGCCGTCATCCTGTAAGACAGCCACTTGAAGACGAGACCAACCATGCGGATTATTCAAGCGACCCTCGAACACCTGGACCTGCTTACCCCGTTGTTCGTCAAATATCGCGAGTTTTATGGCTCCCTGCCGTATCCGGACTCGTCCCGGGCATTCCTCGAGAAACGCCTGCGGCGCAAGGAGTCAGTGATTTACCTGGCCCTGGCCGATGACGACAGCAACAAACTAATGGGTTTCTGTCAGTTGTACCCGAGCTTTTCCTCGCTTTCGCTCAAGCGCGTGTGGATTCTCAACGACATTTACGTTGCCGAAGAGGCCCGGCGCCAGCTGGTGGCCGACAATCTGATTCGCACCGCGAAGAAAATGGCCAAGGAAACCAATGCCGTGCGCATGCGCGTTTCCACCAGCAGCAACAACGAAGTCGCGCAAAAAACCTACGAATCCATCGGGTTCAAGGAAGACACCGAGTTCAAGAACTACGTATTGCCGATCAGCGACGAACTCTGACCACACCGCATACCTGTAGGAGCGAGCTCGCTCGCGATGTTCGCCAACGATAACGCTGCAAACCTGACACCCCGCAGCGTTCTGAAGTGCATTGCGAGCAAGATCGCTCCTACAAGTAAGGACGCGCCAATTGCCGGCCTGATGCGAAATCCCCCGCTACAAACTCGACGCGCTTTTCACGTTTCAGCCCGTATAATGCCGATCTTCCCGGCTTGTAAGAAAAACTACATCCATCTGTAGTCTTATATGAAGTCATCCGCACGGCCTGCTGAGTCGGGCCATCACCACAGGTGCCCCCATGGATTTCAACCCGCTCGACCTTATCCTGCATCTCGATGTTTACCTCGACTTGCTGGTAAACAACTACGGGCCATGGATCTACGCCATTCTGTTCCTGGTGATCTTCTGCGAAACCGGTCTGGTGGTGATGCCGTTCCTGCCGGGCGATTCCCTTCTGTTTATCGCGGGCGCCGTAGCGGCCGGCGGCGGTATGGACCCAGTGTTGCTGGGCGGCCTGCTGATGCTGGCGGCAATTCTCGGCGACAGCACCAACTACGTGATCGGACGAACGGCGGGCGAAAAACTCTTCAGCAACCCGAACTCGAAAATCTTCCGTCGCGACTACCTGCAGCAAACCCACGACTTCTACGACAAGCATGGCGGCAAAACCGTGACCCTCGCGCGTTTCCTGCCGATCATCCGCACCTTTGCACCGTTCGTCGCTGGTGTGGGGAAAATGCCTTATCCGCGGTTCTTCGCCTTCAGCGTCCTCGGCACCATCCTGTGGGTCGGTGGCCTGGTGACCCTCGGTTACTTCTTCGGTAACGTACCGTTCATCAAGCAAAACCTGTCCTTGCTGGTCGTTGGCATCATCCTGCTGTCGCTGATACCAATGATCATCGGTATCGTCCGCAGCCGCTTCGGCAACGCCGCTTCCAAAGCCCACCCGCGCTGATTCACGATGTGGTCCCTTAGCGCCTGGCGACGCCAGCGCACCTTGGCCAAGCACCCGATTGCCGACGACATGTGGCAACGGGTGCGCCATCATTTGAGCTTTCTCGACGGTATCAGCGACGCAGAAGACCGGTGGTTGCGCGAGGCCAGCGTGCTGTTTCTGCAAGACAAACACCTGACCGCCTTGCGCGGCGTTGAACTCCACCAGGAGCAACGTCTGCTGCTCGCCGCCCAGGCTCAATTACCGTTGTTGCATCTGGGCGATCTGAACTGGTATCAGGGTTTCCACGAAATCGTCCTCTACCCCGACGACTTCCTCAGCCCCCAGCGTCATCGTGACGCCAGTGGCGTCGAGCATGAATGGGACGGCGAACACAGCGGCGAAGCCTGGCAACAAGGCCCGATCATCCTCGCCTGGCCCGGCGTGATGGCCAGCGGTGGCTGGGAAGGCTACAACCTGGTGATTCACGAACTGGCGCACAAACTCGACATGCTCAACGGCGACGCCAACGGCCTGCCGCCGCTGCACGCCGACATGCGCGTCAGCGACTGGGCCAAAGTCATGCAAGAGGCCTACGATGACCTCGACCGGCAACTGGAGCGCAATCCCGACGCAGAAACCGCCATCGACCCGTACGCCGCGGAAAATCCCGCTGAGTTTTTTGCAGTTACCAGCGAATACTTCTTCAGCGCCCCGGATTTGCTGCACGAGGCGTATCCTCAGGTCTACGAGCAGCTGAAGCTGTTTTACCGCCAGGATCCGCTGGCCCGGCTGCGGCAACTTCTTGCCGAAGACCCGGTCTATCAGGCACACGACTAGTGTCCTGTCTTACCGATACGTTGCTCTTTTGACGAGTGGCCGTTGTGGTCAGGCAAGGCGCCGCGACGAGTCATAGCTGGCTATGGCGAGGAGCGGCAACGCAGCATGGCCGCAACGGACGCCGTCAAAAAGCAACAGTATCGGTAAGACAGGACGCCAGGGTCTCTACGACCTCTGGCACATAGCAACGGTGGCGGAATATGCCTATAATCGCCGCCACTTTTTGGTCAATCCGGCCAAGTGTTTTTGGTCAACTAACGGGGGCACCGCCCAATGAGCTACAGCAAGATTCCGGCTGGCAAAGACCTGCCGAACGACATCTACGTCGCGATCGAGATCCCGGCCAACCACGCGCCGATCAAATACGAAATCGACAAAGACAGCGATTGCCTGTTCGTTGACCGTTTCATGGCCACCCCGATGTTCTACCCGGCCAACTACGGTTTCATCCCGAACACCCTGGCTGACGACGGTGATCCCCTCGATGTGCTGGTCGTGACCCCTTACCCGGTTGCCCCAGGCTCGGTGATCCGCGCTCGTCCGGTCGGCATCCTGCACATGACCGACGACGGCGGCGGCGATGCCAAAGTCATCGCAGTCCCACACGACAAGCTGTCCCAGCTGTACGTCGACGTGAAGGAATACACCGATCTGCCACCGCTGCTGCTGGAACAGATCAAGCACTTCTTCGAGAACTACAAAGACCTCGAAAAAGGCAAATGGGTGAAGATCGAAGGTTGGGGCGACGCAGAAGCCGCTCGCACCGAGATCATGAAGTCGGTTGCTGCCTATAAAGGCTGAGAAGTAGCTACACGCTTCTAGCGACAAGCTTCAAGAAAAACCCCGGTTGATCCGGGGTTTTTTGTGGGCGCTTATAAAGCGCCTTGAACGGCAGGTTGAACCACACGCCGCATCGGTTTTTTCTTGTTTAATTTTTACCCAATGCGTCTTACATCCGGACTCAAATATCCCGCGAAATTTGAACGTTTCGTTGAATCAAAGCCTTATGCCGCGCGGGTAGACTCGTGTTTATGAAGAAAAACAAAACCTGCGGTGCGCGATTCAAAATGCTCCTCGAAGAGGCGAATATCACGACGACGGCATTTGCCGAATTCCTGAAAATCAACAAACCACAAAACGTCCATAACTGGTACACCCGCGGCGTACCCCATTACCGTATGGAACAAGTCGCGAGAAGGTTGTCCGTGAACAGCGAGTGGCTGAAGATCGGCGAAGGCCCGAAAAACGCCAGCGAACTGCGTTTGTGCGACGAATCCGGCAACACCTTCGACGCCCAGGCGATCCGCGGCACCTACCGGGTAATCGAGCCGACCGATGTCGAATTGCCCTTCTACAAAGAAACAGTCATCACACCCGGCTCCAACAAAACCCATGTCATCAAAGACCCCGGCCAATCCATACGTTTGCCTCGTAGCGACCTCGACTCCCTGGAAATCAACCACGCCGACGCCATCTGCGCCCGCATGATCGGCAACAGCATGACCGAAAAAATTGATGACGGCTCCATCGTCGCGATCGACCGCGGGCTTACGCAAATTGTCGATGGGGAAATTTACGCGATCGAGCATGACGGGATGCTGCGCATCAAATACCTGCATCGAGTACCAGGCAATGCGATACGCATGCGCAGCCACAACAGCGCCGAATACCCGGATGAAGTCTTCAGGACCGCGCAAATCGAAGAACAAAACATCAGGGTACTGGGCTGGGTTTTCTGGTGGTCAACCCTCAACAAACGCAGGCCAGCCATCCCGTTCCTATAGCACCACACCGCTTTCTACACGGACAAACCCCTCTCACGGGCATCGCACAAACCCTGTGGGAGCGGGCTTGCCCGCGAAGGCGATGCAACACTCACAATCAGAACCCAGGTTTGCATTGAGTCCAAAAGCAACCCTAAGGCTCTATCACGCACACCACACTGGGAATTCCCCAAAAAAATCAGTATGCTGCGCCCCACATTTGCGCATCGACCCTTCCTAAGGCTCAGATCGCACCGACAAGGCAGATCACGTTCTCGCCAAGTCCCACAGCCGGACGCAAGATCCGGGTGTACGTTTTGAAGGCTGGCGCGGTTTACCAAAAATGAACCAAGCCAGTCCCCGAGAAGCCGGCCACAAGCCGGCTTTTTAATGACTGGAAAAAACCATACCCATCGTCTGAAAACTCTGAGTCGGTGTTGCCATGCAAGGGAGCAATTGCTAGCGTAACGACAAACGTCATTACAGGTATCTCATCATGGCTTCCATCAACATCCGCATCGACGATGACCTGAAGCAGCGCTCATTTGCCGAGCTGGAAAAACTCGGGGTAACGCCTTCCGAACTCCTGCGCCAAACCCTTCAATACGTTGCCGAGCGCGGCAAGCTGCCTTTCAAAGCTGCATTACTCAGCGAAGAGGATGAAGCTCTCATCGCTGTGGTCACCGAACGTCTTGCCGCACCTCAGCGAGTCAAGGTAAGTCTGGATGACCTATAGCCTTGAATTTGATCGTCGTGCACTGAAAGAGTGGAACAAACTGGGTGACAACGTTGCGCCAACAGTTCAAGAAAAAACTTGCTGAAGTACTCGAGAATCCTCGCATTGAAGCCAATCGGCTTCGTCAACTGCCGGATTGCTACAAGTTGAAACTCCGAAGCGCCGGCTACCGACTGATCTATCAGGTTCTGGATCACAAGGTCGCCGTTTTCGTGGTTGCTATCGGAAAGCGCGAGCGTGAAGTTGTATACCAAGATGCACAGGACCGAATCGGTCATCTGCCTGCGGACTAATTCGATTAGTTGCAGCACTGCTACGACAAATCAAGAGCGAATTGTGGCAGTGCCGCTGCGACAATTCACCCTCACGGATAACTAAACCCCTTAACCAACGTCAACTCCCCCACCGCCCGCATCGGCACCAAAAACGTCTCCATCTTCTCGCTCGGCGTCCCCTCCTCCGTAATCACCGTCACCTGCGCCGTCGTCAGCGGTTGAACCGCGTCCTCCTGCCCTTCCTCATCATTCCGATACCCGCCGCCAAAGTAATTCACATACACCAGATACTGCCCTTTGATCGGCGCCGGCATGGCGAAGATTTCCGGGCCGTATCCGGTAGTCACGTCAACATCCAGTGCCGCGCCATTGGGCGCCACGCGGTCGCCGTACCAGATGTGGGCGCCATCGGGGGTGATGAGGTGCAGATCCAGGTCGGTGTTGTCGCTGTCCCAGGAAAGCAGCACTCGCAACTGGGCTGGGGTCGCGCCGCCGCTGGCGTTGAGGAATTGCGTGCGATGGCGTTGTTGGCCATCAGGGCTGCGCACTTCGACGCTGTTGCTGCCGTTCGGGAATGAGAACGGGCGATCGAAGCGGCCGGCGGGGTCGATTTTCAGCGGCATGCTCACGCCGTTGACGATCAGTCGGCCGGGCTCTGTGGACTTGGGTGTGGTTTTGATCTGCCCGGAGATGCGCGCGGTGTTGGCTTGTCCTGCCGGTGTATTCACCGAAGAGGCCGGGTAGTTGACGGTCTGGCGGAAGTTTTCGCCTTCGCCTTCGACCGCGCCGGTACGCCAGCCACCGACGGGGGTATCAAGGTTGACGGCGGCGTACGTCGTTGGCCATGCGCAAACGGTGCAGAGGAACAGGAAGACCTGTGGATAACGGAGTTTCATGGCCTATTCCAGCAAGAGGTGGCGGGCGAGCCCTTCGATGTAGGTTTCATCCTGGCCGTTGGGGTGTGCTTCGAAGGCCAGGTGCAGGTATTCGTGGGTCAGGTCGAGGCGGTCTTGCAGGGACAGCACGCCGCGCACGTAGAGGCGTTGGCGTTCGCGGTCGACGTAGGGGCGGCCGAAGGCCAGGCGGCAGACGGCGAAGGTGCTGACTTCGTTGTAGCCGGTTTCGCTTTCGAGGCGTTGGCGCCAGACGCGGCGTTGTTTTTGCAGCCAGTCCTGGGCGGCGGGCAATGCTTCGCAGGAGGCGACCGGGTTATCCCAGCGGCTGAGGCTTGCGCGGGGGTAGGCGTGCAGCAGGATGGTGTCGTAGCGTTGGCCGGCGTTGGCTTGTTCGACGGCTTGCTGCCAGGAGAGTTTGTCCGGGCCGGGTTGGTCGGAGTGGTAGGTGACGGTGCTGCCGGCCAGGACCAGGTCGTTGGTCCACGCCGCGATGTTGCGCGATTCGGCGGACGCTGGACGTGGGGCGACGCGTTGGCGGCTGCTGCTGTCATCGATGCTCAGGCAGTCGCCGTTGCGGCTGGCGTTTTGCAGAAGGTAGGTGCGGATGGCGACGGCCAGGGCTTTGGCGGCTTCGACGGGTTCGGATTTGGCTTCGCGCTGGAGGACGCGGGCGACGTATTCTTCACGATCCACGCGGGCGACTATTTTGTCTTGCACCAGAAACAGCTCTCCGTCGCTATGGATATCAAGCTGATTACCGTTGGTAAATTCGACGCGGTAGTCACCCTGCATCTGCCCAGAAGAAACAACACGATCCCCCGCCAAAACCCGTCCAATCGGATAGCGTGAAAACAAGCCAACTTCGACACAGCGCCCTGCATCCAAAGGCCAATCAACCGGCAACACTGAAGCCAACGCCGCACCGTAATGACGAAGCACCATTTGACTGGTCCCCCGCCCACCGGCCCAGATCGGCGTACCGTCCGCCGTCCAACCGGCGAATCCACCCTGGCGCGCTGAAGGATCCTGATCGTCCAACCAGCTCCAGGTTTTCACCCGCAGCCGGCCACCGAGTTCTCCCACGACATTGCCGTCGGCCGCATTCAGCACCACATCCAGCAACACCCGCCGTGTCTGCTGTTGCGCCGGCATCACGGCCAACACCTTGAGCAACTCGGCCACGGAAACTCGCGTAGCAGGCTGCAGCGACGGCAAGTTCAGCAACCACTCCGGCGCCTGCCGTGCCTGCCAATATTGACGCCAATCACCCTCAGCGATGCCCAACCGTGCCGGCTCAAAGTACAACCCGCAAGACTTCACCAACGCCTGATCGCGCTCAATCTTGCCGCCCGCCGTGCAGCAATAGACTTCCTCTTTCGACTGCCCGCGGCACTCATACGCCGGCTCGCGCGCGCCGGTATCCACCAGCCAGCCGTAGACAAACAACTTCCACAGACTGCCCAACGGCGTCTGCAAATCGGCAGGCAATGGCTCGCGAGACAGCACTTGCGTCCGACTCAAGGCAATCAGTTCACCCTTGAAAGCCAGCCGCAACGGCTCGTCCTGCGCTGAGGCCAGCGCAGGGATCAAGCACAGCAGTAACCAGACCAGAGGTCGGGTCATGTCAGTTGACCGTGACCTGGCCCAGGGCCGGTTTCTGTTCCTGAGCCTGATGCTGTGGCGCGTAGACCTGCGTGAAGCGCACTGGTGGCACGTTGAACTGACCTTTCTGCGAGAAGCGCACCAGGTGGCGCATGCGCAATTCGCCGCTCAAGGCATCCACTGGAATCGCATAAGCCATTTGCCCCGGTTCGAAGCGGGCCTTCTCCAGCGCCGTCGGTTCAGTGCCAGCCTTGCCCACGAGTTTGATGCCCCACGTGGTGCGCTCGACATCGGCACCCGGTGGCAACGGCACTTCGAGCATGCCGTAGCGCAGCGGCTTCGCGGCTTTGCTGGTGATGATCACTTCATCCAGATAGAGGCTGTCGCTGGATAACGGCTTGCTGCCGACCGCTTCGAGTTTGAAGGTGAACGCTTCGTCCCCCGGCACCAGACGCGACAGGCGACGGGTGATGGTCACGGCCATCGGATCGACTGGCGGCTGCTTGGTCTGATAGCTCAGCGCGGCACGCAGCGGACGTTCTTGCGTCCCCGTCAGCGACAAGGCTGCCGGCACAGGCGTAACGCCCTGCCACGTCCAATACGTCTCGCCGGTATCACCGTACTGTTTCTTCCAGCCTTCACCCGGTGCCAGGGCGATGGTCGGCGAGGCCTGCTCGATGCTGCGTTGCAACCAGGTCAGCGCCAAGGCGCGTTCCAGCGTCGATTGCTGTGGTAGCAGACGCTGCAACAACGCTGTCGCGTGAGCCTGATCGAAAGCCTGCAGCGACAGATTCAAAGCCTCGGCAAACGGCTGAGAACTGACGGCCAAACGTTGCTGCGCATCGGGCAATTGACGGTTGAAGGCATCCGGCAAAGTGACTTTTGACTGATGAGCCAACGAGGCCGTCAACGCACGTGCCGCCGCCAACCCCAACGCCGAATCTGGATCGCTCATGACAATACTGTCCTCGCCATCCTCCATCAGATTCGCGGCATTGCCCTCGCCCGCTTTTGCCAGGTCCTCCATCAATCCGCTGAGCAACGTATTCACCGGCAATTGCATCTGTTTGGCGAACGACAGGATCAGCGCCCGCTGCAACAGTGGCGTGTTCTTCGCCTGTTTGGCATAGACCTCCAGCACCCGCTGCCAATGCTCCGGCGGCAGGCTCAGTTGCAGTGCTTTGCTGGCGTGCCAGTCGGCGTAATAGGCGTAAGCGGTGAGGAAGGCGTCCGGCTCGCCGTCCATGCCCCACCAAGTGAAACTCGCCGACGGCCCGGCCATTTGCACCAACCGCAAGCGGCTGTTCTGCATGATCAGGCGCAGGCGATCGCGGATCTGCGGATTCGACGACAGCGTCGGATACGCAATGCTCAACGGCAGCAAACGACTGGCGGTTTGTTCGACGCCGCCGTATGGATAGCTCAGCAAATCATCGAGTGCCGAACGGAACAACGCTTGCGGACTGTCATCCAGACGCAGGCGAATGTCCGTGGCATCCGCCGGCAACGTCAGCGGCGTATCACCGCTGGCCACGTCCAGGCTTTGACTCTGAGTCACCTGCCAGCCTTCACCGGTCGCGGTCAGGCGCACGGCCAAGGCGTCAGCGGTTTTTCCGTCCTGCAGCAGCTCGGCGGTCCACTCGCCATTGGTCAGCGCGAACCCTGGCAGTGCGAGGTAGTTGATGCCGTTGTTAAGCGTCACCGGCACGCGTTGCTCGGCACCCGCGTAGTGAATCACCAGCTCGGCTTTCACCGGCGTTTCGGACTGACTGAAAGCGAACACACCGAGATCGGGTTTGTCGCCTGCACGGAATTTAGTCGGGCCGCTCCACTTCAGGTACAGCGGTTTTTCCGAGCGTACGAATTGCTTTTTCTGCCCGACCTGACCGTCATCGGCAATGGCCCGGGCGGTGATGCGCCAGCGGGTCAGCGAATCGGGCATTTTGAAGGTGAAGCGGGTTTTGCCGTTGGCGTCGGTCACCAGTTCAGGCTGCCATGCCGCGGTGTCGACATCTTCGCGACGCGGCCGCTCCAGCACTTTCACGCCGCGCTCACTGCGGTTGGCTTTGCCCGGCGCGCCTGGGCTGCCCGGCAACGCCACGTCGTAGCTGATGAACGAGAGACTGGCGCTGGTGCGCACGTTGTTGCGGCGTGGATGGTAGAAAAACTGGTCGATGGTCGGTGCGACTTCCGGTTGCAGCGCGTAGACCATTTCGTCGACCACGCTGACCGTCAGGTGCGCCGGGATCGGCTTGCCGGCGAACTGGGTGGTCAGGTCAACAGACACGGTATCGCCCGGCTGGTACGCCTCTTTATCGGTAGCGATGGCCACATCGATCTGCGGCGCGATCACCTTGATGCCCGCGCTCTGGAAGCTGTACTGACCACCCTTGGTGTAGAGCACGGAGAAGGTCAGGTTCGGCGCGAAGCTGTCTTTCACCGGAATGCGCGCGCGGTATTGGGTCTCGCTGAGTTTTTCCATCTTCAGCCAGTCGCCGCCCTTGGACAGCAGCGCGGTGGCCTCGACTTTGTCCCGTTCCAGCGACAGCAATGCATCACTGACCGGCTCAGGGAAAGTGATCAACGCGAGGGCTTCGTCGCCGGCCTTGTACTCGGGTTTATCGAGGACGATTTCCACGGTGCCCGGCACGGCTTTGACGCCATCGCCGGTGACTGAATGGCCCGTCGCGCCCAGCGCTCGACCGTGATCATCCTTCAGCGTCAGGTTGTAAGTGCCCGGTCGCTCGAAGGCCAGGGTGAAGCCTTTATCGGTCGCGGCGAGTTTGCCCTCGCCCGTCGTCTGGTCTTCCAGTCGAACCCAGCCATAGCTGCTCGGCGTAACCGGCTCGCTGCCGCCTTCGTTGGCGTAGCTGAACGCAACCTTGTCGCCCACGGCGCTGAACCGTTGCGGCGCGCTCAGGCGGAAATTCGCGGCACCACGGTCGATGAGGATTTCCTTGGTGGTCTTGACCCGATACGCCGCGCCATCGCTGGCAAACACCGTGAGCATGTAACGGCTCGGTTTGTCGGCGGCCGGCAGGTCGAGCGTCGCGTTGCCCTTGGCATCGGTGGTCAGTTCGGTGCTGGTCAGTTCCACCGGGAATTGCCCGAGGTACTGCAATTCGTTGTCGACCATCGACAGTTGTTGGGCGCGCAAACTCAGGCTCAATTTGGCGTTGGCCACCGGTTTGCCGTCCGGGTACAGCAACACCAGGCTGCCCTTGACCGGCTCGCCAGTACGGTAATCCTGCTTGGCCAGGTTCAGCGAAATCTCGAAGTGCGGCTTGATGTATTCAGCAACGCGAAAAGCGCTGCTGTAGGCCTGGTCCTTGTAGCTGAAACGCAGCTCATAACCGCCCGCCACCGCGTTGTCCGGCAACTGGAAACGGCCTTGGGTGCCGGCCTTGGAATCGAGTTTCAGCGCCAGCGATTGCAGCGCGGTGCCGGTGGCATCAAGCACGGTCACGTTGACGTCGGCAGCGCTCGGCAACACCGAATCACGCGCACTCTTGAACTCGCGGCCGACGATTTTCAGCGACACCCAATCCCCCGGTCGATACAGCGGCCGGTCGGTGAAGGCATAGAGTTTGGTGTCGTAGATCTCGCTGTCGTAATAGAAGTTTTCGGAGACGAACACCCCGCCCTCTTCGTCCTCGCCGATCACGAACGAACGCTCGGGGCTGACGTGTTTCAGGCGCAGCAAACCATCGCTATCGGTGGCGCCACTGCTCATCACGCCGAGGCCATCGGTCCATAGCACATTGACCTTCGGCACCGAACTGCCTTGGTGTTTGCGCGCAGCCCAGACCACCAGTTCATCACCGGCAATCTTGCTCACGGCCACGGTGTTGGAGACGAACACCATGGTCGTCGCCCGATACTTACCGATCAGCGCTTCCACCAGGTACAGCCCCGGCTTCAGGTTGCCCAACGGGATGTAAATGTTACCCGGCGCGACGCTGACAAATTCGCTGGAAGAACCGGCGAGGTTCACGCCTTCCGGCGGCTGGATCGGTTTGGCTTCCCACAGTGGATAACGGAATTGGCTGACCACCGGCAGGCCCGGAATCAAGGCGAATTGCGGCTGTGCGTCGTAGGGCGTTGGTGCGGCGATGGCCGTGCCCATCTTCAGTTCCGGCACTTCCTCGGTGACTTGTTTACGCGACTCGTAGGAAAACGCCCGCTGCATCACCCGACGGGATTTGCGATACCAGTTGTCCCACAGGTACGCGAGGGTGTTCGACAGGCCTTCGCCCTTGAACTGGCCGTCGCTGACCACGCGGTGCAGGTTCTTCTGACGCTTGAGGAAATCCAGTGGCTTGTCGATGCGATACACACGAATGTCAGCGCCGCCGTAAGGCTCCATGCGAAAGCGCCGATAGTCACGGCCCGGCGCTTCGAGGCGGACCATTGCCTGTTCGTCACTGGCAAAACTGCTGTCGGCCAGCAGGAAAAAACTTTCACCGGCCACCGGCGTGTAGCCGCTCGGCTCGACGGTGTCTTCGGCGTTGACCACCGAAAAAGGCAGCACCAACACCAACAGCACAGATAGAAAACGCAGCATGCGGGCACCGATCATTGGGAGAGAAAATTCAGTCGATAGACGCCGATGAAGTTGGGATTGGCTGCGTCGGGTATCCATCGGGTGTCCTTCCATGTCATGAGTTGCTGCAGGCTCGCGGAACGCATGCCGTTGTCGGTGGGGGTGGTGGTGCCGGTGTGATAGGCGATGTAGCGGCCCATCCAGATCATCAGGTGCTGGTCGTCGCCCTGATCGAAAAACATCAGGTCGCCGGGGCGGGCCTGCGCCAAGTCGCGGCCAACCAAATGACTGTTGAACTGGATCAGTTTGATTGCGTTGACGTACGGCCCGACCTTGCCGCCGCCCTGCTGCCATTGCTGGGCGAGGCTGCGTTGGGCGTCGCTCAGTTGCAGTTCCGGCGGCAGGTAGCGATTGGACAGGCCGTTGCTGCGCAGCCATTTGTCGTCATGGACTTTCAGCGCTTCGTTGGCGGCGAAACGCACCAGCCCCGCGCAGTCCTGCTGATACCAGCGCGGGCTCGGGCCTTGGGTCAGTTGCTCCTGGGCGATGCGCACGAACCAGGCGCGGAATACCTGGGATTGCTGCACGTCGAGCGGCGGTGCCTCGGTGGCAAATGCCCGACTGCCGAGCAGCATCGCCAGCAGGCCGAGGCCTCGGATGAGTGCGGTCACAGGGCTTTCCATTCCAGCGGCAACCACTGCCAATGGCCGTCGGGCTCGCTGCCTTCGGGCAAGGTCAGGGCGTATTTGCCGTAGCCGCCGAGCTTGCGCAGTTTGGGGATCAGGTAGGTTTGCGCGGCGTTGTAGAACACCGGTTCCATGTCTTGCGGCAGGCTGTCGAGGGTTTCCTGTTGCATCAGCTGCGCCATGGAGTCCGGGCCGAAATAGACCGGCATCAACAGGTCTTTGGGCACCACATCCGCCATGGGCGGGAACCGTTTATCGAGAGTGCCGAGGGCCTTGTCGAGCAGTTTGTCGTCGAGAGAAAACAGCAATGTTGAACCATGGCGCGCCAGGCTCACTTTCATGAACGCCTTGCCGGTGATCGCGTCCGGGTTCTCCGCGTCCTTGGCCGCGTACGGGCCGAAGTTGGAGCTGACCTGACGTTGCCACTGATGAGTTTCACCCTCCTGTTTCTCGACCACCGGGAACGCGTGTTCTTCGACGTTGCCTTCATAGGCACCGACCATCGAGCCGAACAGACTGCCCAAATCGCCGTCGAGTTTGGCGCTGTCCTTGTCGTTCAGGCTGGCCACCAACAGCGGCGTGTACAGCCGCGAATCAGCGTACCAGCACAAGCCGGCGGCACCGGCCATGTGTCCGGTCAGGGCCTGGGCCACTTTTTCTTCGGCGCCGAGTTTTACCAGCAAGGGTTTCTGCTGTTCGGCGGCGAGCGGCAAGGCGACACAGGCGCTGGCGCCCATCGGCATGGCTTGCCAGATCGGTTTGAAGTCGAAGTCCGGTTGGTTGTCCAGTTCATCCATGGCGAGAAAGCTGTGCCAGCCCTTGTCGTCCATGTCGAAGCGCAGGCCGGCAAAATTCGGGATGAAACGTTGGTAACCCATGGCCAGGACGCTGGAGTTGACCGACAGACGCTGCTTCACCTCGGGCGCGCGCGGCGGCAGGCCGAAAGCTTCGGGGAACAGTTTGTCGCCGTTGAGCAGTGCCGCGATGGCTTTGATCGAGACGCTGCCTGGCTCTGCTAAAGAACCACTTTCCGGGTCGTAGAGTTTCGACGGATTGGACAGCACCACCAGTTTGTCGCCATGGGAGGCGAACAGCAGCGCCTTGCTGGCGTTGTAGCTCAGTTGGTAGAGCGCCACATCGTCGGCACCGACTTTCACCTCGCCGACTTTGCTCAGTTGCGTATCATCCAGCGCCACTTTCGCCAACGGCTCCAGCACTTTGGCCAGACCGCCGCGATCCATCACCAACAAAAAGTCTTTCAGGCGACCATCCGCCCCACGCCACAGCGCCACGTCCGCCGGTTGATCGAAAAGCTGTTCGATCAGGCTGTCCTGCAACTTCAGGTCATGTTCGTAAATGATCCGCCGCAGACTGCCGATCAAGCCGAGGCGATCCGCATGGGTTTCGTAATAGAAGACGAAATCCTCGGTCAGGGTTTCCTTGAGGAACGGCACGGCCAGCAAATCCTTGGGCAATTGGCTCAAGGAATGGGTTTCGAGCAGACCGTCCGGGCGGCTCATGCCCAGCTTGTCACTGGCCAGTTCCGCCGGTGGCGCCTTGGGTTTGTGCAGCAACCAGCCCAACCCGCCCGCGACACCCGCCACCAGGCACAGCCCGATCAGCACGACTGGCCAGCGACGAGAAGGTTTGGCAGCCGGGGATACAGTGTTATCGCTCATTAACAAAACCCATTTCATCCGTGGTGCGGGATGTTCAATAGTTGAAAGTCTTGACCAGCAGCAGGTCACCGATCGCGCGCAGGGGCACGATGAAGGTCTCGCGTTTTTCGTCGACGGTGTTTTCGTTGAGCACCAGGTTGATCTGCGAGGTAATCACCTCGTTCTGGTTGCTGGTCTCATCGAAGTTATAGCCTTCGCTGCCGAAGTTGCCCCAATAGTTGACGTAAACCAGATAGGTGCCATGCATCGGCGCGGTCATGGTAAACATTTCCGGGCCAGGGCCATCGACGCCATCCGGGTCCAGACCACCGCCGTTGGTCAACGCCGTGTGGGCGAAAAAAGCGTGCTGGCCGTCGGGCGTAATGATGTGCAGGTCGAGCTCGGCTTTCGGGTCGTCCCAACCCAGCACCACGCGGATCCGCGCCGGGGTGCGCAGGTTGTTGGCTTCATAGAATTGAACGCGCTTGAGCGACTGGCCTTCGGCACTGCGCACTTCGACGCTGTTGGAACCGGCGCCGAACGCATACGGCCGGGCGAAACGCCCTTGCTCGTCGGTGTACAAGTTCAAAGGATTGCCATTGACCGCCAGCGTGTGCGGCCCACGTTGCGTACCGATCGCTTTGAGCTGACCTTCGATCATCGTGCGATTGCGCTGCACGCCCCGGTCGATCGGTGGCGTGGGATAGGCGACTTGCGGGTTTTCGCTGCGATCGAGCAGGCCGGAGTAACGCCAACCGCCCACCGGCTCCGACAATTCGGCCGAAGGCGCGGCCCAGGCCGCAGTCGCGCAGACCAGCCCCATCAGCACTAGAAGAAATGAACGCATGTGACGCCTCCTGCCATGCCTGACGAAACCTTGCGCCCGATCCTCGGCGCGTTACAGATGCAAAAACTGCGTTTCGTCTGAAAGACCCGTGACTATTGGGTCGTAGAGGCGCGAAGGGTAGCCAGTTGGCAGTTTATTAACAATCGGATGCTTCGCGATTTGCGGCGAGTATCACGGCGATACTGTGGACGGTGAGCCGAATAGGCGTCATATTCGGCTCACCAAATGAGCCGAATAGCATTTTTATTCGGCTCATCCACTCAAGAGCACCGTATTTATGGCACCTCACTGGATCTGGCAGCAGCCTGATTGGCCGAATTTCAACTGGCAAGCCGAGCGCTTGGCACCACTGCTGCGCGAGTGCGTTCGGGCGCAGGGCCAGTTAATGGGCATGGCCCGTTCGGTGGGGAGTTCGCTCAGTGCGCAAAGTGAGCTGGATGCGCTGCTGCAGAACATCGTGACCTCGTCGGCGATTGAGGGCGAACAATTGAATGTCGGTTCGGTTCGCTCGTCATTGGCGCGCCGGTTGGGTCTGGAGTTGGTCGATGGCGATAAAATCAGCCAGCGAAGCGAAGGGCTGGCACAACTGATGCTCGACGCCACTCGGCACTTTGGGCAACCACTAACATTGGAGCGTTTGCTGGAATGGCATACATGGCTGTTTCCGGATCACAACGCTGACCTGGCCTCCCGGTCAATCCATGTCGGCGCATTGCGCGGTGATGAGCCGATGCAAGTGGTTTCCGGGCGACTCGACAGACCCACCGTGCACTTCGAAGCTCCGCCCCGCCAAGGACTTGAGCGACAACTGGATACCTTTCTAGACTGGTTTAACGCCAGTCGAAACCAGGTTGGCCTCGATCCATTGCTGCGAGCCGGCATTGCGCACTTCTGGTTCGTTACCCTGCACCCCTTCGACGACGGCAACGGTCGCCTGACGCGAACCATCACCGACCTGGCGCTGGCTCAGGGCGAGGCACAGTCGATCCGTTTCTACGCCATGTCAGCGAGCATTCTCGAGGACCGTTCTGGTTATTACCGGGTGCTGGAATCCAGCCAGAAGGCGACAGCAAATATCACTGACTGGCTGGAGTGGTTCCTGCAAACCTTGTTGCGCAGCTTGATGCAAGCCATGACGCGAATCGAGTCGGTGTTAGGCAAGGCGCGTTTCTGGCAGGCGCATCGGGAGTCCACGTTGACGGCGGAGCAGACCAAGGTACTGAATCGCTTGCTCGATGGCGGGGAACGGGGTTTCGAAGGCGGAATCAGCGCGGCGCAATACCAGTCAGTGGCAAAAGTATCCAAAGCCACCGCGACCCGTCATCTAACCGAATTGATGGGGAAAGGCTGCCTGAAACGCTTACCCGGTGGTGGGCGCAGTACTCGGTATCAAGTCAGCTATCCCGAAGATGCAAAATTGCAGGACGCCGAAAAACCCAAGCCATAACCCACCTGTAGCAGCTGGCGAAGCCTGCGTTCGGCTGCGCAGCAGTCGTAAACCCTGCTTGCACGGTATGCCTGATGTACCGCGTGTTCTGATTTTACGACTGCTTCGCAGCCGAACGCAGGCTTCGCCAGCTGCTACAAGGGCCGTGGCGCAAATGCCCTGTTCATTTGCCCATAACCCCCATGTCTGCTAGTGTCGCGCCGGTTTAACGTCAACCGGAAATCGCCGCCATGGCCCGCAAAAAAGCTGCACTGGATTTCGAACAATCCCTCGCTGACCTGCAAACGCTGGTAGAGCGTCTGGAGAATGGCGAACTGTCGCTGGAAGACTCGCTGACCGCTTTCGAGCAAGGCATCGGTCTGACCCGTGATTGCCAGGCGGCGCTGGCCCAGGCCGAGCAAAAGGTTCAGGTGCTGCTCGAGCGCGACGGCGAGCTGGCCGAGGAACCCTTCGACGCGGATCAGCCAGAATGATTGCAGCGTATTCGGCGACCAGCCAGGCCCGCGTCAACGCTGCACTGGAAAGCCTGTTCATCGCGCCGGGGCCTGAGCTCGCGCGCCTGTACGAGGCCATGCGCTACAGCGTGATGAATGGCGGTAAACGCGTGCGTCCACTGTTGGCCTACGCCGCCTGCGAAGCGCTGGGTGGCCAGGCTGAACAAGCCAACGGCGCAGCCTGTGCGGTGGAATTGATCCACGCTTATTCCCTGGTCCACGACGATTTGCCGGCGATGGACGACGACGATCTGCGTCGCGGCCAACCGACTACGCACAAAAAATTCGACGAAGCCTGCGCGATTCTTGCCGGTGACGGCCTGCAGAGCCTGGCGTTCAGCGCCCTGCTCGACCCGCGCCTGAGCACCTCGGACGCGGAAATCCGCCTGCAGATGGTCAGCGCCCTGGCGTTGGCGGCAGGCCCGGCCGGCATGGTCGGCGGTCAGGCCATCGACCTCGGTTCGGTCGGTTTGAAGCTCGATCAAAAAGCCCTCGAATACATGCACCGGCACAAGACCGGCGCGCTGATCGAGGTCAGCGTCAAGCTCGGCGCCCTGGCCAGTGGCCGCGCCGAGAAAGACGAACTGAAGTCCTTGCAGACTTATGCACAGGCGATCGGCCTGGCGTTCCAGGTCCAGGACGACATTCTCGACGTAGAGAGCGATACCGAAACCCTCGGCAAGCGCCAGGGCGCGGACATCGCACGCGACAAGCCGACTTACCCGGCCCTGCTCGGCCTCGACGCGGCCAAGGCTTACGCCCTGGAATTGCGTGATCAGGCTCTGCACGCGCTGCGACCGTTTGACGCGGCCGCCGAGCCGTTACGCGACCTGGCCCGCTATATCGTCGACCGGCGCAGCTGACGGCGTATCCGCCAAGTTAAAACCAACGCGTGGGCAGGGGACGATGCATCAGGTAAACTGCCGCATCTTTTATACCTATAACGATTCGCCTGATGCCCACGACGTTTCATGAGATTCCCCGTAAGCGCCCGACCACGCCCCTGCTCGACCGTGCCAACACGCCGGACGGCCTGCGCCGGTTAGGCGAAGCCGAGCTGGAAACCCTGGCCGATGAGTTGCGCCTGGAATTGCTCTACACGGTCGGCCAGACCGGTGGGCATTTCGGTGCAGGCCTGGGCGTCATCGAACTGACCATCGCGTTGCATTACGTCTTCGACACCCCGGATGACCGGCTGGTGTGGGACGTGGGTCATCAGGCCTATCCGCACAAAATCCTCACCGGACGTCGCGAGCGCATGGGCACCCTGCGCCAGA
Source organism: Pseudomonas sp. RIT-PI-q (assembly GCF_001297125.1). Taxonomy (GTDB): domain Bacteria; phylum Pseudomonadota; class Gammaproteobacteria; order Pseudomonadales; family Pseudomonadaceae; genus Aquipseudomonas. The sequence continues at coordinate 244,469 of NZ_LHPC01000007.1, forward strand.
AGGACGGTGTTGCCGCCTTCCCGCGCCGTTCCGAGAGCGAGTACGACACCTTTGGCGTCGGCCACTCCAGCACCTCGATCAGCGCAGCGCTGGGCATGGCGATTGCCGCTCGCCTGCAGAACAGTGATCGCAAGGCGATCGCGGTGATCGGCGACGGTGCGTTGACCGCCGGCATGGCGTTCGAGGCGCTGAACCATGCGCCGGAAGTGAACGCCAACATGTTGGTGATCCTCAACGACAACGACATGTCGATCTCGCGCAACGTCGGCGGGCTGTCGAATTACCTGGCGAAGATCCTGTCCAGCCGCACTTACGCAAGCATGCGTGAAGGCAGCAAAAAGGTCCTGTCGCGCCTGCCCGGCGCCTGGGAAATTGCCCGGCGCACCGAAGAATACGCCAAAGGCATGCTGGTGCCCGGCACGCTGTTCGAAGAGCTGGGCTGGAACTACATCGGCCCGATCGATGGCCACGACCTGCCGACCCTGATCGCCACCCTGCGCAATATGCGCGATCTGAAGGGCCCGCAATTCCTGCACGTCGTCACCAAGAAAGGCAAAGGCTTCGCTCCGGCGGAAGTCGACCCGATCGGTTACCACGCGATCACCAAGCTCGAACCGCTGGACGCCCCGGCCGCCGCGCCGAAAAAGGCTGGTGGTCCAAAGTATTCCGCGGTGTTCGGTGAATGGCTGTGCGACATGGCCGCTGCCGATGCGCGCCTTGTCGGGATCACCCCGGCCATGAAAGAAGGCTCCGATCTGGTGGCCTTTAGCGAGCGTTTCCCGCTGCGCTATTTCGACGTGGCAATTGCCGAGCAGCACGCCGTGACTCTCGCTGCCGGCATGGCCTGCGAAGGCGCGAAACCGGTGGTGGCGATTTATTCGACCTTCCTGCAACGCGGCTACGACCAGCTGATTCATGACGTCGCGGTGCAAAACCTCGACGTACTGTTCGCCATTGACCGCGCTGGCCTGGTGGGCGAAGACGGCCCGACGCATGCAGGCAGCTTCGATTTGTCGTTCCTGCGGTGCATCCCCGGCATGCTGGTGATGACCCCGAGCGACGAAAACGAACTGCGTAAAATGCTCAGCACCGGCCACCTGTATAACGGCCCGGCGGCGGTGCGTTACCCGCGAGGCTCGGGTCCGAATGCGACCATCGAGAAAAACCTCGAGCCGATCGAAATCGGCAAAGGCATCGTTCGCCGCCAGGGCAGCAAAGTCGCCCTGCTGGTGTTCGGCGTGCAACTGGCCGAAGCGCTGAAAGTCGCCGAGAAGCTGGACGCGACTGTGGTCGACATGCGCTTCGTCAAACCCCTCGATGAAGCGCTGGTTCGTGAAATCGCTGGCAGCCATGAGTTGCTGGTGACCATCGAAGAGAACGCGATCATGGGCGGCGCCGGTGGCGCGGTCAGCGAGTTCCTGGCTCGCGAGAACATCCTCAAATCGATGCTGCACCTGGGCTTGCCGGACAGCTATGTCGAACACGCCAAGCCGGCGCAAATGCTGGCTGAATGCGGGTTGGATGAGGCGGGGATCGAAGCGTCGATTCGTCAGCGCTTGCAACTGCTGAATATCTAACCCCCGCCCCCTGTAGGAGCGAGGCTTGCCCGCGAAGGCGATTTAACAGGCAACATGGATGTTGAATGTTATGGCCTCTTCGCGGGCAAGCCTCGCTCCTACAAGTACCGTGTTTGCTACGGATTTCAGATGAAACTCTCCCCCCTCGCCCTGGCGCTGACGCTTCTGCCGTCCGGCCAACTCCTGGCCGACACCTTCGAACGCGATCAAGCCCTGAAGCTTCCCGACGTGCTGATCAGCGCCAACCGCCAGGTCGAAGCGCGCAACGACAGCAGCGCCGCCAACACCGTGTTCACCCGCGAAGACATCGACCGCCTGCAACCGAACAGCGTCACTAATCTGTTGCGCCGTGTGCCGGGCGTGCAAGTCGGGCAAAGCGGTGGGCGCGGCAGCCTGCCGGGGATTTACATTCGTGGCACCCAGTCGGCGCAGAGTCTGGTGCTGGTGGACGGTCAACGGATCGGCAACTCCACCTCGGGTGACAGCAACCTGCAACACATCAACATCGAACAGGTCGAGCGCGTGGAAGTGCTGCGCGGCTCCCGCTCGGTGATGTATGGCAGCGATGCGATTGGTGGGGTGATCCAGATTTTCACCCGGCGCGGCGATGAACCGGGTCTGCAACCGCGTATGCATGTCGGTTTTGGCAGCAACCAGACCTGGGAGCGCAGTCTCGGGCTGTCCGGTGGTGATGAACAAACCCGCTTCAATCTCGGCGCCAGTCTCGATGAAACGGCCGGGATCAACCGCACCCACACGTCATACCCCAGCGACGGCGATCACGACGAATACCGCAATAAATCGTTGAGCCTGAGCCTGAGTCACGCCCTCAGCGACGACATCGAAATCGGCGCCAACCTGCTGGATAACCGCGGTAAAAGCGCATTCGACAACCCGTTCGGCCGCTTCGACATGGACACTTTCGAGTCGCTCCAGCAGCAGCCCTACAGCGAATTCGATGTGAGCAGTGTCAGCAGTTACCTCGATGCGCGGGTTAATGACGTCTGGAAAACCCGGGTCGAATTCGGCCATAGCGAGAACCGCGAAAAGACCCTCGACAAGCTCAGCGATGAACGCAGCGTGTTCAACACTTATCGCGACTCGGTGAACTGGCAGAACGACCTGACCCTCGACGAGCGTAACAGCCTGATCCTCGGCGGCGACTGGTACGAAGACCGGATCAACAGCAGTACACCGTTCGACGAGGACAGCCGCTGGAACCGTGCGGCGTTTATTCAGCATCGCTACCAGGCGGACAGTTTCTCCACGGAGCTGGGCCTGCGCCGCGACCAGAACCAGCAATTTGGCGGCCAGAACAGTTGGAGCGGCACCTTTACCCTGCCATTGAACCCGGACAACGACGTGCTGCTGACCTACAGCGAAGGCTTTCGCGCGCCGACCTTCAACGACCTGTATTACCCGGATTTCAGTAACCCGGACCTCAAGCCTGAAACCTCGAAAAGTTACGAGTTGCAATGGCGCAGCCAGTTGACCGACAGCAGTCGGCTGGAAGCCTCGCTGTACCGCACGGACCTGGAAGACGCGATTATTTTCGGCAGCAACTCGCGGCCGCAGAACGTCGCTTCGGCGCGAATCAACGGCTTTGAAGCGGCGTTGAAACAGGAACTGTTCGGCTGGCAGAGCAACCTTGGCGTAGCGATCATCGACCCGCGGGATCGCGACAGCGGCCACACCCTGGCACGTCGGGCACGGCGGACCCGGAGCCTGGACCTGGATCGGCAGTTCGATCGCCTGAGCCTCGGTGCCAGTTGGCAAACGGTGAGCAGCAGCTATGACGACAAGAACAATCAGCAGCCGCTGGGTGGGTACGCGTTACTGGGGTTGCGCAGTAGCTGGGAATTGAATCGTGAGATCAAGCTTGAGCTGAAGGTCGATAACCTGCTGGATAAGGGTTATAGCCGGGCGTTGTACAGCCATGACGGCAGTCAGTATGGGTATCGCGAGGAAGGTCGGGCGTGGATGTTTGGGGTGACCTGGACACCTGAAATCTGATCCGGGATTTGAATCGTCAGCACCGGCCTCATCGCGGGCAAGCCCGCTCCCACAGGGGTCACACTGAACCTGTGGGAGCGGGCTTGCCCGCGATGCAGGCGACACGGTCTCAACGGTCGGGCGCAATCACTCGGCACAACTTGGCCGTCGCCTCGATCATCTGCCCGCTCGGCCGCTCCAGCCCCTTATCCGTGACCAATAGCAGCTGCCCCTGCGTCACCGCCGTCACTTGCGGCCAGGCCTTCCACGCGTCGAGCTGCGCCTGATCGCTGGCCAGGATCACCTCGGGATTACGCTGCAACACCGCCTCCACACTGACTTGCGGGGCTGGCAACGTCAGGTCGGCAAACACATTGCGCGCCCCGCACACTTCAAGCGCATCGCTGATGATCTGCCCGCCGCCGACGGTGTACAGCGGCCGATCCCAGACCTGATAAAACACCCGCAGCGGCTCATCCCGCCGATAGCGCTGGCGCAATGACTCCAGTCGCTGACGCAATTGTGCGGCCAATGGAACGCCGCGCTCAGGCCTGCCGAGTTGCGTGGCAATTGCCTCGATCTGGGCGGTGAGTTGTTCAAGGTTGTGAGGTTCGGCAACGTAGGTGGGAATGTTCAAGCGCTTGAGTTGCTCACGCTGCGCCGGGCCAACGCTGCCGGGCCAGAGCAGCAGTAAATCGGGTTTCAGGCTGAGTAATTGTTCCATGTCCAACTGGCCATAGCGGCCAACGGAAGGCAGGTCTTTGAGTTCGCCCGGACGCTCGCCGGCGTCCAGCACACCCACCAGCAGGTCGGCTGAACCCAGCTCAACGACGATTTCAGACAGAGACGGCGCAAGGCTGACCACACGCTCAACCGCCCATGCAGAGCCGCTGACGGCCAGCAACAAAACCGCCAGCCAGGCCCGAAGCATCAGGCGAGTTGACGCGGGATACGGTAGAGGTAGAACAGCACCAGGGTCGACAACCCCAGCAGCACCAGCGGCACCGCTTCAAGGCCGACGAATACCGCCAGCGCGCCGATCCAGGCCGGCAGCGCAGCAGCGAGGAACGCCGTGCGGCGCTTGGCAGCCAGATCGATCCAGGCAGTGGGTTCTTCAGGAGTATCGAGGGCTTTTTGAGTCGCGATCAGCGCGTGCTTGTAGCCGCCAAAAAACTTCAGGCTGACAAACATCGAAGCCACACCGGCGATGAACAACGGCATCGCCAGCACCGGCAGAATCGCCTCACCCTGACCAAATACGCCGTTGATCACGAACAGCGGTAACAAGGCCAGCGCCAGGTATTGCCACCAGTTGACGGACAGTCGCCGCCGCACCTGACCGCGGGTCACGCCCGGTCTGCCTCGCCCTGATGCTCGTTGCCCATCATGTGGTCGAGCTTGCTGGCCTTGGTGGCCAGGTAGAGTTTGTTGTGCGGGTTGTGGCCCGTGTGCAGCGGCACGCGCTCGGCGACCACGATGCCCATGTCGGTCAAGGCTTTGACCTTGCGTGGGTTGTTGGTCATCAGGCGCAGGGATTTCACGCCCAGATGCTCGAGCATCGGCAGGCACATGGCGTAGTCACGCTGGTCAGCGGCGAAGCCCAGACGCTCGTTGGCTTCAACGGTGTCGGCGCCGCCATCCTGCAATTCATAGGCGCGGATCTTGTTCAGCAGGCCAATGCCACGGCCTTCCTGACGCAAGTAGAGCAATACGCCACGCCCTTCACGGGCGATGGCCTGCAAGGCGGCCTCGAGTTGCGAGCCGCAGTCGCAACGCTGGCTGAACAAGGCATCGCCCGTCAGGCATTCGGAGTGCAACCGGCCGAGTACCGGGGCACCATCGGCGAATTCACCCAGGCTCAGCACGACGTGCTCGCGCCCGTTTTCTTCATCGAGAAAGCCGTGCATGGTGAATTGCGCAAAAGGCGTTGGCAGCTTGGAAGCGGCGACAAAAACGACAGGCACCGGTGTGCTCCTGATCTATAGGTACTGGAGATTCGCAGACGCGGCATTGTAACAGCAGGTTCCGACAGACGCTTAGGCTGAATTATGGGGCATAACGATCAAAAAGTTAGATCACTGATGCCGGCATCCAAACCTGTAGGAGCAAGCTTGCTCGCGATGGAGCGTCAGCCAGCACTCATCTATCTGACCCACCATCGCGAGCAAGCTCGCTCCTACAGTGGGTTCGTGGTCGATTTCAGGCGTTGTGGTCAGTGGGTGTCGAATGGATAGGGTTGTTTCCAGCGTTCGAAAATCGGTTTCAACTGGCCGTTTTTCACCAATTGCTCCATGCGCTGGTCGAACAGCGCCATCAATGAACGGGCCTTGGGCGTATTGGCGAAGCACAAGTACAGCGGCAATTCGGCGATATGGGTACGACGAAACTGGGTCGGATCCTTGGCCCGGCGGACGATGTAATCCACCTCGGTCAGCGCATCGATGTAGTAGTCGGCACGGTTGTGGATCAGCATCGACAGAATCCCGGTGCGCCGAACGACTTCGTTGTAACGGCGTACGTTGGGCAGATACGCCTGGTACTCGTAGCCTCGGACCCAGGCGAGTCGATAGTTGCCCAGGGTTTCCGGGGTTGGTGCCGGATTAGTCGCCAAACCCAGGGCATAGATGTGATCGGTATCGTAATTCCAGTGCGGATACAGCAGATCGCTGACTTCATTACGATAACCGCCGACACAGGCATCCACTTCGCCGCGTTGCGCCAGGCCGATGGAGCGCGTGTACGGCTCGATACGAAAATCGACTTTGACACCCGCAGGCTCGAACACTTCCCGCAACACGTCCCAGCCCAATCCATGGCCATCGGCGGCGGTGTAGTCCTCCCACTCTTCACTGGCCAGGTGAATCACTGACGGTGTCGTCGCAGCCTCTCCCGCTTGGGCGAGTGAACAAAACAGCGCGAGAACCATCATTAACCAGTGTCGAGCCATCCCTAGTCTCCTGCTCCGCCAATCATGCGAAAAGCCACACCAGCCCCTGCATCCCCAGCCACGCGAACACCCCGGCCAACACGTCATCGAGCATGATCCCGACGCCACCATGCACATGCCGATCGATCCAGTGAATCGGCCACGGCTTGAGGATGTCGAAGAAGCGGAACATCAGGAATCCCGCCAGCAACCAGTACCAACCTTCCGGCACCAGCCACAGGGTGATCCACATCCCGACCATTTCATCCCAGACGATGCCTTCGTGGTCGTGTACCCGCAAATCGTCGGCCACTTTGCCGCACAGCCAGAAGCCGAACAGCATGGTGATGCCGAGCATCAGCCAATAGCCCCAGTCGGGCAACATCTGCCACAACGGGATAAAGGGTAGCGCAACCAGTGACCCCCAGGTGCCCGGTGCTTTTGGCAAGGTGCCCGAGCCGAAGCCGAACGCCAGGAAATGCCAGGGATTGCGCCAGACCGACGGCGGTACGAATTCCGCCGGGACCTGTTTGGGATGATCTGTCACGGTGTCTCCCGAAAATGTTGATAACCCCGGGTTTGCGGGGTGATGTCTTGCCCAGAAGCATCCAGCAGAACCACGCCCTGCCCCGCGACCACACGCCCGACCACATGAATCGGCCAACCGTCGGCCAGCAACGCCGGTAACTCGCCGGGCGGCAAGGTGAACGCCAGCACGTAATCGTCACCGCCGCTCAGCGCGGCCTCTTCGGCGCCGGATTGACCGAGGAAGGCCACTAACGCATTCGACAGCGGCAACGTGCCCTGTTCAATCTCAATACCGACCTTCGACGCCAGCGCGATATGCCCGCAATCGGCGAGCAGGCCGTCGGAGATGTCCATCGCCGAGCTCGCCTTGTCACGCAGCGCCATGCCCAGACCAAGCTGCGGTTGTGGCGACCAGTAATGGCGCAGCAGCGGATCGGCAATGGCGGCGTCAGCGGTGCGTTGACCGAGCACCAGCGGCAAGGCGCCCGCCGCATTGCCCAGCTCGCCGCCGACACACAGCAAGTCGCCCGGCTGCGCGCCGCTGCGAGTCAACGCTTTGCCGACAGGTACGCGCCCAAACACGGTCATCGTCAGGCTCAATGGCCCACGGGTGGTATCACCGCCCACCAGCGCCACACCACAGCTCTGCGCCATGACATTCAAACCACGGGCGTAGGCATCCAGCCAATCGGCGGTCACCGTCGGCAAGGTCAGGGCAAGGGTAAAGGCGACAGGAGTGGCGCCCATGGCAGCCAGATCGCTGACCGCCACGGCCAGCGAGCGCTGACCGAGCAGAAACGGGTCACAAGGATCTGCGAAATGCACACCGGCAACCAGCGTGTCGGTGGAAATCGCCAACTGCTCCCCGGGAGGAACAGCCAGCAAGGCGCAGTCATCGCCGATTCCGAGGGCAACGCCTTCGCCGCCCTGCGCACAAGGCGCGGCGGCGAAGAAGTTGCGGATCAGCTCAAACTCGCCCATTGGGTGTCCTGTCTCACCAATACTGTTCATTTTTTAGCGGCGTCTGGTGTCGCCATACTGCGTTGCCGCTCCTCGCCATAGCCAGCTATGACTCGTCGCGGCGCCTTGTCTGGCAACACCAGCCACTCGCTAAAAAACGAACGTATCGGCGAGACAGGGCACTGCAAGCGCCAATCAGCGCTTGAACGCCTTCACTTCAGCTTCACGCAGACGCGGGGCCAGTTTGTCGAGTACACCGTTGACGAACTTGTGGCCGTCGGTGGACCCGAAGCCCTTGGCCAGCTCGATACCTTCGTTGATCACAACGCGGTACGGCACGTCGACGCGCTTGAGCAGTCCCCAGGTGGACAGGCGCAGAACCGCCAGTTCAACCGGATCAAGCTCTTCGATGGTGATGTCCAGGCACGGCGTCAGTGCAGCGTCGATCTCAGGCTTGTGGGCCGGAACGCCGTGCAGGATATCGTGGAAATAAGCGGCATCGACATCGCTGAAATCGTTATCGACCCGGAACTGCGCTTCGATCTCGTTCAGCGACTGCTTGGCCATGTGCCATTGGTACAGCGCCTGAGTCGCGAGCTGACGGGCTTCGCGACGCTTGACGCTTTTCGATGGCTTGCCGGCATCCGCAGGCTTTGGATCGCGCGGGTTGAAACGATCGCTTTCGTCGCTAATCACTTGGCCTCCAACTGCGCCAGCAGGCTGACCATTTCCAGAGCGGACAGGGCAGCTTCAGCACCTTTGTTACCGGCCTTGGTGCCGGAACGTTCGATGGCTTGCTCGATGGAATCAACGGTCAGGACGCCGAAAGCGACCGGAACGCCGAACTCCATGGACACCTGGGCCAGGCCCTTGGTGCATTCGCCAGCCACGTATTCGAAGTGCGGAGTACCGCCACGAATGACCGCGCCCAGGGCGATGATTGCCGCGTATTCGCCCTTCTGAGCGACTTTCTGCGCAACCAGCGGGATTTCGAAGGCGCCAGGCGCGCGGATGATGGTGATGTCGCTTTCGCTCACACCGTGGCGAACCAGGGCATCAACTGCACCGCTGACCAGGCTTTCAACGACGAAGCTGTTGAAACGGCCTACTACCAAAGCGTAGCGGCCTTTAGGGGCGATGAACGTACCTTCGATGGTCTTCAGGGTCATTCGTTAGATCTCTTAAAGAGCCGGGACGCGTTTTCTACGCGTCCCTCAGTGATTTGTTAGCCGCGAATCAACGACAGGAAACAACCGGTCATTATTCGGAGGGCACGTATTCTACAACTTCCAGATCGAAACCGGATATCGCATTAAATTTCATCGGCGCACTCATCAGGCGCATTTTGCGTACACCCAGGTCCCGAAGGATCTGCGAACCGGCACCGACAATGCTGTAGGTGGTCGGTTTTTTCGCGACCGCGTGGTCGGCGGTTTCACGAATATGCGCCAGCAACACGTCGCCATCGAGCGGGTGACCGAGCAGCAGCACCACGCCGCTGCCAGCCTCGGCGACCGCAGCCATGGCGGCGCGCAGGCTCCAGCGGCCGGGCTGCTTGACCATCAGCAGGTCGCGCAGCGGGTCCATGTTATGCACCCGCACCAGCGTCGGTTCTTCGGCGCACACGGTGCCCAGGGTCAGTGCCATGTGCACGTCGCCTTCCACGGAATCACGATAGGTCACCAGGTTGAATTGGCCCAGTTCGCTGTCCAGCGGCTGCTCGGCAATCCGCTGAACGGTACGTTCGTGGATCATCCGGTAGTGAATCAGGTCGGCGATGGTGCCGATTTTGATGTTGTGTTCGGCGGCGAAGGTTTCCAGTTCGGCGCGACGGGACATGGTGCCGTCGTCGTTCATCACTTCGCAGATCACGCCGCTTGGCTCGAAACCGGCCATACGCGCCAGGTCGCACGCCGCTTCGGTGTGGCCGGCACGGGCCAGGGTGCCGCCGGCCTGGGCCATCAGCGGAAAGATGTGACCGGGGCTGACGATGTCTTCAGCCTTGGCGTCTTTCGCGGCAGCGGCCTGCACGGTGCGCGCACGGTCGGCGGCGGAGATGCCGGTGGTCACGCCAATAGCCGCTTCGATCGATACGGTGAACTTGGTGCCGAAACCGGAACCGTTGCGCGGCGCCATCAGGGGCAGCTTCAGCAGTTCGCAGCGCTCGCGGCTCATCGGCATGCAGATCAGGCCACGGGCGTGCTTGGCCATGAAGTTGATGTGTTCAGGCTGGCAGCACTCGGCGGCCATGATCAGGTCGCCTTCGTTCTCGCGGTCTTCGTCATCCATGAGGATGACCATCTTGCCTTGGCGGATGTCTTCTACCAGTTCTTCGATGCTATTGAGCGCCACAAGGCACCCCCCTTCTTTCGAAATTTGAGCTTCAGGATTTGAGGTAGCCGTTTTGGGCCAGAAAGCTTTCGGTGATGTTCCCGGATTTTGTAGGCTCTGCGGCCTTGTCGCCCAGCAACAGGCGTTCCAGATAACGTGCCAGCAAGTCAACTTCAAGGTTCACCCGGCGACCTGGCTGGTACGACGCCATGATGGTTTCGCTCAGGGTGTGCGGAATGATCGTCAGCAGGAACTCGGCGCCATCGACCGCGTTCACGGTCAGGCTGGTGCCGTCGACCGTAATCGAGCCTTTATGGGCGATGTACTTGGCCAGTTCTTTTGGTGCGCGGATGCGAAATTCCACGGCCCGGGCGTTTTCGGTACGGGCAACCACTTCGCCCACACCATCGACGTGACCGCTGACCAGGTGCCCGCCCAGACGCGTGGTCGGGGTCAGGGCTTTTTCCAGGTTCACCGGGCTGCCGCTTTTCAGGTCGTTCATCGCGGTGCAATCGAGCGTTTCGCGACTGACGTCCGCCGCAAAGCCGTTGCCTGGCAGTTCAACAGCGGTCAGGCACACGCCGTTGACCGCGATGCTGTCGCCCAGTTTGACGTCGCTCAAATCGAGCTTGCCGGTTTCTACGTGGACCCGCACATCTCCGCCTTTTGGGGTCAATGCACGAATACTGCCGATGGATTCGATGATGCCGGTAAACATGAAGTCCTCCTCGAGAACAAAACCTTCGCTTGGCGCAGGCCGGGAATTATACGCTCGCCGCTGGCACAGGAATGGCGATGACTCGCCAGTCATCGCCAACCGCGCGGATTTCGGTGATTTTGAGCGCGGGCGCGTCTTTCATTTGCGCCAGCGGCCAGTCCAGCAATGGGCGGGCCGAGGAGCCAAGGAACTTGCCGGCAATGAATATCTGGAATTCATCCACCAGGCCTTGCTGGGCAAAAGCTCCGGCCAGACGCGGCCCCGCCTCGACCAACACTTCGTTGACCCCACGGGCGGCGAGCTCGACCAGCAGTTTGCGCAGGTCGACCAAACCGTCGTCGCCAGCCACGATCAGGCATTCCGGGCCGTTGGCGTATTGCTCTTCGATGGCCATGCAGGTGGCGACCAGCGCCGGGCCGGCCTTGAAGAACGGTGCGTCCAGTGGCACTCGCAGACGGCCGTCGATCAGCACCCGCAGCGGCGGGCGACTCATGGCCAGGGCGGTTTGCTCGGCGTCCAGGCCCAGTTCGTCGGCGCGCACGGTCAAGCGGGCATTGTCCGCCAGCACCGTGTCGGCACCGGTCAGCACCACGCTGGCCTGGGCGCGCAGGCGTTGCACTGCCGAGCGCGCGGCCGGGCCGGTGATCCATTGGCTTTCGCCGCTTTCCATCGCCGTGCGACCGTCGAGGCTCATGGCCAACTTGACCCGCACGAACGGCAAGCCGTGTTCCATGCGCTTGAGGAAGCCTTCGTTGAGCTTGCGCGCCTCGCCTTCCAGCACGCCGCTTTCAGTGGCGATACCGGCCTGAGCCAGGCGCTGCAGGCCGCGACCGGCGACCGACGGGTTCGGGTCCTGCATCGCCGCGACAACCCGGGCAACGCCCGCATGCACCAGCGCATCGGCGCAGGGCGGCGTGCGGCCGTGGTGGCTGCAAGGTTCGAGGGTTACGTAGGCGGTGGCGCCCCGGGCCTTGTCACCAGCGGCGCGCAAGGCGTGGACTTCGGCGTGAGGTTCACCGGTGCGCACGTGCCAGCCTTCGCCGACAATCTCCCCGTCACGCACGACCACGCAGCCCACCCGTGGGTTGGGGTGCGTCGTGTAGTGACCTTTGCGCGCCAGTTCCAGGGCACGGGCCATGTAATGGGCGTCGAGGATCGCTTGCTCTGCGGACGTGGTCATTCTTTCACCGGCTCACGGGCCAGGCGATCGATCTCTTCACGGAACTCGTTGAGGTCCTGGAAGCGTCGATACACGGAGGCGAAACGAATGTAGGCGACCTCGTCGAGCTTTTGCAGCTCGGCCATCACCAGTTCACCGACCACGAGGGATTTGACCTCGCGCTCGCCGGTGGCTCGCAGTTTGTGTTTGATGTGCACCAACGACGATTCCAGGCGTTCGACACTCACCGGGCGCTTTTCGAGGGCACGCTGCATGCCGGCGCGGAGTTTTTCTTCGTCGAACGGCTGACGACTGCCGTCGGTTTTGATCAGGCGCGGCAACACCAGTTCGGCGGTCTCGAACGTCGTGAAACGCTCGCCGCAGGCCAGGCATTCGCGCCGGCGGCGCACCTGTTCGCCCTCGGCGACCAGACGCGAGTCGATGACCTTGGTGTCGTTGGCACCGCAGAAGGGACAGTGCATGGTGGCAGGCAACAAAAAAAGGGAGGGCCATGGTAGCGCATCCGGGTGGCAAGACAAGCCATAGGGTTTGCGGTATACAGACGGGTTATAGAGCTTGATCCATGGATTACACCTTGCTGGAGCCGCAAATGTCCTTAAGACCGCTCGTCCTGCTCAGTATTTTCAGCCTGCTGGTGGCCTGCGGCAGTGATGCGCCCAAGCCCCAGCCACCGACGCCAGGCCCTGCTCCGCAAGCCGCGCAGAAGAAAGCCCAGGAGTCGGCCAACCTCGGCCCGCTGCCCGCTTATCAGCGTGAATTGAGCGGCACCCTGCAAGGCGTGCCGGCCGGTGCCGAAGTCGAATTGGCGCTGTTGGTGATCGACGAAAAAAGTCGCCCGCAACAATTACTCGCCAGTTCCAGCCTGATCGGCACCAATCAGATTCTGCCGTTCCACCTGCGCTTCAACCCGGACTCCTTTCCAGTCGGGGCCCGCGTGGAACTGCGTGGCCGCGCCAGCCAGTCCGGCCAGTTGATTTTGCATCTGCCATCGCAAGTCATCTCCCAGCCAACGACGCAAGCGCTGGGTCAGTTGCAGTTTGTCAAAGCGCCATGAGTGCACCGCTCCACCTGCAACAGGCGCTGAGTGAACTGCTGGGTGACGCCCAACTGGTAGCTTGTGCGCTGCCGGACACCGACCTGAAGCTGTGGCTGATCGACGGCGACAAGATGGACCGCGCGTTCAGCCCGGAAGAACCCCGGCGGATTCTGCATGAACCGCCGTACTGGAGTTTCTGCTGGGCCAGCGGGCTGGCGGTGGCGCGTTATCTGGCAGCATTTCCCGAGTGGGTCAAAGGCAAGCGCGTGCTGGATTTCGGTGCCGGTTCCGGTGTAGCGGGGATTGCGGCGGTGAAGGCCGGCGCACTCGAAGTGGTGGCCTGTGACCTCGACCCGCTGGCGATTGCCGCGTGTCGGGCGAATGCTGAACTCAATGACGTACAGCTGAACTACTCGACGGATTTTTTTGCCGAGGCGGATCGGTTTGATCTGATTCTGGTGGCGGACGTGTTGTACGACCGGGCGAACCTGCCGTTGCTCGATGAGTTTTTGAGTCGTGGCCGGGAAGCGCTGGTGGCCGATTCACGGGTTCGGGATTTTCGTCATCCGCTGTATCAGCGCATTGAAATGCTGGAAGCAATGACCTTGCCGGATCTGGCCGAGCCGGAAGAGTTTCGGCACGTGAGCCTTTACCATGCGCGGCGCGGCTAAAAAGCATCGCGGGCAAGCCCGCTCCCACAAGAAATGAAGTCGGCCACAAGATTTGTGGTGCACACCAACCACTGTGGGAGCGGGCTTGCCCGCGATGCCGTCCTGTCAGGCAACACACCTCTCAATGGCCACCCCGCTTCCGGCCGCCCCCCGCCAGGCCGTATAGTTGCCCTATTCACGCTTCCAAGAGATTGCCCATGAGTCAGGAAACGCCGTACATCTTCGACGCCACGACTGCCGATTTCGACCAGTCGGTGATCGAGAACTCTTTCCACAAACCGGTGCTGGTGGATTTCTGGGCCGAATGGTGTGCGCCCTGCAAAGTGCTGATGCCGTTGCTGCAGACCATTGCCGAGAGCTATCAGGGCGAGTTGCTGCTGGCCAAGGTCAATTGCGATCTCGAACAAGACATCGTCGCCCGTTTCGGCATTCGCAGCTTGCCGACTGTGGTGCTGTTCAAGGATGGCCAGCCTGTCGACGGTTTCGCCGGTGCACAGCCGGAATCGGCCGTGCGGGCGATGCTTGAGCCCCACGTGCAAATGCCGCCACCGGCAGCAGCTGATCCGTTCGAGCAGGCACAGGCGCTGTTCGACGACAGTCGTTTTGCCGACGCCGAAGCCGTTCTCACCGTATTACTGGGCGAAGACAACACCAATGCCAAGGCGCTGATCCTCTACGCCCGCTGCCTTACCGAACGTGGTGAGCTGGTTGAAGCGCAAACCGTGCTCGACGCGGTGAAAAGCGATGAGCACAAAGCGGCATTGGCCGGCGCCAAGGCGCAGATCCAGTTTCTCGGCCAGGCCAAGGACCTGCCGGATGCCGCGGACCTGAAAGCGCGCCTGGCGAAAAATCCGCAGGACGATGAGGCGGTGTATCAACTGGCGATCCAGCAGCTGGCCCGCCAGCAGTACGACGCGGCGCTGGATGCGTTGCTCAAGCTGTTCGTGCGCAATCGCAGCTACAGCGAAGGCTTGCCGCACAAGACCTTGTTGCAGGTGTTCGAACTGCTGGGCAACGATCACCCGCTGGTGACCACATACCGCCGCAAGTTGTTTGCTGCGCTTTATTAAAATCAAAAGATCGCAGCCTCGTTTCACTCGACAGCTCCTACAGGGGAAACCGGATCCCTTGTAGGAGCTGTCGAGTGAAACGAGGCTGCGATCTTTTGCGGTTTATTCGATCCAGCGGTAGAGCGGCGTATCCCCGCCACTCGACCCTTCCCCACCCGCACACTGCCGCAAGCGCACCAGCAAGCGCTTGCCCGCCGCCGCGCTGCCGGTCAGCCCTTCCAGCTGCTCAAGCAAATCCGGCCCGCTCAATTGCCCGGCCTTGCGCAGCAAATCCTTGGCGATCTGCCACAGCGCATCATCCTGATTGAGCGGTTTCGCCGGGGCTGCACTTGCTTCCGGCTTGACCACTTGCAACTGCGCGCCGAGCCGGGCCCAGTCGCCGTCGTCCATCTCCAGCGTCAAATCCACCGGCCAGTCGCCGATGCTTCCGCGAATTCGCAACATAAGTCTGCTCCTGCACATTTCTGACTTGCATGCTCCCATGGGACTTGTGCAACGCCAAGCGGGCGGTCAAACTCTCCGCGCTTACGTTATAAGATCACATAACAAATTCTTCATTTTACTTTCGGAGACCCGCCATGCGCCGTTTGCTTCTCGCTCTGCCGTTTGCCCTGTTGCCGCTGGCCGTCGCCCACGCGGCTGACGAACATGATCACGAACACGGCAGCCTTGGCGCCCATGAACATGGCGTCGGTCGACTGAACGCGGCGCTGGACGGCCAGACCCTGGAGTTGGAACTGGAAAGCCCGGCGATGAACCTGGTGGGTTTCGAACACGCCGCCACCACTGACGCCGACAAAGCCAAAGTCGCCGCCGCCCGTGCCCAACTGGAAAAACCGCTGACGCTGTTCAATCTGCCGAAAGCCGCAGGTTGTGTGGTGGCGATGCAGGAACTGGAAAGCCCGTTGTTCGGCGACAAGCCGGATGCCGATGATGATCACGATGAAGACGCCAAGGGCGAGCATCACCATGAACACAGCGAAATCCACGCGCATTACCAATTCAGTTGCTCGGCCCCTGGCGCGCTGAAAACCCTGGACCTGGCAAACATCTTCAACACGTTCCCGGCCACCCAGAAAATTCAGGTACAACTGATCAGCCCGAGCGGGCAGCAAGGCGTTGAAGTGACGGCCAAGGCCGCCGCCCTGAAATTCTGACCTACCGCAAAACCCTGTAGGAGCGAGGCTTGCCCGCGAAAGCGGTCTTACCGTCGACATCTCTGTTGAATGTGTCGACCTCTTCGCGGGCAAGCCTCGCTCCTACAGGGGGTTGTGTTGAGATCCTCTAACCCATGAAATCGGCGCCATGACCCAAGCACTCATCGAACTGTCCGACCTGGGCTTCAGCTGGCCCGGTCACCCGCCGCTGCTGGATATCCCGGCCTTTCGCCTGGAACCCGGTGAAACCCTGTTCCTCAAGGGCCCCAGCGGCAGTGGCAAGACCACCCTGCTCGGCCTGCTCGGTGGCGTGCAGAAGCCCGATCGCGGCAGCATTCGCCTGCTCGGCCAAGAGTTGACCGAACTCGGTGCCGGTGCACGCGACCGTTTCCGCGTCGATCACACCGGCTACATCTTTCAGCAGTTCAACTTGCTGCCGTTCCTCTCGGTGCGCGAGAACGTCGAGTTGCCTTGCCACTTCTCCAAACTGCGCGCCGAACGGGCAAAACAGCGCCACGGCAGCGTCGATCAGGCGGCTGCGACCTTGCTCGCGCACCTGGGCCTGAAGGATGAAAGCATCCTCAGCCGCCGCGCCGATTCGCTGTCCATCGGCCAACAGCAACGGGTCGCCGCCGCACGCGCCTTGATCGGCCAACCGGAACTGGTGATCGCCGACGAGCCGACCTCGGCCCTGGATTACGACGCCCGCGAGAACTTCATTCGCCTGCTGTTCGCCGAGTGCCGCGAAGCCGGCTCGAGCCTGCTGTTCGTCAGCCACGATCAGAGCCTGGCGCCACTGTTCGATCGCAACCTGTCGCTGGCCGAGCTCAATCGCGCCGCCACGCCTGAAGAGGTCTGAGATGTATTTGTTTCGTCTAGCCATGGCCAGCCTGGCTAACCGCCGCTTCACCGCGATCCTCACTGCGTTCGCCATTGCCCTGTCGGTCTGCCTGCTGCTGGCCGTGGAGCGGGTGCGCACCGAAGCCAAAGCCAGCTTCGCCAGCACCATCAGCGGCACCGACCTGATCGTCGGCGCCCGCTCCGGTTCGGTGAACCTGCTGCTGTACTCGGTGTTTCGCATCGGCAACGCCACCAACAACATCCGTTGGGACAGCTTCGAACACTTCGCCAACAACCCGAAAGTGAAGTGGGCGATCCCGATGTCCCTCGGCGATTCCCATCGCGGTTATCGCGTTATGGGCACCACCGAGGCGTACTTCGAGCACTATCAATACGGTCATCAACAACACCTGGAACTGGTCGACGGCCGTGCCTTCGCCACCGACCCGTTCGAAGTGGTGCTCGGCGCCGAAGTGGCCGATGCGCTGCACTACAAACTCGGCGACAAACTGGTGCTGGCCCACGGCGTCGCGGTGATCAGCCTGGTCAAGCACGACGACAAGCCGTTCACCGTGGTCGGCATTCTCAAGCGCACCGGCACCCCGGTCGACCGCACGTTGCACATCAGCCTCGGTGGCATGGAGGCAATTCACATCGATTGGCACAACGGCGTGCCGGCGCAAGGCAAAGGCCGGATCAGTGCCGATCAGGCGCGCAACATGGACCTCACGCCGCAAGCGATTACTGCGTTCATGCTCGGCCTCAACAGCAAGATTTCGACATTCGCCGTGCAGCGCGAGATCAACGAATTCCGTGGCGAACCGATGTTGGCAATTCTGCCGGGCGTGGCGTTGCAAGAGTTGTGGAGTCTGATGAGCACGGCGGAAAAAGCCTTGTTCGTGGTCTCGCTGTTTGTGGTGCTGACCGGGTTGATCGGCATGCTCACGGCGATTCTCACCAGCCTCAACGAGCGCCGCCGCGAGATGGCGATTCTGCGTTCGGTGGGTGCGCGGCCGTGGCACATCGCGACCTTGCTGGTGCTGGAGGCGTTTGCTTTGGCGCTGTCGGGAGTGATTGCCGGCGTGGCGCTGCTGTACGTGTGCATCGCCGCCGCGCAGGGTTATGTGCAGGCCAATTACGGTCTGTATCTGCCGCTGGCCTGGCCAAGCGAATATGAATGGACGCTACTCGGTGGCATCCTGATCGCCGCGCTGCTGATGGGCAGCGTGCCGGCCTGGCGCGCGTATCGCCAATCCTTGGCCGATGGCCTGTCGATCCGTTTATGAGGACGTTAATGATGCCCCGCGCTCTGCTTGCGCTGTTGCTGCTGGTCGCCCTGCCCCTGTGGGCGGCCGAGCCGAAGGATTTGACCTGGTCGGAAATGATCCCGCCGGACGCCGCACCGGAAGTGCCGAACATGACGCCGCTGCACGACCTGTCGCAGATGGGCAACGCACTGGAGTCCGCGCCGGCCGCCAAGCAGGACCTGCCGGATGCGCCGGTGGTGAAAAGTCTCGATGGCCAGAACATTCGCTTGCCAGGCTACATCGTGCCGCTGGAAGTCAGTGAAGAAGGCCGCACCACGGAGTTTTTGCTGGTGCCATATTTCGGCGCCTGCATTCACGTACCGCCACCTCCGTCGAACCAGATCGTGCATGTGAAAAGCGAAGTCGGCGTGAAGCTGGATGAGCTGTATCAGCCGTATTGGATCGAAGGGGCGTTGCAGGTCAAAGCGTCGACCAGCGAGCTGGCGGATGCCGGGTATCAGATGGAGGCGGACAAGATTTATGTGTATGAATTGCCGGAGTGAAACCGGTGGTTCTGTGTTGATTGTGAGGACGCCTTCGCGGGCAAGCCTCGCTCCTACAGGATCGGTGATTGCCTTGTAGGAGCGAGGCTTGCCCGCGAAGGGTCCCTTAAAGGTTCCACAAAAATCGGGGCCATCACTGTTTCATTGAGCTGAATCAAAAGACCGTATCAGACGGCTCCGTACCATTGGACATCGAACATTTTTAACGTCCTTTGGGAGCTCCCATGCACAAGTCCTTGCTCAGCGCTTCGCTGTTTGCCCTCGCGCTCACAGCCCCGCTCGCCTATGCCCACGACGCTGGCGACATCATCCTTCGCGCCGGTGCCATCACCGTCAACCCGAAAGCCGACAGCTCCAGTGTCAAGGTCGATCAAGGCCCGCTGGCCGGTGCTGATCTGGGTGGCAAGGCGACGATGAGCAGCGACACGCAGCTGGGTCTGAACTTCGCTTACATGCTCAACAGCCACTGGGGTATTGAGCTGCTCGCGGCCTCGCCGTTCGAGCATGACGTCAAGATCAAAGGCACCGCCCTGGGCGCAGCCAATGGCAAACTCGGCAGCCTGAAACACCTGCCACCGACCCTCAGCGTTGTGTACTACCCGCTAGACGCGAAGTCCGCCTTCCAGCCGTATGTCGGCGCCGGTATCAACTACACCTGGATCTACGACGAACACGTCGGCAGCGAAGCCAGCGCCAACGGCTTCAGCAACTTCAAGGCGGATAACTCCTGGGGCATGGCGTTCCAGGTCGGCGCCGACTACATGATCACCGACAACATCATGCTCAACGCCCAGGTGCGCTACATCGACATCGACACCACCGCGACAGTGGAAAACAACGCCGTGGCACCGGGCACCCGCGCCAAGGTCGATGTGGACGTCGACCCGTTCATTTACATGGTCGGCCTGGGCTACAAGTTCTAAATCCGCCCCCCATTTCATCAACAACACAAACCCTGTAGCAGCTGGCGAAGCCTGCGTCCGGCTGCGCAGCAGTCGCAAAATCAGCACACGCGGTGTATCAGATAAACCGTGCAGGCAGGATTTGCGACTGCTGCGCAGCCGGACGCAGGCTTCGCCAGCTGCTACAGGGGTGTGCGTTGCTACTGACAGGGTATTTATCTCGATCTAACGTCCCAACAACCGCGCCAACCCGACACTCAGCGGTGTCTGCTGCGGGTAGGTAAAGCGCTCGAGCAATCGCCGGTTGTTCGCCCGTGAATGGCGAATGTCACCGGAGCGCGCCGGGCCGTAGCTGATCGGCGGCAACTCACCCACGACGGCTTCCAGCGCTTCAAGCATTTGCTTGAGGGTGGTCGCCTGATTCCAGCCGACATTCACCGCACCGACCTCGACCTGCGGCATCTCGATGGCTTGCACCAGCAAGTCGACCAAATCCCCGACGAACACGAAATCGCGCGTCTGCTCGCCATCGCCGAACACGGTGATCGGCAGGCCTTTCTGTGCGCGCTCGCTGAAAATGCTGATCACCCCGGAGTACGGCGAGGACGGATCCTGGCGCGGGCCGAAGATGTTGAAGAAGCGGAAAATCACTGGCTCCAGCGCGTGCTGGCGGCGGTAGAAATCGAAGTAATGTTCGCTGGCCAACTTGTCCGACGCGTAGGGCGTCAACGGCGCCTTGGGCGTGTCTTCGTCAATCGACTCGCCTTCGCCATTGTTGCCATAGACCGCCGCGCTGGAAGCAAACAGCACCCGTTTGACGCCGGCCTGGCGCATGGCTTCGCAGACATTCAACGAGCCGATGAAATTGCTCTGGTGAGTCTTCACCGGATCGTCCACCGAAGCCTGTACCGACGCCACCGCCGCCAGGTGCGCCACGGCGCGGCAACCGAGCATCGCCCGCGCCACCAGCGCGGCATCGGCGACGTCGCCGACCATCAGTTCGACGTTGGGATTGTCCAGCGGCAGGTTGCTGCGTTTACCGGTGGAAAGGTCATCGAGGATGCGCACCGAATGGCCCTTGGCGAGCAAGGCATCGGTCAGGTGCGAGCCGATGAAACCGGCGCCGCCGGTGATTAAAACAGGGCCGTCAGCCATGGCGATAAAACCTATCCAGTAAGCCAGGGAGTGCCGCACGCCAGGCGCGTGGCTTGATGCCGAACGTATGCAGAATCTTCTTGCAGGCCAGCACCGCGTGCTGTGGCTCTTCGGCGGCATCCGGGCGCGCGGCGTGAGCCTGGGCGGTCGGTGCTTCGATGGCCAGCGGATGCAAGCTGCGTGCTTCAGTGAGGATAGCTTGCCCCAATGCCAGCGGCGTGGTCGCCTCATGCCCGGCGTAATGGTAGGTGCCCCACAGCGGTGCTGCACAATCGAGTTGCTTGAGCACCGAAATGATCACCCGCGCAGCGTCGTCCACTGGCGTCGGATTGCCTCGACGGTCGTCGGCCATCAGCAGCTCTTCAGGCTGTTCGGCCCGACCGAGGAAACGCCCGAGGGTGCCATCGGGGCTGTCATCGAGCAGCCAGCCGAAACGCAGCAGTACGTGCTGCGGGCAGGTAGCGCGCACGCTTTGCTCGATTCGCCACAAGGCCTGACCGCGCAGGCCCAAGGGCACCGGTTCGTCCTTTTCGCTGTAGGCAGTCGCCCGGGAGCCGTCGAATACGCGATAGCTCGACGGTTGCAGCAGCACGATGTTGTGATGCTGGCACAGTTCGGCCAGACGCTCGATCGCCCGCTCCTGCCCGGCCAGACGCGTCTCACTGACCGTCTCCGCCTGGAACCAGTCGAAGTAGTAGGCGAGGTTGATCAGCGCGTCCGGGCGGGTATCGTCGAGCAGTTGCGTCAGGCTCGCGGCATCCCAGCCGTCTTGCGGTGGGCGGGGGGCGAGGAAGCCGATGTCTTCCTCCGCACCGAGGCGAATCAGCGCCTGCCCAAGGGCATTTCCGCCGCCCAGTAACATAAGGCGCATTCGCATAGAGTCAGCAGGCCCAGTCTGATTGGAACAATGGTTTATCGACGCCGCCCACGGGCGATGTCGTTGATAGTTGCCGGAATCGTTGCATTTTGCGGGTTTAGTGCGCAACCGTCATCCGTAAAGTGTAGTTGGCAGGGATTTGTGGCGCAGCTGCCGGCCCCATCGCGGGCAAGCCCGCTCCCACAGTGTTCTGTGTTGTTCACACATTTTGCATTCACAGAAGATCCCTGTGGGAGCGGGCTTGCCCGCGATGGGGCCCTGAAGGCCAGCGAAGGTCTTGAGCGGTACTTGCAACTTCCCCCACTCACCCGCATAAATCAGGGCATGAATCTGCCAATTCCACCGGACAGCGCCCTGGCAGGCTTCCACCCCGCCGTCAGCGCCTGGTTCAGCAGCACCTTCCCGACGGTGACCGCCGCCCAGGCCTGGGCGTGGCCGTTGATCCGCCAGCGCCGCTCGACCCTGATCGCCGCGCCCACCGGCTCCGGCAAGACCCTCACCGCGTTCCTCGCCGTTATCGACGAGCTCGTCCATCGAGGCCTGGCCAACGGCGGCCATCTGCCGGACGAAACCCTGGTGGTCTATGTTTCACCGCTAAAAGCCCTGTCCAACGACATCCAGATCAACCTGCAAAACCCGCTGGCCGGGATCACCGAGCAATTACGGGTGATGGGCCTGCCCGAATTGCAGATCAATACCGCCGTGCGCACCGGCGATACGCCGCAAAAAGACCGCTCGGCGATGCGCAAGAACGCGCCGCATATCCTGGTCACCACCCCGGAATCGCTTTACGTACTGCTCGGCTCCGATTCCGGCCGGCAGATGCTCGGCACCACGCGCACGGTGATCGTCGATGAAATCCACGCCATCGCCGCGAGCAAGCGCGGCAGTCACCTGGCCCTGAGTCTGGAACGTTTGCAAGCGCTGTGTGCCGAACCGTTGGTGCGCATCGGTCTGTCCGCCACGCAAAAGCCCATCGAAGCGGTGTCGCGCTTTCTGGTGGGCCGCGACCGTCCTTGCGAAATCATCGACATCGGCCACGCCCGCCCGCGAGACCTCGACATCGAGGTGCCGCCGGTGCCGTTGTCGGCGGTGATGGCCAATGACGTCTGGGAGCTGGTCTATGACCGCCTCGCCACCCTCGCCCGCGAACACCGCACCACGCTGATTTTCGTCAACACCCGGCGCCTGGCCGAACGCTTGAGCCGGCACTTGAGCGAGCGCCTCGGTAAAGACGCGGTGGCCGCTCACCACGGCAGTCTGGCCAAGGAATTTCGCCTGGACGCCGAACAGCGGCTCAAGCGTGGCGAGTTGCAAGTGTTGATTGCCACGGCGTCCCTGGAGTTGGGCATCGACATCGGCGACGTCGACCTGGTGTGTCAGATTGCATCGCCACGCTCGATCGCCGGTTTTCTGCAACGGGTCGGCCGCTCCGGGCACCAGGTCGGTGGCACGCCCAAGGGCCGTTTGTTTGCCACCACCCGTGACGATCTGATCGAATGCGCCGCCCTGCTCGATTGCGTACGCCGTGGCGAGCTCGACACCTTGCTGATCCCGCAGGCGCCGCTGGACGTGCTGGCCCAGCAGATCATCGCCGAAGTCAGCTGCCAGGAATGGCAGGAACAGGCGCTGCTGGAGACATTCCGCAAAGCCTCGCCCTACGTCGAACTCGATGAAAAACATTACCAGGCGCTGCTGCACATGCTCGCCGAAGGTTACAACGGTCGTCAGGGCATCCGCAGCGCTTACCTGCATCGCGACGCCGTGAGCCGCACCCTGCGCGGCCGCCGGGGCGCCAAATTGACGGCCGTGACCAGCGGCGGGACCATTCCGGACAACGCCGACTACAGTGTTTTGCTGGAGCCCCAAGGGCTGAACATCGGCAGCGTCAACGAAGACTTTGCGGTGGAAAGCATCGCCGGGGATGTCTTCCAGTTGGGCAATACGTCCTACCGAATCCTGCGGGTCGAAACCGGCAAAGTCCGGGTCGAAGACGCCCAAGGTCAACCGCCGACCATTCCGTTCTGGCTCGGTGAAGCACCGGGGCGCAGCGCGGAACTGTCGTTTGCCGTGGCACGCCTGCAAGCGCAGCTCGATGAACTGCTCGGCGCCACGCCAGGCAACTTGCAACCGAGCCTCGACTGGCTGACCCAAACCTTGGGCCTGAACTTCGCCAGCGCCGAACAACTGGTGGAATACCTCGCCCGTGCGCGCCTGACCCTCGGCGCCCTGCCGTCGCAAGACACGCTGCTGATGGAGCGGTTTTTCGACGAATCCGGCGGCACGCAACTGATCATCCACACGCCGTTCGGCAGCCGCATCAACCGTGCCTGGGGCCTGGCCCTGCGCAAGCGTTTCTGCCGCACTTTCAACTTCGAATTACAGGCCGCCGCCAGCGAAGACGCCATCGTACTGTCGCTGTCCACCAGCCATAGCTTTGAGCTCGAGGATGTCTGGCGCTACCTGCACAGCAACAGCGCCGAACACACGCTGATTCAAGCGGTGCTCGATGCGCCGCTGTTCGGCGTGCGCTGGCGCTGGAATGCCGGGGTGGCCCTGGCACTGCCGCGCTACAGCGGCGGGCGCAAAGTACCGCCGCAGATCCAGCGAATGAAAAGCGAAGACCTGATCGCCAGCATCTTCCCCGACCAGATCGCCTGCGTGGAAAACCTCGCCGGCGAACGAGAAATTCCCGACCATCCGCTGGTGGAGCAAACCCTCGACGATTGCCTGCACGACGCCATGGACAGCGAAGGCTGGCTGGCGTTGTTGCGCCGCATGGAGCGTGGCGACATCCGCCTGATCAGCCGCGACCTGCCGGCGCCCTCGCCGCTGGCGGCGGAAATCCTCAGCGCCCGGCCCTACACCTTTCTCGACGACGCGCCGCTGGAGGAACGCCGCACGCAAGCGGTGCTCAACCGGCGCTGGAGCGATCCGCAGTCCACCGACGACCTTGGTGCGCTGGACGCCGAGGCGATTCAAGCGGTGCGCGACGAAGCCTGGCCAGCGCCCACTGGCGCCGATGAAATGCATGAGGCGTTGATGAGCCTTTCGTGCATCACCGACGCCGAAGCGCAAACCAATCCACATTGGCTTGAGTGGCTGAACGCCCTGGCTGACAGCGGCCGCGCCACTCGTTTGCAGATCAATGCCGGGCAGTCGTTGTGGCTGGCACTGGAGCGGCTGACGTGTCTGCGAGCGATTTATCCACGCGCCACATTGCTGCCGCCGCTGGAGGCATTGCCCGGTTTCGATGAAGCCTGGGAGCCGGACGAAGCGGTGCTGGAAGTGATCCGCGCACGGCTAAGTGCCTTTGGTCCGTTACCGCTTAACGCGATCGCCGAGCCGCTCGGTTTGGCGGCGACTCAAGTCACTCAAGCCTTGGCACAACTGGAGCGCGAAGGTTATGTGCTGCGCGGCCAATTCACACCGGGCGCCGATCAGGAACAATGGTGCGAGCGGCATTTGCTGGCGCGCATTCACCGCTACACGGTCAAGCGTCTGCGGCGGGAAATCGAGCCGGTGGCGTTGCAGGATTTCATGCGGTTCCTGTTCGACTGGCAGCATCTGTCCACGACGACACAAGGTCAGGGCAGCGCGATTTTGCCGGCGATCATCAGCCAGTTCGAAGGCTACCCCGCTGCGGCGTCAGCCTGGGACAGCGACATTCTGCCGGCACGCATCAAAGACTATTCGGCGAGTTGGCTGGATGACGTGTGCCGCAGCGGCAAACTGGTCTGGACGCGTTTGACCGCGCGCAACAAGAGCGCCAGCACCGCGTTGCGCAGCACGCCGATTCTGCTGCTGCCGCGCAGTCAGGTCGGATTGTGGAGCAGCCTGACCGAACAGACACCGGTCAGCGAACTTTCCCCCAAGACCCAGAAGGTCTTTGAGGCACTCAGCCAACACGGTGCGCTGTTTTTTGATGAGCTGACTCACGAAGCGCATCTGCTGCGCGCGGAACTGGAAATCGCCTTGCAGGAATTGGTCGGTGCCGGATTGGTGAATGCCGACAGCTTCGCCGGCCTGCGCGCGCTGATCACTCCCGCCAGCAAACGGCAGAATCGCAGCAGCCGACGTGGGCGCGGGGCGTTTGTCGGCGGGATGGACGATGCCGGGCGCTGGGCATTGTTGCGACGCGGAGCGGCGCCACCGGTTGTGGATAACAAACGCCCGGCGCCCACACCCGCTGACACCCTGGAACACATCGCCATGACCTTGCTGCGCCGCTACGGCGTGGTGTTCTGGCGTTTGCTGGAACGTGAGGCGGATTGGCTGCCGAGCTGGCGGGAATTGCTGCGTACTTTCCATCGACTGGAAGCGCGGGGCGAGATTCGTGGCGGGCGGTTTGTCAGCGGGTTGGCGGGTGAGCAGTTTGCGCTGCCCGAGGCGATTCCGTTACTGCGCGAAGTGCGACGCCGGCCGCATGACGGGAGCTTGATCGCGGTGTGCGGTGTCGATCCGCTGAACCTCGCCGGCACACTTTTGCCTGGGGCGAAAGTCCCGGCGCTGGCGAGTAATCGGCTGGTGTATCGCGATGGATTGCCGGCGGCGGCCGAGATTGCCGGCAAACAGCATTTCTGGCTGGAACTGGATCAGCAATCAACTGCCCAGCTTCACCACAAACTGACCCGGCATTGATGTTGTCTGGTCTGGCCCCATCGCGGGCAAGCCCGCTCCCACAGGTTTTTCTGTAACACAGAACTTGTAAACAACAGAGATCACTGTGGGAGCGGGCTTGCCCGCGATGAGGCCATCAGGCCCAACACAACTCATTGAGTGCGCGACTGGTCCGGCATCAACACCGATGAATGCTCCACCGCCGGAACACCCTCTTTCGGCTCGACCCCCTGCCGCGCCAACAAAACCTGCTGTGGATAAGTCTGCGCGAAATGCACCCACGGGCAGTTATCCACAAGCTTTTTCAAGCGCTGGTTGAACGCCCTGCTCACCGCATATTGCCCGCCCGACACCGTGCGGAACTGCGCCGTCAACACCACGCCATTCAAGTCCATCTTGTCGACGCCGAACACATCCAGCGGCCCTTGCAGGTTGTACTTGAGGAACGCGTCTTCACGGATCGAATCCCCGGCCTCGCGAATCAGTTCGATGGCCTTGTCGACATCGGTGTCGTAAGTGAACTGCACCGAGAAAAACGCATAGGCGAATTGCCGCGATTGGTTGGTAACTGCCTTGATCTGGCCGAACGGCACCGAGTGCACGAACCCCTTGCCATCGCGCAGGCGCAAGGTGCGGATGGTCAACCCTTCGACCGTGCCGGCATGACCGGAATCGAGCACCACCCAGTCGCCAATCGACAGCGTGTCTTCGATGATGATGAACAACCCGGTGATCACGTCCTGCACCAGTTGCTGCGAGCCAAAACCGATCGCCAACCCCACGACCCCTGCACCGGCCAAAAATGGCGCAACGTTGATCCCCAGGTTGGCCATGGTGGTGATGGCGCAGATCACCACCAGGATGATTTTGATCGCGTTGCGCAGCAGCGGCAGGATGGTTTTGACTCGGGTGCTGGGTTGACGCGCCGAGCGCTTGCTGACGGGCGGTTTCAGTGCTTCCTGAATCGCCGTGTCCAGGACCACCCAGACCATCCAGGTGATCAGGAAAATCAAACCGATACGGCTCAGGGAATCACTGATTGCCCGGCCGACCGTGTTACTCACGGCAAATTCGAACAGCGACACACCCCAGATACGCCCGAGGATATCGATGAAAACAATGGCCATGGCGATCCGCAGCAACGCGTGCGAAAGGCTGAGAAAGCGATCCTTGTAGGCGCTGCTGCGGCGCGCCGCCGACTCGCTGCGCGACTTGAACAGATGATGCAGCGTGGTGCTGAGAAACACCGTCGCAATCAACAACACCGTGGTGAACAGCGCGCAGCGCAGCACTTTCTGGTTGTCATCGCCGATGCCGATCAGGTTGATCACCGACACCAGCACCATCAACAGAATCGGCCAATACCAGAGCCCGGAAAAAATCCGCAGCATTTCGCGCAATGCCGGCTGACTTTGACGCTGGGGCAACGGCAGGATGCGGATCAGATGAGCGACCGGGCGGCGCATTTTGATCACCAGCAGGCCAAAGAAAATCGACGCGCCCAGCCCGGTGAACACCGCGATGCTGCTGGTAAGATTGCCGCCCAGCAGACGGGCGATCTGCGGGCTGGTCAAGGCATCGCTGAGGGCCACCAGGAAGCCAATCACGAACAGCGGCTTCGGGCTGTACTGGCGAATGATCTGCACCGCCGGTCGCTTGTGACCGGCATTGAACAGCACCACCAGCGACAACAACAGCGACGCGGCGAAAATGCCGCTGCTGGTGGCGTAGGCGAAACACAACGCCAGCGCACGTCCGGCGGACACCTTCAGAAAGTGGCTGACATACAGCGTCAGCGGCAGGCTGATCAGCGCCGGAATCGTGTAGGGCAACACGTAACCCAGCAACGCCTGACCCCGTTCGCGAGTGAGCAGCAGGCGGTTCTGGCACAGACGTTTGGTGAGCAGTCCTCCGAGCAACCAAAGCAACGCAAAGACGCCAATCCACACGCCGGACAACAGCAGGAAGTCCCCGGCCACGCTCCAGGTCGAACGGGCCGATGGATGATTGACCAGTTGATCCACCTCATCGGCCGCCCGGTCGGCACGTACGCGCCAGGCGTCGAGCAGGTCTTCGTTGAGATCGAGTTTGCCCTGGACTTCCTCGATGCTCGAACTGATGGCCCCCAGCAGACCACCCTGAACCAGCGGTTCGGGGTGTGCCGGTGGCACGGCAGGCGTGGCGGCCGCCGGGATACCCGGTATCGCCGCTGCCTCCAGTTCATTGCTGCCCAGAATCAGCAACGCCCCCAGTAGTATCGCGGTCTTGAACTTGAACAAACGCGGCGCTCCTGCGAAAGGGTCTGTAAGGAACTGATCGAAACATTGTAGGCAAGTTCGGTTTTAGCCGAGAGATAACGACCATATCGCAATCCTTGTAGCAGCTGGCGAAGCCTGCGTTCGGCTGCGCAGCAGTCGTAAACCCTGAGCACGCGGTTTACCTGTTACACCGAGTTATCGGATTTCACGACTGCTGCGCAGCCGAACGCAGGCTTCGCCAGCTGCTACAAGGTCCATATTTGCGTACAGATCAAATATCAAATGCCAATCCCTGTATTTTTCCGCACAACCTAAACCCCGACACTGCGCTCCATCAATCAGTCCACCGGAGTTGCAGCCATGCCCATTGCCTTGCTCGCGCTGACCCTAAGCGCCTTTGCCATCGGGACGACCGAGTTCGTCATCGTTGGCCTGTTACCGACCATCGGCGCCGACCTTGGCGTCAGCCTGCCCTCCGCCGGCCTGCTGGTCAGCCTCTATGCCCTGGGTGTTGCCATTGGCGCCCCGGTGCTGACCGCCCTCACCGGCAAAGTCCCGCGCAAACTGCTGCTGTTGTCGCTGATGGTACTGTTTACCCTCGGCAACTTGCTGGCCTGGAAAGCGCCGAGCTACGAATCGCTGATCATTGCGCGGATCGTCACCGGCCTGGCCCACGGGGTGTTTTTCTCGATTGGCTCGACCATCGCCACCAGCCTGGTGCCGAAGGAAAAAGCCGCCAGCGCGATTGCCATCATGTTCACCGGCCTGACCGTGGCGCTGGTCACCGGCGTGCCGTTGGGGACGTTCATCGGTCAACATTTCGGCTGGCGTGAAACCTTCCTCGCCGTGTCGGCGCTGGGTGTAATCGCCTTCATCGGCAGTCTGCTCTACGTGCCAAAAAACATTGCCCACAGCAAACCGGCGTCGTTGCTGGAACAGTTGCAAGTGCTCAAGCAACCACGCCTGTTGCTGGTGTACGCCATGACGGCGGTCGGTTACGGCGGCTCGTTTATCGCCTTCACCTTCCTGGCACCGATTCTTCAGGACATTTCCGGTTTCAGCGCCGGCACCGTGAGCCTGGTGCTGTTGGTTTACGGCATCTCGGTGGCCGTCGGTAACATCTGGGGTGGCAAACTGGCGGACAAACGCGGCCCGATCAGCGCCCTGAAAATCATCTTCGCCCTGCTGGCTGCCGTACTGTTCGTACTGACCTTCACCGCCGACAATCCATGGCTGGCCCTGGCCACCGTGCTGGTCTGGGGCGCGGTTGCGTTCGGCAACGTGCCTGGCTTGCAGGTGTATGTGGTGCGTCAGGCCGAACATCACACCCCCAATGCGGTGGACGTGGCCTCGGGCCTGAACATCGCCGCGTTCAACCTCGGCATCGCCGGCGGTGCATGGGGCGGTGGCTTGATCGTCGCCCACATGGGCTTGATCCACACCGCATGGATTGGTGGCTTGGTGGTGCTGGTGGCCCTGGCACTGACCGCCTGGAGTGGCCGTCTCGACCGCTTGGGCCCGGTGTATGCCGAAGGTTCAACCCGAGTAGTCACAGGCCACTGATAACCCCTGTAGGAGCGGGCTTGCCCGCGAAGGCGGCAGCACATCCAGCATTGATGCGCCTGACCCATCGCTATCGCGGGCAAGCCCGCTCCCACATTTGAATTGCAGTGTTTACCCCTTTTGTATTCACCACCGATCCGCTGTGGGAGCGGGCTTGCCCGCGATGGCGGCGGCACATCCAGCATTGATGCGCCTGACCCATCGCTATCGCGGGCAAGCCCGCTCCCACATTTGAATTGCAGTGTTTATCCCTTTTGTATTCACCACCGATCCACTGTGGGAGCGGGCTTGCCCGCGAAGGCGGCAGCACATCCAGCATTGATGCGCCTGGCCCACCGCTATCGCGGGTAAGCCCGCTCCCACATTTGAATTGCAGTGTTTACCCCTTTTGTACTCACCACCGATCCACTGTGGGAGCGGGCTTGCCCGCGATGGCGGCAGCACATCCAGCATTGATGCGCCTGACCCATCGCTATCGCGGGCAAGCCCGCTCCCACATTTGAATTGCAGTGTTTACCCCTTTTGTATTCACCACCGATCCACTGTGGGAGCGGGCTTGCCCGCGATGGCGGCGGCACATCCAGCGATGATGTGACTGACACACCGCTATCGCGGGCAAGCCCGCTCCCACAGGATCCGTGGTGATTCGTAGAAGGTGTGCCGCCCGTAATGCCGTCGAAACTTTCTCGTTCGCCCGACAGTCATCAAAAGACAGGGTTGTCCGAGGACCATTAGACGGGAGGCGACATGGCGGCGATTCACATCGGTATTTCAGGTTGGCGCTACACGCCCTGGCGGGGCGATTTCTACCCGAAGGGGCTGACCCAGAAGCGCGAATTGCAATTCGCCTCGCGGGCGGTCAACAGCATCGAAATCAATGGATCGTTTTACGCCCTGCAACGGCCTGAACGTTATGCCCAGTGGTACGCCGAAACCCCGGCGGACTTCGTCTTCAGCGTCAAAGCCCCACGTTTCATCACCCACATCAGGCGCCTGCGGGACGTTCATACACCCCTGGCGAATTTCTTCGCCTCCGGGGTGCTGGAGCTCAAGGACAAACTCGGTCCGATCCTCTGGCAATTCCCGCCCAACTTCAAATTCGATGCCGAACTGTTCGAAACCTTTCTCGAACAACTCCCCCACGACACCGAACAGGCCGCCGCCCTCGCCCACCAGCATGATTCGCACTTGCACGGTCACGCCAGCATGAAGGCCTACAAGAAAATGCCGGTGCGCCATGCCGTGGAAATCCGCAATGACAGCTTCGTCGACCCGGCCTTCGTCCGCCTGCTCAAACGCCACAACGCCGCGTTGGTCATCGCCGACACCGCCGGTAAATGGCCGTACCGCGAAGACATCACCAGCGATTTCGTCTACCTGCGCCTGCACGGTGCCGAGGAGCTCTACGCCAGCGGTTACACCCCTCAAGCGCTGAAACGCTGGGGCGATCGGATCGAAGCCTGGCATCACGGCCGGCAACCGAGCGACCCGCAGTTGATCGCGCCGCGGCAGAAGCCCAAGGCGCGCAAGTCCCGGGAAGTGTTTTGCTACTTCGACAACGACATCAAAGTCCGCGCGCCTTTCGATGCGCGCAGCCTTCTGGAGCGCTTCCATCTGGACAAAGACCTCGCCACCCGCCCCGGTGAACCGGCCGCCGAAGGAGTGCTGACATGAGCATTTCCGAACCGGTCGGCACTACCGATGAACAGCAACCCATCATCACCGCCGTGCGCAGCTTCACTGTGTTGACGGTCAACACCCATAAAGGCTTCACCGCGCTGAACCGGCGCTTCATCCTGCCCGAGTTGCGCGAAGCGGTGCGCAGTGTGTCTGCCGACGTGGTGTTTTTGCAGGAGGTTCACGGCACTCACGAGCATCATCCCCAGCGCTACAGCAACTGGCCGACGATGCCGCAATACGAATTCCTGGCCGACACCCTGTGGCCGCAGTTCGCCTATGGCCGCAATGCTGTCTACCCGGCGGGCGATCACGGCAATGCGCTGCTGTCGAAATTCCAGATCATTCGCCACGACAACCTCGACGTCTCCATCGGTGGCCACGAGAACCGCGGCATTCTCCATTGCGTGTTGCGCCTGCCCGGTGACAGCACCGAAGTGCACGCCATTTGCGTCCATCTCGGGCTGCGCGAAACCCACCGCACGGAACAACTCAAGCTACTGGCGCGACGCCTCGAAGAGCTGCCCAGTGATGCCCCGGTGATCGTCGCCGGTGACTTCAACGACTGGCGCCAGCGCGCCGATGCACTGCTCAAGCCCAGCGGTCTGCGGGAAGTGTTCGCCGAACACCACGGCAAGCCGGCGCGTAGTTTTCCAGCGCGAATGCCCGCGCTGCGCCTGGACCGCATCTACATACGCAACCTCAAGGCCAGCCACCCGCAAGTGTTGTCGGCGCGGCCCTGGTCACACCTTTCCGACCATGCACCGCTATCGGTGGAGATCGAGCTATGAGCGCCCCATCGATGGAAAAATCGACCGTGGAACACCTCTCCACCAACGCGCCCGCCCGGGCGCCAGGCGCGGTTGACGTCGAGTACGGCTGGCAGGGGAACAACCGCGTCGAGCTGCTGGAAAACGGTGAAGCTTATTTCCCTCGGGTGTTCGAGGTCATGCGCCAGGCGAAAACCGAAATTCTCCTGGAAACCTTCATTGTGTTTGAGGACAAGGTCGGCAATGAGCTGCAACAAGTGCTCAGCGATGCCGCCCGGCGCGGCGTGCGGGTTACCGCCAGTCTCGATGGTTTTGGCTGCGGCGAACTGAGCACAAGTTACCTCACCGCCCTGAGCGAGGCCGGTGTGCACATCCAGATATTCGACCCGGCGCCGAAGCGTCTGGGCATCCGCACCAACTGGTTCCGACGCCTGCACCGCAAGATCGTGGTGGTGGACGGCACCGTCGCCTTCATCGGTGGAATCAATTTTTCCGCCGACCATTTGGGCGATTTCGGTCCCGAGGCCAAGCAGGATTACTCGGTTGAAGTACAAGGCCCGGCGGTAGCCGATATTCATCACTTCGCGCTGTTGCAAAGCGGTCGTCAGGCCAGGGCCAAATACTGGTGGCAACGTCGCCGGCAACGCCGCTCGGAACTGGCGTTCAGTGATCATGACGGCCAGGTTCGCCTGGTGTTCCGCGATAACGGTGAGCATCCGACCGATATCGAAGAGGTCTACCGCCAGGTGCTGCGCAGTGCCCAGCGGCGAGTAGTGATCGCCAACGCCTACTTCTTTCCGGGTTATCGCCTGCTGCGGGAGATTCGCAACGCGGCCCGGCGTGGGGTTGATGTGCGACTGATTCTGCAAGGTCAGCCGGACATGCTAGTGGCCAAACTGGCCGCGCGCATGACCTACGACTACCTGCTCAAGTCGGGCGTGCAGATCCACGAATATTGCGAGCGCCCACTGCACGGCAAGGTCGCGCTGGTGGACGAGGATTGGAGCACCGTCGGCTCCAGCAACCTCGATCCGTTAAGCCTGTCGATGAACCTGGAAGCCAACGTATTGATCCGCGATCGCGCCTTCAACCGCGATTTGTTCGAGCGCCTCGAAGATCTGAGTAACAACCATTGCAAGGCCATGTGCGCCGACAAGGCCCCGCGCGGACGGGTCTGGCACATGACCGTCGGCTTTCTGGTGTTTCACTTTCTGCGGCACTTCCCGGCGTGGGCCGGTTGGTTGCCGGCGCACAAACCGCGCTTGAAACCTTTCACGCATCCGGCCGGGAGCGATCACCATGAGCCGCGTTGAAGCCCACGCTGCACCTCACGCCGACACCCAGCCCAAGTCCCGTTGGAGCCGCTGGAAAAAGCCGCTGACGATGCTGTTTTTCCTCGCGCTAATCGTGCTGTTCACGATGCTTGCCCAGCGCCTCGAATGGGGCGAAGTGTTCGACAACCTCGCCGATTTCAAAGTGCGCACGCTGGTCATCGCGTCCGGGCTGACGCTGGTGAGTTTTCTGGTCTATGCCTGTTTCGACCTGATCGGCCGCACCTACATTCGCCAGGACCTGACCTGGAAACAGATCCTGCCGGTGGGGATTATCAGCTACGCGTTCAACCTCAATTTGAGTGCCTGGGTGGGCGGCATTGCCATGCGTTATCGGCTGTATTCGCGACTCGGGGTGAGCAAGGGCAACATCGCGAAAATACTCGGGCTGAGCCTGGCGACCAACTGGTTTGGCTACATGGTGATTGCCGGCGCGGTGTTCAGCAGCGGGCTGGTGCGCATGCCGCCGGGCTGGAAGCTGAGCAGCGACGCGTTACAAGGCGTGGGCGTTTTACTGCTGCTGTTGAGCGCGGGGTATCTGGCGGCGTGTCGGTTTTCCAAACGGCGGGAGTGGGCGATTCGCGGGATAGAAATCGACCTGCCGTCGCTGCGCATGGCCATCCTGCAACTGGCGCTCGGGGCGCTGAACTGGTCGTTGATGGCGGCAGTAATTTTCACCCTGCTGCCGAGCAAACTGGATTATCCGCTGGTGCTCGGCGTGTTGCTGATCAGCGCCATCGCCGGGGTCATCACACACATTCCTGCCGGGCTTGGGGTGTTGGAGGCGGTGTTTGTGGCGCTGCTGCAACATGAGGTGTCACGGGGGAGCCTGGTGGCGGGTTTGCTGGCGTATCGGGCGATTTATTTCATCCTGCCGTTGTTGATTACGCTGGTGATGTATTTGGTGGTGGAGGCCAAGGCCAAGTCGTTGCGGATTGCGAAGAAACCCTCCTGAGACATGTGCTGAGCCGGAGGCCGCTATCGCGGGCAAGCCCGCTCCCACAGTTGATCGCGGATGCACACAGATAAGTGCTCACCGAAGATCCATGTGGGAGCGGGCTTGCCCGCGAAGGCGTCTTCACGAGCACCGCACATCTCAGGTCGACTGAATAATGCTCAACCGCTCGCCCACCACCATCTCGGTAATCCAGTCCACCAGGATCGAGGTGTACGCCTGTTGCGCAATGGGCGTGCTCAACGCGTGATCGGAGCCGTCGATGATGCGATGGGTCAGCGAATGCGTCTGCTGACACGCCGCGCGGTAACTCATGATGGTCGCGTGGGGCACGTAGTCATCGGTCTCGGACTCGACCAGCAGCACATCCCCGGTGAATTGCGAACACGCATGCAACGCTCGATTGCTGTCGGCGCGAACCAGCGTGCTGCGGTAATCGCGCAAATCAACCTTGTCCAACTCACGCTTGGGCGTGTGCCACAAATCATCGCGATACAGGGCCGGCACGCGCAGCGCCAGCCAGCGAACGGGCCGCAACGAAGTCAGGATCGAAGCCAGGTAACCACCGTAACTGGTGCCGACCACCGCAATCGCCGATGTGTCGAGCGCCGGGTGGGCAAGCAATCGGTCATACGCCGCCAGCAGGTCACGCAGATTATCTTCACGGGTCACGCGCGACAGCGGAATCCCGGTCCCGCCCGTGTGGCCACGCAAGTCGAACGTCAGGCACACGCAACCCAAACCGGCGATGCCCTTGGCCCGTTCCAGGTCCCGCTCCTGACTACCGCCCCAGCCGTGCACGAAAAGCACGCCGGGGACTTTCGATTTGGGACTGAGAAAAGTCCCGCTCATCTGTTCGTCGTCGATGTCGATCTGAATGGTTTCGCTTCTAGCCGTCATAGGATTTAACCGTTACGTACTTGAGAAGAAAGTCACTACCTTGCGCCGGCCCGCGATACACCTCGATGGCGTCCGCGGGCAACGGTTGGTCGATGTAGGTCTCGACCGAAGACACGCGAATCGCGCGCATCCGTGGATCATTGACGAAGCTTTGCAAGGCAGCGATTTCGGCGCTGCTGGCGCCGCCCATGCGCCAGGACTGTTCGAGCACGCCGCTGCGCTGTTTGCCGCTGCTATCCAGGCCTTGGGCGATGTCATAGTTACGCCGCGAGGCGTAGAAACCGGGGTAGGCCTCGTCCGCGGCGCTGTCGAACACCTGCGCCTGCTGAATCGCCAGTCGTACATCTTCCGGCAATTCCAACGCGAGCAGGTCGTCGTAATCACCCTGCACCACCAGCAGGTTGGAACCTCCATAAACCTGCTCGCCCCCACCGTCTTCGGTCAAGTATTGATCACCGCAGTAACTCAACACCTTGTCGCCAATAAAGCTCTGGCCGACGCTGTGGGTGATCACTTTGTCCAGATCCTGTTCCAGTACCACGCCTTCGCTGAACAGCTTTCTGGCCTCGGGTCTGGCGAGGATGGCATCGAACGCGTCGAGGCTTTTGATCACTTCCTGACCGCGCCCGGCACAGGCGTGAATCGGCTTGAGGCGGATCGGGCCGTTGTAGAGCAAATGTTCCGCCGCAGGACGCGCATCGTCGAGGGAAAACACGCTGAGACCATCAAGCACCACGCCACGCACCCGTTCGGAAAACAACGGCGCCCAGCCGTCGGGCGCGCGCGCATGTCTGTTCAGCAACCCGTGGCTGATGGCTTTGGTGCAGATGAAGTCGTGGTCGACGTAACCGCCCCACAAATCCTCCGGCCCTTTGACGCCCAATGCTCGTGCGGCAGCGGCGCCAACCAGTGTCTGGGTCGGCAGCAGGTAAAGGTCTTGGCCATCGTGAAGTTCGGGGTCGTAACTGCCGCCGTACTTGAGCCCGACAATCTGCGCCAGCCAGCGGGCCAGCGCACGGTTGGTTTCGACTTCGTGCAGCGGCGCCTCGGGGCGCACCGAATGGGCGACCACCAGTTTCTTGCGGTTTGTTGGGGTCATGCGTCCCCCTTCAATCTGCGCGTGATGAATGTAGTTGAAGGGGTGCAGAGATCAGGCCAAGGGCGGCTGGCGTGAAACGGTTTTCGAATCAGCCAGTTGCATAAAACGTGATGGCACCACGCCTGTTTTATTCTGCACGACCCGATTATCTACTCTGGCATTTTGCACGACTCAAACATTGCGCATATCCGCTGTAGGAGCAAGCTTGCTCGCGAAAGCGGTATGTCAGTCGACATTAATGCTGAATGACACACCGCTTTCGCGGGCAAGCCCCCTCCTACAGGGATTTGGGTGAGGCTTCTACCGGGTTGCAGCAACCGGTGTCACCCCAAACCGCGCTCGATAATCACTCGGCGCCAGTCCGGTGATTTTCTTGAACGTCGCGCGAAACGCACTTGGGTCCTGATAACCCACGGTCCAGGCAATGTGATCGATGGTGCCATTGGTGAACTCAAGCATTTCCCGAGCCTTGCCGACCCGCAGGTGCTGGCAGTACTCGGTAGGTTTGAGCCCGGTCGCCGCCCGGAAGCGCCGCAGGAACGTGCGCTCTTCCAACCCGGCCCGCTCCGCCATCGTCGTCAGCGACACCTCAATCGCCCCGGTGCTTTGCAGCCAATGCTGGACCTTGAGAATCGACGCGTCGCCATGGCTGAGAATCGGTGAAAAGTTGCTGCCGCACTCGCTCGCGCTGTCGCTGTGTTCCACCACCAGGAAACGCGCGGTGCTGGCGGCGATGCTCGGCCCCAACAGGCGATCGACCAGACGCAACCCCAGCTCAGACCAAGCCATTAGCCCCGCGGTAGTAATCAAGTCACCGTCGTCGACGATGGGCGTATCGGCCTTCAACTTGATGGCCGGGTAACGCTCGGCAAAGGCTTTCGCTGAGGTCCAGTGAGTGGTGGCGCTGCGACCGTCGAGCAGGCCGCTTTCGGCCAACAGGATCGAACCCACGCAAACCCCGCCCAGGGTCGCGCCATTGGCGTGTTGCTGACGCAGCCAGCGGATCAACCCCTGCGGCGCCCGGCCTTCGGAAAAACCGCCGATCGACGGCGGGATCAACACCGCCACCAACGTGGCATCCGCAGCAGGATGACTGTCGTAGACCCGCACCGGCGCCTGATCGCCCTCGACCTGCCAATGACTGACCCGCAGCAACGGCAACTGTGCAGACTGATGCTCGGCGGCAATCCGGTTGGCCACCCCGAACAAGTCCGTCAACCCATGCACCGCCGCCATCTGCGCGCCGGGATAGATCAGCACGCCCAGTTCGGCGATTGCCCGTTCTACGTCCATTGTCAGTTTTCCCCCTTCTATTGTCGGTGCGGCCAATCCTCGGACGGCCTGCCAGACCCGATACTTGATTCCACACCAACAAGCACTTCGAGGAAACAGTCATGGCCAAGCAAGCACTCATCGTAGTCGATATCCAAAACGACTACTTCCCCCAAGGCAAGTGGCCGCTGGTCGGCGCCGACGCGGCGGCCGACAACGCCGTCCGTCTGCTCAACGCCTTTCGCGACGCCGGTGATTCGGTGGTGCACATCCGCCACGAGTTTACCTCCGACGCGGCACCGTTTTTCACCCCAGGCTCCGAAGGCGCAAAGCTGCACCCCAAAGTCCTCAACCGCGCCGACGAGCCGGTCGTGCTCAAGCACTTCGTCAACTCGTTCCGCGAAACCGATCTGAAATCGATCTTCGACGAGCAAGGCATCAAGGAACTGGTGGTCGTCGGCAGCATGAGCCACATGTGCGTCGATGGCATCACCCGCGCCGCTGCCGACTTTGGCTACAGCGTCACAGTGATCCACGATGCCTGTGCCTCCCGTGACCTGGAGTTCAACGGTCTCACGGTTCCGGCAGCCCACGTTCACGCGGCCTTCATGTCGGCCCTGGGCTTCGCCTATGCAAGCGTAGTATCCACCGACGAGTTCCTGGCGGCACATCACTGATCAACGCTTCTGCGTCAGGTGCTGCAATCCGACGCTCCCGAAACAAACAAGGCCAGTCGCGTGCGCACGTGACTGGCCTTTTTTCTGAGACTTACGGCCGAAAAGCCGGATAATGGCGGCCAAATCGTCTAGCCCGTTATTCTGGTAATCCCCCATGGAAATCAAGGTCAACTTTCTCGACAACCTTCGGCTTGAAGCCAAGTTCGACGACTTCACGGTGGTGGCCGATCAACCTATCCGCTACAAAGGCGACGGCTCGGCACCGGGTCCGTTCGACTACTTCCTGGCGTCGTCGGCGTTGTGTGCCGCCTACTTTGTGAAGCTGTATTGCAGCACGCGCAATATCCCCACCGACAACATCCGCCTGTCGCAGAACAATATTGTTGACCCGGAAAACCGCTACAACCAGATTTTCAAGATCCAGGTCGAGTTGCCAGCGGACATTTCCGACAAGGACCGCCAGGGCATCCTGCGTTCCATCGACCGTTGCACCGTGAAAAAAGTGGTGCAAGCCGGGCCTGAGTTTGTGATCGAAGAGGTGGAAAACCTCGACGCCGATGCCCAGGCGTTGTTGATGCCTGCTTCTAACGCCGAGGCGAGCACTTACATCGCCGGCAAGGATCTGCCGCTGGAGCAAACCATCGCCAACATGTCGGCCATTCTGGCGGACCTGGGCATGAAGATTGAAATCGCCTCGTGGCGCAATATCGTGCCCAACGTGTGGTCGCTGCATATCCGCGACGCACACTCACCGATGTGCTTTACCAACGGCAAGGGTGCGACCAAGGAAGGCGCGTTGGCGTCGGCGTTGGGCGAGTTTATCGAACGCCTCAACTGCAACTTCTTCTACAACGACCAGTTCTGGGGCGAAGACATCGCCAACGCGGCGTTTGTGCATTACCCGAACGAGCGCTGGTTCAAGCCTGGCCGCAAAGACGCGCTGCCGACTGAGATTCTCGACGAGTACTGCCTGAAGATTTACAACCGCGACGGCGAACTGCGCGGTTCCCATCTGATCGATACCAACTCGGGCAATGAAGAGCGCGGCATCTGCTCGTTGCCGTACGTGCGCCAGTCGGACGGCGAGGTGGTGTACTTCCCGTCCAACCTGATTGAAAACCTGTACCTGAGCAACGGCATGAGTGCCGGTAACACACTGGCCGAAGCCCAGGTGCAGTGCCTGTCGGAGATCTTCGAGCGCGCGGTAAAACGCGAAATCATCGAAGGTGAATTTGCACTGCCGGATGTGCCGGCCAGCGTGCTGGCGAAGTACCCCGCCATACTGGCTGGTATTCAGGCGCTGGAAGAACAAGGGTTCCCGGTATTGGTGAAGGATGCGTCCCTGGGAGGTGAATTCCCGGTGATGTGCGTCACGTTGATGAACCCGCGCACCGGCGGCGTGTTCGCCTCGTTCGGCGCGCACCCGAGCCTGGAAGTGGCGCTGGAGCGCAGCCTGACCGAATTGCTCCAAGGCCGCAGCTTCGAAGGCCTCAACGACCTGCCCCAGCCAACGTTTGAAGGCCATGCGGTGACCGAGCCGAACAACTTCGTCGAGCACTTTATCGACTCCAGCGGCGTTGTGTCGTGGCGCTTCTTCAGCTCCAAGTCCGATTATGAATTCGTGGAGTGGGACTTCTCCGGCCAGGGTGAAAACTCGAATGCCGAGGAAGCCGCCACCTTGTTCGGCATTCTCGAAGGCATGGGCAAAGAAGTGTACATGGCGGTCTACGAGCATATCGGCGCGACGGCGTGCCGTATCCTGGTGCCGGACTATTCGGAAATCTATCCGGTAGACGACCTGATCTGGGATAACACCAACAAAGCACTGTTCTTCCGCGCCGACATCCTCAACCTGCATCGCCTGGACGAAGATGAACTGCGAGCACTGGTTGAGCGTCTGGTGGAAAGCGAACTGGACGACTACACCGACATCACCTCGTTGATCGGCATCGAGTTTGACGACAACACGGTGTGGGGTCAGCTGACGATTCTGGAGTTGAAGCTGCTGATTTATCTCGCCTTGCAGCAATTTGAAGAGGCGAAAGAGGCGGTGGAGATGTTCTTGCAGTACAACGACAACACCGTTGACCGTGGCTTGTTCTACCAAGCCGTCAACGCGGTGCTGGAAATGAAGCTGGACGAAGACCTGGAGCTGGAAGACTACGAGGCCAATTTCCGTCGGATGTTTGGTAACGCGCGGATGGATGCAGTCATCGGCTCGGTGGACGGCAGTGTGCGCTTCCATGGCTTGACGCCGACCAGCATGAAACTGGAAGGGCTCGACCGGCACCTGCGGTTGATCGAAAGCTACAAGAAACTGCACTCGGCCCGGGCCAATGTGACCGCTTCATCCCGTTGACCGCAATCCTGTAGGAGCCAAGCTTGCTGGCGAAGAACGATGACGCGGTAAATCAGGAAAACCGCGTTATCGTTCTTCGCCAGCAAGCTTGGCTCCTACAAAATGAGGGGCAAAAGAAAACCCCCGACCCGTCCAGAGGACCGATCGGGGGTTTCGCGGCTAAACTTTACAAGAAAGTCTGAGCCGACTCTTAGAACGGGATATCGTCATCAAAGCTGTCGAAATCCGGAGCCGGTTGTGGCGCTGCCTGCTGTGGAGGCGGAGCCTGACGCGACTGCTGCGGTGCCGACTGCTGCGGACGTGGCGCCTGTTGACGTGGAGCCGGGGCGGACTGCTGGTAGTTATTGCCCCCGCCTTGTTGGTCGCCCTGCTGTGGACGGCCGCCCAGCAGTTGCATGGTGCCTTGCATGTCGACCACGATTTCAGTGGTGTAACGCTTGATACCG
Organism: Pseudomonas sp. RIT-PI-q; assembly: GCF_001297125.1. Lineage (GTDB taxonomy): Bacteria > Pseudomonadota > Gammaproteobacteria > Pseudomonadales > Pseudomonadaceae > Aquipseudomonas. The sequence goes on from NZ_LHPC01000007.1 coordinate 286,126, forward strand.
TCTTTTTCCCACTCGCGGGTCTGCAGCTTGCCTTCGATGTACACCTGCGAACCCTTACGCAGGTATTCGCCAGCGATCTCGGCAACCTTGCCGAACATCGATACACGGTGCCATTCGGTCTTCTCGACCTTCTGACCGGTTTGCTTGTCAGTCCACTGTTCGCTGGTCGCCAGACTCAGGTTGGTCACGGCGTTGCCATTAGGCAGGTAGCGAACTTCAGGATCCTGGCCGCAAGTGCCGACCAATATGACTTTGTTAACCCCACGGGCCATAACGTTCTCCTAGGCTACGCACGCTGCCTCGGCCGGGTTGTTCACCAGGCGCTCAAGGGTCGTGCGATCCAATAGTTCGGTGTCCAATTTGATGTAAATCGCCGCTTCATCCTCGACGATCACTGCATCTGTTACCCCTACGACCGCCTTCAGGCGCTCAACCAGACCCGCTTCACGGATCGCCTCAGGCGACAACGGCAAGCGCAGGCTTGTGACGTAGGGAGGTTCGCGCATGGTAACAGCAAAGGCCAACCAGAGGGCAGCCAGACCGGCGCATCCGAGGAACACAACCGACAGACCGCCATGCTGGAACATCCAGCCGCCGAGGATCCCGCCCAGTGCCGAACCGAGGAACTGACTGGTGGAGTAAACCCCCATCGCCGTACCTTTGCCGCCAGCGGGTGAAACCTTGCTGATCAGTGACGGTAACGAGGCTTCCAGCAGATTGAACGCGGTGAAGAACACCACCGTACCCATCACCAGGGCCCGCAAGCTGTTACCGAACTGCCAGAAGAATAGCTCAGTGAGCATCAGCGTCACGACGGCGCCGAGCAAAACTCGTTTCATTTTGCGTCGCTTCTCGCCATAGATAATGAACGGGATCATGGCGAAGAACGAAATCAGCAGCGCGGTCAGGTACACCCACCAGTGATGCTCTTTGGGCAGCCCGGCTTTTTCGACCAGGGCCAGGGGCAATGCGACGAAGCTCGACATCAACATCGCGTGCAACACAAAAATGCCCAGGTCCAGGCGCAGCAGGTCCGGGTGCTTGAGCGTCGGCATCAGCGCCTGACGCGCGACACCGGACTCGCGATGCTGCAACGGACCGGTTGCGCGCGGCACCATGAACATCACGATCACGATGCCGAACAGCGCCATGCCACCCGTGGCCAGGAACAATCCGGACAGGCCGAAGGCGCGCGTCAGCAACGGTCCTACAACCATGGCGACAGCGAACGACAGACCAATCGTCATGCCGATCATCGCCATGGCTTTGGTCCGATGCTGTTCCCGGGTCAGGTCGGACAGCAACGCCATGACCGCTGCGGAAATCGCCCCGGCTCCCTGCAGGACTCGACCGGCAATCACGCCCCAGATCGAATCGGCATTGGCGGCCAGCACGCTACCGAGGGCGAAGACGATCAGCCCCAGGTAAATCACCGGACGACGACCGATGCGATCGGAAATGAAACCGAAAGGAATTTGAAAAATCGCCTGGGTCAGGCCGTAAGCGCCAATCGCCAGCCCGATCAGGGCCGGGGTCGCTCCCGCCAGGTCCATCCCATAGGTCGCCAGTACCGGCAACACCATGAACATGCCAAGCATACGGAAGGCGAACACCAGGGCCAGACCGCTTGCTGCGCGTGTCTCACTGCCACTCATGCGTTCGCTGTGGGGATCGTGCATGGAAAAACCTCATGTGAACCGGCGGCGATTCTACCAGTCCCATCGATTGACGGGGTATATCGCGACGCTTTGACGCGCTCCGCTGACAGACTCTTCATGTAAGACACAAATCCGCTCGTTTGATAGTGTGCATCCATCCAGTATTTGGCCGTATACTCCTACGTTTTCGACGCCCGCCAAGCGAGGCCACTTTGGACAAGATCCTGATTCGTGGGGCCCGAACCCACAACCTGAAGAACATCGACCTGACCCTGCCACGGGACAAACTGATCGTCATCACCGGCCTGTCCGGATCCGGCAAGTCTTCCTTGGCTTTCGACACGCTGTACGCCGAAGGCCAGCGCCGCTACGTCGAATCGCTGTCGGCCTATGCCCGGCAGTTCCTGTCGATGATGGAAAAGCCTGACGTCGACACCATCGAAGGCCTGTCGCCAGCCATCTCCATCGAACAGAAGTCGACCTCGCACAACCCACGCTCGACGGTCGGCACCATTACCGAAATCTACGATTACCTGCGCCTGCTTTACGCTCGCGTCGGTATTCCGCGCTGCCCGGACCACGACATTCCGCTGGAAGCGCAGACCGTCAGCCAGATGGTCGACCTGGTCCTCGCGCAACCGGAGGGCAGCAAGCTTATGCTGTTAGCGCCGGTGATCCGCGAGCGTAAAGGCGAGCATTTGTCGGTCTTCGAAGAACTACGCGCTCAGGGCTTTGTGCGGGCTCGGGTCAACGGCCGGCTCTGCGAGCTGGACGAGTTGCCGAAGCTGGATAAACAGAAGAAGCATTCGATTGATGTCGTGGTCGACCGCTTCAAGGTCCGCGCCGATCTGCAACAGCGTCTGGCCGAGTCGTTCGAGACCGCGCTGAAGCTGGCAGACGGTATTGCACTGGTGGCGCCGATGGACGATGAGCCCGGCGAAGAGATGATCTTCTCCGCGCGCTTCGCCTGCCCGATCTGCGGCCATGCCATCAGCGAGCTGGAACCCAAGCTGTTTTCCTTCAACAACCCGGCTGGTGCTTGCCCGACGTGCGATGGTTTGGGGGTAAAGCAGTTCTTCGACATCAAGCGACTGGTCAATGGCGAACTGACCCTGGCCGAAGGCGCGATACGCGGCTGGGACAGGCGTAACGTCTATTACTTCCAGATGCTCGGGTCGTTGGCCTCTCATTACAAATTCAGCCTGGAAGTGCCGTTCAATGAACTGCCGGCCGATCAGCAGAAATTCATCCTGCACGGCAGCGGTTCGCAAAACGTCGATTTCAAGTACCTGAACGACCGTGGCGATATCGTCAAACGCTCGCACCCGTTCGAAGGCATCGTGCCGAACCTCGAGCGCCGCTACCGCGAAACCGAGTCGGCCTCGGTGCGTGAAGAACTGGCCAAGTTCCTCAGCACCCAGCATTGCCCGGATTGTCGTGGCACTCGCCTGCGCCGGGAAGCGCGGCATGTGTGGGTGGGCGAGAAGACCCTGCCGGCGGTGACCAATCTGCCGATTGGCGATGCCTGCGAGTATTTCGGTGCGCTGAAGCTCACCGGCCGCCGTGGCGAAATTGCCGACAAGATCCTCAAGGAAATCCGCGAGCGCCTGCAGTTCCTGGTCAACGTCGGCCTCGATTATCTGTCGCTGGATCGCAGTGCGGATACGTTGTCCGGCGGTGAGGCTCAGCGCATTCGCCTGGCCAGCCAGATCGGCGCGGGCCTGGTGGGTGTTCTGTACATCCTCGACGAACCGTCGATTGGCCTGCACCAACGCGACAACGACCGGTTGCTCGGCACGCTCAAGCACCTGCGGGACATCGGCAACACGGTGATCGTGGTCGAGCACGACGAAGATGCGATTCGTCTGGCGGACTACGTCGTGGATATCGGCCCGGGAGCGGGTGTACACGGTGGACACATCGTCGCCGAAGGTACTCCGGCCGAGGTCATGGCTCACCCTGACTCACTGACCGGCAAGTATTTGTCGGGGCGGGTGAAGATTGCGGTCCCGGCCAAACGCACCCCGCGCAACAAGAAGTTGTCGCTGTCCCTCAAGGGCGCTCGCGGCAACAACTTGCGCAATGTCGATCTGGACATTCCCATCGGCTTGCTGACCTGCGTGACCGGCGTGTCCGGTTCGGGCAAGTCGACGCTGATCAACAACACGCTGTTTCCTTTGAGTGCTACGGCGCTCAACGGTGCAACGACGCTTGAAGCCGCCGCTCACGACAGCATCAAAGGCCTGGAGCATCTGGACAAGGTCGTCGACATCGACCAAAGCCCGATCGGTCGCACGCCGCGCTCCAACCCGGCGACCTACACCGGCTTGTTCACCCCGATTCGCGAACTGTTTGCCGGCGTACCGGAATCCCGCTCCCGCGGTTATGGTCCGGGGCGCTTCTCCTTCAACGTGAAGGGCGGACGCTGCGAAGCCTGTCAGGGCGATGGCCTGATCAAAGTGGAAATGCACTTCCTGCCGGACATCTATGTCCCGTGCGACGTCTGCAAGAGCAAGCGCTACAACCGCGAGACGCTGGAGATCAAGTACAAGGGCAAGAGCATCCACGAGACGCTTGAGATGACCATCGAGGAAGCGCGGGTGTTCTTCGATGCGGTTCCGGCCCTGGCGCGCAAGCTCCAGACATTGATGGATGTGGGTCTGTCTTACATCAAGCTGGGGCAATCGGCGACCACATTGTCTGGTGGTGAAGCACAACGGGTGAAGCTGTCCCGCGAGCTGTCGAAACGCGATACCGGCAAGACGCTGTACATCCTCGATGAGCCGACCACTGGTTTGCACTTCGCGGATATCCAGCAACTGCTCGATGTCCTGCATCGACTGCGCGACCACGGCAACACGGTGGTGGTGATCGAGCACAACCTCGACGTGATCAAGACGGCGGACTGGTTGGTCGACCTGGGCCCGGAAGGCGGTTCCAAGGGCGGGCAGATCATTGCCGTCGGTACACCGGAGGAAGTGTCCGAGATGAAGCAGTCTCACACCGGCTTCTACCTCAAGCCACTGCTGGCTCGTGACAAGGCCTGAATCTGGCCCATGAAAAAGCCCCTGTCACTTCTACAGTGACAGGGGCTTTTTTGTATCTGACCTGTAGGAGCGAGCTTGCTCGCGATGGTCGTTAACGATAACGCGTGAACCATGAATATACGCGGCGTTTGTAGTCCATCGCGAGCAAGCTCGCTCCTACAGGAGGTAATTCAGAACTGCGATTGCAGGTAATTCTCCAGACCGATCAACTTGATCAGACCCAACTGCTTCTCAAGCCAGTAGGTGTGATCTTCTTCGGTGTCGTTCAACTGGATACGCAGCATCTCCCGGCTGACGTAATCCTTGTGCTGCTCGCAGAGCTCAATGCCTTTGCACAGTGCGGCGCGGACTTTGTACTCCAGGCGCAAGTCGGCGGCCAGCATGTCAGGGACCGTGGTGCCGACATCGAGGTCGTCCGGACGCATGCGCGGCGTACCTTCGAGCATGAGGATTCGGCGCATCAAGGCATCGGCGTGCCCAGCCTCTTCTTCCATCTCGTGGTTGATACGTTCGTAGAGCTCGGTGAAACCCCAGTCCTCGTACATCCGCGAATGGATGAAATATTGATCACGCGCGGCCAGCTCGCCGGTCAGCAACGTGTTGAGGTAATCGATTACGTCTGGGTGGCCTTGCATCGCCCTACATCTCCCTGCTTGAAAGTCTGTAGTTTGAACCAAGGCGGCTGTTTGGTCACTGCGTTTACGCGATAAAAGCGAAGATATTCTGAGAAAAGTGGTTTAAATAACGCAAAAACCGCCCAAATGAGGGCGGTTCTGCTTCTCGTTTAGACTTAGTTAAGCGCTACGCCCAACGCCGTTGCGACTGCTTCTCCATACGCCGGATCGGCCCTGAAGAAATGCTGCAATTGACGATCGACCACGTCACTGGAAACCCCGGCCATCGCGCCGGCAATGTTGTTGACGAGCAGGGTTTTCTGCTCATCGCTCATCAGACGGAACAGCGCACCGGCGTGGCTGTAGTAGTCAGTATCTTCACGGTGATCGTAACGACCGGCAGCACCGCTCAACGCCAACGCAGGCTCAGCGTAGCGAGGTGCTTGTTTAGGCGATTCGACGTAGCTGTTCGGCTCGTAGTTCGGAGCTGCACCACCGTTACTGCCGAACGCCATCGAACCATCGCGCTGGTAGCTGTTCACCGGACTGCGAGGCGCATTGACCGGCAATTGCTGGTGATTGGTGCCGATACGGTAGCGGTGGGCATCGGCATAGGCGAACACCCGACCTTGCAGCATGCGATCCGGGGACAGGCCGACACCTGGAACCATGTTGCTCGGACCGAACGCCGCTTGCTCAACTTCAGCGAAGTAGTTCAGCGGGTTGCGATTGAGCTCCAGTTCGCCCACCTCGATCAGCGGAAACTCTTTTTGCGACCAGGTCTTGGTCACATCGAACGGGTTCTCGTAGTGCGCTGCCGCCTGAGCTTCGGTCATGATCTGGATGCACACACGCCATTTCGGGAAGTCACCGCGCTCGATTGCCTCGAACAGGTCCCGCTGAGCGTAATCTGGATCGGTGCCGGCCAGACGTGCTGCGTCTGCGGGAGCCAGGTTCTTGATCCCTTGTTTGGTCTTGTAGTGCCACTTCACCCAATGACGTTCGCCCTTGGCGCTGATCAGGCTGTAGGTGTGGCTGCCGAAGCCGTGCATGTGACGGTAGCCGTCAGGGATGCCGCGGTCCGAGAACAGAATCGTGACCTGGTGCAGCGCCTCAGGCGAGTGCGACCAGAAGTCCCACATCATCTGCGCACTTTTCAGGTTGCTTTGCGGCAGGCGCTTTTGGGTGTGGATGAAATCCGGGAATTTCAGCGGATCGCGAATGAAGAACACGGGCGTGTTGTTGCCCACGATGTCCCAGTTTCCTTCTTCGGTGTAGAACTTCAGGGCAAAACCACGTGGATCGCGCTCGGTGTCAGCCGAGCCGCGTTCGCCGCCAACAGTGGAAAAGCGCAGGAACGTTGGCGTTTGCTTACCGACAGATTCAAACAGTTTGGCGCTGGTGTACTCGGTGATATCACGAGTCACAGTGAACGTACCGTAAGCACCCGAGCCTTTAGCGTGTACGCGGCGCTCCGGGATGTTTTCACGGTTGAAGTGGGCAAGCTTCTCGATCAGGTGGAAGTCGTCGAGCAGCAGTGGGCCACGAGGGCCGGCGGAGCGGGAATTCTGGTTGTCGGCGACAGGAGCGCCACTGGCGGTGGTAAGCGTTTTATTTTGGCTCATGCGATCTCTTCCTCTGTCAGTCTTTAACTGCCGGCTAATCGGCTGAGAGGGAGTATTGACCACGAACGTTACACCTACAAATTCATTAACCTTTCAGAACCGATAGAAAATTACTAACGCACGCGCCACTTTTAAAGCGCGCACAAAAAACCGGGCACTAGGCCCGGTTCTTCGTTTCAGACTGACGTCTTACTCAGCGGATACAGCTTCACCACCGGCAGGACGATCAACCAACTCGACGTACGCCATAGGCGCGTTGTCGCCAGTGCGGAAACCGCACTTGAGGATGCGCAGGTAGCCACCCTCACGGGTAGCGTAACGCTTGCCCAGGTCGTTGAAGAGCTTACCAACGATAGCTTTCGAACGAGTACGGTCGAAAGCCAGACGGCGGTTAGCCAGGCTGTCTGTCTTGGCCAAAGTGATCAGCGGCTCAGCAACGCGACGCAGTTCTTTAGCTTTTGGCAGTGTAGTTTTGATCAGCTCGTGCTCGAACAGCGACACCGCCATGTTTTGAAACATGGCCTTGCGGTGCGAGCTGGTGCGGCTCAGGTGACGACCACTTTTACGATGACGCATGGTTCATTCCTTACCAAACACAACGTTCGGTGATTACGACGATCAGGCAGTCGCCTTGTCGTCCTTCTTAAGACTTGCAGGCGGCCAGTTGTCGAGGCGCATGCCGAGGGACAGACCGCGGGAGGCCAGAACGTCCTTGATTTCAGTCAAGGATTTCTTGCCAAGGTTCGGAGTCTTCAACAGCTCTACTTCGGTACGCTGAATCAGGTCACCGATGTAGTAGATGTTTTCCGCCTTAAGGCAGTTAGCCGAACGTACAGTCAGTTCCAGATCGTCAACCGGGCGAAGCAGGATCGGATCGATCTCGTCTTCCTGCTCGACAACCACTGGTTCACTGTCACCTTTGAGGTCGACGAACGCAGCCAACTGCTGTTGCAGAATGGTTGCAGCGCGGCGGATAGCCTCTTCAGGATCCAGAGTACCGTTGGTTTCCAGATCAATAACCAGCTTGTCCAGGTTAGTACGCTGTTCGACACGGGCGTTTTCCACCACGTATGCGATACGGCGAACCGGGCTGAACGAAGAGTCAAGCTGCAAGCGACCGATGCTGCGGCTTTCGTCTTCATCGCTCTGACGCGAGTCTGCCGGTTCATAACCACGACCACGAGCTACGGTGAGCTTCATGTTCAGGGCGCCGTTAGACGCCAGGTTAGCGATTACGTGATCGGGGTTAACGATCTCGACATCATGATCCAGCTGAATATCGGCAGCGGTAACCACCCCCGAACCCTTCTTCGACAAGGTCAGCGTAACTTCGTCACGACCGTGCAGCTTGATAGCCAGACCTTTAAGGTTCAACAGGATTTCAATTACGTCTTCCTGTACGCCTTCGATTGCGCTGTACTCATGGAGTACACCATCAATCTCGGCCTCGACTACTGCACAGCCGGGCATTGAGGACAACAGGATGCGGCGCAGCGCGTTGCCCAGGGTGTGGCCGAAACCACGCTCGAGAGGCTCGAGAGTGATCTTGGCGCGGGTTGGACTGACAACCTGCACATCAATATGGCGGGGTGTCAGGAACTCATTTACCGAAATCTGCATGGATGCACCTATTTTCTAGCCCTTACTTGGAGTAGAGCTCGACAATCAGGCTTTCGTTGATGTCGGCGGACAGATCACTGCGAGCTGGAACGTTCTTGAAAACGCCCGACTTCTTCTCAGTGTCTACTTCTACCCATTCTACGCGGCCACGTTGGGCACACAGATCGAGAGCTTGGACAATGCGAAGTTGGTTCTTTGCTTTCTCGCGAATCGCGACCACGTCACCAGCACGAACCTGGTAAGACGGTACGTTTACGGTCTGACCGTTAACGCTGACGGATTTGTGCGATACCAGCTGACGGGATTCGGCACGAGTAGAGCCAAAACCCATACGGTATACAACGTTGTCCAGACGGCATTCGAGCAGTTGCAGCAGGTTTTCACCGGTTGCACCTTTCTTGCCAGCAGCTTCTTTGTAGTAGCCGCTGAATTGACGCTCGAGAACGCCGTAGATACGACGGACCTTCTGCTTTTCACGCAGTTGGGTGCCGTAATCGGACTGGCGACCGCGGCGTTGGCCGTGGATACCAGGTGCTGCTTCGATGTTGCACTTCGATTCGATCGCGCGCACGCCGCTCTTCAGAAAGAGATCGGTGCCTTCGCGACGAGCGAGTTTGCATTTTGGACCAATGTAACGAGCCATTCTTTACAATCTCCTGGATTACACGCGGCGCTTCTTCGGCGGACGGCACCCGTTGTGCGGGATTGGCGTCACGTCGGTGATGCTGGCGATCTTGTAGCCACAGCCGTTCAAAGCGCGGACTGCAGATTCACGACCTGGGCCTGGACCTTTGACGTTAACGTCAAGGTTTTTCAGACCGTATTCCAGCGCAGCTTGACCAGCACGTTCAGCAGCTACTTGAGCAGCGAACGGGGTGGACTTGCGGGAACCGCGGAAACCCGAACCACCGGAGGTAGCCCAGGAAAGAGCGTTGCCTTGACGGTCGGTGATGGTCACGATTGTGTTGTTAAAAGACGCGTGGATGTGGGCGATGCCATCAACCACTGTCTTTTTGACTTTTTTACGAGGACGAGCAGCAGGTTTAGCCATGATTAATTTCCTGTCGATTCGCTGGGGCGATTACTTGCGGATCGGCTTACGCGGACCTTTACGGGTACGCGCGTTAGTCTTGGTACGCTGACCGCGCACTGGAAGACCACGACGATGACGCAGACCGCGATAGCAACCGAGGTCCATCAAACGCTTGATTTTCATGTTGATTTCGCGACGCAGGTCACCTTCAGTGGTGAACTTCGCCACTTCGCCACGCAGCTGTTCAATCTGCTCGTCGCTCAGATCTTTGATCTTTGCTGCTGGGTTTACCCCAGTCACCGCACAGATCTTCTGTGCAGTAGTGCGACCAACACCATAGATGTAGGTCAGCGAGATAACAGTATGCTTGTTATCTGGAATGTTAACGCCTGCAATACGGGCCATTCAGTGGGACTCCAATTGACAGCTACCTACGCCCCGGAAGCCAAGAAATAGGGCGCGAGATAATATCGCTGTAATAACAAATAATCAACCCGGTAGCGCACTAGCTACCGGGCTTGAAGCACAATCACACTCAGCCTTGGCGCTGTTTGTGACGCGGTTCCGCGCTGCAAATTACTCGAACAACACCTTCGCGGCGAATAATCTTGCAGTTACGGCACAGCTTTTTCACCGATGCACGAACTTTCATCACCAACTCCTCGAACCTTATGGGTACTCAGCGCAACATGCCGCTGCCGTAACCCTTCAGGTTGGCTTTCTTCATCAGGGATTCGTACTGGTGCGAAACGAGGTGCGATTGTACTTGGGACATGAAGTCCATCACAACCACGACGACGATCAGCAACGAGGTCCCGCCAAGGTAGAACGGTACGTTTGCTGCAACCACCAGGAACTGGGGCAGCAAGCACACGGCCGTCATGTAAAGAGCACCGAACATGGTCAAGCGAGTCAGAACGCCATCAATGTAGCGCGCAGACTGCTCACCTGGACGGATGCCCGGAATAAAGGCACCGGACTTCTTCAGGTTTTCCGCTACGTCTTTCGGATTGAACATCAACGCCGTATAGAAGAAGCAGAAGAAAATAATCCCTGCACTAAACAGCAGAATATTCAACGGCTGACCAGGAGCGATCGACTGCGAGATGTCCTGCAACCAGCCCATACCTTCAGACTGGCCGAACCAGGCACCCAACGAAGCCGGGAACAGCAAAATGCTGCTCGCGAAAATGGCCGGAATAACACCGGCCATGTTCACCTTCAGCGGCAAGTGGCTAGTCTGCGCAGCGAAGACCTTGCGGCCCTGCTGACGCTTGGCGTAGTGAACAGCAATACGACGCTGACCACGCTCAATGAACACCACGAAACCGATAATCGCTACTGCCAGCAAACCGATGGCAACCAGGGCGAAGATGTTGATATCACCCTGACGCGCAGACTCGAAAGACTGCCCGATTGCTCTCGGAAGACCGGCGACGATACCCGAAAAAATCAACATCGAGATACCGTTGCCAACACCACGCTCAGTAATCTGCTCACCCAGCCACATCATGAACATCGCACCAGCCACAAAAGTGGATACCGCGACGAAATGGAAGCCAAAGTCACCAGTGAACGCAACGCCCTGCCCCGCCAGACCAATGGACATGCCAATAGCCTGAACGAGAGCGAGGACGACAGTGCCGTAGCGGGTGTACTGGCTGATCTTGCGACGGCCAGCTTCACCTTCCTTCTTCAACTGCTCCAGCTGCGGGCTGACGGCGGTCATCAGTTGCATGATGATCGATGCCGAAATGTACGGCATGATCCCCAGTGCAAAGATACTCATCCGTTCCAGCGCGCCGCCAGAAAACATGTTGAACAAGCTAAGAATGGTCCCCTCATTCTGTCGAAACAGGTCCGCGAGTCGGTCCGGGTTGATACCTGGAACCGGGATGTGTGCGCCTATTCGGTAGACGATAATCGCCAGGAACAGAAAACGCAGACGAGCCCAGAGTTCAGACATACCGCCTTTGCCGAGCGCAGAGAGAGCACCTTGCTTAGCCATTTATTCCTCGAACTTGCCGCCAGCTGCTTCGATAGCCGCACGCGCACCTTTGGTGGCGCCGATTCCCTTTCCGATGGTAACAGCGCGAGTCACTTCGCCGGACAGCATGATTTTCACACGCTGTACGTTGACGTTGATCACGTTGGCATCTTTCAGGGACTGCACGGTGACGATGTCGCCTTCCACTTTAGCCAGTTCGGACAAACGCACTTCTGCGCGATCCATGGCTTTCAGGGAAACGAAACCGAACTTCGGCAGGCGACGATGCAGCGGCTGTTGACCGCCTTCAAAGCCTGGAGCAATGGTGCCACCGGAGCGGGAGGACTGACCTTTGTGGCCACGGCCACCGGTCTTGCCCAAACCACTACCGATACCACGGCCCGGACGATGCTTTTCGCGACGGGAACCCGGCGCTGGACTCAGATCATTGAGTTTCATCGATTAACCCTCGACACGCAGCATGTAGTAAGCCTTGTTGATCATCCCGCGATTCTCGGGAGTATCAAGCACTTCTACAGTGTGACCGATGCGACGCAGACCCAGACCCTTAACGCACAGTTTGTGGTTAGGGATGCGGCCGGTCATGCTTTTGATCAGCGTAACTTTAACGGTAGCCATGATCAGAAGATCTCCTTGACGCTTTTGCCACGCTTGGCGGCAATGGACTCAGGAGACTGCATAGCTTTCAAACCTTTGAAAGTGGCGTGAACCACGTTTACCGGGTTAGTCGAGCCGTAGCACTTGGCCAGAACGTTCTGAACGCCAGCAACTTCGAGGACAGCACGCATAGCGCCGCCAGCGATGATACCGGTACCTTCAGAAGCAGGCTGCATGTACACCTTCGAAGCGCCGTGACCGGACTTCATTGCGTACTGCAGAGTGGTGCCGTTCAGATCAACTTGGATCATGTTGCGGCGAGCAGCTTCCATTGCCTTCTGGATCGCAGCAGGCACTTCACGTGACTTGCCACGGCCGAAGCCAACACGCCCTTTACCATCACCAACCACGGTCAACGCGGTGAAAGTGAAGATACGGCCGCCTTTTACGGTTTTGGCTACGCGGTTAACTTGAACCAGCTTCTCAATGTAGCCTTCGTCGCGCTTTTGGTCGTTATTTGACATAACTTAGAACTCCAGCCCAGCTTCACGAGCAGCATCAGCCAGCGCCTTGACGCGGCCGTGGTACTTGAAGCCAGAGCGGTCGAAAGCCACCTGCGAGACGCCAGCGGCTTTAGCACGCGTAGCGACCAGCTGGCCAACCTTAGTGGCCGCGTCGATGTTGCCAGTGGCGCCATCACGCAGTTCTTTATCCAAAGTCGAGGCAGATGCCAGGACTTTGTTGCCGTCGGCCGAAATGACCTGGGCGTAGATGTGCTGCGACGAGCGGAACACGCAGAGACGCACGACTTCGAGTTCGTGCATTTTCAGGCGTGCTTTGCGAGCGCGACGCAGTCGAGTAACTTTTTTGTCGGTCATTTGCTATGCCCTACTTCTTCTTGGCTTCTTTACGACGGACGACTTCGTCCGCGTAGCGCACACCTTTGCCTTTGTACGGCTCTGGTGGACGGAAGTCGCGGATCTCGGCGGCCACTTGACCTACCAGCTGCTTATCGATACCCCGGATCAGGATGTCGGTTTGGCTAGGAGTCTCAGCGGTGATGCCTTCCGGCAGTTCATAATCCACTGGGTGCGAGAAGCCAAGAGCCAGGTTCAGCACTGTGCCTTTTGCTTGCGCTTTGTAACCAACACCGACCAGCTGGAGCTTGCGCTCGAAGCCTTGGCTTACGCCTTGGACCATGTTGTTTACCAACGCACGAGTGGTACCAGCCATTGCGCGAGTTTGTTGATCGCCATTGCGAGCAGCGAAACGCAGCTCACCAGCTTCTTCAACAATCTCAACGGACGAATGGATGTTCAGTTCGAGAGTGCCCTTGGCACCCTTCACCGAAAGCTGTTGGCCTGCGAATTTGACTTCGACACCGGCTGGCAGCTTAACGGGGTTCTTAGCGACGCGTGACATGCTTATCCCCCCTTAGAACACAGTGCAAAGAACTTCGCCGCCGACACCGGCAGCGCGCGCAGCACGATCCGTCATCACACCTTTGTTGGTGGAGACGATAGACACACCGAGACCGCCACGAACTTTTGGCAGATCATCGACGGACTTGTACTGACGCAGGCCTGGACGGCTAACGCGCTTCACTTCCTCGATGACCGGACGGCCTTCGAAGTATTTCAGCTCGATAGACAGCAGTGGTTTGATTTCGCTGCTGATCTGATAACCCGCAATGTAACCTTCGTCCTTCAGGACTTTGGCAACAGCTACCTTCAAAGTAGAAGATGGCATGCTTACGACGGACTTTTCAGCCATCTGGGCATTACGGATTCGAGTTAGCATGTCCGCTAACGGGTCCTGCATACTCATGGGCTAGACGCTCCTAATACAAAAAAATTAGCCTTGCGGCTACTACGTGTCGCCGAGTACATCCGCACGAAAAAAGTACGGGCTCAGGCGAGCCGGGTATTCTAGACACACCCCACAAATGAATCAAGCCCCAATAGGGGCTTGATTCAAGTTCAAGGTCACCGGTGGTCAGGATCTTGCGATCCCGAACACCGAGACTTTGACAGTGCTTACCAGCTGGCTTTAACCAGACCAGGTACGTCACCACGCATTGCAGCTTCACGCAGTTTGTTACGGCCGAGGCCGAACTTGCGGTAAACGCCGTGTGGACGACCGGTCAGGCGGCAGCGGTTACGCATGCGCGAAGCGCTTGCGTCACGTGGCTGCTTCTGCAGAGCTACTGTAGCTTCCCAACGCGCTTCTGGACTTGCGTTCAGATCAACGATGATAGCTTTCAGTGCTGCACGCTTTTTGGCGTACTTGGCAACCGTGAGCTGACGCTTCAGCTCGCGGTTTTTCATGCTCATCTTGGCCATTTTCCTACTCCAATCAGTTGCGGAACGGGAATTTGAAAGCACGCAACAGGGCGCGACCTTCATCATCGTTCTTGGCAGTGGTGGTCAGGGTAATGTCCAGACCGCGGAGAGCATCGATCTTGTCGTAGTCGATTTCCGGGAAGATGATCTGCTCTTTTACGCCCATGCTGTAGTTACCACGACCATCGAAGGACTTGGCATTCAGGCCGCGGAAGTCGCGGACCCGAGGCAGGGAGATCGACAGCAGACGATCCAGGAATTCGTACATACGCTCACGGCGCAGGGTCACTTTGACGCCGATCGGCCAACCTTCACGGACTTTAAAGCCAGCGATGGATTTCCGAGCGTAAGTCACAACGACTTTCTGACCGGTGATCTTTTCCAGGTCAGCAACAGCGTGCTCGATGACTTTTTTGTCACCGACCGCTTCGCCCAGACCCATGTTCAGGGTGATCTTTGTAACGCGTGGAACTTCCATCACGTTCGAAAGCTTAAGTTCTTCCTTAAGCTTCGGTGCGATTTCCTTCCAGTAAATCTCTTTTAGTCGTGCCATGGTCTTCTACCTAGCAGTGTTCAAGCATCAACCGCTTTTTGGGTCGACTTGAAGACACGAATTTTCTTGCCGTCTTCTACTTTGAAACCAACGCGATCAGCCTTGTTGGTTTCGCCGTTGAAAATGGCAACGTTGGAAGCGTGCAATGGCGCTTCTTTCTCGACGATACCGCCTTGTACGCCCGCTGCAGGGTTAGGCTTGGTATGACGCTTAACCAGGTTCAGACCACCAACGACCAGACGGTCGTCAGCGAGAACCTTAAGCACCTTACCGCGCTTACCTTTGTCTTTGCCGGCGATCACGATGATCTCGTCGTCACGACGAATCTTTTGCATGTCGGATCTCCTTACAGCACTTCTGGGGCGAGCGAGACGATCTTCATGAACTTCTCAGTACGAAGTTCACGGGTCACTGGCCCAAAGATACGGGTGCCGATCGGCTCTTGCTTGTTGTTCAGAAGAACAGCAGCGTTGCCATCAAAGCGGATAATGGAGCCATCAGCACGACGTACGCCGTGACGAGTGCGGACTACAACAGCAGTCATCACTTGGCCTTTTTTCACTTTACCGCGAGGAATTGCTTCCTTCACGGTAACTTTGATGATGTCACCGATACCAGCGTAACGACGATGGGAGCCACCCAGCACCTTGATGCACATAACACGGCGAGCGCCGCTGTTATCGGCCACATCGAGCATGGATTGAGTCTGAATCATATAATTTCTCCGACCCCTAGTCCTTAGACTTCCACAGCGCGTTCGAGAACATCAACCAATGCCCAAGACTTGGTCTTGGCCAGCGGACGAGTTTCACGAATAGTGACTTTGTCGCCGATGTGGCACTGATTGGTTTCGTCGTGCGCGTGCAGCTTAGTCGAACGCTTAACGTATTTACCGTAGATCGGGTGCTTAACGCGACGCTCGATCAGAACGGTGATGGTCTTGTCCATTTTGTCGCTGACAACACGGCCAGTCAGCGTACGGACGGTTTTTTCGGCTTCAGCCATGATTACTTACCTGCCTGCTGTTTGAGCACAGTCTTCACGCGAGCGATGTCACGCTTAACTTGCCGGAGCAGGTGAGACTGCCCCAACTGGCCAGTTGCTTTCTGCATACGCAGATTGAACTGGTCGCGCAGCAGGCCGAGCAGTTGCTCGTTAAGCTGCGGCGCGTCTTTTTCACGAAGTTCGTTCGCTTTCATCACATCACCGTCCGTTTAACAAAGGCGGTGGCGAGCGGCAGCTTTGCAGCAGCCAGGGCAAAAGCCTCACGCGCCAGCTCTTCAGTAACGCCCTCGATTTCATACAGGACTTTGCCTGGCTGAATCTGGGCAACCCAGTACTCCACACTACCCTTACCTTTACCCATCCGAACTTCGAGTGGCTTTTTGGAAATAGGCTTGTCCGGGAATACACGGATCCAGATCTTGCCGCCACGTTTAACGTGACGGGTCAGAGCACGACGCGCTGACTCGATCTGACGAGCGGTGAGACGACCACGAGCTACAGACTTCAGCGCGAACTCGCCGAAGCTGACTTTGCTACCGCGCTGAGCCAGACCACGGTTGTGGCCTGTCATCTGCTTGCGGAACTTCGTACGCTTTGGTTGCAACATTTGGCGTACCCCTTACTTAGCAGCTTTTTTACGAGGCGCTGGTGCTTGTGGTTTCAGTTCTTCTTGGCGACCACCAATTACTTCGCCTTTGAAGATCCAAACCTTTACACCGATCACACCGTAAGTGGTGTGAGCTTCGTAGTTGGCATAGTCGATGTCGGCACGCAGGGTGTGCAGTGGCACACGACCTTCGCGATACCATTCAGTACGTGCGATTTCAGCACCGCCGAGACGACCGCTCACTTGGATTTTGATGCCTTTGGCACCAATGCGCATGGCGTTCTGTACAGCGCGCTTCATAGCGCGACGGAACATTACGCGACGCTCCAGCTGCTGAGCTACGCTCTGCGCAACCAACATACCGTCGAGCTCCGGCTTGCGGATTTCTTCGATATTGATGTGCACAGGCACACCCATTTGTTTGGTCAGGTCCTGACGCAGTTTCTCAACATCTTCACCTTTCTTCCCGATAACGATACCTGGACGAGCGGTGTGGATGGTGATACGTGCAGTTTGGGCCGGACGATGGATATCGATACGGCTTACGGACGCGCTTTTTAGTTTGTCTTGGAGATACTCGCGCACCTTCAGATCAGCGAACAAATAGTCCGCATAAGTCCGACCGTCTGCGTACCAGACGGAGGTGTGCTCCTTGACGATTCCCAGGCGAATGCCAATGGGATGTACTTTCTGACCCATCTCTTCGACTCCGTTACTTGTCAGCAACCTTGACAGTGATATGGCAAGACCGCTTGACGATGCGATCAGCACGGCCTTTGGCACGTGGCATGATTCGCTTCAGCGAACGCCCTTCGTTGACGAAAACGGTGCTGACTTTAAGGTCATCAACGTCTGCGCCTTCGTTATGCTCGGCGTTGGCTACGGCCGACTCCAGCACTTTCTTCATGATCTCGGCGGCTTTCTTACTGCTGAAAGCCAACAGGTTGAGCGCTTCGCCCACCTTCTTCCCGCGGATCTGGTCGGCGACCAAGCGGGCTTTCTGGGCGGAGATTCGAGCGCCCGACAACTTAGCGGCTACTTCCATCGTTCCTTACCCCTTAACGCTTGGCTTTCTTGTCTGCCACGTGCCCACGATATGTGCGGGTACCGGCAAACTCGCCCAGTTTGTGGCCGACCATGTCTTCGTTCACGAGAACTGGAACATGTTGACGACCGTTATGCACTGCAATGGTCAAACCGACCATTTGTGGCAGGATCATCGAACGACGCGACCAGGTCTTAACTGGTTTGCGATCGTTCTTTTCCGCCGCCACTTCGATCTTCTTCAGTAGGTGAAGATCAATAAAAGGACCTTTTTTCAGAGAACGTGGCACTGTCGTATCCCTCTATTTACTTGCGACGACGGACGATCATTTTGTCGGTACGCTTATTACCACGAGTCTTCGCGCCCTTAGTCGGGAAGCCCCATGGCGATACCGGATGACGACCACCAGAGGTACGACCTTCACCACCACCATGTGGGTGGTCAACCGGGTTCATGGCAACACCACGAACGGTTGGGCGAACGCCACGCCAGCGTTTGGCACCAGCTTTACCCAGCGAACGCAGGCTGTGCTCGGAGTTCGAGACTTCACCCAGGGTCGCGCGGCATTCAGCCAGCACTTTACGCATCTCACCAGAACGCAGACGCAGGGTCACGTAGACACCTTCACGAGCGATCAGCTGAGCCGAAGCACCAGCGGAACGAGCGATTTGCGCGCCTTTACCTGGCTTCAATTCGATGCCGTGTACGGTGCTACCAACTGGAATGTTACGCAGTTGCAGAGCGTTGCCCGGCTTGATCGGCGCCAAAGCACCTGCGATCAGCTGGTCACCAGCACTCACGCCTTTAGGGGCGATGATGTAGCGACGCTCGCCATCTGCGTACAGCAGCAGAGCGATGTGAGCAGTACGGTTTGGATCGTATTCAATACGCTCGACAGTGGCAGAGATGCCATCTTTGTCGTTGCGACGGAAATCGACCAGACGATAATGCTGCTTATGGCCACCACCGATGTGACGAGTGGTAATACGACCATTGTTGTTACGACCACCAGTCTTCGATTTTTTCTCGAGCAGCGGTGCGTGAGGAGCGCCTTTATGCAGCTCCTGGTTGACCACCTTGACCACAAAACGGCGGCCAGGGGAAGTCGGTTTGCATTTAACGATTGCCATGATGCACCCCTTCCTTACTCAGCACTGCTGCTGAAATCGAGATCTTGGCCTGGCTGAAGGGAGATAACTGCCTTCTTCCAGTCATTACGCTTGCCCAGACCGCGAGCAGTGCGCTTGCTCTTACCCAGAACATTCAGGGTAGTAACACGCTCTACTTTCACGCTGAACAGGCTTTCGACGGCCTTCTTGATTTCCAGCTTGGTTGCGTCAGTTGCAACCTTGAAAACGAACTGGCCTTTCTTGTCAGCCAGAACCGTAGCCTTCTCGGAAACGTGCGGGCCAAGCAGAACTTTAAATACGCGTTCCTGGTTCATCCCAGCAGCTCCTCGAATTTCTTCACGGCCGACACGGTGATCAACACCTTGTCGTATGCGATCAGACTAACTGGATCGGAACCTTGCACGTCACGTACATCAACGTGTGGCAGGTTACGAGCAGCCAGGTACAGGTTCTGATCAACTACTTCAGACACGATCAAGACGTCAGTCAAGCCCATGCCGGTCAGTTTGTTCAGCAGATCTTTGGTCTTCGGTGCATCAACAGCGAAGTCCTGAACCACAACCAGACGATCAGTACGCACCAGCTCAGCAAGGATGGAACGCATTGCTGCGCGATACATCTTCTTGTTCAGCTTCTGGGTGTGATCCTGAGGACGAGCTGCGAAAGTAGTACCGCCGCCACGCCAGATTGGGCTACGGATAGTACCGGCACGAGCACGGCCAGTACCTTTCTGACGCCATGGGCGCTTACCGCCACCACGAACGTCGGAACGGGTCTTTTGCTGCTTGCTACCTTGACGGCCGCCGGCCATGTAGGCCACGACTGCTTGGTGAACCAGCGTCTCGTTGAATTCGCCGCCAAATGTCAGTTCGGAAACTTCGATCGCTTGAGCGTCATTTACATTTAATTGCATGTCAGCTTCCCCTTAACCGCGAGCCTTGGCTGCTGGACGTACAACCAAGTTGCCGCCAGTAGCGCCAGGAACAGCGCCCTTGACCAACAACAGATTGCGTTCAGCGTCCACGCGCACTACTTCGAGGGACTGCACGGTCACGCGCTCAGCGCCCATATGACCGGACATTTTTTTGCCCTTGAATACACGACCAGGAGTCTGGCACTGGCCGATAGAGCCTGGAACGCGGTGGGACACGGAGTTACCGTGGGTATTATCTTGCCCGCGGAAGTTCCAACGCTTGATCGTACCCTGGAAGCCTTTACCCTTGGACTGACCGGTTACATCAACCAGTTGACCAGCGGCGAAGATTTCAGCGTTGATCAGATCGCCGGCCTGGTACTCGCCTTCTTCAAGGCGGAATTCCATTACGGTACGACCAGCGGCAACGTTCGCTTTAGCGAAGTGGCCAGCCTGAGCAGCTGTAACACGCGAAGCACGACGCTCGCCTACAGTGACTTGCACTGCACGATAGCCATCGGTCTCTTCAGTTTTGAACTGGGTGACGCGATTCGGCTCGATCTCAATGACCGTGACCGGAATGGAGACACCTTCTTCGGTGAAAATACGGGTCATACCGCATTTACGACCGACTACACCAATAGTCATGTTGTAAACCTCATGAGTGTACGGGGCTTTCACCCGCTATGGCCGCCCATTTCAGAGCGTTACACGACTAAGACCGAGTCTTAGCCGAGGCTGATCTGCACTTCCACACCGGCCGCAAGATCAAGCTTCATAAGAGCATCAACGGTTTTATCCGTTGGCTGGACGATGTCCAGAACGCGCTTATGAGTACGGATCTCGTACTGGTCACGCGCGTCTTTGTTGACGTGCGGGGAGACCAGAACGGTGAACCGCTCTTTACGGGTAGGCAGTGGAATTGGACCACGCACTTGAGCACCAGTACGTTTCGCGGTTTCCACGATTTCCTGGGTGGATTGGTCGATCAGGCGATGGTCAAAAGCCTTCAACCTGATACGGATTTGCTGATTTTGCATTGGATTTCAGACTCCGGCTGCTATTCCCACCGAGCGCAATACGCCCGTTAAAAGGAGGCGCAATTCTATAGACGCCCCAGATAGGTGTCAACCCAATAAAAAAGCCCCCGCTAAGCGGGGGCTTTTTCAATTCATCAAAGCTTACTCAAAAAGAGCTTACTCGATGATTTTGGCTACGACGCCAGCGCCGACGGTACGACCGCCTTCACGGATAGCGAAACGCAGACCGTCTTCCATTGCGATGGTCTTGATCAGGGTGACAACCATTTTGATGTTGTCGCCTGGCATTACCATTTCAACGCCTTCCGGCAGTTCGCAGTTACCAGTCACGTCAGTAGTACGGAAGTAGAACTGTGGACGGTAGCCTTTGAAGAACGGAGTGTGACGACCGCCTTCTTCTTTGCTCAGAACGTAGACTTCAGCTTCGAACTTGGTGTGCGGCTTAACCGAACCCGGCTTAACCAGAACCTGACCACGCTCAACGTCGTCACGCTTGGTACCACGCAGCAGGACGCCGCAGTTCTCGCCAGCACGACCTTCGTCGAGCAGCTTACGGAACATTTCAACACCGGTGCAGGTGGTGACGGTGGTGTCACGCAGACCAACGATTTCCAGTGGATCCTGAACCTTGACGATACCGCGCTCGATACGGCCAGTTACAACAGTACCGCGACCGGAGATCGAGAATACGTCTTCGATTGGCATCAGGAACGGCTTGTCGATAACACGGACTGGATCCGGGATGTAGCTGTCCAGAGTCTCAACCAGTTTACGAACGGCAGTGGTGCCCATTTCGTTGTCGTCTTGGCCGTTCAGAGCCATCAGAGCCGAACCGATGATGATCGGAGTGTCGTCGCCTGGGAAGTCGTAAGTGCTCAGCAGATCGCGCACTTCCATCTCAACAAGTTCCAGCAGCTCAGCGTCGTCAACCATGTCAGCCTTGTTCAGGAAGACAACGATGTACGGAACGCCAACCTGACGGGACAGCAGGATGTGCTCACGGGTTTGCGGCATCGGACCATCAGCGGCCGAGCAAACCAGGATAGCGCCGTCCATCTGAGCAGCACCGGTGATCATGTTCTTCACATAGTCAGCGTGACCTGGGCAGTCAACGTGAGCGTAGTGACGGATCAGCGAGTTGTATTCAACGTGCGCGGTGTTGATGGTGATACCACGAGCCTTTTCTTCCGGAGCGCTGTCGATCTTGTCGAAAGCAACAACGGCCGAACCGAAAACTTCGGAGCAGACGCGAGTCAGAGCAGCGGTCAGCGTGGTTTTACCGTGGTCGACGTGACCGATGGTGCCAACGTTGACGTGCGGGAGGGTACGGTCAAATTTTTCTTTAGCCACGACAATTAACTCCTAGCCTAAAGGGGCTGAATCAGCCTTGTTTTTTGGTAACGGTTTCGACGATGTGCGACGGAGCCGTATTGTATTTTTTGAATTCCATAGAGTAGCTTGCGCGACCTTGGGACATGGAACGGACGTCGGTTGCGTAACCGAACATCTCACCCAGCGGAACCTCGGCGCGAATCACTTTGCCGGAAACCGTGTCTTCCATACCCAGGATCATGCCGCGACGACGGTTAAGGTCGCCCATCACGTCACCCATATAGTCTTCAGGCGTAACAACCTCTACCGCCATGATCGGCTCGAGCAACTCACCACCGCCCTTCTGGGCCAGTTGCTTGGTCGCCATGGAAGCAGCCACCTTAAACGCCATCTCGTTCGAGTCGACGTCGTGGTAGGAACCATCAAACACGGTAGCCTTCAGGCCGATCAGCGGATAGCCGGCGACAACGCCGTTCTTCATCTGCTCTTCGATACCCTTCTGGATAGCCGGGATGTATTCCTTAGGAACCACACCACCCACTACTTCGTTCAAGAATTGCAGACCTTCCTGACCTTCGTCAGCAGGAGCAAAACGAATCCAGCAATGACCGAACTGGCCACGACCACCGGATTGACGAACGAACTTGCCTTCGATTTCGCAGCTCTTCGTGATGCGCTCACGGTACGAAACTTGAGGCTTACCGATGTTGGCTTCGACGTTGAACTCACGGCGCATCCGGTCAACCAGGATGTCCAGGTGCAACTCGCCCATGCCAGAGATGATCGTTTGACCAGTCTCTTCATCAGTCTTGACGCGGAAAGACGGGTCTTCCTGAGCGAGTTTGCCCAGAGCGATACCCATTTTTTCCTGGTCGTCCTTGGTCTTAGGCTCTACGGCAACCGAAATAACCGGCTCCGGGAAGTCCATGCGAACCAGGATGATTGGCTTGTCAGCGTTGCACAAAGTCTCACCAGTGGTGACGTCCTTCATGCCGATCAAGGCCGCGATGTCGCCAGCGCGTACTTCCTTGATTTCTTCACGGGCGTTTGCGTGCATTTGCACCATACGACCCACGCGCTCTTTCTTGCCTTTAACCGAGTTGATCACGCCGTCGCCGGAGGCCAACACGCCCGAGTAAACGCGGACGAAGGTCAAGGTGCCCACGAATGGGTCGGTAGCGATCTTGAACGCCAGAGCCGAGAACGGCTCGCTGTCGTCTGCGTGACGCTCCATT
The DNA here is from genome assembly GCF_001297125.1 of Pseudomonas sp. RIT-PI-q. Classification (GTDB taxonomy): domain Bacteria; phylum Pseudomonadota; class Gammaproteobacteria; order Pseudomonadales; family Pseudomonadaceae; genus Aquipseudomonas. Next base: position 309,530 of record NZ_LHPC01000007.1, read on the forward strand.
TCCTTGGTCTCGTCATCCGGGTCAGTACCCTTGATGGCAGGAATGTCGGTAGGAGCAGGCAGGTAGTCGATAACGGCGTCGAGAACCAGGGGAACACCCTTGTTCTTGAAGGAAGAACCGCAAACAGCCAGAACGATCTCACCAGCGATAGTACGCTGACGCAGAGCGGCCTTGATTTCCACGTTGGTGAGTTCTTCACCTTCGAGGTACTTGTTCATCAGCTCTTCGCTGGCTTCGGCCGCAGCTTCAACCATGTTGCCGCGCCACTCGTCAGCCAGTTCCTGCAATTCAGCAGGGATAGGCTTACGAACTGGAACCATGCCTTTGTCAGCGTCGTTCCAGTAAACAGCTTCCATGGCGATCAGATCGATCTGACCCTGGAAGTTGTCTTCGGAACCGATAGCCAACTGGATTGGCACCGGGGTGTGACCCAGACGCTGCTTGATCTGACCGATCACGCGCAGGAAGTTCGCACCAGCACGGTCCATCTTGTTTACGTAAACAAGACGTGGAACGCCGTATTTGTTGGCTTGACGCCATACGGTTTCCGACTGAGGCTCAACACCCGAGGTGCCGCAGAACACAACGACCGCGCCGTCGAGTACACGCAGGGAACGTTCAACTTCAATAGTGAAGTCAACGTGGCCCGGGGTGTCGATGACATTGAAGCGGTATTGGTCTTTGTGCTGCTTCTCGGAACCCTGCCAGAAGGCGGTAATAGCAGCAGAAGTAATGGTAATACCACGCTCCTGCTCCTGCACCATCCAGTCTGTGGTCGCGGCGCCGTCATGCACCTCGCCCATCTTGTGACTTTTGCCAGTGTAAAAAAGGACGCGCTCGGTGGTGGTGGTTTTACCAGCATCCACGTGAGCAACGATACCGATGTTACGGTAGCGGTTAATCGGTGTAGTACGAGCCATAAAGCCCTCGCAAAATTAGTGACGCTAAAATTAGAAGCGGTAGTGCGAGAAAGCCTTGTTGGCTTCAGCCATACGGTGCACGTCTTCACGCTTCTTAACTGCAGCACCTTTACCTTCAGCGGCGTCCAACAGTTCGCCAGCCAAACGCAGAGCCATAGACTTCTCGCCGCGCTTACGGGCGAAGTCTACCAACCAGCGCATTGCCAGGGCGTTACGACGGGACGGACGAACTTCGACCGGAACCTGGTAAGTAGCACCGCCTACACGGCGCGACTTTACTTCGACCAGCGGAGCGATGGCGTCGAGAGCTTTCTCGAAGATTTCCAGGGGATCGCTGTTCTTGCGTTCTTTAACCTTTTCCAGCGCGCCATAAACGATACGCTCGGCAACGGCTTTCTTGCCGCTTTCCATAACGTGGTTCATGAACTTGGCCAGGATCTGGCTGCCGTATTTTGGATCGTCAAGCACTTCGCGCTTGGCTGCTACGCGTCTTCTTGGCATGGATAAGCCCTCAAACGGTCTTCAGGTTCGCTCGGAATCGGTGCCCTTTCGGGACGCCTCCGACCTTACTCTTATCGACTCAGAAAAATAGAAAATCAGTTTTACAAAAAGCCGCTACTACTTAGGCTTCTTGGTACCGTACTTCGAACGACCCTGGTTACGACCTTTAACGCCGGAAGTATCCAAAGAACCGCGTACGGTGTGGTAACGAACACCTGGCAAGTCTTTTACACGACCGCCGCGGATCAGTACCACGCTGTGCTCTTGCAGGTTGTGGCCTTCACCGCCGATGTACGAGGAAACCTCGAAACCGTTGGTCAGACGCACACGGCATACTTTACGCAGTGCCGAGTTAGGTTTTTTCGGCGTGGTGGTATACACACGGGTGCATACGCCACGACGTTGCGGGCAGTTCTGCAGCGCAGGCACGTCGGATTTCTCGACGATACGCTTACGCGGCTGACGTACCAGCTGGTTGATAGTTGCCATCTACTAGCTCCACTGTTGTCTTGCGACGCTATTGTCTTGCAAGAAAAGCAAAATGGCAGGAACGAATTCCCGCCAAATTTAGGGGTACAAGAGTCTAAAGAGGATCTTGCCCCCAGTCAAGGCAAGGCCCCGATCTCCCCGCTCATCCAACCTCGACAAATTGTCTCGATTCGATGAACGGAATGACCGGGGCCTCACGCTCATTTACCGCAGAACTCAGTTACCGCTCGAGTTCAGTGCTTCGGTCAGTGCAGCTTCCACTTCACTGGCGCTTACGCGCAACGGTTTGTCAGCATCACGGCGGCGCTTACGCTCGCTGTGGTAAGCCAGACCGGTACCGGCCGGGATCAGACGACCCACGACTACGTTTTCTTTCAGGCCGCGCAGGTAATCGCGCTTGCCGGTTACCGCCGCTTCGGTCAGTACGCGAGTGGTTTCCTGGAAGGAAGCCGCCGAGATGAACGATTCGGTGGACAACGACGCCTTGGTGATACCCAACAGCACGCGAGTGAACTTGGAAACGAATTTCTCGTCGCCAGCCAGACGCTCGTTCTCTACCAGAACGTGAGTCAATTCCATCTGGTCGCCCTTGATGAAACTGGAATCGCCGGATTCAGCGATTTCAACTTTACGCAGCATCTGACGCAGGATGGTCTCGATGTGCTTGTCGTTGATCTTCACGCCTTGCAGACGGTAAACGTCCTGGATCTCGTTCACGATGTACTTGGCCAGCGCACTCACACCCAGCAGACGCAGGATGTCGTGTGGATCGCTCGGGCCGTCGGAGATAACTTCGCCGCGGTTTACCTGTTCGCCTTCGAAGACGTTCAGGTGACGCCACTTCGGAATCAGCTCTTCGTACGGATCGCTACCGTCGTTCGGGGTAATGACCAGACGGCGCTTGCCCTTGGTCTCTTTACCGAACGCGATGGTGCCGCTGACTTCAGCCAGAATCGAGGCTTCTTTCGGACGACGGGCTTCGAACAAGTCGGCAACACGCGGCAGACCACCGGTGATGTCACGGGTCTTCGAAGTTTCTTGCGGGATACGAGCGATAACATCACCGATCGCGATCTTCGCACCGTCCGCAACACCGACCAGGGCGTTGGCTGGCAGGAAGTACTGAGCGATTACGTCAGTGCCTGGCAGCAACAGATCCTTGCCGTTGTCATCAACCATCTTCACAGCAGGACGGATATCTTTACCGGCAGCTGGACGGTCTTTGGCGTCGAGGACTTCAATGTTGGTCATACCGGTCAATTCGTCAGTCTGACGCTTGATCGTGATGCCTTCTTCCATGCCCACGTAGGTCACGGTACCTTTCATTTCGGTAACGATTGGGTGAGTGTGCGGATCCCACTTGGCCACGATTGCGCCAGCGTCGACCTTGTCACCTTCTTTAACCGAAATCACAGCACCGTACGGCAGCTTGTAACGCTCACGCTCACGACCGAAGTCATCAGCGATCGCCAGCTCACCGGAACGGGACACAGCAACCAGGCAACCATCCACTCGCTCAACGTGCTTCAGGTTGTGCAGACGGACAGTACCGCCATTCTTCACCTGAACGCTGTCGGCTGCGGAGGTCCGGCTTGCCGCACCACCGATGTGGAACGTACGCATGGTCAGCTGGGTACCCGGCTCACCGATGGACTGGGCAGCGATAACGCCGACCGCTTCACCGATGTTCACCTGGTGACCACGAGCCAAGTCACGGCCGTAGCACTTGGCGCAAATGCCGTAGCGGGTTTCGCAGCTGATCGGCGAACGCACGATCACTTCGTCGATGCTGTTCAGCTCGATGAACTCGACCCACTTCTCGTCTACCAGCGTGCCGGCAGGAACGATGATTTCTTCGGTGCCTGGCTTGAACACATCACGGGCAATAACACGACCCAATACGCGCTCACCCAATGGCTCAACAACGTCACCGCCTTCAATGTGCGGAGTCATTACCAGGCCATGTTCGGTGCCGCAATCGATCTCGGTCACAACCAGATCCTGCGCCACGTCTACCAGACGACGAGTCAGGTAACCGGAGTTCGCAGTTTTCAACGCGGTATCCGCCAAACCTTTACGAGCACCGTGAGTGGAGATGAAGTACTGAAGTACGCTCAAACCTTCACGGAAGTTCGCAGTAATCGGCGTTTCGATGATGGAACCGTCCGGCTTGGCCATCAGGCCACGCATACCGGCGAGCTGACGGATCTGCGCAGCAGAACCCCGTGCGCCCGAGTCGGCCATCATGTACATCGAGTTGAAGGATTCCTGGTCGACTTCGACGCCATGACGGTCGATGACTTTCTCTTTCGAGAGGTTGGCCATCATCGCCTTGGAAACTTCGTCGTTCGCCTTGGACCAAAGGTCGATCACTTTGTTGTACTTCTCGCCCTGGGTTACCAGGCCGGAGGCGTACTGACTTTCGATCTCTTTCACTTCGTCGGTAGCAGCACCGATGATGCGGGCTTTTTCATCCGGGATAACGAAGTCGTTAACACCGATGGAAACGCCGGAAATGGTCGAATAGGCAAAACCGGTGTACATCAACTGGTCAGCGAAGATCACGGTCTCTTTCAAACCAACCACGCGGTAGCACTGGTTGATCAGCTTGGAGATCGCCTTTTTCTTCATCGGCTGGTTGACGACGTCGTACGACAGGCCAGGTGGAACAACCTGGAACAACAGCGCACGGCCGACAGTGGTGTCGACGATACGGGTGTTCTTGACGCTGCCACCATCACGATCGTTGACGGTTTCGTTGATCCGCACTTTGACTTTAGCGTGCAGTGCGGCTTCGCCGGCACGGAACACACGGTCAACTTCTTGCAGATCCGCGAACACACGACCTTCGCCCTTGGCGTTGATCGCTTCACGAGTCATGTAGTACAGACCCAATACAACGTCCTGCGACGGAACGATGATTGGCTCACCGTTGGCTGGCGACAGAATGTTGTTGGTCGACATCATCAACGCACGCGCTTCCAACTGAGCTTCCAGTGTCAGCGGTACGTGCACGGCCATTTGGTCGCCGTCGAAGTCGGCGTTGTACGCAGCACAGACCAGAGGGTGCAGCTGGATAGCCTTACCTTCGATCAGTACCGGTTCAAACGCCTGGATACCCAGACGGTGAAGGGTCGGTGCACGGTTGAGGAGAACCGGGTGTTCGCGGATTACTTCAGCGAGAACGTCCCACACTTCCGGCAGCTCGCGCTCGACCATCTTCTTGGCAGCTTTAATGGTGGTCGCGAGACCACGCATTTCCAGCTTGCCGAAAATGAACGGCTTGAACAGCTCGAGAGCCATCTTCTTCGGCAGACCGCACTGGTGCAGACGCAGGGTCGGACCTACGGTAATTACCGAACGACCGGAGTAGTCAACACGCTTACCGAGCAAGTTCTGACGGAAACGACCTTGCTTACCCTTGATCATGTCAGCCAGGGATTTCAGAGGACGCTTGTTCGAACCGGTGATAGCGCGGCCACGACGACCGTTGTCGAGCAGTGCATCGACAGCTTCCTGCAACATACGCTTTTCGTTGCGCACGATGATGTCCGGAGCGGACAGATCGAGCAGACGTTTCAAGCGGTTGTTACGGTTGATCACTCGACGATACAGATCGTTGAGGTCGGAAGTCGCGAAGCGACCGCCATCCAGCGGGACCAGTGGACGCAGATCTGGCGGCAGAACCGGCAGAACGGTCAGCACCATCCATTCTGGAAGGTTGCCGGAACCCTGGAAGGCCTCCATCAACTTCAGACGCTTGGACAGCTTCTTGATTTTGGTTTCGGAGTTGGTTTGCGGAATTTCTTCACGCAGACGGCCAATCTCGTGTTCCAGGTCGATAGCGTGCAGCAGTTCACGGACAGCTTCGGCACCCATGCGGGCATCGAAATCGTCGCCGAACTCTTCCAGCGCTTCGAAGTACTGCTCGTCGTTGAGCAGCTGACCTTTTTCAAGGGTGGTCATGCCTGGATCGATAACGACATAGCTCTCGAAGTAGAGAACGCGTTCGATATCACGCAGGGTCATGTCCATCAGCAAGCCGATACGTGACGGCAGCGATTTCAGGAACCAGATGTGGGCAACTGGCGAGGCCAGTTCGATGTGCGCCATGCGCTCACGACGAACTTTGGCCAGCGCGACTTCAACGCCGCACTTCTCGCAGATCACACCACGGTGCTTCAAGCGCTTGTACTTACCGCACAGGCACTCGTAATCCTTTACCGGGCCAAAGATCTTGGCGCAGAACAGGCCGTCACGCTCAGGTTTGAACGTACGGTAGTTGATGGTTTCCGGCTTTTTAACTTCACCGAACGACCACGAACGGATCATCTCAGGCGATGCCAATCCAATACGGATGGCGTCGAACTCTTCGACTTGACCCTGGTTTTTCAGCAAATTCAGTAGGTCTTTCAAGGCCTTTCCTCCTGGCGGAGCAGAGAGCGGGCAATCCTGCCCCGCTCTCGATTCGCGTCACGTGTTATTCGGTTTCCAGATCGATATCGATGCCGAGGGAACGAATTTCCTTGATCAACACGTTGAAGGACTCGGGCATGCCCGGCTCCATACGGTGATCGCCATCCACGATGTTTTTGTACATCTTGGTACGGCCGTTCACATCGTCCGACTTCACTGTGAGCATTTCTTGCAGAGTGTAAGCAGCACCGTATGCTTCCAGTGCCCAGACCTCCATCTCCCCGAAACGCTGACCACCGAACTGCGCCTTACCACCCAGCGGCTGCTGGGTAACCAGGCTGTACGAACCGGTAGAACGAGCGTGCATCTTGTCGTCTACCAAGTGGTTCAGCTTCAGCATGTACATGTAGCCAACAGTAACCGGGCGCTCGAACTTGTTGCCGGTACGGCCGTCGGTCAGCTGCATCTGGCCGCTTTCTGGCAGGTCCGCCAGTTTCAGCATGGCCTTGATTTCGCTTTCCTTGGCACCGTCGAACACTGGAGTGGCCATTGGAACGCCGCCACGCAGGTTCTTCGCCAGATCCAGGATTTCCTGGTCGGAGAAGCTATCCAGATCTTCGTTACGACCGCCGATCTGGTTGTAGATCTCGTCGAGGAATTTACGAAGCTCAGCGACTTTGCGCTGCTCTTCGATCATCCGGTTGATCTTCTCGCCCAGGCCTTTAGCCGCGAGGCCGAGGTGGGTTTCAAGGATCTGACCAACGTTCATACGCGAAGGTACGCCCAACGGGTTGAGGACGACGTCGACCGGGGTGCCATTGGCATCGTGCGGCATGTCTTCAACCGGCATGATCACGGAGACCACACCTTTGTTACCGTGACGACCGGCCATCTTGTCGCCCGGCTGGATGCGACGACGGATTGCCAGGTAAACCTTGACGATTTTCAGCACGCCTGGAGCCAGGTCATCGCCCTGCTGCAGTTTGCGCTTCTTGTCTTCGAACTTGTCGTCCAGCAGACGGCGACGATCGACGATGTAGGCCTGAGCCTTCTCGAGCTGCTCGTTCAGAGCATCTTCAGCCATGCGCAGTTTGAACCACTGACCATGCTCAAGACCGTCGAGAACTTCGTCGGTGATGTCCTGACCTTTCTTCAGGCCGGCGCCGCCTTCGGCTTTGTGGCCGACCAGAGCGGAACGCAGACGTTCGAAAGTCGCGCCTTCAACGATACGGAACTCTTCGTTCAGGTCCTTGCGGATCTCGTCGAGCTGAGTCTTCTCGATCGACAGTGCACGAGCATCACGCTCAACGCCGTCGCGGGTGAAGACCTGTACGTCGATGACGGTGCCCTTGGTGCCGGTAGGCACACGCAGGGAGGTGTCTTTAACGTCGCTGGCTTTTTCACCGAAGATCGCACGCAGCAGTTTTTCTTCCGGAGTCAGTTGGGTCTCGCCTTTCGGAGTGACCTTACCAACCAGGATGTCGCCTGCGCCTACTTCAGCACCTACGTAAACGATACCGGCTTCGTCCAGCTTGTTCAGTGCAGCTTCACCCACGTTCGGGATGTCTGCAGTGATTTCCTCTGGCCCAAGCTTGGTGTCACGTGCCACACAGGTCAGTTCCTGAATGTGGATCGTGGTAAAGCGATCTTCTTGAACGACTCGTTCCGACAGGCAGATGGAGTCTTCGAAGTTGTAACCGTTCCAGGCCATGAACGCGATGCGCATGTTCTGACCCAGTGCCAGCTCACCCATATCGGTGGACGGGCCGTCGGCCATGATATCGCTGCGCTGAACCCGATCACCTTTACGCACCAGCGGACGCTGGTTGATGCAGGTGTTCTGGTTGGAGCGGGTGTACTTGGTCAGGTTGTAGATGTCGACACCAGCTTCGCCGGTTTCAACTTCGTCATCAGCAACACGAACCACGATACGGCTAGCGTCGACGGAATCGATAACGCCACCACGACGAGCCACGACGCAAACGCCGGAGTCACGGGCTACGTTACGCTCCATGCCGGTACCGACCAGCGGCTTGTCAGCGCGCAGGGTTGGTACAGCTTGACGCTGCATGTTCGAACCCATCAACGCACGGTTGGCGTCATCGTGCTCGAGGAACGGGATCAGCGACGCTGCAACCGAAACTACCTGTTTCGGCGATACGTCCATCAAGGTGACGTCTTCCGGCGCCTTGACGGTGAACTCGTTCAAGTGACGAACAGCTACCAGCTCGTCGATCAGCATTTTCTTGTCGTTCATCGTGGCCGAAGCCTGAGCGATCACGTGATCAGCTTCTTCGATGGCGGACAGGAACACGATCTCGTCGGTGACCAGTGCGTCTTTCACCACACGGTACGGGCTCTCGAGGAAGCCGTACTGGTTGGTGCGCGCATAAGCGGCCAGGGAGTTGATCAGGCCGATGTTCGGACCTTCCGGCGTTTCAATCGGGCATACACGACCGTAGTGAGTCGGGTGTACGTCACGAACTTCAAAGCCAGCACGCTCACGAGTCAAACCGCCAGGGCCGAGTGCAGACACACGACGCTTGTGGGTGATCTCGGACAGCGGGTTGTTCTGGTCCATGAACTGGGAAAGCTGGCTGGAACCGAAGAACTCTTTCACCGCCGCAGCCACTGGCTTGGCGTTGATCAAGTCTTGCGGCATCAGGCCTTCGCTTTCAGCCATCGACAGACGCTCTTTGACCGCACGCTCAACACGTACCAGGCCAACGCGGAACTGGTTCTCGGCCATTTCGCCTACGCAGCGAACACGACGGTTACCCAGGTGGTCGATGTCATCGACGATGCCTTTACCGTTACGGATGTCGACCAGAGTCTTCAGAACCGCGACGATGTCTTCCTTGCACAACACGCCCGAACCTTCGATCTCGGTACGACCGATACGACGGTTGAACTTCATCCGGCCGACCGCAGACAGGTCATAGCGCTCAGGGCTGAAGAACAGGTTGTTGAACAGAGTCTCGGCAGCGTCTTTGGTTGGCGGCTCGCCAGGACGCATCATGCGATAGATCTCGACCAGCGCTTCCAATTGGTTGCTGGTGGAGTCGATCTTCAGCGTGTCGGAGACGAACGGACCGCAGTCGATATCGTTGGTGTACAGAGTTTCGATGCGAACAACCTGGGACTTGGCGATTTTTGCCAGGATCTCGGTATTCAGCTCGGTGTTGCACTCTGCCAGGATTTCGCCGGTTGCCGGATGCACGATGACCTTGGCGGTAGTGCGACCCAGGACGTAGTCCAGAGGCACTTGCAGCTCTTTGATCCCGGCTTTTTCCAGCTGGTTGATGTGGCGAGCAGTGATACGACGACCTTGCTCGACAATAACCTTGCCTTTGTCATCCAGGATATCCAGGACAGCAATTTCACCACGCAGGCGCTGAGGCACCAGTTCCAGGCTGAGGTTTTCACCCTGCACGTGGAAGACGTTGGTGGTGTAGAACGCGTCGAGCACTTCTTCAGTGGTATAGCCGAGCGCGCGCAGCAGTACCGATGCAGGCAGCTTGCGACGACGGTCGATACGCACGAATACGCAATCTTTCGGATCGAACTCGAAGTCCAACCACGAACCGCGGTAAGGAATGATGCGCGCGGAGTAAAGCAGTTTGCCGGAGCTGTGCGTCTTGCCACGGTCGTGGTCGAAGAACACGCCCGGGGAACGGTGCAGCTGGGAAACGATTACACGCTCGGTACCGTTGATTACGAAAGTACCGTTCTCAGTCATCAGGGGGATTTCACCCATGTAGACTTCTTGCTCTTTAATGTCCTTGATCGCTTTGTTCGACGATTCTTTGTCGAAAATGATCAGGCGCACTTTTACCCGCAAAGGTACGGCGTAAGTTACACCGCGCAATACGCATTCTTTGACATCAAATGCCGGTTCGCCCAGGCGATAACCGACGTACTCCAGCGCAGCATTGCCGGAGTAGCTGATGATCGGGAAAACGGATTTGAAGGCCGCATGCAGGCCCACGTCGCGGAACTGATCTTTAGTCGCTCCCGCTTGCAAGAATTCACGATACGAATCCAGCTGGATGGCCAGGAGGTAAGGCACATCCATGACGTCCGGCAACTTGCTAAAGTCCTTGCGGATACGTTTTTTCTCAGTATATGAGTAAGCCATCAGCGTTCCCCAGCTTGGTCACCTGCTTGTTTGGCCCCTCCCGACGGGAGCAGCCAGAAAATCGTGCAAACCCCATGGTTTGCGCCACCGCATCGGGTGGTTACAGCTCGTTACCAGCACCGACCCAGTCGGCTGCCAATAACGGAAAAAGGCCGGTGGCAAGAGCCACCAGCCATCAGCCTTTCGCTTAACGCTCGGGCTGGAGACGCAAAGTCGATGCTTACTTCAGCTCGACTTTAGCGCCTGCTTCTTCCAGAGTGGCTTTGGCTTTGTCAGCTGCGTCTTTCGAAACAGCTTCCAGAACCATGCCAGGAGCGCCGTCAACTACAGCCTTGGCTTCTTTCAAGCCCAGACCGGTCAGTTCACGTACTGCCTTGATCACGTTAACTTTCTTCTCGCCAGCTTCCAGCAGCATGACGTTGAATTCAGTTTGTTCTTCAACAACGGCAGCGACAGCAGCTGGACCAGCGGAAGCAGCGGCAGCGGAAACGCCGAACTTCTCTTCCATGGCCTTGATCAGCTCAACGATTTCCAGAACGGATTTTTCGCCGATTGCTTCGATGATTTGGTCGTTAGTCAGAGACATGACTATAAATTCCTGTATTGGGGTGACAGCCTACGCGGCCATCGAAATAAACAATAAACGCTGAAAGGAGTCGCTCAGCCTTAGGCTGCGGCAGCTTCTTTCTGGTCGCGAAGGGCCGCCAGAGTACGAGCCAATTTGCTGGTTGCGCCTTGAATCACGCTCATCAGCTGAGAAATTGCTTCGTCACGGGTCGGCAGACTTGCCAGTACGTCGATCTGATTAGCTGCGAGGAACTTGCCCTCGAACGCAGCTGCCTTGATCTCGAACTTATCCTGACCTTTTGCGAACTCTTTGAAGATACGAGCAGCAGCGCCCGGATGTTCTTTGGAGAATGCAATCAAGGTCGGGCCAGTGAACACGTCGTTGAGCACGTCATATTGAGTGCCAGCAACGGCGCGCTTGAGCAGGGTGTTACGTACAACACGTACGTAAACGCCAGCTTCACGAGCCTCTTTACGGAGTCCGGTCATAGCGCTTACTGTCACGCCGCGGGCATCAGCCACAACAGCAGACAGGGCAACATTGGCAGCCTCGTTGACTTCAGCGACGATGGCCTTCTTGTCTTCGAGTTTAATTGCCACGGGTTTAACTCCTGCTTGTTACCGTTTCATCCAACCGGAGCCGGATGTCGTTTTGGTGTCTGATTCGGTAAGGAACCGGGAGCACCATCTGCGTAGGCTTGAGGTTTAAGACTTGCGTCGCCTACGGTCTTGGATAGCCCCCGCCAGGCAGGGACCCCAATCTTTCAATTGGCGCAATCGCTTGCGCCAACCTGTGTCTTACGCGTCGAGCGAGCCTTGGTCGATGACCAGACCTGGACCCATAGTGGTGCTCAGGGTAACGCGCTTGACGTAAATACCTTTCGAGGAAGCTGGCTTGATACGCTTCAGATCAGCGATCAGGGCTTCAACGTTTTCCTTCAGCTTGACGGCGTCGAAGCCGACTTTGCCAACGGAGGTGTGGATGATGCCGTTTTTGTCGGTGCGATAACGAACCTGACCAGCCTTGGCGTTTTTAACCGCGGTAGCTACGTCTGGAGTTACGGTGCCGACTTTTGGGTTAGGCATCAGGCCACGTGGGCCGAGGATCTGACCCAACTGACCAACAACGCGCATTGCATCCGGGGATGCGATAACTACGTCATAGTTCAGGTCGCCGCCTTTCATTTCGGCAGCCAGATCGTCCATACCTACACGGTCAGCGCCGGCAGCCAAAGCGGCCTCAGCAGCTGGACCCTGGGTGAACACAGCAACGCGAACAGTCTTGCCAGTGCCGTGTGGCAGCACAGTAGCGCTACGAACGACCTGGTCGGATTTACGCGGGTCAACACCCAGGTTTACAGCAACGTCGAAGGACTCGCTGAACTTGACAGTCGACAGCTCAGCCAGCAAAGCAGCAGCGTCTACAAAGTTGTAGGACTTGCCTGCTTCGATTTTGCCGGCGATAGCCTTTTGACGTTTGGTCAACTTAGCCATTACACACCCTCCACGTTAAGGCCCATGCTACGAGCAGAACCGGCGATAGTACGCACGGCCGCATCCATATCAGCTGCAGTCAGATCCGCGTTTTTGGTTTTCGCGATTTCTTCCAGCTGAGCACGAGTCACGGTGCCAACCTTAACGGTGTTCGGACGAGCGGAACCGCTAGTCAGACCAGCAGCCTTCTTCAGCAGAACCGAAGCAGGTGTGGATTTGGTTTCGAAAGTGAAGCTACGGTCGCTGTAGACAGTGATGATCACTGGAGTCGGCAGACCTGGTTCAATACCCTGAGTACGGGCGTTGAAAGCCTTGCAGAATTCCATGATGTTCACGCCGTGCTGACCCAGAGCAGGACCAACAGGTGGGCTTGGGTTAGCCTGAGCGGCCTTCACTTGCAGCTTGATGTAAGCGGTAATCTTCTTGGCCATGAGGCACTCCAATTACGGGTTCGAACGCCTCGAAAGGCTCCCCGGTTACTTGCGCGTTTATCCCAGTGACGACAAAACCCCACAGCCTAGGGCTGCGGGGTTGGGATGCTTGCCCAGCTAGACCTTTTCGACCTGGCTGAACTCTAGCTCTACCGGAGTAGAGCGACCGAAAATGAGCACCGCCACTTGGATCCGGCTCTTTTCGTAGTTAACTTCTTCGACCGTGCCGGTAAAGTCGGCAAACGGACCGTCATTGACACGTACCGACTCGCCTGGCTCGAACAACGTCTTCGGCTTCGGCTTGTCGCTACCATCAGCGACGCGACGCAGAATCGCTTCTGCCTCTTTATCTGTGATTGGTGCCGGCTTATCAGCTGTACCGCCGATAAAACCCATCACCCGAGGAGTATCCTTGACCAAGTGCCAAGTACCCTCATTCATGTCCATCTGAACCAGCACATAACCTGGGAAGAACTTGCGCTCGCTTTTGCGTTTCTGGCCATTACGCATTTCAACCACTTCTTCAGTGGGAACCAGAATTTCGCCAAAGCCATCTTCCATGCCAGCCAGCTTTACGCGCTCTACCAACGAGCGCATGACATGCTTCTCGTAACCGGAGTAAGCATGCACAACGTACCAACGCTTAGCCACGGGACACCCTTAGCCGACAATCAAGGAAACAAGCCAGCCGAGCAGGGAATCGAGCCCCCACAACAGCAACGCCATAACCAGAACAACAGCCACAACAATCAGTGTGGTCTGCGTGGTTTCTTGGCGAGTTGGCCACACGACTTTACGAATCTCGGTGCGAGCTTCCTTAACCAGTACAAAGAAAGACTTGCCCTTGACTGTCTGCAGGCCTACAAAGGCAGCTACAGCAGCAATGGCGAGCAAAGCAAGTACGCGGTACAGGATAGGCGAAGCAGAGTAATACTGATTGCCAACAACGCCAACAACCACCAAAGCGACTACTACTAGCCACTTGAGCAGATCGAAGCGAGAGCCTTGAGCTTCAGCTTTAGGAGTCATCTATGAAGATCCTGTGAAAAGAAAGCCAGATACACCAAGTGAATCTGGCAGGTCAGGAGGGAATCGAACCCCCAACCTACGGTTTTGGAGACCGTCGCTCTGCCAATTGAGCTACTGACCTAAAACAAAATCAGGCCGACCATTATGCCGGCCCGAAAAAGACATTACAACAATTTACTCGATAACCTTTGCCACGACACCAGCTCCGACGGTACGACCGCCTTCACGGATAGCGAAACGCAGACCATCTTCCATTGCGATGGTTTTGATCAGAGTGACTGTCATTTGGACGTTATCACCTGGCATTACCATCTCAACACCTTCCGGCAATTCGCAGTTACCAGTCACATCAGTCGTACGGAAGTAGAACTGTGGACGGTAGCCTTTGAAGAATGGCGTATGACGACCACCTTCTTCCTTGCTCAGAACGTAAACCTCAGCAGTGAACTTGGTATGCGGCTTGACGGTGCCCGGCTTGACCAGAACCTGGCCACGCTCAACATCATCACGCTTTGTACCGCGCAGCAAAACGCCGCAGTTCTCGCCAGCACGACCTTCGTCGAGCAGCTTGCGGAACATCTCAACACCAGTGCAAGTAGTTTTGACAGTGTCACGAAGACCAACAATCTCAACTTCTTCCTGAATGCGGACAATGCCACGCTCAACACGACCAGTCACGACAGTACCGCGACCGGAGATCGAGAACACATCCTCGATCGGCATCAGGAACGGCTTATCAATAGCGCGCTCAGGCTGCGGAATGTAGCTATCCAGAGTTTCAACCAACTTCTTGACGGCAGTTGTGCCCATCTCGTTGTCGTCTTGACCGTTCAGCGCCATCAGCGCAGAACCAATGATGATTGGAGTGTCATCACCTGGAAAATCATAAGTGCTCAGCAGATCGCGCACTTCCATCTCAACCAGTTCCAGCAGCTCAGCGTCGTCAACCATGTCAGCCTTGTTCAGGAAGACAACGATGTACGGAACACCAACCTGGCGGGACAGCAGGATGTGCTCACGGGTTTGTGGCATCGGACCATCAGCGGCCGAGCAAACCAGAATCGCACCATCCATCTGAGCAGCACCGGTGATCATGTTTTTTACGTAGTCGGCGTGACCAGGACAGTCCACGTGTGCGTAGTGACGCACGGCCGAATCATACTCAACATGAGCGGTGTTGATGGTAATACCACGAGCTTTCTCTTCAGGGGCGCTATCGATCTTGTCGAAGTCGACCTTTGCCGAGCCGAAAACTTCGGAGCAGACGCGGGTCAAAGCAGCTGTCAGCGTGGTTTTACCGTGATCTACGTGACCAATGGTTCCAACGTTGACATGAGGCTTATTACGTTCGAACTTTTCCTTAGCCATCAAAATCACCCTTAGGAGAAGAATTGAGCAAGTCAAACAAGCCATTAAAACAAAGGCAGATATTTTCATATCTGCCTTGTTATATGGAGCTCTTGAGCGGATTTGAACCGCTGACCTCACCCTTACCAAGGGTGTGCTCTACCAACTGAGCTACAAGAGCGTAACACTGCGCAGGATCTGCAAACTTGGAGCGGGTAGCGGGAATCGAACCCGCATCATCAGCTTGGAAGGCTGAGGTTCTACCACTAAACTATACCCGCGAGCTTGCAGCTCTCGCTAAAAATGGTGGAGGGGGAAGGATTCGAACCTTCGAAGTCGTAGACGTCAGATTTACAGTCTGATCCCTTTGGCCGCTCGGGAACCCCTCCTAAGCGAGCCGGCATTCTATATCATGCCAGCCTTCTGTCAAGCATTTTCTCATTAAAAACCTGAGGTTAGCTGCGTTGACGTCGCTTCGTAGCGTTAACCGTTAAAGGTGTTCACTGCGAAGCGGGCGCCATTCTATGCAAACTATTCGGCAGGTGCAACCCCCTCACACGGCATTATTTTATGTTTTAACTCATTGAATTCTCTAGAAAGGTTTTTTAGCTGAGCGTCATCCAGCCAGCGTCGGCTTTCTGGTGCCACACGCACCCAGTAACCAGCAGACTCCGAGGGATCCTTTGGCAAGGATTGGTACTTGATGTCCATACCACTCAGCCGCCGCTCAACCGCCTGAGCGGCTTCCTGACGCGTAAAACCGCCGAGGTAGAGGCAACCATTGTCGGCCTGGGTAGATTTTGCTTTATCGCGAGCCGCGTCAGCCGTCTCGCTCAACAAGCGGATGTCCTGTTGCGACCCCCGATACAAACTCAACGGCGTTACGTCCTTCGCACGAAGAGGAGCCTCCTGTTGGTGCCAGATGTAATAGAACACATTGAGAACAAGCAGCAGCAGAAACAACCAACGCATAAAAACCTCAGGACAAGGGACACGCCATAGCCAAACCTACAAATACCAGATCTGGAACAACCCTGGCCTCGGGTACGACCTCAGCGACCAGATCCGCATCCCCTCCAGTGAGGAATACATCGAAGTCATCCCCCCAGTAGCTACGCGCTAACTCCAATTGGGTCAGGACAAAGCCTCTCAGCATCAGCAAGCATCCCCGCTCGACCGCTTCGACTGTTGTACGACCCGGAACAAGACTTTCCAGAGCGCGCTCCGCCGCAAGATCCCCGTAACGAATTCTACGGGTATGGGTTCGCAACTGATTTCGCATCAATGGCATTCCCGGACATATGAACCCTCCGAGATGCCCCCCGTCCTTTGAGATGAAGTCAGCAGTAACAGCAGTGCCAAAATCGAGCACAAGACTTGCGCCCGACGCGAGATGAAAACCTCCAAGCATTGCCAGCCAGCGATCAAGCCCTAGCCGCTCGAACTCCTCATAGCCGTTGCGCACCCCGGCCATTTCCCGAGCAGGAGCCGCACACATCACCGACACACTGAAAGCCTCTTCAAGCAGTGAAATCAACGCGGCAGTTTCTTCGGCAGTCCTGACACTGACCAACCGACAATACTTGAGAGCCAGCCCGCAGAGGCTCTTCAGGCTCTCCAGCAGCGCGAGATCTGAATCAACGACGCCCTCACCAACCACCCGTCGAGCATCCGCGTCGAGCACACGCCACTTAATGAAACTGTTTCCGCAGTCGAGCTCAAGAATCATCACGCAACCTCAGACTAAGCTCACCGCCACTAAAGACTTTTTCCACACCATCCACCTTCAAGCGCAGAGCACCCTGATTATCAATACCAAGCACTTCACCATCTATTTGGTTGACACCGGCAATCAACGACACTGCCCGCCCTTGCCATAGATGATTTTGCTCCCACTCTGCCTGGATAGCTGAAAATCCGCCGACTTGATGACGACTCAAATAAGCCTGAAGCATCACGCCCAACTCCGCGACCAGGTGATTACGATCAAACACCCTGCCTGACTCCAGACGCATAGACGTCCACTGCTGATCAACCTCATCCGTCATTTGCATGTTCACATTAATGCCAACACCCAGCACCACATGACACACGTCCGCGGGATCTCCCACCAACTCAAGCAATATGCCGGCGATCTTCTTCTGACCAACCAAAACATCGTTGGGCCACTTCAACCCTGCACCCGAAACACCAAGCTCTCGCAGGGCCTGCATGACGGCGAGCCCAACAACAAGACTCAAGCCTTCAAGCTGACGCATTCCACCTTCTATACGCAGCACCAGGCTGTAATAGATGTTTTCCGCAAACGGGCTAGCCCATTTCCGCCCACGCCGCCCGCGACCGGCAGTCTGCCGCTCGGCGAGCACCAGAAAGGGCGCGGCTTGGCCCCGCTCTATGGCACGCAGTGCTTCAGCATTAGTGGAGTCAATGGAATCGAATACCAGAACAGGCCAATCACAAGAAGGCGCCCGCGCTCTTATCTCCACAGGATCAAGCAGAGTTAAAGGTGCAGCCAATTGATAGCCGCGCCCCCGCACCTTATGGATGGACAAACCCAGTTCAGCTTCCAGATGCTGAAGCTGCTTCCATACAGCACTGCGACTGACACCCAGGGCAACGCCCAGGGCCTGACCTGAATGGAATCGGCCATCTTTAAGAAGCTTTAACAACGTCAGCATGCAAGTCTCGCCTCACAATGAGGTCCGCATGATAGCTATGCCCCGAGCCGTTGCATAGAAACCGTACAGACCACTTTCCTGCGGACAAAACAAAACCCCTACCTGCATTCGCAGATAGGGGTTTCGGAATTTAATCTTGACGATGACCTACTCTCACATGGGGAAACCCCACACTACCATCGGCGATGCATCGTTTCACTGCTGAGTTCGGGATGGGATCAGGTGGTTCCAATGCT
>NZ_LHPC01000066.1 GCF_001297125.1 Pseudomonas sp. RIT-PI-q
GCCGTCGTGAGCGTGCCAACGCCATTCGTGCCCTCAGCATGGATGCCGTGCAAAAAGCCAACAGCGGCCATCCCGGTGCCCCTATGGGTATGGCGGATATCGCCGAAGGACTTTGGGGGGACTACCTGAAGCACAACCCGAGCAATCCATCGTTCGCCGACCGTGACCGCTTCGTGCTGTCCAACGGCCATGGCTCGATGCTGATCTACTCGCCGCTGCACCTGACCGGCTACGACCTGTCGATCGACGACCTGAAAAACTTCCGCCAGCTGCACAGCCGCACCCCCGGCCACCCGGAATTCGGCTACACCCCGGGCGTGGAAACCACCACCGGTCCATTGGGCCAGGGCCTGGCCAACGCCGTGGGTTTCGCCCTCGCCGAAAAAGTCCTGGCGGCGCAGTTCAACCGTCCGGGGCACAACGTTGTCGACCACCACACCTACGTGTTCCTGGGTGATGGCTGCATGATGGAAGGCATCTCCCACGAAGTCGGCTCCCTGGCCGGCACCTTGGGCCTGGGCAAACTGATCGCCTTCTACGATGACAACGGCATCTCCATCGATGGCGAAGTCGAAGGCTGGTTCACCGACGACACGCCGAAGCGTTTCGAAGCCTACAACTGGCAAGTGATCCGCAACGTTGACGGTCACGACCCGGAAGAAATCAAAACCGCGATCGACACCGCACGCAAAAGCGAGCAGCCGACCCTGATCTGCTGCAAGACCACCATCGGCTTCGGTTCGCCGAACAAGCAAGGCAAGGAAGATTGCCACGGCGCCCCATTGGGTGACGCGGAAATCGCCCTGACCCGTGCGGCGCTGAAATGGAACCACGGCCCGTTCGAAATCCCGGCCGACATCTATGCCGAGTGGGACGCCAAGGAATCCGGTCGCGCGGTCGAAGCCGAATGGGATCAGCGTTTCGCTGCCTACTCCGCGCAATTCCCTGAACTGGCCAACGAGCTGGTGCGTCGTCTGAGCGGCGAACTGCCGGCTGACTTCGCGGAAAAAGCCTCGGCTTATATTGCTGAAGTCGCGGCCAAGGGCGAAACCATCGCCAGCCGCAAAGCCAGCCAGAACGCCCTGAATGCCTACGGCCCGCTGTTGCCTGAATTCCTCGGCGGCTCGGCTGACCTGGCCGGCTCCAACCTGACCCTGTGGAAAGGTTGCAAAGGTGTCACGGCTGAAGACGCCAGCGGCAACTACGTGTACTACGGCGTTCGCGAGTTCGGCATGAGCGCGATCATGAACGGCGTGTCGCTGCACGGCGGCCTGGTGCCTTATGGCGCGACCTTCCTGATGTTCATGGAATACGCGCGCAACGCGGTGCGCATGGCCTCGCTGATGAAGAAGCGCGTGATCTTCGTCTACACCCACGACTCCATCGGTCTGGGCGAAGACGGCCCGACGCACCAGCCGATCGAGCAACTGTCGAGCCTGCGCTGCACACCTAACCTCGACACCTGGCGCCCAGCCGATGCCGTTGAATCGGCGGTGTGCTGGAAGCTGGCACTGGAACGCCAGGACGGCCCTTCGGCGCTGATCTTCTCGCGTCAGAACCTGCAGCACCAAACCCGCAGCGCACTGCAGATCGCCGACATCGAGCGTGGCGGTTACGTGTTGAAGGACTGCGATGGCGAGCCTGAGCTGATCCTGATCTCCACCGGTTCGGAAGTCGGTTTGGCGGTTCAGGCGTACGACAAGCTCACCGAGCAAGGTCGCAAGGTGCGTGTGGTTTCGATGCCGTGCACCAGCGTGTTCGATGCGCAGGACGCCGGCTACAAACAAGCGGTCCTGCCGTTGCAGGTCAGCGC
>NZ_LHPC01000068.1 GCF_001297125.1 Pseudomonas sp. RIT-PI-q
TACAGGTGGTTCAGGTGCTGGCCGGTGGGCAGGGTCAGCGTGGTCAGGTTGCTCAGCGGATCGTAGTCGTAAGACAAGGCGCCTTGCGGCGTGGTCTCTTTGATCAGACGGCCCAGCAGGTCGTAGGTGAAGTCGAGTTTCTCTTCGCTGACGCCGAGTTTTTTGCCGTGGGCGGTGGGCAAGCGTTCGATGGACAGCAAGCGATCGCCGTCGTCATAGGTGTAATCCTGACGGGCATCGGCATTGAGCTTGGCCAACAGTCGGCCGATGGTGTCGCGTTCAAATTCGGTGTGGCGCTGTGGCCGTTCGGCGCGCTCGCCGTAGCCGATTTCGTCAACCCGCGTCAGGTGCCCGCCGAGGTTGTAGCTGAATCGACGGGTCAGGTTGTCGATGCGTTTTTCAGCAGCCTACCAGTCCAAATTTTAAAAGAGCACCATCCTACAATCCGCACCATGTCTAACCTCGTAAAGCCAGACATCACTCCTACCAATAACAACCTGCCATGACTTGAAGCACCAACTTATGATTTTAGCTAATAAAAGTACGTACTTGCTTCGCGTAAGCGCCAGCCTTTGGAATTCTAGAGGCTTTTAGAAAATCCAAGAGACATTGATTTCCTTTCTCAGCAAGTAAAAACTCCACAATATTTATAAGCAAAAAACCCTGAGAGTAGACGCCTTCAGATTCTTCACCTGTATTGTCATCTTCTTCAGGCTGCTCTCCTGATGGGTATTCCTGCTCACACGGGGCATTATCCGTAGCAATAAATTTTTTAATTGAATATGACTTTATCTCCGTTGCCCTAGATGCTACAGCAAACAACAGTTCTGATTCGTTGAGTTTAGATAACTCTATAACCTCGCCATCAAATTCGATCAACATCCCGTCATAACTTGGTTCAACAGGCATTTTCAACGAGACACTCAAATCATCCAAGACTCGTTGATACTCGCCTGAGCAAACTATTTTTTTCGCAATTTCTGCTCCGCGACTTACCATTGTCCTACTCCTCTTACTACTTCCATTAATTTTGACCCTGTGTGTCTGAAGGAATCCACCGCTTCATGCTCCCAAGGGGTTAAAGCAAGCAAATTCGAAGATCCGTGAACGCCATCACCGCCTATTCGCTGGGGAATTTGATCGTGATGAAGCTCCATTGAAAAATCTTTAGTTTCTATTTTCCCTGTCTTTCGGTTCCAAATCTTGGCAGTTATTTTAGGAGCCTTCCCTTCCGCCATATTTGCCAGATTGGCTGGTGAGTACACTTGGCTGGGTGCTTTTGCTTCAGCTTTCCAATACTTCTTCCTCGCGGTACTCCAGCACTCCCACCCCCATGGGTCAACCCAACTTGTGGGATTAGGTACATAGCGATAGAGATTATCCCCCCCATCCAATCCAATCGGATCCTGCGTAACAAACCGCCCCACCTCCGGATCGTAATACCGAAACGTGTTGTAGTGCAGCCCCGTCTCGTCGTCAAAATACTGCCCCTGAAACCGCAGATTCTGTTCGACCTCGTTCACTTCAAGCTTTTCTACCGAGCCCCACGCCTTGTATGTCGCCTGCCAGACAATCTGCCCTTCCCGGTCAGTCATCTCCAGCGGCGTACCAATCTGATCGGTGTGAAAGTAGTAGAGCTTCTGCTCCCCGCCCTCGGCCTGATCCATCCGCGCCAACGGCGCATAACAAGGCCGCTAGT
>NZ_LHPC01000035.1 GCF_001297125.1 Pseudomonas sp. RIT-PI-q
GCTTTACAGCTTGTCCATCGGGCAAAGCAGGGGCTTTTCAGGCCGCCAACGCCTTCATCAAGCTCTGCGCACCGAGGATTTTCATCACCCGCTTCAAGTTGTAAGCGAGCACGTTCAAGCTCATTTCGGTGCTCACCCCGGCTAATCGCCGCGTCAGAAAGTGCGTCGCACCCATCCACTGCTTGAGTGTCCCGAAGGGATGCTCGACCGTTCGCTTGCGGATGTTCATCATCTGTGGCGCATTGTCCAGGCGGACCTGCATTTCCTCCAGCACCGCCTCATGCTCCCAGCGACGAACCTTTCGCTCCCTGGACGGTGTGCATTGCGCTTTGATCGAACAGGCTCGGCAGTTGGAGCTCCAGTAACTGTCCAGCTTCCTGCCTTTATCGATGTAAGAGGAGCGCCAAATCAGCACATCCTTGGCGGGGCAGAGGTACACATTTTTGTCCGCGTTGTAGACAAAAGCGTCATTGTTGAAGCGACCATTGGACTTGGCGCGCGAGCTCAGCGTCTTCGGCACATAAGCGGTAATCCCTGCCTCGTGGCAGGCCAGGATCTCCCCACTTTTGTAGTACCCCCGGTCCGCCACCACCGACAGCGATTCGAGTTTCATCGCCTCACGGGCCTGCTCGGCCATCGAGCTGAGCTGATCACGGTCGTGACCCACATTGGTCACCTCGTGGGCGACGATCAGATGGTGCTGGGTGTCAACCGCGGTCTGTACGTTGTAACCCACGATGCCGTTGCCGCTCGTCATCATGGAGCGCGCGTCCGGGTCGGT
The DNA here is from genome assembly GCF_001297125.1 of Pseudomonas sp. RIT-PI-q. GTDB lineage: Bacteria > Pseudomonadota > Gammaproteobacteria > Pseudomonadales > Pseudomonadaceae > Aquipseudomonas. The sequence continues at coordinate 782 of NZ_LHPC01000035.1, forward strand.
CAGCGAGATCTGTTTGTCCGGCGATTTTTCAATCTGTATTTCAATCGCCTGAAGCGCCTTCATCTGCTCCTTCAGTTTGGCGATTTTTTCTTCCAGCCCGCCACCTTTGGGCCCTGAAGACTTGGGCTCTTCCCGATCAGCCGCATCCAGCGCCTTTAGATATCGGGCAATGCTCGATTCGATTTCCTCCATCCGCCGCTTCAGCTTGGCGCTGGTGAAGTTGCGGTCGCGGTGGTTCACCGCCTTGAATTTGCTGCCGTCGATGGCAACGAGATGTTCCGAAAAAAGCCCCAGTTGCTGACACAGCACCACAAACTGCCGACAAACACCTCGAATGGCCTTGCCGTTGTCTTTGCGGAAGTTGGCGATGGTCTTGAAATCCGGCATCAAACGGCCGGTCAGCCACATCAGTTCGACATTCCGGTGGGCCTCGCGCTCAAGGCGCCGGCTCGATTGAATGCGGTTGAGATAGCCGTAGATGTAAATTTTCAGCATGACGGCAGGATGGTAAGCGGGCCGGCCCGTTTCAGCCGGAACAGCGCTTTCAAAACCCAAGGTGATAAGGTCGAGCTCATCCACGAAGACATCGACAACACGCACCGGATTGGTGTCGCTGACGTAATCGTCCAGGCTCTCGGGGAGCAAGGT
>NZ_LHPC01000069.1 GCF_001297125.1 Pseudomonas sp. RIT-PI-q
TTAGCGCCTGTGGAGGTTGTCGATGCAAACGCTCCTGTCTCAGAAATTCACTGCTTATGTCGGAATAGATTGGGCAGATACCAAGCACGACGTGTGCTTGCAGGTCGCGGGGGAAACCCGGCAGCATTTCTCTGTCATCGCCCATACGCCCCAATCGATTGATCGTTGGGCGAAAGCGTTGTTTGAGCGCTACGGCGCTCCGATTGCGATCGCTCTTGAGCTCAACAAGGGCCCGTTGGTGGCGGCCCTGCAAAAGTACGAGTTCTTTTGCCTGTTTCCCATCAATCCGAGCACCTTGGCCAAACACCGTAAAACCTTTGTCCGCAGCGGTGCCAAGGATGATCCGACCGATGCTCAATGGGCGCTTGAGTTGTTGCTCAACTATCCGGAACGATTTCCCCAGTTGATGCCGCAAAGCCCGGCCATGCGTAGTTTGGCCAGCCTGACAGAACATCGGCGGGCACTGGTTGATGAGCGAGTGAAGGTCAGCAACCGCTTGATCTGTATGCTCAAACAGTATTATCCATTGGCCCTGGAGCTGTTTAGCAACCATGACACCGTGCTGTTCTGTGACTTTCTGATGCGCTGGCCCACGCTTGAACACATCAAGCGTTCTCGCCAGAGTACTTTTCTAAAGTTCGTTAGCGAGCACAACGCTCGTCACCCTCAACTCAATCACGCACGCTGGGAAATCATCACCCAAGCGATGCCTTTGACGCAGGACCCGGGGGTCATACGTCCTTCGCAGTTGTACGCCACCGCCTTGGCGTCGCAACTCAAAGGGCTCATTTCCACCCTCAAGGATTTTGATCGCGAGATCGAAGAAACGGCCAACAGCTTGGCCGATTACCCGATCTTCAAGGCACTCCCTGGCGCCGGCCAACAGCTTGCACCGCGCCTGATGGTGGCTTTTGGTGAACAGCGTGAGCGATTTAGCGACGCCAATGCGATGCAGCGATATGCCGGAATCGCACCCGTTACCCAGCGTAGCGGCAAGAAGAAAGTCGTGTATTGGCGCTTCCGATGCTCAACCTTCTTGCGGCAGACCTTTGTCGAATGGGCTGCTCACAGCATCCCTCAATCAACCTGGGCCGAGGCTTATTATCGGCAGCAGCGGGCTAAAGGCTGCTCATACCAGGCGGCCCTGAGAGCACTCGCTTTTAAGTGGATCAGAATCGTCTATCAGTGCTGGAAAACCAGCACCGTCTATGACGAAAAGGCTTACTTGCAGGCATTAACGCGGCGTGGATCAACGCTGGTAGTGGCGCCGATGGAGGTGGTCACAGGTTGACGGACAGGCTCAGGGCGTGAGGGGGC
>NZ_LHPC01000062.1 GCF_001297125.1 Pseudomonas sp. RIT-PI-q
GTGTAGAAACGGATACATCCTTTACAAACGAAACCGGGGACATCCTTTACGTTTCTGTTGGCTTGAAAGGCGGCTTTCGCCGCTTTTCAACCTGCCTAAAAGGTAGTTGCAGAGGTAAATATCCCACACATCATCGTCTACCTCCTTGAGTCCTAACGCTTCACCTGCCAGCGATTCACTGACGAAAATCATCTTGCCCTTCCATTTCATCGACCCATTCTGCCTGACCATGCGAATTGTCATATCCGAAGCATAATCGGCCTCAGGCACTCGTCCATCGTACTGGCGTTGCGACGGCTCATAGAGGTCCGCAGGGACCTTCATCTCTAAAGCCTTGTGAGGTCTTACGTAATTGAACTCCTGTCGAAACTGTTCAAATGCCAACTGCTGTTCCACCAGATTACGTTCCGGGGCATGAAGCAATGCAGCCTTGAGCGTTCGATGCATACGTTCATGACGACCATTCTGGTCAGGCCGTCCCGGCTGGATTCGCTCCGGGTGGATCCCTAGACGTATCCACCAAGCCGCCAGACTGGATATGCGTGAAATGCCGGTGGAGGCAAAGGGGGAACCGTTATCCGTGCGGATTACATCAGGCAAGCCGTACTCCCGAAACGCCCAGTCAAATCCTTCGCGGGCACCGGCAACGCTGCTTTGCGCTCTGCACAGCAATAGAAATCGACTGACATGATCGGTAATTGTCAGTGGGTAACACCGTTGGCCGTTCTGAAGCGCGAAGTCACCTTTGAAGTCCGCTGCCCATGTCTGATTAGGCGCAGTGGCGTCACGCAGCGGATTTTTTCCTGCTGGCGGGCGATTGAGGAAGCGGCGTTTTTGCACCAGACCTGCTCGCTTGAGCCATTCGCCCGCCGTGCTAACAGTTGGCCAAGACAATTCGGGATGATCGATCCTGAGGTTATGCACCACCTTCTCAGGCCCCCAGCTGTGGTGCTGGCGCTTATACGCGATGAGCAACTCAAGCACCTGGTCGCTGATTTTGAAAGGGCTCGTATGCGGACGTCGTGACAGCTCCTTTAGCCCATCAATGCCTTGGGCCTCGTAGCGTGCAAGCCATTTATCCAAAGTAGGTCGGCTGAGCCCGTAGTGACGGGCCAGCTCGCTTTTGGAGTAGCTGCCTTGCAGCCAGTCGCCTATGAGTTTGATTCGTTGATCCATTGGGGACTCTCGATTCCAGGGCATGGTCAGGCACCTCCTGACCGTATTTCATACCTGTAAACGATGTCTCCGGTTTAAAACGTAAAGGATGTCTCCGGTTTCTACC
>NZ_LHPC01000071.1 GCF_001297125.1 Pseudomonas sp. RIT-PI-q
TCGCGGGCAAGCCCGCTTGTATGGTAGGACTTGAAGGGAGGAGGAGGGACAAAGCCCGATTCTGACTGTTGACGCAGTACAGATCCGTGGGAGATTTCGCCTCTCCTCCTTTCACCCAAGCGCCGATAAAGAATGCATCTGGCTAGACCGACGATAGGAACAAGCCTGCGCCTCTGGGTGAGCCCTTCAAGTGCTCAAAACCATATCCCGGAGGAAATCCAATGGCAATGCCGGTTTCTGTTACAAAGCCGATCGTAGGCGTGGATGTCGCCAAGAACGAACTGGTGATCTATCACGCCGAACGTGACCTGCTTGAAGAGATTCCCAACAACACAGCAGCCATCAAGAAATGGTTGAAAGACTTGTCGGAAACAGTCGCGGTAGCCATTGAGTCGACCAATATCTATCACCTGGCGTTCGCCGATCTGGCCTATGAGGCCGGCTGCGTGATTTACATGGTGGGTGGCTATGAACTCAGCCATTACCGCAAAGGGGTGAATATCCGCGCCAAAACCGATGCGCTGGATGCCAGACTGCTCGCCCGCTATCTGAAGAACGAAGGTGATGATCTTCATCCCTGGACCCCGCCATCACCGCTGTACCGCCGGCTCTTGAGCCTTTTTCGTCGTCGCGCAGCCCTGGTTCAGGCGCGGGTCGGCTTGGTGCAAAGCTGGGCTAATGAGCCGCTGCTGAAATCTGCTTTCGCCGCGCAAGTGAAAGCCATGCAGCAGCTTGAAACACTGGTCGAAAAGACGATTAATGATCATCTGAAAGAAGCCGGTTTGCTCGGTCAGTTGAGGCGTTGCCTGAAAGTTGAAGGCATTGGATTTCTGACCGGCGCCCGCTTGCTCACGGCGTTTCAGCGGGGTGACTTCAGAAACGCAGATGCCTTTATCGCCTTTCTGGGAATGGATTTGAGGGTATCGAAGTCAGGGCAAAAAGACGGTCGTCGGAGCTTGACCAAGCGAGGTGACCCGGAAGCTCGCCGGCTTCTGCACAACGCCGCCATGTCGGCAAGCCGTACGCCAGCCTGGAAAGGCTTTTATGAAAAGCAAAGAGCTCGAGGCTTCAGCACCACTCAGGCATTGGTGATACTGGCTCGCAAGCTTGCTCGGATCGTATTCGCTCTACTGAAAGGACAGGGCGAATACCAACCCAAAGCTGGTTGAGGGCTTCCCCTCAACCATAGAATCTCCCACA
>NZ_LHPC01000043.1 GCF_001297125.1 Pseudomonas sp. RIT-PI-q
GCCCACTTCATGGCGCAGGAGGCCGCCAAGCTGGGGCATACGCCCAAGCTCATCGCACCTCATCTCGTACGTCCATACGTCAAAAGCAACAAAAACGACTTCGCCGATGCCGAGGCGATCTGCGAGGCGGCGACTCGGCCCACGATGCGTTTTGTGCCGGCCAAAACCCAAGCCCAGCAGGCGCTGGCCATGTCCAACTCGATACGTGAGTCGTTCATTAAAGACCGCACGGCGACCGTCAATCGGATTCACGCAGCCCTTCTGGAGGTCGGCGTCAGTCTGGCCGCCGGCTTCAAAGCCATCAGAGAGCTTCCAGCGTTGCTTGAAGTGAGTTCATTTTCTGAACGCATCAAGAAAAATCTGATGCTGCTGCATGGGCACTTCAACTATCTGGATGGGCAGGTCAAGGCGCTGGACAAGGACGTGGAGTGCCAGGCCGCTGAAGATGATCTGGCGACGCGCTTGATGACCATACCCTGTGTCGGCCCGATCACCTCCACCGTCCTGGCTGCCGAGTTGGGCGATGGCAAACAGTTCAAATGCGGCCGAGGCTATGCGGCCTCGATCGGCTTGGTGCCGAAACAGCATTCCACGGGCGGCAAGACCGTGCTGTTGGGCATTAGTAAACGCGGCGACCGAAACCAGAGGCGCCTGCTCATCCAGTGCGCCCGGGTTTATTTGATTCAGGTAGACCGACAAAAAGGCGCTTTGGCGGACTGGGTCCGCCAGCTAATAGCGTCCCACCATCACTCCAATCTCGTGGTTTGTGCATTGGCCAACAAGCTGGCAAGGATCGCCTGGGCGATTGCGGCCCACCACACTGAATTCGATGCGGGGCCAGCCGCGATGAACGCCTGACCCCGCTGTCACCCGAGCACCACCCACCTGGTTTTGCGATGCTGGATAACTGATGACGTGAACGGCCAACCGGCCTGACGACAACCCTGAGCTGCTACACGGCTGAAAGGCCGTCACCCTAATTAGGGTCGTTAGGCATCGATTCTCATCGAGGCGCGGGGCCATAACCCC
>NZ_LHPC01000074.1 GCF_001297125.1 Pseudomonas sp. RIT-PI-q
GGCCGGCGGAGGCGTCAGATGGGTATAAGAGACAGGCCTGCGTTCGGCTGCGCAGCAGGCGTAAACCCTGAGCGCGCGGTGGGTCTGACGCACCGCGTCGGCTGGTTTTACGACTGCTGCGCAGCCGAACGCAGGCTTCGCCAGCTGCTACAGGGGATGTGTTGCTGCTGGCTCGTTAGTCGGTGTACCCGTTTGCCGCGGATATTTTCGCCAAGCAAGCCGTCATGGCTTTACTCGGCACATTCCTGATCCGTGACATACCGATCAATCAAGCCAAAACGCGAACCGTGTAGCAGCTGGCGAAGCCTGCGTTCGGCTGCGCAGCAGTCGTAAACCCTGAGTGCGCGGTGGGTCTGACGCATCGCATAGGATGAATTTACGACTGCTGCGCAGCCGAACGCAGGCTTTGCCAGCTGCTACAGGGTATGTGTTGCTGCTGGCTCGTTAGTCGATGAATCCGTTTGCCTTGGATATTTTCGCCAAGGAAGCCGTCATGTCTTCACTCGGCACATTCCTGATCCGTGACATACCGATCAATCAAGCCAAAACGCGAACCGTGTAGCAGCTGGCGAAGCCTGCGTTCGGCTGCGCAGCAGTCGTAAACCCTGAGCGCGCGGTGGGTCTGACGCGCCGCGTCGGCTGGTTTTGCGACTGCTGCGCAGCCGAACGCAGGCTTCGCCAGCTGCTACATCTATGGTTACCCCCTTTTCTGCAATACTGTTTTTGATGCGTGTTTGGCTTGCTTTCATCTATCCGGCGTCTGAGTGGGGTTATGGCCCCGCGCCTCGATGAGAATCGATGCCTAA
>NZ_LHPC01000058.1 GCF_001297125.1 Pseudomonas sp. RIT-PI-q
AGCGAAGCCGATGCCCTGGCACTGATCAAGTCCATCGCCGGCAAAAACCAGCTGTTCAAGACCTACATCGGCCAGGGTTACTACGGCACGCACACGCCGTCGCCGATCCTGCGCAACCTGCTGGAAAACCCGGCCTGGTACACCGCCTACACCCCGTACCAACCGGAAATCTCCCAGGGCCGTCTCGAAGCGCTGCTGAACTTCCAGACCCTGATCAGCGACCTGACCGGCCTGCCGATCGCCAACGCTTCCTTGCTCGACGAAGCCACCGCCGCTGCCGAAGCGATGACCTTCTGCAAACGCCTGAGCAAGAACAAGGGCAGCCACGCCTTCTTCGCCTCCGTGCATTGCCACCCGCAAACCCTCGACGTATTGCGCACCCGTGCCGAGCCGCTGGGCATCGACGTGGTGGTCGGCGACGAGCATGAACTGACTGACGTGACGCCGTTCTTCGGCGCCCTGCTGCAGTACCCGGCGAGCAACGGTGACGTGTTCGATTACCGCGAACTGACCGAACGCTTCCACGCGGCCAATGCGTTGGTGGCGGTCGCCGCCGACTTGCTGGCCCTGACCGTGTTGACCCCGCCGGGCGAATTCGGCGCCGACGTGGCCATCGGCAGCGCGCAGCGTTTTGGCGTGCCGCTGGGTTTTGGTGGCCCGCACGCCGCGTACTTCTCGAC
>NZ_LHPC01000038.1 GCF_001297125.1 Pseudomonas sp. RIT-PI-q
ACCACTCAGGCATTGGTGATACTGGCTCGCAAGCTTGCTCGGATCGTATTCGCTCTACTGAAAGGACAGGGCGAATACCAACCCAAAGCTGGTTGAGGGCTTCCCCTCAACCATAGAATCTCCCACATTGGATCGCGCTCGCCCCATCACCGTATGCGGTATTAGTTCGAAACAATCTCGTACCTCCTTGCCAGAAAAAACGGTCAGAATGCCTTTCTTTGGCCGCAATCCCAGACGAGATTCCCCCATGCGAACCCACCTGCGCCTGGCCGCCCTGAGCGCCCTGTTCATTTCTTCCCTGGCTCAAGCCGCCGACCTGATCCCGATCGAAGTGCACCGCGACGCCAATTGCGGCTGCTGCAAAAAATGGATCAGCCACCTGGAAGCCAACGGCTTCAAAGTCGAAGATCACGTCGAAGCCAACATGAGCGAGTTCAAGCAACAGCACGGCGTGCCGCCGCGTCTGGCGTCCTGCCACACCGGTTTGATCAACGGCAAATTCGTTGAAGGTCATGTGCCGGCCGATCAAGTGCTGGCCTTGAGCAAACGCGCTGACCTGCTGGGTGTTGCTGCCCCCGGTATGCCCATGGGTTCACCGGGCATGGAAATGGACGGCATGAGCGATGCGTACCAAGTGATCGGGTTGAAGAAAGACGGCACTGACGTGGTGGTGGCGGACTACCCCGCCCATTGATGTCCGCTGCCTACATCGGGCTGTTCTTCGCCGCCTTCGGTGCGGCGACGCTGCTGCCCTTGCAATCCGAAGCGGTGCTGGTGGGACTGTTGCTCAGCGGCAAGTATTGGCTCTGGTCGCTGCTGGCGGTCGCGACGTTGGGCAATGTCCTCGGTTCGCTGCTGAACTGGTGGCTGGGCCGCGGTATCGAGCGCTTTCATGACCGACGCTGGTTTCCGGTCAGCCCGCGTCATCTGGACAAAGCCCGCCTTCATTATCAGCGCTTTGGTCATTGGTCGTTGCTGCTGAGTTGGGTGCCCGTTATCGGGGACCCGCTGACCCTGGTGGCCGGCGTGATGCGCGAGCCGCTGGGGCGATTTCTGCTGATCGTGACCCTCGCCAAAGGCGCCCGCTATGGCGTACTGGCCCTGGCAACACTGGGCTGGATGGGTTGAACCATCGCGCAGCGCGATTGCCTGTGCTTAATGTCGCCCTAATCGTACCGATCCAGCATCGACCGGTTTCCAATGGAGTTCCCCATGTCCCATGCCCTCTCCCGCTGGCTGCCCAGCCTGCTGCTGACCGCTGCACTGCCCGTCATTGCCCACGCCGAAGGCGCGGAATATGGCCCCGAGCTGCAGGGTTTCGAGTACCCCTACACCGTCAAGCATTTCGCCTTCCAGTCCCAGGGCAAAGCCCTGCAAATGGGCTACATGGACGTCGCCGCCCACGGCAAGGCCAACGGGCGCAGCATCGTGTTGATGCACGGCAAGAATTTCTGCGGTGCGACCTGGGACGCTTCGATCAAGACCTTGAGCGAGGCCGGTTACCGAGTCATCGCCCCGGACCAGATCGGCTTCTGCACTTCCAGCAAACCGGACCACTATCAGTACAGCTTCCAGCAACTGGCGAGCAACACCCAGCAACTGCTCAAAGCCCTCGGCATCCAGAAGGCCAGCCTGCTTGGGCACTCCACCGGCGGCATGCTCGCCACCCGCTACGCGCTGCAATACCCCGATCAAGTCGAGCAGCTGGCGCTGGTCAATCCGATCGGCCTGGAAGACTGGAAAGCCCTCGGCGTGCCGTACCGCACGGTGGATCAATGGAATGAGCGCGAACTGAAACTCACCGCCGACGGCATCCGCACTTACGAACGCAACACCTATTACGGCGGCCGCTGGAAGCCCGAGTTCGATCGCTGGGTGGACATGCTCGCCGGCCTGAACAAAGGCCCGGGGCACACGCAAGTGGCGTGGAATTCGGCGCTGATCTACGACATGATCTTCACCCAACCGGTGTATTACGAATTCAAGAACCTGAAGATGCCGACCCTGTTGCTGATCGGTACATCCGACACCACGGCCATCGGCAGCGACATCGCGTCGCCCGAGGTCAAGGCCAAGCTCGGTCATTACGACGTACTCGGCAAGCAAGTGGCAAAACTGATTCCCCAGTCGACGCTGGTTGAGTTTCCCGGCATGGGCCACGCGCCGCAGATGGAAGAACCGGCGAAATTCCACCAGGCGCTGCTCGCCTGGCTGAACAAAACCAACCCCGTTCATTGATGAGGTAAGGCGAATGGCTGTGCAGATTGCGGTGATCGACGATTGGCAGGATGTGGCCCGGAACGTGGTGGACTGGTCCGTGCTGGAGAGCATCGGTCAGGTGAGTTTTATCCACGACTACCCCGCCGACAACGAAACCCTGGCGGCACGTTTGGGCGAGTTTGAGGTGATCTGTGTGATGCGCGAGCGCACCCGGTTCGATGAGGACCTGCTGCGGCGTTTACCGAAGCTCAAACTGCTGGTCACCGGCGCCATGCGCAACGCGGCCCTCGACTTGAAAGCGGCCGCCTCGTTGGGCATTCAGGTCAGCGGAACGGATAGTTATAAGCACGCCGCCCCGGAGCTGACCTGGGCGCTGATCATGGCCGCGACCCGCAACCTGGTGGTCGAAGCCAATGCCCTGCGCGCCGGCAACTGGCAGCAAAGCCTCGGTGGCGACCTGCACGGCAAGACCCTGGGAATCCTCGGTCTGGGCAGCATCGGCCAACGTGTCGCGCAGTTCGGTCAAGTGTTCGGCATGCGGGTGATCGCCTGGAGCGAGAACCTGACGGCGGAACGCGCAGCCGAATCCGGCGTGACCTTTGTCAGCAAGCAGGAACTGTTCGAACAGGCCGATGTGCTGTCGGTGCACCTGGTGCTCAGCGAGCGCAGCCGCGGATTGGTCGACGCTCAGGCACTCGACTGGATGAAGCCCACGGCGCTGCTGGTGAACACCGCGCGCGGGCCGATTGTCGATGAGGCGGCGCTGATCAAGGCGTTGCAAAAACAGCGACTGGCCGGCGCGGCGCTGGATGTGTTCGACCAGGAACCGTTGCCCGCTCATCACCCGTTCCGCACGCTGGAGAATGTGCTGGCGACGCCGCATGTCGGGTATGTCAGCCAGCAGAACTATCACCAGTTCTTTTCGCAGATGGTTGAGGACATTCAGGCCTGGTCTGCGGGGAAACCGATACGCCTATTGAGCTGAGATTCGCGGACAAGCCCACTCCCACATTGGAATGCGGTCCCCTGTAGGAGCGAGCTTGCTCGCGATGGACGTTAACGATAACGCGTGCTGGCTGGATAAACGTGTCGACCTCAGGCCCATCGCGAGCAAGCTCGCTCCTACAAGGGGGCGCATTCCAATGTGGGAGCGGGCTTGCTCGCGAATGGCCTCACCACCGATCTAACCGCCCTTCACCGCCACAAACGCCACCGTGACATAAGGCACCGTCACCACCTCTTTGCCCCGCAGTTCAGGCTCCCGGGCAATCATTGCCCGAATCTGCTCATCCACCTTCGCCCTCTCCAGCGCCGGCAACGCCGCGACAAAACTGGTCGAACGCACGCGGTTGTAAATCACGTCTTCCGGTGCCCCCGTGTGGCTATGGCTGAAGTGTTGTTCGCGCAGCGGCCCGAACGCCGCATGCGGAAACGCCCGACGCCACGCTCCCGTGTAAAAGCGCGGGGTATCGCCCTCCAGCGCATTGACGATCGCATCAAGTTTTGGCACCCAACTCACCGTGGTATCACGCAGGTTCCACACCAGCCCCAACTTGCCGCCGGGTTTGAGCACGCGGGCAATTTCAGTCAGCGCTTCGCCACTGGCAAACCAGTGAAACGCCTGGGCGCAGATCACCACGTCCACCGATGCGTCCGGCAGTGGCAAGTCCATGGCGGTGCCGTTGACGGCCAGCACTTGAGGTAGCGCGTCAGACAATTTTTCGAGCATCTGCGGCACCGGTTCCACAGCAATCACCTGCGCCCCGGTCGCCACCAGCCGAGCGGTGAACTTGCCGGTGCCGGCACCCAGATCGATCACGGTTTTATCCGCATTCAATCCCAACGTAACCGTTAGCCAATCAGCCACTTGCGGCGGATAATCCGGGCGACCGCGAACATAAGTATCGGCGCCGGTTTTATAGCCGGCGGCCGCAGAGTGATGGACTTGATCTCTCATGGCAGTGCTCCAGATCGACAACCAATGCTGACGAGCATAGCGCCTCGAATTGCGCTTTCCTTGCAAAGACCGTCATAAAGAAATGAATAATTGTTCACCCTGGCGTGTTCATCCGGTATCGCCCCTTGAGGATTGTCCATGAGTAGCTTGAACCCTGTCGCACCGAGACGTTACGACCGCCTGACCATAAGCCTGCACTGGCTGACGGCCTTGCTGGTGATTGGCCTGTTTGCCAGTGCGCAGATCTGGGGCCAACTGGAAAAAGGCACGCCGCTGCGCAAGGAACTGCAGGCGCTGCACATTTCCTGCGGCATTCTGCTGGCGGTGATTGTCATCGGCCGGCTGCTCTGGCGTCTGACCCTGGGCCGTCGTTTGCCAGCGGCCAATCAAGGCGTGATGAACATCCTGGCGAAAGCCGCGCATGTGGCCCTTTATGCCTTGTTGCTGAGTCAGATCGTGTTGGGCTTTGTGTTTCGTTGGGCGCAGGCTGAACCGTTCAACTTTTTCGGCTTGTTCGATGTCCCAACGCTGATCACCTTCGATAAAAGCATGAAGTCAGTGTTTGGCGGGCTGCACGAGCAAGTGGCGTGGGTTATCGTGATTCTGGCCGGACTGCATGCGGTCATGGCGCTGGTTCACCATTACGGCCTGCGTGATAACACCTTGCGCCGGATGCTGCCAGGGCATGATGCGATCTGAAACGACCCAATCTGTGGAGCCTTGACCATGAGTACCCGTTTCGCAGTTATTAGCGCCCCGCTGCTGCTGGTTGTCGCGCTGTCCAGCTCTTTTGCGTGGGCCAATGGGGGTGGCGACGAGCCCCCGGCAAGACCTAATTGCCCCAAAGGCCAGGTCTTCGACAGCCGGTCGCAAAAATGTCTCAAGCAAACCAGCAGCCTGGTGCCGGACGCTGACCGCACCGATTACGCCTATCGTCTGGCCAAGGACGGTCGCTACGAGGAAGCGCTGGCCCTGCTCGACACCCTGAAAGAGCCAAACACCGCCAAGGCGCTTAACTATCGCGGCTACGCCACGCGTAAACTAGGGCGCACCGATGAAGGCATCGGTTACTACCTGCAATCGGTGAAACTCGATCCGCAGTACGCGCAAGTGCGTGAGTACCTCGGCGAAGCCTACGTGATCAAAGGTCGCCTGGACCTGGCGCAGGAACAGTTGCAGCACATCAAATCGATCTGCGGTAACACCTGCGAGGAGTATCAGGACCTGGCCGAAGCCATCAACGATTCATCGAAAACCTGACACACCGATAAGACGGAGGTCGCCATCGCCAGCGATCAGGCAATACGGGCAGAACTGGGCCAGCATCTGGCGCGCTTATGGCGCTACGGCCTGCTGCTGTCCAGGCAGAGGCATGTCGCCGAAGACCTGGTGCAGGCGACCTGCGTGCGGGCGCTCGAACGCGGCGGGCAGTTTGAATCGGGCACCCGCATGGACCGTTGGCTGATGAGCATCCTGCATTCGATCTGGCTCAATGAAGTGCGCGCGCGTCGGGTGCGGCATGGCCAGGGGCTGGTGGATGCCGATAACGCCTTGTCGTTCGATGGTGAGCAAGCGGCGCAGACCCATGTGCTGGCGGCGCAGGTGATCAGGCGCGTCGACGCGCTGCCCGAAGCCCAGCGAGAAACGGTGTTTCTCGCCTACGTCGAGGGCTTGTCCTACCGCGAAGTCGCCGAAATATTGCAAATACCGATCGGCACCGTCATGAGCCGCCTGGCTACTGCCCGCCTGAAGCTGGCTGAGTATCCACCGCTGCACACCGTGCCGAACCCTTCCACCGGAGAACATCGATGAACGCGATCCCCTCGGATGAGCAACTGGTGGCGTACCTCGATGGCCAGCTCGACAGCGAGCAATGCACGCGCATCGACAACGCCATCGCTGAAGACCCGACGCTCAACCTGCGCCTGCAATGGCTGGCCCGCAGCAGCCTGCCGTTCAAGGCCGCCTACGACGAGCTGGGGCGACAGGCACCGATGGATCGTTTGCAGTACATGCTCGACACCTTGCCCTCGCCTGCCCGCCCGGCCATGAACCGGCGCTGGTTCCTCGCGGCGGCGGCAGGCCTGGTGGTCAGCGGCGTGCTCGCGGACCGGTTGTTCCTCGGCTGGCAATTGAGCCAGCAAAAGAACAACTGGCGCGACCTGGTGGCCGACTATATGTCGCTCTACGTACCACAGACCCTGGACCATTTGCCCAGCGATGAAGCGGCCCAACGGGTGCAACTGCGCACGATCGATGCGCGCCTGGGTTTGAAGCTTGCGCCCGCACAACTGACCCTGCCGCGCTCCGAGTTCAAACGCGCGCAAATCCTCGAATACGACGGCGTGGCCATCGCCCAGATTACCTATCTGGACCCGACGCATGGGCCGATGGCGCTGTGCGTCACGCGTTCCAACAGTGGCAGCCGGCCGTTGGCCCATGAGCGTCGGCATGAGATGAACGTTGTCTATTGGGCCGAGAGGGAACACGCCTGGATGCTGATCGGGCATAACCCGGCGGAGGAACTGGAAGACATGGCCAAATTGCTGCGCAGCCGGCTGAGCGCCTGATCAAGCGGTTCTCCCTGTAGCAGCTGTCGAGCCCGCGAGGCTGCGTTCGAGGACGCAGTCCTCGCCAATCCTGCGCATGCGGTTTACCTGTTGGACCGTGCTGACTGGTTTTACGACTGCTGCGCAGCCGGACGCAGCCTTCGGCAGCTGCTACAGAGTGCGCGCCGTTCCTGTGTGTCCTTTTCCTGAGGTTGACCCCGTAGCAGCTGTCGAGCCTGCGAGGCTGCGTTCGAGGACGCAGTCCTCGCCAATCCTGCGCATGCGGTTTACCTGTTGGACCGTGCTGACTGGTTTTACGACTGCTGCGCAGCCGGACGCAGCCTTCGGCAGCTGCTACAGAGTGCGCGCCGTTCCTGTGTGTCCTTTTCCTGAGGGTGACCCCGTAGCAGCTGTCGAGCCTGCGAGGCTGCGTTCGAGGACGCAGTCCTCGCCAATCCTGCGCATGCGGTTTACCTGTCGGACCGTGCTGACTGGTTGTACGACTGCTGCGCAGCCGGACGCAGCCTTCGGCAGCTGCTACAGAGTGCGCGCCGTTCCTGTGTGTCCTTTTCCTGAGGGTGACCCCGTAGCAGCTGTCGAGCCTGCGAGGCTGCGTTCGAGGACGCAGTCCTCGCCAATCCTGCGCATGCGGTTTACCTGTCGGACCGTGCTGACTGGTTGTACGACTGCTGCGCAGCCGGACGCAGCCTTCGGCAGCTGCTACAGAGTGCGCGTTGTGCCAGCGACCATCAAACCGGGGTCGGCAGCCATAGGCGGAATCGTGCGCCGCCCAAGGGGGATGCTTCTACTGTGAGCGTGCCGCCCTGCGCTTCCAGCGCCCGCCGACTGATTGCCAACCCCAGCCCAAACCCGCCCGTGGCCCGATCCCGGCTACGATCCAACCGATAAAACGGTTCAAAAATCCGTTCACGCTCGTCATCCGGGATACCGATCCCGTCATCATCCACCCAGATCTCACAGCCCTTCGGGCAGACCTTCACGCCAATCTGAATCCGCTTCTCGCAGTAACGCATGGCGTTGCGCAGCAGGTTCTGCAGAGCGCGGGCAGTCAGGCGGGGGTCGAGACTGAAGCGCTCGAGTTGGCCGTGGAGCAGCACGTCGATGACGATGTCCGGGGACTCCAGTTCTTCGTCGACGCTGCCCAAGATGCTGTCGATGAATTCGTCCAGTGAGACTTCAACCTGTTCCGGCAGGCGCGCCGGATTTTGCAGGCGGCTGTAGGACAGCAGTTCCAGCACCAGCTCATCGAGTTCGCGAATGTGCGCGACCAGACCTTGCAAGCGTTCGCGGCTGGCGGCGGGCAAGTCGTCGGAGAGCGCCAGGGCCAGGCCGAAATCCAGGCGTGTCAGCGGTGTACGCAATTCATGAGAGACCGCGTTGAGCAGGTCCCGTTGCTGATTCAGCAAGTTCTCGATGTCGCCGGCCATGGTGTCAAAGACATTGGCCAGGCTGCCGATGTTGGAGTTCGGAGAAATCCGCGTGCGCTCGCCCAACTGACCCTTGCCGAAGCGTTCGGCGGTGCCTTTGAGGCGTTCCAGATCGCGCCAGTGCGGGCGCAGCCACAACAGCAAACAGGCAAGCATGGTCGCGCCGATCAGCACGTTGATGCTCCAGTACAGCCAGCTGACATCCGTCGGGTCCGGCGGTACGATCATTTCCACCACGGTTTGCTCATTCAGCGGTGACACCGCCAGGGTGCGCCAGCCCCAGTCGCCAATGCGCACGACGTTCTCGCCGCGTTGCAAACGTTCCCGTTCATCGAGGGTGAAATCGGCGTCGTCATTACCCGTCAGCGCGATGTGCAGAGGCGCGAATTCGCGGTCCATCTCGGCGGCCAGTGCCGGCCATTGCTCTTGGGGCACGGCATGGAACTGTTTGACGATGAGGGTTTGCAGCCCTCGGGAATAATCGAGGTTATAGGTGAGGAAACGCTCATGGAAGACCTTGATTACCAGGTCTGGCACCAGGTAAATCGCTGCACTGAACGAGACGATGGTTACCAGGTACAGGCGAAAGAGGATTCTGAACATCGCCTCAGCATTCCCATTCGGAACGGCTGAACAAGTAGCCCTTGCCCCACACGGTCTTGATCTTGCGCGCCTCCCCGGCATGGTCGTCGAATTTGCGCCGCAGCTTGGAGATCGCCACGTCCACCGAGCGGTCGGTGCCGTTGAATTCGATGCCGCGCAGGCGTTGCAGAATCTGGTCGCGGCTCAGCACTTCGCCGGCGTGCCGGGCCAGCACCACCAACAGGTTGTACTCGCCGCTGGACAGTTCCACCAATTGCTCGCGCCAGGTCACGGTGCGCTCCGACAGGTCGATGCACAGGTTGCCCATGAGGATGCGGTCGTTGGCGGTCTGCGGTTCGCTGAGGCTGCTGCGCCGCAGCAAAGTGCGCACCCGGGCCAGAAGGACGCGCGGCTCGCAAGGTTTGGTGACGTAGTCATCGGCGCCCATTTCCAGGCCCAGCACCTGATCGTGGCTGTCGTCGCGGGCGGTGAGCATCAGGATCGGCAACGCCGCCGAATCGGCGCGCAGCAAGCGGCAGACTTGCAGGCCGTCGAGCCCGGGCAGCATCAGGTCGAGGATCACCAGGTCCGGCGGATTGACCCGCGCACGTTCGCGCACCTGATCACCGCGACTGATCACGCTGACGGAATAGCCGTTGCGTTCCAGGTAGCTGGCAATCAGTTCGGAGAGCGCGGTGTCGTCTTCGACCAGGAGGATGTTGGGCATGGAGGTGTTTCCAGAAAGTGCTGTGGCGCCCTTCCGGGCCTCTTCGCGGGCAAGCCTCGCTCCTACAGAGGTATCGCATGCTCCTGTAGGAGCGAGGCTTGCCCGCGAAGAGGCACGAACAGACGCAAAAATAATCAAGCAGCCAAGGATATACGCCCTCACACCCAGCTGAGTAAAACCCTTACACAATTTCACACAGCACCTACAAAGCTTCACCGCTACCCTCGCCCGCTCCCCGTAGGATGCGGGGGTCATTATTGGGGTGTGTACATGTCAAAAAATCTGCTTGCCAGGCTCAGCCTGATTGCCCTGGCGTTGACGCTGAGCGCTTGTGACAAGTCCTCGAACGCCGAAGAGCAGGCGCCGCTAGCCACGGTTCGCATCGAGACTATCGAAGCCCGACCACTGTCGATCAGCAGCGAGCTGAGCGGTCGGATTGCCGCGCCGCGCATTGCCGAAGTCCGTGCCCGAGTGGCCGGCGTGGTGATGCAGCGGGCCTTCCGTGAAGGCAGCGATGTGAAAAAAGGCGATGTGCTGTTTCGCATCGACCCGGCGCCGTTCAAGGCTGACCTCGACAGCGCCGAAGCATCGCTGCGCAAGGCCGAGGCCAACGCGTTCCAGGCCAGGCTGCAAGAGCAACGCTACGCCCAGTTGATCGAAGGCAACGCCATCAGCGGCCAGGACTACGACAACGCCCGCGCCAGCGTTCGGCAAACCGCGGCCGACGTCGCCGCCAACAAAGCCGCCGTCGAACGGGCGAAACTCAACCTGGGTTACGCCACCGTCACCGCGCCGATTTCCGGGCGTATCGGTCGTGCGCTGGTCACCGAAGGCGCTTTGGTCGGCCAGAACGAAACCACCCCGCTGGCGTTGATTCAGCAACTGAACCCGATCCACGCCGACCTCACCCAATCGACCCGCGAACTCAACGACCTGCGTCGGGCGTTCCGTTCCGGGCAACTAAAAGAAGTGGGTCAGGGACAAGCCAAAGCCACGCTGATTCAGGACGACGGCAGCCTTTATCCATTGCCGGGCAAGGTGCTGTTCACCGACATCACCGTCGATCCGGGCACTGGCCAGATCATCCTGCGCAGCGAATTCCCCAATCCCGACCTCGACTTACTGCCCGGCAGTTTCGTTCGTGTGCGTGTGGAACAAGCGGTCAATCAGCAAGGCATCAGCGTGCCGCAACGGGCCATCCAGCGTGACAGCGCCGGCATCGCCCAAGTGTTGGTGCTCGACGCCGAGCAGCGGGTCGGCCAGCAACCGGTCGAACTGGGGCCGGTGCAGAACGATCGCTGGATCGTCACCAGCGGCCTCAAGCCCGGCGACCGCATCGTCACCGAAGGCCTGCAACACGCCCGTCCCGGCGAAAAAGTGCAGATCGACGACACCCCTCTTCCACTTGCCCAGGTTTCTGGTCAGTAAGCAGGACGCTTGTTTATGCCGCAGTTCTTTATCGATCGCCCGGTGTTCGCCTGGGTGGTCGCGCTATTCATCCTGTTGGCCGGCGCCTTGGCCATCCCGCAGTTGCCAGTGGCGCAGTACCCCAACGTCGCGCCGCCGAAAGTCGAAATCTACGCCGTGTACCCCGGCGCCTCGGCGCAGACCGTGGACGAAAGCGTGGTCAGCCTGATCGAGGAAGAACTCAACGGCGCTGACCACCTGCTGTATTTCGAATCCCAGAGCAGCCTCGGCAGCGCCACCATCACCGCAACCTTCCAGCCGGGCACCGACCCGGAAATGGCCCAGGTCGACGTGCAAAACCGCCTCAAGGTGGTCGAGTCGCGCTTGCCCCAGGCGGTCACGCAACAGGGCCTGCAAGTGGAGAAAGTCTCCGCCGGTTTCCTGTTGCTGATCACCCTGACCTCCAGCGACGGCAAGCTCGATGACGTGGCGCTCAGCGACTACCTGGCGCGCAACGTGATGAACGAGATCAAGCGTCTGGACGGTGTCGGCAAGGCACAGCTGTACGGCGCCGAACGGGCGATGCGCATCTGGATCGACCCGCAGAAGCTGATCGGTTTCAACCTCACGCCAGCCGACGTCAACGCCGCCATCGTCACGCAAAACGCCCAGGTGTCAGCCGGCAGCATCGGCGACTTGCCGACCCGCACCACCCAGGAAATCACCGCGACCATTCTGGTCAAAGGCCAGTTGTCGACCCCGGAAGAGTTCGCCGACATCGTCCTCAAGGCCAATCCAGACGGCTCTACCGTACGCATCGGAGATGTGGCGCGGGTCGAAATCGGCAGCCAGGAATACCAGTTTTCCACCCGCCTCAACGGCAAACCCTCGACCGCCGTCAGCGTGCAACTGGCGCCCGGCGCCAATGCCCTGAGCACCGCAACGCTGGTGCGGGCGAAGATGGATGAACTGGCGCGCTACTTCCCGGCCGGCGTCGAATACAAGATCCCGTACGACACTTCGCCCTTCGTCAAAGTCTCGATCACCAAAGTGGTTTACACCTTGGGCGAGGCGATGTTGCTGGTGTTCGCGGTGATGTTCCTGTTCCTGCAGAACATCCGCTACACGCTGATCCCGACGCTGGTGGTGCCGGTGGCGCTGATGGGCACCTTTGCGACGATGGTGGCGCTCGGGTTCTCGATCAACGTGCTGACCATGTTCGGCATGGTCCTGGCGATCGGCATCCTCGTGGACGATGCGATTGTGGTGGTGGAAAACGTCGAACGGATCATGGCCAGCGAAGGCCTGTCGCCGAAAGAGGCGACGCGCAAGGCGATGAAGCAGATCACCGGCGCGATCATCGGCATCACGCTGGTGCTGGTGGCGGTGTTCATTCCGATGGCGTTCATGCAGGGTTCGGTCGGGGTGATTTACCGGCAGTTCTCGTTGTCCATGGCCACCTCGATCCTGTTCTCGGCGTTCCTCGCCCTGACCTTGACCCCGGCGCTGTGCGCGACGCTGTTGAAGCCGATTGCCAAGGGTGAGCATCATGAGAAACGCGGGTTCTTTGGCTGGTTCAACCGACGCTTCGAACAGCTGACCGAGCGATATCAGGGCTGGGTCGCCTATGCGCTGAAACGCAGCGGTCGTTACTTGTTGATCTACGGTGTGTTGCTGGTCGGTCTGGGCGTGTGCTTCAGTCGCTTGCCCTCCTCGTTCCTGCCGGTTGAAGACCAGGGTTACACCATCACCGACATTCAACTCCCACCGGGTGCGAGCAAGAACCGCACGGTGCAGGTGGTCGAGCAGATCGAAGCGCACAACGCCACTGAACCCGGCGTGGGCGACAGCACGGTGATTCTAGGTTTCAGCTTCTCCGGCAGCGGCCAGAACGCGGCATTGGCGTTTACCACGTTGAAGGATTGGTCCGAGCGCGGCAGCGATGATTCGGCGAGTTCGATTGCCGACCGGGCCAATATCGCGTTGAGCCAGATCAAGGACGCCGTGGCGTTTGCGGTGCTGCCACCGCCGGTGGATGGCCTCGGTACGTCCAGCGGGTTCGAGTTCCGCTTGCAAGATCGCGGCGGCCTCGGCCACGCGACGTTGATGCGGGCGCGCAGCGAACTACTTGCCGCCGCCGAGAAGAGCCCGATCCTGATGAACGTGCGTGAAAGCGCGCTGGCTGAAGCGCCCCAGGTGCAACTGATCGTCGACCGCAAACAGGCGAATGCGCTGGGCGTATCGTTCGCCGACATCGGCAGCGTGCTGTCCACCGCCGTCGGTTCGGCCTACATCAACGACTTTCCCAATCAGGGACGGATGCAGCGGGTGGTGGTGCAGGCTGAGGGCGATCAACGCAGTCAGGTGGCTGATCTACTGAAGATTAACGTGCGCAACAACGCCGGGAAGATGGTGCCGTTGTCGGCGTTCGTCCAGGCCAAATGGACCCAAGGGCCGGCGCAGTTGACCCGTTACAACGGTTATCCGGCGATCAGCATTTCCGGCGAACCGACGCCGGGCCACAGCACTGGTGAAGCCATGGCGGAAATCGAGCGGTTGGTGGCGTTGGGGCCTGCCGGGTTGGGTCAGGAATGGACCGGGTTGTCGTTGCAGGAACGCTTGTCCGGAAGCCAGGCACCGATTCTGCTCGGCTTGTCGCTGCTGATCGTGTTCCTGTGTCTGGCGGCGTTGTATGAGAGCTGGTCGATTCCGACCTCGGTGTTGCTGGTGGTGCCGTTGGGTGTGCTCGGCGCAGTTCTCGCGGTGACGTTGCGCGGGATGCCTAACGATGTGTTTTTCAAGGTCGGGTTGATCACCATCATCGGCCTATCGGCGAAGAACGCGATCCTGATCATCGAGTTCGCCAAGAGCCTGTACGACGAAGGCCATGACCTGATCAACGCCACGCTGCAAGCGGCGCGATTGCGCCTGCGGCCGATCGTCATGACTTCGCTGGCGTTCATCCTTGGCGTGGTGCCATTGGCGATTGCCACTGGCGCCAGCTCGGCGAGCCAGCAAGCCATCGGCACCGGCGTGATCGGCGGGATGATCACCGCAACCCTGGCCGTGGTGTTCGTGCCGGTGTTTTTTGTGGTGGTGATGAAACTGGTGCGCAAACGCCACACAAAAATCTAAACACAACACAAATCCCTGTAGGAGCGAGGCTTGCCCGCGAAGACGCCATCACATTCAATATCAATGTTGATTGACTGTACGCCTTCGCGGGCAAGCCTCGCTCCTACAGGGATCTATGCTCGCTTGATCATTGTGGTCATGCCCGGCCACCCTGAGCTAAGGTGTTTTCATTGTCCTGACCCCTCGAGCCTCCATGCCCTTTCTCACCCACACCCACCCACGCCTCTCCGCCGCAACCACGTTCGGCATCGCAGTGGGCATTCTGATGCCAGCCGATTCGATCATCAGCAAAATCCTCTTCGGCTGGAACGCCGGGGTCTGGACATACCTGATCCTGATGCTCTGGCTCACCTCACGCGCCAAGGCGCCGGATGTGCGACGCATTGCCGAGATCGAGGATGAAAACGCCGGGCTGGTGCTGTTCGTGGTGTGCATTGCGGCGATGGCCAGCCTGGCGACCATCACCTTCGAGCTGGCGGGCAGCCATAGTCTGGACACCTACCAAAAGTTGCTGCACTACGGTTTTACCGGGCTGACCGTCATCGGCTCATGGTTGCTGATCGGAGTGATTTTCAGCCTGCATTACGCGCGATTGTTTTACACCTGGGGCGGCAAGGAACCAGCGCTGCGCTTTGCCGAAGGGTTGCTGACGCCCAACTATTGGGACTTTCTGTATTTCTCATTCACCGTCGGGGTGGCAGTACAGACCTCGGATGTCGGCGTCGCCACGCGGGAAATGCGCAAGATTGTGCTGGCGCAGTCGCTGATCGGGTTTGTGTTCAACACGGCGATCCTTGGGTTCTCGATCAACATCGCGGCGGGGCTGTTTGGGTGATGCACGCAGCGCCCACCTGACAGAAATGACAGGTGCGTTGAAAAAAAACGACAAACGGAACATGTCCTCTTTCCGCGTGCTCAGCGCAGACCAAACGCCTGTATTCGCTGAAAATTACACACTGTCGGCGCAATTCGCCGCGCTGCATTTTCCTGCCAAACCTGATAGTTCTTACAGGTTTCAAGACGCCGTAACCACGCTATAAACGGGACTCAAGCTACACGCTGGACGCAGGGACCACGCCCGCTTCAGGAAGGATCCGGCCGTGTCCACGGTGCAGTCATTGTGGGGTCAAGCGAGTTAAGGGACCTCGATGCTGACATGTCATGTTCTCCGTCACTGAAAATCGGTCACGCTGCAGCCGATGCCAGCATGCCCGCCAACCCTGATGAACAGTCAATGCCGTGGTGTGAAGTGCGCCAGGCCTGTGCCCGGCGCTGCTCGCTCTAAGCGCAATTACCAGAGGTATCGCACGCCAAAGTTCGCACCCCACGGCTGTTTGATTTTGTTGCCATTGCTGTAATCGAAATCGGCATGAACCGAGACCTTGTCGGTCAGCGTCATGGCGACACCGGCCCCCAATTCACCGCGGTAGCCCGAGAGGTCGTTGTTGAACGAGTTATCGTTGACCTTCACTTTGTTGTTGTTCGCGAACTCATGCGCATAAGCCGCGCGAAGGTAGGGCTGTACGGTCTTGTCGTCCCACTTGAAGTTGCGCCCGGCGGTCGCCCCTGCTTTGACCAGCAGTGAATGAGTGCGACTGCCTTCGGCGCTCAAGCCGTTATCCAGGTCGTAGTCTTTGCCCTGAATGATCACACCCGAGAACTGAGTAAAGGGTTCAACGAAATAGTCGTCGGCCAGTTTGATATGCCGGCCGAACTCCAGGGATGCACCGACGCCATTGCTGTCGTAATCACCTTTGGTTTTTTTACCGTCACTCAGGTGCACGTCAGACTCGTTCTGGAAACGGTTGAACTTGAGCACGCCATCGAAGTAGTAACCGCTGAGCGCATCCAGCCAGGTGGTGTAGGCCCCCAGGTAGTAGCTGTCGATCGTGCCGCTGGTGCCACGACTCAAATCCAGGTCGGACTTGCTGTAGCCACCGAGCAAACCCACCAGCCACTGTCCGTCACCGATCGGCAACGGCGCGTCGGCACCGAACGACAGGCCTTGCTGGACTTGCTGGTAATCGACACCTGAGCTGGCGCTGACGTCGAATTTGTTGCCATAGGCGCGAATCCAGCCACCGGCCTTACCGGGGTCCATGCGCACTTCGCCCATGCGGCTGCGCAGGATGCTGAGCTCGCCATACCAGGCGGTCGGTGCCGCATTGAACAGCGCAATGACCGACTGGGTTCCCGGGCTGATCGTGCGCGACAGGGTATTGAGGTACCAGTCGTTGCTGCCTTGCTGGATCAGGTCATAGGAAAAAGCCCCAAGATTCACCGAGCCACCGGCCAGGGTGAACGTCGCATCACCGCTGCCAATGTGGACAACCGGAGTGGCGCCCGCCTGTACAGGCTCGGTGCCGCTGGAATCAATCGCGACGGTGTGATTGCCGGTGGCGTTTCCGCTCACGGTCAGGGTGTCGACCTCACCGGTCTTGAAGTCGGTGTGCATGAAGAACGTACCGCCAGTACCCGACAGCGACCCCACGTCTAATTTGAAGAACTCGCCCGGGTTGCCGAACTGCACGCCCCCCCCGTTGAGGTCGAGGTTGGCGACGCTGCCATCACCGACCATCACCCAGCGTGCATCGCTGTTGACTGCCAGGTTCTGCACGTTCTGCAGGCGGCCGGTCAGGGTGGCGGCGTTTTCCAGCAGCACATTGGCCGTACTGCCACCGTCGGCAACGATATCGCCAACGAGGGTGCTGCCGCCGACCCGCAAATGACCTTCGGCGCCGTTGCGCACGTCCATCAGGATGCCGTTACTGGCCGTCAGGGTTGAGCCGTTGAGCACCGAGATGTTGGCCTCGAACGGCCCTACACCCAGGGTATCGATGAGAATCGCCGGGCCATTGAGGCCTTCAACTCTGGTGTTGTTCAGGGTCAGCGAAGCGGGTGTACTGACCAGCGGATCGCCATTGATTTCGATCCCGCTGGCGTTACCCATGATGGTGCTGTCGGTCGCCGTGGTCGTCCCGCCGAATATATTTATGCCCGTAGCGTTGGCACCGGTGCCGGAGACCGTTGTCCGTAACAGTGTCAGCTCGCTCAAGCCGGTAATGGTCGCGCCGGCTCTGCCGCCGTAGATGAAACTGTCGCTCACCGTTGCGGTGGATCCTTGAGTGACTGTTGCATTGCGACTGACCGCCAGGCCAACCTGATTGCTGGTAATGGTGCTGGTAGAAATGTCTGCTCGCCCCGCGTTCAAAAGCACACCCGTGGTGCCTGTTGCCTGCACGGTGGCGCCCTTGAGGTTCAGGGTCGAATCGTTCACCCGGATCTGACGCGTCTGGGCGCCATTGGCATTCAAGGTCGACTTCCCGTTCAACACGTAGTCATCGGGTGCCGTGGCGCCGTCAATGGTCAAGACCTCTCCGGGGACCAGAACCCTGGCGACACTCACATCACAAAACAGCAAGAAAGGTGCAACCGAGAACACCTTCAAAGCGCGAGACAGCGGATGCAACTTGAACAAGTGAACAGTAGGCATAAAGACACCGTTGGCGAGCGAAGATAGAAAGCGGCGCAGGCTATAGAACAGTGCTTTTCTCGTATGTAGGACTTATCCGAAGGACTCATCCGAAACAGGCGAGTCAGCCGCCAGAGGAAACGCGTGTCGGTGCGACACCCGTTTCCTGCCTGGCGTTATCTGTGTGAGTCAATGTTCAAGGGTTCGGGGGAGGCGGAACGTTGCAGCTGCCTTCGCCCTGCGACAAACCGACTTCAGTGTTGGTGGGAACGGATGAAGCGGGTTTACCCGTGATGGTGTAGGAGACTTCGCCTTTACCCAACGGTAGTGCTTTCGACCATATAGGAAGCACGTGAGTGGCGTAGGGTTCGATGAGCCAGACAATGCCGTTTCTCGCCTGGTCTGCGGTAATGTTGGTGAACGTCTGCTCTTTCTTGGCTGTGGGAATCAGTGTTGGATTATCAAAATCCGTGTAGGCATTCCACACAACTTTAACTTCGTCGCCCTCGTTCAAATGACCACTGGGCGGAATCCGATACTGGATCCCGTACGACGTCCCCTCCTCTTTCCAGCGCAGTGAATTACAGGTCACGATGCCCGCCGGATTGGTATGCAAAGGTACGGCGTCGGGCAGCTTGAAGACCAGCCAGTCGATGTCGATGTTCGTGCGCGGTTGCGGTTCTTGCGGGTTTTCGTGGGCTGCGTTGGACAACACGTACCAGACGGGCATGGTTGCGCTGGGGCCTTGGCCGCGGATCACGTCCCAATCGAGTTCAATCTTGATTTTATCGCCCACCTTGTCGTTGGCCACATCAATGACATAGGGAGTGCCGATCGGTGTGCCGTTCCACATCACCTGGTAGGTATCGCCATCAGCCAGCGGCGCGACCAGTTCAATTATGGCGTTCACCTCTTCATCTTCATCCGTAACAATCAGCTTGTTAGGCACAGCCGACTTACCGATAACTTCAACCACTTTGAGGTTCGGGTTACCGGGCTCCGGATTCGGATTCACTGGCCCGGGCAGGGACAGGTTGCATTTGACCGTCGCGATGACCGATTCGAACGGTTCAACACCGCGATACACGATGTACTGGAGGTCGGTGTTTACCACGCCTTTCGCCGTACCGTACTCTGTCAGAATGTGATCCCATGGCATGAAGAACCTGAATCCGCTGCTCGGGTTGGCGCCCACAGGTATCGTGTGACCAACCTCGTTGGCGCCCCATTTGACGGCAATTTGATCGGTGGACTTGCCATTGGTAATTCTGCCGAACGTGACCTAGACACCGCTGTCGATGATGTCCGAGCGCAGCAACTCACCGCCGGTGGCGTCCGTTGCATGGGGAGCCGGTGTCAGCGGGACGGGAGGCAACAGACCCAGCGCCACGGACATCAGCTCATACAAAGACAGCGCACTGATATTGCCGGCCTTGTCGAGGAGCACATAGCCGGCGCAGCACAGACCATCCCCCTCCCTTGCGAAAGCGGCTTTGGGGATTCTCACTTTGCCGTTAGCGCTAATGGCTTGCGGACCGATCAAGACAATATCCGCAGGGTCTTCGGGCAGCTCTCCTTTGCGCCAGCCAAAGGCGACCTGAACGTCAGCAGCATCGCCAGTCCAACCGGGAATCGCCGCTTCCAGGAAGTCATCGGTGCCAAACGTTGTATCGGTGATGGGTGGCGTGACGGTGAACACCATCTTGGTCGGAGGTATCGCGCCATTGGGCGGGACCTTGTCGATATGGATGCGAACGCGCCCGGACTCATCGGGAGTTCCAAGGTAGTTTTCATGCAGATAACGGAGGTCGAAGGGGCCTTCGTTTTCTGTATTCAGAAAGAACGTGCTGGGGATTGTGAAATTCAGAGGCACCCAGGTCGCATTGGTAAAAGTGTGCTCTTTAAGCGTCGTCCATTCGCTACTGCCCCCTCGCGCAATCTGCAGCCTGATTGTGTCCGTACGTCCATTGGGGGGTAAGGAACCGTTCCAGGCAGTGATCGTAGTTTTCTGATCCGTATCGAGTTTCACCCTGGGAATGAGCCCGATCGGATTGCCGGCCATCACAAATCCGGAGACGTCCGGGTCCTGCACCACCAACAGTTCGGCGGCGCCGGATGTCGATTCGCTTGAGGCAAACTTTTGCTCTTTCTTGTCTGAACCAGCCAAGTTGTCGCTCTCCGTTTTCAACGCCAGCAGCCATGGACCTTCCATGGCGCTCCAGTTCGAAAAGCAGACCGAATACTGCCGGGCACTACCAAACGCTTCCCGTCGTTCTGCGCTGGGCGAAGTAAGCGCTTTTTTTGGTTGCCGCGTAACTGTCAAAGTTGACAGGTAGGCCGTTGCTCCTTGCACAAACGTTCTAGCCATTTCACGTGGCGCGGGCGTTAAATAACCGTCAACCACACGTGACCTGTGGCAGCTGGCGAAGCCTGCGTTCGGCTGTGTGTAGGAGCGAGCTTGCTCGCGATGGTCGTCCAGCCACAGAAAATGTGTCGGATGCTCCATCTTCGCGAGCGAGCTCGCTCCTACACACAGCCGAACGCAGGCTTCGCCAGCTGCTACACGGTTTGCGTTGTTCCCATAGGTGCCGTATGACCACTCACAACTGGCTCGACCTGGCTCAGGATGCCGACACCGGCATCGAGACCCTGCGCGCGCATTTCGAAGGCCATGCCTACGATCCGCACTGGCATGACAGCTATCTGGTGGGCGTCACCGAGCAAGGGGTTCAGCAGTTCAACTGTCGACGGGCGAAGCACCAGAGCACGCCGGGCAAGGTGTTTTTGCTTGAGCCGGGCGACATCCACGATGGCGATGCGCCGACTGCCGAGGGTTTCACCTACCGCATGCTGTACCTCGACCCGCAGTGGTTGCAGCGCGAACTCGGTGCCGTGTTCGACAATGCCCCGGACAACGGTGAACTGAGTTTCGCCAACACCCTGGCCAGCGACGCGCGTTTGGCCCAGGCCACCAGCCACGCGTTCGAAGCCCTGCATCGCGGTGAGCTGAAAATCGTCCGCCAGACCGCCCTCGACACCTTGTTCGAATGCCTGACTCGGCATTTGCACTGGCGCACGCGTTACAGCGACGATCCGCGCCTGCCGTGGGTGGCGCAGAAGGCCCGGGAGTATCTGCACGCCAACGCGCACGACGACATCGGTCTCGATCAACTGGCCGCCGTCACCGGCGTCGACCGCTTTCGCCTGACCCGCGCGTTCAAAGCGGCATATGGCTTGGCGCCGCACGCGTATCTGGTGCAATTGCGCCTGGCCACGGCCCGCCGCATGCTGGCCCGAGGCGAGCAACCGGCGACCGTCGCCATGACGCTGGGCTTTGCCGATCAGAGTCACTTGGGCCGCTGGTTCGTGCGCGCCTATGGCCTGACGCCAGCGCTGTATCGCAAGCGCTGCTCAAATCTTCCAGACAGCTGACGCATGGATTGTGAAGATCGATCTCAACGATCTTCACTGGAGTTTGCCTGCGATGCTGTCCTCTTTCCCGACGTTACTGCCGTTTCTGTTGTTTGCCTTTGTCGCCTCGATCACCCCCGGCCCGACCAACATTCTGGTGCTGAGCAACAGCGCCCGATTTGGTCTGGCGGCTGCCGTGCCGATCATCTTCGGCGCCTGCGCCAGCGCGGCGATTCTTGTGCTGCTGGTGGGCACTGGCGCCGGCACCACCCTGACGACCTGGCCTGGCGTTCAAGCGTTTATGCAATGGGCCGGCGTAGCGTGGTTGAGTTATCTGGCGTGGCAGATTTTCCGCGCCCCGGCCGAAGCCATTACGACAGCGTCAAGCGAAGCCCGCCTCGGACTGCTGGGCGCCGCCGGCCTGCAATGGATCAACCCGAAAACCTGGATGATGGCGCTGGCCGTGGTCAGCGTATTTGCCGGCGTCGGTGAAGATCGCTTCGTGCATGTGCTGTACCTGTCCCTGGTATTTTTCCTGATTTCCCTGCCCTGCCTCAGCGCTTGGGCGCTGCTCGGCGCCGGTTCCAGTCGCTGGTTGCGTTCGCCCCGTGCGATGCAGCGTTTCAACCGTTGCATGGCGTTGTTGCTGCTGGGCTCGGCGTGGATGAGCGTGTGGGTCTAAGCGCCGTCCGTCGATCTATATCAGCGCTGGGGCTTGACGGCGTATTGGCTTTTGGTGTCTTCTGAAACCGGTTTCAGTGCTGGCTCAGCACGAACCTTATAAATCCAATAAGAAGGTTTCAGACCGTGAACGACTTCTCCGCCGCCCAGCGCAGCCGCGTGACCATGCTCGACGTGGCCGAACACGCCAAGGTCTCCAAGGCCAGCGTTTAGCGGTTCATCGGCGATGATCGCGCCCTGCTCTCCGATGCCATCGCCCAGCGCATCGAGCAGTCGATTGCCGAACTCGGCTACCGCCCGAACCAGATGGCCCGTGGCCTGAAACGCGGGCGCACGCGCCTGATCGGCATGCTCGTCGCCGATATCCGTAACCCTTATTCAATCGCCGTGATGCACGGGGTGGAAACCGCCTGCCGTCAGCACGGCTACAGCCTGGTGGTGTGCAACACCGACCGTGACGACGAGCAGGAACGCCAGCACCTGGCGCTGCTGCGCTCGTACAACATCGAGGGTTTGA
The DNA here is from genome assembly GCF_001297125.1 of Pseudomonas sp. RIT-PI-q. GTDB lineage: Bacteria > Pseudomonadota > Gammaproteobacteria > Pseudomonadales > Pseudomonadaceae > Aquipseudomonas. The sequence continues at coordinate 22,107 of NZ_LHPC01000038.1, forward strand.
TCGTGAACACCCTCGGCCATCACCGCGACGAACTGCTCGAACTGCACCGGGAAATGCCGCTGGTGCTGGTGGACCGCAAGGTCGAACACCTTGAGAGCGACATGGTCGGGCTGGACAACCCGGCAGCGGTCGAAATGGCCCTCGCGCACCTTGAAGAGCGTGGCTATCGCGATGTGCTGCTGGTCACCGAACCGTTTGACGGCACCAGTTCGCGGATCGAACGGGTCAGCAGTTTCAAGGCGCAGATTGCGCTGCGCCCGACGCTTTCGGGCAGCATTCTCGAAACCGCCAGCGATTTGCCTGCGCAGTTGAAAACCTTCCTCGACAGCCCCGGCCCTGGCCCGAAAGCGCTTTTTTGCGCGAACGGGATTGCGGCGCTGGCCAGCACCCATGCGTTGCGCGAGCTCAAGTGCAATCTGTTCGAAGACGTTGGCTTGATCGCTCTTGATGATCTGGATTGGTATCCGCTAGTGGGTAGCGGGATTACCGCCCTCGCCCAACCGACGGCCGAGATTGGCGCCAGCTCATTTGAGTGTTTGCTCAAGCGGTTGCGTGGGGAGGATGGGGCTGTGCGGACACTGGATTTTTCGGCGCGGTTGATTGTGCGGGGGTCAACCCAGGGGAATGTGTATTGACTTTTCCGGCCTCATCGCGGGCAAGCCCGCTCCCACAGGTGATGGGTGATGAGCATAATTTGATGACCACCACAGACCCCTGTGGGAGCGGGCTTGCCCGCGATGAGGCCCGATATGTTCACCCAAAACTTTTTTTTGAAAAAAAATGAACCCGGTTTCAGGGGTAGAACAACAATGAACACCCCCGCCGTTTCCATCAGCCTGTCCAGCTACGGTGCCGACCTCGTGCGCCAACGCGGCCAAGGCAGTTTTATCGAAATACTCGCCGCCGCCGGCGCCACGCGCATCGAATGGCGTGAAGAATTGCTCACCACCGAAGACGCCACGCAACTGGCCGATGCCACGGCGGCAGAAGGCCTGGAGAGCGTGTATTCCTCGCCGATGGAACTGTGGCTGGCCGGCCAGTCGAAACCCAATCCTGAACTGGTCACTGCCCTGCAACGCGCCCAAGCCTTCGGCGCCAAATGGCTGAAAGTGTCGCTGGGCTACTTCACCGACAACAACGACCTGCAAACCCTGGCCCGCACCCTCACGCAGAGCCCGGTGCACCTGTTGGTGGAGAACGACCAGACCTTGCACGGTGGCCGCATCGAACCGTTCCAGCGCTTTTTCACGGCGGTCGAGCAGCACACGCTGCCGATCAAAATGACCTTCGATATCGGCAACTGGCATTGGCAGGATCAGCCCGCTGCCAACGCCGCGCGCCTGCTCGGCCGCCATGTCGGCTACGTGCATTGCAAAGCGGTAACACGCCGCGCCGACGGCAAACTGATTGCCATACCGCCTACCGCCAGCGACGTGCATCTGTGGGAACAACTGCTGCGGCACATGCCCCAAGGCGTCATGCGCGCCGCGGAATATCCACTGCAAGGCGACGATCTGCTGCAGTTGACCACCGAGCATGTCGCCACCCTCGCCCGCCTCGGCCAAACCCGGTTGGAGAGCGTTCATGTCTGAGATCGATATTCTGTCGTTCGGCGAAACCATGGCCATGTTCGTCGCCGAGCAGGCTGGCGATCTGGCCGATATCGGCGCCTTTCACAAACGCATCGCCGGCGCCGACAGCAATGTCGCCATCGGTTTGTCGCGGCTGGGTTTCAACGTCGCATGGCTGAGCCGGGTCGGTGCCGACTCGTTGGGTCGCTTCGTGATCGATACCCTGGAGAAGGAAGGCCTGGATTGCAGCCATGTTGATATCGACAGCGCACACCCGACCGGTTTTCAGCTCAAATCACGCACTGACGATGGCAGCGATCCTGTCGTTGAATACTTTCGACGCGGGTCGGCAGCGAGTCACTTGTCACCCCATTCGATCGTGCCCGAACTGCTCAAGGCCCGGCATCTGCACGCCACGGGCATTCCCCCGGCGTTGTCCAGCACCGCGCGGGAAATGTCTGTTGAATTGATGACCCGCATGCGCGATGCCGGGCACAGTGTGTCGTTCGACCCTAACCTGCGCCCGAGCCTGTGGGCCAGCGAGCAGCAGATGATCACCGAGATCAACCGCCTCGCCGCCCTCGCCCATTGGGTTTTGCCGGGGCTGAGCGAAGGTCGCTTGCTCACCGGTTTTGAAGACCCGGCCGATATCGCCGCGTTTTACCTCGACCAGGGTGCCGAAGCCGTGGCGATCAAACTGGGACCGCACGGTGCTTACTACCGCACGCATCTGGATGCCGGCTTCGTGGCCGGTGTGCCGGTGGAAACGGTGGTCGACACCGTCGGGGCCGGCGATGGATTTGCCGTCGGCATGATCAGCGCCCTCCTGGAAAACCACAGCTTTGCCGATGCCGTGAAGCGCGCCAACTGGATTGGCAGCCGGGCGGTGCAGAGTCGCGGGGATATGGAGGGGTTGCCGACCCGAGCCGAAATGTCCGTCGAATTTGAGGCCCCCATCGCGGGCAAGCCCGCCCCCACATTGGTTTGAGTTCCAGCACAAAACCCTGTGGGAGCGGGCTTGCCCGCGATGAGGCCGGAACAGTCACTGAATTTTTTGAACCCGTTACCTGCTGCGACAAAAACAACAAGCTCAGGAGCATCACCATGAAAACTGCAACACTCGCCACCCGCCGCTGGTGGTACATCATGCCCATCGTGTTCATCACCTACAGCCTGGCGTACCTCGATCGCGCCAACTACGGCTTTGCCGCCGCCTCGGGGATGGCCGCCGACCTGATGATCACGCCGGGCCTGTCGTCGATGCTCGGCGCACTGTTCTTCCTCGGCTACTTCTTCTTTCAAGTACCCGGCGCGATCTACGCGCAGAAGCACAGCGTGAAGAAACTGATTTTCGTCAGCCTGATCCTCTGGGGTGGCCTCGCTACGTTGACCGGGATCGTCTCCAACGCCTACTGGCTGATTGTCATCCGCTTCATGCTCGGCGTGGTCGAAGCCGCTGTGATGCCGGCGATGCTGATCTACCTCTGCCACTGGTTCACCCGTGCCGAACGCTCGCGCGCCAATACCTTCCTGATCCTCGGCAACCCGGTGACCATGCTCTGGATGTCGGTGGTCTCGGGGTATCTGGTGCAGCATTACAGCTGGCGCTGGATGTTCATCATCGAAGGTCTGCCGGCGGTGCTCTGGGCATTTATCTGGTGGCACCTGGCCGATGATCGTCCGGCGCAGGCCAAGTGGCTCAGCGACCAGGAAAAAAACGATCTGGAAAGCGCCCTGGCCGCCGAACAGGTCGGCATCAAAGCCGTAAAAAACTACGCCGAAGCCTTCCGTTCGCCCAAAGTCATCATCCTGGCCTTGCAGTTTTTCTGCTGGAGCATTGGCGTCTATGGCTTCGTGCTGTGGCTGCCGTCGATCCTCAAGGCTGGCGCACAAATGGACATGATCGAAGCCGGCTGGCTCTCGGCGCTGCCGTACCTGGCGGCGGTGATCGGCATGCTGCTGGTGTCTTGGGGCTCGGACAAAATGCAGAAGCGCAAACGCTTTGTCTGGCCGCCGCTGCTGATTGCCTCGATAGCGTTTTACGGCTCCTACGCCCTCGGCGCCGAACATTTCTGGTGGTCCTACACCCTGCTGGTGATTGCCGGTGCCTGCATGTATGCACCTTACGGCCCGTTCTTCGCGATCATCCCGGAAATCCTTCCGGCCAACGTCGCGGGTGGCGCCATGGCTCTGATCAACAGCATGGGCGCGCTCGGTTCGTTTGGCGGTTCGTATCTGGTCGGTTACCTGAACAGCTCCACCGGTTCGCCCGGTGCCTCGTACCTGCTGATGAGCGGCGCGTTGATGCTCTCGGTGGTGCTGACGATTTTCCTCAAGCCCGGCGCCAGTGACCGGGAGCGTCCCCCGGTCGCGGCCAATCGCCCCGCCGCCACACATTCCTGATTGAGAGTATTACGATGAAAAAGCAGGTCGTTCTGTACAAAAAACTCTCGCCGCTGCTGATGGCGCGGCTGCATGAGCACACTGAAGTGACGCTGATCGACAGCCTCGACGCTGAAGGCCTGGCCAAACTGCGCGAGGCCCTGCCCCGCGCCCACGGCCTGCTCGGCGCCAGCCTGAAACTGGATGCCGAACTGCTCGACCTGGCGCCTAATCTTGAAGCCATCGCCAGCGTCTCGGTGGGTGTCGACAACTACGACATCGACTACCTCACCGAACGGCGCATCCTGCTGAGCAACACGCCGGATGTGCTGACCGAAACCACCGCCGACACCGGTTTTGCGCTGATCCTGGCGACGGCACGGCGTGTGGTGGAACTGGCCAATATGGTTCGCGCTGGAGAATGGAAGCGCAACGTCGGCCCGGCGCAATTCGGCACCGATGTGCACGGCAAAACCCTGGGCATCATCGGCATGGGCCGTATCGGTGAAGCCCTCGCGCAGCGCGGCCATTTCGGCTTTGGCATGCCGGTGATCTATCACAGCCACTCGCCGAAACCGGCGGTCGAGCAACGCTTCAATGCGCAGTACCGCAGCCTCACCGAGTTGCTGCAACAGGCGGATTTTGTCTGCCTGACGTTGCCGCTGACCGCAGAAACCGAAGGGCTGATCGGTGCCGAAGAGTTTGCGCTGATGCGTCCGGAGACCATCTTCATCAACATTTCCCGGGGCAAGGTGGTTGACGAAGCGGCGATGATTGAAGCGTTGCGTGCGGGTCAGATTCGCGCGGCGGGGCTGGATGTGTTTGAGCGTGAACCCTTGAACGCGGACTCGCCGTTGTTGCAGTTGAACAACGTGGTGGCGACCCCGCACATCGGTTCGGCGACTCATGAGACTCGGGAAGCGATGGCCAGGTGTGCGGTGGACAATCTATTGGCGGCACTGGCAGGGGAGCGGCCGGGAAATCTGGTGAATGTAGGGGCGTGGAAGAGCTGAGGCAGGCGGGGCCTGTCAGGCCGCCTTCGCGAGCAAGCCCGCTCCCCCACTTGATCTCAGTCGTACACAAAACCGGTGATCGCCGAAAATCAAGTGTGGGAGCGGGCTTGCTCGCGAAGGGACCAGCACAGGCACCACAAAACTTTCAGGCCCGCCGCGCTTCCAAAAGGTCGGTCGCACACAGCGCAATCCTGCGGCACGCATCCGCCAGTTTGCGCTGGTCCACCACCAAGCCAATCCGGATATGCCCCGCCGCACTCGGCCCGAACGCCTCGCCGGCCAGCACCGACACGCCGTAACCTTCCAGCAGCCGTTCGGCAAAATGCTGGGCAGTCAAACCGGTCTGGCGCACGTCGACCATCACGAACATGCCGCCATCCGGGCGGATCGCGTGCATGCCAGGGCAGTGATCGAGGCTCGCACACACCAGGTCGCGACGCTGGCGATATTCCTCACGCATCAAGGCCACTTCCGGCAGGTCTTTATCCAGTGCCACTTGCGCGGCGTTCTGAATGAAATCCGGAAGGCCAAACAGCATGCACAACGACAAATGCACCAGGTGCTCGGCCAAGGGTTTGGGCCCGACCACCCAGCCCACCCGCCAGCCGCTCATGGCGTGGGATTTGGACAGGCTGTTGATCGTCGCGGTGCGCTCGGCCATGCCCGGCAGGCTCGCCGGGCTGATGTGTTCGCCCTCGTAGAGCAATTCGCTGTAGACCTCGTCGCTGATCAGCCACAGGTCGTGACGCACGCATAGCGCCGCCAGTTCCTGCCAGATGGCCAGCGACAAACTGGCGCCGGACGGGTTGTTGGGACTGTTGAGCAAAATGGCTCGGGTCTTCGCCGTGATGCGTGCGGCGACATCGGCCGGATCGACCCGAAAGCCATTCTCCGGGCGCACCGGCACGGGCACGACGTTGGCCCCGCAGGCGCCGAACACGCCCTCGTAGGTCACGTACATCGGTTCGGCGACGATCACTTCGTCACCCGGATCAAGCAGGCATTGCACGACCGAATACACCGCGCACTGCGCCCCCGGAAACACGATCACGTGTTCGGCATCCACCTCTTGGCCACTGCGTTGGCGATGACGCCGGGCGATGCTGCTACGCAAGCCCTGACTGCCGCGTACCGCCGGGTAGTGCGTGTCGCCGGCGAGCAAACTGTCGATGGCGGCCAGGACGATGGGTTGCGGTGTGTCGAAGTCCGGATCGCCGATCGACAGCAGCAACACATCGACGCCCTGCTCGCGCAATTCCAGCGCTCGATCATGAATCTGCCACGCCGCCGCTCCGTCACCGGCGATTCGTTGGGTCAAGGCTGAATAGCGCATGTCTTTCTCCTGTGGCGCGGTTCCATGCCTCAACCCTATCTCAAATCGCGAAACACGCCACTGTGGGAGCGAGCCTGCTCGCGAAAAACTCAAGGGCGCCAAGGGGCATCCGGGTTTACGCGTCATCGTTGACGACCTTCGCGAGCGAGCTCGCTCCCACAGAGGGCTGATCAGATCACGAAGCGCGCGACCATTGCGTTCAGGTCCACGGCCAGGCGCGACAGCTCGTGGGTGGCGGCGCTGGTCTGGTTGGCACCGGCGGCGGATTGGGTGGCGAGGTCGCGGATGTTCACCAGGTTGCGGTCGACTTCGCGGGACACCTGCGCCTGCTCTTCCGAAGCGCTGGCAATCACCAGGTTGCGTTCGTTGATCAGGTGGATCGACTGCGTGATCTGCTCCAGCGCCACACCGGCGGCGCGGGCCATTTCCAGGGTGCTTTGGGTGCGCTGGTTGCTTTGCTGCATCGACGAGACAGCTGCGCCGGTGCCGTTCTGAATACCGGCGACCATCTTCTCGATTTCCTGAGTCGACTGCGCCGTGCGATGGGCCAAGGCCCGAACTTCATCCGCCACCACCGCAAAACCACGCCCGGCTTCACCGGCACGGGCGGCTTCGATCGCGGCGTTCAATGCCAGCAAGTTGGTCTGTTCGGCGATGGCGCGGATCACGTCGAGCACCTTGCCGATATCACGTCCCTGCGCCGCCAGGCCTTCAATCATCAGCGAGGTGTTTTGCACGTCGTGGGTCATGGTCTGGATCGCGTCGACTGTTTCCACCACGCGGTCGCGACCTTCGCGGGCGGCCTGGGTCGACTGGTTCGAGGCTTCGGACGTGGACACCGCATTGCGCGCGACTTCTTCGACGGCGGCGGTCATTTCATTGACGGCGGTAGCGGCCTGCTCGATTTCATTGTTCTGCTGTTGCAGACCGCGAGACGCTTCCTGAGTGACCGTGCTGAGTTCTTCGGCAGCGGCGCCCAACTGGGTGGCGGAACCGGCGATCTGTTCGATGGTTTTGCGCAGGTTGGCCTGCATGTTGGATAACGCGTTGAGCAGGCGCGCCGGCTCATCCTTGCCGTCGATTTCGATGATTTTGGTGAGGTTGCCCCCGGCAATGGTTTCGGCCGCCAGCAGCGCACGGTTCAGCGGTGTGACGATGCTGCGGGTCAACAGCCAGGCCAGCAACACGGTCATCAGCGCCGCAATCACTGCAACGGTGATGATGCCGGTGATGGCGTTGCTGTAATGCTCGCCGGCTTCGGCCGAAGCGGCCTTGGCTTCGTCGGTATTGAAGGCCACCAGTTTATTGAGCTGCTCGCCCATCTGGTCAGTGCCGTCCTTGATCCGCGTATTGATCAAGGTGCGCATCTCATCGAGCTTGTTTTGCCGCGACAACTCCATCATCTGGTTCTGGGCTTGCATGTAGCTGTCGAGGGTGGCGGTGAACGTCTTGTACAGCTGCGCTTCTTCGGGAGCTGCCGGCAACGCGGCATAACTGGCTTGCGCGCTGCGCAGCTTGTCGGCAAGCACGCCGATACGCGTCTGGGCTTCCTGCAACGCGGCCGGATCACGGTTGACCAACACCCGGAATGAAAGAATCCGCATCCGCAGGACGTTTTCCGTCATGTTGCCCAGAAAGCCGACGCTGGGTAACTGCGTGCTCCCCATGTCGATGGAAGCCTGGCGGATGATCGTCATGCGGTTCACGGCAAACACGCCCAACGCGATGACCAGCAAGGCGATGAAGGCGAAACCCAGGAAAGCTCGAGGCGCGATGTTCAGATTACGCAGTGACATAGGACGATTCTCGGGTGATTGAAGCTGCGAGCATCCATGCCGTGATGGCTGTCGGGCAGGCGTTGCCGCGCACCGTTTCAGCTTGGCGCGACTGTTGTAGTTGGTGTGTGCGCGCCTGTTATCTGTATCGGCGGGAGTTGGGATTTTTTGCGGGGGGAGGTGAAATATTTTTTAGGGCATCAGGTGTGTTTCATCCATGAAACACGATCCCCTGTAGCAGCTGCCGAAGGCTGCGTTCGGCTGCGCAGCAGTCGCGAAGTCAGGCACTGCGGTGTATCAGGTTAACCGCGGACGCCGATTTTACGACTGCTGCGCAGCCGAACGCAGGCTTCGCCAGCTGCTACGGTCGTGTTGCGGCTGGCTGTCAGGATGAGACCCGTGATTGCAACGCCGTGTCTTCACCGGCTGACGCGGATCCATGTAGCAGCTGCCGAAGGCTGCGTTCGAGCGCGAAGCGGTCGCCTGACGGTCTTTTGTCCGAAGGTAAAAGCACGACTGCTGCGCAGCCGAACGCAGCCTTCGGCAGCTGCTACAGGGATTGTGTTGGCGTCAGGATTTGCGTGCGGCGATTCGCCAAACCCGCGCAATATCACTGGCCCTTTCATGCAACAACCGCGGTGCCTCGGCGCAAGCCTGTTCCAGCGTCATCGGGCCACTGGCCAAGGCAAAGGCGGCATCGATGCCATGCTCGTAGAGTGCCTGATAGCCTTCGCCCAGTGTCCCGGCGATGACGATTACCGGCACGCCGTGCTGCCGAGCAATGCGCGCCACACCGAACGGGGTCTTGCCACGCAGGGTTTGCGCATCGAAACGGCCTTCGCCGGTGATCACCAGGTCAGCGCCCTTGACCGCATCCGCCAGGCCGACCAGTTCGGCGACCACTTCAACCCCCGCCTTGAACTGCGCGCCAAGAAACGCCTTGGCGGCAAACCCCAGGCCACCCGCCGCGCCGCTGCCCGGCTCGTCGCGCACGTCGTTGTCCAAAGCTTTTGCGCAGTGATCGGCAAAGTGTCCGAGGGCACGATCCAGCTGCTCGACCTGCTGCGGCGAGGCGCCTTTTTGCGGACCGAAAATCGCCGACGCGCCGTGCGGGCCGCACAGCGGATTATTGACGTCGGCGGCGATGTCGAAGCGCACGTCGGCCAGGCGCGGGTCGATGGCGCTCAGATCAATGCGCGCCAGTTGCCCGAGCGCCAACCCGCCCGGTGCCAGGATCTGACCCTGCGCATCGAACAGTTTTACGCCCAAGGCCTGCACGGCACCCGCACCGCCGTCATTGGTCGCACTGCCGCCAATCGCCAGAATCACCCGTTGCGCGCCGGCATCGAGCGCCGCGCGGATCAACTCACCGGTGCCGAAGGTGCTGCTGACGCCCGCATCGCGCTGGCCCAGCGGGACCAACTGCAACCCGCGGGCCTCAGCCATTTCGATGATTGCAGTGTGGCTCTCCGGTAACCAGCCCCAAGCGGCGTTGCCCGGCGCGCCCAGTGGCCCGCGAACCTCCGTGCGGCGTAATTCGCCATTGCAGGCCGCCAGAACCGACTCGACTGTCCCTTCCCCGCCGTCGGCCATCGGGCATTTGATCAACTGCGCTTCGGGCCAGACCTCGGCCAGCCCGAGGGCGATGGCATCGGCCACGCCTTGAGCGCTGAGGCTGTCCTTGAACGAATCGGGGGCGATAACGATTTTCATGGGAGTTCTCCAGTTCCAATGCCCTCATGCTGCCAGCAGGTTAGAACAATAACGCCGGTCTGCTGCACAAGTGGCACAGAGGATTATTGTTCATTCCCACAAAACCCTTTGGATGTACGCATTACCTGTGGGAGCGGGCTTGCCCGCGATGGCGGTGTGTCAGTCACCGTCGATATTGAATGTGATGGCCTCTTCGCGGGCAAGCCCGCTCCCACAGGGAATCAGCGTCGCTTACACATCGTTACTCCACCACGTGGGGAGCGAGCCTGCTCGCGATTGCGGTGTGTCAGACGGCATTGATGCTGGATTTGACGGCCTCTTCGCCGGCAAGCCGGCTCCTACAAGGGGGTTGTGTTGTTTAGGGGGTTGTGTCGGTCTGGGGCAGGAGTTGCACGCCGAGGTAGAGCGCCAGCATGCCGTCCAGCCGCAACGGATCAACCCCGCTGAGTTCGGCAATCCGCTCCATCCGATACCGCAGGCTGTTGCGGTGGATGCCCAGGGCATCGGCGCACGCCTGGCTCTGGCCATCGTGTTCGCACCAACTGCGCAGGGTCGCCAGCAACTGGCCGTTGTTGTCCTTGGCGACGACTTTGCGCAGCGGGCTGAGCAATTCGTCCAGCGCATCGTCGTTACGATGACGCCAGAGCAACACCGGCAACCGATAGCGGTTCAGGGTCAGCAACCGCGACTGGGGCAACACGTCACGTCCATAGGCCAGCAAGTCACTCACCCGGCGACAGCAACGGCGCAAACCCGTCAACCCATCAGCCTGCCCGCCCACGGCGATGCGCAGGATGTTCCAGCCCAGCCCATCGAGCTTTTCCAGCAGTCGATCATTCTCGATCGCCTGGTTCGCCGGCCGACACCAGAGCAACGAGGACTTGGCCGAACTCACGCACCAACTGTCCGGATAGCGCGAAGCCAACCAGGCGCTCAGTGCCTCGACGGTTTGCCCCGGGCCGTGCTCCAACTCCAACTCAAACAGATACGGCACCCGAGTCATTTGCGGCTTGAGCCCCAGTTGTTGCGCCTCGTCGATCAGCCGGGGCGAATCCCCGGCCTCGCTGAGCAGTAACGCCAGCAGATCATCGCAACGCTGACGCCGCCATTGCTGCTCGGCCTGCTGATTGCGCTGGCTCACCAGCATTTCGGCGGTCATGCGCACCAGTTCGGCGTAGGTGCGCAATTGCTCCGGTTCGCCGGTGATGCCCAGCACGCCGATGAGGCGCTGGTCGAGCATCAGCGGCAGGTTGATCCCCGGCTGCACGCCTTTGAGGTGGATCGCGGTCTGCGCGTCGATCTCCACCACGCGGCCGTTGGCCAACACCAGTTGCGCGCCTTCATGCCGAGTGTTGACCCGCTCCGGTTCGCCACTGCCGAGGATCAGGCCCTGGCTGTCCATGACGTTGACGTTGTAAGGCAGGATGGCCATTGCCCGGTCGACGATGTCCTGGGCCAGGTCGTGATCGAGTTCGAACATAGTGGTGATCCTTGAAAGCGTGATGAGGGCGGTCGGGGCTTTATGGCCGATCAACGTTGACGATAAAAATGGTCTCGGTCAAATGTGGGTGTTTGAGATTTGCGTTTGCGCCCGGCGGTGGTTCTGGTATTTGATTGAGCCTTTCCCATCGGTAAAAGGATTTCGTCATGAGCTACCGCGTACTGGGTCATTCGGGTCTGCACGTTTCCACCCTGACCCTGGGCACCATGATGTTCGGCGAACAGACCAGCACCGAAGATTCCCTGCGGATCATCGACAAGGCCTGGGACCAGGGCATCAATTTCATCGACACCGCAGACGTCTACACCAATGGCCGCTCCGAAGAAATCGTCGGCGAAGCGATTGCCAGCCGCCGTCACGAATGGGTGCTCGCCAGCAAGGTCGGCTCCGGCCCGGTCGGCGGAGTGCCGAACCGCAGCGGCCTGAGCCGCAAGCACATTTTCAATGGTATCGACGCCAGCCTGACCCGCTTGGGCACCGACTACCTGGACATCTATTACCTGCACCGCGAAGACCACAATACGCCGCTGGAAGTGACGGTGTCGGCCATCGGCGATCTGATTCGCCAGGGCAAAATCCGTTACTGGGGGCTGTCGAACTTCCGTGGCTGGCGCATCGCCGAAGTCATCCGCGTGGCCGACAAACTGGGCGTCGACAGACCTGTGATCAGCCAGCCGTTGTACAACATCGTCAACCGCCAGGCCGAATCCGAACAGATCACGGCCGCGCAACACTATGGCCTCGGCGTGGTGCCTTACAGCCCGCTGGCGCGTGGCGTGCTCAGCGGCAAATACGCACCGGACGTGAAACCCGACGCCAATAGCCGTGCCGGGCGCGCAGACAAACGCATTCTGGAAACCGAATGGCGCGTTGAATCCCTGCGCATTGCCCAGCAGATCCAGCAGTACACCCAGGGCCGTGGCGTGGGCATCGTCGAGTTCGCCATCGCCTGGGTGCTGAACAACGGCGCCGTCACCTCGGCCATCGTCGGGCCGCGTACCGAAGAGCAATGGGATGCCTACACTAAGGCGCAAGCGGTGAAAATCACGGCGGAGGATGAAGCGTTTATCGATTCGCTGGTCACGCCGGGGCACTCGTCGACACCGGGGTTCAATGACGTGAGCCATTTCGTGTCAGGGCGTAGCCCGCGCAACGTTTGAGATTAATCGCGGGCAAGCCCGCTCCCACAGGGTGATGTGTCGATCACGAATCTTGTGTACGCACCGCTCCCACAAGGGGTTATGCGTCGATCGCGAATCTTGTGTACGGCACTGGCAATGTGGGAGCGGGCTTGCCCGCGATGGCGGTATCACATTCACCATAGATGGCGGCTGGTCCACCACATGGGGTCGGTGTTGATCAGTTGGTCAATATTCGGCTCGAAAACCACGTATCCTCTGCGCCCCGTTTCACGTTCAACCTCGCGAGGACAGTTTGTCTAAAGGTATTGTTTTATCGGTCACAGCCTCGGTGCTGTTTGCCGTCATGTATTACTACACGTCGCTGCTCACCCCGTTGAGCGGCGTGGAAATTTTCGGCTGGCGCATGCTGCTGACGGTGCCGTGCATCACCGTGTTCATGGTGGTCTCCGGCGAATGGAAACGCGTCATCGACATCCTTCGGCGCCTGGGCAGCAAACCGAAATTGATCGCCGGCCTGATCGCCTCTTCCGCCCTGGTCGGCGTGCAGCTCTGGCTGTTCATGTGGGCGCCGCTCAACGGTTACAGCCTGGACGTGTCGCTGGGGTATTTCCTGTTGCCGCTGACCATGGTCCTGACCGGCCGGATCGCCTATGGCGAACGCCTCTCCTATTTGCAAAAAGTCGCCGTGACGTTCGCCTGCCTCGGCGTGATCAATGAGGTGTATCAGGTCGGTGGTTTTTCCTGGGCGACCTTGCTGGTGTGCATTGGCTATCCGACCTATTTCGTCCTGCGCAAACGACTGGCGACGGACAACCTCGGCGGTCTCTGGGTGGACATGACGCTGACGCTGCCAGTGGCGTTCTGGTTCGTGCTGGGGGGTGACCAAGGTTTCGGCGTGTTCGATCAGTATCCGTGGCTGTCGCTGCTGATCCCGATACTCGGGGTGATCAGCGCATCGGCGCTGGTGGTCTACATCATCGCCAGTCGGCTGTTGCCGTTCAGCCTGTTCGGGTTGCTGAGCTACGTCGAACCGGTGCTGTTGCTCGGCGTCGCGTTGCTGCTGGGAGAAAGTATCAAGGCCGGCGAATGGCTGACCTACATTCCGATCTGGATGGCGGTGGTTGTGCTGATGTTTGAAGGGTTCAAGCACCTGGTCCGGCAGCGTCGCGGACCAATGTAGGAGCGAGGCTTGCCCGCGAAGGGGCCTTTGAAGACGCTAAAAGCTTCGCGGGCAAGCCTCGCTCCTACAGACAAGAAAAAGCCCGGCCAGCATTGCTGCTGACCGGGCTTTTTCACATCTGAAACCGTTTAGTCAGTGGAAAGCACACCACGACGCACCTGATCCCGCTCAATCGATTCGAACAGCGCCTTGAAGTTACCCTCGCCGAAACCATCATCGCCTTTACGCTGGATGAATTCGAAGAACACCGGGCCCATCAGGGTTTCCGAGAAGATCTGCAGCAGCAGGCGGCGGTCGCCCGACTCGGACGAACCGTCCAGCAGAATCCCCCGCGATTGCAGTTGATCGACCGGCTCGCCGTGGTTCGGCAAACGGCCTTCGAGCATTTCGTAGTAGGTTTCCGGCGGCGCGGTCATGAAGCGCATGCCGATTTTCTTCAGGCGATCCCACGTGTCGATCAGGTTGTCGCTGAGAAAGGCAACGTGCTGGATGCCTTCACCGTTGAACTGCATCAGGAACTCTTCGATCTGCCCGGCGCCCTTGGACGATTCTTCGTTCAACGGGATGCGGATCATGCCATCCGGCGCGGTCATGGCTTTGGAAGTCAGGCCGGTGTATTCGCCCTTGATGTCGAAGTAACGAATTTCGCGGAAGTTGAACAGCTTCTCGTAGAAGTTGGCCCAGTAGGCCATGCGACCGCGATACACGTTGTGCGTCAGGTGGTCGATGATTTTCAGGCCTGCGCCGACCGGGTTGCGATCCACGCCTTCGATGAACACAAAGTCGATGTCATAAATCGAACTGCCCTCGCCGAAACGGTCGATCAGGTACAGCGGCGCGCCGCCGATGCCTTTGATCGCCGGCAGGTGCAATTCCATCGGGCCGGTCTCGATGTGGATCGGCTGTGCGCCGAGTTCCAGTGCACGCTTGTAGGCCTTTTGCGAATCCTTGACGCGGAACGCCATGCCGCACACCGACGGACCGTGCTCAGCCGCGAAGTACGAGGCGACGCTGTTCGGTTCGTTGTTGAGGATCAGGTTGATCTGGCCCTGGCGATACAGGTGCACGTCTTTGGAACGGTGGGTCGCGACCTTGGTGAAGCCCATGATCTCGAAGATCGGCTCCAGGGTGTTCGGGGTTGGCGATGCGAATTCGATGAATTCAAAGCCCATCAGGCCCATTGGGTTTTCGTATAAATCTGCCATGGTTGGCGCCTCATCATCATTCTTAGAATTAACGGAACGTTAGTTACTAGCAATGCTGAGACCGGCGGGTGGCGCGCAGGAGATGCCCCGCACACTGCGGGCGAGGAAGTCACCATAGATCAGTTGAAACCCAAAACTCTTCATTGTCGACCCAAGGCTCTTGCGGGCGAGGCTTCTGCTGCCAGAAGACGATTATTCTTATATGCGTAAACCGATTCTACACAGCGTAAATCAGTTTGTCCGCCTTCTGTATCAAATCCCCTTTTTCCCCACTCGCGCAAGGGGTTTGTTGCAGAGGAAAATCCCGGCCAGAATCAGCCCTCCTCCCAGGCACATCGCAATCGTCAGTTGCTCGCCCAGCAGCAGCGCGCCAAGGATCACCGCGGTCAGCGGGTTCAAGGCAATGAACACGCCGGAACGGGTCGCGCCGATTTTGCGGAGGCCATCGTAATAGCCGATGTAGGCCAGCGCCGAACCCAACACGCCGAGGTACATCAGGCTCAGCCATTGTTGCGGGCCGAGACTGGCGAGTGCAGTCACACTCAACTCGCCCCTGACCGCACTGGTCACCCAGAGCATCACCGTACCCAGCAGAATCGAGTACGTCACCGTCTGCACGGGCCCGAGGCTGTGGTTCAGATCCTTGGAGCACAGCGAGTAAATTCCCCAACCGACCACGCAACCGAAAATCAACAGATCGCCGATCCAGGCGTTGGCATTGCCGGCCAACAGCTGTGGGTTACGACTGACGATCACCAGGCTCGCCCCGGCAATACAAATCGCGATACCGGCGACTTTCGCCCGACTCAAGTGCTCTTTGAACAACAGCCACGAGGCCAAGCCGATCACGGCCGGGTTCAGCGCCACAATCAATGATGCCCGTGAGGCATTGATGTAGTGCAGGCCATAAAAGAAGCACAGGTTGTAGAAAAAGATCCCGAAAAAACCCAGCATCATTAATTGCAGCCATTGCCTGGGGCTGGGTCGGGCCAGCGGTATGCGGGCCAACAGCAAAAACACCAGCAGCGCCGCGCTGGCCAACAGGAAACGCAGGCTGGCGGCGAGCAGCGGACTCAGGCTATCCGCCAGAAACCGGCCTGCGACGAAGGTGCCGCCCCAGATCATGGTGACGGCGGCGAGCTTCAGATAAACCGGCATGTCCGAAGGATTGGCTAGGGTCTGTTCACAACGGGTCATAAGTTTCCAGAACGGGAAATGGGCGAGATGACGTATGATTCGACTAATGTCGGATCATCGTAAAATGAGTAAAAACTCATGACCCTTACCCAATTGGAGATTTTCTCCCTCGTGGCCGAGCTTCACGGTTTCACTGCGGCGGCGAATCGCCTGGGGATTTCCCAATCGGCGGTGTCTCACGCGCTGAAGTCGCTGGAGCAGGAATTGGGTGTGGAGTTACTGCGTCGGCATCAGTCCCAGGTCGAACTCAGCGACATCGGCCAACAGCTTTTGCTGCGCGCCCGGGCGATGCTCGGTCTGGCCAACACCTTGCGCCAGGAAGCCGCCGATGCCCGTGGAATGAAACGTGGCACGCTGCGTATCGGCTCGTTCGGCCCGACCTCGTCGATCAAATTACTGCCGCTGATCCTGCAACACTACCGCGCCGCTCACCCGGGCATCGAGGTGCACATTGATGAAGGCCCCGACCGCCAAGTGATCCAGTGGCTGGAGGAGCGACGTATCGACATCGGCTTCGTGGTGTTGCCCGAAGAGCGCTTCGATACCTTTGCGCTGACCGAGGACCAGATGGTCGCGCTGCTACCCGTCGATCACCCGCTGGCCAGTCGCGACGGCTTGAGCCTGAGCGATCTGTGTCACGACCCATTCGTGCTGACCGAGGCCGGTTCTTCAGAACTGGTTTCACGGTTGTTCAGTGCCGCCCGGCTGACACCGAACATTCGCTATCGTTGTTCGCAGCTACTGAGCACGCTGGATATCGTCTGCCGAGGCGAGGCGTTGACCGTGGTCGCCGAAGGCTCATTGCCCGACCAGGACGACAGGCGCTACGTGAAAAAACCGCTGTCACCTCCGGTTGCACGCCAGATCGGCCTGGCGGTGCTCGACCAGCGCCAGTCCTCACCGGCGGCGCTGGCCTTTCTCAAACTGGCGCAGCGTCTGAACTACCCTTGCGCGACATAATGATCGAAGGCCAACTATCATGGCCCGTACCTGAACTCTTTTTGGGAGGCGCCCAGCCCTGCCAGCATTTGAGAGCCCTCTTTTTTTGTTACAGGTTTCGCGAATGCCACTGAACGTCAAAACCCGCCGCACACGCACCCGGATTGCTGTGACGGTATTGAGCGGTTTACTCCCGGTCCTGCTGGGATTCACCATCCTTTATATGCAAGCGGAACGGGCACTGAAGCACAACACCGAACAGACCGCCGAAGAAGCCATTCGCCAATTCGAACTGATGCTCGACAACAACGCACAAGCCGCCCGCGAGTTACTGCCGCTGGCCGGGAAAAGTTGCATCGACGTGAACCTGGCGTTGCGCGAACAAGTCACCCGCCGCCCGTTCGTGCGCTCAACCAACCTGCTGTGGGACGACACCATTTACTGCAGTTCCCTGTTCGGCGACTACCAGGAAAAAGTCACTGCCGGTGACTACAGCAAAGGCGAGATATTGCTGATGAAAGGCAACCTGATAACGCCCGATAGCGCGTTACTGGTGTATCGGCTCAACGCAGGAAAACAGGGTGCGATGAGCACCCTGGACGGTTATCACCTGAGTAACGTGTTGCGCATGATCGGCGGCAAGACGTTGCTGTTACTGCAAGTCGGCCCTGATTGGTTGACCGCTGACGGCACCTTCCACAATGACGCGCTGCCTACTTTGCCTGTGGCGCAAACCAAACTGACGTCCTCGCGTTATGCCTTTACTGTGGAGGCAGGTTTCCCCGAAGGTGAAACCTGGCGTTACATGCGCAGCGAGTATCCGCCGTTGTTCAGTTTGCTGATCTTTTTCGGCGTGATCTCCGGTTTTATCGGGCATTTTTTGCAGAAGCGCTCGTCGTCACCCAGCCATGAATTGCAGCGCGCACTCGAGGCTTGCGAGTTCATTCCGTATTTTCAGCCCGTGGTCCATGGCGACAGCAAGCAGTGGTCGGGGGCCGAAGTGCTGATGCGCTGGAATCATCCGAAGGAAGGTCTGGTGCGCCCGGATATGTTCATCCCGTTTGCCGAACATTCCGGGCTGATCGTGCCGATGACACGCTCATTGATGCGACAAACCGCAGCCCTGCTGGCGCCCCATCCGGCGCCGTTCGACGGGCCGTTTCATGTCGGCATCAACGTCACCGCCAGTCACTGCCGAGACCTGGAGCTGGTCGCCGATTGCCGTGAATTCCTCGCCGCTTTTGCACCGGGGGCCATCAGCCTGGTGCTGGAACTCACTGAGCGCGAACTCATCGAGCCCACGGCCATCACGCTCCAACTGTTCGAGCAGCTTCATGAACTGGGCGTGATGATCGCTATCGACGATTTCGGCACGGGTCACTCCAGCCTGGGTTACCTGCGTCAGTTCAATGTGGACTTTCTGAAGATCGATCAGAGTTTTGTGGCCATGATTGGTGTCGACGCCCTTTCCCGGCACATCCTTGACACCATCATCGAACTGTCCGCCAAGCTCGATCTGGGCATTGTTGCCGAAGGTGTGGAAACCGAGGAGCAAAGTGATTATCTGACCGCCCATGGCGTGAACTTCTTGCAAGGTTATCTGTTCGGCCGACCAATGCCCGCCGCAGAGTTCATTAACGCATTAAGTCACCATTAACTAGCGGCTCTAAGCGACGTGACATGAGGCCAGCGCACCAAATTGAATCAAAAGACTACAGTAGTTACATGAAGAAAAAGACAGGATTTACTCTTGGTCAATTAACTACTACAATTTTTCATGCCCGCGTAAGATTAGCAGGTGAGCCACTATCACCGAGTCGCTACAAGGCTCTTGGCTTATAGCTTTGTTTGCGATTGGTATCAGCCAAACACACTATTGGAGTAAAGATATTGTCCAGACTCGCTGAATTTCGTGCAGCTGAAAAGGCCCTTCAAGAACAGCTCAAGCAGCTGGAATCGCTGAAGAATGATGCCGGGCTCAAGAAAGAAATCGAATTCGAAGAAAAGCTCCAGGGGCTGATGAAAACCTACGGCAAGAGCCTGCGCGACATCATCGCCATTCTCGATCCGAACCCGGCAAAATCCGGTCTGCAACAGGCGGCAGCGCCTAAAACCCGCCGCGCTCGCGTGGTCAAGGTTTATCAGAATCCGCACACCGGTGAACTGATTGAAACCAAGGGTGGCAACCACCGCGGCCTGAAAGCCTGGAAGGAACAATACGGTGCAGCCACCGTTGATTCCTGGCTGCGCGGCTAAGCACTTGCGGTGACAAAAAAAGCCCTGCTTATGCAGGGCTTTTTCATGGATACCCTCTAAATGCAACGATTGGCACCGATCAACTCACTACTTGCTGATTAACTTTGTGCTTAATCCCTTTAGGTATCTAAAAATGTCCGAAAGCACTGAAATCCGCAGCCATTGAAATCGTTCACTAAAGTTTCAAGCTGTTACGCGCCGCCTCTATTTCGTCCTGACTTGCCTTATAAACCTCAGCCTGCCCTGCGTAGGAAAGAACATAAGCTTTATCGGCATCGACTGCCGCGACCAATGTTTGCGAGAGCACATGCCTGCCGTTCTGGGTGATCGTGCAGGTAGTTTCCAGCGCCGTTAAGCGACTCAAGGTCGTCGGGTGAATCTTGGTGCAGACACTCTGATAGCCGCCTTGAAAGAAGTCTTTCTGCACCGACTTGCGCATCTCCAGCAACACGCCCTGCAGGTTCACCTGGTGACCGCTTTCCACCTGGGTCATGGTCAACTCCATCACCATCACCGGCGTGCCGCCCTGATCGTTTTTTACCGCGCGTTGGCGGGTAACCTCTGGCTTGGCGTCGTCGTGCGCGATGGCTTCGACTTCCCAGCCGCTTGGCCAGGTCACCACCGGCTCGTCTGCGTGAGCGCTGGCAACAGCTGATAGCAGACACATCAGGACGAACGCCGATTTACTGAATCGAATCATTGCAATGAACACTCACGGATTGAACCGTAAAGTCTGAGCCTCACCCGCCCGTCAGGCAATAGCCGACGGTTTGGGTTTGGTGATGTCGGATCCCTTGCGTATCATTGTCGCCATTCGTTAGCCCCACTTATTTTCCGGAGGGCCCATGAGCCTGCACGAATTGAACACCTTCCCAGGCGTCACCGCCCAGCCTGACACCGCCACCCAGAAGTTCGTCTTCAACCACACCATGCTGCGGGTCAAGGACATCACCAAGTCCCTGGATTTCTACACGCGCATCCTCGGTTTCTCGCTGGTGGAAAAACGCGACTTCCCGGAAGCCGAGTTCAGCCTGTACTTTCTGGCGCTGGTCGACAAAAACCAGATCCCTGCCGACGCCGCAGCACGCACCGAGTGGATGAAATCGATCCCTGGCATTCTTGAGCTGACCCACAACCACGGCACCGAGAACGACGCGGATTTCGCCTACCACAACGGCAACACCGACCCGCGTGGTTTTGGTCATATCTGCATCTCCGTGCCGGACATCGTTGCCGCGTGCGAGCGCTTCGAAGCGCTGGGCTGTGATTTCCAGAAACGCCTGAACGATGGCCGCATGAAAAGCCTGGCGTTCATCAAGGACCCGGATGCCTACTGGGTCGAGATCATTCAGCCAGCCCCGCTGTAACACAACCTTGTAGGAGCTGGCTTGCCAGCGAAGGCGTCGGTACATTCAGCATCGATGATGACAGGAGTACCGCTTTCGCCAGCAAGCCGGCTCCTACAGGATCTGCAGCTGCGCACAAAAAAAACCCATGATCGCTCATGGGTTTTTTGTTTTCAGCACCGGAATTCAGGCCGGGGCCGAAGTCCGGATCAGGTGATCGAATGCGCTCAGGGAAGCCTTGGCGCCCTCACCCACTGCAATCACGATCTGCTTGTACGGCACAGTCGTCACGTCGCCGGCGGCAAACACCCCGGGCATCGACGTCTCGCCACGCGCATCGACGATGATCTCGCCACGCGGCGACAACTCGATGGTGCCTTTGAGCCAATCGGTGTTCGGCAACAGACCGATCTGCACGAAGATCCCTTCCAGTTCCACGCTACGCAGTTCGTCAGACTGACGATCCTTGTAGCGCAGGCCGTTGACCTTCTGACCGTCACCCAACACTTCAGTGGTTTGCGCATGGGTGATCACGGTGACATTCGGCAGGCTGTGCAACTTGCGCTGCAACACCGCATCGGCGCGCAACTGCACGTCGAACTCCAGCAGTGTGACGTGAGAGACGATACCGGCGAGGTCGATGGCCGCTTCGACGCCGGAGTTACCGCCGCCAATCACCGCCACACGCTTGCCTTTGAACAGCGGACCGTCACAGTGCGGGCAGTACGCCACGCCTTTGTTGCGGTATTGCTGCTCACCTGGCACGTTCATTTCACGCCATCTTGCACCGGTCGCCAAAATCACAGTCTTGGCTTTCAGCGTTGCGCCGCTGGCGAAGTGGACTTCGTGCAGCTCGCCGTTCTTGCCCGGCACCAGCTTATCGGCGCGTTGCAGGTTCATGATGTCGACGTCGTACTGCTTGACGTGCTCTTCCAGCGCTACCGCCAGTTTCGGCCCTTCGGTTTCCTGCACGGAGATGAAGTTTTCGATGGCCATGGTGTCCAGCACCTGTCCACCAAAACGCTCCGCCGCCACACCGGTGCGAATGCCTTTGCGCGCCGCGTAGATGGCTGCCGAAGCACCGGCCGGGCCACCGCCGACGACCAGCACGTCAAAGGCTTCTTTGGCGCTGATCTTCTCGGCCTGACGCTCGATGCCGCTGGTGTCGATCTTGGCGAGGATTTCTTCCAGGCCCATGCGGCCCTGACCGAAGTTCACGCCGTTCAAGTAGATGCTGGGCACGGCCATGATCTGGCGTTCATCGACTTCTGCCTGGAACAGCGCGCCGTCGATGGCGACATGGCGGATGTTCGGGTTCAGCACGGCCATCAGGTTCAGTGCCTGGACCACGTCCGGGCAGTTCTGGCAGGACAGCGAGAAGTACGTCTCGAAGCTGAAATCACCCTTGAGCGAGCGAATCTGTTCGATTACTTCAGCACTGGCCTTCGAAGGGTGGCCGCCGACTTGCAGCAGGGCCAACACCAGCGAAGTGAATTCATGGCCCATCGGGATACCGGCGAATCGCAGGCTGATATCGGCACCGGGGCGATTGATCGAGAACGATGGTTTGCGCGCATCGTCACCGTTGTCGAGCAAGGTAATTTGGCTGGAAAGACTGGCAACGTCTTTCAGCAGTTCGAGCATTTCCTGGGATTTCGCACCGTCGTCGAGGGAGGCAACGATCTCGATCGGCTGGGTGACCCGTTCCAGGTACGATTTCAACTGGGCTTTAAGATTGGCGTCCAACATACGGGCGATTTCCTTTTTGCAAATTCATAAAACAAAAAAAACGCCCGAGCGAATCTCGCCCGGGCGTTTTTGAGGGCGGTGCAGCTTACTTAGTAGGTGCGGAGTTCCGCCCTGATGAAGCGCGTCACAGACTTAGATCTTGCCGACCAGGTCCAGGGACGGAGCCAGAGTGGCCTCGCCTTCTTTCCACTTGGCTGGGCAAACCTGGCCTGGGTGAGCAGCAACGTACTGGGCAGCCTTGATTTTGCGCAGCAGTTCGGAAGCGTCACGGCCTACACCGCCGTCGTTCAGTTCGACGATTTTGATCTGGCCTTCTGGGTTGATCACGAAGGTGCCACGGTCAGCCAGGCCAGCGTCTTCGATCAGTACGTCGAAGTTGCGGGAGATGGCGTGAGTCGGGTCGCCGATCATGGTGTACTGGATTTTGCCGATGGCTGGCGAAGTGTTGTGCCAGGCAGCGTGGGCAAAGTGGGTATCGGTGGAAACGCTGTAGATCTCGACGCCCAGCTTCTGGAACGCGTCGTAGTTGTCAGCCAGGTCTTCGAGTTCGGTCGGGCAAACGAAGGTGAAGTCAGCTGGGTAGAAGAACACGACCGACCACTTGCCTTTCAGGTCAGCGTCCGAGACTTTTACGAAGTCGCCATTTTTGAATGCGTCAGCTTTGAACGGTTTAACTTGGCTGTTGATGATAGGCATCGTTGACTCTCCGTCAGGGGTTAAGAAGTTGATGGAGTGAACTCTACCGACTCGACGGACGGATGGCTCATTGGCAAACCTCATGCTGCTGATTGGTTTTCGCTATTAGCCGACAGTATTAATAGAAGAAAACGGTACTAGGGCTCCATGGCGTCTTGTAGCAGCTGTCGAGCCTGCGAGGCTGCGTTCGGCTGCGCAGCAGTCGTAAACCCGGCTGGCATGGTTTACCTGGCACACCGCGAGTTCTGGTTTTGCGACTGCTGCGCAGCCGAACGCAGCCTCGCGGGCTCGACAGCTGCTACAACAGATTGCGTTTGCAGAGGTATTGATCAGGGTTTTTCAGCGATGCGGTTCATCCCGAGAAACGGGTTGACGTCGACATAGCGCATGGCCGACTTCATGTCCTTCCAGCCCACGTAACTCATCAGCGACTTCAAGTCCCAACCGCTTTGGTGCGCCCAGGTGGCGAAGCCGCGTCGCAAGGAGTGGCTGGTGTAGTGCTCAGCCGGGATGCCTGCGCGCTCCAGCGCTTGGCGCAGCAGTGGAATCACGCTGTTGGCGTGCAAGCCCTCCTCGCTCAAATGGCCCCAGCGGTCGACGCCTCGGAACACCGGTCCGCGCACCAGTGCGGCTTCAGTGATCCAGGCGATATACGCCTGCACCGGACACAATCGCTGCAACGCCGGTGTCTGATACGTCTTGCCAAGGTTTTCGCGATCGCTTTTGCTGCGCGGCAAGTAGAGCGTGATACCGGAACCGGCGTTCGCTTGCACGTGTTCAATCTGCACTCGGCATAACTCATCACTACGAAATCCACGCCAGAAGCCCAGCAGAATCAGCGCCATGTCGCGCCTGGCGCGCAACAGCGCCGGTCGATCGTCCGCAGATTTTGCGCTTTGCACTTCCTGCTCCAGCCACGCGACCACTTGCTCCAGGTGCTGAAGTTGCAACGGCTCGGCCTGTTTCTCCTGGGCCGGGTGCAGCGCCCGAATCCCCTTGAAAACCTTGCGCACCACCGGCGCCTTGGTGGGATCGGCAAAACCCTGACTGTTGTGCCACTGCGCCAATGCCGACAAACGCAGCTTCAAGGTATTGATCGACAACACGCCCGCATGCGCTACCAGATAGCGCGCCACGCTATCGCCGGTCGCCGGCAGAAACCCGCCCCAACTGACTTCGAAGTGCTCGATCGCCGCCCGATAGCTGCGACGGGTGTTGTCGCGGGTGGCGGCTTGCAGGTAACGATCCAGCTCAGTCATGGGCGCAATTCTCGAAGGCGTACTGCTTTTGCGGGTGAAAACCCGGTGAATCGTCCATCACACGGGGTAATACCAGTATATCCCGCCTCAATTACATTCAGTATTTAACTTTTTTGATTGGATGGTACAATATGTATTCCAGTAATACGTACCACAGTACGAAATCGTAGGAGAACTCATGGCTCGTGGCGGTGTAAACAAAGCAGTGGTGCAAGCGGCACGCTTGGCAATTTTGGCGCGCGGCGAAAACCCAAGCATCGACGCAGTACGGATCGAGATGGGCAACACTGGCTCGAAAACCACGATTCATCGGTATTTGAAGGAACTGGATGACGGCGTCGAGCGCGTCGAAGCAGCGCCTGCACCGATCGACGATGAACTGGCTGGATTGGTGTCGCGGCTGGCACAACGCCTCAAGGAACAGGCGCAAGAGCCAATAGATCAGGCTCGCGAGCAGTTCGACCGGCAAAGAAAGGAGCTGGAAAGCCAGCTGCATGAAGCTCAGCAGAGCAACACGCAGTTGCAGGAGCATTACGAAATTCAAAGCCTGGCACTGACCCAGGAATCGGAGGCGCTGCACAGCACCGTTTCCATGCTGCAGACCGAACAAACCCGCAACGCCGGACTGAACCAGGCGCTGGCCGATTTCGAATTACGTTTGCAAGACAAGGACGAGCAAATCCGCTCCCTTGAAGAGAAACACCTGCATGCGCGCGATGCGCTGGAACACTACCGCAACGCTGTCAAGGACCAGCGCGAGCAGGAACAGCGTCGCCATGAAGGCCAGGTGCAGCAGATTCAGATGGAATTGCGTCAGGCTCAGCAAAGCGCAATGGTGCGCCAGGACGAGATCACGCAATTGCACCGCGACAACGAGCGCCTGCTGACGGAGAACCGTGGGACTTTGAGGGAGCTGAGCCTGATGCAGGATCAGCTGAAACAGAGCAACAGCCGACAGGATCAGCTACTGGAACAAGCCACTCGCGTCGACAGCGAACGCACCCTCCTCCAGGAACGCTTGCGCGTCGCCCTGCTGGAAGGCCAGTCACTCAAACAAAGCGTCGACGAGCAGTCGCAGATCAACCAGGCGCTGGAAATCGAATTGACCAAGGCCCAGGCGGATCTGGCAGAAAGCGTACGCCTGGCAGCTGCCGCCAAGGCAGTGCCAGACGCAGCAAAGGACGCTTAACCGGCGACCGGCGTACGCATGGTGACAAACTCTTCGGCGGCCGTCGGATGCACACCGATGGTTTCGTCGAAGTCACGCTTGGTCGCACCGGCCTTCAACGCAATCGCCAGGCCCTGGACGATTTCGCCCGCATCCGGTCCGACCATGTGGCAACCCAGGACCTTGTCGGTCTTGGCGTCCACCACCAGTTTCATCAGCGTGCGCTCCTGACATTCGGTCAGGGTCAGCTTCATTGGGCGGAAACGGCTTTCGAAGATCACCACCTCGTGGCCGGCTTCGCGCGCTTCTTCTTCGCTCAAACCGACGGTGCCGATGTTCGGCAAGCTGAACACGGCCGTCGGGATCATTTTGTAATCCACCGGGCGATATTGCTCAGGCTTGAACAAACGACGCGCAACGGCCATGCCCTCGGCCAGCGCGACCGGCGTCAGCTGCACCCGACCGATCACATCGCCCAGCGCCAGGATCGACGGCTCGGCGGTCTGATACTGCTCGTCGACCTCGACGAAGCCTTTCTTGTCGAGTTTGACGCCGGTGTTTTCCAGTCCGAGATTGTCCAGCATCGGACGTCGGCCGGTGGCGTAGAACACGCAATCCGCCTCCAACTCACGACCGTCCTTGAGGGTAACTTTCAGGGTGCCGTCAGCCTGCTTGTCGATGCGCTCGATGTCGGCATTGAATTGCAGGTCCATGCCGCGCTTGGTCAACTCTTCCTGCAAATGCTTGCGCACCGCACCGTCGAAGCCGCGCAGGAACAGTTCACCGCGATAGAGCAGCGTGGTTTCGGCGCCCAGGCCATGGAAAATCCCGGCGAACTCGACGGCGATGTAACCACCGCCCACCACCAGAACGCGCTTGGGCAGCTCTTTGAGGAAGAACGCCTGGTTGGAACTGATCGCGTGTTCATGCCCCGGAATCTCCGGAATCTGCGGCCAGCCGCCCGTAGCAATCAGGATGTTCTTGGCAGTGAAACGCTCGCCATTGATCTCGACCTGATGCGGATCGACGATCTTGGCGTGACCTTCGTGCAAGGTCACGCCGCTGTTAACCAGCAGCGTGCGATAGATGCCGTTGAGGCGATTGATCTCGCGATCCTTATTGGCGATCAGCGTCGCCCAATCGAACTTCGCCTCACCCGGCGTCCAGCCAAAACCTTGCGACTGTTCGAAGTCCTCGGCGAAGTGCGCGCCGTAGACCAGCAACTTCTTCGGCACACAACCGACGTTCACACACGTGCCGCCCAGATAGCGGCTCTCGGCCACGGCCACTTTCGCCCCAAAACCCGCCGCAAACCGCGCAGCCCGCACACCGCCGGAACCGGCACCAATCACATAAAGGTCAAAATCGTAGGCCATTTTCAATCTCCTCGGCAGGCCACCAGCATACCTGCGGGTGGCCATTGAGCAAGCATTGCACTGAAATGCTTGGGTTGTGCGATGCCGGGCCCAACCTTCATTTTCAATCAATGTCCCTTTGCAGATTGCGCTTTCGGTATCCGCAAAGTGCACCAAGCAATCAAAATCGCCATAAGCGCCAGACCGAACGTCACCCACGAAACCAATCCGATCCCACCTTCGAAAGCCCTTCCAGCCTGCGTCATCAATTCACTCGCTTGATCAGGTGATAGGTCTGCCGACACATGATGGGCACCAGACAGCGTCTCACTGGCCAGCATCATCTGCACTTCGCTCAGGAATCCCGGAAGCTGCAACGTACCGCGATAGTAGGCGGTGACGAGACCGCCAAGCACAGTCGTCCCCAAAACCACCCCCACTTCGTAGGCCGTTTCGCTAATGGCCGACGCAGCGCCTGCCTTTGCCGGCGGCGCGGCTGACAAAATCACATCATTGGACACCGTCGCGATCGCACCCACGCCAATGTTAAGCAAGGCAAAAGCCACCACTAGAACGATCAGGCTACTGCCCATGCTGGCGACCAGCAAAAACGCCGCTCCAGCAAACGCCATCAAAATCGGTATCAGCACATGCACCTGCAATCGCTGCGCGACTGGTACGACCGCCATCCCCACTACAATCGCTATGATCTGACCTGGCACCAACGCGAGGCTGGCTCTCAACGGCGACATCTGAAGAACTATCTGCAAGAACTGAGTGGCAAAGAATACGAAGCCGATGAGAAACGCGAGACTCATCAAATTGATCAGGACCGATCCGCTAAAAGTGCCGTTGCGGAACAAACTCAGATCCATCAGCGGCACTGACAGACGTAACTGCCGACGCACAAACATCCAGCCCGCAACCGTGCCTATTGCAAATGCTGTCAGCGCCATCCAGTCGATACCATTACTGGCGCTGTGTTTAATGCCATAAACAATGGCACCGAGAGCCACCATCGATTGCAGGATGCTAATCGGATCAAAAGACCCTGAAGCATCTCGCTCGGATTCCGGCAGCAACAGTGGCCCCAATACCAGCAGTGGCACCAGCAGGGGAACCGCCAACAGGAAAATCGCCCCCCAACTGAAGAACTCCAGCAATACCCCACCGACTAAAGGACCGAGTGCCGAACCTACCGTCAAAGTAGTAGCCCATATCGCGACCGCTAATCGACGTTCCTCTCGATCCTCGAACACCGAACGTATCAATGCCAAAGTTGAGGGCATCAACATCGCACCGAAAACGCCCATACACGCTCGCCCGGCGATCAGTTGCATGGCGGAATCGGAATACGCGGTCAGCACCGACACTATGGCAAAACCCAAAGACCCGGCCATCAACAACTTACGATGACCGACTCGATCTCCCAGGCTACCCATCGACACCAGCAATCCCGCCAATACCAGCGAATAAGCATCGATCATCCACAACTGCTGGCTAGCACTCGGACGCAGGGCTTCGGCAATTTTCGGTAAGGCAAATCCAAGTATTGTGTTGTCAACTGTTACCAGCAATACCGGGAACATTAATACGCTCAAACCAAACCAGCGTTTCGCTATTGCCCCACCGTGTGTTGCCCCACTTATTCGTGCCATGGCAAAAACTCCTCCTGTCCGCACTCAGAACTCGATCTCTCTTCTATAATTTCGCAATACCCATATTCAATTAGAAATTTGTTTCACTTGATGTTTTTGAAATAACTCAACACACCCGTTAAAAATGTGGGAAATGGACTTCAGATTAATCCCCATTAAATGCTGTGCAAAAAAAAGCCCCAACCGAAGTCGGGGCCTTTTTTTAACTTCATTCGTGTTTTTACACAGCCTGAAGTCAGCTTTTCAGTACAAGCGGCTCAGGCGCTATCAGTAAGCCTTGCCAGTCTTGTAGAAGTTCTCGAAGCAGAAGTTGGTCGCGTCGATGTAGCCTTCGGCGCCGCCGCAGTCGAAACGCTTGCCCTTGAACTTGTAGGCCATGACGCAGCCGTTCTGGGCTTGCTTCATCAGGGCGTCGGTGATCTGGATTTCGCCGCCCTTGCCTGGCTCGGTCTGTTCGATCAGGTCGAAGATGTCCGGGGTCAGGATGTAACGACCGATGATCGCCAGGTTCGACGGGGCATCTTCAGGCTTTGGTTTTTCGACCATGCTGTGAACGCGGTAGATGTCGTCGCGGATCATTTCGCCGGCAATCACGCCGTACTTGTGGGTTTCTTGCGGATCGACTTCCTGGATGGCGACGATCGAGCAGCGGAACTGCTTGTACAGCTTGACCATCTGGGTCAGTACGCCGTCGCCTTCGAGGTTGACGCACAAGTCATCCGCCAGTACCACGGCGAACGGCTCGTCGCCGATCAGCGGGCGGCCCGTCAGGATGGCATGGCCCAGGCCTTTCATTTCGGTCTGGCGAGTGTAAGAGAACGAGCAATTGTCGAGCAGCTTGCGGATGCCGACCAGGTATTTTTCCTTGTCGGTGCCTTTGATCTGGTTTTCCAGCTCGTAGCTGATGTCGAAGTGGTCTTCCAGGGCGCGTTTGCCGCGACCGGTGACGATGGAGATTTCGGTCAACCCAGCGTCCAGTGCTTCTTCGACGCCGTACTGGATCAGTGGCTTGTTTACCACCGGCAGCATTTCTTTGGGCATGGCTTTAGTCGCTGGCAGGAAGCGAGTACCGTAACCGGCTGCTGGGAACAAGCATTTCTTGATCATATAAGTCCTTGAAAGGGCTGTGTGTACGAGTTTCGGCGCAGTCTAATCAGGCGGCGCGCACCTTACAATGCCCCGCACTGGCTAACCGATGCCATCATAGAGAAATATTCTCGCGGATAGTTCCGCTGGCTCTTATAGATAGCAGAGACCGACAGAATTGCACGACCTGTCAACCGAAGACAATCTGCACCACCATACGCCCATCGGCACCTTCTGCGTGCATTTGGCGGTATCATTGCGCGATTGAACCAGTCAACGAGGCAGTTAGATGTCGGTAGCAAAAAGCGTCAACGGATACCTGATCAATCAGGCGAAAGACGGCCAGTGGTGGGTAGACAGCGTCGGCGGCGAAAATATCGCCGGACCTTTCCCGACCGAAGCGCTGGCAATCGAGGTGGCATCGGTGTTGCAGGATCAACCCGCCGGCCCGAAACGGCGCGGCAAAGACAAGTCCTGAGCAGCACCTGACTAGATAAAGCCCTGCCGTAGCGCAGGGCTTTTTTGTGATTGACTGCACGGTCGTGGCCAATCGCTATAACCTTTCGATGCCGGCGCTGTCACAGGCTTAGCCCCATCATCCTGACGACGACAACGACATGAATAAATTTTTGCCCCTGATTGCAGTATTGGCCCTGAGCGGCTGCGCCACGTCCGAAAAAACGGTCCTCAACAACGGCGAGCAAGGCCTGAGCATCGACTGCTCCGGTGAAGCCAATTCCTGGGCCACCTGCTACGAAAAAGCCGATGCCTCCTGCGCCGGCACTGGCTACCGAATCGTCGGTACCGACGGAACCCCTTCGACCAAGGAAAGCGACAAGACCCTGGGCGTGGACGTCGGCAACTACAAGAACCGCAGTGTGGTGGTGGTCTGCAAGTAAGGGCGCCCTGCCCTACATGTGAATTTCGGCGAACTTGATCCCGAGACCGCGTACGGTCTCGACCAACTCGTCGAGGCCACTGAAGGATTCGACTTCGTCGTTTTCATCCACCAGGAAGTAACTGCGCCCGGCGCTCTTCTTGAAAAACACGATCCATTCCCCCGGGCTCGCCGGATTCTGAATGACGTGCGTGGCAGAGATATGACCCTCTGCATGGCGTTCCCGTACCTGCTCTCGCTTCATGCTCGACTCCAGAAATGACAATGCCGCCAAAGCGTTGCTTTGACGGCATCGGTGCTGATGGTCGACAGTCTATCAGCCGGAAATGCACGCGTTGGCGGCTTTCTGTACGTCCTTAGGACGCACCGGCACATTGGACATGCGCTCATGCAGCTTGATGCTGCTGCCCGTGGAGCGGTCTTCGATGTCGAAGACGGCGGCCGGCGCCGACGAAAATTTGGCCGGGACGATCACACGCACGCCGTCCTTGTGTGGCTCCACCTGCAGCGCGCCACGACTGTCGGCCAGTTTTTCAACCAGGCATTGCGCATATTCATGGGGTTTCTTGCCGGAGATCACACTCATCGTGGGCAGCGTTTCATTGATTTCGGCGACACTCGCACAGCCACTTATGGCCAACGCCAGCGGCAAGATCCACACACCCCACTTCATACGTAACCTCCGATAAAGACCCTCCGACAGCACAAATGCCGATTTTCTCCGAGGCTCACTGCTTTTATTGCTCATAGAATTCCGAATAACTGTTTTTAATTGTCAAAGCGGACCCCGACGACCGGATAATAACCCGTTCGGGCTGATAAACTGCGCCAATCGCCCATGCTATCGTTTTGATTTTGTAGAAAAAGCCCTTCTGGAGGCGCCTCATGAAATTTATCCACCAGCGCGAGCACCTGAACGAAGACGACATCGTTGTCATCCAGTGCTCCCAAATGTGCAACATCCGTTTGATGAACGACGCCAATTTCCGCAGTTTCAAGAATGGCGGCCGCCACACTTACCATGGCGGAGCATTCGACACTTTCCCGGCGCGAATTACTGCACCGAGCACCGGTTTCTGGAACATCACCATCGACACCGTCAACCGCCGGCCGATCAGCGTGACCCGCAAACCGACCCTGACTCACTCGATCAAGATCATCCGCCGCTCCAGCTCGAAACTGAGCTGAGTAACGCGCCCCACACCAAGACAGGCAGGTATGACCGTGGCCCAAACGACCAAGTACGTCATCAAATACAAACTCAACGGTGAGCGCCGCTTCGAATTTGCCCAGCTTGAACAAGGCACTGAAGAAGAAGCCAAGGCCGCGCTGGACGTCATTCATGGCCAGACCGACGACGTCATCAGCGAAATCAGCGTCAGCAAAGCGCTGTAACGCGATCCGGAGCGACAACATGGACGTCTGCTCCCCACGTTGAAATTCGACCGCAAGCGCCGGAGTGTTCGCTCCATCAACGCGTCCTAGACTGGCCACCTCAACCATTGGTTAAGGAGTCAGAACATGCCTGCTTCTTCGATTCGTTTCATCAGCGCCACCTCCAGCCTCGGCATCTTGATGCTGGCGTTCAGCAACGAGGGCCTTTGCGCCCTGTTGCTCGGTGATGACCTGGCGGCGCTTGAGCACGATCTTGCCCAGCGCTTCCCCGGCAAACCGACACCACAGCGCGATGAGGGCTTGAGCCCAGCGCTGGAGCTAACCCTGCGCCATCTCGAAAACCCGCACACCGCTCTCGACCTGCCGCTGGATCTTATCGGCAGCGTGTTTCAACGGCGTGTCTGGGAGGCCTTGCAAAAAATACCGGTCGGTCAAACCGCCAGCTACCAGGATATCGCCCGGCAGTTGGGTCAACCCAAAGCGTATCGGGCGGTGGCCAATGCCTGTGGAGCGAACCCGATGGCAGTGATCGTGCCGTGCCACCGGGTGCTGCGCCAGGATGGCAGCCTCGGCGGTTACCGCCGGGGCCTGGAACGCAAACGGCAACTGCTGGATCGTGAGGCACGGGGATGAGCGAACACTACCTCGATAAACTGGACTGGGCACTGATTGAACAGCAACTCGATCAGGATGGCTGCGCGATCATCAAATCACTTCTAAGTCGCAAGGCGTGTGATGAGGTGAGCGCGCTGTACCCCGGCTCCGAACCGTTTCGCTCACAAGTAGTGATGGCTCGTCACGGTTTTGGCCGTGGCGAGTACAAATACTTCAAATACCCGCTGCCGGATCTCGTCGCCCGCTTGCGTAGCGCGCTCTACCCTCAGCTGGTGCCGATTGCCAATCGCTGGTACGAGCACATGGATCTGCCGACCCGTTTCCCCGACACGCATGAAGCCTTCCTCGAACGCTGCCATGCCGCCGGTCAGGAACGCCCGACGCCGCTGTTGCTGCAATACGGCCCGCAGGACTACAACTGCCTGCATCAAGACCTGTACGGCGAACACGTGTTCCCGCTGCAAGTGGCGATTCTGCTGTCAGAACCGGACGAAGAGTTCACCGGTGGCGAATTCGTCTTGACCGAACAGCGCCCACGGATGCAGTCGCGCCCGCAGGTCATTGGCTTGAAGAAAGGCGACGGGCTGATCTTTGCCGTCAATCAGCGCCCGGTCAAAGGTGTTCGCGGCTATTACCGAGTGACCTTGCGTCATGGCGTCAGTCGCCTGCACAGCGGAAAACGGCATACCCTTGGAATCATCTTTCACGATGCACTATGACCCCATGAAACCGAGCACTTTCGATCTGTTTGCCGACATGGAACGTGAGCAGCAGCCCAGACGCGATCAGATTGGCCAACAGTCCTACGTCTTGCGCGGCTTTGCCCTGCCCTGGCTGGATCGTTTGTTGCCTGCATTGGAGGCGGTTTTGGCAGCCGCGCCATTTCGGCAGATGATCACACCGGGCGGCTTCACCATGTCGGCTGCCTTGAGCAGTTGCGGCACGCTGGGCTGGACCACCGATCGCAGCGGTTACCGCTACACCCGCAACGACCCGCAGACCGGCCAACCCTGGCCCGAGATGCCCAAGGTGTTTTTCGAACTGGCACAAGCAGCAGCCCGGGAAGCGGGGTTTGTCGATTTCGTGCCGGACTCCTGCCTGATCAATCGCTATGTCCCTGGGGCCAAGATGTCATTGCACCAGGACAAGGACGAAGGGTCCTACGCCGCGCCCATCGTGTCGGTATCTTTAGGGTTGCCGGCGATGTTCCTTTTCGGCGGCTTTGAGCGCAGCGACACGAGTCAACGAGTACCGCTGTCGCATGGCGATATCGTGGTCTGGGGTGGCGTGGATCGCTTGCGTTATCACGGCGTCTTGCCGATCAAGCAAGGGCAGCACCCGCGACTGGGCGAACAACGGATCAACTTCACTTTTCGTACCGCTGGATGAAGTCTTCGAGTTTGACCGCAAGACCCGGAGTGCGACGATCCCGTCGACTGGTTAATCTGCCAGAAACGGGTCAACGGACATGAAGCCATGACACACCAATCGACAAAGATCGCCACTGAGAACGACCCTCGCTGGGCCGCTGTCGTCGCGCGCGATCCCGGCGCTGATGGGCAGTTTGTCTACGCGGTGAAAACCACCGGGATCTACTGCCGCCCCAGCAGTCTGGCGCGTCTGCCTAAACCACAAAACGTCGAATTCTTCGACACTGCCGAGCAGGCCCAGGCGGCGGGTTATCGCCCGAGCAAACGCGCCGCGAAAGATCAAAGCGACGTTGCCGCGCAGCATGCCGCCACCGTGGCCGCCGCTTGCCGCCAGATCGAAACCGCCGAGCATCCGCCGGCGCTGAGCGAACTGGCCCTTGCTGCCGGCCTCAGCAATTTTCACTTTCATCGGGTGTTCAAAACCGTGACCGGCCTGACGCCCAAGGGCTACGCCACGGCCCACCGTTCACGCAAGGTCCGTGAGCGCTTGACCGATGGCGGTTCGGTGACCGACGCGCTGTATGACGCGGGCTTCAACTCCAATAGCCGTTTCTATGAAGCGGCGGATCAGCTGCTGGGCATGAAACCCGGCGATTACCGCGCGGCCGGCCAAAACAACGACATTCGTTTTGCCGTCGGCCAGTGCTCGCTGGGCGCGATTCTGGTGGCGCAAAGTGAGCGCGGGGTTTGCGCGATTCTGCTGGGTGATGATCCGCACCAACTGGTCTGCGATCTGCAGGACAAGTTTCGGCGGGCCAATCTGATCGGTGCCGATCACGAGTTCGAGCGATTGATCGCCAAGGTTGTAGGCTTCATCGAAGCCCCAGCCATAGGTCTGGACTTGCCGCTGGACGTACGCGGCACGGCGTTTCAGGAGCGGGTCTGGCAAGCGCTACGGGAGATTCCCGCTGGCAGCACTGCCAGTTACGCCGATATCGCCCAGCGCATCGGCGCGCCAAAAGCCGTTCGCGCCGTGGCTCAAGCCTGTGGCGCGAACAGTTTGGCGGTGGCGATTCCGTGCCATCGAGTGGTGCGCAGCGACGGCAACTTGTCGGGCTATCGCTGGGGGGTGGAACGTAAGCGGCAGTTGCTGGAGCGTGAGAGCCAATAGATTGAAAGATCAAAAGATCGCAGCCTGCGGCAGCTCCTACAGGGTGGATGTCGATCCAATGTAGGCGCTGTCGAAGGCTGCGATCTTTGCTTTAGCGATTCACATCCACCACAACCCGCCCGCGCAATTGACCAGCGAGCAACCGCGGCGCGGCGTCGATCGCTTCACTCAAACCGATTTCATGGCTGATCAACGGCAGCAAGGCGAAGTCCAGGTCCTCGGCCAGGCGATTCCAGGCCAGTACCCGCTTGGCTTTCGGCTGGGTCACGCTGTTGATCCCGGCAAGGGTCACGCCGCGCAAAATGAATGGCGCGACTGAAGCCGGAAAATCCATACCTTGCGCCAGCCCACAGGCAGCTATCGTGCCGTTGGCCTTGGTGCTCGCGCAGGCGTTGGCCAGCGTGTGGCTACCCACCGAATCAACGACCGCCGCCCAACGTTCCTTGGCCAGGGGCTTGCCCGGTTCGGACAACGTGGCGCGGTCGATGATTCCGCTGGCGCCCAGTTGCTTCAGATAGTCATGTTCAGAAGTACGGCCGGGGGAGGCGCCCCCCCGATCCCCGGGCTTGCTCAGTAACGCGATAGCGAAACTCCCTACCCCGCCGTTGGCGCCCGTTACCAGGATATCGCCCTGATCAGGCGTCACGCCGTTATGTTCCAGCGCCAGGATGCACAGCATCGCCGTGTAACCCGCCGTACCGATGGCCATCGCTTGCGCGGCGGTGAATGCCTTGGGCAGTGGAATCAACCAGTCGCCATTCAGGCGCGCTTTCTGCGCCAAACCGCCCCAATGTCCTTCGCCGACGCCCCAGCCATTGAGTACGACCTGGTCACCCACCTTGTAGTCCAGATGCCCACTGACCTCGACAGTACCTGCCAGATCAATGCCCGGCACCATCGGGAATTTTCGCACCACCGGGCTGCTGCCGGTGATCGCCAGGCCATCCTTGAAATTCAGCGTGCTGTACGCCACACGCACCGTCACATCACCCTCGGGCAGTTGATCGTCATTGATCTCTTGCAGTGTCGCCCGATAACCGCTGTCGTCTTTGTCGATCAAAATGCCTTTGAACATTACTGCTTCCTCATGAGATCAATCGGTTGTGGTGCAATTGAAATAGCACAAAGCAACATCTTGCCGTACTCGACTTTAAGCCAATCCGAGCATTTCGGTTGCTGGCGGCTATGCTTTTTTCGCGGCCCTGGAAAGCCGATAGAAACTGTCCCGTCGATGGAGCTGACAATGTCTCACCCACGCTCGTTTACCGTTTTACTGATGCTCTGTCTGCTCTGTCTGCTCTGTATGCCCGGCGTTCAGGCTGCGCCGACGAATGCACCGCCAGAGGCCGCAGCGCAGGCACCGGCGAGCCCGACCTGGCCTCAGGTGTTGACCAGCGGCGACACCCAACTGACGATCTATCAGCCACAACTCGACAGTTGGGACGGCTACACCCTGCAGGCGCGCGCAGCGGTCGAGGCCACCGGGCCGGATGGAAAATCCACCTACGGCATTGTGCAATTCAGCGCTCACACGCTCGTCGACAAGGCCACCCGCTGGGTCGCGCTTGATCAGTACACACTCATCAAGGCCGATTTCCCCTCCAGCGCGAAGTCCGATGCCTGGGTCGCCACGCTGAAAAATGATGCGGCGAACCGCAAGAAAACTATCTCCCTCGATCAACTCGAAGCCGCCGTGGGCGTGCTCGCAGCGGAACAAAAATCCAGTAATGACCCCATAGAAAACACCCCGCCGAACATCATCACTTCCGATGTTCCAGCCATGCTGGTGTACATCGACGGCGAACCGGCTTATCGCCCCGTCGAGGGCACCGCGCTGCAACGGGTGATCAACACCCGGCCGCTGTTGCTCAAGGATGCCCAGGGCAAACATTATCTGCATGTGTTTGACGGCTGGATGGTGGCCGATGAGCTCAGCGGTCAGTATGCACCGCTGCCCATTCCGTCCGCCGCTCTGGAAAAAGCCAAGAAAGCCGCGATCCAGAGTCGCCAGGTTGACTTGCTGACAGGCCAGAGTGACCCAAAGGACAAAATACCCACCCTGGCCAAACCACCGATTCCGCAAATCCATATCGCCACGATCCCCACCGAGCTGATCGTCACCGACGGCGCACCACAATGGCAGCCGATCCAGGGCACTCAATTACTTTATGTCACCAACACCACCGGGCACATTTTCAAGGAAATCGGTGATCAGGACAGCTATGTGTTGATCTCCGGTCGTTGGTTCCGCGCTGCCGACATGAACGGCCCCTGGACCTTTGCACCAGCGGACAAATTGCCCGCGGACTTCGCCAACATTCCCGATGACAGCCCGAAAGAAAACGTCAAAGCCTCAGTGGCCGGCACACCGCAGGCCAAGGAAGCGGCGATTGCGGCCACCATCCCGCAGACCTCGGCGATCAACAAAAGCCAGGTCAAAATGACCCCGCCGCAATACGACGGCGAACCACAACTCAAGGCCATCACCGGCACCCCGCTGCAATACGTGGTGAACAGCCCTACGCCAATCATCATGGTCGATGCCAAGAGCTGGTACGCCGTTGAAAACGGTATCTGGTTCAACGCCACTTCACCCCAAGGGCCGTGGTCGGTCGCCACCTCGGTGCCGGCGGTGATCTACACGATTGCGCCCAGCTCGCCGATGCACTACATCACCTACGTGAAAGTGTATGAATCCAGCGGCGACACCGTGGTGGTGGGCTACACGCCGGGGTATCAGGGTTCCACGGTGGACCCGGTTAGCGGCGTAGTGGTGTATGGCACCGGTTATCCTTATTCGCCGTGGGTTGGCAGCGTTTGGCACGGACCGCCGGTGACCTATGGTTTCGGCGTCGCGATCCGCTATACGCCCTGGACGGGTTGGACCTTCGGTTTCGGTTTCGGCTGGAGTTGGGGCGGCAGTACCGTGGCCATGGGTTGGGGCTGGGGTGCCTATCCCTGGTGGGGCAATTACGGCTGGGGTTATGCCTGGGGCCCGCGCCTGTACCCGGCGCCATTGCCGTGGGGCGGCGCAGCTTATGGCTATCACGGGGGCGCAGTGGCTTGGGGTCCCGGTGGCTGGGCCGGCACCACTGGCAATATCTACCGCCAATGGGGTGATCGTGCCTCGGTCAGCCGCTACGGTGCCGGTTACAACGCCTGGACCGGCAACCGCTGGGCCGGCCAGGTCGGCGCTTCCTACAACTCGCGCACCGGCGTTTCGGCGGCAGGCCAGCGCGGCGCGGTGCACAACGTCTATACCGGCAACTATGCAGCGGGACGCAGTGGTGTGGCGGTCGGCCCCAATGGAGGCGCCATCGCCGGTCAGCAGGTGACTGCCGGCAACGTCCGCACCGGCAACCAGGTCACGGCCGGTCGTGGCGCCGTCTACAACCCCAATACCGGCAACACCACGCAGGTCAGTGGGGTGCGCGGACGCAACAGCAGTGCCGCCCGAGTCGGTGACAACGTTTATGCCGGGCATGATGGCAATGTGTACAAGAAAACCGATGACGGCTGGCAATCCATGGTCGGAGGTGCCAACCGGGTCAATCCGGGGAACACCGCTCAAGTACAAAACCTCAACCGTGAATCAGAGGCGCGCTCGTTCGGTAACGAACGCTTGAACAACTATCACAACTCGTCCCAGGCGATGAATCGCTCGTTTGGTGGTGGTGGCGGACTGCATCGACGTTGAGGGGTATGCTCACCAGCCCTACACTGGACGGGTCGTGCGCCAGCCTTGGCTGGTACAGACTCTGCTCTACCCTGCCCCGTTTTCACGTCGGAGAATCTTCAAATGAGCCAATGGCCAGACACCCGCATTCTTGACCTCTTCGGGATCGAACTGCCGATCATCCAGGCGCCCATGGCGGGTGCCACCGGTACGGCCATGGTGATTGCCGCGAGCAACGCGGGCGGCCTGGGCTCGATGCCCGCCGCCATGTTGAGCACCGAGCAATTGCGTGAAGAACTGAAGACAATTCGCCAACACAGCCAGCGCCCGATCAACGTCAACTTTTTCTGTCATCAACCCCCGGCTGCCGATGAACAACGCGCCCGCGACTGGAAGAATTTGCTGGAGCCGTATTACCGGGAACTGGGCGTTGACTTCGACGCACCGACGCCGGTGTCCAATCGAGCGCCGTTTGATAACGCTACGTGCGAAGTGGTCGAGGAGTTTCGACCCGAAGTCGTGAGTTTTCACTTCGGCCTGCCGGAAAAGTCTTTGCTGGATCGCGTGAAAGCAACCGGGGCAAAAGTCCTGTCTTCGGCCACCACCGTCGAGGAGGCTGTCTGGCTGGAGCAGCATGGCTGTGATGCAATCATCGCCATGGGTTACGAAGCAGGAGGCCATCGCGGGATGTTTCTCAGCGACGACCTGAGCAGCCAGGTGGGCCTCTTCGCATTGGTGCCACAGATCGTCGATGCGGTGAGCGTGCCGGTCATCGCGGCGGGGG
The DNA here is from genome assembly GCF_001297125.1 of Pseudomonas sp. RIT-PI-q. GTDB lineage: Bacteria > Pseudomonadota > Gammaproteobacteria > Pseudomonadales > Pseudomonadaceae > Aquipseudomonas. The sequence goes on from NZ_LHPC01000038.1 coordinate 61,540, forward strand.
GTATTGCTGACGCACGAGGCGTCGCGGCAGCGTTTTTATTAGGCGCTTCGGCGGTGCAAGTGGGCACAGCGTACTTGTTCACGCCAGAGGCCAAGGTCAGCGCGTCTCACCACAAGGCGTTGCGCACCGCCAAGGAAAGTGAGACAGCCGTCACCAACATTTTCACCGGTCGCCCGGCGCGCGGGATTCTCAATCGGGTGATGCGTGAAGTCGGCCCAATGAGCGATAAAGCACCGACCTTCCCGTTGGCGGGTGGTGCGTTAATGCCTTTGCGGGCCAAGGGAGAAGCGGATTTCAGCAACCTCTGGGCCGGGCAGGCGTTTACGCTGGGGGTTGAATTAACGACGGCAGAACTGACCCGACGCCTGGCCGAAGAAGGCTTGGCGAAGCTGGTTCGTGCATAGCCCTTGTAGCAGCTGCCGAAGGCTGCGTTCGGCTGCGCAGCAGTCGTAAAACCAGACACCGCGGTGTTTCAGATTAACCGTGTAGACAGGATTTACGACTGCTGCGCAGCCGAACGCAGCCTTCGGCAGCTGCTACACAGGGTTATCGTGATTTCAACGAGCGCATCCAACACGTTCCGTTTGCAGGCAATTCGCTATATATTCAGCTATATAGCGTTTAACCCCCCTCGCTGTAGAGCCTACCACGGAGCCGTTTCATGACTATTCGTGCCTCACGTTTTGCCCTCACAAGCCTTGCAAGCCTTCTCGCTGCACTCGCCTTCGGGTCTGCCCAGGCGGACGAAGTCCAGGTCGCCGTCGCGGCCAACTTCACCGCGCCGATTCAGGCCATCGCTGCCGACTTCGAGAAAGACACCGGGCACAAACTGGTCACGTCCTTCGGTGCAACCGGCCAGTTCTACACCCAGATCAAAAACGGTGCGCCGTTCGAAGTGTTCCTCTCGGCCGACGACACCACCCCGCAGAAACTCGAAACCGAAGGCGACACGGTCAAAGGTTCGCGCTTCACCTACGCTATCGGCACCTTGGCGCTGTGGTCGGCCAAGGACGGTTATGTCGATGCCAAGGGCGATGTGCTGAAAAAGAACGAATATCAGCACCTGTCCATCGCTAACCCGAAAGCCGCACCGTATGGCTTGGCGGCGACTCAGGTGCTGGCCAAGCTGGGCCTGACCGACAAGGTCAAAGACAAGATCGTCGAAGGCCAGAACATCACTCAGGCCTACCAGTTTGTCTCCACCGGCAACGCCGAGCTCGGCTTCGTAGCCTTGTCGCAGATCTACAAAGACGGCAAAGTCACCAGCGGTTCGGCGTGGATCGTTCCGGCCACCATGCACGAGCCGATCAAACAAGACGCGGTGATCCTCAACAAAGGCAAGGACAACCCGGCCGCCAAGGCGCTGGTTGACTACCTCAAAGGTCCGAAAGCCGCCGCTGTCATCAAGTCCTACGGTTACCAACTCTAAATGACGCTAACGAGTGCCGATTTTTCCGCCATCTGGCTGACCCTGAAACTGGCGTCCCTGACGACGCTGATCCTGCTGGTCATCGGCACTCCGATTGCGTTATGGCTCTCGCGCACCCAATCCTGGCTGCGCGGCCCGGTCGGGGCGATCGTCGCCCTGCCCTTGGTGTTGCCGCCCACGGTGATTGGCTTTTATCTGTTGCTGGCGCTCGGCCCTCACGGGTTTATCGGCCACTTCACCCAGTCACTGGGGCTCGGCACCCTCACTTTCAGTTTTGCAGGGTTGGTGATCGGCTCAGTGCTCTACTCGATGCCGTTCGTGGTACAGCCGCTGCAAAACGCTTTTTCCGCCATAGGCACTCGCCCATTGGAAGTGGCCGCGACGTTGCGGGCCAATCCCTGGGACACCTTTTTCAGCGTCATCCTGCCGCTCGCCCGACCAGGTTTCATCACCGCAGCCATTCTCGGTTTCGCCCACACTGTCGGTGAGTTCGGTGTGGTGCTGATGATCGGCGGCAACATCCCCGACAAGACCCGCGTGGTCTCGGTGCAGATCTACGATCATGTCGAGGCGATGGAATACGCCCAGGCCCATTGGCTGGCCGGGGCGATGCTGGTGTTCTCTTTTGCCGTGTTGCTGGCGCTCTACTCCAGCCGCAAAACCAAAGCGGGCTGGAGCTGATTAATGATTCATACGCGTCTGAAACTGAGTTACTCGGGGTTCGCCCTGGATGTGGATTTGCAATTGCCGGGGCGCGGCGTCAGCGCATTGTACGGTCACTCCGGTTCGGGCAAGACCACTGTCCTGCGCTGCATTGCCGGTCTGGAGCGAGCCGAACAGGGTTTTATCCAGGTCAACGATGAAGTCTGGCAGGACAGCGACAAGAAGATTTTCGTAGCGCCGCACAAACGCGCACTGGGTTACGTCTTTCAGGAAGCCAGCCTGTTTCCGCATCTTTCGGTGTTGGCCAACCTGGAGTTCGGCCTCAAGCGAATTCCAAAACAACAGCGCCGGGTCGATATGGCTCACGCCACTGAACTGCTCGGGATCGGCCATTTGCTGGATCGCCATCCGCAACACCTTTCGGGCGGTGAACGGCAACGGGTCGGCATCGCTCGCGCGTTGCTCACCAGCCCGAAGTTGTTATTGATGGACGAACCGCTGGCGGCGCTGGACGCGCACCGCAAAAGTGAAATCCTGCCCTACCTGCAACGGTTGCACGACGAACTGGACATCCCGGTGCTGTATGTCAGTCATTCTCAGGATGAGGTGGCGCGGCTGGCCGACCACATCGTCCTGCTCAGTAACGGCCAGGCGCTGGCCAGCGGCCCGATCGGTGAAACCCTGGCCCGCCTCGACCTGCCGCTGGCGCTGGGCGACGATGCTGGCGTGGTGATAGAGGGTCACGTCAGCGCCTATGACGCCGACTATCAATTGCTGACTTTGCAACTGCCCAACACAGCGCTGAACATTCGCGTGGCTCATACGCCGATGGACGCAGGCCAGGCACTGCGCTGCAAGGTTCAGGCGCGGGATGTCAGCCTGAGCCTGCACAGCGTCGAACAAAGCAGCATCCTGAATCGCCTGCCGGTCACGGTGATCAGTGAATTGGGCGCGGATAACGCCGCCCATGTACTGATCCGCCTGGACGCGGCCGGCACCCCGCTGCTGGCGCGGATCACCCGCTACTCGCGGGACCAATTAGGCGTGCACCCCGGCCAGCAACTCTGGGCGCAGATCAAGGCGGTGGCGGTGCTGGCGTAAATCCGCTGGCACGACTGCAATGGCGCGCGGTCAATGGCTGTAACGGCCCCTGATTCGATGCCAAGGACTACCGCCATGCCTGATACCGCGCTGCCCGACGTGTTGCCGCCCGACCTGCATTATGTCGATGACACCCTGCCTGGAATCGCCCGCAAGAAACTGCGCGGCAAGTTCTGCTACTTCGACGCAACGGGTCAACGCATCACTGACCCGGACGAGATCAAACGGATCAATGCGCTGGCCGTGCCGCCGGCCTACACCGCCGTGTGGATCTGCGCCGCCCCGCGCGGTCATCTGCAAGCCACCGGCCGCGATGCCCGAGGTCGCAAGCAATACCGCTATCACCCGCGCTGGCGAGAAGTGCGCGACGCCGACAAATACTCGCGTCTAAGGGACTTCGGCCTGGCTTTGCCGAAGCTGCGCAAACAACTGGAAGCGCTGTTGGAAGCCCCCGGTTTCAGTCGCGACAAGGTCATGGCCACGGTCATCACCTTGCTCGATGCAACGCTGATCCGCGTCGGCAATACGCAGTACGCACGGGACAATCGTTCCTACGGCCTGACCACCCTGCGCAACCGTCACGTCGAGGTCAACGGCAGCGCGATCCTGTTCCAGTTCCGTGGCAAGAGCGGCGTCGAACATCAGATCACCGTGAAGGACCGGCGCCTGGCGCGGATCGTCAAACGTTGCCAGGACATTCCCGGGCAAAACCTGTTTCAGTACCTCGATGAAAACGGTGAGCGACACACCATCAGTTCCAACGACGTCAACGCCTACCTGCAAACCCTCACCGGCGCCGACTTTACCGCCAAGGATTACCGCACCTGGGCCGGCAGCGCCCTGGCGCTGGCGGTATTGCGCGAACTGCAATGGGAGCCGGAGTCGGATGCCAAGCGGCATGTGGTGGAAATGGTGAAGAACGTCGCCAGGCAACTGGGCAACACCCCGGCAGTCTGCCGCAAGTGCTACATCCACCCTGCCGTGCTCGACGGTTTCCTCATGGGTGCACTGGCTGAGTTGCCCAGACCGAGAATGCGCAAGGGGCTTCGAGCCGAGGAAGTCGGGCTGGCGATGTACCTGGAAAAGATGGTCGAAGCCATTGAAAACACTAACCCTTGAAACAACGCGTGCACCTGTAGGAGCTGCCGAAGGCTGCGATCTTTTGATCTTGATTTTCAGCGGTCTCGAAAAGATCAAGATCAAAAGATCGCAGCCTTCGGCAGCTCCTACAGGGCTTGAGTGAGGATTCAACCGACGAACTGACCTGCCTATTTTTTGCACGATCGCAAATGGCTTCTATAGTTGTTCTGAACACAAATGAGCTGCGGTGACGCCATGGAAGACATTTTCGTTGTGAAGCGTTGCAACAAGATCATCATTCATGGACGCCGCGCCGGTGAAGTCAATCATCCACCACCCGACGCAGCCGTCTGGTATCGCATCGCCGATACCCGCACTCGCGGTTTCATCGGTGACGGTTTCGTTGTTGAAGAAGACGCCCAGCGTGAATGCCACCAACTCAACGCCAGGTCACAATTTACGGCCCGACACGGCTGAACATTCACCTGTCGTTTCCGGGTCTATACTGAAATCAGCTGAAGGATCAGCGACCCCATCGGCAGACAGCTCGCTTCAAGCGGGCTTTTTGCTGCCAATTACAGGTTTCTTGAACGGAGGTGTTTCCCATGTCCGAAAAAGAGTCCATCACCACCCTGCTCACCCTGCTTGACTCTCGCCAGGCTCGCTTGGCAGCGGCGTGCAAGGAAATCGCCGACTGGGTCGATCATCAAGGCGGGCACCCGACGGCCCTCAGAATTCGTGATCGCCTGAACGACATCGAGAAGGATGCGCCACTGATTCGCAACACGCTGTCTTCACTCAGACCTGTCGACCCGCCCCTGCCACGGTTCAGATGATTCAATCTGGATTTACGCATCGAAGCTACGGCCTTATTCAGGGCGCATGAACGGCGACGTTATCGTCACCGGGTGCGTCCTTGCCTGATTGCCTCCGTTTATTCCCCCAACCCAGCCTGGCGCCGGGATTTTTTATTGCGAGATGTTCCCTTTCACACAGCCTTCACAACTCAAGTCCTACAGTGAACCCACTCCTATTGATGAATCCCTTGGCCCGCCCGCATGCGGGCCTTTTTTTGGCCTTTTTCCAGGCAACGAACGTCACCGCTCGCTGGAGGTCAAACGATCACACATCACGAAGGAGACGTCCCAATGGTCACTCACTTCAAAGTCGGCGGGCATCTGGCCTGCGGTCACACAGGTAGCAACCTCGTTTCAACCAAAGAACTTACCCGCGTCAAATGCAGAAGCTGCCGCAATACCGATGCATTCAAGGACGCACGCAAAGACGAACGCAACGCTGCACGCCGTGCCGCGCGCAAAGCCAAAGCAACCCACACCGCCAATGACTGGCGCGCGGCCTGGACCGAGCGCCTTACTGCCATGGCCGGCCGGCAAAGATTGCCTCGTGGTTTTACCGGTCAACCCTTCGTTTAGCTGACAACGTCGGCGGCTGAGTCGAATTAACCCGATTCAGCCGCCAGATGCCGCGTGGCAATATCAGAAAATTGGATTGAACGAGACGATTCATCATCTTTCGAAACCTATAGGCCCTGACTTCGCAAACAGGGCGCTATTGGAGAGGAAAATCCTGATGAACAGCCGACTGATGCTGCTGATCGCCAGCCTGAGCCCGACCTTGGTGTTCGCCCAAGGTTGCGACGTCATGACCCGATCCCAGAGCCCTTCCGTTCCCGTGGTCGAAACCCACACCTGTTATGAATACGAAAACATGCCGGTGGACGCCATCGACTGGTCGTGCAGCAACGAGAGCAAGGAAATGCTGACCCGCACCAAGAAAAAAGTCGCACAGTGCGGCGACCATTATCAGGCGACCTGCCTGGCGACATTGACGCAAGAGTCGCTGGCGAATCCTCAGTCCATTAGCAAGGACAAGAACAGCAAGTCGCTACACATTCCCGACAATGCGCAGATAACGACTTACTACTATGGTGCTGAACACCCAGAGCAAGCCAAGATCGATTGCGAAACAGGCGGCGGGCGCTGGACACAGAAATAGCTATGAACCGGGTGTCATCACAGACACTGACTGCATGATTTCGCGCAGCGACATGCGCTTGTAGGCTTCGACCAGGCGCCGCCCTTCCTCGGGCGCGCATGAAATCGCCAGGCGCATCGTCGCCTCACCCAGTTGCCAGATCAGAAAGGCAGCGTCAGCGACCTGTTGCGCATCAATTGCTGGATTGACCCGCAGCATCGCGTTGGCCAGTAACGCCCCGGCGACACGACTTTCCTCCAATTCCAGTTCCAGAAGTTGCTTGTCTGCCTGCATGCCCGACCAGATATCACGCATTGCGGGTGTCGCGAGAACGATCTCGTGATACTGGTCGAGCAGCTCCGAATAAGCGCTACTCAGCCCCTGTTCATCCTCGACCGCGGCCAGCGCTTCCTCGATACAGCGACGGCTTTCGACGTTATAGCGTTCGGCCAACGTGCGAATGACCGAACTCTTGTCGGGAAAGTATTGATACAGCGATCCGATCGAGATCTCTGACCGCTCGGCAATTTCACTCATCTTTACTTGATCGCTGCCCTTGGTGGCGATCAGTTGCGTCGCCACGCTCAGGATTCGCTCCTTACGCTCGCGACTGCGTTGTTGCGTGGGGTTGCGTCGAGTCGGCTCTGAAACAGATTGCTCGGTGGTTTTCCTGGGCACTGGCATGGTTCCCGATCAATAACGTGACATAGGCTCACCTTAGCACCGCACGTCGGTTTCATCGATTCCATTGGTTGACGATAGAACGTGAGCGTTTATCATCTTTTAAACATGAGCATCACTCACATTAACCCGATGGAGATGAACGCGATGAAAACCACACAAGAAACCATCCTGATTCTCGGCGCGACGGGCAAAACCGGACGGCGCATCACTGAACGCCTGCAAGCCGCCGGCCTGGCCGTTCGCCAGGGCTCGCGCGCCGCGACTCCGGCCTTCGACTGGGAAGATCGAACCACTTGGGACGCGGTGCTTGATGGCATACACGCGGTCTACATCTCCTACCAACCGGACCTCGCCGTCCCCGGCGCCCTTGAAACGGTTCAGGCATTCACCGACCTGGCCGTCAAAAGCGGCGTCAGCAAACTGGTGCTGCTGTCGGGTCGCGGTGAAGTCGAAGCTGAGCAAGCCGAACGCGTCGTACAAAACAGCGGAGTCGACTGGACAATCCTGCGCGCCAGCTGGTTCTTCCAGAACTTCAGCGAGGCGCATTTCCTGGAACCGATTCTTCAGGGCGAACTGGCCCTCCCCGTCGGCAACATCGCAGAACCCTTCGTCGACGCAGAAGACATCGCCGAGATCGCGGTCGAGGCGCTGACCCAACCAGGGCACTCAGGCCAACTCTATGAACTGACGGGGCCACGCGCGCTGACCTTTGCCGAGGCAGTCGCTGAAATCGCCGATGAGACCCAACGCAATATCCGTTTCGCCGCAGTGCCAGCGGAAGAATATCGCCAGGCGTTGGAACAGGCAGAACTACCGGCTCAACTGATTGACCTGGTGCTGTACCTCTTCACCACCGTACTCGATGGCCGCAATACACCGGTTGCCGATGGCGTACAGCGTGCATTGGGTCGACCGGCGCGGGACTTTACCGATTATGTTCGGCGCACAGCCGCTTCGGGCGTCTGGGCAAACGAAGGTTGAATTGGCGGCCCGGTGCACGCTTGCGAGTGAGACAGTTAGTGTGCGTTAGTTAGATAACCTTGAACTAATGCACACTGAACCTATTGTTGGTCGTCTTTTTCGTCTGATCGACAAGCCAGACTGAAACACCGTCACTGTGTGCTGTATTGCATTCTTTTCCGTACTCTTGGTAGGTGACACAGATGACGTCGCCAGCAACGGTCCAACTGCCTTTTTGAATCGGATCTTTGGCAATTTGAATCGCCGCTGTTCCATCAGGGCTCAAGGTCTCCCAGAAAGGCAGTCCCCCAGCAGTTTCGCTTTGCAGCTTACGACCAATCAACGTCTGGTGAATCTCGGCTCCACTCAATTGCTTCGCGCCTGGAGGTGCGGGCATATGGGCTGCATTGGGCGTCTGCTGACCTGAAGCGCATCCAGCCAGGAATAGCGTTACTGCAAAGGCAGTCAATAACTTACTCATCACTTCCACCTCTTTCTTATTTATACAATCAGGCAACGCAAACCTTAAGATTAGATAAACTAAAAGCACTGAATATACTATTTGACTATTAATTCAATAGCTTCACCTGCACTTGCGTCAGCCTTGCCAGGTCGTGTGTTGGCGATAAACAGATTCCTCAACTAGGATTTCTATCGCATCGAAATGTGGCGCCTTGCTGGAAGACGCCCAATCAAGGAGAGATAGATGACTGCCATTCGTATTGCCGAGCAAACCTATCGCACCTGGTCCAGCCCGATCTTGCTGGAACTCAAGGAGCGAGAGCATCAGCTGGATCCTGTGGCCCGCCAGGCCCTGCAAAATGTGTTGGTGGAAAGAAGGCTATTGGACACGGGCAACCCTGACGGGAGTGATCGGCGCAATGCCGATCCGTCTGCGGGTGGTCGCTAACAACGGCCCGGAAATGAACAAGGGTTTGCTTCAGATTTCGCCGGCAAACCCTTGGTTTTAGATAGTTTTTTAAGCTGAAATCGAACAGGCACACCCGCCATGTCAGCACCGACGATATCGGGGCTGCCAGCCTCACTGCCCTCCACCCCGTCCTGGCCTAAACTCAACTGAACACCAGCCCGTTGGCCTGTGAGGGGCAAGGCATTCCCATGCGAAAAACGATAGAGGTGTCGCGCGTGAAGCGCTTCACCGCGAACGCGGTCGGCCGAGATTTCGCGGTCGGCGACATTCATGGCTATTTCACTCGGTTGCAGGCCGCGCTGGATGCAGCCGGGTTTAATCCCTTGCTCGATCGCCTGTTCAGTGTCGGCGATCTGATTGACCGCGGGCCTGAGTGCCGCGATGTACTTCATTGGCTTGCCAGGCCCTGGTTCCATCCGGTGCGCGGCAACCATGACGACTACGTGGTTCACTTCGATACCTGCGACGTCGACAGCTGGATCTACAACGGCGGTTCATGGTTTGCAGGCCTGTCGCTAGCCGACCAGCAAGCTTTCTCGGCGCAGTTCGCCGAACTCCCTATCGCCATCGAAATCGAAACAGCACACGGCCTGATCGGCATCGTGCACGCCGACTGCCCGTTTCCATCGTGGGAGGAACTGCGAATAGAACTGGAAACGCCAGAAAACAATGTGCAACTGACGCAATTGCAGAATAGGTGCATGTGGTCACGACGGCGAATCGATCAGCTTGAGACGCAGGGTGTTGAAGGCCTACGCGCACTGGTGGTGGGACATACACCGCTTCGCAGGCCAGTCAGGCTTGGCAATGTGATTCACATCGACACCGCTGGCTGGAAACCGGACCGTGGTTATTTCACCCTTCTGAATCTCGACACACTGGAAACTATCCCCGCAATGCCACCCAACCAATCGCATAGGCAGTGAATTGTGGAGCAGATGGAAAATAGCGACCCAGAAACAAACAAGGGTTTGCATCAGCTTTCGCCCGCAAACCCTTGATTTTAGATGGTGCCCGAAGCCGGAATCGAACCGGCACGCCCTTACGAGCGGGGGATTTTAAGTCCCATGCGTCTACCAGTTTCGCCATTCGGGCGGTAGCGCGGTAAAGCGGCCTGACACTGCACATAACAATCTGGCAGTTCTGACGCTTGTGCAGCAGAGGAGGAAATATATACATCCCACCCCGGTGAAGCAAGTTCGCATCTACCCTTTTCAAGACTAAATCTTGCAGTGCAGTGCAAATAAAAAAGCTCCGTAAATCATAGATCTACGGAGCTTGTTTAAAGTGGAGGCCGAGGTCGGAATCGAACCGGCGTAGGTGGATTTGCAATCCACTGCATAACCATTTTGCTACTCGGCCTCAAACATCTGATGTCATGTAGCACAACACCAAACGCGTACAAACTTGGATTTAGATACTTGATCTAACTCCTTGAAAACATTGAGCTTTTTGAGCGGTCAGTGCTTTCGATGGCGTGAATTATGTACTGATTTCCCGAGGCTGGCAACCCCTTGATTTCAAAAAAAATTCTACCGGGCGGTTTGCCTGTTTTTCCAGAGTCATACTGCCCCACCAGACTCCAGATAGCACGCTTAAGCCCGTCCAACTTCCACCTCGTCGCCGTTCAACCGCACCGGCCAGACACGCAGGCGCTGTTGCGGATACTCCAGGCAACTGCCGTCCTCCAGGCGGAAATGTTGCTTGTAGATTGGCGAAGCAACGACCAGATCACCCTTGATGCTCCCCACCAACCCACGACCGATGACGTTCGCCCCGGATTGCGGGTCATGGTTGTCGATGGCGTAGAGGGTCCGGCCCTCCGCAGCCGGCAGGTAGAACAGTGCCACTTGTGCGCCGTCGAGCCAGACGACGACGCCGGAGTTGCTGACGAGGTCCTGTTGTTCGCACACCGTTTGCCAGACTTCGGTGTTTTTCAGGGAGTCGATGCGTTGGGTATTGGACTGGCTCATCAGGCAATCTCCTCGGTGACAGGGATAAGGTTGAGTTCGGCGGCCATGATCGGGCGCCGTTGGCCGCGCTCCTGGACGAAGTGGATGTCTGGGTCCGGGCGTTTATCGTTGACGAAGGTGCGGAAGCGCTTGAGTTTTTCCGGGTCTTTGAGGGCGTTGGCCCATTCGCATTCATAGCGGTCGACCACCAACTGCATTTGCGCTTCGAGTTCTGCGCCGAGCCCGAGGCTGTCGTGGATGATCACGTCCTTGAGGTAATCGAGGCCGCCTTCGAGGCTTTCGCGCCACACCGAGGTGCGCTGCAATTTGTCGGCGGTGCGGATGTAGAACATCAGGAAGCGGTCGATGTATCGGATCAGGCTTTCATCGTCGAGGTCGGTGGCGAACAGTTCGGCGTGGCGTGGGCGCATGCCGCCGTTGCCGGCGATGTAGAGATTCCAGCCCTTCTCCGTGGCGATCACGCCAACGTCTTTGCTCTGTGCCTCGGCGCACTCGCGGGTGCAACCGGACACCGCGAATTTGAGCTTGTGCGGCGAGCGCAGGCCCTTGTAGCGGTCCTCGATGGTCAGGGCCATTTGTACGCTGTCCTGCACGCCGTAACGGCACCAGGTGCTGCCGACGCAGGACTTCACCGTGCGGGTCGATTTGCCATAGGCGTGCCCGGTTTCGAAACCGGCTTCGATCAACTCGCCCCAGATTTCCGGCAACTGATGTAACTGGGCGCCGAACAGGTCGATACGTTGGCCACCGGTGATTTTGGTGTAGAGGTCATATTTCTTCGCCACCACACCAATCGCGATCAGCTTGTCGGCGGTGATTTCACCGCCGGGGATGCGCGGCACTACCGAATAGGTGCCGTTTTTTTGCATGTTGGCCATGAAGGTATCGTTGGTGTCCTGCAACGGCACCAGTGAGGCGTCCATGATCGGCTGATTCCAGCACGAAGCGAGGATCGAGCCCACGGCCGGTTTGCAGACATCGCAACCGGTGTGGCCACGGCCATGCTTGGCCAGCAGTTCTTCGAAGGTGATCACCCCTTCTACCCGCACCAGCGCGTACAGCTCCTGACGGGTATAGGCGAAGTGTTCGCAGAGGCTTTTGTCGACACTGACGCCACGGGCGATCAGTTCGTGTTCGAAGACTTGCTTGAGCAAACCGGCACAACCGCCGCAGCCAGTACACGCCTTGGTCTGCGACTTGAGCTGGCCGAGGTCGGTGCAGCCGCCGTCGATGGCCGAGCAGATGGCGCCCTTGGTGACGTTATGGCACGAGCAGACGGTTGCCGATTCAGGCAACGCGCCTGGCCCCAGGGCTGGTGCGCCCTCGGACGACGGCAGAATCAGGCTGGCTGGTTCGGACGGCAGCGCAATGGCGTTCTGCATGTATTGCAACAGGGTGTCGTAATAGCTGTTGTCGCCAACCAGCACCGCACCGAGTACGTGTTTGCCGGTCGCGTCCACCACCAGGCGTCGATAGCTGGCCGTGGTTTCGTCGATGAACTGATAACTGCGTGCACCCGGCGTGTTGGCGTGAGCGTCACCGATGGAGCCGACATCGACGCCCAGCAGCTTGAGCTTGGTCGACATGTCCGCGCCCATGAACGGCTCGGCGACCTCGTGGCCCAGCCGCGCCGCGACGCTGCGAGCCATCTGGTAGCCCGGCGCGCCCAGGCCGAACAGGCTGCCATTCCAGGAGGCGCACTCGCCGATGGCGTAAATGTTCGGATCAATGCTCAGGCACTCATCGTCAATTACCACGCCGCCGCGCGGACCGATTTCCAGTGCGCACTGGCGGGCCAGCGCATCTTGTGCGCGGATACCGGCCGAAAACACGATCAGGTCAGTTTCGAGGAATTCGTCATTGGCAAAATTCATGCGGTAGCGGTAATGCTCGCCGGCACTGATCGATTGAGTGGCGCGCGACAGGTGCACACCGACGCCAAGCCTTTCAATCTGCGACTTCAGCGCAAAGCCGCCCATCTCGTCCAGCTGCACCGGCATCAGGCGCGGGGCGAATTCCACGACATGCGCTTCCAGGCCCAAGCTTTTCAGCGCATTGGCGGCCTCAAGGCCCAGCAAGCCACCGCCCACCACCACACCGCGCCGGGCGTTGGTAGCCGCTGTACGGATAGCGTCGAGGTCTTCGAGGGTTCGATAGACCAGGCGCGAGTCGCCCTCGGCGCCTTCGATCGGCGGCACAAACGGGTAGGACCCGGTGGCCAGGACCAATTTGTCGTAAGTGACGCAACCTTGCGCGGTAATTACCTCACGCCGGGCGCGGTCGATTTCCAGGACCGGGACACCCAAATGCAGGGTGACGCCCGGCGTCTGGTAAAGCGACGCGTCAGACAGCGCCAGTGATTCGGCATCACGGCCGGAGAAGTATTCGGACAGGTGCACGCGGTCGTAGGCTCGCATCGGCTCCTCGCTGAAGACGTGCAGCCGATAGTGATCGAGCGCACCGCGCTCGATCAGTTGTTCGACGCAATGATGTCCGACCATGCCATTGCCGATCACGATCAGCGTTTGCAGCTTGTTCAACGTGGCAACATTGGAGTTCATAAGAAGCACCCGGCTAAAACGGTTCAAAAAGCAAAAAAAAACGCCTGAAACCTTTGCGGTTCCAGGCGTCTTTGCCTGTTCTTTTGCGGTGTTAGCACCAGACGTCTATGCCTGATCCACCGATGTTGCCCACGAATCGATCGTCGTTGACCGAGGGAGCTGCCCACTCGACTGCGTTTGCGGTGGGCCTGAACAGTGTCTTGCAGCGTTTGTGCCAGATCGCGCAGACAGCGCTTCGAGCAGGCTTTTCAGGCGTGTGACTGTTGAAGCGGCATGGGAAGCCATCCGGCGTTTGCCATCGCATAGTGCAGAGACCTGCCCCACGGCTTTATAAAAGTGCACAAATGACAGCGCTACATGGGTTTGACGTCGCCGTCGACCGCAAAAGCATCGCGTAAATAGTCGGTAAACGCCCGCACTCGAGCCGACTGCCGGCGATCCGGGGGAGACACTGCATGGATGGGCAGAGATGACGGTGTGTGCCCATCCAGCAACGCCAGCACTCGCCCGGCCTGCAGGTCCTCGCGAAATAACCATGATGGGGAAAGTGATATGCCTAATCCACTCAGGACCATTTGCCGAATCGACTCGCTGTTGTTGCTGCGTACATTGCCCTTGACCTGCACGCTGCTCCATTGGCCGCCGTGCTCGAAACTCCAGTTGTCGAAGTGTTCCAGTTGATTGAACACGAGGCAGTTGTGAAAGCGCAGATCATCAGGTGTTGCAGGCCACCCGTGTTGCTCAAGATACGTCGGGGACGCGAACACCCGACGTCTTGTCAGGCCGATTTGCCTGGCGACCAGACTGCTGTCCTTTAACTCGCCTATTCGCACGGCAACATCGATCCCCTCGCTGACCAGGTCGACGTTTTTGTCGCTTAGTTGCAAGTCGATCGTCACGTCGGGATGTTGCTGGAGAAAACCGTGCAGCCGCGGCGCTATCTGTATCCGTCCGAAACTGCCTGAAGACGCGATGCGCAGTGCACCGGCAACCCGCTCCTGCCCAGTCTGAAAACTGTGCTCGGCGTTGTCCACAGCCGCCAGAATCAACCGGCAATGTTCGTAGTAGCGCTGACCTTCGTCCGTCAAACAAAGGTTGCGCGTGCTGCGGGCAAACAGTCGGCCGCCCAGCCGCGTTTCCAGGGCGCCTATCTGCTTGCTGATCGTCGGCTGACTGAGCCCGATCTCTCGGGCAACGGCTGAGAAGCTGCCCCGCTCGACCACTCGCATAAAAATCGCCATCGCTTCCAACGTATCCATAGCCGCCCACTTAGCGATGATTTGGAATTAATACTATAGGCATTTGCCCTCTTATCGGCATCCCTCTGCTGCGTGAGACTGTACCCATCGCCCCCAAGTGGCAGTCATCATTTCAACAGGAGTTCCACATGAGCCAGAAAACCATGTTCGCTGCCGTCGCTCGGCATCCTGCGAGCGCTTTACAGATTCAGAACCTGCCGTTGCCTGAGATCAGCGCCCGACAGGTATTGGTCAAGATCATCGCCAGTGGCGTAAATCCTTTGGATACGAAAATCAGCAACGGTCAGGGACTTCACGCCCGCCAACCTTTGCCCGCTGTTTTGGGGATGGATCTGGCCGGTGTGATTGAAGCGGTCGGTGCCGACGTCACGGCATTTAAAATCGGCGACGAGGTTTACGGCATGGCCGGTGGCATTGGCGGCCAACAGGGTTCGCTGGCGCAATACATCGCCGTCGATGCCGACTTGCTGGCGCTTAAGCCGCGTAACCTGAGCATGCGCGAAGCTGCTGCATTGCCTCTGATTTTCATTACCGCGTGGGAAGGTTTTGTGGACCGGGCCAATGTTCGGTCGGGGCATCGGGTGTTGGTGCAAGGTGGCGCCGGAGGCGTCGGACATGTTGCTGTTCAGATTGCCAAGGCACGCGGCGCAGAAGTATTCGCTACCGGGAGTGCTAAAGGACTCGGAATAATCGAGCGCTTCGGTGCCACAGCCATTGACTACCGAGCACAGAAGCCTGCGGATTATCTTGAGCAATGCACCGACGGTGAGGGTTTCGACATCGTGTACGACACCGTCGGCGGTGCGACACTGGACGCCTCGTTCGCCGTGGCGAAGGTCTACACCGGCCACGTCGTCAGTTGCCTCGGGTGGGGTGAACACACACTCGCGCCACTGTCGTTTCGCGGTGCGACCTATTCCGGGGTGTTCACCTTGCTGCCATTAATTACCGGCAAAGGACGCAAGCACCACGGCGAAATCCTCGCTGAAGCCACCGTAATGGCCGAAGCAGGACAGTTGCGGGTTCTGCTGGACGATCGGCGCTTTACGCTCGACACCGTTAATGACGCCTATGCGATTGTTGCCGGGGGTGAGGCAACGGGTAAGGTCGTTGTCGATATCTAACTGACTCACTCAAAGGGTGCAAAAAAGGGAGATACATCTCCCTTCATTGAGTATCGATATTATTCCTTCGGTTCGTACTGCATTTCTCCATTACCAAAGGACCAATCCTCGCGCTTCACATCGATCAAGTTGATCCAGATGTCCTCCTTGCGCAGCCCGGTTCTGGTGTGAATCGCGTCGGCGATCGCCTTGTAGAACGCTTTTTTGATCTCAACCGTGCGCCCGGCAACCCAGGTTATCTGGATAAAAATGATGTCCGGCGTGTAGGTCAAACCGAGATAACCTGCAGAGGGATAGACCAATTCATCCTTTGCATGGCGATGGATAATCTGAAATCTGTCGTGCTCCGGAACATTGGCAATATTGATCATCGCCTCATAAACAACATCGCCAATGGCGGCGACTGTTTCTGCTGAGGTGTGCGCGGCAACGTCGATTCTGGCTAATGGCATGGGGGGCATTCCTGATTGAATGGGATGTGCTCGTACGGCCGGAACAAATGATTTGGCACGTGGCAAT
Organism: Pseudomonas sp. RIT-PI-q; assembly: GCF_001297125.1. Taxonomy (GTDB): domain Bacteria; phylum Pseudomonadota; class Gammaproteobacteria; order Pseudomonadales; family Pseudomonadaceae; genus Aquipseudomonas. The sequence goes on from NZ_LHPC01000038.1 coordinate 77,819, forward strand.
ACGCTAGGCTGGACGACAAAATTCATCAAGCGCATTATTTGCTCGATATAAATGAGTATTACGCATGCTATTTGAAGATCTGAAAGCTTTTGTCGCGGTGATTGAGTGCGCCTCACTGACCAAAGCCGCCGAAGTTTTATGCATAACCCAGTCGGCGGTCTCCCGGCGAATTCAACATCTGGAGGAGTCGCTGAACGTCAGCTTGTTCGATCGCACCAGTCGCCCTCCTGTACCCACTGCCATGGGTCACCGAATCTATGCGTCCGCTGTCGGTTTACTGCGCGATGCCCACTACCTGCTGAGCATTCCGCAGGAAGATGCGTTGCCGAGCGGCAGATTCCGGGTCGGGTTTACACAAATGGTTGCGGACGCGGTGGCTTTCGACGTTGTGACCCGTATGCGGGAGAAATTTCCTGATCTTGAGATGCAACTTATTACTGACTGGAGCTCCGAATTGGAGCATTTGATACTGCATGGGGCATTGGACGCAGCAACGCTGATGCTGCCCGCCCCCAGCAACCTGCCTGACGGACTGAAAGGCCAGCGGGTGACCACGCTTGAGATCCTCGTGGTTCAAAGCAAAGAAAAGCCGGTCGTGGGCTCGCATAGCGATATCAAAAGCTTGTCTGGCAAAGAGTGGATCCTGAACCCCAAGGGGTGCGGGTATCGAGCAGCTCTGGAAGCGGCAATGGGCGGACAGGGGCAAAAACTGAAACTGGGGGTCGACACTCATAGCGCGGCCATGCAGATGCGGATGGTCGTGGCCGGATTGGGGCTCGGTTTGATCCCCGTGCAACTCCTGCAAAGCAGTCCGTCAGCGGATCAATTGTCCATCGTCGAAATCAACGACTTCTCGCTCAAGATGGACATCTGGATTGTTCAGTCCACCCAACCTGGAAACCTGAGGCAGGCGTATGACCTGCTGATCGATAGGGTGTTGGATGGCTTACGGGTGCCAGTCGGTGACGCCTGAAGCGCCCCATCCTCAGCAGCCTCTGATGAAAGGCTGAAACCTTGCGCAGAACAAGCGGGTCCTACTAATACTGACCCGCGTTGTACATCTGCCCGGGGTTGGTACGCGTACTGCCTGGGCAGGGCTGGGCTATTTGAATTGCCAAATGGAAGGGCGCGCAAAAGGTGCAGTACCTATGTGCAGCACCCTCGTATCGCAATCCTATTCAGATTGAAAGGTGGGCTTCATGAACAACATCATCTACATCGTCGGATTAGTTGTGGTAGTCGTAGTGGTCCTGTCGTTCCTCGGCTTTGCATAGGTCGCTGCATAGAGTCGCTGGGTGGCCCATCACGCGAATTTGATGGTCCCGCCCTGGACGTCGTCACGAGCCAGTCGTAAGTCATGGGCGTCCTGATTCAGCTGGTGAATCAGGTTGAGCAACCGCTGGCGCAACAGCTCGTCCTTGAGTTGCTCGGTGGCGCGCATGACGTCCAACGCGGCGACTTCATTGTTGCTGGCGACAGCGTCCAGCAGTTTGCGCATGCTCCGTGATGACCGATTCATCCATAACACCCCAGGTTTTCGATGACCTGAATCATACGGCCCGGATATTTCGGCAATGTTTCAGCTCCGCGCGTTGACGCTGCCCCACGGGCACATCAATTAATCCCCGCTATCTTGCCACCGCTGCTATCCCAGCCTCCTCCCAGCGCTTTATAGATCGCGACGATTGCGCGGTACTGATCAGTTTCACCCAGTGCCTGAGCATCCTCGGCATTCAGCCGCTCACGCTGTGCGTCCAGCAACACCAGATAATCCACCGTTCCTTCTTTGTACTGGATAGCCGCCAGGTCCGCCGCGGCACGGCTCGACTCGCTTTGCTTGATCAACGACAACAACCGCTGTTGGCGTTTGCCATAGTCGCTGAAGGCGTTTTCCGACTCTTCCAACGCCAACAGCACTTGCTGCTCATAGGTGGCCAACGCACCTTCGGCATTGGCGTCGGCACCGCGGATGCGCGCCCGCACGCTGCCCAGGTCAAACGCCGCCCAGGTAATGCTCGGTCCCAGACCCCAGGCCCTGGCAGCACTGGAACCTATCTGCGAACCACGGCCGGCAGTGAAACCCAGGAATCCGCTCAAGCTCACTCTCGGGAACAGGTCAGCGGTGGCCACACCGATATCCGCCGTCGCGGAAGCCAGCCGGCGTTCGGCGGCGAGCACATCGGGACGCCGACGCAGCAATTCGGCGGGATCACCGATCGGCAGCGCTTTAGCGATGGCGGGCAACTCGGCGGGGCTCAACGACACGCTCAATTTATCCGGGCGTTCACCCAAGAGCGTGGCGATGCGGTTCTTCTGCCGTACCTGCTCTGCTTGAAGTTGCGGCACCGTTGCCTCGACCGCGGCCAAACGTGCGTCGGCACGCACCACGTCGAGTTCATTGCCGACGCCGGCATCACGCAGGCTGACCGTCACGGAGCGCGAGTCTTGCTGATTTTTCAGGTTGGCCAGGGCAATTTTTTCCCGCAGCTGTGCGCCGCGCAGTTGGCCATAGGCATCCACCAGTTCGGCAATCATCGTCACGCGAAGCTGATACAAGTCTGCCGCCGCTGCGTCTTCCTGGGCGTCGCTGGATTCCAGTTGGCGCTGGATCCGCCCAAACAGATCGACTTCCCACGCCATGTCCAGCCCCAGATCGTAACGCTCGATATTGACCCGGTTTTCCGTTTGACCCGGCACTTGCGCCTTGCCCTGCTGGCTGCTGACACGGCTGGTGACCACCGGCAAATTGTCGTTGCTGATGTCGTCACGAATCGCACGGGCGGCTTTCCAGCGGGCAAACGCGACGCGCAAGTCGCGGTTGCCCTCCAGGGATTTGCTCACCAACTGATTGAGCGTGGGGTCATCAAACTGCTGCCACCACACCGTTTCAAAACGCGATTGATCGTAGTGGCCGGTTTGCACAGACACGATATTTGCAGGCGCGGTATCGGGCGTTTTGTAGTCGGGACCGACCGTACACGCGGCGAGCCCGATGACCAGAAGGCTGGGTAAAAAAAGCTTCAAGGTGTTCATGCGTGTGCCTCCGGATTCACTGCGTTTGCCTGGTGAGCCTTGGTAACCTTGTGCGCGTTTTTGCGCTCGATGTAGCGGCGGATCAGAACGAAGAACACCGGCGTCAGCAGCAACCCGAAGAAGGTCACACCGAGCATTCCGGAGAACACCGCGACGCCCATTGCGCGGCGCATTTCCGAGCCGGCTCCGGTGGACGTCACCAGCGGAATCACACCCATGATGAAGGCAAAGGAGGTCATCAGAATCGGCCGCAAACGCATGCGGCAGGCGTCCAGCACCGCCTCCAGCGGCGACATGCCCTGTTCCTGTTTATCCTTGGCAAACTCGACGATCAGGATTGCGTTCTTGCAGGCCAGGCCGACCAGCACGATCAAGCCGATCTGGGTAAAGATGTTGTTGTCGCCCTTGGAAATGATCACCCCGGCAATCGCCGACAGCAGGGTCATCGGCACGATCAGGATCACCGCCAATGGCAGGCTCCAGCTTTCATACAGCGCGGCCAGTACCAGGAACGCCAACAGCACGCAGAGCGGGAACACCAGCAGCGCGGTGTTGCCGGACAGAATCTGTTGGTAGGTCAGGTCGGTCCACTCGTAGGTCATGCCATTGGGCAACTCTTCCTTGAGCAGCTTTTCAATCGCCGCTTGTGCCTGGCCGGAGCTGTAGCCGGGGGCTGCACTGCCGTTGATTTCTGCGGTGAGAAAACCGTTGTAGTGCGAGACGCGGTCAGGGCCTGATGTCGGGCTGACCTTGACGAACGTGGCCAGCGGAATCATCTCGCCGTGGTCATTGCGCACTTTCAGCTGGCCGATCTGCTCGGGCTCCTGGCGGAACTGTTGCTCGGCCTGCACGTTGACCTGATAGGTCCGGCCAAAACGGTTGAAGTCGTTGGCGTACAGCGAGCCCAGGTACACCTGCAAGGTGTCGAAGATATCGTTGATCTTCACGCCGTGAGTCTTGGCTTTTTCCCGGTCAATGGCGGCTTCGACCTGCGGCACGTTGACGGTGTAACTGGTGAACAAGTTGGCCAGTTCCGGAACGCTGTGGCTCTTGGCGATGATGTTCATGGTCTCTTTGTACAGCTCGTCATAGCCCAGGTTGCCGCGGTCCTCGATCTGCAGACGGAAGCCACCGATGGTGCCCAGGCCTTGCACCGGCGGTGGCGGGAATACGGCGATGTAGGCGTCCTGAATGCCACCGAACTTGGCATTGAGCGAAGCGGAAATCGCGCGGGCTGAGAGGCTTGGGTCCTTACGCTCATCGAAAGAACTCAAGCCGATGAACGCGATGCCGGCGTTCGGGCTGTTGGTAAAGCCGTTGATCGACAATCCGGGGAATGCCACGGCGCTGTCAAAACCCGGCTCGTTCATGGCGATGGTGCTCATGCGGCGGATCACCGACTCGGTGCGATCAAGACTCGCGGCATCCGGCAGTTGCGCGAAGGTCACCAGGTACTTTTTGTCCTGGGTCGGTACGAAACCGGTTGGCGTGGTGCTGAAACCCATGTAGGTCATGGCGATCAGACCGGCGTACACCAGCAAGGCCACGCTGCTGCCTCGAATGACTTTGGCCACCCCGATCACATAGCCATGGCTGGCCTTTTCGAAGATACGGTTGAACGGCTTGAACAGCCAACCACCCAACAGGCGATCCAGCACTTTGGAGAAACGATCTTTCGGTGCGCCATGAGCCTTGAGCAACACCGCCGCCAAGGCTGGCGACAAGGTCAGGGAGTTGAACGCCGAGATCACCGTGGAGATGGCGATGGTCAACGCGAACTGTTTATAGAACTGTCCTGTCAGCCCGGAAATGAACGCCGCCGGCACGAACACCGCGCACAACACCAATGCCGTGGCAATGATCGGGCCGGTCACCTCGCCCATGGCTTTTTTGGTGGCCTCCATCGGCTCGAGGCCCAACTCGATGTTCCGCTCGACGTTCTCCACCACCACAATCGCATCGTCGACCACGATGCCGATGGCCAGCACCAGGCCAAACAGCGACAAGGCATTCAGCGAGAAGCCGAACAGGTGCATCACGGCAAACGTACCGATCAGCGACACCGGCACCGCCACCAACGGAATGATCGAAGCGCGCCAGGTTTGCAGGAACAGGATCACCACCAGCACCACCAGGACCAGCGCTTCGAACAGCGTATGGACCACCGCTTCAATCGAACTGCGGACGAAGATGGTCGGGTCATAGACGATCTCGTAGTCCATGCCTTGCGGGAAGTTATTCTTGAGCCTGGCCATCGTCTCCCGTACCTGGTCGGAGACGTCGATCGCGTTGGAGCCGGGGCGCTGGAAGATCGGCATCGCTACCGCTTCCTGATTGTTGAGCAAGGCGCGCAACGCGTATTGGTTGGAACCCAGTTCAATCCGCGCAATGTCTTTGAGGCGAGTGATCTCGCCGTCCGGGCCACTGCGCACGATTACGTTTTCAAACTCTTCTTCGGTGACCAGGCGTCCCTGTGAGTTGATCGACATCTGAAAGCTCGTGGCATTCGGTGCCGGGGGCGAACCCAGTTGCCCGGCCGCGACTTGACGGTTCTGTTCACGCACCGCGTTGACGACGTCTGTCGCGGTCAGGTTGCGCGAAGCAGTCTTGTTTGGATCGAGCCAGATTCGCAGCGAGTAGTCGCCGATACCGAACATCTTCACGTCACCGATACCGTTCAGACGAGTCAGCTCATCCTTGACGTTGAGGATCGCGTAGTTCGACAGGTAGAGCATGTCGTAGCGTTTGTCCGGCGAGGTCAAGTGCACCACCATCGTCAGTTCGGGCGACGCCTTGTCGACGGTGATGCCGATGCGCGTCACTTCCTCGGGCAGCTTGGGTTCGGTGCGGGTCACGCGGTTTTGCACCTGGACCTGGGCGTTGTCCAGATCGGTGCCCAAGGCGAACGTCACGGTCAATGTCAGCCGGCCATCCGCCGTGGACTGCGAGGACATGTACAGCATGTTCTCGACGCCGGTGATGGCTTGCTCAAGCGGCGCCGCCACGGTTTCGCCGATGACCTTCGGGTTGGCGCCCGGGTAGTTGGCGTGGACCACGACGGTCGGTGGAACCACTTCCGGGTATTCGCTGATCGGCAACTGGAACAGCGAGATGGCGCCGGCAATCAGGATCAGCAGCGACAGCACGGCGGCGAAGATCGGTCGCGTGATAAAGAACTGGGAAAACTTCATGTCGAGGCTCCTTATCCGCGAGGTGCAGCGGCAGAGTCCGCTTTCACCAGCGCGGGCGACTTGGCGGAATCCGGCTGATTGGCGGCTTCAATTGCCTGACGCTGGCGGGCTAGCGTGGCGACCGTTTCCGGGCTGGCCATCGGTGCATCTTGAGGATCGATCTGCGCGCCAGGCCGAACGCGCTGCAGGCCGTTGATGACGATGCGATCTTCTTTCAGCAAACCACTGCGCACGATGCGCAAGCCTTCAAGTTTCGGCCCCAGGTCGACGCTGCGATACACGGCTTTGTTGTCCTGATCGACTACCAACACGAATTTTTTGCCGAGGTCGGTGCCCACCGCTTCATCCTTGATCAGCAGGCCGGGATAAGCGGCACTGCCCACCAGTTTCAACCGCGCGTAGAGGCCGGGGGTGTACTGGCCGTCCGCGTTGTCGAACACCGCGCGACCCCGGATGGTGCCGGTTTTCGGATTGACCTGGTTATCGACGAAGTTCATCTGCCCGAGGTGGCTGTTGCCCTCCTCGTTCGATAGGCCCATGTACACTGGGGTGGATTGACCGCGCTGCCCCTGGCGGGAAAGCAGGCTGTATTTGAGGAACATGCGTTCGTCCGCATCGAAGTAGGCGTAAACCTTGTCGGTGGAGACCACGCTGGTCAGCGCTGTGGTGTCGGCGGTCACGATGTTGCCAGCGGTGATTTCCGCACGGCTGACACGGCCAGTGATCGGCGCGGTGACGCGGGTGAAGCTTAAGTTCAAACGCGCGAGATCCAGCTGCGCCTGAATGGCATCGACACCGGCCCTGGCTTCCTGGGCGGTGGTGGTGCGGGTGTCGGCCAGCTCGGCGGAGATCGCGTTACTGCTCAACAGTCGCTGGCCGCGTTGCGCTTCGTTACCGGTGCGGACCAGTGTGGCGCGAGCCTGTTGCAGCTGCGCTTCGATGCGATGCACTTCATGTTCGAACGGACGTGGATCAATCTGGAACAGCAAATCGCCCTTCTTCACCAGCGCGCCGTCAGCGAAGGCTACGCGGTCAATCTGCCCGGTTACCCGTGGACGCACCTCGACGGTTTCCGGCGCTTCCAGACGCGCAGTCACTTCATCCCATTCGGTAATAGGCTGTTCAAGCACTTTCGCAACGGTGACCTGCGGCGCCTTCGGAGCCTGAGCGGCATTGGGTGTCCGATCACACGCGGCAAGCGCCATCAGCGCCAGCGCAGCAAGGGGATAACGCAAAGGTTTGAGTGACTGTTCCATGGGTAGTGTCCGCCAGACGATTTAGGATTTTCCGGATTCTCGACCTCGCGCGAGGTCACGACGAATCGAACGGAGTGAAGTTGGCTATCAACAATAATGATGACCGTCATGTATAAGGACAAAAAAAGGGATCGGCCTGACTAAATCTTTGCATTGCTGATCGCGGTACAAACACAATCCAGTGCCGGCCCAACCGTCTGCGCAACACTCAATGCCCGTGGCGTGGGCACCATCCTGCGACCGACGCGCAAGAACAAAGGGTCGTTGAACAGCTTTCGCAAACGCACCAGCGCTGCGCTGACCGCTGGCTGGCCGAGTGATAATTTCTCGGCGGCGCGGCTGACGTTGCACTCCTGAATCAGCGCTTCGAACACCACCAGCAGATTCAGATCGATACTGCGCAGGTCATTACGTTTCATGAGTCAGGTCCACGTAGAGATGTTTGACTTGAGCCGCAGGCTCGGGATCCGCCAGACTACCGACGATACCGACAAAGCCATTGCATCAACTTTATATGACGAGCATCATCAAAGCTAGCCTCTCAGTCAAGCTTTGCGCAGGCGAGGCCCAGTGCGCTACAGGAGCAGTCTCATGAAAGTCACGAAAGACCAGGCCGCGGCGAACAAAGAAGCGATCCTCACGGCCGCGTCTCGGCTGTACCGGGAAAAAGGCATCGACGGCATCGGCATTGGCGAACTGTCGCGCTCCGTGGGCCTGACCCATGGCGGCTTTTACGGACAGTTTCCGGGCGGCAAGGAACAGCTGGCTTCGGAGGCGATCACCCGCACGTTCGAGTCCAATGTCTGGCGAGACGCCAAATCCGTTCCCGAACTCATCAAGCGTTACCTGACGCTGGGGCATCTGAATAACTGGATCGATGGCTGCCCCATCCCGGCACTGGCCGCAGATGTTGCCCGCACCGGCGGTGCTGTCAGCAGTTCCTTCACCAAAGGCATCGAACATTTGATCGATACGCTGATGGCGCTTGTCGAAGGGGAAACCCACGACGAGAAGTATCAGGAGTCGCTACGCATACTCTCGTCGATCACCGGTGCGATGCTGATTGCCCGAGCGCTGGACAACCCTGAGTTGTCCGAGCAATTCCTGCAGTCGGTCATCAATGCCTGGCCTGCCGCTCCCGAGAAAAAAACAGCAGGCGATTAAACGTCGCGGTCAAACACCGGCTCACCCAGATTCAACATCAGTCGATTGGCCCAGGCGAAAATCGCAATCGCGTGGATCAGATCCAGGACTTGAGCGTCGTCCAGCCCTTGCTCGCGCAGCATTTGGATGTGACTGGCGTTCAGCGACGCCGGCGCCAGGGTCAGGTCAATGGCGAACTGCACGATGGCCTTTTCGCGAACTGTCGTGCCGGCGGTGGCAGGGTCGGCAAACACCTCGCTGATCACGTCATTGCGCTTGGCCAGTTGCTCGAACCGTTGCGCATGCACCGACGCGCAGTACACGCAGCGATTGACCCGCGACACCACGGTACTCGCCAGTTCGCGCTCGGCACGGGACAAACCGCCGGGGGCATACATGATGGCGTTGAAGGCCTGCGAACGCTGGCGAAGGATGTCCGGGTGGTGCGCCAGCGTCAGGTAGTAGTCCGACGTCATGGCCTGCGGATGGCTCTCTTGCAGCACCGCCACTTGCTCGGGCGTGGCGCTGTCCAGGTCGACGGTGGGCAGCCAGGCTTTCCAGCCCAACACTTCGTTGGTGAAACCGTTGCTGCGAATGGGCTCACTCATCAGGCTGCTCCGGCAGACAGTAACGCGCCGAGCCCAGCAGCCAGGCGCACTTGATAGGACAGGAAGGCAATCAACTGCGCCAGCACGACGATTTCGGCGGTGCTCAGGCTTTCATGTTGCAGCGCTTGCAACGCGGCTTGATCGCCGTCGACCGGTGATTCGATCAAGGTCCGGGTGAAACCCAGGATCGCCCGCAGACGCGCATCTTCCAGCGTTTCGATGGCACCGGCGTCGACGGCTGCGCGCACGCTTCCATCCACGCCCAGCGCCTGCAATTGCTCCCGGTAGTGCGCGGTCAACGTCGCTTGCGGCGTCAGTCGCGCCGCGTAGTAAGCCACCCACAGGCGCTCACTCAATGACAGGTTGTTTTCCAGTGCCGGATCGAAAAACAGATCGTGGCTACCCTGCGTCGCCGAGGCGACCTTGTGCCGGGCGTGGCGCACGGTGTGCAGCGGTGTGCCCGGCTGGATGTCGAGCAAGCTGTCGAGCAAATCCGGCTCGGCAGTACGTTCAGCGGTCGAGGTCATGAAAAATCCCGTAAGACGGTTGGCAGGTGTTGCGCGCAGAGCCCGCGCGGGCTCTGGCGCACATCGATTCAAGGTAGTTCGGTGACCATGGTCGCCGCCGTGCGGTCGCTGACCAGAGGTTCGACTTTCAGGCCTTTGCGGGCGGCCCAGATGTTCTGGTAGTGGAACAGCGGGATGATGCCGACGTCATCACTGACCACCTTGACCGACTCCTGAAGGATCTTGCGGCGCTTGGCCTCATCAAACTCGGCGGTCGAATCCACCAGCGCCTTGTCCACCAGCGGATTGCTGTAGCGACCCCAGTTGGAGGCGCCCTGCCCTTTGTTGCTGTCCACCGTGGTCAGGATGTTGGTCAACGCATACGCCGCTTCGCCGGTGCCGTTACCCCAGGCGATCACGCTGATCGCCAGTTCATTCTTGTTGGCTTTGCCGGCATACACGGCCCACGGCAACACTTCAAGCTGGACCTTGACGCCGATCCGCGACCAGAACTGCGCCACCGCCTGCATGGCTTCCGGCGCCTGTGGATAGCGATCGCCCGGGACATGCACGGTCAATTGGAAGCCGTCCGGGAAGCCTGCCTGCGCCAGCAGTTCCTTGGCCTGTTTCGGGTCGTACGGAATGTTTTTCAGGTCCGGGTTGTAGCCGAACGTATTGGCCGGCATCCATTGATTGGCCTCGGTGACGGTGCCCTGCATGATGCGTTCGTCAATGGCCTGGCGGTTGATCGCCAGAGACAGCGCCTTGCGCACGCGCACATCACGCAGCGGGTTCTCGGCCAGCGGCTGGCCGGCGTTATCACGAATGAACTCGTTGGGGCCTTCGCGAAAGCTTGGCTGGATGATCAGTGCACGCAAGCCCTGATAGGCGTAGACGTTGACGCTCGGGGTATTGCGCAAACGCTCGACATCAGTGGGCGAGACCTTGTCGATCACGTCGACATCGCCGGCCAGCAACGCGGCGGTGCGGTTGGCGGCGTTGGCGATGAAGCGGTAGTCGACCTTGTCCCAGGGCGGCTTGGCACCCCCGTAGCTATCATTTCGCTCGAAGATCGTCCGGTCACCCGGCACGTAGGAAACGAAACGGTACGGCCCTACGCCGACCATGGCCTTACCCGAGTTGTAATCGGCGCTGCTGGCATTGGCGCCGGCGTGACGGCTGACGATGTAGATCGAATCGACGTCCGGCAGCAGGTTCGCGTTCGGCGTGCGGGTCTTGATGATCAGCGTGTGATCGTCCTTGGCCGTGACCGATTCCACGGTACGGGTGGACCCGGCATAAGAGGCCACGCTGCCCGGCACACTGCGGGCGCGCTCGAACGAGAACACAAAGTCATCGGCGGTCAGCGGCGTGCCGTCCTGCCATTTCACGTCGTCGCGCAGGGCGAATTCCCAGGTCGTGTCATCGATGACTTTCCAGCTCTTGGCCAGCCCCGGCAGGGTTTTGTCGTCGCGGCGACTGACCAGCGATTCGAAGGCATGCAACGCCACCGAACGGTCGCCGGCGTAGTTGTTGAGTTGCGGATCGAGAGACGACACGGGGTCGGCGTAACCGATGCGCAGGGTCTGTGCGGCAGCACTGCCGGCCGCCAGAATAAGCGCCGAGGCTAACAGTGAACGAACAAGTGGCTTCATGAATAATTCCTTGTACGCAATGGCAATGGGCATGACGAACGTCATAGCGCTCGTTCAAAAATGGTCGTTGAGGTGACACGCACTCAGGTGGTTCGGCGAAACCTCCCTGAGTGCTGGACCTTCCTCGCGACAGCGCGCTGAAGCGTGCGGGCAACGAGGATGGAAATGACACCCGGCGGGCGGGTTCAGCCGGCTGGGGATTTCCCCTTTGATCGCGTCATAACGGGTACTGCGGACATCGAAACGCGGGATCTGCGCCAGCAATGCCTGGGTGTAGGGATGGTTGGCGCGGCCAAACAGGTCATCGACCGATGCGCTCTCGACCACCCGCCCGAGGTACATCACCACCACGCGGTCGCACAGGTGCTCGACCACGCCCAGGTCATGGCTGATGAACAGATACGTCAGGCCCAGTTCATCGCGCAGGTCCATGAACAGGTTGAGAATCTGCGCCTGAATCGACACGTCCAGCGCCGCCACCGACTCATCGCAGACCAACAGTTGCGGCTGCACCGCCAATGCCCGGGCAATGCCGATGCGCTGGCGTTGACCGCCACTGAACTGGTGCGGATAGCGCTGGCGCAACTGCGGGCTGAGCCCGGCGCGTTGCAGTTGCGCGCTGACGTAATCGTCAAAGCCCTGATTGTCGGTCAAGCCGTGCAGCAGCGCGCCCTCGCCAACGATACGGTCGACCCGCAGTCGCGGATTGAGGCTCGACGACGGGTCTTGAAAGATCATCTGCACCTTCAGGCGCACGGCCTGGCGTTCATCCGCCGTCATGCTACCGAGCGACTTGCCGTCCACCGCCGCCGTGCCCGAAGACACTGGCAACAGCCCCGCCACCATGCGCCCGAGGGTTGATTTGCCACAGCCGGATTCACCGACCAGGCCCACCACTTCGCCACGGGCGATGCGCAGGTCTACGCGGTCGACTGCATGGGTCACCGATTTGGGGCGCGAGAGGTGTAACCGCTGCAGCAGGTGCTGGACGGAATGTTCTTCCAGCGGTTTGCCGAAGGTCTTGCTGACCTGGTGCAATTCGATAAGGGGGATTTGATCACTGAGCATCGGCGGCTCCCGGGTGAAAACAACGAACCGTCTGGCCCGGTACGATCTCGCGAGGTTCAGGTTCCTCTGCGCAGGCCGGCGACGCTCGCGAACAGCGTTCGGCGAACGCACACCCTGCCGGCATCGCGGACAGGTCCGGCGCCATGCCGGGAATCTGCCGCAGGCGCTGACCGCGCCGGTTGCGGCTTGGCAGGCTATCGATCAACCCTTGGGGGGGGGGGTGTGGCGGACGATCGAGTACGTCGGCGACCGAACCCTGTTCGACGATGCGTCCGGCGTACATCACCGCCACATCATCTGCCAGCCCGGCCACCACCGACAGGTCATGCGTGATCCAGATCAGCGAGGTGCCCTGCTCGCGCACCAGTTTCTGCACTTCGCTGAGGATCTGCGCTTGGATCGTCACGTCCAGCGCCGTGGTCGGCTCATCGGCAATGATCAGGTCAGGCGAGTGCAGCAACGCAATGGAAATCGCCACCCGCTGACGCATGCCGCCGGACAACTGATGCGGATAGGCGCGCAGGCGTTCTTCAGGGCTGGCAATGCCCATCAGCGCCAAGGTGCGGCTGGCGTGTTCGCGCGCCTGGCGCCGGCTCAGTGGACGATGGGCGCGCACCGCTTCGATCATTTGCGTGTCGACCCGCAGCACCGGGTTGAGGGTCATCATCGGGTCCTGAAAAATCATCGCGATCCGATTGCCTTGCAACGCGCGCAATTGCGAAGCCGAGAGTTTTGTCAGGTCTCGACCTTTGAACATCACCTGGCCCGCACTGATACGACCGGGCTCATCGACCAGCCCGAGAATGGAAAAACCGGTCACCGATTTGCCCGACCCCGATTCACCCACCAATCCCAGAATCCGCCCCGGCTGGACCTGCAACGACAGATCGCGCACCGCCGGCAGCACGCCGGCCCGGGTGTAGAACGAGGTGCACAGGCCCCGTACTTCCAGGGTTGGCTGTTGCACAGTCGACGGAGGCAAAAGCACTTCAGGCAGGCTCATCGCTGCAACCTCGGGTTCAGGACATCACGCAACCGGTCACCGACCAGATTGATCGCGACGATCGTGAGCAACAGCGCCAGCCCCGGAAACAGGCTGATCCAGTATTCGTTGCTGAGCATGTACTGGAAGCCGTTGGCGATCAGCAGGCCGAGCGAAGGCTCAGTGACTGGCACACCGAGACCGAGAAACGACAAGGTCGCTTCCAGCGTGATGGCGCGAGCGATCTGCAAGGCGCCGATGACAATCAGCGGCGGCAGGCAATTGGGCAGGATGTGCCCGATGACGATGCGCCATGGACCAATCCCCTGCCCTCGCGCGGCGTCGACGTATTCGCGGCGACTTTCGGTCAATGCCTGGCCACGGGCGGTGCGGGCGTAATAGGCCCATTCCAGCAGGACCAGCGTGAGCATCACATTGCCAACGCCCTTGCCCAGCCAGGCGAGGATCATCAGCGCCATGAGAATCACCGGGAACGACAGCAGCAAGTCCACCAGGCGCATCAACAAGGCGTCGACCCAGCCACCGATATACGCCGACACCAGGCCCAGCAGCGACCCGATCAATGCCGCGATCAGCGCCGAGCCGATACCGACCCACAAGCTGATGCGCAAGCCATACAGGATCGCCGAGACCAGGTCGCGGCCTTGACCATCGGTGCCGAGCCAATAGGTGTAGCCACTGTCCATGTTGGTGCTGCCCGGCGCCAGGCGTGCATCGAGCACGTTGAGTTGCATCAGGTCGTAGGGGTTCTGCACCACGATCCACGGGGCAAAAACCGCGACCAGCACGATGGCCAGTAACCCCAACAGCCCCACCACCGCCGTCGGCGAATTCATGAACTCCACGGCCACCCGACGCCAAGGCGACTGGGCCTGCAAGCGCACGCCGACCGAGGCTGTTTTTTGCAGGGCATTCATCGGGAAACCTCAATGCGCACGCGCGGGTCGAGCAGGTAATACAAGCCGTCGACAATCAGATTGAGCACCACGAAAATCACCACGACCACCATCAGATAGGCCACCACCACTGGACGGTCCAGGGTGTTAATGCTGTCCAGAATCAGCTTGCCGGCGCCGGGCCAGGAAAAGATGCTTTCGGTGACCACGGCGTAGGCGATGGTCGAACCCAACTCCATCGCCAGCACCGTGACCAGCGGGATCATGCTGTTGCGCATGACGTGCATGCACATCACCCGCATCGGCGAAAGGCCCTTGGCCCGGGCAAATTTGACGAACTCTTGTGGCAGCACTTCGCGAACGCCGGCGCGCGTCAGGCGCAACACCAGCGAGATCTTGAACAACGCCAGGTTCAGCGCCGGCAACAACAGGTGTTGCAGGCCGTCGAGGGTCAACCACGACCACTGCACACCCAGCCACTCGCGGGTTTCGCCGCGCCCACTGGCGGGCAGCCAGCCCAACTTGATCGAGAACAGCATGATCATCATCAACGCCACCCAGAACGCCGGCAGCGAAAAACCAACGATGCTGGCGGCCATCATCAGGCGCGACAACGGGTGATCGGGATAGGTGCCGGCAAACATGCCCAACGGGACGCCAATCACAACGGCCAGGAACAGCGCGCAGAAGGCCAGTTCGAACGTCGCGGGCAGGCGTTGCAGAATCAGGCGCATGGCGTCTTCGTGATAGACAAAACTCTGCCCCAGGTTGCCGTGGACAGCGCCCTTGAGAAAAATCAGGTATTGCTGCCACAGCGGCTTGTCCAGCCCCAGGTGGGCGATGGCCTGCAAGCGTTCCGCCTGATTGAGGTCTTCGCCGACCAGAATGTCCATGGGATTGCCGATGGCGTTCAGACCGATGAACACCACGAGAGTCATCAGCAGAATAACCAGCAGTGACTGAGTCAAACGTCGCAGCGCCCAGCCGATCATTGCCGCCACTCTTCGGTAGTCGGCTGGCCGGCCACCCACTCATCGCCGAGCAGTTCGGGGTCGGCGTAGCTGCGCATGGATTCGAAATGCAGCGCGATGTCTTCGTTGAACAACTGGCCGACCAAGGCATGAGCCAGGCGTTTGGAGCCTTCGCTGATGGCCGGGATGTCTCCGGACACCGCGCCATAGTTCAGTGCGGCGGGATAGCTGAAGCAATGGATGTGGTTCAGCCCCGGGCAAGTGCCGGGTATCTTTTCCTGAAATTCGAAACAGTCGCCCAAGTCCGGCAGTTCCGATAACTCGGCATCACGTTCAGTGGACGGTGCCTCGAAGCGATCCCGCCAGACGCGGATGTGCGAGGAGAACGGCGCGAATTCCGGACGCTGCTGAAAGTCCGTGCGGAAACCGGTGGCAAACACCAGGAAATCCGCTTCGATCCGGGCCGTGGGCGTGTGCAGCCATAGACCGCCAGCCGGATTTTCTTCGACCGACACCACCGGACTGTTCAACAAAAACCGCGCCCTGCCCGAGCTGGACACTCTGAGCGTGCTGCTGCGTGGTGGAGGAACTTGCTGCGTATTGAGGTAGTTGCGAATGCGCCATTTCCAGGCATCCGGCAGACGCCAATAGCCATGGATCATGCCCGGATTGCCAGCGCCCTTGCCTTTGTTGATGCGGGGTAACTCGGCGCGACGGATCAGCAGGTCGACCGCCTGCGCGCCGGCTTCCAGCGCTGTCGCCGCACTGTCCATGGCCGATGCCCCGCCACCGATGACGGCGACGCGTTTGCCTTCAAACCACGCGTCCTGCAAACCGTCCGCCGAATGCGCCCACAACTGACGCGGCAGTTGCCGAGCGAACTCAGGCACCCAAGGGCCGCCCAGTCCATCACGCCCGGTGGCCAGCACGACATGACGCGCCAACAGAATGTGCATCTGTACAGGCGTCACCAGCTCCAACTCAACCAACCCGTCGGCGCGTGGTGCAACCCGGCTGACGCGATGCTCGTTGCGCACATCCAGCGCCAATACCTTGCGATACCAGCGCAGGTAGTCGGCCCATTGCAGACGCGCAATCTTGTCCAGCGCGGCCCAGCCTTCGGCGCCGAATTGCGCTTCGTACCAGGCGCGGAAAGTCAGCGCGGGCAAACCCAGCGCCGGTCCGGTCAGGTGTTTGGGGGAACGCAAGGTTTCCATGCGTGCGGTGGTGGCCCACGGCCCTTCGAAGCCCGCCGCCGACTGATCGAAAATCACCGCAGCGACACCGAGGTGGCGCAGTTCGGCGGCCAGCGCCAAGCCGGCCATGCCGCCGCCGATGATCGCCACATCGAGCACGGCCGCGCCGTCGCTGAGGCGTGGTTTGACCCATGGACTGGCGGGCAGGTCGAGCCAGTCCAGGTCCTGGCGCAGGCGTGCTTCGAGTGCCGCGAGGCCGGCAGGTGGGTTTACATCGGACATTGATCGCTACTCGATGACGATCGAGAGCACATCACTCGACCCTTTGATTGAAATCACTTCAAAACATTGCAGGGCGACAAGAAATGAATTCTATAGGCCTTTGAATGCTTAAAGTGAATACTAAAAGGGGTTTTTTATTCCTGCAACGCGCAAAAAAGTATATTGATATTCATAAATGGAATTACAGAGCAATGGAATGCATGGACGCCTGGGCGCTTTACTCGGCGTAAATACTCTGCAACAGAGCGTCGTGGACGCTGGCTTCATGCATGATCATCTGCGGCAGGAGACATTTTGCCGACGTGGCAATCTCGTCGATCAGCGCACGCGCCACATCGGACAACGGGCTGGCGAACGCCGAAATCAGGCCGAAGAAAAACGGGATGTTGCAGGCAATCGGCCTGACCACCACGCCCTCCAGGGGCACCCCCATGGCGGTAAAGGGATCGACCAGCGCAACGCCCAATCCGACCCTGGCCATCTGCATCGCAATCAACGAGGTGTTGGTGTCGAGCATGCGTGGCTGTAGCCCACCGGCATCGTGGAAAGCCTTGTCGACGCGCCGGCGAAAACGATACGGATTGGCCATGGTGATCAGGGTCTGCTGCGCCAACAGCTCCATCGACAGCACCTCGTGCACCGCCAGTTCGGAGCTGGCCGGCAACACCGCGACGCAAGGCGCCTCGCCGATCCAGTGAATGTCCAGTCCGCGATGCTCCAGCGGCAGACTCACTGCGCCCAGGTCCATGGTTTTCGACAGCACCGCCTGCACCACATTTTCCGGCGACATGCTCTGCAACTGGATCTGTTGCGGACGCAGGCTGTCAGGCAATCGCGACAACGCCATAGGCAACAGCCCTGCCGCCAGCGCCGAGATCGCGACCAGTTTGATTTGATTACTCTCTTCTCGAGCGATGTGCTGCGCGCGCTGGCGAATGTTGCGAATCCCCAGCAGTGCGCTTTCGACTTCGCCGTACATCATGAACGCCTTGTGGGTCGGCGTGACCTTTGGCCCGCTGCGCTCGAACAAAGCGAAACCCAGTTCTTGCTCCAGTTCCTGAATGACCCGTGTCACCGATGGCTGGGAACGACCGAGCATCTTTCCTGCTGCGGTGACACTGCCTGCCGACATCACAGCGGCAAACGCTTCAAGCTGACGCAGATCCATAAGCACGCCTTAATCAATACACAGACTGGCAGGAGCGCAGAACGTAAGGCTCCCAGGTTCGAAGCGCGAAAGTCTACACACTGTTGAAGCATATATCGCGTCACTCCCGGCCCTTCTGCGCCTCACGGCGTTGCGTAACTGGAGGTCGGCGAGTCGGGTAGAGATCGCGTCGAGAAACGGCCGCTTTGCATGACCATCCATCTAAAATCCGAGTGGGTCGCACTGGCTCGGCTGTCAGCGATATTCGTAGGCTAACCTTCAACCAGGCTTGCGAAACCTACCCCCTTGCCAGACAAAACAGCGGAAGGATTTTCAGACAAAAGGGATGATATATGATGCCTGAACGGCCCAGGGTGACTGATCTCACCGCGTTTATTCCATTGGTTATTCAGGCGGCAAGCAATTTTTCAGCCTCCCCTGCTACGCTTTCAATTTGCCGAATGGACTCGGCGATATTCACGAAACTCTGTTCCCCTTGACGGTTGAGGTTGCGAAACGTGAGAGGCAGTTTGATTGGGGTCGTCATCATCATGACGGTGATTGGTGTTACGGCGCATGAGTTTATGGAATGGAAATCTGCCGAGAGCGAGCGGCGGGATGCAGTGTGCAAGACAGCACAGCAACATATGGAAACCCTGGAAATTCAAGCGCGAGCGATGGCTGCCGGGCTATCTGTCGAAGGTTACGCAGAGGCCGAAAAGGCCGAGGTGGGCAAATTGGTCAGTGCCCTGGATACTGCAACTAATGATGCCGAGGTTGAAGCCGTCATTGACGCACACGCCGCCGAGCTGAAAACGCAGGACGCCGCAACCGACGCAGAGTTAAAAAACCAGGGAAGCCAGCAATTTCTCGAGCAACAACTCAAAAAACAGCGAATACCCACTGACATCAAGCAGGAAATCAAACGCGCCGAAAAAGCCGTCGCGGATGCCTGTGTTTAGCGTCTCGCGTCATCGTTGACGACCTTCGCTGGCAAGCCAGCTCCTACAAAGGGTTGGGGGACGACACGGTCAACGCAGGAGCTGCCGAAGGCTGCGATCTTTTGATCTTGCTGCTGCTTTGGCGTCAGATCTGCCGCCCCTTTCCCACAGGCCGAGCGGCATGGTGAAGACGGTTGCTCCCACAATGGTTTCGGGGAAACATCCGCAAACCCGGGTTGTTTTCGCTACTCTGACACCACGCATCCATCGCCCCGCCACTCACCCGACCGAGGCTCCATGATCATTTCATCCGCATCCGACTATCGCGAGGCCGCCCGCCGCAAACTTCCCCGGTTCCTGTTTGATTACATTGACGGGGGCGCTTACGCAGAGCACACGCTGAGGGCCAACAGCGCCGACCTGACAGGCATCAGCCTGCGCCAGCGGATCCTGAAAAACGTCGAAACCCTGAGCCTGCAAACCACCCTCTTCGATCAGCCACTGGCAATGCCGATCATCCTGGCACCCGTCGGACTGACCGGCATGTTCGCCCGCCGTGGCGAAGTGCAGGCGGTAAAAGCGGCGGAAAACAAAGGCATCCCGCTCTGCCTCTCAACCGTCTCGGTGTGCTCGATCGAAGAAGTCACGGCCCACAGCCAACAATCGATCTGGTTTCAGCTGTATGTGCTCAAAGACCGGGGCTTCATGAGGAACGCACTGGAACGTGCGAAGGCCGCCGGGGTGAAGAACCTGGTATTTACCGTGGACATGCCCACGCCTGGCGCCCGCTACCGGGACGCACACTCGGGCATGTCAGGTCCTTTTGCATCATCGCGACGAATGCTTCAGGCCATGACCAAACCCGACTGGGCATTCAACGTCGGCGTGATGGGGCGTCCACACGATCTTGGGAATATCTCCAAGTACCTCGGTAAAGCCGTCACCCTCGAAGACTACATGGGTTGGCTGGCCAACAACTTCGACCCTTCGATCAGCTGGAGCGATCTGGAGTGGATTCGTGATTTCTGGAAAGGCCCGATGATCATCAAAGGCATTCTCGACCCTCAGGATGCCAAAGACGCGGTCAGTTTCGGCGCGGATGGCATTGTGGTGTCGAACCACGGTGGCAGGCAGCTGGATGGCGTGCTCTCCACCACCAAGGCATTGCCGCCCATCATGCAAGCCATCGGCAATGACCTGACGGTGCTGGTCGACTCGGGCATCCGCTCGGGGCTTGATGTCGTGCGGATGTTGGCGCTGGGCGCAAAAGGCGTATTGCTGGGGCGTTCCATGGCCTATGCACTGGCGGCCGATGGTCAACGCGGGGTGGAGAATATGCTGGATATTTTCGCCAAGGAAATGCGCGTAGCGATGACGTTGACTGGAGTGACGTCGATTAGCCAGATTGATCAATCCACGTTGGTGGATGTCCGATCTTTTGCTTGAGCATGGGAACGATCGACATCAAAAGATCGCAGCCTTCGCCAGCGCCTACAGGTGTACACATGCCATGTAGGAGCTGGCGCAGCCTGCGATCTTTTGACGTTTTTGAAAGTATCAGGCCGGGGTCAGACTTGAGCAGGAACACCGACCGGATCGTCCTCGGTGCGGCGACGGCTGAGCAAACTCAAGACCACCACTGCCGACAGCACCGTAATCACCGTCAACACATGCAGCAGGTATTGAAACGCCTCGGCATACCCGGCCACCAGTAACGGCCTGGCCACTTCCGGCAACAAATGCACCGCGCCACCCATGTCCCCGGTCGTCACTCGCTGCGCGGCTTCTGCCAGCCGCGCGGGATCCGCCGACAGCGCAATGCCACTCAGATTCGATTGCACCAAGGACGCCAACAACGCCGCGACAATCGCCAGGGTAATCCCCTCACCCGCCACTCGCGCGGTATTGAAAATCCCCGCCGCCATGCCCGCACGTTCCTTGGGCCCGACACTCACCGACAGTCCGTCCATCAACCCCCACGGCAAGCCAGCACCTACACCGATCAACAGCATCGGCAGGATCAGCGCCAGTTTCGGTTCGCCCGTTTGGTACAGGCTCAACCAGTGCAAGCCGACGGCTGCGATCAGGAACCCGACCCCCGACAACACGCCCGCGTTGATCCAGCGGGTCAGCGTCGCCGCCACGATCGGCACCACCAGCATCGGCGCCGACAACGCCACCAGCAACCAACCGGCATCAATTTCGCTCAGGCCTTCCACGCCGATAAAGCGCAACGGCAGCATCACCACCAGCACGATGTAGCAAAAGCAGGTGCCGATCGGCAGGATTTGCACGCCGACGAAACGCGGGTAGCGGAACAGCGACAGATCAAGCATTGGGCGCTTGATTCGCAGTTCGATCAATACGAACGCAGCCAGCAATAGCGCCGAAGTCGCCAGCAAGCCCATCACCAACGGGCTGCTCCAGCCGCTTTCCGGCGCCTGGATCACGCCGAAGGTGAACAACGCCAGGGTGGCACTGAAGGTCAACGTGCCGGGCCAGTCGATACCCTTGGCGGCCGGGTCGCGAGTTTCGCGCATGCGCGGCAGGCCGAAGAGCATGGCGATCACGCCGATCAGCGCGGTAAACAGGAAAACCGCCCGCCAATCGAGCAGCTCGATCAGGATGCCCGCCGCCAACGGGCCGAAGGCCAGGCCGATGCCGAAGGTGGTGCCAAGCATGCTGAAAGCACGAGTGCGGGCATGTCCTTCGAATTCCTGGGCCAGTGCCGCAGAGCCGGCAGCCAATGCTGCCGCACCTGCCACGCCTTGCACGGCGCGCATCACGTCGAGCCAGAACACCGAAGGTGCAAACGCCTGAGCCAGTGAAACCAGGGTGAACAGCAGCATGCCGAGGCTGAACAGACGCTTGCGCCCGTAGACATCGGCCAGGGCTCCGGCGGCCATCAACAGGCTGCCGAAGGTCAGCATGAAAGCGTTGGTGATCCACGTCAGCGCCACCGGGCTGCCGCCCAGATCGCGGCCAATCGCCGGGGTGGCCACGGCGCCGCCGGTGAAGCTCAAGGGCAACACCAGCGCCGAGAGGCAGATCGCCAGAAGGATGAATAATTTGCCACGGTCGGTGCCGTGGCCGGATGAGGTTGTCATGGAGGGAATCCAGAGTGTCCAAGGTGGGTTGATGGACATTCTGGATTTTGCCGACAAGGAAATAAACTGTTAAAAAGTGGCTACTTTGTCTCCAAAATAACGACAATCAGACATCTTTGAGCAACTCAAATGTCACTTGATCAGGATAAAACGCCACGTATCCGCGAATCTGCTCGACAGACACCTTGGGGTCCTCATAACTCCACACCGCGTTGGCCCCTTCATGCCCCGGGATTTGCAGGCTGAAATAGCTGGCATCGCCCTTGTAGGGGCAGTAACTGGTGTGATCAGTGCGGGCATAATATTTTTCGTCGATGTCCTCCCGCGGAACGTAGTACACCGGAGGATAGTTGGCCTCCAGCAACACCAGCGCCCGTGCGGACGCGGCCACCTGGATACCGTGAAACTTCACCAACAGGCAGCCGGGTTGCTCTGCGATGGTGATGACAGGACTAGGACCGGAGCTTTTCATGGAACACGTTCCTCATGACGGTGATGGACCTGTAGGCGCATGGCTTGCCCGCGATGGGCTGCGCAGCAGCCCCAAAACCAGCAATCATGACTTTCAGGTATAACCCAGATTTCACCATCACGACTGCTCCGCAGCCGAACGGAGGATGAGGGATGTAAAAACATCCCTTGTAGGAGCTGGCTTGCCAGCGAAGGCAATGTGCGACTCACTGCGAAGGTCGACCGTTCAACCGCCTTCGCTGGCAAGCCAGCTCCTACAAGGGGATCGATGTAGGCGTTGCTGAGGGCTGCGATGGTTTATGGGTTCAACGGATTATTGGTCGAGGATTGAAACCTGAACCGGCTCACTCCCCCAACCGCCCCCCAACGCCCGAATCAGGTTCACCGTCGCCACCGCCTGCTGCCCCTGCAACTGCACCGCCGCCCTTCGCGCCTGCAACACACTGCGCTCGGCATCCAGCACGTTGAGGAAGATCACATCACCCTCACGGTATTGCGCCTGGGACAACCTGGCCGCCCGTGCCGATGCATCAACGGCTTGCCCCTGCGTCTGGGTCTGTCCCTGAAGAATCCTCAACTGCGAAAGGCTGTCCTCCACTTCGCGAAACGCCACCAACACCTGCTGCCGGTACTGCGCGACATCCTCCTCATACTCGGCCCGGGCATTGGCCAGATCACCCTTGCGCTTGCCACCGTCGAAGATCGGCAGGTTCAACGCCGTGCCGGCCAACGGTCCCAGCAGGAAGGTGCGGCTGCTCCACTGGAACAGATTGCCCAGCGAACCGGATTCAAACCCACCCGAACCGGTCAAGGTCAGCGATGGAAAAAACGCCGCCTTCGCCACCCCGATCCGCGCATTGGCCGCCGCCATCGTACGTTCCGCCGCGGCAATGTCCGGGCGCCGCTCCAGCAGCGTCGACGGCAACCCGGCCGGGATCCGCAAATCAACCGGTTGCAGCGGATTGGCCGCCAGGCTGAAGGTGCTCGGGTTCTGTCCCAGCAACACCGCCAGGCTGTGCTCGGACGCTGCACGCAAACGCTGCACGGTCATCGCATCGGAGCGCGCCGTGGCCAGCTCTGCCTCGGCGCTGGCAACGTCCAGTTCACTGATGTCCCCGAGGGAATAACGCTGCTGCACCAGTTTCAGCGCTTGCTCACGCAAATCCACGGCGGTGGCAAACACCGCGGCTTCGGCGTCCAGTTCCCGCAGGGCAAAGTAGTTTTGCGCCACATCGGCCTGCAACGTCAGCAGCACTGAACGGAACAACGCTTCGCTGCGCTGGGTTTCAGCGCCGGACGCGTCGACACTATTGGCCACGCGGCCAAACAGATCGACTTCATAAGACAGGCCCATCTGCGCCCGCCACATCGTTTGCTGCGCGCCACTGCCGCTGTCGGACTGGAACTGCGAGGCCGGCGAGACCTTCTCGCGGGTCGCACCGAATCCGGCATCAACGGAAGGGAACAATGCCGAGCGTGCAGACTGATTCAGCGCCCTCGCCTCTTTCACCCGCGCCGTCGCCGCCGCCAGGTTCTGGTTGGCGTCCAACGCCTGGCGCTCCAGACCGTTCAGGGTCTGGTCATTGAACACCGTCCACCACAGGCCACGGGCTACGTCCTCCGAGGGTTGCGCGGTTTTCCAGTTGCCCGTTTCGGAGGGTTTCAACGGTGCTTCGGTACGTTCCTCCTTGAACGCAGGCGGCATCGACAATGCAGGTTTTTCGTAGGTGGGCGCCAGGGAGCACGCGGCAATCGCCAGCAAGGTCACCACCAACAACGGGGCTTTCAACAATCGCTGTGCAGATAAAAATTTCATGCTGTGCTCCTCGTTACGCGGCAGTGGTTTCGTGGATGTGTTTGTTCACCAGGTGCTTGACTCCGGACAGCTTGCGCAACAGCACGTAGAACACCGGCGTCAGCATCAGTCCGAACAGGGTCACGCCGAGCATTCCGAAGAACACCGCAATGCCCATGGCCTGGCGCATTTCCGCGCCGGCCCCGGTGGAGAACACCAGCGGCACCACGCCCATGATGAAAGCGATGGACGTCATCAGAATCGGCCGCAAACGCAGGCGACTGGCTTCAATCGCCGCCTCGACAATGCCGCGCCCCTGCATCTCCAGTTCACGGGCGAATTCGACGATCAGGATCGCGTTCTTCGCCGACAACCCCACCAGCACCATCAAACCGATCTGGGTGAAGATGTTGTTGTCGCCTCCCGTCAGCCACACGCCGAGCAACGCCGAGAGAATGCTCATCGGCACAATCAGGATGATCGCCAGCGGCAAGGTCAGGCTCTCGTACAACGCGGCCAGCACCAGGAACACCAGCAGCACGCTGATCGGGAACACCCACAGCGCCGAGTTACCCGCCAGCACTTGCTGATAGGTCAGGTCGGTCCACTCGTACCTGATGCCGCGCGGGAAAACTTCCTTGGCGATGCGATCGACCGCGGCCTGCGCCTGATCAGATGAATAGCCCGGTGCCGGCCCACCGTTGATATCCGCTGCGGTGTAGCCGTTGTAGCGCACGACCATTTCCGGGCCGTAGGTGGTGGTGACTTTGAGCAGTGACGACAGCGGCACCATGTCGCCGGCAGCGTTGCGGGTCTTCAGCAAGCCGATATCGGCGGCGGTAGCGCGAAACGGTGCATCGGCCTGGGCCCGCACCTGATACACGCGACCGAACGCGTTGAAGTCGTTGACGTACATCGAGCCGAGGTAGATCTGCAGGGTGTCGAACACGTCAGTCACCGACACACCCAACTGCTTGGCCTTGACCCGGTCGAGTTCAACGTTGAGCTGCGGCATGTTGATCTGGAACATCGAGAACGTCGGGCCCAGTTCAGGCGCTTTCGCCGCAGCGGCCAGGAACGCCTGGGTTGCAGCGTTCAGCGCTTCATAACCCAACGCGCCACGGTCCTCGATCTGCAACTTGAAACCACCGACGGTGCCCAGGCCGGACACCGGTGGCGGCGGGAACACCGCAATGGAAGCCTCTTTGATGCCGGCATATTTGGCGTTCAACTGCGCAACGATGGCGGCCGCAGATTGCTCCTTGCTGCGTTTGTTCGACGGTTCCAGCACCGCGAACACCAGCGCGCTGCTCGGCGAATTGGCCAGGCTCACCGACAGGCCGGGGAACTGCGGCACGTTTCTCACCCCGGGAATCTGCAGGGCAATTTCGCCCATCTGGCGCACGACTTTCTCGGTGCGCTCCAGGGTCGCGCCGCTCGGCAGCTGCACGATGGCCACCACGTAATCCTTGTCCTGCCCCGGCACGAAACCGCCGGGCACGATCTTGCCCATGTACACCGCGCCACCGAGCAAAATGGCGTAGATCACCAGCATCACCAGTTTGCGGTTGACCACCCGGCGCACACCTTTGCCGTAGTTGTCCGAGCCACGGTTGAACAGCCGGTTGAAGGCATTGAAGAAGCGCCCGAACAGGCTGTCCATGGCACGAGTCAGCCAGTCTTTCGGCTCGTGATGACCCTTGAGCAACAGCGCGGCCAGCGCTGGCGACAACGTCAGCGAGTTGAACGCCGAGATCACTGTGGAGATCGCAATCGTCATCGCAAACTGCTGATAGAACTGCCCGGTGAGGCCCGACATGAACGCCAGTGGCACGAACACCGCGACCAGCGTCAGGGCGATGGCAATGATCGGCCCGCTGACTTCCTGCATCGCCTTGTACGTGGCGTCACGCGGCGAGAGGCCGGCGGCGATGTTGCGCTCGACGTTCTCCACCACCACGATCGCGTCGTCCACCACGATGCCGATGGCCAGCACCATGCCGAACAGCGACAAGGCGTTGATGGTGTAGCCGAAACCCAGCAACAGCGCGAAAGTGCCGACAATCGACACCGGCACCGCCAGCAACGGAATCAGCGAAGCGCGCCAGGTTTGCAGGAACACGATCACCACCAGCACCACCAGGGCAATGGCTTCGAGCAGGGTCTTGATCACCGCGTTGATGCTGTCACGC
The DNA here is from genome assembly GCF_001297125.1 of Pseudomonas sp. RIT-PI-q. GTDB lineage: Bacteria > Pseudomonadota > Gammaproteobacteria > Pseudomonadales > Pseudomonadaceae > Aquipseudomonas. The sequence continues at coordinate 104,280 of NZ_LHPC01000038.1, forward strand.
ACGAACTGGGTCGGGTCGTACTTGATGCCGTAGTCGACCCCGTCAGGCATGTCCTGTTTGATCTCCTCCATGACCTTGCGCACGTCATCGGAAATCTGCAACGAGTTGGCGTTGGGTTGCTGGAAGATGATCATCTGCACGGCGGGATTGTTGTCGAGCATTGCCCGCAAGGTGTACTCGGAGGCGGCCATCTCGACCCGCGCCACGTCGGCCAGGCGAGTCACCGCGCCGCCCGTGGTCTTGAGGATGATGTCGCGAAACTCCTGCTCGGTTTTCAGCCGGCCCTGGGCGTTGACGCTCAGTTGCATCGGCACGTTGCTCATCATCGGCGCACCGCCGACGATCCCCGCCGCCACCTGCACGTTCTGCTCGCGAATGGCTTTCACCACATCGGTGGCTGTCAGGTTCAGCCGCGCGACTTTCTGCGGGTCGAGCCAGATGCGCATCGAGTAATCGCCGGCGCCCCACATCACCACTTCACCGACACCGGGGATGCGCGCCAGGCGATCCTTGACGTTGATCAGCGCGTAGTTGCGCAGGTACGTCAGGTCGTAGCGGTTGTTCGGCGAGAGAATGCTCACGCCCATGGTCAGGGTCGGCGACGACTTGACCGTGGTCACGCCCAGGCGCTGCACGTCTTCGGGCAAACGCGGCAACGCCTGGGCCACGCGGTTCTGCACGAATTGCTGGGCCTTGTCCGGGTCGGTGCCGAGCTTGAAGGTCACAGTGGTGGTCAACTTGCCGTCGCTGTTGGCCAGCGATTGCATGTAGAGCATGTCTTCGACGCCGTTGATTTGCTCCTCGATCGGCGAAGCCACGGTTTCGGCGATGACCTTGGGGTTGGCGCCCGGGTACTCGGCGCGCACCACCACCGACGGCGGCACCACTTCAGGGTATTCGGCGGTGGGCAATTGAGTCAGGGCAATCAGCCCGGCCAGCAGCACCAGCACCGACAGCACACCGGCGAAGATCGGCCGGTCAATGAAGAATTTCGAGATATTCATGAGTGTCTGCTCCCCTTAGGCCGCAGGTTTGGCGACGGGTGAAACGTCGGCCATGTCGATGCTGTTGGCGCGAACGCTGTCGTTGGGACGGGCACGCTGGATGCCGTTGACGACGATGCGCTCGCCGGCCTGCAGCCCGTTGGTGACCACGCGCAGACCTTCATGAAGATTGCCGAGGGTGACTTCGCGGTAATGCACACGGTCTTCGCCATCGACCACCAGCACGTACTTTTTCGCCTGATCGGTGCCGATGGCCGAGTCGTCGACCAGGATCGCGGCGTGGGGCTGGTCGCCGCCGACCTTGAGCCGCGCATAGAGGCCGGGCAGCAACGCACCTTGCGGGTTATCGAAACGGGCGCGGACGCGGATGGTGCCGGAGCTGCTGTCGAGGTGGTTGTCCACCGAGTCGACCACGCCGGCACGGGAATAGCCGCTTTCGTTGGCCAGGCCGAGGGTCACCGGGGTCTGGCCGTTCGCGGCGCTGAGGTTGTTGAGGTAGGTTTGCTCGTCGACATCGAACGAGGCGTAGATCGGCGACAGCGACACCAACGTGGTCAGCAACGGCGCGTTGGCCCCGGCGGAAACGCTGTTGCCGACGGTCAATTCCGCACGGGAGACCCGGCCACTGACGGGCGCGGTAATCGCGGTGTAGGCCAGATTGATCCGCGCGACTTCCAGCGCGGCCTTGGCGGTTTTCACTTGGGCAACGGCTTCGCGAGAGGCGTTTTGTTTCTCATCGAAATCGCGTTTCGACACCGCATTGGCTTCGATCAGGCGTGCGGCGCGCGACGCATCGGTGGCGGTGTAACCGGCCCGGGATTCAGCGGCGGCCAGTTGCCCGGCGGCGCGATCGACTTCAGCCTGATACGGCCGTGGATCAATGGTGAACAGCTGATCGCCCTTCTTCACCAGGGCGCCGTCCTTGAAATGCACAGCGACGATGGTGCCGGACACCAGCGGCCGCACATCGACCTTGTCCACCGCTTCGAGCCGCCCCGAATAGCTCTGCCATTGCGAGATCGAGCGCGACACCACCAGGGCGACATCCACCTCGGTGGCCGGTGCCACGTTCGCGGCCACCGCCGAACTGACGGGGCTCACGCTATAGCCATGATGAACAGCAAGGCCGGCCCCGAGGCCGACCACAACAAGCGCGCTCAGCGCGACGGACAGATGTTTGCGGGAAGTGGACATTTGGGGCCTCGTGTTTTTGTTGGTTCCGTGGAGATCAGAACCGGCTGAGGCCAAGTGTGACTGTCGCTACATTCTTGATAAACAACCTAACTAGCGACGATTTGTAGCATATAAAGCGACAATAAATTTGTGGGAGCGAGCCTGCTAGCGAAAGCGGTTGATCAACCAACATCAATGTTGAATGCGTAACCGCCATCGCCAGCAAGACGCAACCCCTGTAGCAGCTGGCGAAGCCTGCGTTCGGCTGCGCAGCAGTCGTGAAACCTGAATGCGCGGTATTACTGAAGGATCGCGTTGCCTGATCTCACGACTGCTGCGCAGCCGAACGCAGGCTTCGCCAGCTGCTACGGGGGGGGTGTGGCTGATAAATCGCAGGCCCTGCGCTCCGCGTTGCCTTGAGTTCGAATTGCTCAGGGCCAGCTTCGGCGCAAGTGTCCTGAAGCCAAGCTCGATGCCGGAGGCCGACCGATAGCGAACACACATACAACGGCGCAAGCACCGCACTGCTGATGACGATGAGCTTCATAAGGAGGGAGTTACCGATCAGAGAGACGCTGCAATTCACAGGTCAGGGCATCGACGCAGGCATCGCGATCACCGCGTTGCTCCAGCGCCGTGGCGAGGTTGAAGACGTATTCGGCATTGCTGCCGAATTGTCCTGAAGCGCTGGCCACCAACGGCGCGATGACCGCCACAGTGGAATCCGCCTCGTAGTGGACATGATCCGGCTCGGCGACAAACACAATCGCGCTGACCTCGCGGCCATCGTCGAGCGTGACATCCGCCCAGAGTGGTCGATAAGCCCCCGTGGGCATTTCGCGAATCCACAGCAGCAGCAATTCTTCATCGGCACGGTCGGGGTGCAGTTGAAACGCCTGGCCTTGAGTGACCCCGCCGGGTTCCAGCGCGAGCATCCGCCCCGGCGCGTGTTCCGAACCACGGCCAAAAATCATCCGCAGGCAAAAACTGCGGTGCCAGCCGTGGAGCGTCGCGGCTTGCTGGTCGATGAATTCGAGCACCGGATTCCACAGCAGCGAACCGTAACCGAAAACCCAAATGCCTTGCGACGCTGGTCGGGTGTTCATCGTGGCCAAGAATGATTGTTCAATCCGTTCACGGGTCCAGAGCACCTCCTTGGGCAGCGTGTCAAAACACGCCAGGTAGGCGCCCGAGCTGAGCGACTGTCGGGTCAACATGTTGGCGTCCTCACGTCCTGCTCGGGCTTGACTTGCCGGAGCCGTGGGAGCAATTCTGACTGCCGCATCCTGCTTGATAAACCGACCCACCCGAGACGCTTAGTCGCCCTGGTAGAGACAATGATCGAACGCACAGACACCTCGATTCCCGACATCGCAGCTTTCGCCGCAGTCGCCCAAACCGGCAGTTTCACCAAGGCCGCCGAAGGCCTGGGCAGCAGCAAATCGAACATCGGCAAGGCCGTGCAAAGGCTCGAAGCGCGCCTTGGCACCAAGCTGTTCCAACGCACCACTCGCGCGGTGCGCCTGACCGAAGACGGCGAGACTTACCTGGTGGCGGCACAAGCCGCGCTGGACGGGCTGCGCGAAGCGGAGTTGTCGCTGGCAGCGCGGCGCGAAGAACCGATCGGCCGAGTGCGCCTGGATTTACCGGCAGGCTTCGGTCGCCTGCTGCTGCCGACGTTCGCCGCCATGCGCCAGCGCTATCCGAAGGTCACGCTCGAACTGGCGCTGACCGACCGCATGTCCGACCCGGTGGCCGAAGGCTGGGACATCGTGGTGCGGATCGGCGAACTGCCCCAGGACAGCGACATGACCGTGCGCAAGCTGTGCGACCTGCGCTTCGGCCTTTACGCCTCCCCGGAATACCTTGCGCGCCGAGGCCCGGTGAACGCGGTCAGCGAACTGGCCAGCCACGACGCCATCGTCTTTCGCGGCTCGACCGGGCGCCTGCGGCCCTGGACCCTCCTCGACAACGGCTTTGTGCGCGACATCGCCATGGACCCGGTCATGGTCATGAGCGACGGGCAAGTCCTGATCGAAGCCACCGTGCACGGCATGGGCATCACACAGATTCTCGACCGGGTGGCGCAACCCTATGTCGAGGCCGGGAAACTGGTGCATGTGTTGCCGGGCGCCGATGTCGACGGCCCGCCGGTGCATGCGCTGATCCCGTTGGGTCAGCGCATGGGCGCGAAGACCCGCGCGGTGCTCAATCATTTGGCGGACAGTGTGCGCGGGAGTTAAACCAAGGGACGAGCCACAGGCGTCAGCGGCATGTGCGCCACCACAAACTCAATAAACACCCGCAACTTCGGCGGCACCTGCCGCCCGGATGGCCAGAGCAAATTGAACTGGCCCTTCTCCCAGGTGAAGTCCTCGAGGACTTCCACCAAGCGTCCATCGGCCAATGCCTCGCGCACCACAAAGTCGGCGGCATAGGTGAGGCCGAGACCTTGCACGGAGAGGTCCATGCGCCCTTCCACCGAATTGCAGATCATCGAACGTGGCAGCTCCAGTTCGACCGGCTGATCGTCTCGCTTGAACAGCCATGTCTGCAATTTTCCGGATTTGGGAAAGCGAAAATGAATGCAGGCATGTTGGTGCAAATCTTCGGGCGATTGCGGCGTCCCCTTGCGAGCCAGGTACTCGGCCGATGCGACGATGAGCATGCGGTAAGTGCCCAGCGGCCGCGCCGAGAACCCAGAGTCCTTCGGCGCACCGCTGCGGATCACCGCGTCGAAACCCTCGGTGATGACATCGGTCAGGCGGTCGGTGAATTCCAGATCCAGCTGGATATCGGGGTAGCACAACTGGAACTCGGCAAACATCGACAGAAAAGGTTTGGCGATCATCGGCAGGCTGATGCGCAGCGGTCCCTGTGGCATCGAGACATTTTGCGAAAGCTCCTCTCCGGCGATGTCCAGTTCCGCCAGGACCCGACGGCAACGCTCGACAAACTGCGTGCCTTCGGCAGTCAAGGTGATGCTGCGGGTGCTGCGGTGAAACAGCCGCACACCGAATTTCGCCTCCAGTCGCGCAATGCTTTTGCTCACCGCGGAGGCCGAGATGCCCAAGGCTCTTCCCGCGCCGACAAAGCTGCGGGCTTCGGCTGCGGCGACGAATACGCCGATAGCGCTCAGACTTTCCATGACAGCTCCATTGATGACTCCAGAGTCCATTCTAAACAGAACCGAGGCCTGTTTTTCCGCTAATCGTTGAGGGCTAAGGTGGGCGCTCGCTCACTTTCAAAGGGTTTTCCTCCATGAATATTTTCCTGACCGGTGCCAACGGCTTCGTTGGCGGCAGTGTCGCTCATCGCCTGATCGCTGAAGGGCACTCGATTCGCGGATTGCTGCGCGATCCACAGAAAGCCGAACACCTTCGGGCGCTGGGCATCACGCCAGTGATCGGCAGTCTCGACGACCACGAGCTGCTGGTCGCTGAAGCGCAAAAGGCCGATGCCGTTATCGACGCCGCCAACAGCGATCATGCCGGCGCTGTCGAGTCGTTCATCGAAGCGCTGAAAGGCTCCGGCAAACTGCTGATCCACACCAGCGGTTCAAGCATCATCGGCGATGACGCCAAGGGCAACGATTTGTCCGGCAACATCTTCGACGAGGACACGCCCTTCATCGTCGAGCCGCTGAAACAACCACGCTACGACATCGACCTGCGTTTGATGAAGGCCGCCAGTGAAGGCATTCGCACCGTAGTGATTTGCCCCAGCAACATTTACGGCGTGGGCCACGGCCTGACCGATCACAGCTTTCAACTGCCCTTCCTGATCGCCCGCGCCCGTGAAACCGGTGTGTTGCGCATCGTTGGCAAAGGGGTCAATCGCTGGTCCAACGTGCACATCGATGATGTCGCCGAACTGTTTGTACTGGCCTTGAACAAGGCACCGGCCGGGGCGTTCTACTTCATCGAGAATGGCGAGGCGTCGTTCGCCGATATCGGCGCGGTCCTCGCCGAGCGCATGGAACTGGGGCCGGTTCAGTCGTGGTCGGTCGAGGAAGCCTCGAATCACTGGGACCCGATGCACGTGCATTACACGTTCGGCAGCAACAGCCGGGTGATCGCCAAGCGCGCCCGGGCGGAACTGGGCTGGGCGCCACGTCACGACTCGATATTGGACTGGGTCAAGAACGAGATGCCGCTCTAAGCCGCGTTCGTCATCACTGGCAATCTTTTATCTGTATATCCATACAGATAAAGGTTGCTCCAATCGCTTTCCCTGCGCATTCTGTTCACCTCTTCAAACCGACTGAACGATGGTGGTTATGCGGCTGTACCTCTGTGAAAAACCTTCCCAGGCCAAAGACATTGCAGCAGTGCTCGGCGCCAGGCGTCGAGGCGACGGCTGCTGGCTGGGAACGGACGTCACGGTCACCTGGTGCATCGGCCATCTGCTGGAAACCGCGCCGCCGGATGCCTACGACGCGCGCTACAAGCGCTGGGTACTGGCGGATCTGCCGATCATTCCAGAGAAGTGGAAAATGACCGTCAAGCCGCGCACGGCCAGCCAGTACAAGGCGGTCAAACGCTTGCTCGGCGAGGCCGATGAGCTGGTGATCGCAACGGACGCTGACCGTGAAGGCGAGATGATTGCCCGGGAACTGGTCGAACATTGCCGCTATCGCGGGCCGATCCAGCGGTTATGGCTATCGGCGCTGGATGATGCCTCGATCCGCAAGGCACTCTCGGCGCTCAAGCCGGGGGCCGAAACGTTCAGCCTTTATCATTCGGCACTGGGACGCTCCCGGGCCGACTGGCTGATCGGAATGAACATGAGCCGGCTGTTCACCTTGCTGGGGCGGCAGTCCGGTTATCAGGGCGTCTTGCCGGTCGGCCGGGTGCAAACGCCGACCCTGCGCCTGGTGGTGGATCGCGATCGCAGCATCGCTGATTTCGTGCCGGTGGCTTATTGGGCCATCGACGTGCAACTGCTGCATGACGGCACGGCGTTCACCGCCCAGTGGCGTGCGGCCTCGGAGGTTTGCGACGATCAGGATCGCTGTCTGAATCAGGCGCTGGCACAGCAAGCAGCGGCAGCGATGGGCGGCGCGGCGAGCGCTCGCGTGATCAAGCTGCGCACCGAGCGGATGCGTGAAGTGGCGCCATTGCCGTTCGATCTGGGCACCTTGCAGGAAGTCTGCTCGAAAAAACTCGGCCTCGGTGCCCAGGAAACCCTCGACATTGCCCAGGCGCTCTACGAAACCCACAAAGTCATCACCTACCCGCGCAGCGACTGCGGCTACCTGCCCTTGAGCCAGCACAGCGAAGCGCCCGGTATTCTGGCGGCGCTGCGCCAGGCGGATCCGACGCTGAACGCCTTGAACGATTACCTGGAGCCCCAGCGACGCTCCCGAGCGTGGAACGATGCCAAGGTCAGCGCTCACCACGGCATCATCCCCACTGCGGCAGCGAAAAACCTTGAGCGTCTGGTGGGCAAGCAGCGAGCGGTCTATACGCTGATCCGCGCGCGCTATCTGGCGCAGTTTCTGCCCAACCATGAATACGACCGGACCCAGGCCGATTTCAACTGTGCCGGTGAAGCCTTGCGCGCCGTCGGCAAGCAGATCGTCGAGCCCGGCTGGAAACGCGCCCTTCCCGAAGCCCTGGCCCCGGCCAAGGGCCGCGAAGCACCGGCGCCGCAAACATTGCCAGCATTGGCCGAAGGGCTTGATTGCGCGATCGCCGACATCAAGCTCAAGGACCTGTGGACGCAACCGCCCAAGCCGTTCACCGAAGGTGACCTGATCAAGGCCATGAAGAACGTCGCCAAACTGGTGGAAGATCCGCTGCTCAAGCAAAAGCTCAAGGACACCACCGGCATCGGCACCGAGGCAACCCGCGCCTCGATCATCCAGGGCTTGCTCGACCGCGGTTACCTGATCAAGAACGGCAAGGCCCTGGCCGCCACCCCGGCAGCGTTCAGCCTGATCGACGCCGTGCCGCGCGCCATCGCCGACCCCGGAACCACGGCGATCTGGGAGCAGGCGCTGGACATGGTGCAAAGCGGTGAAATGAGCCTGGAAGAATTCGTCACCAAACAGGCGGCGTGGATGAGCAAGCAGGTCGCCCGGTGTGCCGGCCTGAGCCTGACCATCAGCGGCCCTGCCAGCCCCGCCGGACGTGGCGCGACACCGTGGAAGAACAAACGAAAACCGGCCAAGCGCAAGCCCTCGACGGGCACCAAACGCGCGGCAAAACCAGCGAGCAAGGCTTAAGGGCACTTCGAACCGACTGTGATGGTCTAGTGTTCTTCAAGCTCGGCGACCGCCGCTTTTTCTTAAAAGGGATTGACCATGATCATCGTGCATCACCTGAACAACTCCCGCTCCCAGCGGATTCTCTGGCTGCTGGAAGAACTGGCCATCCCCTACGAGCTGAAGCTGTATCAGCGCGACCCGAAGACCAACCTGGCACCGCCGGAGCTGAAAGCGGTCAATGCCCTGGGCAAATCGCCAGTCCTTGAGGACGGTACGCAGAAGCTGATCGAGTCCTCCGCTATCATCGATTATCTGATTCGCCGCCATGGCCAGGGTCGCCTGCAACCCGATCCGTCTACCCCGGCCTACGATGAATACGTGCAGTGGCTGCACTTCGCCGAAGGCTCGGCGATGTTGCCGCTGATGCTCAACCTCTACGTTGGACGTCTGGGTGAGGCCGGTGCGCCATTGCATCCACGGATCAATTCGGAAGTCGCCAACTACCTGGGCTACCTCGACACGGCACTGAGCCAGTCCGATTACTTGCTGGGCGATGAACTGAGCGCCGCCGATATCCAGATGAGCTTTATCGGCGAGATCGCCAGGGCCCAGGGCAAGCTCGGCGACTATCCTCATGTAGCGGCCTGGATTGAACGCTTTCAGGCGCGCCCGGCCTACGCAGCCGCACTGAAGAAAGGCGGTAAATACGATTTCGCGCCCCATTGAGTGATCACGTCCGGGCCACGGATGGCCTGCGCATCAGGAGCCCACTCCGCATGCCCTTGATAGAACTGCACGCCGCCCAGCGCGACGAACTGGAAACGATTGAAAACCTGATGCAGTTCTATATGTACGACTTCAGCGAGTGGCTGCCGCTGAAACTCGGCGGGCGTGGCTTCTTCAACGTCCAGCCCCAACTGGATTACTGGCGAAACCCCGCAACCCGCCCGTTTCTGATCAACGTCGATGGGGAGCTGGCCGGTTTTGTGACCTTGGATAACCAAACCCTTCTGCCTGGCGCAGAGCACAACATCGGCTACTTTTTTGTCAGCCGACGCTTCCGTGGCCAAGGTGTCGCGAAGTTTGTCGTTTCCACCCTCTTGAGCCAATTCCCCGGTCAATGGCAGATTTTCCACATCGATGCGAACCTGCCTGCGCGGCGGTTCTGGGCCAGGGTGATGCCTGAACTCGCCCAGGGCGAGTTCACCCGGCATCAGCTGCCCGTCGACGGCTATCCATGCACCTTCTACCGCTTTAAAAGATCGCAGCCTTCGGCAGCTCCTACACCAACCCCGTAGGAGCTGCCGCAGGCTGCGATCTTGACGATTCCCGCTACACCCCACCCTGCACAAGCGTTAACCACGCTGCCCTTTTTAATTCCAAAACCACTTTGTCCGACAATATGTAGTGACTTAAAATAATCACTACATAACTGTTGACGAGGCCGTTTTGGCCTTGCATGATGCAGACGTCTCCCCGATCGGGAGTACAGGCAACATGTTTGAGCAAGCTCGTCTGACCGCCGAGCTGTTTTTCCCGGATACACGCTGCCCACAAGGCAGATTGAAGAAGCTGACCTGGCCCGAACGTCCAGTACAAGGACGAGAAGCGCTGGCGATCAATCCTCAAGAAGCTTGTGGCCGACCCTGAAAGCGTCGGTAGTGGCCTGAAGGTTTTCGCTGCTTCTCTTCGTTGTGACGCTATTGCGTAGCAGTTATTCAACACGACTACATGCAACAGACGCGGGACCCCGTCGATTTGGCGGCTGACCGCTGACGTCCTGGTTTCGGTGCCAGGGATCAACTAACCGATGGGCTACCTGTATTAGCGAATCAACTTTGAAAGATCACCAAATGGTCAAGGGGCTTTATTATGAATCTGAACAATCAACCCACTATCGATGAACTGGCTCGTATGTTCGCTGCGCAAAAAGACAGCCATGACAGCCACATTCTGTGGATCAGCAAGTCGGGCCAGGTTCATATCGACTGCCTGTCGCCTCACGCTCATGAAGCGGAGTTCGACAAGAACAACCAGAACCTGTTGGCCCGCCTGAAGATGTACCGTCGCGGCCAAGGCTATGTCGGCAAGAAAGCCGCGGCCGACAAGGACTTCATCGGTAATGTTCTGCAAACGCTGAAACAGGCGTGGGCCTCGATGCAGAACCAGAACGAAGTTCGGGTGATTGACCGGTTCTACTGATACTTCCCTGGGGTTTTATTTCACACCCCTTAAATAAAAGGCCCCGCTCGTATTATCGAGCGGGGCCTTTTTGTTTGCCTCGTGCATAGCAAACAAAGCTATCGTTAAGCGTACGCGCCAAACCTTGGAGGCTTGCGATGAAAACTGCCCTGACGTTCATGCTGCTGGCAATAACAACGGTCGCCCAGGCCAACAGTGTCCCCGGCGTTCCTTCCTTCGACGTCGACTGTCCCGGAAAAATCGCCGTCCATGCGGATCAGGACGGCCCGGTGTTGATCAACAGCAAAGAAGCCGACATCAAAGCCATCGACGATCGCCGCTTCGAAGCCAAAGGATCGGGTCTCACAATCTCGATCGTCCTCGCCGATGACGACTCGGTAACCGTGAGCTCCACCGGCAAGGCGCCCAATGGTGTGTGCCAGTCAGTGGATGACTGACCTCGTCACTCCACCGCAGCCGCGCCCAACACCAGGTTCATAAAGGCCACCGACGCGGCACTGTGATAATTGTTTTTGCGTCTAAGCAGCGCCGCGCCGCGCTTGGGCGCTTCCCCCAGCAACGGAATCTTGCGCAGCGCGCGGTCCTCGGTGGCGATGGGTTCCGGCAGGATGGTGGCGATGGCCGTGTGCCGGATGACTTCGAGCAAGGTGCTGACCGAGTTGACCTCGATGACTACCTTCGGTGTGATCTGCTCCTGGGCAAAATATTCATCGATACGGGTGCGGGTGACGAAGTCCGGGGCCAGCAGTGCGAACTCCAGCTGCGCCACTTCCTGCGCCGACAATGGCCCCTGGCTTTCATATAACGGGTGATCGCGCCCGACCATTACTCCCAACGTCTCGGTAAAGGCCGGGATCGACTCGATGTCGGCGTTCCTGACCTGGGTAAACGCGATGGCGATGTCCAGTGAGTCATTCAACAGTCCCGCCTCAATGTCGTCCATCGACCACTCGAAAATCTGCAAATGGATGTTCGGGAACCGCGCCACGTAATCACGCACCAGCGGCCCCACCAGGTACGCCATGAAAGTCGGCGTCATGGCCAGGCGCAAGGTGCCGCGAGACAAATCCTTCACGTCATGCAGCGCGCGCTTGCCAGCCTCCAGCTCCACCAGCACCCGACGGGCACATTCGATGTAGGCCTGGCCCGCGTCGGTCGGCTTGACCGTGCGCGAGGTTCGGTCGAACAGGCTGACGCCCAGGGTTTCTTCCAGTTGCCGGATCTGTTGCGACAAGGTCGGTTGGGAAACGTGCAGCGCTTCGGCGGCGCGGGTGAAGCCGCCGTGGTCGGCGACCGCCAGCAAATAGCGCAAATGTCGGAGCAGCATGGGATCACCCTCTATAGGCAGTGCTTATGCGTTGCATTGTATATCGGTCTTGGACGCTATGGATCAATCGGCAGAAGATTGCTTCACACCCAAGCACAACCATCCGCGACAGGAGAAACACCATGCAACAGTCCCACGCTTACAACGACCCGAGTCTGGCCCTGACCACGTCGATCCTCGATGCCAAGGCGCGCAAAACCCTGTCGTGGCAGGACCTGACCGACGGCACCGGGCTGGGCCTCGCCTACGTCACCGCCGCCCTGCTTGGTCAGCACCCACTGCCGGAAAACGCCGCCAAAGTAATTGGCGAGAAGCTCGACCTGGATGCCGACACCGTCGCCCGCCTGCAAATCATCCCGCTGCGCGGCAGCCTCTCGGGTGTCCCGACCGACCCGACCATCTACCGTTTCTACGAAATGATCCAGATATACGGCACCACCTTGAAAGCCCTGGTTCATGAGCAATTCGGCGACGGCATCATCAGCGCGATCAACTTCAAGCTCGACATGAAGAAAGTCGAAGACCCTGAAGGCGGCTCCCGCGCCGTGATCACCCTGGACGGCAAGTTCCTGCCATTGCGCCCTTTCTAGGCCACACCGTTACCTCTGTAGCAGCTGTCGAGCTTGCGAGGCTGCGTTCGAGGATGAAATCCTCGCCGACGGAACAAGCAGTCCCAGGCGACTGCTTCGCAGCCGAACGCAGCCTCGCAAGCTCGGCAGCTGCTACAGGGTCATCATTTGATTCACGCATGAGGAATCCACCATGAAAGCGCTCATCGAAGGTCTTCTGAAGTTCCAGAAGGAAGCGTTTCCACAACGCACCGACCTGTTCAAACACCTGGCTACCACGCAACACCCCGGCACGCTGTTCATCACTTGTTCCGACAGCCGTGTGGTGCCGGAACTGCTGACCCAGCAAGAACCCGGTGAACTGTTCGTGATCCGTAACGCTGGCAATATCGTGCCTTCCTACAGTCCGCATCCGGGTGGTGTTTCGGCCACCGTCGAATACGCCGTCGCCGTATTGGGCGTGACTGACATTGTGATCTGCGGCCATTCGGATTGTGGCGCCATGACGGCCGTCGCCCAGTGCAAATGCATGGACCACCTGCCCGCCGTCAGCGGCTGGTTGCAACACGCCGAGTCGGCGAAAGTCATCAACGAATCCCGCCCTCACGCCAATGACGCGGCGAAAGTGAGTTCGATGGTCCGGGAAAATGTCATCGCCCAACTGGCCAACATCCAGACTCACCCGAGCGTGCGACTGGCTCAGGAAAAAGGCTTGTTGAACCTGCATGGTTGGGTCTATGACATCGAGACTGGTTCGGTCGATGCGCTGGATGCCAACCGCCGCACCTTCGTGTCGCTGGCCGAGCACCCGAATACCTGCGCCGTCTACGGCCAAGCGGTCGAAGCCGCTTGATGAATGCTGGAACACAGCGGCCTACCGGCCGGCCTGATTTGCGAACACGAACATCCCCCTGTAGGAGCTGGCTTGCCAGCGAAGGTCGTCAACGATGATGCGTTTCAACAGGATAACCGTTGCGCATTCGAGTCCTTCGCTGGCAAGCCAGCTCCTACAGGGGGGTACGTGTATTCAATGATCGGCTATGGCACTTGCGGCGTTTCGTACCACTCGCGATCGGGTGTCGCGAAACGCATTTTCTTGCGCACATGGGCGGCGTTCTCGGCGCTGGTGAGTTGCTCCAGCAGCATGAACGCAACTTCGGTGGCCGTACCTGGGCCGCTGGACGTGATGATGCGGCCATCGACCACCACGGGGCGGTCGACGAAAACGGCACCGGTTTCAACCAGTTGGTTTTTGCGCTTGCCGCCCTCCTGGTGGTAGGTCGTGGCGTTCCTGCCTTGCAACACACCGGCGGCGCCAAGGCACACCGAAGAAACACACACACTGGCGGCGGTTTTACCGGCCTCGACAAAGTGGCGGATGGTCGCCAGAAACGGCTCGCTCAAGGCTTCCTCGTAAAAGCCTGCCGGCTCAAATCCACCGGGCAACGCCAATGCGTCGAAGCTGTTCAGATCCAGTTCGTTCAATAGATGACGAGGGTTCAGTGACAAGCCAAAGGTCGTTTCGATGCGTGGCCTGAGGCCGGCATTGACCAATTCCAGGGGTTGGTCGCCAAGCAGGTTGGCCCAACCGAGCACATCGGTAAAAGCCGCCATTTCCAGGGGCTCGACACCATTGGCCAACAACATGAGTACACGTTTCATCGGGCACAGCCTCCACCGTCAGCAGGATTGATACAGCCGGCGCTCATGCTCTGCTTCAACAGCTATCGAGACAATGCTCAGAAAACACAATCTTCTGTTTCGCCCACTGCAACGGTGCGGTGTAGCGCCCCCGGCCTACGGGGGCGCTGCATCACTCATTTGTCGTCCATTTTTGTTGACGATTGTGGCCGGCTCTCTGGGCTTTCTTCGGCGTTGGGCGCTTCTGGAAAGCTGCCGGGTTTGAACACGTGAGTCAGCAATTCCCTGGCATCGATGTCAACGACACCGGGAACCGAACGGGTCAGCGCAACAGCCTGCTCACACTGTTTATGGGTGTTGACGCGGCCGCTCAGTGCCACCGTGCCCTCAAGGGTTTTGACATGGACCTGCAGGCCAAGGCTTGGCGTAGCCAATGCCAGCGCCGATTTCACCCGAGTGGTAATCCACGCGTCGTGAACAGCCGTTTCCAGACCATGAGAGTAATGTTGAAAGGAGTGATTTTTCATGACGGAACCCTCTCACACTTAATCAGATGCACCGTCTGTCCCGCTTGCCGCGCAGCCCTCTGCCTCTCAGGCGAGCGTCATGGACACCTGATTCGTATTGGAGTGCTCGCCACGCAAACACAGACCCACATTAATTATAGTTCGCAGGTTGCGTGCAGTCGGATTGTTGTCCCCGTGACTGTCCGCCAGGGTGCGGACAGTCAATTCGGCCGGCTCAGCGTTTGACCGACAAGTCGATCTGGGTCATGCGACTGCGAATGGTGAACACGCCATCACCCGAGAGAATCGCGCTGCGCGCAAACAGTCGACCGCTTTCCCAGTTCGAAAGCCCCAGTTCCGGCTTGTTCAGCGCGTACTGGCCGTCGACCCAACGGGTAATCCCGTTGCCGACAAAAGGTGCGTTGACTGCGTTGTAGAAACGATCCTGAGCCTCGGCTGCTTCACTGATCAACGACACGGTGAACTGCGGGCTGTAGCGATTGAACAAGGCGATGGACTGGTCCAGGTCATCGACGATCTTCAGGCTGACTTCCGGGGTTTCCTCCCATTCCCACTCGCGGCCCAACTGATCCTCGGGCAGCGCTTCGGCCAAGGGTTCGGTCTGATAGCCTTCGGCGCGGTACACCTCGACGCTGGCGGTCTGCCAATCCGCCGGCAACCACTGCTCGCTGCCTTCGACGATGTGCAACTTGCAGCCCTGGCCCCGTGCGGTGCCGGCCTGTTGCAACGCGTCGAGAAACAGCGGCACCAGTTCGCTGGCGCGGTCACGGTGGATGAGGCAGACGTTCAGGGTGTTGCAGACTTTGCGATCCAGCGAATTGCGCACCACGGCGGCGAAGCGCTGGGCGTCGGCGTCCTGGTTCGCGATCAACCAGGCGCCACCGGTGCCGTGCAGGCTGACGGCGGTGCCGGCCTGTTGCGCGATGCTGCCCAGTTGACTGACGGCACGCCCCGAACCACGGGCCACGGCCAGCGACAGGCGTCGGTCGGCGAACATCGCCCAACCGGCGGAGTGGTTGACGCTTTCCACCAGCGACACCGCACCGGCTGGCAACCCGGCATCGCTCAGTGCCGGATTCAGCGCATGGGTGACGATGGCTTGCGCCGTGCCCAAGGCATCGCTGCCAATGCGCAGCACGGCGGTGTTACCGGTGCGCAACACCCCGGCGGCGTCGGCAAAGACATTCGGCCGGCCTTCGAAGACGAAAGCGACGATGCCCAATGGCGAGACCACTTGCTCGACTTTCCAGCCGTCATGCTCGACGCAACTGACCACTTTGCCACGGGTGGCCGACGCGTCACGCCAGGCCCGCAGGCCGGCGATCATGTCGCCACGCATGCGCTCATCGGCCAGCAGGCGCGTGGTGGAGCGCCCGCGCGCCTTGGCTCGTTCGATGTCGGCCAGGTTGGCGGCCGCGATCAAGGCCCAGCACTCCGGCGTTTCCAGACGTTGGGCAAACAGATCGAAGAACGCGCTGATCGCCTGATCCGAAACCGCGGACATGGCCGTGAATGCCGCTTCGGCACGCTCGATTGCGATGGCTGCCGCTTGCTGATCCGCCACTGGAATCAACAACAACTCGCCGCTGACCTGTTCCACCAGCAGGTGGTCGCCGGGCTGAAAGCGTGCCGCCAGTTCGGGGCTGACCACAGAGACACGATTACCAGCGAAAGGGATCGGCGTACCAGCGACTAGACGTTCGAGCGCAAGAGACATGAAGCGATTTCACCATGCAGTGGGCGGGCGGAAAATGTATAGGAAATTCCACGGAGCGTCATTAACCGCGCGCCTGACCGGTGATCGAAAATCCGCCGGCCCAGCGCCCGGCCCTCCTACGCTAAAGGGGTAAACCAGCGTTTCCCGTTTTCCAAGGAGACCGTCATGAGCGATGAATTCACAAGCCATGGAGCGGCCCTTGACGACGAAGGTTTGGCGAATGCCCTGGACCTCGCCAAAGTCAGTGCCGCGCAACTCTGGGCTGTTCTGGCAGTAGAAACCTCCGGCAATGGATATTTTTCCGATCGCCGTCCGAAAATCCTCTTTGAGCGTCACGTCTTCAGCCGTCTGACCCACCAGACGTTTGATGCACAGCACCCGGATATCAGCAGCAAAACCCCTGGCAACTACGGCGAATCGGGCGCGCACCAATACGACCGTCTGACCCAGGCCATTCGCCTGAACAGGAACGCAGCCTTGCAAAGTACCTCGTGGGGATTGGGGCAGACGATGGGGTTCAACTTCGCTCAAACCCATTCGGCGGACGTCGAGTCGATGGTCAAGCGAATGGTCGCGTCCGAGAACGAACAACTGCTGTGCACCATTGGCACATTGATCGAAGGCGGCGCGGTAGACGCGTTACGCGCCAAGGACTGGGCCAATTTCGCCCGCCGCTATAACGGCCCCAATTACGCCATCAACAACTATGACTTACGGCTCAGCGCCGCCTACCAAAAGTTCTCGTATGGCGGCACCCCGGACCTGCGGATTCGCATGGCCCAAACCTACTTGACGTACCTGGGCTTTCATCCGGGCACCATCGACGGCATCGTCGGCAAGCAGACCCGGGACGCGATGAACCTGTTCCAGGCAAAAGAAGGCATGGGGCTCACCACGGTGCTGGACGACGAAACGCTGGAGCACTTGCGCAACCGGATCGACGCGTTGCCGTTGCAACCGCCCCGCCACACCGCGCCCGTGTGGGAGCTGCTGCGATCGGCCCTGTAGGAGCTGTCGAGCTTGCGAGGCTGCGATCGGCCCTGTAGGAGCTGTCGAGCTTTGCGAGGCTGCGATCGGCTGCGAAGCAGCCGTAAACCCTGAACACGCGGTTTTCCTGACACACCGCATTGCCTGATTTCACGACTGCTTCGCAGTCGATCGCAGCCTCGCAAGCTCGACAGCTCCTACAGGGCCGATCGCAGCCTCGCAGGCTCGACAGCTCCTACAGGGGCTCGGTTTTGCCGAGGTGCTTACGTATCACAATGTGTACAGCCCCCCTCTCGACACACCCCGGCCATAAAACCCCGCGTCAACGACACATCGCAGATACACCTGCTTGATGAAATGTGCCTGTCGATTGGCCAAGCCGATCAAAGCGCTCAACTCACTCAACGCTACGGAGTATCACCATGTTCAAGCTCTCGACTTCTTCGCTGACCCTCGGCCTGATCATCGCCGGTGGCCTGGCCCTGTCCAACGTCGCGTCGGCATCCGAGTCCGAAGCGTTCAGCATGAAGCAACTCGCCCACGGCTACAGCCAGGTCCAGGCCGATACCGCCGAGAAACCGGCTGAAGGCAAATGTGGCGAAGGCAAGTGCGGCGCCGGCGAGTAATCCATTGCGCGGGGCACGTCGTTGCCCCGCACCCCTGACTGAACGGAGATCAACCCCATGAACAGCTCAATTTCTTCGGCCGTCAAAGGCCTGCACCTGAACCTCGACCGTGCCGGTGACTGGATCGCGCCGCTGACCCTGCGGTTGTTCCTCGCCTGGGAGTTCTTTGAGTCAGGGCTGGAAAAATGGAATGGCGAAAACTGGTTCGCCGACATCCAGGACCGCTTCCCGTTTCCGTTCGACCACGTCTCGGCCACGCTGAACTGGGAACTGTCGATGTGGGCCGAACTGATCTGCGCCCTCGCCATCCTGATCGGTCTGGGCACGCGGGTTTCGGCCTTTATTCTGATCGTGGTGACCATCGTCGCGACCGCTGCCGTTCACTGGCCGGCCGATTGGTCTACATTGAGTGAGCTTGCCCAGGGTTACTCCATCAGCAACAAGGGCTTTGGCAACTTCAAACTGCCGCTGATCTACCTCGCGGCCTTTGTGCCACTGTTGCTCTCGGGTGCCGGCAAGCTCAGTTTCGATGCGCTGCTGGCTCGATTCTTCTGGCGTCGCCACAACCGCTGATACGCCAGGGTCTCGATAAAGTCCCTCAATGTTGGAGCAATGGTCATGAGCCTCACTCTCTACGGTTTTGATGGCAGTACGTATGTGCGCACGGTGAAGATGCTGCTGGCGGAAAAAGACGCCGACTTCGATCAGGTGCAGGTCAACGTCATCAAAGGTGAGCCGCACCTGCCAGAGCATTTGGTGCGTCACCCTTTCGGCAAGGTGCCCGTCGTCGACCACGACGGTTTCCGGATCATCGAAACCGCTGCGATCGTGGCCTACCTGGACGAAGTCCTGCCAGGCCCGTCGATCACACCGGATAACGCCCATGACCGTGCGCGTACCCACATGGCCCAGGGCATTTACGATTCCTACGGCTACGGCAACCTGGTGCAGGTGTTTGGCTACCACCTGTTTCCTGATTTCCTGGGCGGGAAGAATGAAGATTCACGCCGCAAAGGGATCGAGAACTCGAAACGGGTACTGCGCGAGCTGATGAAAATAAAAGGCAGCGATCCGTTTATTGCCGGTCAGGAACCCAGCATCGGCGACTTTTACCTGTCACCGGGTTGTGCCTATATAGCGATGACCCCGGATGCACCGCAGATATTTGCAGTAGACGGTTTCAGCGAATGGTGGAAACGTATGCAGGCACTGCCAAGCTTCCAGGCCACACAGCCACAGTAAGCTTTACCCCACCTCAATTGCGTAGACAGGAGCCACCATGAGCGTGACCACCCAATGGATCGAGATCGACAGCGACGAAGGTAAATTCGGCGCTTACCTGGCGATTCCGCATACCCGCAAAGGTCCGGGGATCGTGCTGATCCAGGAGATTTTCGGTGTGAATGAACACATCCGCTCGGTCGCCGAGCAGTACGCGGCTGATGGTTACCTGGTGATCGCACCGGACTTGTTCTGGCGCAACGGCCACCGTATCGAACTGACCTACGACGAAGCCGGCTGGAAACGCGCCGTCGAATTGATGAACGCCACAGACATCGTCAAGGCACAAGCCGACATCGAACTGGCCATCGATGCCTTGAAAGATCAGCCGGAACTGGACGGCGGCATCGCCTCGCTGGGTTACTGCTTCGGTGGTTTGCTTTCTTACCTCACCGCCACTAATGGGCTGGTGGACGTCGCCGTCGCCTACTACGGCGGCGGAATCCAGAATCACCTGGACCGCGCCGATGAAATCGAAGTGCCGCTGCTGATGCACTTCGGCGAACAGGACAGCCACATTTCACTGGAAGCCGTGGAGAAAATCGCCGAGCGTTTCGAGAACAACGACAACGTGGAAATTGTCGTGTATCCGGAAGCCGAACATGGCTTCAACTGCTCGCACCGCGACAGCTACAACCAGCGCGCCGCGGCTGAGGCGCATGGCAATACGTTGATCTTTTTGGGTCAGGAGCTGTAAGGCCTGATGAACAAAAGAGGACTTCCACCGCTTGGGTGGAAGTCCTCTTTTTTTGCGCCTGTGATGGCCCCATCGCGGGCAAGCCACGCTCCCACAGGGGAATGCAATCCAATGTGGGAGCGTGGCTTGCCCGCGATGGGGACGACGCGGTTTAAAGGCTGACTTCTTCCACTGAGTCGATCACTGCCAACTTCGGATGAGCGCTGCGTTCATGCACATGAGCCTGCGGTGTGCGGTCGATCAGCAGGCTCAGCAGTTCCGGACGGCTGTAGTGGCCACGGGAATCCATCATGCGTTTGCGTCTGTCGATCAGGCTCATGTCGAGGTCGACGATCACCTCGCCTTCGCCTTCAGTCAGCGAGCCGAGTATCACGCCATCCGGGCTGATGATCGCGGTGAAACACCCCCCTGAAATCGGGCCGATGGGGCAACCGGTATCAGCCATGATCTGCGCCTGTTGCTCAGGGTTCAGCCAGGCGGTGGAGTTGACCACGAAGCACGCCGACTCCAACGCATGCTGGCGGATGTTGACTTCCATTTGCGAAGTGAACAACGGTCCGGCAAACGACCCTGGGTACATCGACGCGTGAATTTGCTCGCCGTCGGCCATCAAGGCGTAACGGGCCAGCGGGTTGTAATGTTCCCAGCACGCCAACTGGCCGATGCGCCCTACCGCGCTGTCGGTGGCGCGAAGGCCAGAGCCGTCCCCCATGCCCCAAATCATACGTTCGTGATAGGTCGGGGAAATCTTGCGGCGATGCTGGATCAGTGTGCCGTCGGCGTCGAACAGCAACTGCGCGTTGTACAACGTGCCGCCGTCACGTTCGTTGACGCCGATGGACACGACCATGCCAGCCTGGTTGGCGGCGGCACCGATGGCATCAGTGGCGGCCGACGGAACGGTCACGGACTGGTCCAGCAGTTTGAGGTGTTCGGCACCCATTTCGAACGGCGACTGCACGAACGAGAAATACGGGTAGTACGGCACGATGGTTTCCGGGAACACGGCGAACTGCACACCTTGGTCACCGAGCTCGAGAATCTTCTGGACAACTTTATCGACAGTGCCTTCACGGCTGTAGAGCACGGGTGCGATCTGGACGGCGGCGGCTTTGACGATGGTCATGGCGGTGATCTCATTGAGGAAGTGGGCTTCAACGAGATCTAAATTACGCCAATAATATTTAGACTTAAATGTCGTATACACCACCTTTTAGGACACCGCCACATAACCCTGTAGGAGCTGGCTTGCCAGCGAAGGTCGTTAACGATGACGCGCTTCAACAGGATAATCGTGGCGCATTCAAATGCTTCGCTGGCAAGCCAGCTCCTACGCAGGGGGCCGTGGGCGGGATCGGGTTCAGGCTCGGTTGGCGCGTTGTATGACTTGCGGTGGCTGGCCGAAGGCACGGATAAACGCCCGGCGCATGCGCTCCCGATCGCCGAAACCGGTGTCGGCTGCCACCACATCGATGGAGTGCCGACCGGTTTCCATCATCAGGCGGGCGGACTCCACCCGCAGGTTTTCGATGGCTTTGGCCGGTGATTGGCCGGTTTCGGCGTGGAACACACGGCTGAACTGGCGCGGGCTCAAATTGGCCGCGCTGGCCAGTTCCTCGACTGACAGCGCCGACTTCAAATTGTGCTTGGCGTAGGTCAGCGCAGCCTGGATGCGATCGGTCTTGGGCTCAAGTTCAAGCATCACCGAAAACTGCGACTGCCCACCCGCGCGCCGGTGGTACACCACCAATTGCCGGGCCACGCGCCGCGCCACTTCGGCGCCGAGGTCGTTCTCAACCAGGGCCAGCGCCAAATCGACGCAAGCGCTCATGCCCGCCGCGGTCCAGATGTTGCCGTCGTTGATGAAGATCCGGTCTTCCTCCACTTTCACTTTCGGGTACGCCCGCTGCAACGCCGGGGCATGACACCAGTGTGTGGTCGCCCGTCGGCCGTCGAGCAAGCCGGCCTCGGCCAGCACGATAGCGCCGGTGCAGATCGAACCCAGGCGCCGGGTGGTCTGGCTGGCGTTGCGCAAAAACTCCACCATGCCCGGTGTTGTCGGGCGGATCAGGTTATCGCCCATCACCAGCAGCGTATCGAACGGGCGCTGGTCGAACGCGCTGGTTTCCACGCCGAATCCGGCGGACGTCTGCACTGTCCCGCCGTGCTCGGACAGCAAGGTAATGCTGTACACCGGTTCGTCGGCGGCGGTGTTGCTCAACTCGAACGTGGCGCACATGGCCAGGCCGAGCACCTGAAATCCGGGGTAAACAATCAGTCCGATCTTGTGCATGACAGCCGCCTCTCTTGTCCTGAAACGTGGCATGACTGGTTTTAGGCCATTGAATTGCACTGTACGCGCAAATCGGGTCTATACATAACTGTAATCAGTTGGCCGAAAACAAGAGGCACAGGCCATGGACAACCACGGTTCGGGCACTAACCTGGCGTTTTGGCTGCCAGGCAGTGCGGTGATCCTCAGTCTGGTGGTCTCGATGTTCGCCCTCAACCGCGAGCCGTTCCTTGAACCGCGGCCCATCGGCGCGCAGTTTCAGGCGCAACTGCCCATCGAAGCACGGCTCTGGCAAGACCCTTTCGACGCCGTCGAGCGTTATCGCAAAAAGCTCACCGACAGCAAGAACCCGGATGCGGACAATGTGTGCAGTGCCGATATAGCGCCCCTGCCAGGCGAAAATTCAGCGCCCGATGTCATGGTAGCGCTGGTCGAAGGTGGCCCTTACGCCGACGAAGTCGAACGACGCCGCCGCATCCGTTATGCCTTGCTGGCGGGGTTCAAGAATTCCCATCGCGTGCCGGATCAGGAACAGTACATCCACTGCTTGAGACTCGCCGCTGACCTGTCGGTCGATGCACCGCAGAAAACCGCGTTCGTCGACGCACCCTATGAAATCTTCGTCTCCAATCCCTTCGATCCGCCGACGGCACTGGATGGTGCCTCACCGCCGCCCGACCGAACGATAGTGTTCTGGTTGAAACAGGACGCGCTCGGTTCAACCCCGTTGCAGCAACTGGAAAAACTACGCGCAACCCTGAACAACAAAATCGCCCGGGCCTGCACGCCAACGCCGTGTTCCGAACCGCCCGCCGATGCCGTTCTGAAAGTCATCGGCCCTTCGACCTCAACCGTACTGCGCGACATGTTCCAGGATCAGGACATCGGCAAAGCCACCGCGGATGTCGAGATTTACTCGCCGCTGGCCACGGCGGATAACGAAACCCTGGATCGCGGCTACAAGAAACTTTCACCGCCGCTGGCAAGCAGACCACCGATGAAGTTGCTGCGCACCGTCAGCGACGACGGCACCATGACGCAGCTGATGCTTGAGGAGCTGAAGCTGCGTCGTGTCGATCCCGCTGCTGGCGTGCGGTGCAGCGAAGGCAAGCTGCGACGCATCGGCTCACCATGCACCCGTGACCTGCGACGCAGCGGCAATCGCATTGCGTTGATTTCCGAGTGGGACAGCTTCTACAGCCGCGCGCTGATCGAAAGCTTCAAGTCGCAGGTCGCCAACGACGCCCACCTCGGTAACGATGACAAAAACCAGCGGGCGGTGGTCGATCAGTGGATTTTGCGTTTCAGCTATCTACGCGGTCTGGACGGTCGCCTGCCCGAGGAATCGGCCAGCAATGACAAAAGCGCCCCTGCCGATCCCGGCAAAAACAGTAAAGACTCCACACAGATTGATCTCAGTCCATTGGAGAAATCCGATGGCAATTCCCAGCTCGATTACCTGCGACGCCTCGCCGATCACATTGCCAACGAGGACGCGGCCTATCGACGCAATGGCGAAAGCGGCATCGGCGCGATCGGTGTGCTGGGCGTCGATGCCTACGACAAGCTGCTGGTGTTGCAGGCGCTGAAGAGCCGGTTGCCGTACAAACTGTACTTTTCCACCGACCTCGACGCACGCATGTTGCAGCGCGGCCAGGCGCAAACCACGCGCAACCTGATACTCGCCGCGCCCTATGGCCTGACGCTGACCCGTGCCCTGCAACAGGACGTGCCGCCGTTTCGCGACAGCCTGCAAAGTGCTGTGTTCATCTCGGTGCTGGCCGCCCTGGCGCCACAATCCTTCGATGCCAAACGGGCGAAGTTCGACTATTCAAAATCCGAGCTGCTGTCACCGGGGATCTACGAGGTGGGCATCAGCGGCTTCATTCCTCTGGCGAGTCGGCTGACTGCCTCACGCCCGTCCAACTGCGAAGCCCCGACCCAATCGCAGTCCGACCGTGGCGTGCGTCCGCACGACCTCATGGCGCTGCGCTGCCTCCAGGATCCATCGCCACCGCCCTACCCTGAACCCTCCTCGTCGATCCGCGAGCGCTTCAAGCAGGCCCAATCGTTTTTCTGGGCCGGGCCGCTGACACTCACGCTGTTGATACTCGCCGGGTTCATCGTCTGGTGGCAGATCGAGGGCCCGCGAGATGATCACGATGCACGACTGGCCTGGGTCCGAGGCGTGCCGATCACGTTGTACATGGTGGCGGCGGCCTGCGCCTTCATCGCCACGCGGTTCTGGCACGCGGAGTTTCTCTGGTTCACGTTCGTGCTGATCCTGCTGGGCATCGTCACATCGAACCTGACCCGGCGCTCTGCGAGAAAACTGGCGATGGCCCAGGATGTGACTGGCAGCGCCAGCACCGGCTTGTACGACTCCCGGGCGTGGTACATCGTGGTTCCGCTGGTGATGTTTATTCTCGCCTTGATGTTGGCGTACCAGATGCGCAGCACGTTGACGGACAACGGCCTGGGCGAGCCGATGTTCCTGTTCGAAGGCATCAGCGCCTGGCCGACCATGGCCCTGCGACTGCTGGCGGTGCTGATATCGCTCTCGGCATTGGCATGGGGCTGGCGCAACCTGCGCGTCAACCGGGCCGAGATCGAGACCACGTATCACCTGACCCTGCACATGCGCAAATACGAGATGACCTTATGGGGTCAGCTCCGGCGTTTGATTCGTCGCGGCAAGGGCTGGAAGTTTCGGCGCTGGTGCAACGAACTCGGGCATTGCCTGGTGCTGATTTTTTTCCCGCTGATGAGCACCCGCGAAGAGTGGTCGAAGTCCTGCACACCGGCCAAGGCCACCTGCGCGGACGGGCGCAAGCTGATCTCCATTGCGCGCTTCTGGGGTGAGCATTGCGTGTGCGGTTCCTTCGGTGCGCGGATGCTGCGGGCCATGCTTGCCACCTGGGTTTTCGTCGTCGTCACCAGCGTGCTGTTTGTCGTCTGGCCAATGGAAGGCATGCCCGTTCGCGGCGAATCAATGTGGTGGATGATGGGCTGGCTGCTGCCCACGCTGATTTTCCAGGTGCTGGTGTTCTGGGTCGTGGACGCCAATCTGCTGCTGACGCGCTTCATCCGTCACCTCAGCGAACACCATGCGATCTGGCCCGGCAGCTTGCAGGCGGAGCACAAGAAAACCTTCGGCATGCTCAGGCATCCGTGCATCGATGAGTGGGTGGATTTGCAACTGATCGCCAAGCGCACCTCGGCGGTCAACCGGCTGATCTACGCGCCGACGGTGGTGATGTTGATCCTGCTGGCGTCGCGCAGCAGCCTGTTCGATAACTGGCCGACCCCGCCGGGCCTGATCATTTCGTACTTGCTGACGGCGCTGGTACTGCTGGTCTCGGCATTGTCGCTGCGGCGCGGAGCGGAAAAGGCCCGCTCGCTCGCGTTGCAACGACTGGACGCCTTCCTGCTGCAAACACCCGAAACATCGCCCTGCTACGAGAAATTCAAGATGATCCGCGAGCGCGTCGCGACGCTCAATACCGGCTCGTTCTCACGCTACTCCGAGGACCCGTTGATCCGGGCGCTGCTGCTGTCGCTGACCGGCATCGGCGGCTCGGCGATTGTCGATGCGCTGAACTTTGCAAAGTTTTAGCCAACCGCGAGGCTGCATCTATCTCTGTAGCAGCTGTCGAGCTTAGGAGGTTGCATCTATCCCTGTAGCAGCTGTCGAGCCTGCGAGGCTGCGTTCGGCTGCGAAGCAGTCGTAAATCCTGAGTACGCGGTGTGTCTGACACACCGCATCGACTGGTTTCACGACTGCTGCGCAGCCGAACGCAGCCTCGCAAGCTCGACAGCTGCTACAGAGCCGAGCGCAGCCTCGCAAGCTCGACAGCTGCTACAAGGATCGTGTTATGGCTTATCTGGTGTATCGGCGCGTACGACATCCAGCGGCCGGTTTTCGCCAAAAACCGTGTAACCCACAATCTGCGGCCAGTTGAATCGATAGACCGTGGATGACGGCTCGGGGGGGCATTTGCCGTTATCCGCATCGACACCCACAATCGACCACTGCGCACCAGAGGTTTTACCCAGTTCACGGGCAGCCTCGGGGTTGAAACAGCGACCCAGCACCTCATCCGGCACCAACGCGTAGGCTTGCGGATGTTCGCGCAGCCATTGCGCAGCCCTCTCCACCGTGGAATCGAGCATGCCGAAATGCACGATCGGCTGGCGGGCGAACAACCAGTGCCCCTCGCTCCAGTTGACCAATACCAGCTCCGCGCCGTGGCTCAGGGTATTCGCCTGCGTCATGATCACCTGATCCGGATTGACCCCGTCCTTGACCGGCTCGATGAAACCACGGGCGAACCACAGCACAAACCAGGTCACGACCAGCGCCGGGAATGCGCGTCGAAACCGTGGGCGCTGGCGGAACCAGCGCTGCAGCAGCCACGGGATCAGCGGCGCGGCCACCAGCACCAATCCGGGCAGCGCCGGGTAGATGTACAACTTGCGTTTGCCGCTGCTGATACAGAAAAACAGCACCACCAGCGCAACCCAACCGAGCAGCACCAGCACCCGGCCGTCGCGTTTGCTCAACTGTCTGCGCCAGGCCGGCACCAGCCACGGCAACACCAAAACCAAAGGCAGCCAATACTGCGGAATGACGTTGACGAAGAAGTACCAGAACGGTTCGCGGTGATGCCACGCGGCGGCGTAGCGCCCGGCAGTCTGGCGCAGAAGGATTTCCCGCGCATAGGCCACTTCGTCAGCGGCGTCATTGAACGCAATGGACACCGCCAACGGCAGCAGCCAGATCGCAATCGCCCCGAGCATCACCACAAAACCCAGCAACCATTTGCGCGCATCGCCCGGCATGGCCACCACACCCGGCCAATCCTTGCGCACCGCGTAGGCATACGGGATCAACATCAGCGCTGGAAGGAAGCCGACGCCTTTAGTGATCACGCCGATGCCCATGGCCGCACAGCCCACGTAAAACCAGCGCCACGCCGGCCCCAGCAACAGGTGACGCGCCAACCCGTACAGGCCCAGCGACGTGAACAGAATCAAAAAGCTGTCGATCTGCCCGGTGCGCAGGATGCTGTAGGTCTGGTAAGTCGCCAGGTACAGCAGCGCGGCCGTGCGAGCGACGCGCTGATTCCACAGCCGACGGCCGAGGTCGTAGACCATCGCCGTCACCGTCACCGCCGAAAACAGCCCCGGAATGTACAGGGCGATGTTGGGCTTGCCGGTAAGCCAGACGAAGAACGCCACCGTCCACATGAAAATCGGCGGTTTGTCGCCGTAAATTTCCCCGGCGCGATGTGGAATCAACCACGAACCGTTATTCAGCATTTCCAGCGCAACGCCGAGGAACCGTTCCTCATCGACGTTCTGCGCCGAACGCAGCCCCAGGCCGGCACCGATCAACAGCAAGGCAAGCAGCATCAGGCCCAGGCATTCGACCCTGGGCGATAGGGTTCGGCGCATGACTTATTCCTTGATGTTTTTGCTTTTGGCGATCAATTGCAGGTTGCGCAGATACACGATGGAACCAAAGGCCTGACCGGCAATGAACACCGGGTCTTGGCGGTAAATCGCGTAGGCGAACAGCAAGGTGCTGCCGACAATGCTCAAGTACCAGAAGCTCACCGGGATCACGCTGCGTTTCTTGTATTCGCTGTACAGCCACTGCAAGACGAATCGCCCGGCACACGCAATCTGCCCGGCAAAGCCGATCACCAGCCACAGGACTTCGCGTGAAAGGGTCATGCGTCCACCTCCTGGGCGTTGGTGTTCAGGCGTGTGCGTTTGATCAGCCACCAGACGCCGATCAAGTCGAGAATGCCCACCAGCGCGCGGTCGAGGTTGCCGTACTTGGACACGCCGGCCGTGCGCGGTCGGTGGTTGACCGGGTGGACGATCATTCGCCCATTGTGGCGCTGGATCAGCGCCGGAATGAAGCGGTGCATATGGTCGAAATACGGCAGGCGCCAAAACGCCACGCGCTCGATCAGCTTCAATCCGCAACCGGTGTCCGGGGTGGCGTCCCTGAGCAGGCGGCGGCGCCGGCCGTTGGCGAAACGCGAGGCCCAGCGTTTGCTTGCGGTATCGCGGCGGTTGGTGCGGTGGCCGGCGACCAATTGCACGTCGCCCCTGCCCCGCTCGCCACGCACCAGCGCCAACATGCCGGGGATGTCCGCCGGGTCGTTTTGCCCGTCGCCATCGAGCGTTGCCAGCCATTGCCCGCGAGCCTCGCGCGCCGCATGGTAGAGCGAGGTGCTTTGCCCCAGCGAACGTTCATGACGCAGGATGCGCAAGGTGTCCAGGCCGCTGCTTTTGATCTGCCGCAACTCGTGCAACGTGGCGTCGGTACTGCCATCGTCGACCACGATAATTTCATAAGACTCGTCGGCCAGCGCCACACGTATCTCCTCAAGCAAGGGCTTAAGGTTGTTCGCTTCATTCTTCGCTGGAATCAGTACCGATACAAAAATGTCTTGGCTCATGGAGTCCCTCATTTTTCCTAAATAACGCAATCCCTGTAGGAGCTGGCCCGCCCGCGAAGGCGCCCCTGAGGACCCCTTCGCGGGAAAGCCAGCGCCTACAGACGGCAGTACCCCATTCAAATCCGATAAAACTGCCGATACCACTTCACGAATTCCGTCACACCGGTTTCAACCGTCACCTGCGGACGGAAGCCGACCCACTCCGCCAGTGCCGATACATCGGCCCAGGTCTTGACCACATCGCCGGCCTGTAGCGGCATGAAATTGCGCAGCGCCTGTCTGTCCAGCGCCGACTCCAGGCACTCGACGAAATCCAGCAACGCCACCGGCATGCCGCGACCGATGTTGAACAGTCGGTTGGCGCCTGCGTCAGCATCACCCGGCACCGGCGGCCGCGAACGCAGGCGGGCGATGCTTTCGACGATGTCGTCGATGTAGGTGAAGTCGCGCGACATCTGGCCCTGGTTATAGAGGTCGATCGGCAGGCCGTTGAGGATCGCGTCGGTGAATTTAAACAGCGCCATGTCCGGTCGGCCCCAAGGACCGTAGACGGTAAAAAAGCGCAGGCCGCTGGCCTTCAGGCCATACAAATGGCAATAGCTGTCCGCCAGCAGTTCATTGGCGCGCTTGCTGGCGGCGTACAGTGAAATGGGGTGATCGACCGGGTCTTCGACACTGAACGGCATTTTGCTGTTGGTGCCGTACACCGAACTGCTCGAGGCATAGATCAGATGGTCAGGGCGATGGTGCCGGCAGGCTTCCAGCACATTGAGGAAACCCACGAGATTTGATTGAGCGTAAACATCCGGGTTGTCCAGCGAGTAACGCACGCCGGCCTGCGCCGCCAGATGCACCACCTCGGTAAACCGGTGTTCGTCGAACAACGCCAGCAACGCCGGTTTATCGACGATGTCCATTTTACGGAAACGAAAACCCGGCAAGGACTCCAGCTCTTTAAGCCGCGCCTGCTTGAGCGCCACGTCGTAGTAGTCGTTGAGGTTGTCGATCCCGACCACTTCATGACCGTCCAGGCACAAGCGCCGGGCGGTATGAAAGCCGATGAAACCGGCGGCGCCGGTGACGAGAATGGTCATGAGGCGTTCGCCCGGACCACGCCTGCCTGCCAACTGTTCCTGGTCAACACCCTCGTCAGCTTCATCTGAAGTTCCTGCTTATGGCTTCACTTACGCACGGTTGCGTCGTGAAACTTATAAAACAGAAATATTTCAGTTTCGGTAACGTTGAGGTATGTCTTGAAAAAACAGTCGAAAATCGACGCTGCTACTTGGCGTCCCCACCACGCGGCTTATAAAACCGGAACAAGCCGATATCCACGGTTTTGATGTATTCCTTAGCCCACACCGGCTTCACGGTGCGGTCATGAAAATACAGCGCGCCATTAGTGTGATCCGGCAGTTGCTTGTTCAACGCCTTGCGTGCGATTTCCTTGGCGATTGAATAAGGGCCCTCTTCCTGAACCGAATCGGACTTGCCGTCACACCACCACGAGAACTGGCAGCTCTTGGTCTCGGAGCCTTGCTTGACCACACCGCACACCGTATCCGGAAAACCCTCGTGGCCGAGTCGGTTCATGACGACGTTGGCGACGGCTTCCATGTCGGCGGAATCCTTGCCTTTGGCTTCCCAATAAATGGAGCGGGCCAGGCAGGTGATGGCGTCGTCCAGCGGTGCGACGCCGGCGGGGTCCACGGCCTGGACTTCGGACTGGGTAATGGCTTGGGCTTTCGTCGCCGGTGCGGGGCTGGGGGTCTCTGCGGCTTTTTGCTCAAGCACCTCGGCCTTGTCTTCGGCGACTTTTTGTTTTTGCTCTTGATCCGCAGCGAATGCGGGGCCGGCAAGCAGAGTGATCGCGAGGCAGGTGGCTAACCAGTCGAGGCGCATGGCGGGAATGACTCAGTGGGCAGTATCGTTTCAGTGTAGTAGTGAAATGATTGCACACCTCTCCTAACATTCTGGAAAATCCGTTGCCTTTGATGGGGTAACTTCGCGCATCATGGGCGCAATCTGCTCAAGGGGGATTTCCATGCGCTTCACATCATCCGCTATGCGTCTTGCCGGGTTGTCGGTGGGACTGCTGTTCGCTGCCAACGCCGTGGCGGGCGACGAGTCACAGCTGATCGAGTCGATCAACGTCTACCGCAGCCAGTTGCAACGCTGCGCCGGCCAGGTCTCATCGGAGCTGCCGCCGCTGTCAGCCGATCCACGACTGGCGCTGTCTGCCACCAGCATCGGCAATTTGCAGCAGGCGATGGCGACCGCGGGTTATCCCATGAAGAACGTGCAGGCGATCAGCCTGTCCGGGCCGCGTGATGCGGCCGCGGCGATGAAAGCGATCCAGGAGACTTTTTGCCAGATCGTGCTCGACCCGCAATTCGTCGATGTCGGCGTCAGCCGCCAGGCCCGCGAATGGCGCATCGTGGTGGCTCGTCCGCTGTTGAGCGCGCGCCTGGGTGATTGGCAGGCGGAAGGCCAGAAACTGCTGGCCGAGCTCAATGTCGCCCGCACCCGGCCCCAACAGTGCGGCGCACAATCCTTCGCTGCCACCACGCCGCTGACCTGGAACGCCATCCTGGGAACAGCCGCCGAAACGCATTCCCGGGACATGGCCAATAACAACTTCTTCGATCACAAAGACCGCGATGGCCGCACACCGGGCGACCGGGCGGAACTGGCGGGCTATGACGCTCAACAAATCGGCGAAAACATCGCCGCCGGGCAAGACACCGGGCGCAAGGTGGGCGATGGCTGGCTGGCCAGCCCCGGCCACGGCGCGAATCTGATGAACCCACAGTTCCGTGATGCAGGGGCGGCCTATGCGGTCGATCCGAAAAGTGATGCGGGGATTTACTGGACGGTGATGTTTGGTGCGCAGTAAGCAAGCCGTAGCCGGCAATCATCATTTTCTTTGATCTTTTAAATCATGAAGCCGAATTTTTTATTTGCCTGCGACCTGTTCAATATGGCACCACTTTTAACAGATCGGACGTTGGCCTCATGAATCTCAACTTTGCGTTTGCCTGCATGATCGTGGTGTCGTTTGCGATTGCGTTGGTTCATGGCTGATTGGAATCTGTGGTAAAACCACAACAAATTGCCAGCCGCCCCACCGCCATCGCGGGCAAGCCCGCTCCCACAATTTGATCTTCAACGACTCGAAACCCGTGGCCACCCAAGATCCCTGTGGGAGCGGGCTTGCCCGCGAAGAGGCCGGCACATCCAACACAATGCCAAAAGACTCAAGCGTCCGCCTGCACCACTTCAATCCCAAGCTTGCGGTAATCCTCGATATTCCCCGTCGCCACATGACGCTCAGTGATCAGCGTATGCAGACGTGAACACGGCGCCACCACGAACGGCTCCACCGCCCCCAGTTTGTCCGCCGTGGTGACAGCGATCACCTGCGAGGCACTGTCGAACAGCGCCTGTTTCACGGGCACCTCATCGTAATGCAGCGAGCTGATGCCAACCTCCGGATGAATCGCGCACACCCCGGTGAACAGCAGATCGGCCTTGATCCCCTGCAACAAACGCACGGTCTCGTGGCCACTGACCGACATCGTCGCCAGGTTGAGTTGCCCGCCCGCCAGAATCACCTTGATGCCTTTGTACTCGGCCAAAGTAATCGCCGTCATCGGCGAGGTGGTGATCGCGGTGATGCAAATGTCCAAGGGCAACGAACGCGCGATCTGCAGCGTGGTGGTGCCGGAATCGAACATCACGATTTGCCCATCCTCCACCCGAGCGGCCGCAAGCTGCGCCAGATGGGTTTTCACCTCATCGGTTTCGCTGACCCGGGTGAAGTAATCTTTCCCCGTGTCCTTGGGACGCGGCAACGCCCCGCCGTGCACCCGTTGCACCAGGCCAGCGGCGGCAAGCTCCGAAAGATCCCGGCGAATGGTGTCTTCCGACACCGCGAAATGCTGGCTCAACTCGGAGGCCATGACCTTGCCGTCGCGTTCGAGGATGAGCAGAATTTTCTGACGACGGAGCTGGGGCAGCTCCGCTGCTGAATGCTGATCTTGCATGCTTATGCCTGTTTTTGCGTGTTTATGCGAGATTAGCCAAACCACCGCGTAAACACAATCAGGTCGATGGCTAATGCCGACCCGTAACTCAATCCGTAGCAGCTGTCGAGCTTGCGAGGCTGCGATCGGCTGCGCAGCAGTCGTAAAACCAGTCAACGCGGTGTGCCAGATGTATCCGGAACTCAGGGTTTACGACTGCTGCGCAGCCGATCGCAGCCTCGCAAGCTCGACAGCTCCTACAGGGTCGGCGTTGTTGGTGAGATTGCGTCGGGTAGGTGTTGCTGGTGAGATCGCGTCGGGATGCGTTGTTGGTGAGAGTGCGTGGGGCTTGATTGTTTTCTGGCACACTCCCCGGTGCCCCAAGCCAGAGCAGTTACCCATGGTTTTTTCCCTTGTACGCAACGGTTCACCGCTCACGCCTGCACAACCCGAGACAACAGTTCCCTGGTGGAGCTATACCAAAACGCTGCTCTCGGCGGCGGCCCTGACACTGGTGCGTGATGGCTTGATCAGCTTGGACGACGTGGTGCCAGAAGGCCCCTTCACACTGCGCCAACTCCTGCGGCATGAGGCCGGGCTGGCGGATTATGGCGAGCTCGCCGACTACCACGCTGCCGTGGCCCGCGATGACACCCCGTGGCTGGCCGATGACATGCTGCAGCGTCTTGACGCCACCAGGTTGCGCTATACACCGGGAGACGGTTGGCGTTATTCGAACGTCGGCTACCTGTATGTCGCCAGACTGATTGAACGCACGACAGGCCTGCCGCTTGAAGAGGCACTGACCCAACGGGCGTTTTCACCCCTCGGCTTATCGCGCACACGCCTGGCCACGACGCGCACCGATCTGGCGGGTGTAAACATGGGCGCAGCGTCCACCTACGATCCCGGCTGGGTCTATCACGGTTTGTTGGTCGGTCCGCTGGATGAAGCCGCCCTGGGCCTGGACCGCCTGCTGGCCGGACACCTCTTTGCTGAATCGTTGCTGCGAGAGATGCAAACGGTTCACGCCTTGGGTGGACCGATTCCCGGACGCCCGTGGCTTTCACCAGGTTACGGTCTGGGCCTGATGCAGGGCGAAGTGGAAGGTGGCTTGACCTTGAGCGGACATACCGGCGGCGGACCGGGCAGCGTCGTCGCGGTCTATCGCTGCGTTAACGGCAACGACACGGCCAGTTGCGCGGTGTTTCAGGAAGGCGCCAACGAAGGCGCCGTCGAAACCGAGGCGGTGCAGCGCCTGTTGGCAATCCTCGGCAAGGGCTAAACAAATCGAAAACTGTTCCAAGTCATGATCTATAACCAGTGTTGGCATTATTCTGGATCGGGGTGCCATTAAGGCGCCCCTGGAAATTGATCTCTTTAAAAACAGCAGACAAGTGAATGTCGCTAGGAGATTCCCCGCATGAAAGCGTTGAAAATAGCTGCCAGTGATTCCGTGTTTGATTGTTTCCACACTTCACGGGAAGTGGTCCCGCTCAATCAAACCGACTACACCGACGTCGCGGTCGCGGTGTTCTCGGTGGAGGATGTGTTATCGGGTGCACTGGAAGACATCCAGCGGACCGGTTTTGATATTCCGATTTTCCTGGTCACCGCTCCCGGCACCGGCACACGCGCCCGGGACGTCTACCAGCACCTTGAAGATGTGCTGCTGCAGGTCAACGGCATTTTTGATCCTTCGCGCAACAACGCCGAATACCATGGTCACCAACTGGAAACGGCAGCGAAGGCTTACGAAGAGAGCCTGTTGCCGCCCTTCTTCGACTCGCTCAAACACTACACCGAATCGGCCAACGCGACCTTCGCCTGCCCTGGCCACCAGGGCGGCCAGTTTTTTCGCAAACACCCGGCTGGCCGGCAGTTCTACGATTTCTTCGGCGAGACGCTGTTTCGCGCCGACATGTGCAACGCCGACGTCAAGCTCGGCGACTTGCTGATCCACGAAGGCCCGGCGCTTCTGGCGCAAAAACATGCGGCGAAGGTGTTTAACGCCGACAAGACTTACTTCGTCCTCAATGGCACATCAGCCTCCAACAAAGTCGTGACCAACGCCCTGCTCACCCCTGGCGACCTGGTGCTGTTCGATCGCAACAACCACAAATCCGTTCACCAAGGGGCGTTGATCCAGGCTGGCGCCACGCCGGTGTACCTGGAAACCGCGCGCAATCCCTATGGCTTCATCGGCGGGATTGACGCCCATTGCTTCGAAGAATCCTACCTGCGCGAACTCATCAGCGAAGTCGCGCCGGACAGGGCCAACCTGCCACGGCCGTTTCGCCTGGCGATCATTCAACTGGGGACTTACGACGGCACCGTCTACAACGCCCGACAAGTCGTCGATCGCATCGGCAAACTGTGCGACTAC
Source organism: Pseudomonas sp. RIT-PI-q (assembly GCF_001297125.1). GTDB lineage: Bacteria > Pseudomonadota > Gammaproteobacteria > Pseudomonadales > Pseudomonadaceae > Aquipseudomonas. The sequence continues at coordinate 139,422 of NZ_LHPC01000038.1, forward strand.
ATCCTGTTCGACTCGGCGTGGGTGGGCTATGAACAGTTCATCCCGATGATGAAGGATTGCTCGCCGCTGCTGCTGGATCTGCATGAAAACGATCCCGGCATCTTTGTCACCCAATCGGTGCACAAACAGCAGGCAGGATTTTCCCAGGCGTCGCAGATTCACAAGAAAGACCGCCACATCAAGGGCCAGGCCCGTTATTGCAACCATGCGCGGCTGAACAATGCGTTCATGGCCCAGGCGTCTACCAGCCCGTTTTACCCGCTGTTCGCCTCACTGGACGTGAACGCGCGCATCCACTCAGGGCGCAGCGGCTTGCGCCTGTGGGAAGACTGCGTGAAGTTCGGCATCGATGCGCGCAAGTTGATCCTGGAAGCGTGCACCATGGTCCGCCCGTTCGTACCCGACACCATCGAAGGGCGCGCGTGGGAAGACTATCCCACTGAAGAAATCGCCAATGACATCCGGTTTTTCGAGTTTCATCCGAAAGATCGTTGGCATGCTTTCTCCGGTTATGGAGACAAGCAGTACTTCATCGACCCGTGCAAGTTGCTGTTTACCACCCCGGGCATCGACCCTGTAGATGGCAGTTACACCGACTTCGGGATTCACGCCGGCATCCTGGCCAACTTCCTGCGGGAGAACGGCATCGTTCCGGAAAAGTGTGACTTGAACTCGATTCTGTTCCTGCTCACGCCGGCCGAAGACTGGGCGAAGATGACCCATCTGGCCGCGCAGATTGCGCGCTTTGAACGCTTCGTCAACGATAACGCACCGATGAGCCGGGTGTTGCCGGCGATCTATGCGCGGTACGAAGAGCGCTATCGCAACTACACGATCCGCCAGCTCTGCCAAGAAATGCACGACCTTTACCGCAACCACAACGTCCAGCAATTGCAGAAGGCAATGTTCCGCAAGGAACACTTCCCGAAAAAGGCGATGAACCCTCAGGCGGCCCAATTCGAATTCATTCGCGGCAACGTTGAGTTGGTGGCATTGGCAGAGGCGGACGGTCGTATCGCCGCCGAAGGTGCCCTTCCGTATCCACCTGGCGTGCTCTGCGTAGTGCCCGGAGAAATTTGGGGCGGTGCGGTGCTCAAGTATTTCCTGGCACTGGAGGACGGTATCAACTCACTGCCCGGCTTCACCCCGGAACTTCAGGGCGTGTACTTGAAAGAAGAAGGGGGTCGCATTCGGGCCTATGGCTATGTGATCAAGGATTGACCCCAGCCTGTGAGGCCACCCGATGAACGATCGGGTGGCGTCAATTGTTGGCGACTTGCGCCACATTGCCCGACGTCACCAGTGCTTTCAGCGACGCATCGAACTGCTTCAGCGCGTTGATTTGCAGCGCGGTTTGCTGGTCGATTTGCGCGGCGATCTGCGGGGCGGCCTTGTCATGCACCCACACCGAAGGCATCTGTTGTTCACGTGAGCCTTCGGCCTTGCCGATGTATTGCAGGTTAGAGTCGTAAAACTTGGCCAGGAAGCGCGCTTCGACCTGGTTGTTGCGCTTCGACACCAGACGGCTGTAAGTGTCCAGCATCACCACCACGTCGGGATGGGCTTGCACCACCGCGTCGAGGTTGTCGTAAACGGTCACCGAGGCGAATTCTTTCTGCAGCGAAGCCATCAGCCAATTGATCGCCCGTTTCGGGTCGGAACTGGTGACGAACGCATTGCTGATCCGCGAATCCAGCGCAGGATTCTTCGCGCCATTCAACGCAACAGCGTGGTATTGCTCAAGGTATTGCAGGGTTTCGACAGTATTCTCGCTGTAGAGCACACCCACCGATTGAGCGTGTTGCAAGCTGGCGGTGCTATCGCCTACCGGGAGAAAGTGGCAGGACTGATCGGCCGCATAGGCAGGCACGGTGGCGGCAACACTGCCGGTCAACACGGCGACAAAAGCCAGCAAGGTAGACATTCTCATCGCACAGGTTCCTTCAATGGCGAGTTCGACATAACGCTATCCTCCTCCCTTGGCGGAAAAACAGAACTTGCGTTTATTGATGGTCGTCATCGATCAAACGAATGATTGGCTGACGCGGTAGGGTGCCCGAGATTTATGTGTCACCACCCATCCCTGTGGGAGCGGGCTTGCCCGCGATGACGGTGTATCAGTCAACATAGATTTTGAATGTGAAAGCCTCATCGCGGGCAAGCCCGCTCCGACAGGGTCATCAGTGCTTCGTCATCGGATGGCTGATACGTCCGGGTTACGCGACCCGTTTTCAGCTGTATCCGCGTTGTTACCTTACAAGCCGTGTTGTCACTTCTGCGCCACTCGGCCGGCCAATAGAGTATGGCTTCGGTGTGATGACACGGACGTGAACGCGTATCGACCCTGTCGCCCACCGATCCCCCCATCACGGAAGAGGTGACACCATGAGTTTCGTAACCGTTGAAAAAAACGATAAGAGTGCCCCGTCGGAAACCGATATGAAAAAAGCCATGACCGACGTTGGCGGCACACCGGGCACGGTGACGGGCAACAACGAGAGCCGAAAGCTGACCTACACCGGCACGGTCAATCACACCCACTATGAGAACAAGCTGATCGAGATTGCCAAAGGCAAACGCAACAGCTGGAACTTCGTCTGGGCTGACGTGAAGGCAAGCACTGCGGCGCACTGAGGCCACGGTGGGGCGGTCGAACGGCCGCCCTGCTGTTTCTCCCCTTGATACGCCAGCGATACGCCGCTTGTTACCTGCCTGATCCGTACCGGGTCCGTGCCCCTTTCGAATGTAACGCCAAGACACTTCGCCGCCCCGCATGGTGTCCCTACAGTGAAGCCGTCAATGTGCTTACAGGGTTGTGACACATCATCGGCACCGCCCGCCTCCCCCGACGGAGGCATGGGAGACCTGTCACGGGTGCCGCTTGTGCAATTCGATGCCCGCTGCCCATTGATTGCCCAACACACCACCAAGGAATAGGGAAACCATGAGCAAATCAATTGCTTTAAGCGAACACGGCCAACAACTTCAAAATGACGTGCAAGAGGCCGTCAAATCTATCCTGGGCGCCACCAGAGCCTTGACTCACGCCGACTACGGCAAGGTGTTGAGATCAACCCTGGCAGCTACACAAAAAGTGGTCACGATCGAGATCGCCGCCGGCGACCTGACGCTACTCAAAAAATCCGGTTACAAGCTGTGCTTTGCCAAGAAGGTGGGTACGGAAGATTACAACGTGGTCTGGCAGTCCTATGACGCGTACTTGAGCAACAACGAATTCAGCTGGACGCCCCAGTACCAGCTGTTCGCCTCCAACGTGTTCAAGGACAACGTCACCGTCAAAGCGTCGACCAACACCGTCAATATTGGCCTGGGACAAACCTCGATACTCGACTCCAGCGGCCTGATGGGCGCTGCGGTGACGGGAGGTCCCGACGTCTCCTTCACGTTGGTGAATAACTACGCGCCCATTCACCCAGGGGTCAACCAGTTGTCCACCGGCATCGATGGCAACCAGGTCAGCACGCCCATCTACGTGGCGGTCAACCAGGTGGTCACCGGCAATACCGTTTTGACTCCGGTCGAGACCATTCTCGTGTGGTTCGAACAGAACGTGCAGACCAGCACCATGTTCAGCACCTCGCGCTCCAAGTCCATCGAAATCGACCTGACCTTCGCTAATGACGCCGCCCGCCTCTACGAAGGCGGTGAATGGAAAACCGTGTAACCGTCGCATGGGGGGCAACCTTGCGGTTGCCCCCTTCCTTTCAGGAGGCATCTGCCCGGGCGAAATAGCCGGTCAATGAGCGACAGATGGATTCCGCCAGATCTTCCTGGGTAGCGATGCCGTACGGTCGATTGCGATCGAACTGCTCTGACCAGCGAATCCGCCCTTGAGCGATATCAATCAGGCGCACCGAGGCGCGGCCACGGCTCGGTTCCACCCGCACGCTGCCCTCCAGGGAATAGCTGCCGCGCCCCACCCGCACCGGGTCCGGTGTTTTTGCGCTGCTTCGCGGCACCTTCATCAATACGTGGTTCGCCTGGGTTTGCGTCTGCTCGAACGACTCAAACAGCCGGCAACTCAACTCTTCGCACAAGCCCCGGGTAAAGTCATCGCCATCGGCAGTGATGCAAGTAAACGGCTGGATCTGCAAAACAGGATGGCGCATGCCAAGCCCTTTGGGCCGCAGCCGCTGGTACGCCAGGCGATAACAACCGGCCGGGATGCTCAGGCGCACAGGATCGTGCTGGCCGACGGTCGCGTAATGGCTGGCGAGCTTGCGCCGCAACCGGCCCATCTGCACCCGCACCACCGGATCGTCGCCCGTGCAGTACACCGCCGGGTCACGGCGAAACACCGCGATGCCGATGGCATGCTCGGTCAGCGGAAGGTTCGACACTTGCAGGTCATGCTCGACCAGAAACCGCAGCAGGCTGCCCATCCGCCTGGACTTGGCGAACAACGGACTGGCCAGCAGCAGCGCCAGAACCCGCTCCATTTCTTCACGATCGAGTGGCTCGGGAACAGCCTCGGCACTCGAATTGCCCACGTGCTTGATCACCATTGCCTGCCTCCGTGCAGGTTGCCGACAGTCCCTCGCCACCTCACTGGAAGTGGGCGCTGGAACTGAAGGGGTACTCCGTCGTCACGCTATCAACGACCGGCCATTAACGGGCCCGGACGCAGCCAAATCGAAGCTTAGCAGCCGTCAGGAAATGGGGAGAATATTGTGCTGACTGGTGCGCGGGGCCAGACGTTCAGCAGCAACGTGTGGTGCATTGCTTGCCGCCGTAGCGGGCTTCCTGACGTTCACGAATAAACGCCGATTGGCTCATCACCGGTTGGTCCGGGTGTTTGAGTGCCATTTGGGCGACATAGTTATCGTAATCGGGGACACCGACCATCAAACGCGCGCCCTGACTGAGGAATTTGGCGGCCTGTTGCAGTTTGCGATACATGGCAACGCTCTCTTTGTGGGTGGGGACAGGCCCATGAAAGCGCACTTTTGTATCTGCAATGTGTCAGCCACCGCAACACAAACCCTGTAGCAGCAGTCGAGCCTGCGAGGCTGCGTTCGGCTCTGTAGCAGCTGTCGAGCTTGCGAGGCTGCGTTCGGCTCTGTAGCAGCTGTCGAGCTTGCGAGGCTGCGTTCGGCTGCGCAGCAGTCGTAAACCCTGATTGCCCGGTACACCTGACACACCGCGCTGCCTGATTTTACGACTGCTTCGCAGCCGAACGCAGCCTCGCAAGCTCGACAGCTGCTACAGAGCCGGGCGCAGGCTGGGACAAGGTTGGCGTTATGGCCCGCCCGCTGGTCTGATCCGTATTTTTCTGCGTTTTCTGACGCTGTACCGGACCAGACCTTCGTCTGACAATGTGCGGAGCACGGCAACAGTTTGTTAATATCCACGCGCTTTTTTCGTCTGATTAATCAGCCGCTGTAGATCTCACGTCGCTACACAGGATTTTTCCCATGAGTACGTTGTATACCCGTCGCACAGTCCTGCGCGGCATGAGCCTGTTGAGCCTGGGTTTGCTCGCCGGTTGCGATGACAGCAGCAAACTGTCATACAAATACGGCAAGGACCTCAGCGACAAGATCATGGGGCGTACCTTCAAGCTCAAGGATGCCCAGGGCGAAACGAAGATGCTGACCAGCTATCGCGGCATGATGCCGATGATTTTCTTCGGTTTCACCCAATGCCCGGCGGTCTGCCCGACGACGCTGGCGCGTGCGGTGCAAGCCAAGAAACTGATGGGCCGCGACGGCAAGAAACTGCAAGTGATCTTCATCACCCTCGACCCCGAGCGCGACACACCGCAAATGCTCGACGCCTACGTCAAGTCATTCGACCCAAGCTTCGAGGCGCTGCACGGTTCGCTGGAACAAACCGCCGCCACCGCCAAGGAGTTCGGCGTGTTCTATGAAAAGATCCCGAGCGGTTCCAGCTACACCCTGTCCCATACCGCCACCAGCTACGTCTTCGACACCCGGGGCAACCTGCGCCTGGGGCTGTCCGCGTCGCTTACCGCCCAAGAGTGTGCAGAAGACCTGCTCACCGTCATGGAAGTCTGCTAATGAATTCGCTACGCGTAACCACCGCTTTCTCACGCCGTGTTAAACAGCTGGTACTGGGGCTTTCCCTGATCGGCATGGCTTGGCAGGTATCCGCGCAAACCCAGGTCAATGACGCTTGGGTCCGCGCGACGGTAGCCGGCCAGCAGTCGACCGGTGCCTTCATGACCCTGCAAGCCGACAGCGACAGCAAGCTGCTCAGCGTACAGTCGCCTGTCGCCAACACCGTGCAAATTCACCAATCCAGCATGAAAGACGACGTGATGAGCATGCGCCAGGTCGAGTCCGTGGCGCTGCCGGCCGGCAAACCGGTGAGCTTTGACCCGCATGGCTACCACGTGATGCTGATTGACCTGACGGCTCAGGTTAAGGAAGGCGATAAAGTCCCGCTGACCCTGATCGTGGAAAACGCCAAGGGCGAAAAAGAAACGATCCAGGTGCAAGCCGAAGCTCGGGCACTGGGCATGGCTGATCACAGCAAGATGCATTAACGGCCGGGTGCTCTTTGGGCAGCGCGGTCCAGGCCGCGCTGCACACACCAGGACAACGGCAATGTCAGCAACAGAATCGCCGCCAGCGTCATCACCGCCACCGGAATCCCGGTGACGTCCCCCAGGCGACCAAACAACACCGGCGCCAACGCCCCGCCACCAATCGTGCCCGTGTAGAACAGCGCAAAAGCGTGCTCACGTTTCTCGGCATTGGATAATTCTGGCACTGCGCCATAGAGCACCGATGATGTCCCGTTCAACGCCAGCCCCAACAGCGGCAACATCACCAGCGTGCCGGTCAGCGGCAAGTACACGGCCAGAATGATCAACAGCGCGGTCGCCGATTCCGTCAGCCATACCGTCTTCATCATACCGATGCGCGCGCCCAGATAGCCGCACAGCAACTTGCCGAACGCCCCGCCCACGAACAACAGCGCCAACGCCAGGCCAATGCCTGCGGTCCCGGCGCCTTTGTTGGTCAACAGGAATGGCAAGAAGGTCAGGAATCCCATGCGTACCGCGCTGTCCAGCACACCGGTCACCAGCAGTGCACGCAGCCCGCTGACGGAGCCGCTTCCGGTCGATACTTTGGCGGCCTTGTGCAACCTGGACGCTGGCACGTTGCGCGCTGCAATCAACCAGCCCAAGAGCCCTGCGGCGACCAGCCCCAACAAACCCATCAGCGTCACGCTGGTGCGCCAGCTGACCACGGTCAGCAGCACGCCGACCAGTGCCGGTATCAGCATCTTGCCGATGTCGCCGGCAAAGTTGTATTGCGACAACGCCTCCTTGACCCCGCCGCCCGCCTCAAAGGTGTCGCTGACCATTGATGACGCCAACGGGTGTTGGGTGCTGGCGCCCAATCCGCCCAGCATCAAAGCCAACAACAGCAACTGCAGCCCGTCTGCCAGCCCGACAAACAGGTAGGCCAAACCGGCCAGCGCGGTTCCGCCCACCAGCATACGCTCGCGCCCCCAGCGTTTGGCCGCGCGACTCACCAACAACTGGAAGCCGGCCATCGTCCCCGAATAGGCACCGCGCAACAGCCCGATCTGCGCGAAGCTCAGGCCAAACTGCAGCTGCCAGATCGGCAACAACACGTAGATCACGTCGGTCAAACCGTCATGCACCGCGTGCGCGCTGCAGGCGGCCAGTAAGGTTCGGCGACGCGGGGAAGCATCGACCGGTGGCGCCTCGCTCAGGCCAATTTTTTCGTTTAGATCGGTCATCGGAGTGGGCCGCTAGAAAGTGGTTTAGCCATAACAAGACCTCTGTAGCAGCTGTCGAGCCTGCGAGGCTGCGTTCGGCTGCGCAGCAGTCGTAAACCCCGCAAACGTGGTTCTCCTGATGAATCGCGTCGTCGGATTTGACGACTGCTGCGCAGCCGAACGCAGCCTCGCAGGCTCGACAGCTGCTACAACTGGTCGTTTCATCTTTAACAGCATCGTTCGAACGAATCGAGACTGCCACGGAATAAAACGCTCTGCCTCAGTTATTTATACTCAAATGCCAGCTTAATAATATTTTACCGATACCAGGGTGATCCCTAGTCTTGAGCCCAAGAAATGGCAGGCCGTTAGCGACCTAACTCCAACTCGAAGGGTATAGAGATGACCACTGAAAAAATAAAAACAGATACGCTGATTGTTGGCGCCGGTCAGGCTGGCGTGGCCATGAGTGAACACTTGAGCAAACTCGGCGTGCCGCACCTGGTGCTGGAGCGCAACCGTATCGCCGAGCGCTGGCGCACCGGGCGTTGGGATTCGCTGGTGGCCAATGGACCGGCGTGGCACGACCGTTTTCCAGGCCTTGATTTTGACGACCTCAGCCCCGACGAGTTTGCACCGAAAGAACGTGTGGCAGACTACTTCGAAGCCTACGCGAAGAAATTCAATGCCCCGATCCGCACCGGCGTCGACGTGCTGAAGGTTGAACGCAATGTTGGTCGCCCGGGTTTCACCATTGAAACTTCCGAAGGCGTGATCGAGGCCAACCGCGTGGTCGCGGCTACCGGGCCGTTCCAGCGTCCGGTTATCCCGCCGATTGCACCGAAAGATCAGCCGTTCATGCAGATCCATTCGGCTGATTACCGCAATCCAGCGCAACTGCCTGAGGGCGCTGTGCTGGTCGTCGGTGCTGGCTCGTCCGGCGTGCAAATCGCTGATGAATTGCAGCGTGCCGGCAAGAAGGTTTATCTCTCGGTGGGCGCGCACGATCGCCCTCCTCGCGCCTATCGCAACCGTGATTTCTGCTGGTGGCTGGGCGTGCTCGGCGAATGGGATCAGGCGGCGATGAAGCCGGGGCGCGAACACGTGACCATCGCCGTGAGCGGTGCGCATGGCGGTCGCACGGTGGACTTCCGTGGGCTGGCCCATCGCGGCATGACGCTGGTCGGCCTGACCCAGGCATTCAATGGCAGCGTGGCGACGTTCCAGCCGAACCTGGCCGACAACCTGGCGCGCGGCGATGAGAATTATCTGGCGCTGCTTAACGCCGCCGATGCCTACATCGAGCGCAATGGCCTGGACCTGCCGGAAGAGCCGGAAGCGCGCATTACCTTCCCGGATCCTGAGTGCGTGACCCGGCCGATTCTTGAGCTTGATCTGGCCAAGGCTGGCGTGACCTCGATCATCTGGGCCACCGGTTTTGCCACGGATTACAGCTGGCTCAAGGTCGATGCCTTCGACAACAACGGCAAGCCACAGCACCAGCGCGGTGTGTCGAGCGAGCCAGGCGTGTATTTCCTCGGCCTGCCGTGGCAGTCGCGTCGCGGTTCTTCGTTCATCTGGGGTGTTTGGCACGACGCCAAGTACGTGGCCGACCACATCGCCATCCAGCGCTCGTATCTCGATTACCACGATGCGGCGCAACGCGAGGCTGAAACCGCCCCGCTCACCCATAAAACCACTGTCAGCGCTTAAGCCACTTTTCTTTTTCAGGAGCGTCACATGTCCACGCCAACCCATACCCGTATTCGCATGTTCAACACCAAGGAAACCTACCCGAACCAGAGCCTGGACAATGACCTGTGCCAAGCCGTCCGGGCCGGCAACACCGTTTATGTTCGTGGCCAGGTGGGCACCGATTTCGAAGGCAAACTGGTGGGTCTTGGCGACCCGCGTGCGCAAGCCGAGCAGGCCATGCGCAACGTCAAGCAGTTGCTGGAAGAGGCTGGCAGCGACCTGAGCCATATCGTGAAAACCACGACTTACCTGATCGATCCGCGGTATCGCGAGCCGGTTTATCAGGAAGTCGGGAAATGGCTTAAAGGCGTGTTTCCGATTTCCACCGGGTTGGTGGTGTCGGCGTTGGGGCAGCCTCAGTGGTTGATGGAGATTGATGTGATTGCGGTGATTCCTGAGTAGACCGAGTCGCGGCCATCGCGGGCAAGCCCGGCTCCCACAGGTTCGTCGTCGTGCACACATTTGTGGCCACTGAAGGACCTTGTGGGAGCGGGCTTGCCCGCGAAGGGGCCCGCCCAGACAACCACTTCGCCAAGGCTAAACAAGGAGCAAAACCATGACCTTCTCCATCGCCGCCCGTTGCCCCGAAACCGGTCAGTTCGGCATCGCGATCAGTTCCTCCAGCATCGCCGTCGGCGCCCGCTGCCCGTGGTTGCTGCCGGGTGTCGGCGCCGTCTCCACGCAAAACATCACCCTGCCCTCCCTCGGCCCGGAAGCCCTCGCCCTCATGGAGCAAGGCCTCGCACCCGCCGAGGCGCTGGACAAAGTCCTGACCCGCAACGGCTACAGCCAGTACCGACAGATCACGGCGATTGACCACCTCGGCCGCACCGCGCATTTCAGCGGTTCGCAAACCCTGGGCAACCACAACGCCGTGTCCGGCGAGCAATGCGTGGCGGCCGGCAACATGTTGGCGGACCGTGCGGTGATCGAGGCCATGGTCAGCGCGTTTGAGCAAGGCGAAGGCCAACTGACCGATCGCCTGCTCGCGGCGATGAGAGCCGCTATCGCAGCGGGCGGTGAAGCCGGGCCGGTGCATTCGGCTGCAGTGGTGGTGGTCGGCGAACTGACCTGGCCGATCATCAACCTGCGGGTCGATTGGGCTGACGAAGACCCCATCGGCCAGTTGGAGAAACTGTGGGACGCCTATCGCCCGCAGGTCCAGGACTACATCGACCGCGCCCTGGCCCCCGACAAGTCCCCTGGCTACGGCGTCGCTGGAGACGACCGATGAGCGCCAGCCGCGATTTGCTAAAGCAATTGGTGGCCTTCGACACCACGAGCCGCGAATCAAACCTGCACCTGATCGAGTTTGTCCGCGACTACCTCGAACGCTTCGATGTGCCTTGCGAACTGGTCTACAACGAGCCGCGCAGCAAGGCCAATCTGTTCGCGACTATTGGCCCGGCGGATCGACCGGGCATCGTGCTGTCGGGGCACACCGACGTGGTGCCCGTCGATGGTCAGCCATGGACGGTTGCACCGTTCGAGCTCACTGAGCGCGGCGGCAAGCTGTACGGTCGCGGCACGGCGGACATGAAAGGCTACATTGCTTGCGTGCTTGCCCTCGTTCCTTCCTTGGTAAAGGCCTCGCTTCGTCTGCCGGTGCACATCGCGCTTTCGTACGATGAGGAAGTCGGTTGCCTTGGTGTGCGCTCGTTGCTGTCGGAACTGGAGAAGCGACCGGTCAAACCGATGCTGTGCATCATTGGCGAACCGACCGAGCTCAAACCGGTGCTCGGTCACAAGGGCAAACTGGCGATGCGCTGCGACATTCACGGTGAAGCGTGCCACTCGGCTTACGCGCCACTGGGGGTCAATGCGATTGAATACGCCGCCGAACTGATCGGCGAACTGGGGCGGATTGGCAACCGGCTCAAAGCGCCGGAACATCATGACGCGCGATTTGATCCGCCGTTCAGCACAGTGCAAACCGGTGTGATTGCTGGCGGCAAGGCGTTGAACATCGTCCCCGCCGATTGCCGCTTCGACTTTGAAATCCGCGCCCTGCCCTCGCATGATCCGAGTGAGGTTGCGCAGGAGTTGAAGGCTTTTGCCGAGCAACAGGTTTTGCCGCGCATGCGTGCGGTAAGTGAACAGAGCGAGATTCGTTTCAGCGAGTTGTCGGCGTATCCCGGCTTGGCGACCGATGCGCGCAGTGAAGCGGCTGAGTTGATCGCTGCATTTTCCGGTTCACGGGAGTTCGGCACCGTGGCGTTCGGAACGGAGGGAGGTCTCTTCGACGCCGCCGGAATTCCCACCGTCGTCTGCGGCCCCGGCAGCATGGACCAAGGCCATAAACCCGACGAGTTCGTCAGCTCGGCGCAATTGAACGGCTGCGATGAAATGCTGCAACGGATGTTGCAATCAATCAGCTGAATCACCCAAACACCCTGTGGGAGCGGGCTTGCCCGCGATGGCGGCCTGGCAGTCAATATTGATTTGGCTGACAGACCGTCATCGCGAGCAAGCTCGCTCCCACAGGGTTTTTCGGCTACCCACAGACATACATTTTTTAACGTCTATACCAACAAACTTACTAATTTATCTATCCCACCCCACCGCACATCATCAACTCCAACAAGAAAAGCGTCGTTCACGCGGCGCTCACCGAAGTACGTCCACGTACTCACTTTTGCCTTGGAGTTCGTCATGGTCACCTCTGCAACAACCTCCGCCCCGCTCATCGAAAAACACACGATAGGATACGTGCCCCCGCAAGATCGCCATGGAAAGGTAAGAGACCTGTTCACCCTCTGGTTCGGCGGCAACATCGCGCCGCTGCCGATCGTCACCGGCGCCCTCGGCGTGCAGATGTTCCACCTGAACCTGGTGTGGGGCATCGTCGCCATCCTCGTCGGCCACCTGGTCGGCGGCGTGCTGATGGCGCTGCACTCGGCGCAAGGCCCGCAGATGGGCATCCCGCAAATGATCCAGAGCCGCGCCCAGTTCGGCTCCCTCGGCGCCCTGCTGGTGGTGCTGATCGCCGGCATCATGTACATCGGCTTCTTCGCCTCCAACATCGTCCTCGCCGGCAAGTCTTTGCACGGCGTGGTCGACAGCGTGCCGGTGCCCGTGGGCATCGTGATCGGCGCCCTCGGTTCCGGCATCATCGGCATCATCGGCTACCGCTTCATCCACGTGCTCAACCGCATCGGCACCTGGGTGCTCGGCGCCGGCATCGTGCTCGGTTTCGGCTACATCTTCACCCACGTGCAAACTGCTGACTTCCTCACCCGTGGCAGCTTCAACATCTCCGGCTGGCTCGCCACCGTGTCGCTCGCCGCACTCTGGCAAATCGCTTTCGCGCCGTACGTCTCCGACTACTCGCGCTACCTGCCGGCTGACGTACCCGTGGCCTCGACGTTCTGGACGACGTATCTGGGCACCGTGCTCGGCTCAAGCCTCTCGTTCATCTTCGGCGCCGTCGCCGTCCTCGCCACGCCCGTCGGCATGGACACCATGGACGCGGTCAAACTCGCCACCGGCTCCATCGGCCCGTTGATGCTCGTGCTGTTTTTGCTCAGCGTCATCAGCCACAACGCCCTCAACCTCTACGGCGCCGTGCTGTCGCTGATCACCCTGATCCAAACCTTCGCCTACCGCTGGATTCCCACGGCCAAAAGCCGCGCCATCCTCTCGATCGTCATCCTCGCCGCCTGCTGCTTCGCCGCCGTCGGCGCGTCCGCCAACTTCATCGGCCACTTCGTCGACATGGTGCTGGTGCTGCTCGTGGTGCTGGTGCCGTGGACCGCGATCAACCTGATCGACTTCTATGCGATTCACAAAGGCAAGTACGACATCAACTCGATCTTCAAGGTCGATGGCGGGATCTATGGCCGGTACAACCCGCAGGCGTTGCTGGCCTATGCGATCGGGATCGTGGTGCAGATTCCGTTCATGAACACGCCGCTGTATGTCGGGCCGATCTCGGAGCACATCAATGGGGCGGATTTGTCCTGGCTAGTCGGTCTGCTGGTCACCTCGCCGTTGTACTTCTGGCTGGCCAACCGCGACACGGCGTACAAGCGTCGCTTGTCGAGCGGGAAACTGGCTAACTCCATCTAACTAATCCCCAATCCCCTGTAGGAGCGGGCTTGCCCGCGAAGAGGCCCTGACATTCAGCATCAATGCTGGATGTCACACCGCTCGCGAGCAGAACTCGCTTATGTCATGCCACGTATGACGAGGAAACCATATGAACACCCGCCACGTATTTCATATATTTAAGGTAACTGCCAAAAATCACTAAGGCGACAAAAAACAAAAAACATAAGCCCCATGACACAACTAATATTCGCTTCAATTTTCTTGGGAAATTTTTGACTTCCGAGATATCCACAAGACCTCTCTTGGCCGTCAGGTTTGGTGTTAGCAGAACCAAAGTGAGTAAGCCATTGCGCATGGCTTTTCCCATAAGGCCCGCGTGGGAAAACATCCCTTTATAATCTTCCACGAAACGACTGTTTGGCATAAGCGCTTCCGCTTTTTCCGTGTAGACATGCACCATATAAATCAACCAAAACTCTATGAGAATCAGGGGTACGAGAATGAAAAACGAAATTAGACCGAGCGACACTTGGCTCATTGCATCCGGTCCCCGTACATGAGTTCGCCGAGAGTTTCACCAATGCCGTCCCCGAGTTTTCCACCTATCACCCCTCCTATTGCCCCACCAACCACACCACACAAAAGCGCTCCAGTGCCGCCAGTAGCGACGCCCAACACAACTGCGCAACCCTGCATTGCCGCAAGCCCTCCTAGATGGCCCCCTGCAGCTCCGCCCGCCAAGCTGCCAACCAAGGACGATCCCTCCACATATTTGGCCCTAGTACACTGATCCTCCCGCCCCAGCGCACACGCATTTCTGATCTCAAGCCCCGATGAAGCCACCTCCAGCGCCGTACCAATATACGTTCCGCTCTTGATCAGCTTCGCAGCCCGAGCCACGCCGCTGACCTTTTCCGCGTAACCCGCAATCTCCCCCGAACTCATATAACGCTTGGTCGAAATCCCCAGCATTCGCTTTATCGAACCTTGATAACGCAACCCTGAACCATAGGACGCGACATTGGCGAGCTGCAGTTCCAGCCTGCCGAACAACACCGCACGTTCGCTATAAAACTTGTCCCTGGCGGCGATTGATCCACTGCGCAGATATTCCTTATGCAGCTGCTCGATTTCCTCCAGCGTTTTCTTGATCGTTGCCATGTGCTTGCTCCAGGCATCACTGACGACCCCGGCGCCAATAGCGCCGTTGGCGAGCATGCCCTGCAGCAGTTCGAAGTTATCCAGAAAGAAGTCGTCAGCATCAACATGGTTGGTCAACAAGCCGATATGAATGTCGCGTGCCTTGGCCATCAAGTACGCTTCTTGGCTGGTACTGGATGAAGTAGACGCATCACCGATGATTACCAGCTCACCTGCCAGCACCACGGTGTTGGCAATGTGGCTGTTGAGTGCATCGAATTTGTTTTTGGAAACACCTGTCAGACCCAATTGCGCCTTGAGGGATTCGTAGGTCTGACTTTGCGAATTGATGAACGCTAGAGGCTCTGCCATTTCAGCCTCACGAATATTTCTTGTTGCTGATGCGATCCCAGCCACCCGCAATATTCCCACCCCCGCCACCATCGCTGCGCTTTTGCTGGGTGTAGATGGTTTTGATGCGACCAAAATTCAGTTGCACGATTTCTACAGGAACGCCGGCGGAGGCATTTTGCATGTAGTCGGCAATGATGACTTCCTCGAGCACCACCTCGAAGTATTTAAGCTTCTCGCCACCCGCACGGCTCAACACCAGACTGACTTCTTTCAGATGCTCGCCGGCACAACTGGCCTCCATCAGCTTGCAGCTCGACTTATCCAGAACTTTGGTGAAGGTGAAATTGCTCAGCGTCGTACGTCCAGAGCTCGCGCCGCCATTGGAACTGGCTGTTCCTGAAGTACTTTGTTGAGTGCCAAAACTGTAGCCGCTGACCTCGATCCAATCGCGGTAGTTTTCATCCAGGGCTTCGCCGGGTATTCCTTCGATTTTGACAAATGCGTCAAACGCCATGCGTCCTCTCCTTGTGATGAAATCGCGTTCTACAGGAGTGAATGTACGGCGTTTTAACTGAGCAATTGCCTATCGGAAGATCGCCAAATGGAGGAATCAGACCGGTCCTATTCAGTTCCAACATCGAGCTGTAGGACTTTTCCTTCAAAGTCAAAATGACTGCCGATTGTTGTTACGAAACAAGTGATTGCCACCGGTTCGCGGACAAAGATCCGCGCGATCAAGTACACCTGCAATCTGCTACATTCCTCATCCCAATGCCCAAACAAGGAATGTTCGCCTATGAAATTCGGCTACCAGATCATCTACGTCCCCGACGTCCCAGCCTCACTGCAATTCTTCGAAACAGCCTTCGGCCTCACCACTCGCTTCCTCCACGAATCCAACACTTACGGCGAACTCGAAACCGGCGAAACCGCCCTGGCGTTCGCCGCCGACGAACTCGCGGCGATGAACTTCAGCGCTGGCCACATTTCGGCCCACACCTGCGTTAAACCACTGGGCATGGAAGTGGGCCTCGTGACCGACGACGTCCCCTCCGCCCACGCCAAAGCAATGAACGCTGGCGCCACTGAAATAGCCGCCCCGCTCGTCAAATCCTGGGGGCAAACCGTCTCCTACGTTCGCTGCCCGGATGGCACATTAGTGGAACTTTGCACCCCAGTGCAGTCTTGAGCGACAACCACAAAAAAACTAATGACCACAGCCGCCACGACTCACCTAACTGAATGACTGTCTAGCGGGACAGAAACACACCGACCACAGCCGCATTCACCGTAGGCCGGACAATGATATTTATATAAAAAAATTTTAAATGCCGTTCGATTTCATGTGTTTGAGGTAGGCGCCTAGTACGATTCCAGCTATTAGAAAAACAAAAGCCGATCCCCACGATAAAAACAGTATGCGTTTTAAACCTTGTGGGAAGTTTTTAGCTTCAGTGAGATCTAGAATGCCTTTCCTGGCGAACGTGTGGGGCATCATTAAAGCTAGCGTTACAACGCCATTGCGAATGGCTTTCCCAAGCAGTCCCGCATGCGCATAGGTGGATCTGATCCCTGTTACAAAGCTGCTATTAGGCAGCAGTGATTCCGCTTTCTCGGTAAAAATATGGATCATGTAAAACAACCATATCGCTATGAGTATCGTGGGTGCGACTACAAGGAGTGAAGTTAACCCGAGCGGTATGTCATTCATTGAGTCATTTTCCCGTACAAGTATTCACCCATCCTTTCGCCTGCGTCCCCTAGGTAGTTTCCCCCGACCCATCCTCCGACTGCGCCGCCCAACACTCCGCATACAAGTGCTCCGGGGCCTCCGCTGGCGATTCCCAAGACAACTATGCAACCACCCGTGGCGGCTGAGCCACCGATAGAACCCCCTATCGCTCCACCTGTCAAACCTCCGACCAACGCAGCACTCTCTACATACTTGGCCTTTCTACACTCATCTTCGCGGCCCAATGAACAAGCCTTTTGAATATCAAGAGCGGTGGAAGCGACGTCCAGCGCCGTGCCAATGTAGGTCCCGTTCTTGATCAGCTTCGCAGCCCTAGCCACGCCGCTGACCTTTTCCGCGTAACCCGCAATCTCCCCCGAACTCATATAACGCTTGGTCGAGATCCCCAGCATTCGCTTTATCGAACCTTGATAACGAAGCCCTGAACCATAGGACGCGACATTGGCGAGCTGCAGTTCCAGCTTGCCGAACAACACCGCGCGTTCGCTATAAAACTTGTCCCTGGCGGTGATTGATCCACTGCGCAGATATTCCTTATGCAGCTGCTCGATTTCCTCCAGCGTTTTCTTGATCGTTGCCATGTGCTTGCTCCAGGCATCACTGACGACCCCGGCGCCAATAGCGCCGTTGGCGAGCATGCCCTGCAGCAGTTCGAAGTTATCCAGAAAGAAGTCGTCCGCATCGACATGGTTGGTCAACAGGCCAATATGAATGTCGCGTGCCTTGGCCATCAAGTACGCCTCTTGGCTCGTGCTTGATGAAGTAGACGCGTCACCGATGATCACCAGCTCACCTGCCAGCACTACGGTGTTGGCGATGTGGCTGTTGAGTGCATCGAATTTGCTTTTGGAAATCCCCGTCAGACCCAATTGCGCCTTGAGGGATTCGTAGGTCTGACTTTGCGAATTGATGAACGCTAGAGGCTCTGCCATTTCAGCCTCACGAATATTTCTTGTTGCTGATGCGATCCCAGCCACCCGCTATATTCCCACCCCCGCCACCATCGCTGCGCTTTTGCTGGGTGTAGATGGTTTTGATGCGACCATAATTCAGTTGCACGATTTCTACAGGAACGCCGGCGGAGGCATTTTGCATGTAGTCGGCAATGATGACTTCCTCGAGCACCACCTCGAAGTATTTAAGCTTCTCGCCACCCGCACGGCTCAACACCAGACTGACTTCTTTCAGATGCTCGCCGGCACAACTGGCCTCCATCAGCTTGCAGCTCGACTTATCCAGAACTTTGGTGAAGGTGAAATTGCTCAGCGTCGTACGTCCAGAGCTCGCGCCGCCATTGGAACTGGCTGTTCCTGAAGTACTTTGTTGAGTGCCAAAACTGTAGCCGCTGACCTCAATCCAATCGCGGTAGTTTTCATCCAGGGCTTCGCCGGGTATTCCTTCGATTTTGACAAATGCGTCAAACGCCATGCGTCCTCTCCTTGTGATGAAATCGCGTTCTGCAGGAGTGAATGTACGGCGTTTTAACTGAGTAATTGCCTATCGGAAGATCGCCAAATGGAGGAATCAGACCGGTCCTATTCAGTTCCAACCTCCAGCTGTAGGACATTTCCTTCGAAAGCAAAAATTCGGGCAGTCTGCGCTGCCCTGACGAAATACTCGTCGAACTTGCACCCAAAAAAACTGAACCCTGCCCGCCACCGCCCACCTAACCAAATGACTATTTAGGAGGTGACCCATGCATATCGAAACAATCTGGATCGTGCTCGCGGCAGTGCTTTTACTGGTTGAGTTGTGGGCGATAAACCGGCTGCGTAAAGCCGAAGGCAAATCCAGCAACAAGCTGGTGTGGATGGTGGTGATCGTGTTTGTGCCGCTGGTTGGGCTGGTGCTGTGGGCGTTGGCGGGGCCGAAGCACATGGCAGGAAACCCACATTCACAGCAGACCAATTAAAGACGGGAGTATCACGAGGCATTCATAGACTTGAACTACGATGAAGCGAGCCCAGCAACGGATTAACTCGCGCCATCCACTCGAGTACTTCCCATGCCTGACTTCCAGAACGCAAGGACAACTGACGGCTTCACCATGAAACTCTGGCGCGGAGAGCGGACGTGCCTGATTGGCTTCGACGTCGAAGCCCCTCCAGCCTCGTTCGTAGGGTTTGCGATTGAATGCAAGTTCCCCGGCGCAGTGGACTTCAAGCCGTTGCCCAATCGCCTGGCCTTTCAGTACGACGAACCCGCGATAAAAGCGGTCAGTGGCGCACGCAAGTTTTCGTCGCTCGAAGCGCCTTTCCAGAAGTTTCGCTGGATTCACTTTCCGTACGAAGCCGAGCACGGATCCTACGTCTACCGGGGCACCATGATGCTCATGCCCGAGGACGGCCAACTTGTTCGCGGCACGTCCATCGAACTGGCTATTGATCTCGATCCCGTCAGCTACGCCGGCATCGTGGATATCGGCTTTACCCGAGGATTTACTTCATCACAGGCCTTTCGAGATCGAGTCCCCGCCGGCATGAAGGTCAATGACTATGGGAAGAGCCTGATTCCATCCGATAGCAAAGACGGTCTCGATCACCTTAAGACCGAGACAAAAATGTATGAGTGGCTGGGCTTTGAAGCCGCATCCATGATCTTTGGCGTGTTAAATGAAGTCCTCGAGCAAGAGGACACTACACTCGATGTCTTCGCCTACGATCTGAATGAGCCAGACATTGTCGCCAAACTGGAGCAACTCGGCAGTCGTCTACGGATCATTATCGACGACTCCGACAGCCACACTGAACCCGATACTTGCGAGGCCAGGGCCGCCACGCGCCTGGCTGCGTCCGCTGGTGCGGCCAACGTTCGGCGTACATACTTCAACGGCCTGCAACACCATAAAGTCCTGGTCGCCCGCCGCAATGGAGTGCCCTACAAAGTACTGTGCGGCTCGACCAACTTCAGCTTTCGCGGGTGCTACGTTCAAAACAACAATGCATTGTTGTTCGAGCACCCAGCGGTAGCAGACCTGTACGGTCGAGTCTTCGATGCATCGTTCGATGACCCGGATAATTTTGCCGACTGCGACCTGGCCAAGAAGTGGCACGTCATTGAAACCGAAGGCCCGCGCCTGCACTTCTGTTTTTCACCCCACCACAGCGCTGACCTGTCGCTTAGCCCGGTAGGCGGCGCAATCGACCAGGCCACCAGTTCGGTGCTGTTCAACATTGCCTTCCTCAACCAGATCAAGTCGGGGCCGACTTACCAGTCGATCACCCGCCTCTATAAACGCCCGATTTTCAACTACGGCGTCACCGACAAACCCTCGGGCATGGATGTGATCAAGCCGGATGGCACATCGGCTGAAGTTGATTTTGCTTATCTGGCCAAGAATGCACCCGAGCCATTCAAGACCGAATGGGCCGGCGGCAGCGGGATCTCCGTGCATAACAAGTTTGTCGTCACCGACTTCAATCTACCGAGTGCCAAAGTCTTCACCGGGTCCTCAAACTTGTCCGTCGCTGGCGAAAAAAATAACGGTGATCACCTTATTCTGATCGAGGATCAAAAAATTGCGCTGGTCTATGCCATTGAAGCGCTGCTCATCTTTGATCACCTGCACTTTCGCAGCGACATGCAAAAAGCCTTTGCGCCAGCAGCTGAAGGCGCCGGAGGAAAGATACCGCCTCTGATGTTGCGAAAACCCAGCGCCATTTCGGGTAAACCGGCCTGGTTCGAGGAGGATTACGTCGAAGGCTCACAAAAACAGCGTGATCGGCAGTTGTTTTCTCACTGACAGTGAGCGTGCCTACCGCGCACGCTTTGCCGTCAGCCGTACCAGTTCGCCAACGTCGGCCACGGACTCCAATCCCATGACAGTCCGTTCCAGCTCCTCAAGCGTGGACCGAGAAAGATGCCCTTCACATAACGCGCGAAACTTGTTCGTCAGCCGTTCTTGCTGCGCATCAAGATCCACTTCCGGCCGACTCGAATCATGCCGCCGCTCCAGCGCGCGACCATCGCGCAACTTGATCCTCACCGTGGTTTCCGGCACTCGCAACGCCGGGTCCAGAATGACCCGCGCCAGTTCTTGCAAAGCCTGAATCTGCGGGTCTGCCACGTTCTGATCATTGAATGCGCTTGGATCGGCGGGGGCTTTGCCGAGCAAGGCCATCGCGGCCGTGGGTTTGAGGCTGAACCTGGCCTGCAGCGGCGTGGTTGGCCAGGCAATATTGCAGATGTCGTCGCAATGCGGATTGACGAAAATATCGATCGCAACGATCTCGCAAACCTTCAACGCTTCAGTGCGAAGCAGGTAAAGCGCACTTTCAATCGCCGAATGAGTTTCGTAGCAAGAGTTGTGATATTTGAAAAGATTGGTTTCCAAATGGTAGCCATACGCGGGCGCCGCATCTGTGGTTTCCACGGCAAAATCGGCGACGTAACGCGGTTGCCTCAGGGCGGCGTGCACCGCCATGTTGGACGAGTGCGTCCGGGCAAACCCGAGGCGGTGTCCGATCATGTTGTCAGGCACATCCACACCTCGCTGGGCCAGTATCGCGGCCACCAAACCAGCACGTGCCGCCTCGCCAACCTGCAACGCTTTGCATGAAGATCCGAAGGCGGCTTTCAACCCGGCCGCCCGCGTTGCCGCAATGCCCAAGGCCCGCGCAGTCGTCTGCGCGTCGAGCCCCAGCAAGCGAGAAGCCGCAGCGGCAGCCCCGAAACACCCCATCGTCGCCGTCGCATGAAAGCCGCTCGAATAATGATTGGGCGCGACCAACTGACCGACTCGGCAGGAAATTTCATAACCCGCGATGAACGCCTCCAACAACTGTGCGCCGCTGGCCTGGAGGTCTTCACCCAGCGCGAGCGCCGCCGCCAGCACGGGCGCGGTGGCATGACCCGGCACGGAAAAATTGACGTCATCGTAGTCAAGCGAATGCGACGCCGTGCCATTGACCAGCGCTGCCGCAGAAGCGGGAAGACGATCCGTGCGACCGATGAGCGTGCAGCGAGGATGGCCGCCTTCCGACACCATGAAGTCAGCCAGCGTATGCGTAATGGAATCATCGGCACCAGCCACGGTGACGCCCAACCAGTCCAGCACCGCCTGGCGCGCAATGCTGAGCACCTGCGGGGGAACATCCTCTAAGCGAATGCCGACTGCCAAAGACGCCAACTCAAAGGTGATGTTCTCGTTCTTATTTTCCATAACGTCCTCAACCGGAAGGTCACTTTATTGTTTTGTCCAAGTTGCCCGAGATCGTCAAACAAGAACGAGGTCCGTCTCAAACGATAAAAAGTCCCGGTTCATTTGATAAAAAATCAATGGAAAAAACGCCGTTAATCCTCTCAGGTTTGATTTTTCCTCAACGGTAAAAGGCCAAAAACTCGATTGTCTGCGGCATGGGTAACTTCTGTAATCCGCCTAGTCATTACTCGACAAAAACAACAACGAGATCACAGACATGTCCACCAAAGAAAAGAAACCGGTTTATAAAAACCTGACGTTTCAGGTCGTCGTCGCCATGGGGTTGGGGATCGCTTTAGGTTTTCTCGCACCGCAATTGGCGACCCAATTCAAAATCTTCGGCGACATCTTTCTCAAACTGATCAAAACGGCCGTAGCGCCCTTGGTGTTTTTCACCGTGGTACAGGGCATCGCCTCAGCCGGCGATATCAAACGCGTCGGTAAAGTCGGCGTAAGAGCGATCATCTACTTCGAGGTGGTATCCACCCTCGCATTGGCCATAGGCCTGCTGTGGGGCAACTTGCTGGATATCGGCGCCAACATGCACGGCGCCCACCCAAACAGCGCGGCAACAGCGGCGGCCAATGCAGCCGTCGCGAAAGCCCATGCTCCCGCATCGACCATGGAATTCATCTACAGCATCTTCCCGGATAACTTCGTCGGCGCGTTCTCCGGCGGGCAAATGCTTCAGGTGCTGGTCATCTCGGTGGTGTTTGGCTTCGCCCTGCTGGCCCTTAAACCGGAACGTCGACACTTCATCGAAGACGGGCTGCACCGGATCTCCGAATGCTTCTTCGAATTCATCAACTTGATCATGAAACTGGCTCCACTCGGCGCCTTCGGCTCCGTGGCCTACGCCGTCGGCAGTAACGGCAGCGCGGTGCTGATGTCACTGGCCAATCTGGTGCTGATGTTCTACGTGGTGATTGCGTTCTTTATCCTGGTGATTCTGGGGGCGATCTGCCGACTGTCCGGGTTCAGCCTGTGGCGATTTTTGAAGTACATCAAGGACGAAATCCTCATTGTCTTGGGCACCGCCTCCTCGGAAAGTGTCCTGCCGCGCCTGCTGCAAAAACTTGAAAAATTTGGTTGCTCGAAACAGAGCGTCGGTTTGGTACTGCCCACCGGTTACGCGTTTAACCTGGACGGCACATCGATTTACATGTCGATGTGCGTGCTGTTCATTGCCAACGCCTACGGCGTGCCACTCAGCTGGGACCAACAACTGGGCATACTTGCGGTCATGCTGCTGACCTCCAAAGGCGCGGCGACCGTGAATGGCGGCAGCTTCGTCGTCTTCGCCGCTACTGTCAGCGCAATTGGTGTGCTGCCGGTCGAGGGCCTGGCGCTGATATTTGGGGTGTACCGGTTTATGTCCATGGCGAACGCGCTCTGCAACACCATTGGGAATAGCGTGGCAACGGTTGTGGTGTCGAGATGGGCGGGGGAGTTTTCGGAGCAGACGGCGCAGGTTGAATATCAACGCACGCTTGGGCGGATGCCTGATGCGGCGCTTTGATTTTCTTCGACGCACACCCTGATTCTCGGCATAGGCGACGAAGCCCCCAATGAGGGAGGCACTCGTCGCCTACTTGATAGAGGTCAGGAGCGCAAAACGCCAATCGCCCGCCGATACTTTTCAATGCGCTCCAGATCATCCCAGGACGGCTGGGCAATCCGCGACAGATCGCTGTTCTCCTCAAGGTCAGCCAGTTTCACCACCCGGCCAATCGGGTTCTGCGCCGCTCGCTCGACGAATGCCTCATAAGACTCACCCGGCACCTTGGTCACAGACTCAATCGCCATCAGCACCGTTTCGCTGAAGCCTTCTTTACGCAAATCATCGAGACTTCCGCCGCAGTCCTCGCCCACATCATGCAGGACCGCCACGATCCGTTCTTCCAGCGTGTCGACCCTCAGCATCACCTTCAGCGGGTGCAGAATGTACGGCGAACCGCCCTTATCGACCTGCCCTTCGTGGGCGGCGGCAGCAATGGCGATGGCACGTTCCAGTGATTGAGTCATCTTGGTTGTCCTTGGGTGGGAGGTCGTAGTGGTGGGTACTTAAAAATCGACATCCGAAAATCGTGTAGGAATTTATCCCTTGCGGCAAGGGCGCTTTCTCCAGTCATGTCCCGAAACCACCCCACTCCCTGCCGCACTGTTAAACATCACCCCACCCCTGTAGCAGCTGGCGAAGCCTGCGTTCGGCTGCGCAGCAGCCGCAAAATCACACGCTGCGGTGTTTCAGTTAAACCGAGGTGGTTGATTTACGACTGCTGCGCAGCCGAACGCAGGCTGCGCCAGCTGCTACAAAAGCCGAGCAGTCGTCCTACACACCCGTTTGCAGGCACGAAAATCGGCGCATATAGTTTGGTCCGTCGCTGACCGCAGTTAGCGATAGGGTTTCGCAGCCCTCAAGATTGACACCAAAATACTGTCAGGCATGATGCAGCCGGCTCCGGCTGCAAAATGTTTCATGGCGGTTGTGCGTGGGGGACCCTCAGGTCTGCCGGGTTTTGGTGCGGGTCTCCGGTCTGCGAACCCACGTACAATTGCCACCCATTTGTTTCGCAGCAGAAAGGTGGCAACTCTTCTTTTTTTGTGAGGACTTGCACCATGACAACCGAACACCCGCCACGCCGCTTCACCCCCATGGCCCAATTCGCCACCAGCTACCCCGTCCTGCTCATCGACAGCGATGCCCCGATCCGCGAACTCCACAACTGCGTCAGCGAACGCCTCAACGCCGTCCTGCCCTACCTCCAGCTCATGGGCTGCACCAACCTCCCCGACTACGCCGAAAACGACATCAACACCGTCGCTAACATCGCTCGGATCTTGCTCCAGGATGTGAGCGATGTGTTTCGGGTGATTGAGCAGCGTGGGTTTGATACGCCTAAGGCACAGTAATTAAATTTCAGGCAAAAATAACCCGCAATTCCTTGCGGGTTTTTATTTCCGGTTTCTGCACTGATAGTCGTACGAGAGAACCACTTAAACTCAGAGGTCAATCCGCAGTGTGTAAGGTTCTTCCATCGGCTTTTTCTTAGAGATTTGTAAGAAGCGTCTGAACCTCTTCAGATGCTTAATCTCATCAGTACCTCCCCTTTAGTGCTCCTGTTACGCTCGAAATAGATCGATCAGCCGACTAAATGGAGTGGAACCTATGGCAAACCACGGTTACATGAGCATTACCGGTAAACGACAAGGCTTGATTTCCACCGGTTGCTCAGGCCTGAATTCTATCGGCAACAAATGCCAGATTGATCATGAAGACGAGATCATGGTTCTGGCGTATTCACACAACATGATTACCGGCAATGATGGTGGAGTTTCAGGCGATCGCGGCAAGCACATGCCGATCATGATTACAAAAAACATCGATAAATCCTCACCGCTTTTAGCAAGTGCGCTGCATGAACGCGAAGAAGTTGAATGCACGATCCATTTTTATCGTACGTCCCTTGCGGGAGGCCAGGACAAGTATTATTCAATACGACTCACTGGGGCGAAGATTGCACATATCAACCTGCAAGTCCCTCATGCTATTCACATGAACGATGCACAGCCACAAGAAATAGTGTCTATTCGTTATCGCGATATAAGCTGGACTCATGTTCAGGCAGGAACGTGTGCTTATAGCGCTTGGGGGAACGAGGATGAATGATGATATCTGTGACATTCACGACGTCACTAAATTTGCATCCGATCTTGTTGCATTGGGATGTACGATCGGTGCTACACAGTTGTTCGATAGTCTTTTGCAGCTCCAATTCAGCTCGATTGTTTCATCTTATGCCAACGAGATCATCCAAGCTGTTGATGACGGTTTGATCAGTGCGCAACAGGGCATACAGGAGATCAGCGAAGAGTATGCCGAATTATCGTTCAAGGCGCTCTTTTATGCTCAAAACGGCATGGGTGTTTTAGCGGGCGTAATGCAAGTTCAGACGGGTGCTTCGAAGATAGGACGTACAAGAGGCATAGAAACCCCATTGGGAATACTCTACTCCGCACATGGCATTAACAATATTTATGAAGGCGTAGGAAATATTTACAATGGACCAGGCTCCCCGGGTGTAGTGGGCCCGTTTCGGAAGATGTATCAAAACTTAGCCAACGACACTCAAACCGGCAACATCGCTTATTACTCTGTAGACCTAGGCCTATCAGCTTTTGGTGCGCTGAGTACAGTGCGCAAGGTTAAGTCACTAGAACTTTTTAGGCGCGACCCTATCAACTATGAACCCGCTTACAGGCAAATGGGAAGACTGGCCCTCGCTTTTGAAGCCTTGGCTGATTCAATTACAATCAAAAACATAGCAGACGAAAAAACTGAAAACCAGTTCAAACCATGATAGATCAACTTTGACGACGCAATCTCTTCACGTAAATGCAAAGGCCTGAAAAAACCATCACAAAAACCAACCCACTGATAAAAAAATAGAGCACACCCACTAAAGGAAATTGTTTTTCAACCTCCTGAACGATAACAGCTGACACAAGCAAAGAACTGATAAACACGCCAAAATATACAACCCAAGCAGAGTCTCGCTCAACGCGAACATCACGACCAAGCGAAAAATCAATTAAACTTTTAGAGCAATAGCGAAAATTAATAAATAATAAAAAAACAAACATAATACTTAGAGCCACCCAATAATAAACTCCGCCCAACGGCATTACTTTCTCTATCAAACCTATAAGAAACATCGAATAAAACATACTGATCATTACAGTTAGAACATCAGAAACCAGAACAGTAAAAAAAACCCGAAACCGCATAAATAGCCACCTCATCCAGACTGAAAAATATTGCACACCTGACATAATCGGCGCACAAAACCTCAGAAATTATAACCTCACATCCATGTTCTCAGCCCTAATCAATGACACGAATTAATGACAAACCGAAAAGTCTTACAGGCCACTTCATATCATCTTACGTATTCTTCCTAAGCGCCCCATGCAAACTCACCAAAAACCATGGCGATACAGACTTTCAAATGACGACCTATAACGTCTAACTACGCAATATAAACATCCTAGAACATGAACATAAAACATCCGACACCTGAAAATGCATCGGGCTTTTATCAACCGAGAAATATCAAGTTAAATTACATCAGAGCCGTCATCATTATCAGAACTTGGCCGTTGAGCTGGCACTAATAATCTCCACCTCATCCGTCCTAATACTCCGAAACCTTCTTCATGCCCACTTTCCCCAGAATCAAAACAGCCCAGCCAACCGTCCCATCAAAGTAAAAGCCCCTTCACCATCGGAACACACGCCAACTGAAGCCCCGAGGGCGAATGGTAAATAGCAGGCTCATCCCCCACAAAACCACATCGTCGGTAAAAATCAGCCGCATTCAACGTAGCGTCCAAATTGACCTCCTTCAACCCCAACTCCCGCGCAAGGCATTCGAGGTGACGCAGGATTCTCAAGCCGATGCCTTGTTGCATAAAACCTGGAAGCACAAAGATCGCGCCGATTTCGCTGTTCGCCAGATCAAGCATTCCTGTCGCCACTGGTTCACCCTGGATACAACCCAGATAAAAGTGTTTTTCCATCAGGTCGCAGTACCCGTCCTTGGCGGCGCCTGCTGTCCAGGCCAGCATTTGCTCGGTGGTGTACGCGCCGATGCATTGGTGCCGTATCGCTTGAAGGCGGATGTCGAATGCTGCTTGGGCGTCGCTTGGTTTGGCGCGTCGGATCTCGAACATTTCATTCTCCGTTAGCTTTCGGTGGACGGAGAACTAAAAAGCCCCGTCCATTTCTGGCGGGGCTTTGGGTGACGACGTCAAATGCTATGAACGCGTGACCTCACGGCCCGCCAAAGGCGGTCATGGAGGAGCACATCATGTTCATGCGGCGTGTGTAGGTCATGGGCCGATAGTGTTTTGGATGAAACGACTTGTCAATCCAGGCGCTTGCTTCCAATCATCCGTCCCCATACGGTCTACGCTCTCCGACAGCGCACCCACGCGCACGTCTGGAGACTTCGTCATGTTCCGTTTCCTGCTGACTGCCTTGACGCTATTGACCCTAAGCCTGACAGTTCACGCCGACGTGACGCCATTCCCCAAGTCCTTTCGCATTCAGGACATTCCGGTCGACGGCGTAACAATGCACGTACGCATCGGCGGAAAAGGCCCGGCCGTGGTGCTTTTGCATGGCTTCGGTGACACCGGCGATATGTGGGCGCCACTGGCGGCCGATCTGGTCAAGGATCACACGGTGGTAGTGCCAGACCTGCGCGGGATGGGTTTGTCGTCGATTCCCGAAGGAGGTTACGACAAGAAGACTCAGGCCGGCGATATTCGTGGCGTGTTGGCCGCATTGGGGATCGAGCACGCCGTGGTGGTCGGCCACGACATTGGCACCATGGTCGCTTTCGCCTACGCCTCACGGTATCCGCGGCTGACCGATCGCCTGGTGGTGATGGACGCGCCGGTGCCGGGCATTACGCCCTGGAACGACATCGTCCGCTCGCCGATGCTGTGGCACTTCGACTTTGGCGGCGCGGACATGGAACGTCTGGTGGCCGGACGTGAGCGTATTTATCTGGACCGGTTCTGGAATGAGTTCGCGGGCGATGCCGCCAAGGTCGATGAAGAGATGCGCCAGCACTACGCCGCACTCTACGCTCGCCCCGGCAACATGCACGCGGCCTTCGCCCAGTTCCGCAGCATTCGTCAGGATGAAGTGGACAATAACGCGTCGATGACGACGCGGCTGACCATGCCGGTGCTTGCGGTCGGGGGTGAGAAATCCTTTGGGAAAAATGAAGCGATTGTGATGCGCAATGCCGCAGACAACGTCACGGAAGTGGTGGTGCCGGGTGCCGGACATTGGTTGATGGAGGAAGCGCCGACGCAGACGATCAAGGCGATTCGGGACTTTATCGGGCAATGACGGCGGGATGTGCAGTGAGCGACGGGCAGTAGCGATTCGTATCTGCGTAATTCCAAAACAACAAAGCCCTGATCGTTCAGGGTTTTGTTTTTTATGGCCGGAAAAAAGGTGACAGATCTATTTATCAAATAGACTTGTCATCTTTTTCTACATCGCCGTGATGCTAGGTCAACTTGTCCAGTACATACTGTTTAAACCACGCTGGCTGGGTATCTGACACGATATCTATGTCTTCGCCCTCCGTTATTTCCGCAATCTGGGCAAAACTGGAATCACCATCTTGGGAATTGTCGAAAATGTAAGCCCGATTGGACATCAAAATAGCATCGGCCAAGTTGTCCAGAGAACGAGTATAGCGCGACCGAATCTTGTCAAGCGGAACGTCGTGCCCACCTATCGATGCACGATAAGCAACCCGAGCCACGTTGATTTCAGCATCTGCGGTAGCTACGTAGTACACGTATACCCGGTAGCCGGCTAAGCGCGCTTGCTGCAGTAACTCAATTTTACTGACATCAGACATTACGGTTTCAAAAGTAAAGCTAGCAAGTTCCTGGATCAGCGACACACGGATGAAGTCGGAAAGAACTGAGGCAATGTACGAGTCTATCTGCCGTGAAGGGAACACAAGCTGATCATCTTCAATGATCAAATCATCGAGCTTGGCCAAAGATTCAGGGAATTTAGCAAGGAGCCCACTGGCACGCAAAAAAGGGATCGCGCGATCCACATGAGACTGGAGCTTGAACTGCGCAAAATCGAAGAAACCAGTTTCACGTACACCTAACTCGATCGCATCAGGGTTGACGTAGTTGACGAGTAAGTGAGCTGGGACTTTTGAATTGAACGTACTCTTACCGCTGCCATTCGGCCCAGCGAAAATCCTGACCCTCGGTGTACTCAAGCTTGTTTCAGAGGAACAAATTCCCCATCCCGGGTCTTCTTGACCTTTAGTCGAGTGCCGGCCTTGATCGTCCCGTAGGTCTCGACCGAACGAAGGATCACAGTCTCGGCATTAGAAACCTTCATCAACTGACCTGCACGAACCACAAGCACAGACTGCCCTTTGGAGAGCGCCACGTTATAGGCGTCTCTGAATGCCTTTGCGGCAATCGAGGGAATCATGGATTCCTGGGCGACAATTTGCGCCTCAGTCTTGGGTCGCTTCTCTTTCTTACGAGACATATCTGACTCCGGCTCACACCTGGTAGGTACGACAACAATTATCATACATCCCAATGGGCGTCGAGCGCTGAGCCGCTTCAGGCCCAGCAGGTTTTCCAATCATTCTTGAGGCAATGTTTCAGGCATCGTTTGCGCCTGCTTTGGACCGTACGGCCACCTAGCCGCTTTCACTATCAGAAGTTAGCCGGCGTATTCGCACTAATAATCTCCGCCTCATCCGCCCCAATATTCCGAAACCGATGCGGCAACGTCGTCGGAAAGTAATACCCATCCCCTGCATTCAGCACACTAATCTGCCCATCCACCGTCAACTCAACAGTGCCACGAGTGACAAGCCCACACTCCTCCCCTTCCGAGTGCACAATCGGCTCTTCCCCCGAACTCGCCCCAGGCGCGTATTGCTCGCGCAACAGCCGCATCTGTCGGCTCGGCACCGAAGCGCCAATCAACAGCAACCGCAACCCATGACGCCCAAGATCCGGCTGTTCATTGGCACGAAATACGTATTGGTGCTCACGCGGCGGCTGATCAAAGGTGAAGAAGTCCGCCAAAGACATAGGGATGCCTTCGAGCAGTTTTTTCAGGGAGCTGACGGAGGGACTGACGCGATTTTGTTCGATCAGGGAGATGGTGGCATTGGTGACGCCGCTACGCCGGGCCAGCTCGCGCTGGGA
The DNA here is from genome assembly GCF_001297125.1 of Pseudomonas sp. RIT-PI-q. Lineage (GTDB taxonomy): Bacteria > Pseudomonadota > Gammaproteobacteria > Pseudomonadales > Pseudomonadaceae > Aquipseudomonas. The sequence goes on from NZ_LHPC01000038.1 coordinate 170,195, forward strand.
CAGTTTGTAGCTTTCGCGTACTAATTTGAGTCGTGAGCCCGTGTCCATGACAGCCTTATGCGAAGAATACTTAAGGGTTATGGGGGTGGATGGCGGGCGACTTGTGGCCGCGAAAGTACCGCTTCCCTGTCCCGGAAATGTGAAAGTCGGGTATTAAATCACGTTTGGTGGTGTTGCTGTAGGAGCAAGCTTGCTCGCGATGGCGGTGTGTCAGGCTGCATCAATTTGGCTGATGGACCATCGCGAGCAAGCTCGGCTCCTACAGGGATGGCGGTGTGTCAGGCGACGTTGATGGTGGCTGATCTGGCGCTTTCGCTGGCAAGCCAGCTCCTACGGGGTTTGTGTTGGCGGCACCCTTTGTGGGTTGCCGCCAGTGGGGTGTCCGGTTGTGTTGGCGGCCAGGTTTTTGGGGTGGCCGCCGAACGGGTTGGTTAGATGCCGAAACGGTCGCGCAGCGCGTAGTACGCGGCGCCCATGGCGGTGAGTGGGGCCTGGAAGGTGCGGCCGCCGAGCATCGGCATGTGCGGCAACGAGGCGAACGCATCGAAGCGTTCGGCGTCGCCGCGGATCATTTCCGAGATGAGTTTGCCGGCCAGGTGCGAGCAGGTGACGCCGTGGCCGCTGTAGCCTTGCATGTAGTAGGCGTTTTTCTCGATGCGGCCGAATTGCGGCATGCGCGACATGGTCAGCAGGAAGTTGCCGGTCCAGCGGGAGTCGATCTTCACGTCCTTGAGTTGCGGGAAGGTCTTGAGGATTTTCGGCTTGATCAGTTGCTCGATGTCGTCCGGTTCGCGGGCGCCGTAGCCCACGCCGCCGCCGTACAGCAGGCGGTTGTCAGCGGTGAGGCGGTAGTAGTCGAGCAGGTAGTTGCAGTCTTCGACGCAGTAGTTGTTTTTGATCAGGCTGCGCGCAACCTTTTCGGACAACGGTTCGGTAACGACGATTTGCGAGCCGCACGGCATGCTTTTGCGCGTGACGCGGTTGTCGAGGTCTTGCGGCAGGTAGGCGTTGCCGGCGATCAGCAGGTATTTGGCGCGGACCACGCCTTTGGCGGTGCGCACGGTGATCGGTTCGCCGTAGGTGATTTCCACCGCTGCCGATTGCTCGTAGATCTTGCCGCCCAGGCCGATGATGGCCGAGGCTTCGCCGAGGGCCAGGTTCAGTGGGTGGATGTGGCCGCCCTGCATGTCGAGCAGGCCGCCGACGTAGTTGTCGCAACCGACTTCGCGCTTGATGTCCGCCGCGTCGAGCATTGTCAGGTTTTTGTTGCCGTAGCGTTCCCAGCTGCTTTTCTGCTCGGCCAGGCCTTTGAGTTGCTTTTTGTTCAGCGCGGCGAAGATGCCACCCGGGCGGTAGTCGCACTGGATGTCGTAGTGTTGTATGCGCTGACGAATGATGTCGGCGCCTTCAAAGATCATGCTGCCGAGGACTTCGGCAGTCTTGTCGCCGTAGCGCTCTTCGATCACATCGACGTCACGGCTGTAGGAGTTGACCAGTTGGCCGCCGTTGCGACCACTGGCACCGAAGCCGACTTTGGCGGCTTCGAGCACGGTGACGCTGTAGCCGGCTTCAGCCAGGAACAGGGCCGAAGACAAACCGGTGTAGCCGGCGCCGATCACGCAGACGTCGCATTCCACCAGCTCTTCAAGCACCGGGAATTCGCCGGTGAAGTTACGGGTGGCGGCGTAGTAGCTGTTTACATGTGTTGTGTGTTTCATACGTTTCTCCGATGGCCGCCGATACGATTCGGCGGCCGCCGTTGTAGAGGTGTTAGAGCTTGATCCAGGTCGCTTTGAGTTCGGTGTATTTGTCGAACGCGTGCAGCGATTTGTCCCGACCGTTACCCGACTGCTTGTACCCGCCGAACGGCGCGGTCATGTCGCCGCCGTCGTACTGGTTGACCCAGACGCTGCCGGCGCGCAAGCCGCGAGCGAAGGTGTGCGCCTTGCTGAGGTTGCTGGTCCAGACGCCGGCGGCCAGGCCGAAGATGCTGTCGTTGGCGATGGCCAGGGCTTCTTCTTCAGTGTCGAAGGTGATCAGTGACAAAACCGGGCCGAAGATTTCTTCCTGGGCGATGGTCATGGCGTTGGTCACGCCGTCGAAAATCGCCGGTTCCACGTACAGGCCACCGGTGGCTTCGAGGGTGCGGCTGCCGCCCGCGATCAGTTGCGCGCCCTGGTCTTTGCCGACCTGGATGTAGCGCAGCACGTTGTCCAGTTGACGCTGATCGACGACTGCGCCGACGGTGGTTTCGGGGTCGAGAGCATGTCCCGGTTTCCAGGCTTGCAGTGCTTCCACCAGCAGCGGAATGAACTGCTCGCGAATGGAACGCTCGACCAGCAAACGCGAACCGGCGGTGCAGACTTCGCCCTGGTTGAAGGCAATCGCACCGGCTGCCGCTTGTGCCGCCGCGCGCAAATCCGGCGCGTCGGCGAACACCACGTTCGGGCTCTTGCCCCCGGCTTCAAGCCAAACGCGTTTCATGTTGCTTTGGCCGGAATAGATCAGCAGTTGCTTGGCAATCGCGGTCGAGCCGGTGAAGGCCAGCACGTCGACGTCCATGTGCAACGCCAGCGCCTTGCCGACGGTGTGACCGAAGCCCGGCAGTACGTTGAACACGCCTTTGGGGATGCCGGCATCCAGCGCCAATTGCGCGATGCGGATGGCGGTGAGTGGCGACTTTTCCGAAGGCTTGAGGATGAACGAGTTACCGGCTGCCAGGGCTGGGGCGAATTTCCAGCTGGCCATGATCAGCGGGAAGTTCCACGGCACGATGGCGGCGACAACACCGGCAGGTTCGCGGGTGATCAGGCCGAGTTGGTCGTGCGGTGTCGCGGCGACTTCATCGTAGATCTTGTCGATGGCTTCGGCGCTCCAGCGGATCGCGTTGGCGGTCGCCGGGATGTCGATGTTCATCGAGTCGTTGATCGGCTTGCCCATGTCGAGGGTTTCGAGCAGGGCGAGTTCTTCCTGGTTGGCCAGGATCAGGTCGGCGAAGCGAATCAGGATGCGCTTGCGTTCGGCCGGGGCCAGATTGGCCCAGATGCCGGATTCGAAAGTGCGGCGCGCGACGGCGACGGCCGCGTTGGCGTCGGCTTCATCGGTGCTGGCGACGTTGGCCAGGAAGCGGCCATCGACCGGGCTGATGCATTCGAACGTTGCGCCACTGAGGGCTGCGCAATAGTGGCCGTCGATGAATGCGCGGCCTTCTAGTGTTAGGGACTGGAAGCGTTGTTCCCAGTCGCTGCGAGTGTTTGTCATTGTTGTGACTCGACGCAGAGGAATAAGTAGTTGTCGGATTGAAGCCAACCAGCAAAGGATCAGAGCACCGCAATTCCCTGTGGGAGCGGGCTTGCCCGCGATGGCGGTGTGTCAGGCGACATCAATGTTGAAAGTGCTGCCGTCATCGCGGGCGAGCCCGCTCCCACAGGGATTGGTGGTGCACACAGGTTTTGTGTTCACCCCCATATCCTTAATTGACGGGTTGTGGCCCATCAAACCGTGTGCAAATACCAGTTGTACTCAAGGTCGGAGATGGAGTTCTCGAACTCGGCCAGCTCGCTTTCCTTGCACGCCACAAACACGTCGATGTAGAGCGGGTCGATGTATTTGGCCATGACTTCGCTGTCGTCCAACTCGCGCAGTGCGTCGCGCAGGTTGTTCGGCAGGCTCTGCTCGTTTTGCTCGTAGCTGTTGCCTTCGACCGTTGGGCCCGGTTCGATTTCGTTGGTCAGGCCGTGGTGAATACCGGCCAGGACTGACGCCATCAACAAGTACGGGTTAGCGTCGGCACCCGCGACGCGGTGCTCGATGCGCACCGAGTCCGCAGAACCGGTCGGCACACGGACCGCCACGGTACGGTTGTCGATGCCCCAGCTCGGCGAGTTCGGCACATAAAACTGTGCGCCGAAACGACGGTAGGAGTTGACGTTCGGGCACAGGAAGGCCATCTGCGCCGGCAGGGTCTCGAGCACACCGCCGATCGCGTGACGCAGTGCGGCGTTCTGCTCGGGATCCTCGCTGGCAAAGATGTTGTTGCCTTCTTTGTCGAGAATCGAAATATGCACGTGCAAACCATTGCCCGCCTGGCCCGGATACGGCTTGGCCATGAAGGTGGTGTCCATCTCGTGGTCGTAGGCGATGTTCTTCACTAGACGCTTGAGCAACACCGCGTAGTCGCAGGCCTTGATCGGGTCGTTGACGTGATGCAGGTTTACTTCGAACTGTGCCGGGGCGCTTTCCTTGACGATGGCGTCGGCAGGAATGCCCTGCTCTTTCGCGCCTTCGAGGATGTCTTGCAGGCAGTCGACGTATTCGTCGAGGTCGTCGATCAAATACACCTGGGTCGAGATCGGACGCTTGCCGGAGACCGGCGAACGTGGCGATTGCGGCCGACCGTTCACGTTGTCCTGGTCGATCAGGTAGAACTCGAGTTCGAACGCCGCGCAAATGGTCAGGCCCATTGCGTCGAACTTGCTCACCACCTGACGCAGCACTTCGCGAGGGTCAGCGAAGAACGGCTGGCCTTCGAGTTCGTGCATGGTCATTAACAGTTGCGCGGTCGGGCGCTTCTGCCATGGCTCGATGCTGAGCGTATCCGGGATGGGGAAGCAGATCCGGTCAGAGTCGCCGATGTCCAGACCCAGGCCGGTGCTTTCCACCGTAGAACCGTTGATGTCCAGAGCAAAGAGAGAGGCCGGAAGGTTGATGCCTTTTTCGTAAACCTTATGAAGACTGGTGCGCTCGATGCGCTTGCCGCGCACCACACCGTTCATATCCGCAATCAGAAGGTCGACGTACAAAACCTCAGGATATTTCTTAAGGAATGCGTTTGCTTCGTTGAGTTGAACGGTACGCAGAGGGACCGACATTTTGCACCTATTAGCTGTTAATTATTATGTTCACTACCTTGTTGCGAGCTCAGTCAACCCGAACGGCCAAGTGAAGTCAATAGCGAACACCTGGCCTCTCATCCTTTATTTTCGGGCCTTTTTTGGGCACGAGAGTGCCAGATCAGTCTTGCGCACCGCGTAAAGACTGAAGATCGGACGTGCGGCGTTTAGAATTTTTTACATGAGAGTTGTTAATTAAAATCAACAAGGCTAAGCTCCGGAAAAGCTCGTTCAAGTGTGAAACTTCGAGGTGATAAAAATGGCATTCAAGCCATTGATCGGCGTTACAGCATGCGTCAAACAGATTGGCCTGCACCCCTACCACATCAGCGGCGACAAGTACTTGCGTGCTGTCAGCGTCGCGGCGCTGGGGTTGCCTGTGGTCATTCCTTCCCTAGGCGACCTGACCGAAATCGAGGACCTGCTCGCGCAGCTCGACGGTCTGTTGCTGACCGGCTCGCCCTCGAATGTGGAACCTTTCCACTATCAAGGCCCGGCCAGTGCCCCCGGCACGGATCACGATCCGGCGCGGGACGCCACCACCCTTCCTTTATTGCGTGCAGCCATTGCGGCGGGCGTTCCGGTGCTCGGCATTTGCCGGGGCTTTCAGGAAATGAACGTGGCGTTCGGTGGCAGCCTGCATCAGAAGGTCCACGAAATTGCGGGGATGCTCGATCACCGCGAAGCGGACAGTCCGGAGCTGGCGGTGCAGTACGCACCGGCTCATGCGGTCGCCGTGCAACCGGGCGGCGTGTTTGAAGCGCTGGAATTGCCAATGGTGTTCCAGGTCAATTCGATTCACAGCCAGGGCATCGACCGACTCGCGCCCGGCCTGCGCGCCGAAGCGGTGGCGCCGGACGGTTTGATCGAGGCGATTTCGGTCGAGCACAGCAAGGCTTTCGCCCTCGGCGTGCAATGGCACCCGGAATGGCAGGTGCTTTCGAATCCGCCCTACTTGAGTATTTTCCAGGCGTTTGGCGAGGCATGCCGGCAACGGGTGGCGCTGCGTAACCAGCGCTGACGACCTGATACCCACTCAACGATTTAGCTGCCCCCGTGAGCCGGGCGGGCGTGCCTTTGCGCGCCGGTCACTCACGTAATAGATGAACCGCAATAACAACAAGTACGAACAGGCAGCCAGGATGGCGGTGCCGAATAAGCCCGAACGGATCGGCAACGCAATTCCCTGTAGGAGCGAGCTTGCTCGCGATGGACGTCCGGACTACGCGGGCATTCAGACAGCCCGCGTTATCGTTGGCGTCCATCGCGAGCAGGCTCGCTCCTACAGTGGCCGGCGTTACCCGCCCCGGGCTTGCAATCCACTCTTAAGTCAGGCCGCGTTGGCCCGACGACTGAAACCTGTTGGGAGTTTCACATGGCAAACGCCTCCAGCATCTACAGGAAGGCTCTTGAAGGTCACCAGTCACCGAAAAAGGTGCTGGTGAAAGTCGACCGCGTCACCAAGAAATTCGACGAAACCACCGCCGTGGACGATGTGTCCCTGGAGATCCATCAAGGCGAAATCTTCGCCCTGCTCGGCGGTTCCGGTTCCGGTAAATCGACCCTGCTGCGCATGCTCGCAGGCTTCGAGCGCCCGACCGAAGGCCGGATTCTGCTCGACGGTGTCGACATCACCGACATGCCGCCCTATGAGCGGCCGATCAACATGATGTTCCAGTCCTACGCGCTGTTCCCGCACATGACGGTGGCGCAGAACATTGCCTTCGGCCTCAAGCAGGATCGTTTGTCCACCAGCGAAATCGACGCCCGCGTCGAAGAGATGCTGCGCCTGGTGCACATGACCCAATACGCCAAACGCAAACCGCATCAGTTGTCCGGCGGTCAGCGTCAGCGCGTCGCCCTCGCCCGCTCCCTGGCCAAGCGTCCGAAGCTGTTGCTGCTCGACGAACCGATGGGCGCGCTGGATAAAAAGCTGCGTTCGCAGATGCAACTGGAGCTGGTGGAGATCATCGAGCGCGTTGGCGTGACTTGCGTGATGGTGACCCACGACCAGGAAGAGGCCATGACCATGGCTCAACGCATTGCGATCATGCACCTCGGCTGGATCGCCCAGATCGGCAGCCCGGTCGACATCTATGAAGCACCGGTCAGCCGCATGGTCTGCGAATTCATCGGCAACGTGAACGCCTTCGACGGCACCGTGGTCGAGGACCTGGAAGGTCACGCGATCATTCACAGCCCGGACCTGGAGCAGAAGATCTACGTCGGTCACGGCGTCAGCACGTCGGTGCAGGACAAGTCGATCACCTACGCCATTCGCCCGGAAAAACTGCTGGTCAGCACCACCAAGCCCGACACGCGCTACAACTGGTCAAGCGGCAAGGTGCATGACATCGCCTACCTCGGCGGCCACTCGGTGTTCTACGTGGAATTGCCTGGCGGCAAAGTCGTGCAGTCGTTCATGGCCAACGCCGAACGCCGTGGCGCGCGCCCAACCTGGGACGACAAGGTCTACGTGTGGTGGGAAGACGACAGCGGCGTGGTACTGCGCTCATGAAAACACTCAATCAGCAGTTTATGCGGCTGATGCCGAGTGGTCGAAAGCTCGTCATCGGGATTCCGTTCCTGTGGCTGTTCCTGTTCTTCATGCTGCCGTTTTTCCTGGTGATGAAGATCAGCTTCTCGGAAGCGGCCCTGGCCATTCCGCCTTACTCGGAGATCTACACCTTCGCCGAGCAGAAATTCCAGCTGTTGCTGAACCTCGGCAACTACAGTTTGCTGACTCAGGATGAGTTGTACATCTCGGCGTACTTCGGCTCGTTGAAGGTGGCGTTTTTAAGCACGCTGATGTGCCTGGTGATCGGTTTCCCGATGGCCTACGCGATCACCAAGGCGAGCAAGGAAACGCAAAACGTTCTGCTGTTGCTGATCATGATGCCGACCTGGACCGCGATCCTGATCCGCGTGTATGCGTGGATGGGCATCCTCAGCAACAACGGTTTGCTCAACGCGTTTTTGATGTGGACCGGGCTGACCGATCACCCGATCGAGATCCTCAACACCAACACCGCGGTGTATATCGGCGTGGTGTATGCGTACCTGCCGTTCATGGTGCTGCCGCTGTACGCCAACCTGGTCAAGCATGATCACAGCTTGCTGGAAGCCGCGTCTGACCTGGGTTCGAGCAACTTCAACAACTTCTGGAAAATCACCGTGCCGCTGGCCAAGAACGGGATCATTGCCGGCTGCATGCTGGTGTTCATCCCGGTGGTCGGTGAGTTCGTGATTCCGGAGCTGTTGGGCGGTCCAGAGACCCTGATGATCGGCCGTGTGCTGTGGCAAGAGTTCTTCAATAACCGCGACTGGCCGGTGGCGTCTGCCCTGGCGGTGGTGATGCTGTTGATCCTGATTGTGCCAATACTGCTGTTCAACCGCAGCCAGGCCAAAGAAATGGAGGCACGGGGATGAAACGCTTCGGATTTTCAAAGTTCATGCTGATTTTCGGCCTGTCGTTTATCTACTTGCCGATGTTGATTCTGGTGATCTACTCGTTCAACGCCTCCAAACTGGTGACGGTGTGGGGTGGCTGGTCGTTCAAGTGGTACGCCGGTTTGCTCGACAACACGCAACTGATGGGCTCGGTGGTGCGCTCGCTGGAAATCGCCTGCTACACCGCGATTGCCGCTGTAGCACTGGGGACCTTGGCGGCGTTCGTGCTGACTCGCGTCACGCGTTTCAAGGGCCGCACGTTGTTCGGCGGCCTGGTGACCGCGCCGTTGGTGATGCCGGAAGTGATCACCGGTCTGTCGCTGTTGCTGCTGTTTGTAGCCATGGCGCAGTTGATTGGTTGGCCGATGGAGCGTGGCATCGTCACGATCTGGATCGCCCACACCACGTTCTGTGCCGCTTATGTGGCGGTGGTCGTCTCCGCGCGCCTTCGTGAGCTGGACCTGTCCATCGAAGAAGCGGCCATGGACCTGGGGGCGAAGCCGTTCAAGGTGTTTTTCCTGATCACCATTCCGATGATCGCGCCGTCTCTGGCGGCCGGCGGCATGATGTCGTTTGCCTTGTCGCTGGATGACTTGGTGTTGGCAAGCTTCGTCTCCGGACCGGGTTCGACAACCTTACCGATGGAAGTGTTCTCGGCGGTGCGTCTGGGTGTGAAACCCGAAATCAACGCCGTGGCCAGCCTGATTCTGCTTGCCGTATCGATCGTGACCTTCATGGTCTGGTACTTCAGCCGCCGTGCCGAAGCGACCCGCAAACGGGCGATCCAGGAAGCGATGGACCAGACCGCCAGCGAGTCCTGGCAGCAACCTGAAAAGAAAATGGTAGAAGCAACGGCTTAAAGGCTTGCGAACGCACACTTTGTAGGAGCTGGCTTGCCAGCGAAGAACGATAACGATGACGCGTTTTAACAGGATAAACGTGGTGCGTTCGAATGCTTCGCTGGCAAGCCAGCTCCTACAAGGGTGCGCGAAGACAGCAACTGTTTTGCGTATCTGAATAAAAAAGAAATGGAGTTGTACCGATGAAAATGTTTGGCAGGACTCTGCTGACACTGTCCTTATTGGGCGCGATCGCCACCGGCGCCCAGGCCAATGACAAGGTACTGCGCGTCTACAACTGGTCGGATTACATCGCCCCGGACACCGTCAAGAAGTTCGAAGACGAGACCGGCATCCGCGTGACCTACGATGTGTTCGACAGCAATGAAACCCTTGAGGCACGCCTGCTCGCGGGCAAATCCGGCTACGACATCGTCGTGCCGTCCAACAGTTTCCTGGCCAAGCAGATCAAGGCCGGCGTCTATCAGGAACTGGACAAGTCGAAGCTGTCGAACTGGAAAAACCTCAACCCGGTCCTGCTGAAAAACGCCTCTGCCAGCGACCCGGATAACGCGCATGCCTTCCCGTACATGTGGGGCTCGATCGGCATCGGTTTCAACCCGGACAAGGTCAAGGAGGTGCTGGGTGCCAACGCGCCAACCAACTCCTGGGATTTGCTGTTCAAGCCGGAAAACGCCGAGAAGCTGAAAGCGTGCGGCATCAGTTTCCTCGACTCGCCGACCGAGATGCTCCCGGCCGCCCTGCACTACCTGGGCTACCCGGTGAACTCCAAGGACCCGCAGCACATCGCCGAGGCCGAAGCGCTGTTCATGAAGATTCGCCCTTCGGTGGCGTATTTCCATTCGTCGAAATACATCTCCGACCTGGCCAACGGCAACATCTGCGTGGCGGTCGGTTACTCCGGCGACGTGCTGCAAGCCAAGGCCCGCGCCAAGGAAGCCGGCGACAAGGTGAAGGTCGACTACAGCATTCCGAAAGAAGGTGCCGGCAGTTTTTATGACATGGTCGCCATCCCGCGTGATGCCGCCAACGTCGAGAACGCCTACCTGTTCATGAACTTCCTGATGCGCCCGGACATCATCGCCGAGATCACCAACAACATCGGCTACAGCAACGCCAACGCGGCGGCCACGCCGTTGGTGGATGAAGCGATTCGTGATGATCCGGGTTCGTACCCGCCGCAAGCGGTGATGGCGACGTTGTATGCCATTCCTGATTTGCCGATCGGCATCCAGCGCGTGATGACCCGGGGCTGGACGCGGGTGAAGCTCGGGAAATAATCGCTGAATCTGAAATGGCCATCGCGGGCAAGCCCGCTCCCACAGGGATCAGCGTCGTACACACATCTGTGTTCCACACCAGACCACTGTGGGAGCGGGCTTGCCCGCGATGAGGCCATAACATTCAACCTAGACATCAGCTTTTCCGTTCACGCAGCGCCTTACCACCGCTGCCCTCCTCTGCTGAAGAACGGCTTCACCTGGCTTCCTCGGTTAAGGTGAATTTTGGTGCCCCGGGCTAATGCCTGTAGGAGCGAGCTTGCTCGCGATGGACTTGAGGGCGACGCGGTTTGTCCATCAATCACGCGTTATCGTTAACGTCCATCGCGAGCGAGCTCGCTCCTACAACGGTCAGCATGAGTCCGTGGGCGCCTTTTTTTGTTTGGGTTTACGGCGCCACCAGCGGCCATTGCGCCAGTGCCCGATAGCGGCCCTTGTGGGATTCAAACAGGCTGAAGTGATCGGCGCGCAGGAAAAACTCGGGAGGCGTAACGGATTCAGGCACTGGCGCCCGATAGTCGCGCATCAAGGTCAGGTGCGGGCGAAATTCCTTGGGCGAATCCTCAGACCTGAACGGCAGCATCGCCTGCTCCAGCGCATACACCAGACGCAGCAATTCCGGCGGCGCCTGCTCCGGCACCAGCAGCAAAACTCCCGACTTGCGCCAGACGTCCAATCGATCAAGCATCACGGTCAACGCCATGCCGGGCGTGCGAACATTCGCCGCCGCTGTGCAAATGTCGGCGATCTGCGCCACTTCAACAGCCCCCAAAAACAATAGCGTCAGGTGAAAGTTTTCCGCCGGCACCGGACGTCCGCTGCGCAGCTGCAACTCGCTACGCCATTGGGCAATGGCCCGACGTTGCGCGGGGGCGCAGCCCAGTGCAAAAAACAGCCGTTTCAGCGGCTCATGGGATTCGTCGCTCATTCGTGGCACCTCCTGACAGGCAAGTTATAGTTCATGCAGACGAAACGACGGGAGGGGGCCATGCGACAAATCATCAGCAAAGAGCCGTGGTGGGCCGTGCCGCCGAAACCTGGCCAGGATGAATTCGAGCTGGAATGGGGCTGGCTGGTGCATTACAGCGAAGGTGAGCCACGCTTCGAGTTCGTCAAGGAGCGACCGACGGACAACGAGATTCGCCATCGAAAAAGTTGCAGGATCACCCCTTCGCCGGAGTGATCCTGGCGTTGGTTTCAGGCTTTGACGATCATTTCGAATCCGCCGAAGATCATCCGCTGACCATCGAACGGCATCGGATTGACGTCCGGCTGCACCCGTGGATCGGACATGAGTTTTCCCATGCCGGCATCACGGGTGGCCTTGTCCGGCCAGACGGTCCAGGAGAACACCACGGTTTCGTCTTCCTTGAGTTTTACCGCCATGGGGAACGAGGTCACTTTGCCGTCGGGTACGTCGTCACCCCAGCACTCGGCGAGGCTGAGTGCGCCGTTTTCCTTGAAAATGGCAGCGACGGTTTCAGCGTGTTTCTTGAATTTTTCGCGGTTGGCAGTGGGTACGGCAGCGATGAAGCCATCAACGTAGGACATGGTAGCTCTCCTTGGGTTATGGGGCGTTCTGCTGGTTAGTCGATTCGCTCGGGCTCCAATCGACAGCGCCGCTGCCCGAACTGACCGACGGTACTTCGGCGCTCCCCGCCAGGTTGCCTTCGATCTGCCCCGCCATGTACAGCGTCCCGGCCATTACGCCGGTCGTCGGGTTCTGCACCAGTTTCAGCCAGGCCTTGTCGAACGTATTGCCCAGGCTACTGCGAATCAGTGCTTCGCTGTCGGGCCGATCGGCGGCCTGAATAATCGCGCGAATCCCCGCCACACCCACGGTAATCAAGCCTCCGGCCAGTTTGCCCGCTGCAGCAGCTACCGCACTGGCCGCACCGCGCGGGGCCATTTCGGCCTCCATCCGTTGGCTGGCGCGCTTGGCCACCGGCGCCATGGCGGTGTCTGTCGACCCGACGCCCTTGTCGCCACCCGCCGCGTGGATCTTGTCGATCAGCGCCGCATAGGCCGGCAAGGTGTTCAGCGGCTGGGTGTGCACGACTTGATACAGCGAAGCGTCCCGCGCGGTTGGTGGCCCCAGTGCAATGGCGGGGATTTTCTGGATCCGGCCGTTGAGCTGAGCCATCGGCACGCCGTGGCGCTGGGAGATTTTCTGCAGCTCTTCCTGAAGGATGTCGACGTAGAACGCCGTGGCCAGGCCGAGGATCGCGTCGGGATCGATCTCCACCGCGACCGGCGCCAACACCCGCTGTTGGTATTGCTCCAGCAGATAGGCCGCCAGACGCTTGGCCGACGCATCCTGCTCACCTTTGGCGCTGATGGTGTACCAGCTGACCTTCATCGATAGCCATTCCTGTGTCCAGTAACTGCTGAACCATGGAATGAAGTTCTCTTCAGTCAGTTGATAGACCCGGGTTCGCCAGTAATCCATGGCACCGCGCGCGTAGATTCTGGTCTGCTCGGTGGCCGATTGCGACGCCGCGACAATCTCCCGGTCCACTTGCTGCCAGGTGCTCTGGGAAATCACCACGGGTGCCACTACCACCGGGGCAGGCGCAGGCGTGACGCAACCCGCCAATACCACCAGCACGGCGACGATCAGCGAACGCAGGTTCAAGATCGCGGTTTCCTAAAGACGTTTCGGACGGGATGTCCGGTGTTCAAAAGGCCTATTGATTTGAGTATAGGTGGCGGCGTTTGTTCGCTTGGGGTTGTGGTGTTCTTTAGTGCCTCATCGCGGGCAAGCCCGCTCCCACAATGATCTGGGATGGCCACAGACCTGTGGGAGCGGGCTTGCCCGCGATGAGGCCCTCAAGAACACCGCAAAAGCCACCATCACTTCCATCGATATTCACCATCGCCGCGAATGCCTTCCGCTCAATGACCGTCAGCGTAGGATCAATCTCAACCCCACAGAAAAACCCCACAGCGGAGGGGCACATCATGATGATCCATCTCCTGACCTGCATGGCCCTGACGGCTTTCACACTGAGCATTTTTTCCTGGTACGTCCTGACTGAGGAGCGCACGTCATGATCCATTCCGTCACCCTTGCCGTGAGTTTTCCGGTATTCGGCAACAACTACTACTCGCAAGAAGTCGTGTCGCGAAAAGAACTGTCACTGGTGTTCGACAAAAACTTCGAAGCGTTGCTGATCCCCGCCGCAGGTAACCATTTCAACAACGAAGTTGTTGGATTGAACGATCAGTTCCGGTTTTTGAACGATGTTCTGGTCGAACATCTGCTAGAGATGGAAGTGGCTCACGCCTCGCCGCGTTCGGCGCGTCAGTTCACCTTCTGACTTATTTATTCCCCTGTGCGGCCGTGGCTGGCCGCTCCATCGCAATGAAGTCGGCGATTCCCTCAATCAGTTCACGGCTGGTACTGACCATTTCCTGCCAGTCGGTGGGAAAACGCACATTTACTGGCAGCTGATCGATTCTCCAGCGCGGCGGCAGCGGTTGATCAAACCGCGCGGCGACCTGCAAACCCATTTCACTGGCAGCAAACGGCCCACGCAACACTGTTGGCGTGCGACCGGCGCTGTCCACGGCCTGCACAACATGGGCCGTCAGCCACTCGCCATCCGGCATGCGCACGCGCAGCGGCTGGCCAATCGCGGCGTAGCTGATGTTCAGCGGTTCCAGGTAAATCCACAGCAGCGGCTCTTCCAGGCGTTCGATGCGCATCAGCAATGTGCCGGCGCCGACGTTTTCGCCGGGATTGACCAATACCTCTGCAACCCGACCGCTCTGCGCGGCCTTGACCGACAACGCGGCGAGCCGGGTTTTCAACCACTGTTGCTCGGCATTCTGTTGAAGAATTTCGCGCTCGACGCTCAACGGCGACTGACGCGCCTGTTGCTCGCGGCGCTCGTACGCCAGCAAGTCGGCGCGAAAGGCGTCGAGTTCGGATTGCGCCGCCAGCACCTCGCCACGAGAGACGGCCCCACTGATTACCATGTCTTCCAGCGTTTGTACCTTTTGCTCGGCCCTGCCGATTCGGGTCCTGAGCAACTGGCGCTCCCTGCCGTCCAGTTTGGTGTCGGTGGCACGCACGGTATTGGTCGGCATCGCCGCCAGTTGCGACAGCCGGGCACGCCATTCCGGGTTGTCGAGATTGACCAACGGTTGATCGACCCGCACCTGTTCACCGGCCGTGACAAACAGCTGCTCGACCCGACCGGCATCCCGCGCGCGCACCTCAAGAATCGGCAAGCGCAATTGCGCCGGCGCGTCGATCATCAGCATGCCATAGGCCAGCTTGCCGCCGAGCCAGAGCAACGGGCTCGCGACCAGCAGCAGAATCAAGTACCAACGCACCCGAAACGCCACGCGCTTGCCCGGCGCATACAACACGCTCAAACCCTGTTCCTGGGTCGGGCTCAGCTCTTTACGGCTATCAAATCGAATTTTCATGACGGCTCACCGTTTTGGAAAGTCTCGCCAGGCTTGCCAGTCGATACCGGCAATCCCTTGTGGTTGCAGCTGTTCGCGCCAGACGCTGGTCTGACGTTGCAACTGCTCGTTCGACGCGCCAGCCCAGGACTCCGTGGCATCCAGTTGCGGCTCGGTGCTTTGCGCCAGGCGAAACTCCAGATCAGGCCAGCGCCTGGCGATCTGCTCCGCCATGCGCGCACTGTTTTGCGGGTTGCGGGTGTAGATCATCAGGCTGACCTGACGCACGCCGGCGCCGGGTAGCGCGCACGGCACGCAGGTTTGACCGGGTTTAGCCTCGGCGAACCAGCGATGATGGCTGGAAATCTCTACCGGCCAAGGGCTCTCTTTGGCGGCCACGCGTAAGGTCTCGATCCAGTCCTTCAAGCGCTGATCCGGGACCGGCATACCCAGTTGCTCGACTTCCAGGTCGAGGTGCAGGCTGGTGAATAAAAGTCCCTTCAGTTTCGCCAATAAATCGCTGAGCTCATGGCGCTGTTGCGGCTCGATCCAGGCCGGATCACCCAGCAACAGGCTCACTTGCAGCCCCTTGCCGGTCGCGTCCCGGAGCAATTGCTCCAGCCGTTGACGCGTCGAGCCGAGCTCTTTTAGCTGCGCTGACTTGAGGCCCAGGTAGATTTTGTCCATCCCGGCTTTTCGCAACGCCTCAAGTTCAGTCGCCCGATGGTCGGGATCGAGCAATGCTTCGCTGTCCCAGACATAACTGGCCTGCGACCAGTTGCGCGATGGGGCGCCCTGCGCCGGTGCCATCATCAGCGTCGGCAGCAATAGCAGCGTCAACAGCAGAGGAATCGAGCGCATATCAAAACCTCGTGGCTCGTTTAAGCACCCACCACGGCGCCATCGAGCTTTCTTCATGGCCACGACGGAACATCTCGTTGAGCATGGCCACCGCGCTCCAGCACCGCAGGAGCAGCATGAACAGCGGGAACACCGGCACCAGCAAGCCGAGGATCATGTCCTGTCGAGGTCGGTCGGACACCATCACGATCATGACGGTGAACAACAGTGCGGTAATCATCAGGTACAGCAGATAGATCAGCACAAACAGGAACAGCAAGGTCTTGCCCGGCAGGATGAACAACGCCAGCAAGGTGTAGCTGAAGATCAGAAACGGCAGCACCAACTGAAAAAAGAACCCCGTGAGCAGGATCATCAGAAAGGTCCGCCAGCCCAATAAGTTCGGGCTGATGTTGTGGTTGTGCTTTCGGATGTACAGGAAAAACAGGTCGCCATCCCAACGCAGGCGCTGCATCAGAAACTGCTTGAGCGTGGCAGGGGCATCGGTATGCCCGACCGCTTCCGGCTCGAAGGGAATCCTCAAGTCGTGCCGTTTAAAATAACTCTTGATGCGCAGCGTCAGGTCCAGGTCCTCGGCGGTGTGCGTGTTCCAGCCGCCGATTTTCACCAGGAAACTGCGACGGAACGCGCCGAAGGCCCCCGAGACGTTGTTGACCAGGTTCCATTCGGCGAGACCGATTTTCGACATATGAATCGACAGCAGGTATTCCAGCGACTGCATCGCGGTCACCCAAGAGGCCCAGACATTGCGCACGCGCAGGCTACCGGCGACCGCAGGCACCGAGGGGTCCTCGAAATGCCGCACGATGGCGCCGACCATGTTGTTATCGAAGGAGGTATCACCATCAAGCGCCATGACGATTTCACCGCTGGCCAGCGACAGCCCCGCGTTCAATGACGACACCCGACCGCCCCGCTGCCATTTGGCGATCGGCCGCAAATGGCGCCTGGGGTACAACTGCGGGTCGACGTAGAAACTGCGAACGGCACTGAGTGTCGGCTGGTTGACCGTGGCGCCGTCCACCACCGGAATCATCTCGATGTGGCCGGCATAAGTCTGTTCGCACAGGCTTAACAGCGTGGTCTGAACGTCCATCCCTTCGCTGTAGCAAGTAATGATGCAAGAGACCTTGGGCCGATAGACGCTGATCTTCGGCACATGGGTGCGCCGCCGTGTGAACCAGCGCAATACCCCCAGCAGCACCATGATCATCAGCGGTAATTCAAAAATCAGGAACGCTGGAAACAGCATGTAGAACAAACGGCTCAGACCATCCGGCCCCGCAAGCGCGCTGAGTGCGTTGAAGAGTTGCTCCAGGAAAGGGCTCATGGCGCATCAACCCAAGTCACTGGCGAGACGCGCCAGCAACAATTCACCATCTTCCTGATCGAGCAGGTCGTCGGGCGCGGTGATGCTGATGACACGCAGGGAAATGTCACTGACCTCCGGTGCTGAAAACAGCTCGGCAACCCGGCCCAGGCGCTGCTTGACGCTTTCCAGTCCTTTGCCATCGGTGTGGGGCAGCATGATCCAGAAATACTCCTCGGTACTTCGAGAACAGCGGTCCGTTTCCCTGACGGTTTCCTTCAAGCGATCAGCCACGCTATCGATAAAGGCGTGGCCGCGGTGTTCACCCAGGCGAGACATCGTCCCGGCCAGATTGACGAAACGCAGGCCAATCACTGAGAAGGCCGGCGATGGGTAGCGGCGCACCAGCTGGATCTGCCAGGTCAGCAGGTTGTAGAAGTCCTTGCCACCTAACAGGTTGAGCCTGCCGAAGTGATGAACCGATTGATCGCTGAACTCCTGACGGCAGCGAAAACGTCCGGCCTCGGCCAGTTGGAAATCCCTGACCTCACGGACGCGCAACTTGTCGGGCGTGTGTGACAGGCCACAGTCCAGGCAGCGAGCCTGCACTTCAGCATCGACAAAAAACGCCTGACATGAGCGACAGCGGTAGTTCTCCATCGGGCGGTCGTAATCACTGCCAATGTGGCGTAACCGGTTCAAGCAATTGGGGCACAACAACACCCCGTCTTTGAGAAAAGACTCCTGAGGCCCGACATGACCGCAGGTGAAGCAGTGCAATGAAGGTTGCCGTGAAATGTCCAGCGCCTGGCATTCGGCACACACGTCAATATAATTGAGCCGGCCCGAGCCACAATCGGAACACAGACGCACGCGATCGACCAGAACCCCCTCTTCCAGCCAGCCCTGTTGCACCATCAAACCGAGCCAGACAAACGAGTTGACCTGCTCGTTATCAGCCAGGACATCCAGTAACGGATAGCGATAATGTTGAGGCACTTGCGGGTCGCGCAGGGCATATACGCGGGCGCTGTCGCGCAGCCACAACCAGGACAGCACCCGACTCTCAAAACGCTCAGGAGCAGAACCGTACCTGAACTGCCTGAAGCGCTCTTGCCATATACCCCAGAGGGTTTTTATTTCGCTGGCATCAACCGGGCACGCGCCGTCACCCAAGGTTTCGCACCAGCCATCCTGGTCACGGCAGCAGTAAATGAGGATGTAGCGAAAAGACGGAATCGAGCGCAACTTGCGCAGCACTCTCCCCGCATAAGCGGCAGGCATGTCAAGCAGCAACACATCAACTGCGGCTGCAGCCAACAAACTGCCTAAATCGGCAAAGTGTTCAAGCTCCGGAAAATTCAAGCCTGGAACTCTATTACCCAGTATCGCAATCCGAGGATCTGGAGTCGGCATGACGGCTCGCCTCTACAGACAGATAAGCGTGTGGTTAACAAGAGACAAGCAACACTAGCACTACGTTGAAAAAATGCATGAAGTTATTTGTTTGATACGACGAACGCGAAAATCCCCCCATATCGACCCACCGCCAAACATCGACATGCAATTACACGCACCAATGAATTCTCTTTATTTTCATACAGTTAACATAACTTCTGTTCAGTGCTAGTTTATAGCCATCATCGATAGCGTTACGCCATACAAACACTGTCACGTTTGAAAAGGAGAAGATTTTACAGTAACGATAATTAAACCAATACCTCACACCCACCCATAAGTTCAATGTATTTTTATAGCGAAATCAATGGAAGTTATCACCCATCAAACTAAGCGTTAGATTAACCATTCCAGGGGCAGTTGTAGTTGATATCACCCTGACACTCACTGTGCACAGACACCCCGAACACAACTGCGCAACCATTTATGCACCGGATCGGCATCCAGTCGCGGGTGCCACAGCATCGCTACCGTGAACATCGGCAAAGCAACCGGCAGCACAAAACTGTGCATGCCTTCTCGCAGGCTGGCGGTGTGCCGCTCCGGAACGCTGGCGATCAGGTCGGTGGTCCGGGCGAGCGCCAGCGCGGTGGAGAAACCTGCAACGATGGTCACTGTCTGGTGCTCCAGAGGCACAAGCGCTTCATCGATCGGCCCCTTGTCGAGCCCCCGCCGGGACACACTGATGTGACTGCCCGCCGCATAACGCGCGGGCGTGATTTCGCCTTCACTCAATGGGTGACCGATTCGCACAACACCGATGAAACGGTCCCGGAACAAACCCTGGGTGCGCAACTCCGGGCCAGCGGACTTGCCCACCACACCCGTCTCCAGATCGACAGTCCCGTCGCGAAGTGCCGTGCTGTCCTTGTCCGGTTTGTGCATGAAGCGCAGGCGCACGCCTGGGGCTTGTTCGGCGATGCGCGCAATCAACTGAGCGCCGAAGTTCTCGACGAAGCCTTCGCTGGTGCGCAGTGTGAACGTTCGGACCAGCTGTGTGAGGTCTGGCTGTTCGGCCGGGCGCAGCACCGCCTCGGCCTCCTGTACCAACTGACTGACCCGCTCGCGCAGTTCAAGCGCTCGCGGTGTTGCGACTAACCCTCGCCCCGCCCTGACCAGCAACGGATCGCCCGTGGTTTCGCGCAATCGCGCCAATGCCCGACTCATCGCCGATGGACTCAGCCGCAAGCGTTTTGCCGCGCGCGCCACGCTGCCTTCGGCGAGCAGCACATCAAGGGTGATCAGCAAGTTCAGATCGGGCGTGGACATGCAGCGCTCCGCAAGTGGGATAAGGCGTTTAACGCACGTATACAGTGCAAAGGGTGCGTCTTCCGCCATATTAGGCCCGAGCGTAGATTCCTGATAGCTCCACTTCGCGAGTTGCCAGACAGAGAGGTACAGGATGAAGCCGACCCTTGCAGTAGCGGACAATGCGCCACCCACACCCTCGGTTCGCTGGGCCCTGGCCAGCCTTTCGCTTTCGATGCTGCTGTCATCGCTCGGCACCAGCATTGCCAATGTCGGTTTGCCGACGTTGACACAGGTGTTCGGCGCCTCTTTCCAACACGTACAGTGGGTTGTCATCGCCTATCTCCTGGCCATCACCACGTTGATCGTCAGCGTCGGTCGACTCGGTGACCTCACTGGCCGTCGGCGGTTGCTCTTGATCGGTATCGGCGTGTTCACCCTGGCCTCGGCGCTGTGCGGCTTCGCCCCTTCCCTGCCGTTGCTGATTGCCGCCCGGACGCTGCAGGGGCTGGGCGCCGCCATCATGATGGCGCTGACCATGGCGTTTGTTGGCGAGACCGTTGCAAAGGCAAAAACCGGTAGCGCCATGGGGTTGCTGGGCACGATGTCGGCGATTGGCACGGCGTCGGGGCCGTCGCTCGGCGGCCTGCTGATCGCCGGCTACGGCTGGCGCGCGATCTTCCTGATCACCGTGCCGTTAGGCTTGTTGACGCTGGTGCTTGCGCATCGCTATCTGCCCGCCGACCGGCAGAAACCCAAGGCTGCGCGAGCCGGTTTCGACCCTGTGGGCACGCTGCTGCTGGCGCTTACACTGGCGGCGTATGCGCTGGCCATGACGCTGGGGCGAGGCAGTTTCGGCTGGCTCAATATTGCCCTGCTGCTGGCGGCGCTGCTGGGTCTTGGAATGTTTCTGATGACTGAAACGAGAGTCGCCTCACCGCTGATTCGCCTGGCCATGTTCCGCGACCCGGTGTTGAGTTGCAGCCTCGGCATGAGCACGCTTGTTGCGACGGTGATGATGGCGACGTTGGTGGTCGGGCCGTTTTATCTGTCCCAGGCGCTCGGGCTGGACGCCGTCGGGGTCGGGCTGGTGTTGTCGGTCGGGCCGTTTGTCGCAGCGTTGACCGGTGTGCCCGCCGGCCGCATCGCCGACCGCTTTGGCGCCCCGCGCATGACCCTCGCCGGGCTCAGCACAATGGCGATCGGTTGCCTCATGCTTGCGCTGTTGCCACTGACCTTCGGCATCGCTGGCTACATCGCCCCGATGGTCGTGATCACCCTCGGCTATGCCGTGTTCCAGACCGCCAACAACACGGCGGTCATGGCCGATGTTGCACCCGACCAGCGCGGCGTCATCTCCGGCCTGCTCAACCTGTCGCGCAACCTGGGCCTGATCACCGGCGCGTCGGCGATGGGCGCGGTATTCGCGCTCGCCTCGGCAGCGGTCGACATCAGCACGGCGCGGCCGGACGTGGTCTCCGGCGGTATGCGGATTACTTTTGCCGTCGCGTTGCTGCTGATTGCCGCCGCACTGGCCATTGCAATGGGCAGCCGGGCTCGAGCGGTTGCTGCCGAGACTGCCTGATTCAGTGGGCGCCCGTCAGTGACGCCTGTTCAATCAGCCATTGCTTCAGGGCCTGCACGGCGGGACGTTGCTGCGCCATGCGCGGATGCACCAGATAAAAGCCTTTATCCAGTGCCAGACCGAGGGCAAAAGGCTCAACCAGCAAACCGTCTTCAACCTCGGCTTGCACCAGCAAAGGACTGGTCAACACCACGCCTTGATGCCGTTTGGCCGCGTCAATCGACAACAGTGACTGATCGAAATGCATGCCGGCGATGGCCTCGATCGCATCCGGTGCTAACCCGGCATGCCGTTCTAGCCACACAGCCCAGTGCGGATGCATCGTGGTGTGAATCAACGTGACGCTGGCAATGCTGCCGGGGTCTTTGGGATCAATCTTGCGCAGATACGCCGGCGAGCAATAGGCACGCGCTTCGTCTCGATAAAGGAGCTGGATGTCGAGGCCTGATCCGCCCCCATCGAAATACCGCACAGCCAGATCGACCAGCCCGGTGGTGAAATCAACCAGCTCCGTCGATGAACTCAAATGCAGGTCTACCGCGGGATGCGCCGCCACAAACAGCGGTATACGCCGGGCAAACCAGTTGGCCGCAAAGGTCGGCGGCATGCTGATTCTGGCGCTGTTGCTTTTGTTGTTCTTGAGCGTGTGGCTCGCCTCGGCGATATGGTTCAGCGCCGGTTGGATTCGCCCCCAGTATTGAAGGCCTTCCGCCGTCGGCTGGACCTGACGAACCTGCCGGGTGAACAGGGAAACTCCGAGCCATTGCTCCAGATTTCGTATCTGCTGGCCCACCGCTCCCGGCGTCACAAACAGCTCGTGAGCCGCCTCGGTGAAGCTGCCATGGCGCATTGCAGCGTCAAAGTAATGCAAAGCCTTAAGCGGTGGCATCGATTTCATGGCGTAGTTTTTCTATTGCATCAAGGACGATTAGTCATTTGTAGCAGGTGTTCCGCACCCACCACAATGAGGCCTGTTGTTTATGAGGTGCACCATGAAAAACACCACCTACGTTGCCTTCGCGGCCCTCGGCTTGATTTGGGGGACCAACTTCATCTTCATGAAATGGGCGTCGGCGCTGATCACGCCCGGACAGATTGTCTTGCTGCGGGTGTTCTTTGGTTTTGTGCCGATCCTGGCTTACGCGTTATTCACGCGCTCGCTGCGCTGGCACCACCTGCGCTACGCCCATCACTTTCTAGTCATGTCGTTGCTGGCGACGGCGATCTATTACTACGCCTTCGCCAAGGGCACTTCGTTACTGCCGTCCAGCGTGGCCGGCATGCTCAGCGGTGCGATTCCGCTATTCACCTTCGTGACTTCGTTTGTTTTTCTGCGTGACGAGGCGCTGACGGCGCGGATGGCGGCGGGAATCGGTGCAGGTTTTCTCGGCGTGCTGCTGATTGCGCAACCCTGGCACGCCGACTCGGCGACGATCAATCTTCAGGGCGTGCTGTACATGGTGATCGGTTCACTCAGCCTGGGGTGTTCATTCGTTTATGCACGACGCTTTTGGAGTGGCATCGATATCTCACCCGTCGCACTCAGCACCTACCAAATGGGGCTTGCACTGATCATCATCGCGGCGGTGACAGACTTTACCGGGCTGGCGAACATCACCACCGACACCCGCGCGATGCTCGGCGTATCGCTGGGATTGGGCCTGCTGGGAACCGGGCTGGCCTTTATCCTCTACTACACCCTCGTGCAGAAACTCGGCGCCGTTGCGGCGTCCGGCGTGACGTACATCCCGCCGCTCGTGGCCATCGTCATCGGCACTGTATTCGCGGGCGAGAGCCTGCGTCCCGACCACATCCTGGCGATTGTTGCGATTATGGGTGGCGTGTACTTGCTGCAAACGGGGCGCAAGCGGCTTCAGGTGATGACGGTGAAATGACCCGTTTTGCGTTAGTGCAGCTTGACCGTCCGTAACTCTTCCCATAGGCGTTCTTACGCTTCGCTATTCTTGATGAAGATCGAGATTGGGGCGCGCACTGCGCCGAGGAGCTCAAACATGTCGCTGACGCTTTACTACCACCCCCTGTCGTCGTTCTGTCACAAAGTGCTGATCGCGCTCTACGAACACGGGATCGATTTCGACCGACGGATTATCGATCTGGGGAATGAGGCCGACCGGACGGAGCTTCAAGCGTTATGGCCGCTGTGCAAGTTTCCGGTCATCCGCGATCATGCGCACAAGCGCGAATTGCCCGAGTCCTCGATCATCATCGAGTACCTGGATCGGGTTTACCCAGGCCCGTCCCGCCTGATTCCAGAGGATTGGGACACTGCGTTGGAGGCGCGCCTGTGGGACCGCTTTTTCGACCTGTACGTCCAGGGGCCGCTGCAACACATTGTCGGTGATCACTTGCGCGGCGCTCACGGCGATTTGACCCAAGCGCGCTCCATGTTGATGACGGCGTACGGCATGCTCGATCATCGAATGGCCTCGCGAATCTGGGTAGCCGGGGCGGATTTCAGCATGGCCGATTGCGCCGCGGCCCCCGCTCTTTTCTATACCAGCACGCTGCTGCCGTTTCCCGACGATTACCAGCACTTGAGTGCTTATTTCGAGAGGTTGATGCAAAGGCCGTCAGTCCAGCGAGTGA
Source organism: Pseudomonas sp. RIT-PI-q (assembly GCF_001297125.1). Classification (GTDB taxonomy): domain Bacteria; phylum Pseudomonadota; class Gammaproteobacteria; order Pseudomonadales; family Pseudomonadaceae; genus Aquipseudomonas. The sequence continues at coordinate 194,161 of NZ_LHPC01000038.1, forward strand.
TCGACGAAGCCAGGCCGTATTTTTCTCTTTATCCGTTTGAAGAGGCTATTGCGCAGCGGTTCCGATAGGGCTCGATGAATCCACAACCGAGGATGTCGTTGAGGCGCTTGGCATCGCTCATTCGGCGGAACAGTCCGAGCGTCTGCCACGGCGCGTGTCCATCAATATTGGGCGCGCCCACTCCGCGAATCAGGTCGTCGATCAGGATCGAGCGGGTTTCGAAAGAGAGACGCGTCAGCCCCGTGTGATTGCCAACCCCGGCATGGGCATGCGCCCCGGAAAAGGCCAGCAGACTGCCCGGAGCGATATCAACGGCAATCCCCTCCTGCGCGGCAATCGCTTCCAGCAGATGCGGGATGGCCTCATCGGCATCCACCGCGTTGCGCCCGTCTCGATGGGATCGTTGGAGGATTTCGCGCATGTCGAAATCGGCGCTCGAATTGCGCAGCGGTCGTTGCCACAGGTCCGGGTATAAGGCAAAGGTTCGCCCGGTGGTGATGGGATAGATCGGCGCCCACCAATTGGTTTGCGCGTAGAGATTCGAGCCCCAGGTATCGCGATGAAACGCGATGGTGGCGGTGGTGCGGGCACGGGGCGTGACCTGCTCGGGTTCACGATGGGGTTGAAAACGTAAATGCAGGCGATCACACGCCAGGGTATCCGGCGCAATGCCAAGGCTTTCCACGACGTCCCGCCAGCGCCGCTGAATCTCCGCCGAGCCGGCGAAATCGTTCTGCCATTTTGCGAAGTGTTCAGTCTGCTCAAAATGGTTCAAGTGAAGATGGATCTGTTGCGGCTGCCAGGGATTGAGTGCGTCTTCGCGAAACTCGCGTGCGTATTCCACCAGCGTCGCCATGGGCTGCAAGGCATCGATGCGGATGATTTCGCCGGCATAGACGCGGTCGTGAAATTGCCGAGCGCTGCTCGGCAGGACTAGCGAGCTGTACATGACCTGAAGCCTCGTGAAGCGGCGTCACTGACTGTAGTTCCACGCCGGTTGCAGCGAAAGAAGCAGGTGCGGCGAAAAAACACGGATCAGGTTGTCATTGAAGGCGCTAACCCTGTGCCGCACTGCAACTGTAATCACGATCACTGACGATGCCGCGTTGTCCGCTGTCCAGCGGCAGCGCGACTCTCGGAGCCGGTTGCAGAAACCCCAGCAACGTGTGCTGGGCGTCGTTCCAGGCCGCCGAGTGTTCCATATCGAGGAAGTGCCCGGTGTTCTTGATCGTATGAAACCTCGACTGAGGGGCATGTTTGGCAAACAGCCGAGCGTCTTCCGCCGAGGTGTACTCGTCCCATTCACCGTTGACAAACAGCAGCGGGATTTCGATGGCATCGGCACAGGCGACGTAGCAGTGGGTGTCCTGGGTCAGCACTTCATTGACGTGAAAATGCATCTGCCGGTATTCGTGCTCGGCCAGGTTGCTGACATGACGGTGATTGAAGCGCTTGAACAGCGATGGCAGATGCTTGCCGATCGTGCTGTTGATCAGGTGCCCGATGTTCAGGCGGTCACAGGCCTGGAGATGGTTCAGGCCGCGCTCCAGGTAATCACGCATCGGCGTATTGATCCGCGCCGAGAAAGAATTGATCACTGCCTTCTCGATCCGTCGCGGCCGTTGAGCCAGCGCCAGCAAAGTGGCCGCCCCGCCCCAGGAAAAGGACAGCACATGGTCCACGCGAAAGTGCTCGATCAATGCCAGCAGTATCTGCGCTTCATCTTCTTTTCGAATCGGCTGGTCGTGGAGGTTGTGCAGTCTCGACTGCCCAGCGTAGGGCTGATCGTAGAGAACCACGTTGAACCGTGGTTGCAGGTAACGCACCGTTTGGGCAAAGGACGCGGTGGTCGCCAGTGAGCCGTTGACCAGAATGATGGTCTTGTCAGCGGCAGTGTTGAGATAGTGCTCGGTATAAACCTTGTACTTCTCGCAAATCTCGATAATCGCAGTTTGCGGCATCATGGCATCTCTTCCCTGAACCAATTGGACTGAACGCACAGCGTAAGGGTGCCCGGATGGTTCCCGTGACCGGTAAGTCACTGACAGACCGGCGATTCAGAGTTAAGCAGGGATTTCCCCGTCTGCAAGAACGCAGACGAGTTATTGCGTTGAGCCTCAAGGGTAGAGCAGGCTCGACGTCCTGTAGCAGCTGGCGAGGCCTGCGTTCGGCTGCGAAGCAGTCGTGAACCCTGAGCACGAGGCAGCCCTGAAGGGCCGCATCGCCTGATTTCACGACTGCTTCGCAGCGGAGCGCAGGCTTCGCCAGCTGCTACACGGTAGGCATTGTGGCTGAAAACGGTTACTGCCGAAGCTGAGCCTCGCGCCAATCCCGGGGCGCGTGACCATAGACCTCACGAAAGACTCGGCTGAAGTGCGAAAGGTCATTGAAGCCCCAACGAAAAGCGATGTCGGATATCCGCAACGTGGCGTTGGCCGGGTTCAACAGATCAGCGCTGCAACGTTCCAGGCGACGACGCAACAGGTAGCGCATCAGCGAGGAACCCTCATGTTCAAACAGCTTATTGATGTAACGCGCTGAAAGACCTGTGCCCAGCGAGACCTGTTGGGCATTGAGTGTCGGATCGCGAAGGTTGTCGTTCACAAAGACCTTCACCCGCATCAAGGTCAGCGCCTGGCTGCGAGAGTGCGCAGGGTCCAGGGTTTGCAAGTTGCCCAACGTCAGCGCAATCAGATTGGTGGCCGACTCCGACAACTTGATCATCTCGGCGGCAGAGAACTGGCCAATTTGTGAGGTCACACTCTCCAGGAACATGCGCATGACGCGGCCGACCGGATTGTCCATGGAGACTCGCGTCGCCATCCGGTTTTCCATTCCCACCACCAGTTGATTCAGGCCGGTCCTTGGCAAGCTCACGATGATCTGCCGCCAATCATTGGCAAAGCTCAATTGATGCGGTCGCGTCGCATCATAAATGGCGAAATCCCCGGGCCCGATAATTGCCCTGTTTCCGTCCTGTTCCAACTGCTCGGTCCCCTCGAGCATCAACACCGCAAAGTATTTGTCTTCGTCCCGCGATCTTGGTTGCAGGTGACGACGGTTGACGGCCTGAGCCGCTGCACTGACGTCACTGATGCGCAGTAGCTCGCACTTCTGCGACCTGACTTTGCCGAAGAACGCCGGGTTCGGGACAGCGCCGATTTCAACGTCGGCAAACATCCGCAAAATCATTTCTCGCCAGTAGTCCACTCGCTCGGACGTGGAACCGCTTTGGGTGGCGACGTCGATGTTTTCGCAAGACCAATTGGTCACCGGCACTTGCCTGCCGCCACTCAGGTCAACGGCACTTGCCCCCCATCCCTTCAAGCCCCCTTCCTGTTGCTTACCCATCTGCGAAGCCCCCTTCCTGCGGAAGTGATTTTGGAATGACCCCATACCAGGCACATCCGTGGGCCTAACGAAGCAACCTCTGCATCAAACGTTTTCTCAAACCTTAGAACACTTCTTACCTCACTCCCCGACAGCTTCGCCACCGTCAGCGCCCAAAGGGCCGCCTGAGAAAACTTTTTGTTCCGGCCCAGCCAAGAAGCCGATTCAGCACCGCCGCATCCTTGAGCCAGCGCCGGACGGCAGTGATCTGCGGACACCGTCATCAGTCGTCGCTACCTCACCCGCTTTGGCGGGTGAACACCCCGAGAGGCACGTTCCTTAAATGTCCCCCTACGAAGGGACAATCAACAACAGGCGACAGACAATGAGCAAAGTGAAAGCGTGGCTAGTGCGACAGAAAAAGTCGGTATTGCTGGGGTTGATCCTGATAGGGACATCGTTCGCCACCCTGGCGGTGGAAGTGGCACCGGGTGACTACGAGCAATACCCGATAGGGGCGACGATCGGGGCGGTCTATTACCAGCATGCAACCACCGACTCGTGGCGATCCAACGGCCACCAGGCAATGTCGGATTTCAACCTGACATCCGATATCGGCATTCTGCGGCTGCTGCATGTCTACCAACTCAGCGAGTCGGTCACCATCGACCCGCAGTTCCTGCTGCCGTTCGGTCAGCTTTCCGGCCATGGCAGCGCCTCGGCGCTCGGCGACACCAGCGGCACCGGCGACCTGATCCTGACGGCGCCGATCAAGGTGCTCCTCAACAGCGCTCGAGACACCCTCAGCGCCAACGCCTACCTCTACGTACCCAGCGGCACCTACGACAAGAACGAGCCGATCAACCTCGGTGAAAACCGCTGGAAAGTCGACTTTCAGGGTGCCTACATCAAGCACTTTCTCGACAAATGGGCGGTGGACCTGGTGGGCGATGCGATCTGGTATGGCGACAACGACGCCTACGGCGCCAGCTCCGCGGTGCTCAAGCAAAAAACCTCCTACAGCGCGCAGGTCATGACTCGCTACATGCCGGACCCCGCGACCTCTTTCGCAGTGGGTTTCGGGCAGCTTTGGGGTGGGGAAACCGAGGTTGATCGGGGCGAGCGCGATGATGCGATGCGCACCACCAACATTCGTTTGACTGCCACCAAGTTCGTCACGCCTCAGGATCAGTTCCAGCTGCAGCTAGGCCGGGATCTCTCGGTCGAAAACGGTCCCAAAGAGGACTTTCGCATGAACCTGCGTTATGCGCGGGTGTTTTGACGCCCTTCCCTCCTTCAAACAAGCACCCGCCCACTTGCACCGGTTGCGTGCAGTTGGCTTGCCAATGACCTAAATAAAAAGAGAGCGACGTATGGAATCCGCGATTGATAAACACCTGATGTGCCCTCGGTCTCGTGCCCGTCGGATTGAAGATGACTACACACCGCCTTACCCCGGTTGGGTAGGTCGTGCCGATGGCTCTATCGAGCAAGTGGTCATGGGCTATTTTGGCGTCCAGTCCAAGGGCGAGCTTTACTTGGGTCCCGCCTGCGCGGCGCTGCGCAACATCGTGCAGCGTTTCAGTCTCGTTGACGGACCGGGCCATCACGACATCACTCACTACGTCGACGCCGCCGGCTACGACAACATGATCGCCATCGCCTATTGGGATAGCCCTCAGTCCTTCCTCCGCTGGCAGTCCAGTGAACCGGTCTCGCAATGGTGGGACAGCGACGACCTGGGCAGCGACGGCCTGGGTTATTTCCGGGAAATCCTGACCCCGGGCGTCGAACGCTTTGAAACCTTCTTCGCCATGCCCGATGACCTGGAAGGGGTCGGTGTGGTGATGGGTTCGCGCAGTGACGACATTCAGGAGCACGGCTACTGGGGCTCAATGCGCGACCGAATCCCTTTATCCCAGACCGACTCCATGTCCCCAAGCGGCCAGCTTGAGGCCACCCTGGCTTCACGTCGAAAAGTGATCAAGGGCCACGAGAATCTGGTGGTCATCCGTTCAGGCCAGGACTGGAGTGAAACCGAAGGCACCGAACGTGACCTGTACCTGAACCAGATGGAACCGGCGCTGCGAGCCGGCATGGAATTCCTGCGCGATGACGGCTTGCCAGTGGGCTGTTACAGCAACCGTTACATGCAGCATCTGAACGCCAACGGGCAACGGCTGGAGAAAACTTTTTCAGTCAGCCACTGGCGCTCTCTCGCGCACCTGGAGCGCTGGTCCGAATCCCATCCGACGCACATCGAGATATTTGGCACCTTCATGAAGATCGTTCAGGAACTGGGGGGCGAGCTCAAGTGGAAGGGTTATCACGAGGTCAGCGTGCTGCGCGCCGAAGATCAGCTTTACGAGTACATCAATTGCCATGCCGAGACCGGCCTGATGCAGCACAGCTGAGACCCGGCATCGTCTAGAGGATAACGATCATGAACGACCATTCCCGTCACGCTCAGGCCTCGGCTGCCGTACGCGCCGTCGCCCTGAAAAACGCCCTTGAGGAACGCGCATTGGTTCCCGAGGGGTATGTCGAGAATTTCACCGAGATCATGCAAAACGATTTCGACCCGGCCAATGGCGCACGCGTCGTCGCCAGGGCCTGGGTCGATCCGCAGTACCGCGAATTGCTACTGAGCGATGGCACCGCGGCTTGCGCGCAGTTCGGTTACACCGGCGTACAAGGTGAGTACATCGTGGCATTGGAAAATACGCCAGCCCTGCAAAACGTCATCGTCTGCACCTTGTGCTCGTGCACGGCCTGGCCGGTCCTCGGCCTGCCACCGGACTGGTACAAAAGCTTCGAATACCGCTCCCGCGTCGTGAGGGAGTCGCGAACGGTGCTTCGCGAGATGGGCCTGGACTTGCCGGACGAGGTCGAAATCCGGGTCTGGGACACCAGTGCGGAAACCCGCTACATGGTGCTGCCCTTCCGCCCGTCCGGCACCGAGGACTGGACCGAAGAACAGCTCGCCGCGCTCGTCACCAAGGACGTGCTGATCGGCATCGCACGCCCCGGCTCCCCCTCCCACCAGCCGCGAGTGAAGCAATGATGGATGGCATCCATGATTTGGGCGGTGTCCAGGGATTTGGGCGCGTGCAGCACAGCGCCAACTCGCTGAGTTACAAACCGGTGTTCCATGAAGACTGGGAACACCTTGGCTACAGTCTCCTGTTCCTCGGTGCCGGGGAGCTGGGACTGTTCAATGTGGATGAGCTGCGCCACGCGATCGAGCGAATGGAGCCGAGGCAATACCTCGTGTCCAGCTACTACGATCGAATTATCGTGGGTGTCGCGTCGCTGTTTGTCGAAAAAGGCGCCATCACCCGACAGCGCCTTGAAGAACTCGCCGCCGGTGCATACCCGTTGGCGCTGCCGCTCGGGCCCGGGCGCGCGGCCAACCCGCCAGCCATCCCGTTCCAGCGCGGCGAACGGGTACGCGTGCGCGACGAGTACGTCGACGGTCATGTGCGCATGCCCGGCTATGTACGGGGCAAGTACGGGGTTGTGGTGCACCGCACGACGCATGAATGGCCGTTTCCCGACACCGTCGGTCATGGCCTGCCCAGTGCCAGCGAGCCGACTTACCACGTGCTCTTCACCACCCACGAACTGTGGGGCGATGCCGCAGACACGGGCACCGTGGTGGTGGACTTGTTCGGCAGCTACCTGCTCAAGGCCTGAAAACTCCACTTTCAATTGGGTCAGCAGCCAAAACGCGACCCCTGTAGCAGCTGGCGAAGCCTGCGTTCGGCTGCGAAGCAGTCGCAAATCCGGATTGCGCGGTGGGTCTGACGCACCGCATGGGCTGACTTTACGACTGCTGCGCAGCCGAACGCAGGCTTCGCCAGCTGCTACAGGGTCGTGTTTTGGCTGCTGACCCATTCATTTGGCTCCAGCAGCGGGCTTCCCTTTTACAGCGAGGACACAAAATGTCTGTTACTCGACCCAACACCGACGAACTCGGGGTGATTGCCAACAGCCTGGGCATTCACCTGACGGCCAGACAACTCGACGATTATCAGTGCGTACTGCAGGCCAATTTCGACGCCTATGACGTGCTCGACCAGCAGGCCGACTTCCTTCCGGAGGTTGTTTACCCACGGTCGCCCGGTCACGTTCCGAGCGCTGCGCAAAACCGTCTCGGCGCGTGGCAGTGCCAGGCGCACATCCAAGGCAACAGTGCAGGGCCGCTATCTGGAAAAACGCTGGTCATCAAAGACAACATTGCCGTCGCCGGCCTGCCGATGCTCAACGGATCATTTACCCTCGATGGCTATCGGCCCGAGGTCGATGCGACGGTCGTGACACGCCTGCTGGATGCCGGCGCCAGCGTCGCGGGCAAGGCTGTCTGTGAGGCCCTGTGCTTTTCCGGGGGATCGCACACGTCGGCCAGCGGTCCGGTGCACAATCCGTTGCGCCCGGGCTACTCCGCTGGCGGTTCGTCCTCAGGGTGTGCAGCGTTGGTCGCCGCCGGTGAAGTCGATTTGGCGGTGGGCAGCGATCAGGGCGGATCGGTGCGCATCCCCGCCTCTTTCTGTGGCGTGTACGGGGTGAAACCGACCCACGGCCTGGTGCCGTATACCGGCGCCATGCCGATAGAAAGGACCCTCGATCATCTGGGCCCCATTACCCGGACGGTGCAGGACAACGCCCTGATGCTCGAAGCAATGGCCGGCGTCGACGGGCTCGATCCGCGTCAATTGGCCGGGACCCGAACAGCACGCTACACCGAGGGTCTGTCGCGGGGCATTACGGGGCTGAAAATAGCGGTGCTCAAGGAAGGCTTCGGCCATGCCAACGCTGAGAGCGATGTCGACCAGGCGGTGCGTCAGGCCTGCGAAGTATTCCGCGCTCAGGGCGCGACGGTCGAAGAAGTGTCCATGCCCATGCACCTGTTGGGTCCCGCCATCTGGCTGGCGATCGCTGCCGAAGGCGCCACCCGGCAAATGATGCAGGGCAACAGCCACGGCTTCAATTGGCGGGGACTCTACCTGACCGACATGATGGAGCACCATGCGAGCTGGCGACATCGAGCGGATGAGCTACCCGATACGGTCAAGACCACGATGATCCTGGGCGAGTATTTCAGCCGCCACTACCATGGGCGCTTTTACGGCAAGGCGCAGAATCTCGGACGCAAGTTGCGTCTGGCTTACGACGAGATACTGACCCGTCACGATCTGCTGCTCATGCCCACCCTGCCCCTCAAAGCCACGCCACTACCGCCAGCCGATGCGCCACTGGCGGATTACCTGGGGCGCAGTTTCGAGATGCTCGCCAACACCTGTGGCTTCGATGTCACCGGGCACCCGGCCCTGTCACTCCCCTGTGCCACACGCGAAGGCTTGCCGATCGGTTTGCAGTTGGTGGGCAAACATTTCGCCGAAGCCGACCTCTATCGTGCGGCCTATGCCTTCGAGCAGAACGCTGACTGGAAGGTCTGTTAAATCGACGACACCCCCGACGTGAGTCGCATCACGTCGGGGCCCTGCCCTATTCGTTGTTGAATGCAAAGTATCGATCACTGGTAGTGACTCGCGAGTTCGGCCACCTGTCCCACCAACAACAGCCGTCGATCACTGTCCTGAACACCGCGAGCGAGTGGGCGTTGATCGCAAGCGCCAAGAACAAAAACCAACCTGGCCTGAACAGCATGCATCCGCAAAGACAAACCCTGCACAACGAACTGCACGCGCGCCCGTCACTGTATTTCGACGAGCCGGCCCATGTGTTTCATCTGGCCTTTCTCGGCGGCGAGCAAGCGTGCAATACGCTCCTTCAGGACTGCTGCCCTGCCACCTTCGACCTGAGTGCCGCCCAAGGCATTACCCAACTCGATGGCCACGCACTGAAGTGGGAACGCCACGCCGAGTTCTTCACCCTCACCCTCGTCGTCACTTCATCCAGCGATGATCTGTCCTGGACATCACTGCCAGAGGTGCTGGCGCAAAAGGTCGAAGCGTATTTGCCGCAGCTGATCAACTCGGTGCAGATCGTCGTGCGTGGCGAAGCCGGCCTGGACATCGCCGGCTACGGTTTCAAGGACCCGTGCGGTTCCTGCGTGGGCGGTGGCGATGCGGTGGTCTGGAGCGATTTTCGACTTTGCGAAGACGGCAGCAACCACTTGCTGTTCATCAACCGACGCCTCAATGCCTATCGCCAAGGGCGGATGATCCGCCGTCTGCTGGAGATCGAGACGTACCGCATGATGGCCTCGCTGTCGTTGACCACGGCCAAGACCTTGAGCGCGCAACTCGATGGCTTTGACAAAACCCTGGTCACCCTCTCCGAGCGCAATGCCCACGCCAACGGCGGCAACGCAAAAGCCCTGCTGGCGGACATCTCCAACCTTTCCGCCCAAGTGGTCAGCAGTACCGCGAAAACCCGCCACCGCTTCAGTGCCACTCAGGCCTATGCCCAGTTGGTGTACGAGCGCCTTGGCGAATTGCGCGAAAGTCACGTCGGCGATTGCCAGCGCCTCGGGGTGTTCATCGAACGCCGCTTCAAACCGACCGTCAGGTACTGCACCGCCACCGAACAGCGCCTGGAGCACCTGGCCGAAAGCGTGGCCAACCTGGGCGACCTGTTGCAAGCCCGGGTTCAGGTAGAAATGGAAGAACAGAACTCGGAAATTCTCAAAAGCCTGAACGCCCGCGCCGACGCCCAGATCAAGATCCAGCGCGCGGTGGAAGGCCTGTCGATTATCGCCATCACTTACTACCTGCTTAACCTGCTGAAGCTCGGCTATTCAGGGCTGCACCTGCTCGGCGTCGACATATCCCCGCGAGAGGCCATGCTGGCCATGACGCCGCTGGCGATCGCCATCCTTGCGCTGATTGTGATGCGGATCAGGAAAGTCAAAGGGCACTGATGTCGCGGTTGCTCAAAGCATGTGCCCCGCCCAAATCTTGCGATTGACCAGATCGCTGGCGATCTCGATGAACGCATCCCCGACAAACTTGGCGGCCGGGCTGACTCGTCTGTCCGCGGGAAAGACCTGGACCAGTTTGCGCATGGGAACGGGGTCAACCAGTGGCGCGGCACTGAGCACGCCCGATTCGATTTGCGTGTAAATCGATGCCAACGGCAACGCGGTAAAACCGAATCCATTGCGGACCAGGTCGATCATCGCGCCGAAGGAGTCCGCTTCGACGCTGGTCATGAGCTTGATGCCGACTTCACGCGCGCAATTATCCAGAATCACGCGAAGGCTGTGTCGAGCGCTTGGCAACACCAATGCCTGTTCGGCCAAAGACTCGAACGATACCGGCGTATCGATGCGCAGGTTGGCGCTGGCGGGCCCGACCAGCAGCAGGTTTTCCATCATCACCGGCACGATACGCAGCGTATGCAGGGGTTGGGGATCGTAAGAAATCGCCAATTCCAGCTCGCCACGCTGAACCCAATCCAGCAGGTAGCCACTGAAGGCCGAGGAAAACCTGACGGCGAGACTCGGATGCGCCTCTTTGATCTTGCGCACCAGCGGCACGGTGACAATTTCCGCAACCGTCGGCGTCGTACCGATGACCACCATGCCGCGAAAAGAAGACTTTCCGCCCACCACCGAGCTTCGAATGGACTCCATTTCCTCCATGATTCGGGTGGCATGCGCCAGTACCTCACGGCCGGCATCGGTAATCTCCATGCCTCGCCCGTGTCGATCGAACAGGTAAGTGCCGAGCTCTTTTTCCAACAGTCGAATTTGTCGGCTCAGGGCCGGTTGTGCAATGTGAAGCCGGTCGGAAGCCTTGCTGAGACTGCCGAGTTCGGCCACATGAATCAGGGTTTTGAGTTGAACGACATCCATTACCAGGCCAGTCAAAGTCGGGCTCGGCGCGATATGTGCCGAAGGTAGTGAGAGTGTAAACGCATTAGCGACCCTTGCAGTGCCACAGGACCCGCGCCGCATTGAACCTGATGCGTTGGGTCCCGGCTGTATCCCTCAGCGCCTCGGGGCTGTACGACAAGCTATAGAATTTTGCTATATCAGTTAGGCCTGTCTGACGACTTATTTCGCTCCCCACTCTGAGGTAGCGTGCAATCAACGTCAGCGCCTGGAGCGCTCGACTTACTACAAGAATAAGATTCGAGGGCTTGCGCCATGATTGACAACGTTTCTCCTGACTCGACCTGTCCCGTTTACCCTGGCAGCGAACAACTGACCTCTCGCGTTCATCCCCCCTCTTCACCTGCACCGTCCATCTACGGGCCAACGTTACTGCGTTGAGCAGATCAACCCATCGAGTCAGCAACGTCGGACACGCCTCAGCGTGCGCCTCGTAACGTCTCGCCTTGAAGAAAGGGTGAACACCATGTCCGCATCAACAACAACCTCAACAGACCACACCGCCAAGACCGGCCCGAACCGGGTCAAGGCCATCATGGGCGCCTGCTCCGGCAATCTGGTGGAGTGGTACGACTTTTTCATCTACGCCTATACCGCCATTTACTTCGCGGCGTCGTTTTTCCCCAAAGGGGATACCACCAGCCAATTGCTCGCCACCGCCGGGGTCTTCGCCGTCGGCTTTTTCATGCGCCCGCTGGGCGGCTGGATTTTCGGCTGGATTGCCGATACTCGCGGCCGCAAGGTCTCGATGATTATCTCGGTGTTCATGATGTGCGCCGGTTCACTGCTGATCGCGATCATGCCGACCTACGACACCATCGGTATGGCCGCGCCGGTTTTACTGGTCGTCGCGAGACTGATCCAGGGCTTGTCTGTCGGCGCCGAATACGGCACCGGTGCCACGTACATCAGTGAAATCGCGACCCCCGGTCGTCGCTGTTTCTATGGCTCGTTTCAGTATTTCACCATCATTGCCGGGCAGCTGTTGGCCTTGATGACCGTGGTGATTCTTCAGCAAACCCTGACCGGTGAGGAGTTGCGCGAATGGGGCTGGAGGATTCCGTTTTTTATCGGTGCCCTGAGCTCGATTGTTGTGGTGTACCTGCGACGCGCAATGCATGAAACCGCCACCAAAAAAGACATGAGCCGTAAAGATGCCGGCTCGCTGCGCGGTATGTTCAAACACAAACGCGCCGTCGCCCTGGTGCTTGCGTTCACCATCGGCGGTTCGCTGTACTTCTATACCTTCACCACGTACATGCAGAAGTTCCTGGTGATCTCTGCCGGTTTCAGTCCGGAAACGGTGAGTTTCATCATGACGGCGTCCCTGATCGGCTTCATGTTCTGCCAACCGCTGTTTGGTTTGCTCGCCGACCGTATCGGGATCAAGGCGCACATGCTGATGTTTTCCGGACTGGCCATGGTCCTGGTGATCCCCCTGCTCTATTCGTTGCAGTCGGTGAGCAGTCCGTTTACGGCGTTCCTGCTGGTGTTTGGGGGCCTGGCCATTGCGTCGCTCTACACCCCGATTGCCGGGATCGTCAAAGCGGAATTGTTCCCGCCTGCGGTGCGGGCATTGGGCGTGGGCTTTCCGTACGCCGTCGGCAATGCGGCTTTCGGCGGGACTGCTGAATACGTCGCCTTGTCGCTTCGTTCGCAGGGTATCGAGGAGTATTTCTTCTTCTACGTCGCGGCGATCGTGACCATCACCTTCATCGCCTCGATGCTGATGCCGAACCTGTCGCGCTATGGGTACATCAGCGGCTCCGGTGAAATCGAAGAGCGCACCGGTTTGAAGGGTTACGCAAAGTCGAACGCTGCGAGGGCTTGAGGCGCTGACGATTACCGCAGGTATTTGCGAGGGCACTTGGAGATCCATGGGCCCTTTTTTCATCATGGCGTAGCCGATGCGCAGACGGCCTGGAAATCGACGATCTGTTGCCACATCGCGATGGGATTGGAATACATCGGGAAATGCCCGCAACCGGCAATCGGCGCCAGCCGAACCCCATGGGCCTGGATATGCGGCAGGTAGGACAGTGATGCGTTCTGTTCGCCGTACATGAACATCCGTGGACATTTCAAGCCAAGGAATTTGCCCATCAGGTCGGCGTTATCGGAGAGGTCGACCATCGACTGGAAGATCCCTCGCACCGCACCGGCCCGCACCTTGTGTCGCAAACTCGCGGAATAGAGCGCACTGGCAAAGGCTGGGGCCTGCCGGGCACGTTCGATGAAGGCGGCGAAAAACGCCTCTGGATCGTGGCTCGGATAGTCGACGATCTGCCGACTGAGGAAGCAGTCTTCCGGGGCAATATTGCCCTCGATATCGACGAAGCTGAGCACCCGGTCAGGGAACTGATGGGCCAGCAGCAGCGCGGTCAGCCCGCCCATGGAATGGCCGACCAGATGGAAGCGTTCAACGCCAAAATGCTCCAGCACCCGCAGCGCCGTCTGCAGCAGAAAGGGTATGGATATTCTGGAAAGATCACTGCACTGGCTTTCACCGCAACCCGGAGCGTCAAAAGCAACGAACGGGTGATCGGCCAATGCAGGCTGCTGCACGATGTCGGCATAGTCCTCTTTGGTCGAACCAAAGCCATGCAGGAACACAATCGGCGCCAGGATGCCGTCGCGATGGAGGGCGGCCACGTTCAACGAGACACCCTCCACTGTCAGAGGGAGTTGCACGTGAGTGAACGTTTTTGCTGAGGGCACGTTGTTGCCTCCTTGAACGAAAAGGTTGCGCCGGGCCTGGGTTGCCGGCAGCCGGGCAGGCAATTTCAGGGAAATCGGCTGTTCTGTACATTCCTGATTGAGGAAGGCTTTCATACGCCAAACCTATCAACCGACGTTCAAGCACAATCCCCGGGTTAACTCACGCCTTGGCGCGGAAGCGGGCAACGACGTCCTCCACCACCGGATTGGGCCGATCTGCATTCCAGGCCACTGCCGTGGTCACGACATTGAGCTTCTGGCTCAGCGCTCGAAACACCACATTGTCCGGCGCCAGTTTTTTCAGTGAGGCCGGCACCAGTGCGATGCCTTGGCCATAGCTGACAAAAGCGATTTGCGAGGCAACGGATCGCACTTCATGCAGTACGCGAGGGGAAAAGCCGCTGGCGCGACACGTAGCAATGAGATTGTCGAAATAGACCGGGCTGACCTTTCGGGAAAACATCACCAACGGCTCGTTGGCCAGACTGGACAGGCTGATTCGTGTGCGTGAGGCCAAGGGATGATTGCTGGGCAGCGCCACCACCAGACGGTCCTCCAACAGCGGAAGTGAACTGATCGATGTACCCAAATCACCGTCGAGCCGGGCGAAGGCCAAATCGATGTCCCCCGCTTCCAGCGCCGGAACGGCTTCGACGCTGTCGATTTCCCGCACGGATACCGTCAGATGCGGGTAATCGCTTTTCAATTGCTCGATCAAACCCGGCAAGACATCGAACATGGCCGTGGAAATCGCACCAATGGTCAACATCCCCGACTGCCCCGCCACCGCCTCCTCCACGGCGAGTTCCAGCCGCTCCAGTTGGTCGGCGAACTTGCGCACGGCCGGCAGGATTGCCGCGCCGACGGGCGTCAGTTTGGCCCCGCGCCGCGAACGGTCGAACAGCTTGACCTTGAGCGCCTGTTCCAGCACCTGGATCTGCTCGCTCAGCGGTGGCTGGGACATGCCCAAACGCTTGGCCGCACGGCCGAAATTCTGTTCTTCGGCCACCGCCAGGAACAACCAGAGGTGACGAATCAGGCGAAAATTGATCATGATCAATCCATAGGTTTAGCGTATCTAACGCTTCTGTGATTCGTAATATACCTATCAAAAAGTCTCACCGACACTGGGCACCTCCGTCACCCAGGGGTACACCATGACTAACAAGAGTTTGCTGGATCGCTTGGCCGCGCTGGATACCAATACGGTGTCCGATGCGCTGGATTTCCTCGGCCTGCCGGGGGCCACCGTCGGGCTGCGCCCGCTGTGGAACTGCCCGAAAATCGTCGGTCGTGCCAGCACCGTGCTGCTGGCTCCCAAATCCGACAACCTCCCCACCGTGCACCTGATTACCCCTGTGGTTGAACAGATCGACAGCGATGATCGCGTGCTAGTGATCGCCGGCGGTATCGAAGGCGTCTCTTGCTGGGGCGATATCCTCGCCAATGCGGCGGCGCGCAAGCAACTGCGCGGCACAGTGATCGACGGTTTCAGTCGCGACATCGACGGCAGCGAGTCGATTGGCTACCCGGTTTTTGGCCGTGGCGTGACCATGATCAGTGCGCGCAACCGCGTGGTGCAGGTTGATGCTGCCGTGACGATCAGAGTCGCCGGCGTTGACGTCCATGAGGACGACTATGTGATCGCCGACACCTGCGGCACCGTGTTCGTGCCCCAAAGCCATATCGAAAAAGTGATCGACCTCGCTGAGCGCATCGCCCGCCGCCAGGACGGCATGGTCGTGGCTGTGCGCAGCGGTCGCTCGGTGGCCGAGGTGATGCATGACACCCAGTTCGAAGCGATTTACGTGGAGCACGCCTGATGAATCCTGAAGACAAAGAACTGGTGGCCTTGTTTGCAGGCCTGGACACTCCGGGCGTCTCCGATGCGCTGGACAAACTCGGCCTGCCCGGTCAATGCCTCGGCGTGGCACCGCTGGACAACTACAGCCAGGTCATTGTCGGCCCGGCGTTTACCGTGCAGTACGTCTCGGCCAGTGCACCGCCTGGCACCGTGGGCGATTTCATCGAAGACGTGGCGCCCGGCGATGTCGTGGTCATCGACAACGGCGGTCGCACCGACTGCACGGTCTGGGGCGACATCATGACCCAGTACGCCGGCACCCGGCAGATCGCCGCTACCGTTATCGACGGCGTTTGCCGTGATGTGAGCAAAGCGCTGGGCGATGGTTACCCGTTGTTCAGCAAAGGCCGTTTTATGCGCACCGGCAAAGACCGCGTGCAGGTCCAGTCGATCAATCAGCCGGTGTCCATCGGCACGGCCAGGGTGTGTGCCCGCGACATCGTGGTCGCTGACGCCAATGGCGTGGTGATCGTCCCCCGCGCTCGGGCAGCTGAAGTGGCGGCGGGCGCCCGTCAGATCGAATCGCTCGAAGCCGACATTCGCGCCCTGATCACGCAAGGCAAAACCCTCAAAGAAGCCCGGGCCGCACTGGGTTACCACAGCTTGCAGAGGAAAGTCTGATGACCACGCTCCCCCTCCCCCTGGATGTTCATGCGCGGGCAAAAGTGCTCGGCAGTTCGACGCTGTATGAAGCGTCTCACCTGCCTTGCGCTGTCGACAGTGCGATCCGCCCGGTCTGGGACGGCGCCTTCATCGCCGCTCCCGCTTACCCGCTGGAATGTTCGCCGGGCGACAACCTCGCCCTGCATCTGGCGATGGAACGTGTGCCCCGTGGCAGCGTGCTGGTGGTGGGTACTGGTAACTTCATCGCCGGTTACTGGGGCGAAGTGCTCACCGTGGCGGCCGAAGCGGCGGGCGTGGTTGGCCTGGTGATCGATGGCGGCGTACGCGACATCGCCGCCCTCAAGAAACGCCAGTTCCCGGTATTTGCGCGTGGAATCTCGGTCAAAGGCACGGTCAAGGCCAGCGCTTTCTCGGTAGGACAACCGTTCAGTTTCAACGGGGCCTGGGTCGCCCTCGGCGATCTGGTCGTGGCCGATGACGACGGTGTGATCATCATCCCCAAAGCGGATGCGGCACGCACGCTGGCCGAAGGCGAGGCGCGCGCGAACAAGGAAGCGCAGATGATGCAGGCGTTGACCGACGGCCGCTCGACCCTGGAGCTGATGAACCTGACTCAGTGGAGAACCCGCGCATGAGCGCCGACATCCAACGGCTGAACCTGCGTCTGGCCAGTGCACAGCCTTCCGCGACCTATCGAATCATGGACCGCGTGGCAGAGCGTCGCGCGCAAGGTGCGAAGATTATCTCGCTGTGCGCGGGCGAACCTGATTTCGACACGCCAACGCATGTTCGTGAAGCGGCCATCAACGCCATCGAACACGGCCACACTCGCTACACCCAAGTCGCTGGAGCACGTTCACTGCGAGAAGCGGTGGCCGCCAAATTCCGCCGCGAGAACGGCCTGGACGTGTCGTGGCAAGACACCCTCGTGTGCAACGGTGGCAAACAGGTGATCTACAACGCCCTCGCGGCAACCCTCAACGAGGGTGACCAGGTCATTGTGCCGGCACCCTACTGGGTCAGTTACCCGGAGATGGTTCAACTGTGCGGCGGTGAAGCCCGAATCGTGACCTGCGAGGCCGACACCGGTTTCAAGCTGACGCCCTCGGCGCTGGCCGCAGCCATCACGCCGCAGACCCGTTGGTTGATCCTCAATTCGCCGTCCAATCCGACCGGCGCGGTGTACAGCCGAGCAGAACTGCACGCCCTGGCCGAGGTTTTATTGGCCCATCCCCACGTGCTGATTCTGGCCGATGACATCTACGAACACTTGATTTTCGATGATCAAGCGTTCCATACCCTGGCGCAGGTCGAACCACGACTGGCACCCCGAACCCTGACCATGAACGGTGTGTCCAAGGCCTACGCCATGACGGGCTGGCGCATTGGTTTTGCTACAGGACCACGCTGGCTGCTGGAGGCCATGGAAAAACTGCAAGGGCAGCAAACCTCCGGCGCCTGTTCGATCTCGCAACAGGCCGCACTGGCTGCGCTGGAGGGTCCGAAAGATTTCATCCACCAAAGCCGTACCGCTTTCCAGCAGCGTCGCGATCTGATGGTGGCGCTGCTGAATGACACCCCAGGCCTTGAATGCATCAGTCCGGCGGGCGCCTTTTACGTCTTCGCCTCTTGTGCCGGATTGATCGGCCGAACCTCACCCGGTGGCCGAGTGCTGCACACCGACGAAGACGTTGCCCATGCATTGCTCGACGAAGCGGATGTGGCCGTGGTGCATGGCAGTGCCTTTGGCCTGGGGCCTTACATTCGGATTGCGTATGCCTTGGATGACGCTTCATTACGCCAGGCATGCGCGGCGATTCGCCGATTCTGCAGCACCCTGCGCGGCACTCCCCTGTAGGAGCGAGCTTGCTCGCGATGAACTCAAGAGCGCCGCGCTCAACCACTGAACCCCCGCCTTCGTTAACGTCCATCGCGAGCAAGCTCGCTCCTACAGTGGGTCGGGGAGCTATATCAAATGGGCATATCTCAAAGACAAAAACGGTAGTCGTAGTTCAGTTCCGGCACTCCCAGAATGTGTGAAAACACAAAAGCAGCACTGCTTGGGAGACTGGCATGTCAACAGAAGCTGAACAAACCGTAGGGCAGGACTGGCAGGAGGACGTGTTCCGCGTGCTCAAGGCCCACGACGTCAAACACGTGGTCTTCGTACCGGACGCAGGCCACTCGGCGGCCATCCGCATGTCGTATGCCGACCCGGACATCAAGGCTGTCGTTCTCACCACCGAAGAAGAAGGCATCGGCTACCTTGCTGGCGCATGGCTCGGCGGTGAACGCGGCGCCCTCTTGATGCAGTCCAGCGGCGTCGGCAACTGCATCAACACCCTGGCCCTGCAAGTCTGTGCCGGCTTCCCACTGTTGATGGTGGTGACCATGCGCGGTGACTGGGCTGAATTCAACGCGTGGCAGAACCCTATGGGTCAGGCCACCGAAGCCTCGCTGAATCTGATGAAAGTCATGACCTGGCGCGCGGACGTTCCTGAAGACGTCGCGCCCCTTCTGCATGGTGCCGCGACCATGGCTTTTAACGGTGATTCCGCCACTGCCCTGCTGCTCGGTCAGCGCTTGATTGGAGAAAAGAAATGGGTCAAGTAAGCGCCAACCACACCCTGTGCCGCCGCGAAGTGGTCAAGACCTTGCTGGCCGACCGCAAAGACGTGCTGGTCGTGACCGGTCTGGGCTCGGCGTCCTATGACGTCATGGCCGCCGGTGACAATGATCTGAATTATTACCTCTGGGCCGCCATGGGCAGCGCCATCACCGTCGGTCTGGGCCTGGCGAATGCGCAGCCTGATAAATCAGTGGTTGTAGTCACCGGGGATGGTGAATTGCTCATGGGCTTCGGCGCACTGGCCACTGTCGCACTGCAAAAACCCGCCAACCTGACCATCGCGGTGCTGGATAACGGTCACTTCGGCGAGACCGGCATGCAGGTCAGCCACGCGGGATTTGGTATTTCCCTGGATCAGGTGGCGAAAACCTGCGGCTTCAGCTGGACCGATGAAATCCGTGACATGGAAGGCGTACACAACCTGCGCGAACGCTTTGCGACGCGTGATGGCGTCAAGCTCGCGACGATCAAGATCAAAGCGGAAAACCCGCCACGGGTGCTGCCACCGCGCGACGGTCACTACGTCAAGAATCGCTTTCGTGCCGCCTTGGGTTTCAACCCGATCTGATCGCTCTTTGCCCGGACCCGGTCACGCAAGGCAGATGCCATGCGTGACGCGTCGAGGAGAATAATAATGACTGACCGAAACTCTGAAGAACTCAATGCCATCCGCGAGGGCGTACGCGCTCTGTGCGCTGAATTCGATGCGGCTTATTGGCGCAAAGTCGATGAAGAAAAAGGCTTTCCGGAAACCTTCGTCAAGGCCCTGACCGACGCCGGTTGGCTGGCCGCGCTGATTCCGACCGAATACGGCGGCTCCGGCCTGGGGCTGGCCGAGGCCTCGGTGATCCTCGAAGAAGTGAACCGTTGCGGCGGTAATTCCGGCACCGTTCACGGGCAGATGTACAACATGTTCACCCTGCTGCGTCACGGCAGCGAGGCGCAGAAAAGTCACTACCTGCCGAAACTGGCCAGCGGTGAATTGCGTTTGCAATCGATGGGCGTGACGGAGCCCACCACCGGCACCGACCCCACCAGGATCAAGACCACCGCCGTACGCAAAGGCGACAAATATGTGATCAACGGGCAGAAGGTGTGGATCTCGCGGATCCAGCATTCCGACCTGATGATCCTGCTGGCGCGTACCACGCCCTTGGCCGACGTAAAGAAAAAGTCCGAGGGCATGTCGATTTTCCTCGTGGACCTGCGTGAAGCCATCGGCAACGGCCTGACCGTGCAGCCGATCGCCAACATGGTCAATCACGAGACCAACGAGCTGTTCTTCGACAACCTGCAGATCCCCGCTGACAGCCTGATCGGCGAAGAAGGCAAGGGCTTCCGGTACATCCTCGATGGCTTGAACGCCGAACGCACCCTGATCGCTGCCGAGTGCATCGGCGACGGCCGCTGGTTTATCGAAAAGGCCAGCGCTTACGCCCGCGACCGCGTCGTCTTCGGTCGCCCGATCGGACAGAACCAGGGCGTGCAATTCCCCATCGCTGAAGCGCACATCGAGATCGAAGCGGCCGACCTGATGCGCTGGCGTGCCTGCGAGGAATACGACAGCGGCATCAACGCCGGGGCCAGCGCCAACATGGCTAAATACCTGGCGGCCAAGGCGTCCTGGGAGGCGGCCAACGCTTGCCTGCAAACCCACGGCGGATTCGGCTTTGCCTGCGAATACGACGTCGAGCGCAAATTCCGCGAGACCCGCCTGTATCAGGTGGCCCCCATCTCCACCAACCTGATCCTGTCGTACGTGGCCGAACACCTGCTTGAGCTGCCGCGCTCTTTCTAATAACAAGAGAGATCAATCATGAGCCAGTCCAAAGACATCCGTCCGCTCGATGGCATTACTGTGGTCAGCCTTGAGCATGCCATTGCCGCGCCCTTCTGCACCCGACAACTGGCCGACCTTGGCGCCCGCGTGATCAAGGTTGAGCGCCCTGGCACAGGCGATTTCGCCCGCGGCTACGACCACCGCGTCAACGGCCTGGCCTCGCACTTCGTCTGGACCAATCGTTCAAAGGAAAGCCTGACCCTCGACCTGAAACAAGACACGGCCACCGAGGTGCTGGACAGCCTGTTGGCCACCGCCGATGTGTTCGTGCAAAACCTCGCACCCGGTGCGGCGGCGCGAATGGGCTTGTCATTTGCGGTGCTGCATCAGCGATTTCCGCGGCTCATTGTGTGTGACATTTCAGGCTATGGCGTGGGCGGCCCCTATGAAAACAAAAAAGCCTATGACCTGTTGATCCAGAGCGAGGGCGGATTTCTCTCGGTGACCGGCGGCTCGGGTGAAGAAGAAATGGCCAAGGCCGGATGCTCGATCGCCGACATTGCCGCCGGCATGTACGCGTACACCGGCATTCTGTCCGCATTGCTGTTGCGTGGGCGGACCGACGAAGGCAGTCACATCGATGTGTCGATGCTGGAAAGCCTGGTCGAGTGGATGAACTACCCGATGTATTACGCCTACGGCGGCGCGCCTCCGCCCCCTCGCGCGGGGGCCGCGCACGCGACCATTTATCCCTACGGCCCTTTCCCTATCGGTGACGGCACCACCGTGATGCTGGGTTTGCAGAATGAACGCGAATGGCAGCTGTTTTGCGAAAAAGTGCTGCTACTCCCCGAACTGGCGAAAGACCCGCGTTTTTCCGCCAACTTCAAGCGCGTCGAACACCGTCACGCGTTACGGGAATTGATCGTCGAGTCATTCGCCAGCCTCAACTTCGATGCGGTGATCGATCGACTGGAACACGCGCAGATTGCCAACGCCCGGGTCAATGACATGCAAGGCGTCTGGGATCATCCGCAACTGAAGGCCCGGGGTCGCTGGCGCGAAGTCGAGACCTCTACCGGCACCGTACCGAGCCTGATGCCGCCGGGCACCAATAACGCTTTCGAACCGCGCATGGACGCCGTACCAGGCCTTGGCCAGCACACTGAGCGAGTGCTCAGGGAGCTGGGGCTGTCCGCGAATCGTATTGAAGAGATGCGCGCTGCCGGCGCCATCTGACGGCGCCGATCCACTATTGCAGAGTGAACACTGCCCAATGAAAATCCTCGTAGCGGTCAAACGCGTGGTCGATTACAACGTCAAGGTTCGCGTCAAGGCGGACCATTCCGGGGTCGACCTCGCCAACGTCAAGATGTCGATGAACCCGTTCTGCGAAATCGCCGTGGAAGAAGCCGTACGCCTGAAAGAGAAAGGACTGGCGACTGAAATCGTCGTCGTCTCGATCGGCCCGTCCACTGCTCAAGAGCAACTGCGTACTGCGCTGGCGCTGGGTGCCGACCGCGCCATCCTCGTCGAATCCGCTGAAGACCTGACGTCCCTGGCGGTTGCCAAACTGTTGAAAGCGCTGGTCGACAAGGAACAGCCTCAGCTGGTGATCCTTGGCAAACAAGCCATCGACAGCGACAACAACCAGACCGGCCAGATGCTCGCTGCACTGAGCGGCTACGGTCAGGGCACGTTCGCCTCCAAAGTCGAGATCAGTGGCGACAGCGTTGCCGTGACCCGCGAAGTCGACGGCGGCGCGCAGACGGTTTCCCTGAAACTGCCGGCCATCGTCACCACCGACCTGCGTTTGAACGAGCCGCGTTATGCGTCCCTGCCAAACATCATGAAAGCCAAGAAGAAGCCTCTCGACGTAGTGACTGCGGACGCTTTGGGCGTTTCCACCGCCTCCACCAACACAACCTTGAAAGTCGAAGCGCCGGCTGCACGCAGCGCGGGTATCAAGGTCAAGTCGGTGGCTGAACTGGTCGAGAAACTGAAAAACGAAGCGAAGGTGCTTTGAGTTAAGGAGCGTGAAATGACTGTCTTGGTTATTGCTGAACACGACAACAAAGTGCTGGCTCCGGCCACGCTGAACACCGTGGCTGCTGCCGTCAAAATCGGTGGCGACATCCACGTGCTGGTTGCAGGCCAAGGCGCTGGCGCCGTGGCTGAAGCCGCTGCGAAAATCGCTGGCGTGAGCAAAGTCCTGAACGCTGACGATGCTGCTTACGCGCACCAGCTGCCGGAAAACGTCGCTCCTCTGGTGGCTGCTCTTGTTCAAGAAGCAGGGGCTGCGGGCTACAGCCACATCCTGGCGGCCGCCACTTCCAACGGCAAAAACATCCTGCCACGCGTTGCCGCGCAGCTGGACGTTGACCAGATCTCCGAGATCATCTCGGTCGAAAGCGCTGACACCTTCAAGCGTCCGATCTACGCCGGTAACGCGATCGCAACCGTTCAATCGAACGCTGCGGTCAAAGTGATCACCGTGCGTGCCACCGGTTTCGACCCGGTAGCGGCTAAAGGCGGTTCTGCTTCGGTTGAAGCGGTTGGCGCTGCACACGACGCTGGCATTTCCAGCTTCGTCGGTGAAGAACTGGCCAAGTCCGATCGTCCGGAACTGACCGCTGCCAAGATCGTCGTTTCCGGCGGTCGCGGCATGCAGAACGGCGACAACTTCAAACACCTGTACGCCCTGGCTGACAAGCTGGGCGCGGCTGTCGGCGCTTCCCGCGCTGCGGTCGACGCCGGTTTCGTCCCCAACGACATGCAGGTCGGTCAGACCGGCAAGATCGTTGCGCCACAGCTGTACATCGCCGTCGGTATCTCCGGCGCGATCCAGCACCTGGCCGGCATGAAAGACTCCAAAGTGATCGTGGCGATCAACAAGGACGAAGAGGCGCCGATCTTCCAGGTGGCCGATTACGGCCTGGTGGCGGACTTGTTTGAAGCGATTCCAGAAATGGCCGCCCTGGCCTGATCACCGACCTACAGGAATGATGACGATGAGCACTTTCGATTTTTCAGCCTGGATCGGCCGCCGCCAGGAAAGTCAGGACCGGATCAGTTTCACGTTGGTAAAACGCATTGCCGCGACATTCAGCGAAGCGCCACCGTTGCCGGGCGAACCGCTACCGCCGCTGTGGCACTGGGCGTTCTTTCAAGAGCCGGTGGCCGCCAGCGAACTGGGCCCGGACGGTCACCCAGCGCTCGGCGGCTTCCTGCCGCCGGCCCACAACCGCAATCGCATGTGGGCCGGTAGCCGAATCGAGTTCTACCAACCGTTGAAGGTAGAGGCCGATGTCACCTGCGTATCGACCATTCTCAACGTCGAGGAAAAGCACGGCCGCACCGGGTCGCTGCTGTTTGTCACGGTACGCCATGAGTATTTCCAGGACGGCCAGCGCGCACTGCTGGACGAGCAGGACATCGTCTACCGGGAACCGACACCGCCCAAACTGAATAGCAGCGAAACAGTTCCTGAAGGCCAATGGCAGGAACAGGTCGAACCCTCCCCGACCCTGCTGTTCCGCTACTCCGCCGTTACCTTCAATGGCCATCGGATTCACTATGACTGGCCTTACGTCACAGAGACCGAAGGCTATCCGGGGCTGGTGGTGCATGGCCCATTGATCGCCACGCTGAACCTGCGTGCCTTTACCCGGGCGCACCCGACTGCGCGACTGCAGCGTTTCACCTTCCGTGGCCTGCGACCGCTGATTTCACCCCAACCTTTCGAGGTGGGCGGCCGTTTGACCGGTAGCGGCAAGGCGCAGCTCTGGGCCGGCAATCAGCACGGCACTGCGCAGATCGCAGAAGTCGAGTTCAGCGAGGGGGAAACAGCATGAATACGTCGGTAGTTCGTTCCGCCTTGTTTGTGCCCGCCACGCGTCCCGAACGCATCCTCAAGGCCCTCGCCAGCGGCGCGGACCGGGTCATTGTCGACCTGGAAGATGCCGTGCAGGAACACCAAAAGGAGTACGCCAGGGATAACCTTGAACGCTTTTTGAATGAACATCCGGATGCGCGGATGCTGGTTCGCGTCAATGCCGCGGATCACTGGGCACACGCTGCAGATCTGGATCTATGCCGACGCCATGCCGGCGTGACCGCCCTTCTGTTGCCCAAAGCAGAAAGCGCGGTGCAGGTGTCCACCGCGAATAGCGGCGGCAAACCTGTCTGGCCGATCATCGAGAGCGCCAAAGGCTTGGCGGCACTCGACTCGATCGCCAGCGCCCAAGGCGTTGAGCGATTGTCCTTTGGCAGCCTTGATTTGGGCCTGGACCTGAACCTGACTACTGGCAGTCGTGCCGCTGAAGAGTTCCTCAGTCACGCCCGTTATGCGGTGTTGCTGTGGACCCGGGTGGCTGGCCTGGCCCCGGCGCTGGACGGGGTTTTCCCCTCAATCCAGGACACCACCGGCCTGCACACGGCCGTTCAGTTCGCCCGCGACATGGGCTTTGGCGGCGCACTTTGCATCCACCCCAGCCAAGTGGCAATCATTCATCAAGCGTTAAAGCCCAGCATCGAAGAGCTGCAGTGGGCACAGCGCATCATGGAAGCCGCGAGCTCAGGTGAAGGCGTTTTTGTGCTGGAGGGACAAATGGTCGATGCGCCGGTTATTGGACGTGCGCAAGCCATTCTGCAGCGCGCGAGCTGAATCAAATGTCAGCGCTGTTGCTGAGGCGCTGACCACTTTTTAACCCACTTGCCAGGCAACAAGCGCCAATCATCAAGTACGAAAACCGTCCATCAAACGCTGCTGGTGATTGGCTAGCAGATTCAGGGACTGGCTGATGCTGGCAGAGTCTTGCGACTGACGCGCCAGCACATGCGTGACGTCGCGGATACTGGAGACGTTGCGGTTCACTTCTTCTGAAACAGCGCTTTGCTCTTCTGCGGCACTGGCGATCTGCACGTTCATATCGCTGATGATCTCGATGCCCTGGTTGATTTTTTGCAGCGCGCCGACAGCCAGCGTCACCTGCGCAACACTATGATCGGCCTGGGCGCGGCTGTTTTGCATCGACAGCACCACGCTTCGAGTACCCGATTGCAGGTGTTCGATGACGTGCTGGATTTGGCCAACCGATACCTGGGTTCGCTTGGCCAGATGACGCACCTCGTCCGCGACGACCGCAAATCCCCGACCCGACTCACCCGCCCTGGCGGCCTCGATCGCAGCGTTCAGCGCCAGAAGATTGGTCTGTTCGGCGACTGAACGAATGACCTCGAGCACTGAGCCGATTTGCTCGCTGTTGCTGGCCAGTTCCTCAACTTGTTGCATCGCCTGGTGCATGTCCAACGCCAGTTGTGTGATGCATTGCGTGGTCCTGTCGATGGTCTGCACGCCTTCCTCGGTCGCTCGATCGACATTGCGCACCGCTTGCGCCGCCGAGGCCGCATTGCGCGCCACTTCCTGCGAGGTCTCGCTCATTTCCTGAGACGCGGCCGCCACTTGTTCGACTTCAAGCAATTGTTGCTGCATGCCACTGCTGGTTTGTGTCGCCATGTCCGCTGCCTGGTCAGCCGTGCGACGGGTGTCACCCACTGAAGACTTCACTTGGGCAATGATCGGCTGAAGTTTGTCGAGAAACCGGTTGAACCAACTCGTCAATTCACCCATTTCGTCACGTCCGACAGGGTTCAGACGGCGTGTCAGATCACCTTCACCGCTGGCGATGTCCTTGAACATTGCAGCGACACGCAGGATCGGTCGAGTAATGGTGCAAGCCAGCATCCAGATCAACAGCAGCCCGCCTGTTGCCGCCACGATACCCACGATCAGCTGGACCACAATCGCCTCCTTGTTCGCCTTGGCCAGCGCCGCTTTGAGCTTTTCAGCCGAGGCCAGCAGGATCGCTTCCGGCACCTGAATGACAACGCTCCAGCGCGCGGCACCGGGAATCGGTGAAAACGGCTTGATGACGATGATGTTCCCGTCACTCTCGAGCACCACAGGTGCATCACCGTTCATGCTCGCTGCGATTTGTTTTTCTAGCGCCGGGTCGGCGTTGACCCACGGTTTTCCCGACGCCTGGGGCTCACCACTTCGGGCGGCAACCACACCGTCAGCACTGATGAAACTGACCTGTGCATGGCCGTCGTAAAGCGCACGGCTGGATTGTTCGACCAGCGCCTGCAGACTGGCCAGACTCAAGTCCACACAGAGGACGCCAAACACCGAGTCACCGCTCAGCAGTGGGACCGAGACCGTTGACATCAACGTCGTGACGCCACTGGTATTGGTGAATGCATACGGGTTGCTGACGCAGTCCTGCCTGGACTTGAACGCGCAGGTGTACCAGAACGTACCTGGAGATCCGTCATCAGCCATCTCTTTTTCGCTCATGGTGTAGCTCGGAACAAGCGTGGAGGCATAGGACGCAAAACGACCTTTTTCATTCCCGCCGTCCGTTTGCTGGTTGGCAAAACGAGCGTCATCACCGTCCAGTGCATCAGGTTCGAATCCCACGCCCAACCCCAGCACCTCCGGATTGGCAGCCACTTGCAGCTGCATCAGTTTGAACAGGTCGCTACGCAAGGTTCTGGCATCAGTGCCCAATCGCTTGGCTTGTTCTCGCTCAAACATGACCTGGCGCATGACCGCGTCGCCAAACACCCGGCTGCTGACAAAACGCTGACTGACGACGAGCGCCTGCTCCTCGCCCAACGCCGTCATGTACTGCAATGCGCCTTCCTTGAGGCTGCGTGCGCTGGACTCGTTGCTCAATGTCGACATGGCGTCGATCCGGTAAATCGAAAAGCCTATCAGGATGGCCGCTACGCCCAACATGCACACACCCGCCAGCAGGGTGATGCGAAGTTTTATGGATAAGCCGGGAATGGACATGTCAACGCTCCGTGGATTTACTTTTTATGAGGCTTGTTCCTGCGGTCTGCCCTGCCACCCATGGCCGGAAGACACCGGCCTGAAACGCAAGTGGCGGCCCAACGAAGAAAGCACCGCCACTCGCCAAACAGGTGAGGTCAGAGCGCGTCGGCGATGGCCTGGCCGACTTCCTGGGTAGATCCCTGCCCGCCCAGATCACGGGTCTTGGGGCCTTGAGCAATGACCGTTTCGATGGCCTGCATAATCCCATCGTGAGCCGCACGGAACTCTGGACCGTCACCCAGGAAATCCAGCATCAACGCGCCCGACCAGATCATCGCAATAGGGTTGGCAATGTTCTGGCCGAAGATATCCGGCGCCGAACCGTGGACGGGTTCGAACAGCGAAGGAAATTTGCGCTCCGGATTGAGGTTGGCCGACGGCGCAATACCAATGGTGCCCGTGCAGGCCGGCCCGAGGTCAGAGAGGATGTCGCCGAACAGGTTGGACGCCACCACCACATCAAAGCGATCGGGTTGCAAGACAAAACGGGCGCACAGGATGTCGATGTGTTGCTTGTCCCAGGTGATGTCGGGGTAGTTGCCCGCCATTGCCGCAACGCGTTCGTCCCAGTACGGCATGCTGATGGCCATGCCATTTGACTTGGTCGCGGCGGTCACATATTTGCGTGAGCGCGTCTGGGCGAGGTCGAAGGCATACTTGAGGATGCGGTCGACACCTCGCCGGGTGAACACCGATTCCTGCAGCACGAATTCATGTTCAGTGCCTTCGAAGACCCGGCCCCCCACCGAAGAATATTCACCTTCGGTATTCTCCCGGACAACGATGAAGTCGATATCCCCTGGCTTGCGGTTGGCCAATGGGCATGCCACGCCAGGGAACAGTTTCACCGGACGTATGTTCGCGTATTGATCAAACTCCCGACGAAACTTTAACAACGACCCCCAAAGCGAAATGTGATCCGGCACTTTATCCGGCCAACCGACGGCACCAAAATAAATAGCGTCGAAGTCTTTAAGTTGTTCAAACCAATCGTCAGGCATCATCTGGCCGCAGGCGAGATAATAATCGCAACTGGCCCATTCAAAGTGTTGAAACTCAAGTTCAATACCGTACTTGGCAGCGGCCTTCTGCACAACTTTAATACCCTCGGGCATGACTTCAACGCCGATTCCGTCACCGGCAATCGCGGCAATTCGAAACGTCTTGCTCATTACACTTCCTCTTTAGATTATCCAACAGCAACAGGCATGAGTTAAATCAACTCGCGCAATAACAGAGCGCACTGAAGTACGTTACGGCCTTGATTATTAGTTCAACCGCTACTGCGCCCACGACGCAGCAGCGGCAAAGACAGGTCGCCGGGTGGTCAGACTTGATCGCCTAACGAGGACTCCAGCCGGGCATATTTCTCGGGAGACCGGGCACTCAAGTAGAAGGCACCGAGGAATCCCAGTACAAACGAACCCACCAACAGCGCCATGAAGAACACTTCCAACGCGCCTTGTACGCCCAACAACACATCGAAGCTGGTCAGGGCAAAATAAAGAAACGGCAGCAGACCGGCGACGCTGAGCAGCGGTGCGAGAAAGGTGTGCCACACGCGTTTATCCACGTTGGAGCGACGGAAGAACACGAAGATCGCAATGCTGGCAATGCACTGGATGGTAATGATCCCGGCTGCACCGACCCCGGTAAACCAGGTGAACAGCGTGTCGTAAGGGTTCAGCCCCAGCACCGCGAAGATCGCGACCACGACAGCCACCATCGCAGTTTGCACGTAGCACGCCACATGGGGTGACTTCTGGACCGGGTGGGTCGAGCCCAGTTTCTGGCTGAGCAAACCCTGGCGGCCCAAGGAGTAGAGATAACGGGCAACGTTGCTGTGGAACGTGACGATGGCCGCAAAGAGGCTAGTAATCACCAGCACCTGAAACAACTCGGTTGCCCAACCTCCGAGGATTTTGTCACTGACCCAGAAAATCAGATTGCCCGATTGGTCCTTGGCCACGGCCACCGCTTCGTTTGCACCGATGGCGTTGATGATCAACCAGGCGGTCAGTGCATAAAACACGCCCATGAAAATCACCGCGATGTAGGTGGCAATCGGCACGGTGCGTTTGGGATCGCGCGCTTCCTCACCGTAGATGGCCGTGCCTTCGAAGCCAATGAACGAAGCATGGGCGAACATCAGGGCGACACCAATGGCGCCGGAAAAGGTCGCGGAAGGACTGAAGGGCTCAAACGAAAAATGACTCAGTGGCACCGAGTGATCGCCAAACACAATGCCCAGGTCGAGGATCAGGATGATCACTGTTTCAAGCGTGAGCAGGACCGCCAGCACCACGGCGCCGGCGTGCAAACGCCGTAACCCCAGCCATAGGCACATCGCCATGGCCGTGAAGGAGTAAACCCACCACGGCAAATGGAGGTTGAGCTGCTTGCCGAGCAACTCATTGAGGTAATAGCCAATACCTCCATACAGACCGAGTTGAATCGCGTTATAGGAAAAAATCGCCAATGATGCGGAGCCCAGCCCCATCGGGCGTCCTATGCCTTTGGTGATGTAGGCGTAGAACGCCCCGGCGTTGGTGATGTGTTTGCTCATCGCCACATAACCCACCGCGAACAACAACAGCACCAGGGCGACCGCCACAAACGCACCGGCAATGCCGATGCCGTTTCCAGAGCCAATGATCACAGGGAACAACGCGACAACCACCGTCAGTGGCGCCGCGGCGGCAATCACAAAGAACACGATACCCATGATGCCGATACTGTTTCGCTCGAGGTCTCGGCTATCGGAAGTTGGGTTCATGGTCTTGCCCGGTGTTGATCCCGTTAAGTCCAGCGTAGCTGGTTTATCACTATATTCGTATGACATCGCTAAAACCCTGTAGGTAGTGAGTTTTTTATTTCGGTAAAGCGAGGCAGTCGTTAAACAAGCAATACTCGGCAGCGGTGCCTATATACACCTCGGCACCTTCTGGTTTTTCGAAGTAACAAGTGTCCGTATTATTAGTGAATCGGTGCAGACTGTGTTCGTAGATCCGTCATGCCCTGTACCGCGACAACCAAAAGATCTCTCCAGACTGTTCGCGTTAAAATCGAATATTTTTTGAACAGGTGTTCATCATATAAGACGCATGCTTATGTCTCCAAAGTGCAACGTTCAAGTTTGGTCGATATGAACTTCACGTCGAGATACTCTTGAAGTCCCCAGTGACCACCTTCCCTGCCCAGGCCGCTGTCCTTATTGCCACCGAACGGCGCTTGCGCGGTCGAGGGTGCGCCATCGTTGACGCCGATCATTCCGTATTCCAACGCCTCAGCCACCAGTTGCGCTCGGGTCAGGTTCCTTGTCCACAGATAGGCCGCCAAGCCGTATGGCGATGCGTTGGCCGCCGCGACCACTTCAGCTTCACTGTCGAACGTGATCAGCGGCGCCACCGGGCCAAAGGTTTCCTCCTGCATGATCAACATCGTTGCCGTCACGTCCTGGAGCACGGTCGGTTGAACATAGAAGCCTTGCATCCGGACACCGCCGGCGATGATTCGAGCACCTTGGGCCACCGCATCGGCGATGTGGCTGAGTGCTTTATCGCGTGCATGTTCATCCACCAACGGACCTATCCGGGTGGATTCGTGCAGTGGGTCGCCGACCTGGAGCCGATTGACCGCAACGGCGAGTTTTTCGGCGAACTGACTGGCGATCGAGCGATGGACATAGATGCGATTGGTGCACACACAGGTCTGGCCGGCATTGCGGAATTTGCACGCCACGACCTCTTCCACGGCCGCGTCCAGGTCGGCGTCTTCAAAGATGATGAACGGCGCATGCCCGCCCAATTCGAGAGACATCCTTTTCAGTGTCCTGGCCGATTGTTCGTACAGACGCTTGCCCACCTCAGTGCTGCCGGTAAAGGTGAGTTTGCGAATACGCGGGTCATCGAACATCACCTGAGACACCGTCCGCGGATCGGTGGTGGTAATCACCTGCAAGGTTCCCGGCGGGCCCCCAACGTCTTCCCACAGTTTGGCGAAATACAGTGCGGTGAGCGGTGCCTGCACAGGAGGTTTGACAATGGCCGTACACCCCACTGCCAGCGCCGGCGCCAGCTTGCGGGTGATCATCGCCGCCGGAAAATTCCACGGTGTAATGGCGTACACAGGCCCCACCGGCTGTTGCAGGGTCGCCAGCCGCTTGTTGCCATGTTGGCTCGGCATGCTTTCGCCGCCGACACGCCGCCCTTCTTCGGCAAACCAGTCGATAAACGAGGCGGCATAAACGACTTCTGCACGGGCTTCCTGAATCGGCTTGCCCATTTCCATCGTGATGGTGCGAGCAATGCCTTCGGTGTGTTCGATAACGGCGTTGTACCAGGCACGCAGCAGTGCGCACCGATGATGGGCGGTTGTCTGGCGCCAGGTCTGGAAGGCGGCACTGGCGGCATCGGCAGCCAGCATCGCCTCTTCAATACCGGCGCTCGGAAGCTCGGCGATGATTTCCCCGGTCGCGGGAGAACGCACCGGGAACCAGGCGAAGGCGCCGATCCATTGACCATTGACGAACATCTTGCGACGACCGCCATCGTGGGAGTCTGGCGTAAAGATTGGAAGTTTCATGAAGTGATCCACCTATTCGGTTATGCCTGCCTTCCCATCAAGAAAAAGGCTCGTCGTACACCATCGCTGTCACTTGCTCAGGCGTTCGGTCAGACTTCGAAAAATGCGCGACCTGGCGACCTGATAGCCGAGGCGTTGCCCGACATCGGTTTTCAGCAAACTGCCGATCAGCCCGTTATCCGCCTTGAGCACCTTGCGCCCCGCTGCCGTATCGGTTTGCCCGGCCAGGTCGGCCAGGATGCGTTGCGCCGCGTTGTGCCCGGGCATGCCACTGACGCCGCCGCCGGGATGGCTGCCGGAACCACACAGGTAATAACCGGGAACCGGTGTCCGGTAA
This sequence comes from Pseudomonas sp. RIT-PI-q, assembly GCF_001297125.1. Taxonomy (GTDB): domain Bacteria; phylum Pseudomonadota; class Gammaproteobacteria; order Pseudomonadales; family Pseudomonadaceae; genus Aquipseudomonas. The sequence goes on from NZ_LHPC01000038.1 coordinate 226,789, forward strand.
TGCGCCGCCGCTTTGATCGGTCGATTGTCGAAGAGGTTCTCCAGGCCGATCATGGACTGGTGGAAGATGTTTCCACGGGTGATGTGATAGTTACGATGCAGATCCAGTGGGGTGATCACGTGGCGAGCGAGAATGTGATTGCGCATGTTCGGTGCGTAGCGGAAATAGATCTCCAGCACCTTGTCCGCCCACTCTTCCTTGCGTGTGTCCCAATCTCCATGCGCCAGGTCAAAGGGCAATTGCTGCACCCCCAGTGACAGCGTATGCGTACCGGGCTGGCTCACCAGCCCCGGGTGGGTCACGGAGGGAATCAGCGCCTCAACCACCATGTCATCCGGAAACTCGCCACGTTGCTGTGCTTGCCAGGCCATTTCATACAGGTCCGGGGACGGGCCGAGAATGTTCAACCCCTGATGCTGGGGCCCCAGCTTGCCGGCCGGAAAGCCGACATAATCCGGCAGCGCGTCCACCAACAGGTGAATACGCGCCATGGAACCGCGCTGGTCAATCTCCTTGGCATCGGCTGCCGCCGCTTCTGGTAGCGCCCCTTCGGGTAACAACCCGACCAGAGACCGAGTCGGGTCGGCACCGGAAATGACCAGCGGCGCGCGAATCTGCTCGCCCGAGACCAGCAAAACCCCAACCGCCTTGCCCTCTTCAATCAACACCTGCTGAATAGGCGTACTCGTTTCAACCCTGCCGCCGAAGGCTTGCAAGGCGCTGACCAGTGATTCGCTGATCATGCCCATGCCGCCTTTCGGCAAGCCATAACGACCGAACTGGCCTTCGAACTCTCCCAGCGCGTGATAGCCATAGACATAGGCCGTGCCTGGCGTGGTTGGACTTCCCCACGTGGAGACCAGGCCCATGAACATCATGAAGCCGCGAAGTCGATCGGACTCTATGTAGTCTTTCAGCAGGTCCTCGGCCGAAGCCGTCATGAACGCGTCGTACAGCGCGCTTTCACCGGCGTCGTCAAAGATCGCCTTCAGGCGTTGTTGAGTCGGCGGGTCGCTGAGCTGGATCTCATGCGTCAGCTCACCGAAACGCTTGAGCCGCGTGGCGAACCGCATGAAATTGGCGCCATCGGCCTTGTTGTGATCCTCGATCGAACGCAGGGTCTTGTCGATCTCCTGCCAGAACATCACACGATCGCCGTCGTCCCATAGCGCCATTTCCTGCAAGCCCGGAGCCACCGACTCCAGGCCGTATTTTTTCAGTTCCAGATCGTCGACCACTTCCTGTCGAAACATCATCTGGATGTACGAACACGAAGAGAAAATAGCGCCCGGTATCAGTTCTTCACTGGTACAGGCACCACCTACAATCGGCCTGGCCTCCAACACCAATACCTTGAGGCCTGCCCTGGCGAGATAATTTGCGCACACCAGCCCGTTATGGCCGGCACCGATGATCAGGGCATCAAGATCGTTATGCTTACTCACGGCGTCATTCCATCTGAATGTGAAATCGAAGCCTGCTCACCTGCACGGTGAACAGGCCGCCTGCACGGCCAGCGACTCAGGCCGGCAGCACCAACTTGAACAACTGGTGGTCGGTGAAGGTGTCATCCGGGTGACCGACAAAATTGCCCGTCACGATGCCGGTCGCGCCTTCGAATCGGCCACCACCACGAATCACGCGCCAGGCGATCGAACCGGTGCTGTAGCCGCTTGCCTGCACGCTGAACTGGCCTGGCATGACCGTTTCGACATCCAGGTAACTGTCGATCCCGGGGAAGTCGACGCGACCGGTTTCCCAACTTTGCTCGCCCCGCACGGTCACCACCGTATCGAAGTGCGCGACACCGGTGGGCACCTGCAACGCCCCTTCGCCCTGCACATCCGCCAGTGGATCAAGTGCAAGAATCAGCCCCTGGGCACGGGACCGTACGACACCGGTGGCGTGGCCAATGGTTTCGGCCTTGCCGGTGAAGTAGATCAGCATGGAATAGGTTTTCATCATCAACCTCTCACACCGGTGGTTTTGCTCAGGTCGGCCATGACCTCAGCCAGAATGTCGAGGAAGTAGGCGGCGTTGTCGGCGGTGAATGGCAACGGCGGGCGGATCTTCAGCACGTTGCCCAACGGACTGGAGGCGCTGATCAACACGTTGTGGTCGCGCAACCGGTTGACCACTTGCATGGCCAGTTCCTGATGCGGCTCTTTGGTGAGCGGGTCCTTGACGAACTCGGCACCGATGAACAGGCCTGCCCCCCGGACATCACCGATCACCGGATACTCCTTGGCCAGCTCGCGCAGGCCGGCGCGCAACAGATCACCGACCACCAGAGAATTCTTCTGCAGGCTTTCGCCCTCGATCACTTCCAGCACTGCCATCGCCGCGGCGGTAGAAACCGGGTTGCCACCAAAGGTATTGAAGTAACGCGCGGTCGTCGCAAAACGGGTCAGCAGTTCCGGTTTCGCCACCACACCACCGATGGGCAGGCCGTTGCCCATTGGCTTGCCCATGATCACCAGGTCTGGCACGACGCCGTGACGCTGGAAGCCCCAGAACGTATCGCCGGTACGCGCGAAACCGGGCTGAACCTCGTCAGCGATAAACAGCCCGCCAGCACGGCGGACCGCTTCGACGGCCTTGACCAGGAAACCGCGCGGGTCGCTGAAAACGCCATCACTGGAGAAGATGGTGTCCGTCACCAGCGCCGCCGGACGGATGCCGTGACGCAGCATGTCAGCGATCGCCGCTTCAACCGACTCGGCAAATGCGTCGCCGACATCCTTGTCACCCGCGCGATACGCGTCCGGCGCAGGAACCAGGCGCACCATGCTGCCCAACGCCACGCCTTCACCCAAAGACGGAGACATCTCGGCAATCGCGGCGGTGATGCCGTGGTAGGCATTTTCAGTCACGATGATGCCGGTGTTACCGGTATGGCAACGCGCGATGCGAACCGCAAGGTCCGATGACTCACTGCCGGTGCAGGTAAACATGACGTTCGCCAATTCCTCGGGGAAGGTAGCGATCAGCTTTTCGGCGTAGGTCAGTACAGTGTCGTACAGATAGCGGGTGTGGGTATTGAGCAGTGCCATCTGTTTGGAAACCGCCTCCACGACATGCGGATGGCAATGCCCTACCGAGGGCACGTTGTTGTACACATCCAGGTACGGCGTGTTGTGCGAGTCGTACATCCACACGCCTTCGGCGCGGACGAAGTGCACAGGCTTTTCATAGAACAATTTGTAAGACGGACCCAGCACTTTTGCGCGGCGTTCGAGCAGTTGTTCGACCACCGGGTCCAGACCCTGAGCCTGAGCAGGATCGAACGAGTTGATCATCAATGGACGATTCATTATTTCACTCCAGGTTGCATGCTTTGCGAAGAATGGATTGGGCATCCGCCCGGCTGACTTGCGTCAATCGCTGGAGCCCGTCCCAGGCAACGCCTGTGTTCTTGAGGATGTAATGACGGTTGGCGGGATATAGGCGAGCCCGAAACTCGGTGATCGCAATCGCCGTACACAGCCGCGTGATAATCAGGTCGTAAAGCAGGTCCACTTCCTCCACCAGCAGCGGCAGCACGCGGTGATAGGCCCCGAGCATCTCGGCCACCTTGCTCAACGGGTGTTCGCCGTCGGTGTGATAACTGGCGGCAATAGCGATGTCGTTGATCAGCTGGGTCGCCACCATGTCGCCAAAATCGAGGATGCCCGAGACTTCATCATGGCGCTCTCCATCCATCAGGATGTTGTGTGGATTGAAGTCGGCATGAACCACCTGGCCGCGCAGGTTGAGCAATCGCTGGTAGACGACTTCGTCGAAATAGTCGAAGCCGGCCCGAACCAGGTTCCAGGGTTTATCACCATCGGCATGCGGCGCTGATGGCAGCATCTCCCGGCACGCTGCAGCCTGTTGAATGTCCCACGCCAGGACGCGATCAGCCCCCGGGTGATTGAAGCCGCGCAGCGCCAACCCGAGTTCGGCCAGACTGATGCCGATGTTGCGCAACTGGGCTGGCGAGCTGGCACTTTTCGGCAACGCCAGGCCTTCCAGGAACGAAGTCATCCAGATAATTCGTCTCGGGTTGTCACCCACTTTCGCCGCAAAGGACGTTTCACCGTCGAGCGACGCAATCAACAGGGGAACCGGAATATGCGGTGCGCGTTCGGCCAGCCAGGCCAGCGCTTGAATCTGCATATCAATGGTCGCGTGATCATCTGCAGGGTTCGACATCCGCAGGATGTACTGCAAGCCGTCGACAGAAAAAACATGGAACAACTCGTCACGTTCACAACTGATTCGCGTGCATCGGACACTCATGCCATACCGGCCCAGAACAAGCGCTTCGACTTCCGCCAGAGGCGTCTCTTCGACAGCGGTCGTCATGTTGCTCAGTGATAGCGAAAGACCGTTAATAGTCATTGGATAGGCTGCCTAATGCTATTCAGGACCCGTTTTCGAAGCACGGTCCAGCCGCGACCTGATAAACCGGTCGCTCTGCAGTGCGTTCACAAGAGTCCCGAATCTCGACTATCGGGAGTACCCCCGCCGAAGCGGGGGCGTCATATCACTCGAAGTTCATCATGACGTGACGAACGACCGTGTAGTCTTCCAGGCAGTAGATCGACTGATCCTTGCCATAACCGGACATCTTCATGCCGCCATGAGGCATTTCGCTCAGGAGGGTGAAGTGTTGATTGACCCAGGTGGTGCCGTATTGCAGGCGAGCGCTGACCTTGGCAGCGGTCTTGGCATCACGGGTCCAGACGGACGACGCCAGGCCATAGCGGCTGTCATTCGCCCAGCCGATGACCTGATCGACGTCCTGGAAAGAGGTCACGGAAACCACGGGGCCAAACACTTCACGCTGGACGATTTCGTCGGTCTGCAAGGCCCCGACGACGAGCGTCGGCTCGTAGTAGAAACCATCACCCGCCACAGACTTGCCACCGGTGATGACCTGGATATGCGGCTGATCCTTCGCCCGGTCGACAAAACCCGCAACGCGTTCTCGCTGTCGGGCGCTGATCAGCGGACCGAGCTCTGTGCCGGCCTGGTTGGTGGGCCCGAGCTTGATCGAGGACACGGCCACCGTGAGGGCCGCGACGAGGGTGTCGTGGACGCTTTCATGCACGTAGATTCGGCAAGCGGCGCAGCAATCCTGACCGGCGTTGTAGAAGCCAGCCGAGCGTACGGTGGAACCCACCGCCTCCAGGTCGGCGTCAGCCATCACGATCACCGGCGCCTTGCCGCCCAGCTCCAGGTGGGTGCGTTTGAGATTGCCCGTCGCGGCTTGCAGGACTTTCTGGCCGGTGGTGACATCTCCTGTGATCGACATCATGTTGATGTCCGGGTGTTCACTCAGGGCCTGACCGACCGTTTGCCCGCGTCCGGTGACGATATTGACCACGCCAGGTGGCAGCATCTCGGCAAGGATACTGCCCAGTTTCAATGCGGTAAGCGGGGTGTTTTCCGACGGTTTCATTACCACGGTATTGCCCACGGCAATCGGCGCAAAAATCTTCCAGGTGGCCATGGCCAGCGGGAAGTTCCAGGGAGCAATGGCCCCGACCACGCCAACCGGGTCACGACGAATGATGCTCGTGTGGTTGGCTGCGTATTCACCGGCGGCCAGTCCGGTCAGGCAACGCGCCGCGCCGGCAAAAAAGCGAATGTTGTCGACCACGCCCGGGATCTCATCCTCAAGCATGCGCTCGTAGGGCTTGCCCACGTTCAACGATTCGATCTGGGCAAAAGCGGCGCCTTCCTGTTCGATTCGATCGGCAATTTTCAGCAGCAGCGCCGAGCGTTTTCCGGGGGGCAACTGCGACCAGGCCGGGAACGCCTTGCGCGCGGCTGCCACCGCTTGATCAATCTGTTCGAGGCTGGCTTCCGGCACTTCTCCCAACACTCGACCGGTGGCGGGGTTCACCAGCGTTTCTGCGTGGCCTTCGCCGCGAACCAGCTTGCCGTCGATCAACAAATCAATCACGAACTCTTGTGTAGTGCTCATAGTTACTCTCACGCTCGTCTGTAAAAACTGTGGCAGGGCAACCAGCACGTCACGACCCGGCTGCGCTCCTCGTTACAGACAAACTATGACAATATGGACTTAGCACCTATGTCCAATCGGAACGAGTTGTTATGTCCACTTTCGACCCCAATCTACTGTCCGACCTGATTCTCGCGACGCTGAAGGAAAGCAGCGGAATATCGCTGCAACGGCAAATCTACAAAGTGGTGCAACAAGCGATCCTTGACGCGCGGCTGGCCCCGGGTCACCGCCTGCCGGCCACCCGCGCGCTGGCCAAAGAGTTGAAGGTGTCGCGCATGACCGTGACCCTGGCCTACGACAAACTGGGCGCGGAGGGATACATCGTCAGCAGTCATGGCAGCGGCAGTTTCGTCGCCAATATTCACCCGGCGCTCAACCGGGCACAGGTAGACATCGAGCCGTCGGAATCTGCCGACAGACCAGGCCTGTCACGCAGGGCAGTCGAATTGGTCGGTGGAACTCACGGGGCAACGGAGCATGAAGGCGCGTTCGTGCCGGGTGTTGCCGACACCACGAACTTTCCCTTCCATATCTGGCAACGCATGCAGAATCGCTACGCCAAGAAACCCTTCTCGGCACTGACCGGCTACAGCAGCGATGGGGGTTATCTGCCCTTGCGAAAGGCCCTGGCGGAGTACTTGCAGATTTCTCGTTCGGTGAAGTGCAGCCCGCACCAGATTCTGATCACCATGGGCACGAATCAGTCTCTGGATTTGTGCGCGCACATGCTGGCCGATTCGGGCGACGTCGCATTGATCGAGGAGCCCTGCAACTGGAGCACGGCGCTGATCTGGAAAGCGGCCAGCCTGAGAGTCGTACCGGTGCCGATTGATGAGGAAGGAATTGCCGCTCAGCATTTTCCGTTTCAGAAAACCAGGCCTGAGGATTTACCGAAACTGCTCTTCACCACACCGTCCCACCAATACCCGATGGGTGGCTCGATGGGCTTGCACCGCCGGCGGCTGTTGATTGAACTGGCCAGGGAATACAACTTCTGGATCATTGAAGACGACTACGACAGCGAGTTCCGCTATGACTCCAGCCCCCTTCCCTCACTCCAGGGACTGGATGAACATGAACGGGTCATCTACCTGGGCACCTTCAGCAAGGTGATGTATCCAGGATTGCGAATGAGCTATCTGGTTGTACCCGAAGCACTCGCCGACGCCTTCGCCAGCGGGCTGACCCAGCTTTATCGTCCAGGCCAGCTTGGCCTTCAGGCCGCCATGGCCGACTTCATCGGCGAAGGCTATTTCGCGACGCATATCAGAAGAATGCGCGGCATTTATGCTGAGCGTCAGCGCGAACTGAAACGTGCGCTGAACGAACACTTCGGTGACACCATCACGGTGTCGACCGGCAACACCGGACTGCACCTGACAATACAGTTCACTGCGGACATCGATCTCTCAAGAATGACCGTAGAAGCCAGAGCGAGAGGCGTGTATCTGCGCGACATCGGTCTCTATCACCAGCTGCCGCATTCAATGAAAGGCTACGTCCTGGGATATGGAGGGGTCAGGACCAATGACATCGAACCTGCGGTCAAGAAAATGGCCGAGGCTTATCGAGCCGCGCTGAGCGCATAAAATCAAGCCCCGAAAACAACACGGGGCTTGATGTGAATCACACGGCATCAGGACTTACGTCCGCCATCAGGGCCTTGGTCACCTCCTTTGCGCCCTGCATCAGACATTTTATCTTTGTCGGCCAAGTTACCGCCGCGACCACTTCCCTGGCCGCCGCTGGTCGACTGATCCGCATCGGTGGATTGCCGACCGCCCGAAGCCTGGCCGCCTTTCTGGCCTGACTGCGAGGTTTTGTCGCTGTCATCGGTAAAGCTGCCTCCGCGTCCTGCGCCCTGACCGCCGCCAGACATACGATCAGCGTCTTTTGACTGCTGTCCGCCTGAAGCCATGCCACCTTTTTGGCCCGCTTCAGACGCCCGTTGTGGGTCGTTGGCAAAATTGCCGCCTGATGACTCCCCGCCTTTCTTGCCGGCTTGCGAGGCCTTTTCCCGGTCTTTGTCAAAGCCTCCGGGGTTGTTGTTTCCGGTGTTAGCCATTTTTGTTCACCTCGTTCTTTCTCAGGGACGAGCGCATTGCTCGCCTACAATTACGAGGTCATGAAAAATCGAAAGTTTGAACGCAAATGCCCCTTTCAGGACGGGCGGAATGGGCAAGATAGTTCCCGCAAAATCAGGCCTGAGCGACTGACGGCTGAGTCACCGTCGATCACCCTGCGATTGGATTATTTTTCAAAAGAGTTCAGATTTTCACTAGGCTATAAAGGCGTTGGAATCCTGCGTGCATCGTGCAATGGGAGGTCAGTCAATGACCGAACACATCGTCCATTTTCACTGCCAGATCGATCAGGGAACGACCGAGCGTTTCAGGGATTGCTGTCTTGAAGCCATCGATCAAGGGGCTACGTCGCTGCTGTTGAATCTGTCGACGTGTGGTGGCAGCACCAATTTCGGCTTTACGCTCTACACCTTCCTGAAGTCATTGCCGGTGCCGCTGTGCGCGATTAATGCGGGCAACATCGAGTCGATGGGCATCATCATGTTTTTGGCCGCAAGCCGGCGCATCACCTCGCCTCACGCGCGCTTTTTGATTCACCCGATGAACTGGTATTTCAGTCAAAAATCGGTCGACCATCAACGCTTGCGCGAGTACCTGTCGAGCCTCGACAACGACCTCGCGCGCTATGTACAGATTTTCACCCTCGAAACCGCTGAGGCAGAGACCAAACTGGATATTTTCCATTGCCTGTCAGCGGAAGAGAAAGTCATCGCCGCCCACGAATCCCTGGCCTATGGCATCGCTCATGAGATGCAGCAAATGGTCTTCGCTGATGACGTCAAACACTGGAAAGTCAGTGGTGGATGAACCTCCCACACCCCTGTAGCAGCTGGCGAAGCCTGCGTCCGGCTGCGCAGCTGTCGTAAAGTCAGCCGACGCGGTGTATCAGGAATACCGTGTGCGCAGGGTTTACGACTGCTTCGCAGCCGAACGCAGGCTTCGCCAGCTGCTACAGGATTGGGGTTGCGGCTGAATGACAGGGCTCTTGCGCCGTTTCGATCAGCAGTTGATCCACGACTTGCGTCAGAGCGGCAGGCACATCCGCTCCGCCGCGCAAAGCTTTTCTGCTGGGTCAACAGGATTCGACGCAGGTTCACGAGCGCCAACAAGAGGTGCAAAACCGAACAAAAAAAACACCCGATTCAAACGCTTCAGAGGGTCGGCTAAACACTTTGAATTTTTTTTGACGCGCTCACTCCTTTGTCTATGAGCAAAAGGAGGGGGTCTCATGAACCGCACTGATCTCTTCGTCATCGAGTACAAACTCCATGGCGAGCCGAAGTCTTTCATCATCCGGGCAAAGGCAATGAGCAATGCAGATGCCTGGCACTGGGCGAGTTGTGATGCCGGATTAGCGCCTATTCCAAAACCGGGGAAGCCGCCGCTCAAAGTCGTCTCCAAACCTCAAGCCGAGAGGTACGGGGTCACGGAGGTGAAATGGCGCGAGTCTGCCATGCTGGTTTGGACGGAGGTTTCGTCTTCATGAACGGTCAATACGAAATCCGTGTTCAGCCCAACGCGGTATCGAGAAACAGTTAAAAAAACGGGAGGTCAATGGCGACCTCCCGTCTTTCATTCAGCCTTTTACGAAGTGCCTAATCCACGTGATAAGTCGGCTGGTGAATCGGAGGCTGGTCGACGCTCGCCATCCGGTTTGACGTCCAAGTCCGAATGATCAGTGGTCTTTGTCACCGTATCGCGCACTGCCTCAAAGCCCTCCCGTGCCTGTTGTTTGACCTTGTCGGTCAGGCCCGCGCTGGTCTTGCCAAGGTAACGTTGCTCGGTCGCCGTCGACGGCAATGCCGCCCCCAGCATGGCGCCCAAGGCGATGCCCGCAGCGGCAACCATCAAGGGTTGTTCCTTGAGCAAATGGCTGAATTGATCAGTATTCACGTGGGTGCTGCGCACTAACCGTTCACTGGCGTCATGCACAGCGTGGCTGATGTTATCGGTGGCGGCACTCAGGTTATCCGTCAGGTTGGCAGCCTTGCCTTTGACGGCCTGATATCCCTCCTTGAGCGAGTCAGTGGTTTGATGCAAATGCTCACGCGCACTGTCGATGCCATCCGCGAGGCCCTCGGCCCATTCGCCAACCTTGCCCTGATCGGGGCCTGTGGGATAAACCGGGCGTGGAGTCGGCGGACGATTCTGACTCATCATCAACCACAGCAACCCGACCGATGTCAGCACGGCAGGCACAGGGTTGTTACGCACGCTGGTGCCCAGGTTGCTCAGGAACATCGTGCCATTGCTCTGCATCATGCCCAGCGCCTGATCGAACATCTGACCCGGGGTGAATTTGCTTTCCAGCGCATCGACGATGTTGCCAATGCTGGCCCGCTGCGCATCGATTTCACGCTCAATGGTTTCAGGACTTTTTTGTGATTCAAGTTCAAATTCACGGTTCATGAGACTTTCCTCCGCAGCGCTTCCTGGTCTTTATTCAAAGCGTCCAGTGTGCGATCTGGCTTGAAGTTAGACGGCTCGAATTGCTTTTTCCCTGACTGCAACATGGCGAACCCGATGATCATCACCACGACACCTACAATCAGCGCCGCCAACCAGGGCGCCATCACCAGGCTCAGTCCGTAGACGGCCGACATCAACAAGATGATGAAGCCTGCCAGCAGCACAATCGCACCGCCCGCAACTGCGGCCAGGCCGGCCTTGAGCGTCGTCAGGCTGGCTTGAAGCTCGGCTTTGGCCAAGGCCAGTTCCTTGGTGAACAGCGCGGGCACTTCGCGCGATAGCTGGCGTAACAAACCGACAACTGACGCGTCATGTTCAGTGGCGGACACCGGTCTGGTGCCGGGAAAATCTGCATCTTCTCTGTTCATCACAGTGCTCCTTTGAAGGCTGTCGAGCCAGGTGCGGAGGTCGTTGCGAAGTCCGAAGGATGGTCGTGTTCATTGGGCGATGCCGGCGTGATGCCCGTGGCCAGGCCGGCGCCTGGATCGGTGCGCGATGCAACGGACGTTTCATAAGGACGTTGGGCGCCATAACCGCCTGGCGGCGGCATTGAGTTGCCTGCTGCCGAGTCGCCGGCATCGGGGAATGTCGCCGCGGGGGCGCTGCCGGCTTTCAGGAATCGCGACAGGCCAAAACCCAGCGCCACACTGCCGGCAATGAAAAGTGCGGGGTTGTTCCGCGCCAGATCCGCCGCGTCGTGAAGCAGCTGCTCGGCACTCTTTCCACGCAGGTTGCCCGCCAGGCCACTCATGGACTCCGCCATGTCTGACAGGTAGTCGGACATACCGAGCGTGTCTTTGCTTTCAATCTCGGAAACGAAGGATTTCGCCCCCTGCGCCAGCGCCTCGATCTGGTCGGCTGCGGTGTCACGGTATTGCCCAAACTGGGCGTCGGCCTGCTGTCTCGCACTGCCAAGCGTCTCTGTTACGTTCTCCTTCAAATGTTGAAAATCCTGCTCCGGTCTTCCGGAGCCGTTCTGGTCAGTCTGACCGTCCGTTCTGGTGTCTGAAGTATTCATGACTGCCCTCGCCCTCTGGATAAAAAAGCGTTATCGGGTTCGCCACGAAATGCCCGTAGCCCCCCTCATTCCAGATGACGGAGCAGGATTATGGGAGTTCCAATGAAATGATGAGCGATGCGCTGGCAAGTCATGTCGGCAACAGTGAATCGGCAACCGAATGTTAGTTTTTCGATTTCACTCACCGTCAAAATAACTTATTACTTGATAGCGACAATATAAAGGCGCCATTTAAGTGACTGGCACAACGGTGACAATTCCGGCAAACTGGCGCCATTAAAACAATACTGAGCGACCCAGATAAACAGTGAATAATTCCGATGTCCCGACAAACGGGCAAGACGATAAAAATAACAATTAAATCACTGCCTTAACCACTTAAATAACAATTATAACAACCCTTAAGAAAATATCGAAAACTAGAAAAGACCCACGCCAAATACAAAAGTTTCAAACTTAATCAGCTAAATAAAAAACGCATATAGCGCTTTGAAATAGGCGCATTCGATGCTAATAATCCCGGCCGGATGCGAGATTCCAGATGATGCACCACCCAACACAAGTGACTGTCCGCTCTCTCTGATTACCCGGTTTCTATTAACTCCAACTAACGCTAGCGAGTTCAAGTTTCAATAAAACTTGAGCCCGCTGTTGTGCTGCGCACTGAATGCGCAAGGAAGACATCATCGTTCACCCTCATTCAAGGATGAAGATCCTTTCGATCTTCGGTACCCGTCCGGAAGCCATCAAGATGGCACCGTTGGTCAAGGCCCTCGCGGCGGAACCCGGCATTCATTCGCTGATTTGCGTCACCGGCCAACATCAAAGCATGCTTAAACAGGTGCTGGACCTGTTCGACCTCAAGGCTGATTTCACCCTCGATGTCATGACGCCCCACCAGACGCTCAACTCGCTGACGGCGGCGCTTTACGCGGCGATTGATCCGGTGCTGGAACAGACCCGGCCGGACCGGGTGCTGGTGCACGGCGACACGACCTCGGCGATGGTCGCCGCGATGGCGGCGTTTCACCGACGGATCCCGGTCGGCCATGTCGAAGCCGGGTTGCGAACCGGTGATATCTATAGCCCGTGGCCGGAAGAAATGAACCGACGCTGCATCGATCTGGGCGCGGACATGCTCTTTGCGCCGACCCACGAATCGCGCAACAACCTGCTCGACGAGCGTCTTCAAGGTCGGTCCTTCGTGACCGGCAATACGGTGATCGACGCGTTGCAGATAACGGCGCGACGCATTGAGCAGGACGCCGGGTTGCGTGCGAGCCTGGACGAGCAATTCCTGTTCCTGCAACCCGGCCGCAAGGTGCTGCTGGTGACCGGGCACCGTCGGGAAAACTTCGGCGAAGGCTTCCTTGATATCTGCAAGGCGCTGAGCCATTTGGCCCGGCGGGCTGACATCCAGATCGTCTACCCGGTGCATTTGAACCCGAATGTCATGGGTCCGGTCACCGAGCACCTGGGCGACCTGCCCAACGTGCACCTGATCAAGCCACTGGACTACCTGGCGTTCGTGCGCCTGATGCAACGGGCGCATGTGATCCTCACCGACTCCGGTGGCGTGCAGGAAGAAGCACCGTCCCTGGGCAAACCCGTGCTCGTCATGCGTGACGTGACCGAGCGCCCCGAAGCGGTCGCTGCGGGCACGGTGCGTTTGGTCGGCACGTCGCCGCACTCGATTATCGCGGGCGTCAACGCGCTGTTCGATGACGAACTGCTGTGGCGTCGCTGCTCCCAAGCGGCCAACCCTTATGGCGACGGCAAGGCCAGTGCACGCATCGTCGACGCCCTGATGGGGCGTGCGGTCGATGATTTTGTCGTGGCACAGATGCCGTTACCCAAGTTCCTGCACCAACCGTCAGGGGCGCGTGTGCCCGAAAAAAATCACCCGGCTTTCACCTGAACCGCTCCTCCCCTTATCAGCTCGAGATCTGCCTGAATGAAGTCTTCCGTTGCCATCCATACGGGTGCGCTCAGCGCCCTTGCCTGTGGCGTGAGCCTGCTCGCGCTCATGCCGACTTTTGCCCTGGCCGCGGACAGCCCGCTCACCCAGGCGATCAACCGGCTCAACGCCGATACGCGCCAGGAGCGTGAAATCCGCTTGAGCGATCTGGGGATCGACGCCCCGATCATCCTCGGTTCCACCGATGCCCGACGCGAACTGTACCTGCCCGTGCCGGCCGGTGTGCCGCTGACGGATGCGACCCTGAATTTCGACGCCAGCTACCTGAATGGCGAAGGCGGCCGCAACACGCTGCTGTTGTCGCTGGACGGTTATCCGGTGCGTGCGGAAGGGCTCAGCGAAGCCCAGGGCGACGCCAGCGTCACGCTCGGCGTGGATAAGAAAGCACGAGAAAACGGCTCGTTGCGCCTCGGCGTTGCCTGGTCATCCATCGTGTCCCGTGTGCTGTGCGAAGACGAACGCGCCATCGGCAACGTATTGCGCATCGAGCCGGACACCCGCCTCACTTACAGCTATGACGCCAACCAGTTGCAGGACGTCGGTGCTGCCTGGACGGCATTACCCGGCAAGCCGGGCATCATGGTCGCGCCGGGCACCTTGTCCGCCGAAAGCTACGACGCCGCCTGGCGCCTGGGTGTGGCACTGGAGCGGATTGGCAAGCACAGCCGCATCCTGCCCTTCCCCGCCGTACAAGACAGCGTTGACCTGATCGGTCTGCGCATTCCGGCTGAACTGCAAATGATTCCAGCCTTCGCCAGCCTCAACGGCAAAGGCCCGCACGTGCTGGCGAACCCGGCGGAAATCGGCGCGCTGTTGATGTTGGGACAGACGCCGAACGTTCAGGCGGACCTGGCCATCAACGATCCGCAACTGCTCAGTGCCGTCAATCAATCCCTGGACGCACTGCAGAGCCAGATTCAAGGCCTGGACGCAACGGCAGCCAGCGCCTTCACGCAATGGCGTGAGCGGCATATCAACGCCGGCCTGGCCGCCGCCGGCACGGACAACGTGCGCCTGGCATTGCTGGGCACACGCCCGGTGCTGATGATCGCGCCGCAAGCGACCGGCAAGGCGCTGGCCTTGTTCAGTTCGGCCTGGAACACCCTGGCACGCAGCCGCCAATTGACGGTCAGCGAAGCACAGATGCCCTTGAGCGCCGATGGCCGTGTGGCCTTGTCGCGCTTGGGCGGCAACCCCGGCACCCTCGACGTGCTGGCCAAGTCCGACTGGAGCACCTCGTTCCCGCTGGGCAGCGTCGCCTACGACGGGCGCTTGCCGGTGAAGGCGGTGATCGATGTGTCTGCCGCCCCCGGCGCCTCGGATACCGCGCCAGTCGCCTCGCTGTTTCTCAATGATTACCTGATCGGCGCGCAACAGCTGGTGGCCGACGGTGAGAAGCAACGCATCGAAGCGCGAATCCCGCGTTATGCGCTGGGTTCGAAAAACGTGCTGCGCGTGTCTTTCCAGCGTCAGCCGGTCAGCGACCGTTGCCTGGAAACACCACAGGCCTTCCCGGTCTCGGTGCTGCCGACCAGCCACATCGTGCTGGAAAAAACCGCGCTGGATGATGACTTCTCGGGCATGGCCGCGCGCTTTGCCATGGACACGCAAATCCTCGTGCCACAGGCCTACCTCGAGCATCCGGCGAGCAGCTTGCCGCAGGTGATTTCGGTCGCTGACGGCGCCGGCGTTTCACCGTTGCGTGCGCACTTGAGCGTCAGCGCCGATCCGAAAGTTTCGGTCACGCCGGACAAAGCCTTTCTGGCATTCGAGTTGCCGATCAAGGACAGCAAGGAATCGGTGCAGGTCGACGAGCAGGGTCGCTTGCGCATCAATCACAAGGATCAAGTGCTGCTGGACGTGCATCCCCTCAACCACCTGGCCTCGCTGCAAGTGGTGGATGCCGGCGGCCAGCACGGCCTGGTCTATCGCGCCCTGGGCAACGATGCGCCGCGCTTCACCAAGCAGATTCTGCTGACCCGCGGCGACGTGGCCATCCTCGGTGACAACGGCACGCTGTCCACCTTCGATGCCAAGGATCCGAGTGGCAGCCAACTGATCGACAACGAAGAACCCAAGGGCCTGGACGCCTGGCGCACGCCGTCGCTGTTGTGGCTGATTCCGGGTGGCATTCTGTTGGTCCTCATCCTGATGCTGGCTGGCCGTAACGCCCGTCGCAATCGCCAGTAACGGAACCCTTCGATGACGTCGCTTTATTGGCCCTATTGGCTGGCCCACTACTACAGCTTCCTGGAGATCTCGACCATTGTGGTTGCGGTGCTGATTCTGATCTCCAGCCTGGACGACCTGTTTATTGACCTGTGGTACTGGTCTCGCCGGCTGTTTCGCAAGTTCACCGCGGATCGCCGTTACCGGCCGCTGACCGCCGAGCAATTGATGGCCCGGGATGAACAGCCACTGGCAATCATGGTCCCGGCCTGGCTGGAATATGACGTCATCGCGCCGATGATCGAAAACATGGTGTCGACCCTGGATTACCAGAACTATGTGGTCTTCGTCGGCACCTACATCAACGACCAGCGCACCATCGATGAGGTGGAGCGCATGCGTCGGCGCTACAAGCAGCTGCATCGCGTGGAAGTCCCGCATGCCGGGCCGACCTGCAAGGCCGACTGCCTGAACTGGGTGATCCAGGCCATCTTCCTGCACGAGAAAACCCACGGCATGACCTTCGCTGGCGTCGTGTTGCACGACAGCGAGGACGTGCTGCACCCACTGGAATTGCGCCTGTTCAACTACTTGCTGCCGCGCAAGGACATGATCCAATTGCCGGTGGTTTCGCTGGAGCGCAACTGGTACGAATGGGTGGCCGGCACGTACATGGACGAATTCGCCGAATGGCATGGCAAGGATCTGGTGGTGCGTGAAAGCATGACCGACACGGTGCCGTCGGCCGGGGTCGGCACCTGTTTCTCCCATCGCGCCCTGCGAGTGCTGGCCGGGGAAACCCAGAACCAGCCGTTCAACACTGACAGCCTCACCGAGGACTACGACGTCGGCGCACGCCTGGCCAAGGTCGGCATGAACGCGATCTTCGTGCGTTTCCCGGTGCAGTTTCGCGTGTTGCGCAAATCATGGTTTCGCAAGCCTTACGAATCGACCCTGCAAATGCCGTTGTGCGTGCGCGAATTCTTTCCCGACACCTTCCGCACTGCGTTTCGCCAGAAAGCCCGCTGGACACTCGGCATCGGCCTGCAAGGCTGGGAGCAAATGGGCTGGAGCGGCTCGCTGGCCAATCGATATCTGCTGTTCCGTGACCGCAAAGGCATCGTGACGGCGTTCATCAGCATCCTCGCCTACGTGATTCTGCTGCAGTTGGTGGGCTTGATTATCCTGCGCCAGAGTGGCCTGTGGGACGTGAGTTTCCCGACGCCGTTTGAAACCGGCGGCGTGATCAAATACTTGCTGTTGGCCAACGGTATCGCGCTGGCCTGGCGTATCGCGCACCGCTGCTATTTCACCACCGTGCTGTACGGCTGGCAGCATGGTTTGCTGTCCATTCCGCGAATGGTGGTGGGCAACTTCGTCAACTTCATGGCCGCCTCACGGGCCTGGCGCATGTTCCTGGTCGGAAAGGTGCTGAACAGAAAGTTGGTGTGGGACAAGACCATGCACGACTTCCCGTCCACCGACCTCGTCGCTGCCGCACCGCGCAAGCTCGGCAGCGTGTTGTTGTCCTGGCAGGCGATCAACGACGCCGACCTGCAAAGCGCCCTCGCCGAACAAAAAACTCGGCACATGCCGTTGGGGCGGATATTGCTCAGTAACGGCTGGCTGGACGACGAGACGCTGGCGGAAGCCATCGCCTTCCAGAACGACTTGCCGCGCGTGTTCGATGTGGCGGCCATGGCGGAGGAATCCACCCAGACCCTGGACGATGAATTCGCCCTGCGCTGGCGTGTGGTGCCGCTCGGCTTGAATGCCGACGGCCGGGCGCAAGTCGCGGTGGCCAGCCCGCTGACGGCTGAAGGTCTGCAACAGATCAGCGATGAACTGGGCAGCGAACCGGTCCAGCTGATTGCCCGTGAAAGCGAAATCGTCGCGCAGTTGCGTCAACTGAACGTGCGCGAAGGCCAATCGGTGCCGGACGCACGAGCGCCGCTGCTGGGTGACCTGTTGATCGAAATGGGCCTGCTGGATCGCGACGTGTTCAGTCGCGCCATGTTGCAGTACCGCCCACAGCATCACGGCCGCATCGGCGACTACCTGGTCGACAGCGGCGTGCTGCCCCGCGCCACCATCGAAAAGGCCGTGGCCCGTCAGCACAGCCACTACCCTGCGGAGCTTCCGGCATGAACCGTCCCTTCCTGACCCTCATGGCCACGGGACTGAGCCTGTTACCCGCCGTTGCGCATGCCCAGACGCTGCCATTGCCGTTGACCGGCCCGGCCTATGTCACGGCCAACGAGGCCTACAGCGCTTACGAACGCAAAGACTACGACCTGGCCATCGCCAAGGCCCGCGAAGCGTTGCGGCAGCGGGCCGATATCACCCGCTTGAACACATTGATTACCCTGGCGCAGCGCGACAAGGACCTGCGTGATCATCCCAAGCGCTACCCGCAGTCACGCCAGGCCCCAGGCTTCGGCGCCGCGGCCCAGGCATTCAAGGCCTATGATCGCGATGACTTCGGCGCGGCCGCGCAGGCGGCACGCAAGGCGATCGCCCAGGCGCCGAAACGCATGGATCATCGGTTGCTGCTGATCGAGTCCTTGCAGCGTCAACAACACCTGCAAGAAGCGGATCAGGCAACCACCCAGGCACTGGCCCTGTTCCCGGACGACGATACCTTGCTGATGCGCCGCGAAGCGATTCGTCGGCAACTGGCGGCGCCGTTGGCGGTTGAGGGTTATCACGCCCTGGAGCAAGGCAATGTGACCGTGGCCGTTGACCAGGCCAGGAAAGCCGTCGCCTGGGCGCCCGAAATCAGCGCCAATCAGCAACTGCTGATCAGTGCGCTGCTCGCTGGCAAGGATTACCCCGCCGCCGAACAGGCCGCGACTACCGCGTTGGCACAGGACGATGGAGAAATCGCGCCGTGGATTTTGCGCAGCTACGCCCTCGATCGCCAGGGCAAAACCCGGCTGGCCCAGGCTGATTTGAATCACGCACTGGCCATCGATGGCCTGCTGGAAGCGGAAACCCGCGACATTGGTTTCTTCGCCGCCGACGCCGCACTGGCGCACGGAGAGCCGCAGCAGGCGCTCGATCATTTGCAGCCGCTGGCCGACGATGACAGCGGCGAAGTGGCTCGCCGACGGACTGCCGCGCGAATGGCGTTGCGGCAGAAAAACAACGGCTTCAACACCGTCGCCCTGTTTCCGGCCCCCGCCTTGAACTGTCAGGAAAGTGCCTTCGGCCTGGTCTGCGATATCTGGCCGGGCAACCTGCGCGATGCCGGAACCGACACGGCCACCCAGGCCTACGCGGCGTTGGGCCGCAAGGACGCCGAGACGGCCGTTGCCCTGGCGCAGGTAGCCATTGACCGCGTACCGCAAAATCCGGCGTACCGACGTCTGTTGGTCAGCGCCCTGAGTGAGCAGAAACGTCTGCCCGAAGCCATCGCGGCCGCCAGCGACGGCCTCAAGATCAATGGCGATGACGCGCGGCTGTTGGCCCAGCGTGGTCGTCTGCGTCAGCAAACGGGTGACGACGCCGGGGCTCGCAAGGATTTCACCCAGGCCTTGGCACTGGGCAGCCTGCCCGCTTATGAGGAAGCCAGCCTGTACGCGGCCATCGGCCAACGCCGAACGGCACGCGAGCGTTTGCAGCAAGCGCGGGACACCGGCGAACTGGAATCGATGAGCGACCTGCAAATGGCCTATCTGTCGGTTCAGGCAGGTGATGATGACGGCGCCCACGCCTCCTTCCGTAAAGCCGATGCCGAGACCCGGCTCACGCCGACGGCGACGCAGGACGCGGCGTATAACGCGATGCGGGTCAATGACGACGAGCAAGCGGTCAGCTACTTCAAGCGCGTCATCGACGCCCAGAACGCCGGCGAGCTGGACATGCCCGCGCAGCAGCTGTTCGACACCCGTCGCGCGGTGGCGGATGTCTCGCGTACCTGGGGTTTGACCAGCACCACCAGTTATCGCGGCAACAATTCCAGCAGCGGCCTGAGTTCAGCCCCCAGCGGTGGCAGCACCAGCAATGACAGTTTGCAAAACAGCACCGAACTGTCCTGGCGTCCCTTGGGTTATCGCAACGCCCGTTTTGTCGAACTCTACGGGCGCGTGACTGACACGCTGTGGAGCAAGAACGGCGACGCGGATACCGGTTTCGATGCGCTGCAAGGTGCCGTCGGCGTGCGGGTCAAACCGTTCACCTCGCTGAATGTGATGGCAGCGGTCGAGCGCACGTTCCCGTTGGGATCGTCGGACGTCGACGGTGACTGGCTGGTGCGCCTGGGCTATGGCGCCAGCGTCGGCACCGACCTGCGGGTCGATGCTTCCAGCTGGTGGACCTCGCAGCTGTTCGCCGAAGCCGGGCACTACATCAACGACTCGCGGGACTATTTCAACAGCGAATGGCAGGTGGGTCGCAGCTACGCCATCGGCGGTGCAGGCTCGCGCTGGGTGAGTTTCCCGCATGTCGTGGCCGCGTTCGACTACGACTCCAAAATGAACAGCGGGACCGATGCCGACGGCAACTCCGACTCATCATCCGGCAAGGCCGGGGGCGTGGGTGTCGGTAACAACGTCCGCTACTGGTTCCGCGAGGATGCCTACAACGCGCCCCGCTCCTACGTGGATTTTTCCCTGCAGTACCGCGTGAAGGTGCTGGGCGATGATCGCGCTCAAGGCGTGTTCGGCCGCCTGACCTACTCCTATTGAGGATTTGCATGAACGTTCGAGTTTTTTGCTGCCTGGGTCTTGCCCTGGTCCCGACGTGGGCGGCACACGCCGCCCCTGAAATCGCCCAACTGTACGCGCCGAAATTGCCCGAAGGCTCGGCCTGGGTGCGGGTGGTCAATCCCGGCGACACCGCCCTGCAGGTTCGTGTCGACCAAGGCGCGACTTTTGCCCTTTCCGCCCAAGCAACAGTGGCCAGTCCCTTTCAGGTGGTGGATTCGCGACAGCCGCTGCGCGTGACCGTCAATGGTCGCGAGATAACCGGCCTCACCGCGCCAAAAAGCGCGTGGGTCACGCTGATTCTCGACAGCGACCCGGCACGCGCACCCCGCCTGGTCATCGACCCGCCACAACGCGGCAAAGACCTGCGCGCCGAGCTCAACGTGTACAACCTGGGCAGCGGGTGCGAGTCGGCCGACATTAAATTGGCCAACGGCGCCGTGGTCTTCAGCCAGGTGCCATTCCACGGACAAGCCCAACGCACGATCAACCCGGTGCAGGCGACGCTGGTTGCCAGCTGCAACGAGACCTCCAGCCTGCCGTTGAAGCTGGCACCCTTCAAGGCCGGCGATCGTTACAGCCTGTTCCTGATCGGCTCGCGCAAGGCGCCGCGCCTGATTGGCCTGGTGGACGAGAGCGCACCATGAACCGTCACGACAAACCCGAACGCTTTTTCCGTCGATGGTCGGTGCCCGCGATGATCGCCAGCCTGCTGTCGAGCCTGTCCGGCACCGGCGTCCAGGCAGCCTCGGCGGTGATCACCGGCGACGGCGGCTGGTTATTCCCGGCCTGGGAAAGCTTGAGCAAGGTCGATAATCCCGGCACGGCCCGCAACATTGTCCTGATCAAACAGATCCAGCAGGCACTTGAACACGAACACATCGGGTTGATCGTGCTGGTGGTGCCGATGAAAGCGCCGTTTTATGCCCAGCGCCTGCCCGCCGATCAGCCCTTGAGCCCGGCGGTGATGCAGCGCTATGACCACCTGCAAAACGATCTGACCCACGCAGGCCTCGGCACGTTGAACATCAAGCCGATCCTGCAACGGACCGAGCAAGGCAACCAGACTGCGTTTTACCGCGCCGACTATCACTGGACGGCGTGGAGCGCGGAAAACACTGCCGACGCCACGGCGCAGCTGATAAACACCCGCTACCGCCTGCAAGGTGATCCGGGCGGTGGCGCGGCGCTGGGCCAGTGGTTCGACCGACGCGCGTTCGGCGACCTGGCGAGCAATTTCCTCCCGGCGGTCAAGCGCAAGGCGATTGGTCGCGACATCTACACCGTTCGCCATCAGGCCGAGAAAGACTTGCTGATCGATGATGCGCCGGCGCCGGTCCAGGTGATCGGCAACAGCTTTGTCCAGCCTTACCTTGGCTTTACCCAGAAGCTGTCGAATGCCCTGGACCGTCCCGTCGCACTGACCTGGAATCCCGGCGACGTCGGCCCGTGGGCGACGCTGCTGCAATCCCTGGAGTCTGCGGATTTTGCCCAACACAAGCCGCAAGTGATCGTCTGGCAATTCAATGAGGGCCAGTTCCACCTCGGCCCTGACGCGGCGGCCAACTGGAACGCGAAAGGCGTCACCTCGCTGAGCCAGTGGCATCAACGCATCAACAAGGCATTGCCGTGAAAGTCTTCAGCTACAACCTCAGTCGCGCGACGGTGGCTGCGCTCCTGTTTGCCGTTACGCTCGCCGCCGCGTCCGCCTTGTTCTACGTGACGCGCACCCAGGCTGTGGCACCAGACATTGTCGGCATCGTCTGGCAGCCGGACAACCAGACCGTTGGCATCAACGGGCACTGGGAAAAACTCGGCGCCCGTGAGTTGCTGGTGCAGTGGACGGTCGTCGACGATCAGGCGTTCATTCCCGGCACCGGACTGCCCGGCGTGCCGGTGCTGCCCGACTGGGCGCGCATCGCCAAGGCGCCGTGGGCGCAGGATGTCATCCTTGGGTTGGCGGGGTATTTCAGCGAGAACCGTTCACGGGACAACATCGAGCAACTGACGGCTGTCTCGGAACGCATCGCCAAACTGCCTACGCCGTTACACGTCACCGGCTGGTATTCCCCCGCCGAAGTCGACCCGAGCTGGACCCGTGCCAAAGAGCTGCCCGCCCTGCTCGCCAAGCTGCCGCGACCGTTGTGGATCAGCGTGTATGACGGCGCCAACATCGGCCCCGTCGCCACCGCCGAATGGCTCAAACAATGGCTGCCGGATGACATCGGCGTGTTCTTCCAGGACGGCGTCGGTGTTTATGCCCGCAGCGCGCCGGTCGCCAGAACCTACGCCGACGCCTTGCGCCAGCGTCTGGGGCAAAACCGTGTGCGGATCATCGTCGAAGCCTTTCGCCCCAACTTCGGTGGCGGCTTCCGCTCCGCGACGGCCGCCGAGCTGAAGACACAATTGGCGGCCTATGGCGGTTATCCGCTCTATCTGTTCGACGGACCGCACTACGTGACGCCCGAGTTGGTGGAGCAACTGGCTCGCTAACGCTGCAACACCGACTCACCCGCCTGTGGCGGCAGGCGCAGGTTGTCCAGCAAGGCGAGGCCTGCAATCACCGCCACACACAGGAACGTCAGCTGAAAGTCGGCCGTCTCGGCCTGGCCTGTTGTGCCATGGATGTTCATCGCCAGGCGCAGCAGCAACGCGCCGATGGCCACGCCCATTGCCATGCTCAGTTGGAAGAACATGCTGAACAGGGTGGAAGCGTCGCTCATCTGCTCCTTGGGGACTTCGGCAAAGGCCAGTGTGTTGAACACGGTGAACTGCATGGAGCGTGACAAGCCGCCGACGAAGAGGATGAACACGATCAGCGCCGGGCTCATGCGCTCATCCAGCAACGCACACGCCGCGATCGCCAGTACGCCCAGGACGCCGTTGACCATCAGCACCGGACGAAATCCCCAACGCTGCATCACCCAGGTGGTGAACGGTTTCATCGCCAGGTTGCCGGCAAATACCGCCAGGACCAGCAGCCCCGCATCGAAGGCAGACAGACCGAAGGCCAGTTGAAACATCAGCGGCAAGAGGAACGGCAAGGTGCTGATCGCGATCCGGAACATCGAGCCCCCGCACAGGCAGACGCTGAAGGTGCGAATACCGGTTACGCCCAGCGCCAACAACGGTTGTGCATGCCGACGCATATGGCGCCAGGCAAATAACCCGAGCACCACACCGGCACCGCTCAGCGCCAGCCCTTGCAGCAAATCGGCGCGGCTTTGCCCGAGCATCTCCACGCCATACAGCAAGGCAGCGCTGGCGATGCCGACCAGCAGAAAACCACTGAAATCGAATGCCCTCGGACTGGCGTCGTCGCGTTTGGGAATCAAGGCCAGCGCGGCAATCAGGGCCAGCGCGCCCAACGGCAGGTTGAGGTAGAAAATCCACGGCCAGGACGCGTGGGTGACGATGAAACCGCCCACGGGAGGTCCGAGTACCGGCGCCACCAGACCGGGCCAGGTGATGAATGAAATCGCCCGCACCAGGTCTTTTTTCTCGGTGGTACGCAGCACTGCCAGGCGCCCTACCGGGACCATCATCGCTCCGCTGATCCCCTGCAGCACGCGTGCGGCGACGAAGGTTTGCAGACTGTCACTCAAGCCGCACATCAATGAAGACAGACTGAACAGCACGATTGCCGAACTGAATACCAGGCGCGAACCGAACCGGTCAGCCAACCAGCCGCTGATCGGGATGAACACCGCCACGGCGAGCATGTAGGCGCTCATGCCAATGTTCAGGTCCACCGCCGCGACGCCGAACGTCCTGGCCATGTCGGGCAACGCGGTAGCGATCACTGTGGCGTCGAGGTTCTCCATAAAGAACGTGACGGCTACCAACAGCGCAATCCATGTCGAGCGGCGTTGAGACATCGGTTATTCCTGTTCGACTACATCATTGCGGGCAGTGTACGGCAAGTTAAAGCGGCCCTCGGAAAACACCAAACTACGAAACACCCGCAGAACAATTCAGCCTGTCTGTTGCATCGACCGGTTGAATCCACAGCCAGGCGCAGACACTCGGCATCCAGCCTGATGAGAAGCTGGCTTGCGATGAAATGGCATTAGTAGTTGAAGTCATGACCCAACTCCTTCTGCATCCACTCCAGGAATCTTCGGACCCGTGGGAAGTTTGAATGCGCTCTCGGGAAAACCAGGTGGTGTGCAGTGATTGCCGCACTCAACTCCGGCGCTACCTCGACCAACGTTCCACGCGCTAGATAATCCTGCGCAAGCAGTGTGCTTTCCAAGGCAAATCCAAGCCCGTGGCTGGCGGCCTCCAGCGTCATGTAGGAACGGTCAAAACTCAGTGTGTAAGGCTTTTCCGGGCGCGACAGACCATGTTGTGCAAACAACTGTGGCCACTTTATCAGCGTCGCCTCCGACAGAATCAGGTTGCAGTCCAACAAATCCGCAACGGCACGGATGGGCCGTTTTTCCAGGAGTTTGGGTGACGCCATCACCGCGATTTTTTCATTGCGCACGGTGCGCACCTCGAAACTTGGCCAGTTGGGCATACCGTGGCGGATATCCACGTCGATCTTGTCACGACTGAAATGCAGCGATTCGTAGGAGCATGAAAGGTTGAGCTGAATATCAGGATGGCTCTGACGAAACTGCTCCAGTCGAGGCATCAGCCACAACAAGCCGAAACTGGGAGATGAATGCAATCGCAGACAATCGAGGCTGACATCACTGGTGGCGCGTTCGGTCGCCACCGCGAGGCTGTGCAGGATGCCGGAAACCTCAGTGAGGTATTGCTCACCTACCGGTGTCAATGTCACCCCCCTGGCCGTTCTGAGGAACAGCTGTCGACCAATCATCGCCTCCAGTTTGGCCAACTGGTGACTGACGGCCGAGGGCGTCAGATCAAGTAATTCAGCCGCTCGCGCGACGCTGCCAAAACGTGCGGTCTGTTCAAAGGCCTGAATGGCTTTCAGTGGTGGCAGTATCGGAGGTGCATCACCGGGTGAACGCATGATTGTTGTTGTTCCCTTGCAGGAGGCATAAGCCGGGCGTTTAGCCATTCAACCATTCGGGCATTTGCTTGGCGAGTGCTGAATTTTTTTCAGCATCGAGTGACATTCGCGTTATTGCTCAGGGTTGCCCTGAAGAACAAGCTGAGTCATCGGTTCTTTGCGGATCGACCCAATAAAAACAATCAGAGGTACTCTTCCATGCTTCTTCAAGGCAAAGTCGCGATCATCACCGGTGCAGCTTCCGCACGTGGCATCGGCCGCGCTACTGCGACCACCTTCGCGCAACAGGGCGCAAGCGTAGTGATTCTCGACCTGGACGAATCCGCCGCACGCGATGCCGCTGCCTCCCTGGGCGAAGGCCATCTGGGTCTGGCCGCCAACGTCGCCGACGAATCCCAGGTGCAGCAGGCTGTCGCGAAAATCATCGAGCGCTTCGGCCGCATCGACATCCTCGTCAACAACGCCGGCATCACTCAACCCCTCAAGACTCTGGACATTCGCCCTTCGGATTACGACAAGGTGCTGGACGTCAGCCTGCGCGGCACCTTGCTCATGTCCCAGGCGGTGATTCCGATCATGCGCCAGCAGTCCGGCGGCAGCATCGTGTGCATGTCGTCGGTTTCCGCTCAACGCGGCGGCGGCATTTTCGGTGGTCCTCATTACAGCGCCGCCAAGGCAGGCGTGCTGGGCCTGGCCAAAGCCATGGCACGGGAACTGGGACCGGACAAGGTGCGCGTCAACTCCATCGCCCCCGGCCTGATTCACACCGACATCACCGGCGGCCTGATGCAGGATGAACGCCGCCACGCGATCATCGACGGCATCCCGCTGGGTCGTCTGGGCGAGGCGCAGGATGTGGCCAATGCGGCGCTGTTCCTGGCCAGCGACCTATCTTCATACCTGACCGGCATCACTCTGGATGTGAACGGCGGCATGCTGATTCACTGAGTACACCTGGGCGGGCCTGCAAGGCCCGTGCGGTTCTGGATCGATGACACAGCCAGGCTTGATTGCCTGGCGGTCAATAAAAACAAGAGATCAGACCATCATGACTACCCTGTCGCTCGAAGCGGTTTCGACCGTGCGCTCCAACGCCTACCGTAAAACCGCATGGCGCCTGATGCCGTTCCTGATGCTGTGCTATCTGTGCGCCTACCTCGATCGCGTCAACGTCGGCTTTGCCAAGTTGCAAATGATGAACGATCTGGCGCTCAGCGAGACGGTCTACGGGCTGGGCGCGGGCATGTTCTTCATCGGCTACTTCCTCTGCGAAGTTCCCAGCAACATCATCCTGCACAAGGTCGGGGCGCGGGTCTGGATCGCGCGCATCATGATCACCTGGGGCATCGTCTCTGCCCTGTTCGCCTTCGTCGAAACCGCGTGGCAATTCTATGCGTTGCGCTTTCTGCTCGGGATTGCCGAAGCCGGCCTGGCGCCGGGTCTGCTGCTGTACCTGACCTATTGGTTCCCGTCCTACCGTCGTGCTCGCATGACCGTGTTGTGGTTTATCGCCATTCCGCTGTCAGGCATGGTCGGTGGCCCCCTCTCCGGCTGGATCATGACCCACTTTGCCGGCATGCATGGCTGGGCTGGATGGCAATGGATGTTCGTGTTGGAGGCTGTGCCCACCGTCGTGGTTGGACTGCTGGTATTGAGCTATCTCAAGGATGGCGTGCATCAAGCCAGCTGGCTCAACGACGACGAAAAAACGCTGATCACCCGCGAGTTGGCTGAGGATGAGCAGAAGAAAGTCACACACGCCTCTGTAGGTGAATTCATCCGCGACCGTCGTCTCTGGTTACTGGCCGCCATCTACTTCTGTGTCGTGATGGGACAGTACGCAATCACCTTCTGGCTGCCGACCCTGGTGCGTAACGCTGGCGTGTCCGACCCGATGAAAATCGGCCTGCTGACCAGCCTGCCCTACCTCTGCGCGATTGCCGCCATGCTGTATGCCGGACGCAGTGGCGACAAACACCGCGAGCGCCGCTGGCACCTGATTGTGCCGATGATCGCCGGGGCCATCGGCCTGAGCCTCGCGGCCATGATGGGGGGGAATGTGATGCTTTCCATTCTCAGTCTTTGCCTGGCCGCTTCAGGAATTCTGTCGGCGACGTCGATGTTCTGGATGTTGCCCAGTCGCACCGATTTACAGCCAGAGTGATGTCATGCGACTCCACGAGGTTGATCGACCCAATAGGGCTCTTTTATAAGGCGACGCATTACCTTGCCAGTAGCATTGCGCGGCAGCACCTGAACAAAGTCGACGGATTTAGGGATCTTGAAACCCGCTATCTTGCTACGTGCGTAGGCGATGAGTTCATCGGCGCTCACGAATGCTCCAGGCTTGATCACAGCAACTGCTTTTACAGATTCCCCCCATTGATCATCCGGTACACCAATAACGGCGACGTCTTCGATAGCGGGGTGGCTGGAGAGAATATTTTCCACCTCCGCTGGGTATACGTTTTCGCCACCCGTAATGATCATGTCGCGCTTGCGGTCGCAGATATAGAGATACCCCCGATGATCCAGATACCCCATATCACCCGTGTAAAACCAGCCATCTCGTATAACTGCTCGGGTTTCCTCCGTACGTTTCCAGTACCCCTTCATCACTGACGATGATCGGCAAATGATTTCGCCAATTTCCCCAGTTGTAACGGGTTGGCCATCTGCATTAGTTATTCGGATTTCCACGCCGGCACTGGCAGCACCACAGGACAGAGACAGATCACTGTTACCTGTCGCAATGGCTCGATGATCCTCGGCGGTAAGGTATGTAAGGCCGCCGGCAGTTTCCGTTAAACCGTAGATCTGGCTAAAGCCACTGTGGGGAAGTATCTCCATGGCCTTCTTGAGCAGACTGGTAGCCATCGGCGCAGCGCCGTAGATGACAGTTTTCAAACTGGCACAAGTACGTTTCGAGTGTTCAATAGCGGCGATGAGGCCTCTTATCATCACCGGCACCATCATAGTGACCGTCACTCGCTCACGTTCAATTAGCGAGACAATTTCGGAGGGTACAAAATCTTTAGTGATAACCACGCGTGCGCCTCTGGCTAAACCGAAGACACCAAGAATGGAGCCTGCGACGTGCGCATGCGGCAGGCACAACAGCACGACATCATCGGGCCCGATGTCACGACAGGGTGTTCTTTCTTCGGTAGCGAGTGCGGCGAGCGGTGCTTTGAAGATGTTCTCGCTAGTTAGCTGTACACCTTTGGGCACACCCGTTGTGCCGCTGGTGTAAATTTGCAGGCAGTCATCCGATGCCGACAAGGTCGCTCGTGATGCGACAGTGGATTGCTCGTTCCTCCATGCAATAAAAGCATCCCCCATCATGATGATGTGTTGCACAAATGGAAGCTGCATTCTTATCTGCGCGATCGACTCTGCGAAATCGGCGCCAACAAACAATACTCGAGGCTTGCAATCAACTAATACCTGAGCAACTTCTGGGACCGACAGACGGGTGTTTAAGGGTGCTAGAACTACATTCGTTCGTGCTGCACCCAACCATATTTCATAGAAGTGATCACTGCCATGGTCCAGGATTGCAACACGCTCTTGATCGACGAGACCCAGGTCCCAGAAACCGTTAGCTATTTGATTCGCGTGCAGATCCAGTTGGCCTGCACTTGTTTTTTTGTTGCCGAATACAATGGCGATACGATCAGGTGGGCTATCGGCAGCCACACGTGCAACCTCAGCGAGGGTCAAATCACTCATTGACGCAGTCTCCATACAAGCGCCCTGTTGTTATGGGGTGGCGCCTTGGAAACCAATCGTAGGAGGCTCTAAGCTCTGGCAACGTCTTTCAGAAGACATTGTTATGGTTTTTTTCCTGCTATCACTCAGCGCGATGAGCCGTCATTTATCGTCGAAATCATCGCGACTGCGGCGTCTATGATCATTGATGTAATGACGGAGTCCTTCCACGTCTCTGACTATCACTTTGCCGTAGTCAGTCTCGATCAGACTCAACGCTCTAAGCTCTTTCATTACCCGATTGACGTTGGGCCGAGTGCTACCCACCATCAAGCCGATATCTGACTGAGACAATGTCAGGCTCACAGCATCATTGGATGATCTCTGCACCTGCGACAGCCACAGCAGACGAGAGGCGACGCGAGCAGCGACGGACTGCGTAAGAAGCTCCTCGACTATCCGCAGTGCGCCTCGCAGGCGGCGGCTGGTCTGCGCAGCTACGGCACTCTCTACTTCCTGATGCGTCGCTCTGAGCGCATTGAAATCTCGTGCCGTCCAAACCCTCAAGACAGACTCACCGCGCGTAATGAAGGTTACCGAGTACGGCTCCTCATCCCCTATTGAACTGTCGCCTATGACGTCGCCGGGTTTGTAGATATAGATGAGAACTTCTTGGCCATCAGCAGTGAGAATACACTGGCGAACTTCACCAGAAACGATCTGGAAAACTTCAATGACGGGGTCGCACTGTTGGTAAAGGGTAGTACCGCCTGGAAAGCTCCGTAAGCGTGATTTTTCAAGCAGCGCATTGCGAGTCAAGGGGCTCAGATCTTCGATCCAATTGAAACCGATCATTCCTGTATTCGCTCCTGTTGCCGACCTTCTCTTCCCGTTGCCCTACACATTTCGCGAGTGCGGACTGGAACCACCCAAGCGAAAATCGGAGCGGACGAATTGACAGTTGTGCTGTGATATTATTCACATGCGAAATAAATCGTTAAACTTTATTGGCCTGAACATGAAGCATCGCCTCGTATATCTCTTGAACGTTGGGCAGCGCAGGCTGCAACGTTGGTCACAGGCCCGCGCGGCCCGTGGCGGCGTGACAGCGGCCCAATCCGGGTTGCTATTCTTTCTAGGCACCCATGACGGTGCCCTGATGAGCGAGGCCGCGGCCGCGCTGGACCTCGGGGCGCCGGGCATGAGTGGCCTGGCTGACCGAACAGAAAGAGCCGGCTTGATCGAACGCCGTGCCGACGAGAACGATGGCCGCGCCTCGCGTCTCTGGCTGACAGACGCAGGGCGCTCCGCGCGTCAGCGTTCCAAGTCTGGCATGAAAGATCTGAATGCCCGGCTGACTGAAGGTTTCACCGAAGCGGAGATCGACGTGGTGGCGCGCTGGCTGACCAGCCTGCAGACTCAGTTTCACGGAGACGACGAGAATGAAGTCTAGCCTCGTCTGTGGCTGGCCAGAGTGAAACAGCTTAGTGCTGGGCGACCTTCGAAAAGTCCGGCCTGCGCTTTTCGGCAAAGGCCGCAAAAGCCTCCCTGGCTTCCGCACTTATCAGCCTCTCCTGGAATTGCGCACTCTCTCTGTCCATCTGCGCAACCAGCATCTCGGCCTGGCGCATTAACGTTTTCATGGCGCCCAGCGAACCCGCTGGCTTAGCGGCGATGCGTTCGGCCATCCGGCGCGCGTCGATACGTAACTCGTCATTGGCACAGACCTTGTTGGCGATGCCCCAGGCAACAGCAGTTTGCGCATTGAGCGGTTCGCCCATGGCAAACATTTCGAACGCCCTGACATGACCTACGCGCAGCGGTAGCAGATAGCTCGATGCCGCTTCGGGCACCAAAGCCAGATTGATAAATGGCGTAATCAGTTCTGCATCCTGCGTCAGTAGCACGTAGTCGCAATGCAGCAGCATGGTGGCGCCAACCCCAACTGCCTTTCCGTGAACCGCGCCAATGATAGGCACAGTCGCTTTGGCCAGAGCATGCAGAAACCGGTGAACGTGGCTTTCGCTGGGGCCCTTTCCCGACGCAATGGCAGCGAACTCGCCCACATCATTTCCTGCAGTGAACATGTCCCCATCACCTTGGATCAGCGCCACGCGGACATTCCCGTCATGCTCCGCACGCTCGATGGCGTCGGCCAGCGTGCTGTACATCTCGTTCGTCAATGCGTTCTTCTTGTCCGGTCGGGCAAGCGTAATGGTGAGAATGCCGTCGGACAGGTCGACGCGTATTTCTGCGGTCATGTTCTTCTCCTGAGTTTAGGTTCGCATGCGAAGTATATTAATTGTTTGCATGCGAAGTAAACAGGTGAAGAATGGGGACTCGTACCACTGCCTCGCGGCATTGTGCGATGCCAACACTGGCCCCTGACGGGTGTCGGCGACTCAGCCGATATCGACGTTCAAGGCGATGTCCCAAGTGCCGGCGCCGTTTTTCGCCAGGCCGATCATCATCAGGCCGAGCGCCTCGAGCGTCTGGGCCATGTGCAGGCCGCCGACATCCAAGGGGCGCAGCCCGAGACTCTCGATAAACGTCGAGACGCGTGCCTTGGCCTGCGGATCGTCGGCGGCGATGAACGCGGCGAGGCGCCCACCTTTAGCAAGGACGTGGCCGAAGAGCGTGTTGACCGCCTTCACGACATGCGCGCTGGCGGGGGCGACCCTGGCGATCTCCTGCGCACCCGAACTGCCGGCGGGAGAGACGAGGCCCGTGAGGTCCGGAGAGGCCGTGTTGGTGATGTCGATGATCACCTTGTCGTCGAGCGCGTCCCCGTACTCGGCCACCACCGACGCCGCACCGGTGTACGGCACGGCGAGGATGACGATGTCGCCGGCCGGAATGGCCCCGTACGTCCCTGTAGTCGCTCCGGCTGCGAGCTTGTCGGCCAGCGCCTGCGCCTTGGCGGGGTCGCGGCTGATCACCTCAATGGTGTATCCCGCGTTGGCGGTACGACCGGCGATCGCCGCGGCCATGCCTCCTGAACCGATAATGCTGATAGTGCTCATGTGCTGTTTCCTCGTGAATTAGGTTTTTTCGTTGCTTCAACGGGCATCCCACGGTCATATCGCGTGTGTGCCGGGTCGCGTGCGTCATCCCTCATGCCAGCCCTGGATAGGCAGAGTCTTTACCCGAACGGATCACGCATCGCGACATTGCTGTCCGCCGGGTCTGCTGCGCCCCGGCGCCCTCCTCAACTCAACTCAGTCGGCAGGAAAGTAATGGCCGTTGTCCAGGTCCTCGAGCAGGCCGGGCTGAGCAGGCTCCCAACCAAGGGTCTGGCGGGTGATGAGGCTGGATGCCGGGAGGTCCAGCGTGACCAGATTCGCGAGGAAGCCAAAGTATCCCGGCAGCATCAGTACATCCGCGGGAATGCTCACGGCCGGCAGGCCCAGACGGCGGCCAATGGCCTCGGCGATCTCGCGGAACGAAATAGCCTCGTCGGCAACCGCGTGCCAGTTTTTGCCGGCAGGGCCCTTCTCCAGTGCCAGACGGAACACGACGGCGAGGTCGCGGGCGTGCACGGCTGACCAGTTGTTCTTGCCATCACCGGGATAACCGATGACGCCCTTCTCCTTGGCAAGTCCGATCAGAATCGGGAGGAAGCCGGCGTTGTCGGTCGTGCTGTGCATGATGGTAGGAATCCGCACGACCGAGGACCGCACGCCTTGCCTGGCGAGACCGAGTACGGTGGTTTCGACGATGTTACGAACGCGCAAGGTGCCCTTGAACTTCTCGCCGCCAGAGAGGGTGGGATCCTCCTCGGTGGCTGGACGGCCGAGAGGTTCCCAACCCGGCGAGCCGATGCTCCCGGACGTGACCAGCGGCTTTCCGGTCCCCTTTAGTGCCTCGCCGTATGCGAGCATGATCGCCTGCTCCGCGGCAGCCACCGCGTCGAGGCCTCCGGTGGGAAGCAGGTCTTGCCTGTGCGCGACGTGAATCACACCGTCGGAATCCGCTGCCGCCGCTTTTAGCCCATCGAGATCATCAAGGTCACCGCGACGCACCTTGGCGCCAAGCGCAGACACCGCCTCTGCGGACTTGTCCGACCGGGCAAGCGCAGTGACCTCGTGACCGGCTGCAATGAGGTCGGAAATGATGTACGGACCGGAATGGCCGGTCCCTCCAGTGACGAAAACGCGCATGTTAATGCTCCATGTGAGTGATGTGATGCGAGAAGTGGTACTACAGGAACGCTCAGCCGAGATGGCTGACGCCGATTGAGAAGTGGGTGTGCTTGACGGAGTGGGCGATGAGCAGCGGCCCCGAGATAGTGCTCATGCGCAGTTTCCTTGCAGGTGTGGGATTGATCATTCTTCGGCTGCCGGGGCGATCCGGCGAACTCACTCAACGTACGATCCATGCTGGTCGCATCACTTGCAAAAAGCAAGTGATTGAGAGAATTTTACTTGCGACATGCAAGCGATGTTAAGATCCAGCCATGAAGACAACTCTTAAAGAAGACTTTCGGTCCCATTGCGCGGTGAACTACGGCGTGGAGATTTTCGGCGATCGGTGGTCGCTCTTGATCATTCGCGACATCGTTTTTGTGGGAAAGAAGACGTATGGCGACTTCCTGAAATCGGAAGAGGGAATCGCGACCAATGTCCTTGCATCCCGACTGGCCTTTCTTGAAGAGCAAGGCGTGCTCTCGAAGGCGCCCAGCCCCGACGACAGGCGCAAGGACTTCTACACGTTGACCGAGAAGGGCCTGGACCTCATTCCAATAGTGATCAACATTGTGCTCTGGAGCGCGAAGCATGATTCGAAATCGTACGTGCTGCGCCGCGAGGAGTTTGTGGCTCGATTAAGTCAAAACCCGGTGCAGGTGAGCGAGGAAGTGAAGGCGCTGGTCCGCAATGGCGGGTGCCTCTTTCCTGCGAGCGGGGGATGAACAAAGGAGAGGGGCAGATTTTTTTTGTGCGGGCCGGTAACGGCCTGCCGCCAGGCAGGCCTTCATTTCACCAGGTCGGCCTGATGAGTCGATCTCCCTATAAGACCGCGATCACGATTCATCAGTCGAACTTGACCAAGTCCTTGAAGATCAGTTGACCCCAGCTATTCCCGCGCGCCTGCACCAGCAGTCCACCTTCCGACAGCCCGCCCAGTTTGATCGGTGAGAAACCGAGGTTTTCCGCCAGCGCACCCACTTCCGCTGCGGCGTCGTCATCGTCGCTGGCCAGGAACACGACTCTCCTGCCACCCTTCACGGTCGGATCCTGGCCAAGGACGGCGGCGCCCAAATGGTTGAAGCCCTTGACCAGTCTTGCCCCCGTGAACGCCTGCGCGACGACCCTGGAAGAAGGCTGTCCACCGAGTTCCTCAGGGGACACGCCGTAGGCGTTGGTCACATCGACGATGATCTTTCCCTTCCAGGTCGGCAGCGCCTTCGCGACATCCGGATGCGACTCGAAACGGACAGCCAGAAAGACGATGTCCGCCTTGACCGCGTCCGCCAGGTTTTTGGGAATGATCTGAGGTCCGATCGCTGCGGCGGCGGGTGCAAAGCTTTGCGGGTCGCGCGTGGTTGCAACGGAGACTTCGATGCCGTTGCGGGCAAATGCCTTGGCCAAGGCCTGACCGATATTGCCGAAACCGATAATTGCGTAGCTCATATAGTCTCCTGAGGTTTACCGAGTTCTACGGCGCTCCGAACAATCGAATGGAGCGCCTGGACGTAGGGCGTCAGAGTTGCGCAAGACCGCCGTCAACGGCGACTTCGCTGGCGGTCATGAAGCTGCTGTCCGGCGACGCGAGAAAGGCAGCCACGGCCCCGATCTCCGCCGGATCGGCCATGCGCTGCAGCGGCGTCATCGCGGCGTAGATTTTCTGGCCCTCTTCGCCCAGCGCTTCCTTCGCGAGTTCGGTCGCCGTCGCCCCGGGTGACAGCACATTTACCCGAATGCCGCTGCCCTTCAAGTCCTCCGCCCAGGTCCGCGCAAGGTTGCGCACGGCCGCCTTGCTCGCGCTGTAGGCGCTCATTCCCGGGGCGCCCGTGGTGCCGGCGCTCGAACCGGTGAGGATGATCGAACCGCCCTCGCCCATCAGCGGCAGCGCCTTCTGGACGGTGAAGATCGTCCCCTTCACGTTGGTGTCGAAGGTTTCGTCAATGTGCTCGGCGGTGATCTTGCCGAGCGCAAGCTGGCTTCCGGCCCCGGCATTGGCGAAGACGATGTCGAGGGTTCCGCGCTCGGCCTTCACCGCCGCGTAGAGTCGGTCGAGGTCGGCCAGATCGGAGACAGAGCCCTTCACCGCGCGGGCATTGGGCCCGAGTTCGGCCACAGCGGCGTCGAGCGCATCCTGCCGGCGGCCAAAGATGAAGACGAAGGCGCCCTCCTCGATGAAGCGTTTTGCGGCGGCGCGGCCGATGCCGGTAGCGCCACCCGTGATCACAGCGGTCTTTCCATTCAGTCGGGTCATGTCGTGCATCCTTCCTAAGCGTTGCAGGGAAGCAGGGAGTTGCTTGCTTGAGGCCAAGGATGCGGTTCTGATAACCTAACGACAAGTATGCACTTTTAGGTAAGTACCAAAAAATGACGACGACTTCTGAAACCTGCGACCCCGGTTGTGGACTCAACGCCACGCTGCGCATCATCTCGGGCAAGTGGAAACCGCTGGTCCTGTTTTTCCTGCGCGACGGCCCAAAGCGTTATGGCGAACTAAAGCGCCTGGTCCAGGGCGTCAGTGACAAGGTGCTGATCCAGCAATTGAAGGATTTGGAGGCCGATCACGTGCTGGCGCGGACCGACTACAAGGAAGTGCCGCCGCGCGTGGACTACGCGCTGACCCCGCTCGGTCGCAGCCTGGCTGACGCGATCATCCCGCTGTGCACGTGGGGCACCGAGAACATGGCGGAAATGGCAAGCATCTTCGCCAAGCGCGACACGTTGCCCTAGCAGGCTACTGAAGCGCTGCTGAGTCGGACGACCCTGCACGTTCGTGGGAGGGCGGCAGGTCGAATGCTTCCGCATCAGAGTGTCAGGATGCGTGGTTTTCGCGCTCTGCGTGACAGGCCGAAATTGGCGAGAATTTCTAACAGTGAGACGCGATCGAGCTACTTGCGCTCTCGCTCTTCATACCACTGCATGAACGCTTCGGCGCTGACCGGTCGGCAGACATGAAAACCCTGGGCCATGTCGCAATGGTAACCGCCCAGCGCATCGAGCACGCCAGCTGTTTCTACGCCTTCAGCAATGACTGTCATGCCAAGATTGTGACCCAGATCGACAACGCTCCGGACGATGAGCTCGTTGGCTTGATCGCTTTGCATGGCCAGGACAAAGGATTTGTCGATCTTGAGTTCGCTGATGGGCAGATCCTTCAACTGAGCCAGACTGGTATAGCCGACGCCGAAATCATCGATGGCAATGTGGATGCCCATCGCATGTAACTGCCTCAGGATGGTCCGGGCCGCGTAGGAATCGAGCATGATCGCGGATTCGGTCACTTCGAGCATGAGCATGTTTGGGGTCAACTTGTGCCGCTCAAGCAAATCGACGATCTGAACCACCAATTTGTCGTCCAGCAGGTTACGTGCAGAAATGTTCACGGCAACCGGTATGCAAATCCCGATGTCGGCCCAGGCCCGCACTTGAGACAGCGCAAGGTTCAGCACGTAGTAAGTCAGGGAGCCAATGATTCCGGTGAGTTCGGCAAACGGAATGAACTCATCCGGATTCACGAGGCCGCGCACCGGATGCTGCCAACGCACCAATGCCTCCACGCCAGTGACTTCTCCTGTGCTCAGGCTGACCTTGGGCTGGTACTCCAGGAACAATTCACGGCGATCCAGACCTCGCCGCAGTTCGCCGAGCATGGCCAGGCGTTCCGGTGAGCGCCGATCCGCTCCCGGGTCGTAGGCGAGTATGCCTTTGCCCTGTTTCTTGGCTGCATACATGGCGATGTCGGCACGCTGCATGAGCATTGAAGGTTCATCACCATGCAGCCCTGACACCACAACCCCGAAGCTGGCCTCGACATCCAGTTCGACCCCATCGATTTCAAACGATGCGGTAATCGCGTCGTGCAGCCGTTGCGCTGCTTTCAACGCGCCTTCGAGGTCTTCGACGGACGGAAGCAGAATCGCAAACTCATCACCACCCAACCGGCAGACCGTGTCGATTTCCCGCGCTTCACTGATCAGCCGTTTGCCGATCGCGTCAAGCAGGCGATCCCCGTAGTGATGCCCGAGGGTGTCGTTGACTTCCTTGAATCGGTCTAGATCGATGAGCAACAGGCCAGTGGTTGAGCCCTGACGGCGCCCGAGGCGCAGTGCCTGCTCGAAACGATCGGCCAGGAGGGTTCGATTGGCCAGCCCGGTGAGCTTGTCATGCAGCGACGCGTGCAAGGCATCCTTGCGTTGGCTGTCGAGTTCGACCCGGGTGCGTCGCAGTATTTGCGCGAAAAGCCCGGCGAGAATCAGCCCGGCGATGAAAACGATAGGGGTGCTATCCGCATTGAAGGACTCCCGCGTGCGCAGCTTCTCCAGCGCCACGATGGACTCCTTGTGGTGATTGGCCGCTGCTTGCAAGACGCCTTTTTCAATCTTTTCGAACAGCGGGTCGCCCTCGTCAATGTCAATCCGGCGCGCCTCGGCATCATTGCCAGCGTCAACGGCCTTGAATAACTTGTTGACGCTGTCCAGGAAGGGCGTCAGTGCCGTGAGCACACTTTGGGCAAGGAGGTGGTCCGCAGGCGACCCGGTACGCTGAATATGCCCGAGTGCACGCGTGAGGTCCTGCACCGCGTCGTTGAAACGACGAAGGACTGGCGGCCCCGGCTCCAGGCGATAGAGGCGCTCCAGCGACTCGGCGGCAGCCACCGCAGTCGCCGCCGCTGTGTAGTGGTCGGACAGGACACTCGAAGCGATCGCTGCCTGCCCCAGTCGTCCAGTGGTCACTGACGACCACACCGCAAAGAAGCTGATGGCGAGCAGCACGAGAATCAACCCATAGCGCGCCCATTGGCTGGGAATGCTATTACTCCAACGTGTCAGCCTGGGAACGGCAATCGGTTGCACAAAAGCTTCAGGATGCTCCGAACTTGCTGGTGGTAAATTGCTCATGCGCTACCTCATGTAGACGTGGCTGCTTCCATTCTTATTGGCAATATCCACCAAACCTTTAGCTTAGTCGAAAACGAACTCACCCTTAATTATTTGATAATGACGGTCCAGTATTTATGCCTACATAAGCAAAACGACAATCTTGGGGCCGTAAATGGCTTAAGCATGAATGTACTTATCAATCCTTCTGCGCACCGTGTCATGTGCAAACCGTGGCGTCTATTGCACCAAAGCCGTAGCCACTGGCAGACCGCTTTGGATCGATTGCAGCCCGTCGCGACAGGCAGAATTCGGCCAGAAACGGACGAGTTGATGCTTGTTACTCTCCTGGGAGGTTGTCAACCAACCACGACGCTGGGAAGCTACAGTGACGTTTACCATAAGGACATGCTGAAATGAACGCGCGAAAAATTTTAATCACAGGTGCTGCGGGCCGAATTGGCAGCGCTTTTTGGAAAGCGCATATCGATAAGTCAGATTTGCGTTTAGCCGACATAGATGTATCAACACTTCCGCAATCGGCACAACGTTTCGCTCTCGACATCAGTGTTCAAGCCAGTTGCCTTGAAGCTTGCGAAGGCATACATACAGTGATTCATCTCGCTGCTGACCCTCGCCCAGACGCCGACTTCATGACATCCCTGCTCCCTGTGAATATTGTGGGCACCTACAACATGCTATTCGCCGCAAAGGCTCAAGGCTGCGAGCGCTTTATATTTGCGAGCAGCGCTCAGGCTATCGAAGGTTATCCAGAGGATGTCCAGGTACATGAATTTATGGCACCTAAGCCAGGCAATTTATACGGGGTCAGCAAAGCGTTCGGGGAAGCTCTGGCTTCGATGTATGCAAACGATGGTCAAATGACAACAATCGCAGTCCGTATTGCAAACGTAGCTATATTTCACCAAGGGGAAAACCACAGTCACAGGGATGTAGCTGCTTTTATAAGTATCAGGGATGTTGTCGCACTACTTAGTAATTGCGTCGAGGCCGAGCTGAGCGGATTCCATGTTATCCACGGGGTCTCAGATAACAGATATAAGCGACTTTCTATCGAGAAGACCAGAAAAGTTGTGGGGTACGCTCCCTTTGATGATGGATTTGAGATTCTTGAAGGACACGCTCAACCTGACTGAACTATTCTTCATTAATTGCTGCCCCTTCGACTGTCCGCTTCGGGTCGGAAGCGGCCAGTCGCGAACAGCTGCTATCCGCCAACAGCACTCCGTCGCCAACCTTCTCTTATCGCTGCAACAAACAACGTTCCTGTTACTTTCCCTTCCCACCGACGTAGCCTTGAAAGCCCCTTGAGCCACTGGCTCAAGGGACGAAGGGTGATTGAAAGGAGACGGGGGAAGGCGCGTGTCAGCAGGTCCACGACGCCTGGCTCTCGCTGTCCAGTTCATAGCGCTTGATTGCCTCGGCGCAGAGTTGCCGATCAACCGTGCCTTCGTCGGCAAGGGTAGCGAGGGCTGCCAACACGATGTGATGCCGATCGACTTCGAAAAAGTCGCGCAAGGCCGCGCGGGTATCGCTTCGCCCAAACCCATCGGTGCCGAGTACGGTATAGCGTGATTGCAGGTACGAGCCGATCAACTGCGGCAACGCGCGCACGTAGTCAGACACGGCCACCACCGGCGCGCCGCTGGGCAGGCATTCGCCAAGGTAGCTGGTGCGGACGTCGGCTTGCGGATGCAACCTGTTCCAGCGCTCGACGTCCCGCGCATCACGCGCCAGTTCACTGAAACTGGTGACGCTCCACACCTCGCTCGCAATCTGCCAATCGTTGGCCAGCAGCTCGGCGGCGGCCAGTGCTTCGCGCAGGAGAGTGCCCGAGCCGAGCAAGCGCACCTTGCCTTTCGGAGTCGCCGGCTGCTGCTTAATGAAGCAATACATGCCGCGAATAATCGCCCGCTCAACGCCCTCGGGTAAAGTCGGTTGCGGGTAGTTTTCATTCATCAGGGTCACGTAGTAGAACTCGTCGACGTCCTGTTCGAGCATCTGGCGCATGCCATGGTCGAGGATCACCGCGAACTCGCTGGCGAACGCCGGATCGTAGGCGCGACAGTTCGGTACAGTGGCGGCGATCAGGTGACTGGTGCCGTCCTGATGCTGCAAACCTTCACCGCCGAGCGTGGTTCGCCCAGCCGTGGCGCCGAGCAGGAAGCCACGGGAACGTTGGTCGGCGGCGGCCCATATCAGGTCGCCGACCCGCTGGAAGCCGAACATCGAGTAGTAAATGTAGAACGGCAGCATACGCAGGCCATGGGCCGAATAGCTGGTGGCGGCGGCTACCCAGGAGCTGATGGCGCTGGCTTCGCTGATGCCTTCTTCGAGAATCTGCCCGTCGGTGGCTTCACGGTAGCTGAGGATCGAGCCGATATCTTCGGGCTCGTAACGCTGGCCGACGCTGGAGTAGATACCGATCTGCTTGAACAGGTTGGCCATGCCAAAGGTGCGCGCTTCGTCGGCGACAATCGGCACAATGCGCGGGCCCAGTTGCTTGTCCTTCAGCAGGTTGCTGAGCATCCGTACGAAGGCCATGGTGGTGGACATTTCCTTGCCCTCGGCCTGAGTGGCAAAGCTGG
Organism: Pseudomonas sp. RIT-PI-q; assembly: GCF_001297125.1. Taxonomy (GTDB): domain Bacteria; phylum Pseudomonadota; class Gammaproteobacteria; order Pseudomonadales; family Pseudomonadaceae; genus Aquipseudomonas. The sequence goes on from NZ_LHPC01000038.1 coordinate 267,591, forward strand.
CATAGCTGGCAATCGCAGGCACCGGCACGGCGGCGGCCGTACGATTGCGCGCCGGCATGTAACCACCCAGAGACTGTCGCCGCTGATGCAGGTAACGCATTTCGCGGCTGTCGTCAGCCGGCTTGAAAAAGCTCAACGACTCGACCTGTTCATCCGACAGCGGCAACTGAAAGCGGTTGCGGAAAGCGATCAGCGCCTCGCGGTCGAGCTTCTTCTGCTGATGCGTGGTCATCTTGCCCTGCCCGGCTTCGCCCATGCCGAAACCCTTCTTGGTCTGGGCAAGGATCACCGTCGGCTTGCCCTCTTTCTGGCTGGCGGCAAGGTAGGCGGCGTAGATCTTGATAATGTCGTGGCCACCACGTTTGAGGCGGTCAATCTGCTCATCGCTCAAGCCGTGGGCCAGCCACGCCAGTGACGCGCTTTGGCCGAAGAAATGTTCGCGGTTGTAGGCGCCATCCTTGGCGGCGAACGTCTGGAACTGACCATCGACCGTCTGCGACAACGTGCGCACCAGCGCGCCATCTTCGTCCCTGGCCAGTAGCGCGTCCCAGTCCGAACCCCAGACCACTTTGATCACGTTCCATCCGGCACCGCTGAACAACGCTTCCAGTTCGTCGATGATCCGCCCGTTGCCGCGCACCGGACCGTCAAGCCGCTGCAAGTTACAGTTGACCACCCACGTCAGGTTATCGAGGCCTTCACGGGCGGCCAGGGTCAGCGCCGACATGCTTTCCGGCTCGTCCATCTCGCCATCGCCAAACACCCCCCAGACGTGCCGGTCAGTGGTGTCTTGCAGGCCACGGTGCTGCAAGTAGCGCATAAAGCGCGCCTGGAAAATCGAGCTGATCGGACCGATGCCCATCGAACCGGTGGGGAACTGCCAGAAGTCCGGCATCAACCATGGATGCGGGTAGCTCGACAGCCCTTGGGCACCGGTTTTTCGCGCGGTGATTTCCTGGCGGTAATGCTCAAGATCGGTTTCGTTCAATCGCCCTTCGAGGAAAGCGCGAGCATAGATGCCCGGTGCCGAATGAGGCTGGAAGAACACCAGGTCACCGTCGAAGACGTCATTACGCGCCCGGAAAAAATGATTGAAGCCCACCTCGAACAGATCCGCTGCGCTGGTGTAACTGGCGATATGGCCGCCGAGTTCGCCGTAGGCCCGATTGGCTCGGACCACCATGACCAAAGCATTCCAGCGCATGATCGAAGCAAGGCGTTCTTCCGTGGCGAGATCACCCGGGAACAGCGGTTGCTGCGACACAGGGATGCTGTTGACGTAAGACGTGCCCCGGCGCGGCTGCCAGCCAACGGATGGATCACGTGCCGCTTCAGCCAATTGGTCGAGCAACCGGCGCGCATGCTCGGGGCCGCGAGTGGCCACCAGCGACTCCAGGGCCTCACGCCATTCACTCAGCTCGTCGAGATCGTTCTGGGTCAGGGGGGCGGCGGTTGCATCGGGTTGGTTGGAATGGAAACGGCTCATAGGCACCTCCTCGCTTTTTTATTAGTCTATGCCGAGGCCCGCAGCTTTTCTGATCGTTATGCAGACTCACTTCGATCAATGGCGGCATAAAACACTGCCCATCCTAAAAGTAGAAGCACAATGAACTTCGATGGTATTGACCTGAAGATCCTTCGAGAGCTGCAAAACGACAGCAGCCTGTCCAATGTGGAATTGGCCAAGCGGGTTCATCTTTCGCCCTCCCCGTGCCTGGCCCGGGTCAAAGCGCTGGAAGCCTCCGGTTGCATTCGCGAGTACGTGGCGCTACTGGCGCCCGAGGCGCTGGGCTTGCGTTTGAATGTGTTCATCTCCATCAGCCTCAAGCAGCAAGGCCGGGAGTCGTTGCAGAATTTCGAACGCACTATCTGCGAATGCGACGAGGTCATGGAGTGCTATCTGATGACCGGTGATGCCGACTATTTGATTCGCGTCGTGATGGCAGACATGCAGGCGTTGGAGCATTTCATCATCGAGCGACTGTCGCCTATGCCAGAAGTAGAAAAAATTCGTTCCAGCCTGTCGTTGAAACAGGTCCGCTATAAAACCGCCCTGCCCTTGAGAAAAGAAAACGGATAACCGCTGCAAGAACGCAATCGGCCAGAAACGGCCTGTCAGCGTCGACTCAATAAATAGACAACCGCCCAGGTTAATCTAGCCTTGAGTGAAAGCCCGCGGGAGAAAAACACCATGTCCCTCGCTCCCGGAAATCTATTGGCCCTGACGTTAGGTGTCCTTTTTTGTATGGCAGCGCGCGGTGAAGAGGTCGCAGACACCCATCCCCCACCGGCGATACTCCCGTTGGAGTCTGAGACGCTGCCAAAACTCATTGCCTACCCGCCGCTTGCCGAGCCGCTCGCCCGCGGTGTTGTCATCATCCAGTATCGAACAGAGCACGCCAGGATCATGCCGGTATTTGGCAAAGCGGCGGCTGATGTATCGCCACGTCTCAGTCACCTTCACGTGACCGTCGACGACTGGAAAGGGACATGGGCACACACCAGTGAAGACCCGATTATCCTGGTTGGACTGACACCCGGCACTCACAAGGTTGTTCTTGAAGTGGCCGACCCGACTCACAAAATCCTCACCAGTACGACAGTCAGTTTTATAGTTCCGGAGAAGAAACCAACGGGCGCCCCATGAAGAGCCCAAAAAAAGCCCCGCACTTCAACCGAAGGCGGGGCTTTTGATTGGGCTGGTGTCACTTCACATCGCCGTATGGAAAATCTGCTCGATCTCGTCCTGATTGGCAGGACGCGGATTGGTAAAGCCGCAGGCATCCTTCATGGCATTGGTTGCCAGGATCGGGATGTCGTCGGCCTTGGCGCCCAGTTCGGCGAGACCGCTCGGAATACCGACATCCGAAGACAATTTACGGATGGCCGTGATCGCCGCGGCGGCGCCTTTTTGCGCATCCAGATGCTGCGTGTCGACGCCCATTGCGTTGGCAATGTCTTTAAACCGAGCCGGGCATACGCTGGCGTTGAAGCTGGCGACATGCGGCAGCAGGATCGCATTACAGACGCCGTGAGGCAGGTCGTAGAACCCACCCAATTGGTGCGCCATGGCGTGGACATAACCCAGCGAAGCATTGTTGAAGGCCATGCCGGCAAGAAATTGCGCGTAGGCCATATTTTCCCGGGCGCTCATGTCGTCACCCTGAGCAACGGCCGTGCGCAGGTTGGCCGAGATCAATTCCACGGCCTTGAGCGCACAGGCATCGGTGATCGGCGTTGCCGCCGTCGACACGTAGGCTTCGATCGCGTGAGTCAACGCGTCCATGCCGGTGGCGGCCGTCAGGCCTTTGGGCATGCCCGCCATCAACGAAGGATCGTTGACCGACAACAGCGGTGTGACGTTACGGTCGACGATGGCCATTTTCACGTGCCGGACTTCGTCGGTAATGATGCAGAAACGGGTCATTTCACTCGCCGTGCCAGCGGTGGTATTGATCGCGATCAGCGGCATCTGTGGCTTGGCGGATTGATCCACGCCTTCGTAATCACTGATGTGTCCGCCGTTGGCGGCGCACAGGGCAATGCCCTTGGCGCAGTCATGGGGTGAACCGCCGCCCAGGGAAATAATGAAATCACAGTCGCTGCGAGCCAGCAGTTCGAGGCCTTTCTCGACATTGCTGACCGTCGGATTCGGTTTGGCGCCATCAAACAAGGTGGAGTCGATGTCCTGCTGGGCCAGAAGGCCGGCAACCTTGGCGGCCACGCCGGCTTTGGCCAGGCCTGCATCAGTGACGATCAAGGCTTTACGGAAACCATATTTGCGGATGGCGAGCATCGCTTCGTCGAGACTGCCAATGCCCATCATGTTCACGGAGGGAATGAAGAAGGTGCTGCTCATGATAAATCCTCTTTTATTCTGGAGACCCGGAAATCGGGTGAGGTCTTCTACTCATATCGCAGGCTGTGAGGGGGCTGATGGTCATCATTGACGACGCTCAGCGGGAGACCGGGCGGCATCAAGTGTTCAGGCGAACTGTGTTTTAAGTTGCAGAGGTGGATGGGCCATCGCAGCCAGTATCTTTTGATCATGGGGTTGAGCCTATCCCTATGACGCCAGACTGAAATGGTCCTTTAGCTTTCATTGACACCTCCTTTAGTACCGGGAGGTGTGCAGATCAATTGACAGGCAGTGATCGGCCAATAGCGCCTTTCGCTATCAACAGCGTCGGGTGATACCCAAGCTCACCGAGCCCAAGAAATACGCACAAGCCAACCCGTGCTCCTCCCGTACCCGCCAAGCTATATTGGCTGAGTGCAGGCGTTGATACAGCGTCGGTACGGGGCTTGTTCGCGCCGGCGCAGCAAACTCCCCGCCAGCGCCTTTGGCGAATGCGCTTTGAATTTAGCAAATACGACGTATTTCCTCTTACTTGCAGCCCTTCCTACCTGATCTACACTGCAAGAGTTTCACGCAGACCACTCAAAGCCACGTAGAACGTGGCTTTTCGCTTTGTGGAGCGGTTTTTTTTCAATTGCAGCATCACACAGGCAAACTGCCCCGCAGCTCTTCGCCACGCCACTGAAGGTCGCGATCATGCCCAGAGTTTTCAGCGTCCGTCCTTTTGCATTCTGCGCAAGCATGGTGGTTCTTGCGTTGGCAGGTTGTGCGAACCGGCAGTCAACCGAACCCGCCTCGCAGCCTCTGCGTCAGAATCCCGAATTCACTTACGATGTCAGCGGCGTCACCCACGCCACACTGACGGCCTCCGAACAGCAGGTCAACGTCGGTAACGAACGCTACGTGTCGCTGGTGTTCAATGGCGATTACGATTCGCCACTGATTCGAACTCGACCGGGTGGCACGATGGCGATCAGTCTGGACAACCGCATGGACGAGATCACTAACCTGCATTTCCATGGCATGCAGGTGTCACCGCTGGACCAGGGTGACAACATTTTCCGGGTGACCCAACCCCATCAAGTGGGCGAATACAACGTCAAGCTGCCGCTTAATCACAGCCCTGGTGCCTACTGGTATCACAGCCATTTTCATGGTGGCTCCCAACGTCAGGTGTCAGCGGGTATTGCCGGGCCAATCCTGGTCGATGGCATGCTCGATCCCTTCCCCGAACTCAAGGGCATCAAAGAACAAGTCCTGGTGCTGCGTAACTTTCAGAAAACCCTGACCGGCAAGGTTGCCAGCGAGATCATCACTAGTGCTCCGTCGATTCGCACGATCAATGGCCAGGAAGTGCCCGTCATCGATATCAATCCCGGAGAAACCCAGCTCTGGCATTTCATCAACATTGCCGCCAACCAGTACTTCCGAATTCGCATCAACGGGCAATCAATGCAGGTGTTGTCGCGCGATGGCAATACCGTGACGCGGCGGGTCGATACAGACCAGGTACTGATCGGGCCGTCGGCGCGGTTCAGTGTGTTGGTGGTCGGGCCACCGGCCGGGTCGTACGAAGTCGAAACGGGCTCGGGCAACACCGGGCCGGCCGGCGACGATTACCCTGCGGCCAAACTGGCAATATTGCGTTCCAGCGGTGAGCGAGTGGCGACCAGACAGATCAGCAGCGCCTACCCACCTGCCGAAGACTTCAGCAAGCTCGCGGTGAACAAGACTCGTCAATTCGCCTTTCAGGATTCGGACAGCGACCCCAATGCCTTTTTGATCAACGGCACACGCTTCGAGCTGGACCGGGTCAACACCACGGTCAAGCTCGGCGATGTAGAAGAGTGGCGACTGTTCAACCCGTCCCAGGAATTGCACCAGTTTCATATCCACCAGGTGGATTTCCAGGTGACCGAGATCAACGGTAAACCGGTGCAATTCAGCGGTTACCGAGACAACGTGTTCATTCCCGCCACGGGTTCGATCACCGTGCGCATTCCCTTTCGCGATCCGGTGATCCTGGGCAAGTTCGTCTACCACTGTCACATCCTCGAACATGAGGACGGGGGCATGATGCAAGCGATCCAGGTAGTCAAGCCCGAAGACTACGAGCAGGCGGTCAAACTCGAACCGTTGGGCGGGCTGTACGGTGAAAACAACCAGTTGTGCTCCTACCTGCGCAATACCGGACGGGACTCGAAACAGTCCAGCCCGCTGATCAAGTAAAGGGGGGCGCCATGAGCAACTATCGCTTGGCTGTTGTTTTGCTGGGATCGGTGTGTGCTGTCGAGTCAACGCTGGCCGATGACGGCCAATACCCCAACGTCGGCATGGATTACGACGCGACCTTTCAATATGACCACGTGCATGCCGATTCGCCTCAAGGCGGCAATCGCAACAGCACGGATGCCTACCCGGATATCAACAGCACGTTCTACTTTCGCTTTACCCACGATCAGCAGATCCAGCTGTCCACCGAGATCAATCCCGTCGCTGGACCAGAACCTGGGCAAAAGCGTTTCTTCGAAGACGTGGGACTGGTGATCAATGACTTGAACTACTACCAGAACAACGCCAATTCGGCCTTTTCGGTCGGCAAATACCATGTGCCGTTCGGTCGGGCGCAGGACCAGGCGCCCGGCCTCTACACCAATGATTACGTCGCCACCTACGACCTCGACGGCATGCTCGGCGGCACCGTGGCGTACCGCTTTTTCGACCAGAAACTTGGGATGATCGAACCCAACCTGAGCGTGTATACCGCGGACAATTCGTTTCTCGGCCGGCCGTACCTGCGCCATGGCGAGAAGTTGCAGCGCAGCGCTGGCGGTCCATCAAATACCGGCAAGCTCAATTCCTATGCGGTGACGGTGAACTGGATAGCGATTCCGGCGGTGCCTTATCTGGAAATGCAGGCCGGCTATATGTTCAACAAAAAGGCCGAGGACGAGACGCAGCCCGATCCGCCTGGCGAAGACGATGAAACCATCAAAATCGCCTCGGCCCGCTACATCTGGGCCTATGCGCCGAGTACCGATCTTGAGCCGACGCTGGCGGGGCGTTACTTCGATATAGTGCCCTTCGTCGAATTCGCCGATGTCGACAACGAGGACGGCATCAAGGGCAACGACACCCGCTATCTGACCACCTCGCTGACCTTCGATTTCGGCGACTGGGCGCTGGGCGCGACGCGCACCGACAAGCATCGCGAATCGAACGGAGGCGCAGATCACCAGGACTACCTCAACGAGTTGAGCCTGACTTACAACATCACCGGTCAGATCAAACTCGGCTTGTCCGCCGGCACCCAGAAAGAGGACGGCCAGATGTCCGAACTGGTGGGCCTGGCCTTGACCTATTCGGGAGGGTACTGAGCGATGAAGTGGCTAATGGCGTTGCTATTGGCGGCAACGGCAGTGAGTTCGACGGCCGCCACCCGTACCGATATCGGCGGGCCGTTCCAGCTGACCAACCAGAATGGTGAGCGCGTCACCGAACGCAGTTTTGGTCAACCTGCGTTGCTGTACTTCGGCTTCATGACCTGCCCGGCCATTTGCCCGACTGATCTTGCGAAAATGGCCCGCATCAGCAAACAATTGCAACAGCAGCAAGGTATCACGCTGCGGCCGGTCTTCGTCACCATTGACCCGGAACGCGACACCCCCGTCAAGCTCAAGGCGTATGTGAACTACTTTTCCAGCAACTTCGTCGGGCTGACCGGTTCGGCGCAAGAGATCACCCACATAACCGATATTTATCACGTGTATTACAAGAAAGTGCCGACCGGCGACAAACCGGACCAATACATGATGGACCACTCGACGATATTGTTTTTACTCGACAGCCAGGGCCGCTATCTAAAGCATTTCGGGCGAGGAATGGATGAAAAAGAGATTGAGAGACAGGTAGTGGCTGCACTGGCTGACGAACCGACCTGACTGAACTGTATCGGCGAGAAGAATGGTCCCCGCGATCCTGCTATCAGGTTTTTATCTTTGCAGGGAAAACGCCATGAACGAATCAAAGCCTCCTGTCAGTTTGAATGAAGACATCTGTGTTCATATTTTTACCGCCTCAGCCGCTATGGTGGGCGTTTGCATTACGGTCATCGGAATTTTTCAAGTGGTGAGCACTTTGAGAAGTGAAGACTCTCTAGGTGATGACTTTCTAGCGATCAACGCCATTTTGTATTTGATCACGACACTTCTATCGTACTGGGCATTGCGTACCCGACAGTTGAACCGTAATCACTTGCTGGAAAAAGTGATCGACGGACTTTTTCTAATCGCCCTGACCTGTACGACAGGCATTGCAGGCTTTATCACTTGGACGATCACCCTAAAATAACTGATTAAAAAGCACCACCTGCGATTTATAAACAATCTCGAGGAGCCTTGCTGCAACTACTGGGCACTTGGTGCAATTGAACTGCGACTCCAAGTGCAAAAAGACAACCATCGAGCATCGGTTTCCTAAATCAAAGCCGAGTATGGCAAACCATAGCACCAACAAAATTAAAAAAATTGTGTGATTGTTTGGAATCAACGGGTGTCACCGAAAGTCCGCTTTGGGTCGTTTGTGGCCCTTCGTGCAGGGCAGCAATCAGCGAGAAGCGGACGCCCGTGTTGTCACGCCCATAATCTACTCGCACAGCGTCATCGAGGCCCGCGTCATCTGATTCGAGCGTCACGCCAACGCCTGGATGCACCCAGCAAAGCGTGCTGGGAAAGCGTCCAGGCTTTTCGTGTGTGCCGCCCCGTCAGAAGTGTGAAAAGTGGCCCGGCATTCCGACCCTGATGCTCAGCCCTGCCTCAACGCGCCATCGAACGCTGGCGTCAGCCCCGACAACTCCAGCTTGCGGACAAAGGCACCAAGCCGCTCCTGCTTGTAGGCTTCTACATCCAGGTCACGGTAGTCGTAGAAGCCCTGGCCATCTCGCAAGCCATTGCGGCCGTTTTGCACGTTGTCGGCAATCACCTGCGGCGACTCGAAACGCGGCGACAGCGCGCCACTCAGGTAACGTGAGGCGTAGTAGAGAATGTCGCCGCCCCCCCAATCGATGAACTCAAGCAGGCCCAGCACCGAGAAGCGCAAACCAAAGCCGACGCGCACCGCGGTGTCGATGTCTTCTGCGCTGGCCACGCCCTCTTCCACCATCCGTGCGGCCTCGTTCATCGCCAGCGCCTGGATGCGCGGCACGATATAGCCCGCCACCGGGTTGCAGACCACGGGCACCTTGCCGATGCGCTTGAGCAGTTGCAGCAGCCGCTCGACCACGTGTGGGCAGGTCGCGTCGCTGTGACTGACTTCCACCAGCGGCATCAGGTACGCGGGATTCAGCCAGTGCGCGTTGACGAAGCGTTGCGGCTCACTGACCATTTCACTCAGCGCGGTGACCAGAAACGTCGAGGTGGTCGAGGCGATGATGGTCGACGCCGGGACATGCTCGCTGACCCAGGCGAAGGTCTCCCGCTTGACCTCGATGACTTCCGGCACGGCTTCGAACACCAGGTCGCACAGGCGCAATGCCGGTGCGGCCTCGGACCTGGATTGCAGGGTCAACCGGGAGATAGCGATGTCCGCCTGTTCCCGCTCGAGAACGCCGAGGCGTACCAGCATCTGTAGTTCACTGCGGATATTAGTTCGCACCCGTTCGAAGTAGCCGTGCCGCTCTTCCTCGGCTCGATCCTTGATGTCGATGAGGGTGACCGGCAGGCCCGCATGGATGAACGCCAGGGCAATGCCCTCGCCCATCCGGCCGGCGCCGACCACGCTGACATTGGGCAGCGCAGTGTTCATCAGTTGTAGCCCTCGGTCAGCAGTTCGGTCATCTGCGCCCGGCTCAACTTGGCCAGTCCCAGGTTTTCCAGGGTGCGACCCTCTGCGTAGAGATCACGCTCGGCAACCACCGAGGCAATGCTCAGCAGGCCCTGCGCCACCGGGGTTGGCACACCGGCCCAACGGCCGACGGAAACCAGGAAGGACAGGCCCAGACGGGTATCTTCGAGCATGTAGCGATGCGTTTGCAGGTCGATGTCCTCGCGCCAGTCGCCGCTGTCGGTCAGCTTGCCATGGGCGCCGCGACCGTACATCCACTCCTCGCCTTCGCTGGTGTTGTAGTGATCGGCCAGGGGAAAGTGCGGTGCGCCGTAGGTGAGTGCGTCGCGCACATTCATGCGCTCGGCATCGAGTTGGTTGGTCACACGACGAATCGACGGCTGGGTGCCTTCGTTGTGAATGTCCCAGGCCTCGAAATGCTCCAGCGGACCTGCGTTCATCATGATCAGCGGCGGGTGAATGATGGGGCCTGCGTTCATCAACGCACCGCTCAGGGCGTCTTCTATCGGTTCGACACTCGGGTAGGTCTCGCGCAACACTGCAAAGGCATACTCAGACAGTTTGCTGGGGAACACGCCGGTCGGCAGGCGGGTGGCGTAGCCGCTGATCACCAGGTTACTGGCGCCGTGCTTGCGGACCAGGTACGGCAGCGTACCGGTTTCGGCAAAGGCGACCTTGCTCTGGTTGCCCGCGTCGGCCATGGCCTTGGCGAACACGTAGCTGCCGAACGTGCCTGGCGGCAGGAACACCACCTGACCGTCGTGCAAGTGCGGCGCGACGTGTTTGGCCAAGTCTTCGTGGGACGTCGACGGCAACGGGATGATGACCAGTTGCGCGTCGCTCAGGGCCTCGGCCAGGTCGTCGGTCAGCGACAGCTTGTCGCCCTGCCGGCCGACAGACAACTGACGAGTGCCCCGGAAGTCCCTGATGGTCAGGCTACCGATGGCCAGCAGTTCCTTGAGCGCTGCCGAATCACGACGCCACAGGCGCGTCGGATGCCCCTTTTCAGCCATTTCGACCGCCGCCGCGTAACAACCGTGTCCACCACCCAGCACCGTAATATTCATCGAGTTGCTCCTCTTGTAAGAGACTCGATGCTATCGGGCCGTGCCGCCACGGACTTATCCGATTGCGCAGCCGACTGACGGATTACGCAGCCGTCTCAATGTTTGTGTCGTCGCAGGGTGTCCGAAGGCAGGCAACCATAGCGTTGCCGATAGGCACTGGAAAAATGCCCGAAGCTGTTGATGCCGTGACGCAGCAGGATATCGGTGACGGTTTCACCGTCCCTGCCCTGCTTCAGCGATTCGTGGATCACCGCCAGGCGACGGTCGCGGATGTACTCCACCGGTGCCTGCTGGAGAAACTGCTTGAAGCCGTTCTGCAAGGTGCGCACCGAGACGCCACAGAGCTCGCTCAGGGTCGCCAGGCTGATCGGTTCATCGAGGTGCGCCTCGATGTAGTCACGCGCCTTCTTCACATGGTGCGGCAGCGGTGCGCGCGAATCGACCAGGAGGTCGGCGGAGTAGTTGTGCGGCAACTGCGTCAGCAGCAGCTGCATCAGGTAGTCGGACAGGCCGCTGGCGATGCGCGAACCGTCCACGCCACTGCCGTAAAGCCGGCAGATGTAGTCCAGGGTGTGAAAGAGGCTGACGACGCCGGCGCCCAGATGATCGACGCTGACATCAAAGATGATCGACTGCCGCAGGCTGCGGCCGAGCAGGCGTTGCAGTTGCGTTTCCAGGGCATCGCGGTCGACGCGCAGGATCAGATTGCGGCATTCGCCATCGGTGACGATGCGGCTTTGCGCGAACGGCGAAGACACGCTCAGGTAGCCCGACTGCATCACCGCGCTACGCCGCCCGTGGGCCACTTCGCAATGCCCCTGCAAGGGAATGCGAAACAGGTACTGATCGGCAATGTCGCCGATGGTGATCTCCACCGGCGCGCCGTAGCGCAAGTCGAGCAGCGCCGAATCGCCGAAGAATACACCGTTGAGCCGGGTGTACATCGGCTCGTCACGCAGCACGTTGAAACTGTGCGGGCACAGGTAATGGCTGACCTTGTCCTTGATTTCACGGTAATCGGTGGAACTGAGCAGGCTGTGCCGTTCCAGCAGATGTACATCATTCAACATCGACGGTTCTCCGGACTGATGCGTCTGGGCCCCACTCCCTGCAAAAGGAGCGAGGCCCAGACGCCGATCATGGACGATTGCCCATCATGCCCGTGTCGGATATTCCCGGGCATAGCTTTCGCGAAAACGCCGGCAACCCCGCCACAGCAACAGCACGGTCAATGCCGACGCACCGGCAATCACCAGCGACATCGACGAGCCAACCGCTGCGGGCGATCCGAAGTATCGGTCGGTCAACAGCGCCACCAGCGTGGTTCCCAGGCCCAACCCCAGCAGATTGCTGATCAGCAGAAACACTGCCGAGACCTGTGCGCGCACCTGATTTGGCGCGAGGATCTGCATCGCCGCCGTGGACGCCGGCATCGGGAACGAGGCGAAGAACATCGCCGGCACCAACAGGGTCACCGACAACCACAGTTGATCGGCCTGAGGGAACAGCACCGCCGGCACCGCCATGCCGAGGGCACCGATGACGCCGGTGCGCATGGCGGCGTCCTGATGACCTTTTTTCGCCAGGTAGTCGGTGAGCCATCCCCCGCACAGCACCCCGGCGGTGTTGGCCAGCAACAGCACGGTGCCGAGCATGTAGCCCGCCTCCATCGGCGACAGGCCGAACTTGCGGATGTACAGCGCCGGGCTCCAGCTCATCATGCAGAACAGCGCCATGGCGTAGAACGAAAAGCCCAGGTAGTGGCAGGTGAACGTGGCACGGTGACGCCCGAGGAAGCGCAGGCCGTCGCTCATCGCCACTTTCCTGGCCCGGCCCTGTGCATCGACCTGCAGGCCTTTGCGCGCAGGGTCGCGCACGGTGAGCCAGATCAGCAGGCCGACCAGGATGCCGGGCAAACCGACGATGAAAAACGCCAGTTGCCAGGCCCTCATCGCACCGAGAAAAGCAACCTCGATGGTGTTCATGTCCTTGAGCATCGCGATCACATAGCCGCCCACCAGGAAGGCCAGCCCGCCCCCCACGAACGAGCCGATCGAGTACACGCCTACTGCGCGGCCGAGTTTTTCCTTGGGGAACATGTCGCTGAACATCGAGTACGCCGAGGGCGACAGGGCCGCTTCGCCGACGCCGACGCCAATGCGCGCGAGGAACATGTGCAGGAAGTTCTTGCTCATGCCGCACGCGGCAGTCGCCAGGCTCCAGAACACGATGCCGACGGCGATGATCTTCGGTCGGGAGAAGCGGTCGGCCAGATAGGCGATGGGCATGCCCATGAAGGCGTAGAACAACGAAAACGCTAGCCCGTGCAGCAAGCTGAATTGGGTGTCGCTGATCTGCAGGTCGGCTTTGATCGGCTCGATCATCAGCGCCAGGATCTGCCGATCCACAAATGAAAAGATGTAGGCGAGCATGCACAGGCCCACCACGTACCACTCGTAGACGTAGGTTTTGTTCTTCTGCAGGACCGCGTTATCGACCTGAATATTCACTAGTGTTTGCTCCTTTTGGAATCCGCTCATGCGCGCAGCGCGCCGGGTGACGGTGCACAGAACACCGACTGGGAAGTTGCGGGGCAGATGTAAAGGAAGATGGGTTCGAACATGGTCAGACCTCTTATTGTTATGGGGTAAACTCGCCTACCAGAACTTCCAGGTGTAGGTGGTGGCAACACGGAATTCGTTGTAGTCGTAGCCGTACTTCTGCTTCACATCGATGTTACGCAAGTCCAGTCCCAAGCCTTGCAGCGCCCCGCTCTGCACCACGTAGTTGAGCCCCAGATAGCGTTCGCTTTCCTGGTTGTCGCTCAGGTTTGCGCCACGGTTCCAGTTAGTGCCCTTGGTGTAGCGGGTGTAGAACTTCAGCCCCGGCATGCCCATCCCGGCGAAGTCATAGCCGTAGCGCACCGACCAGGACTTTTCATCCGGGCGGACAAACCCAAGGGACGACCAGTGCACCAGGTAAGGTTGCGGGATATAACCGTTCATCGTCGGGAACACACTGTCACCGAGCATGCGCTGGTAACTGACGCCAACCATGTGCGCGCCCTTGAGCAAGGTGAACAAGGCTCCGTAGGCGCGGTTGTCGATCACACCGTTCAAGGCGTTGCCATCTTCATTGTTATTGAAGTAGCGCAAGTCGGTTTTGAGTTTGTAGCCATTGCCCAGATCAGCCATGTGCATCAGGCCAAAATAGTGCTGCTGATAAATATCGTGCAACACGCCATAGAAATAACTGGCTTGCAGGTTCTTGGTGATGTCGTAAGTGGCGCCGCCGAAGTCCAGGCCGTCACTGTCGAGATTATCGGTGGAGCCATACTTGTACAGCTTCTCGTGGTTGGAAGACTCGCGTGTCACGGCAGACCAGAAACGGCCGCCGGTCAGCGTCAACCCATCGATCTCTTTGGACTCGACCACGGCCCCTTGGTAGATGGTATCCAACTGCCGACTGGGGTCATCGAATGCCACCGGCAATTGTGGGCGCAGGTCACCGACCTTCAACTCGGTCTTGCTGTAGCGCATCTTGAAGGTTGCACCGGCGCGACTGTAATCATCGGCCGTCTGCCCGTCGCGGCCGCTGTACGGCAGCGAACCGTCATTGCCCGACGAATCCAGGCGCACGGCGTATTGCGCATCCACATCAAGGCCGATGGCCAAGGCTGTGTCGGTGTAACCGGAGGTAAACTGCGCATCGAAACCCTGAGACCAACTGTGCACTTCAGAATCCGCTGCATTGGTATTGGTGTAGTTACGGTGCAAATAGAAGTTACGCGTATCCACTTTGAAGTGACTGTCATCAATCACATCGGCATGGGCGGCCACGGGCGAACAGATCATCCCCAACACGCTGGCCATACCGAGCCCACGGCAAGATTGCTTTACCTGATACATCCAACATCTCCACATCTGTCAGTGCCGGGCACTGTATTTATAGGAGCAGAATCACCACTGAAAACCGCCAGAGTGCTCGTCAGAGCAACCGTTCACGCGCGCGGCGCGCTGGTCGACGGTTCACAAGTTGATGACTGGGAAGTTGCGGGGCAGATGCGAAGGACAAAGGGTTCGAGCATGGTCAGGCCTCTTATTGTTATGGGGTAAAACGCCACACAGACTCAATGCAACTGTCCGCAGCGGCGACACGCCTCTTGTCTGCTCAAGGTAAGTCAGTAAACGCTGCGCCGGTATCAAGACGAACAGCATCCGCAGGGGGGAAATCTCCAACCCGGCTAAAGGTTTCCCTTAGTTGCGGTTATGCCGATCTGATCTTTTTTAAGGAAGTGGATAAAACCCGGCACGTTGCTGACGCGCCACTTTTGGGCAAGCCGTCCGCGCCCCTGTAGCAGCTGGCGAAGCCTGCGTCCGGCTGCGCAGCAGTCGTAAAATCAGACAATGCGGTGCATCAGACTCACCGTGCACTCAGGTTTTACGACTGCTGCGCAGCCGGACGCAGGCTTCGCCAGCTGCTACAGGGATTGCGTGTTGGCTTAACTGATGGGTGTCTGCACGATCATTGGGCGATCTTGATGACCACTTTCCCGAACGCGCCTTTGGCCAGATGCTCGTAGGCTTCGCGGGCTTTTTCGAACGGGTAGACCTGATCGATGACAGGTCGAATGTGCTGCTCGTTCAAGAATGCATTCATCCGGTCGAACGACGAGCGCGGAGCGACGGCGATGCCACGAATGGTCGTCTGGCGAAAGATCAGCGGCATCAGATTCAGTTGGACCGTCTGCCCGGTCAAAAAACCAATCTGCGCAATACGACCGGCAGCCTTGGTGGCGGCGACGGACTGGTTAATGCCACTTCCGCCTGCCACGTCGAGCAGCAGATCGACGCCTTTGCCATCGGTCAGCTTGAGCACTTCGTCTTCCCAGTTCGGCGTGCTTCGGTAGTTGATACCTGCCACGGCCCCCAGGCTCATCACCGTTTGCAGGTTCCGGTCGCTGCTGGACGTTGCGATGACCTTCGCCCCCAGCGCCGTAGCGATCTGCACGGCGAAGATGGAGACGCCACCGGTGCCCTGAACCAGCACCGTTTGCCCTGGTTGGATCGGCCCGAAATCGACAAGCGAGTACCACGCCGTGAGTGCGGCAATGGGCAATGTGGCCGCCTCTTCGTCACTCATGTTATCGGGCGCACGCACGGCGCTGTCCTCGTGGATGATCATGTACTCAGCCAATCCGCCCGGCAGCGGAGAGCCGAAACAGTAATCCGGCTCATGCGGCCCAGGCTCACCTTCCAGCCATCGCGAATACAGGTGCGAGTTGACGCGATCACCCACTTTGTAGCGCGTGACCCCAGCGCCGACCGCCACCACCGTGCCGGCGGCGTCACTGACCGGAATCAGGTTTTTCGGCACCGTGTGCGGCTCGTAGATGCCGTCGACGATGGCCTTGTCCCGAAAGTTGAGCGAGACAGCCCCGACCTTGACCAGCAACTCGCCGGGCTTGGGATCGGGGGTCGGCACTTCACCCATTTGCAGATTGTCGAGTCCAAAATCTTTGAGTAACCAAGCCTTCATTGCGCATCTCCAAAGCAGTGTGAATGGCGGCACGGCCAGAGGTGAGCGGTGCCGTTACGCATCTTTGGCGATTGGCGGGACGCAATAAATGCGTATAAAAGGACATAATTGTTCTTTCAGCAGGCAACAATCGCCTGAGTACGTAGAGGAAAGGTCATGGAACTGCTGCAATCGATGCGACTCTTCGCCAGGCTCGCCGAGCTTGGCAGCTTCACCAAAGCAGCTGAGTCGCTGGCCATCGGGCGCCCCCAGGTCACCCGGTATATCCAGGAGCTGGAGTCGTCATTGGGCGTGCGTTTGTTCCAGCGCACCACCAGGAAGGTGACGCTCACACCGGAGGGCGAGCGATTCTACGAACGGGTGCAGGACATTCTCGGCAGCATTGCCGCCGCAACGTCAATGTTTGACCGATCCGGGGCAACACTGGGTGGGCGGCTTCGTATTGATGTACCGACTGCATTCGCTCAAGTTGAACTCATCGACAGTCTGAAAGAGTTCACCAGCGCCTTTCCGGCCATCAACCTGGTGCTTGGCGTGACCGACCGGACCGTTGACCTGGTCGGTGAAGGGATTGATTGCGCGCTGCGCATCGGCGAACTGCCGAACTCAACCTTGATCGCACGCCCGATTGGAATGGCCACAATGGTGACGTGCGCAGCCCCGAGCTATTTGCACGAGCACAGCGAACCCAAACGCCTGGAAGACCTGGCGGCCCATCAAGGCGTCAACTTCCTCTCCGGGCACAGCAACAGGACATTGCCGTGGCATTTCTCGGTTGAGGGTCAGGACAAGGCCTATATCAGCAACGCGGGAATCACCGTTACCGAGTCACACGCCTACGTTCAATGTGGTGTAGCGGGCTTCGGCATCATTCAAGCGCCGGGCATTGCCGTCGCCCGATACCTGAGCAGCGGCGCCCTGGTGGAAATTCTGAAGCCCTACCGCCCTGCCCCTCGGCCGGTCACGGTGCTCTACCCAAGCCGAACGCACATCGCACCGCAGGTACAAGTCTTTATCGAGTGGCTGCAAGAGCGCTTTCCACAGCTCCACTCTGCCTGGCTGGAACGATAGAGGATTAGAGCCCCTAGGGGACCTCTCACTTAATCCGATAATGGAACGTATTGCGCACGGCTGGCACCGCAACGGCTTGGCCGTCGACGATTCGCGGTTGGTAACGGAAGGTGTTGGCGGCGGCCAGCGATGGACGAATAAACAGCGGGTGGCAGCCCTCGAGCACCTTGGGATTTTCGATTTTGCCTTGTGGGTTGACGGTGTATTCCACAGAGCAATCACCCTCTATGTTCTTGTCCAGAGCCCGCTGCGGATAGTCCGGTGCTTCCTTGCTCAAAGGCAAGTACTGGCGACTGTCAGCAGCGTTCTGTGCGGCCAGTTGACGCGAGCGTTCGGCAGCCAGCCTGGCCTGCTCGGCGCGTAGTGCTTGCTGTGCTTGTTGCTGGACGAGTTGCTGCTGCTCGGCCTCACGGTTGAGTCGTTGCGTCTCCAGTCGTTCGCGTTGCTGCTCGGCTTGCTGCTCGCGTTTTTTATCGTCGACGCGTTTGCGCGCCACGGCTGCCTGCTCCAGTTTCTTTTGTACCTGGAGCTGTGGATCGACAGCTGGTTTGATCGAGTCGACGGGTGCGGCAGCAACGGGCTCGGGAGGTACTGGCTGCGCTGA
This sequence comes from Pseudomonas sp. RIT-PI-q, assembly GCF_001297125.1. Lineage (GTDB taxonomy): Bacteria > Pseudomonadota > Gammaproteobacteria > Pseudomonadales > Pseudomonadaceae > Aquipseudomonas. The sequence continues at coordinate 285,571 of NZ_LHPC01000038.1, forward strand.
CGCCGGTGCCGGTTCGGGTGCCTGCGGCTGAGCTGCTGGTGGGAGCATCACCAACTGGGTTCTCAACACCGTCGGCTGCGCGACTGGCATTTTTTCCAGCGACCAGCCGTGTACCAACAAGGCCAGGACGATGACGTGCAGCGCCACGGCCAGGCCCGCGGCCAGACTGTTCTGCCAGAACCCGCTGCGAGCACTGCGCGGCAACGTCAGGGTGGGAGTGTGCATGATCATTGCCGTCATTGCGGGGCCTCGGTCACCAGCCCGAGGTTGCTGACACCGCCCTGCTGCAGCGCCGCCATGGCCGCGACCACGCGGCCATAACCGGCGTCCTTGTCGGCGCGGATGAACACCTGCGTGTCATGCCGCTCGCTGACAATCTGCGCGACCTTGGCCCGCATGTCGTCAAGCGTCACCGCGCTGTCGGTCTGGTGTTGGGTATCGAGTTCGCCGCCGAGGTTCCAGTAGTAACCGCCCTCGGCCTTCACCGACAGGGTCAGGATTTGCTGGCGCGTGTCAGTCGCCAGGGCTTCACTGGCCACCTTGGGCAGGTCGATCTTCACCCCCTGAGTCAGCATCGGTGCGGTGACCATGAAAATCACCAGCAACACCAACATCACGTCGATGTACGGCACCACGTTCATTTCGGCCTTGGGCCCGTGCTTGCGTTGCGGTCTGACCAGCATCTTGATTCTCCTCTCAGGCTGCGGCGGCCAGGTTCAACGGCTTGCCGTGCAACGTGCGATGCAGGCGCACTTGAAGCTCATTGCCGAAGGCGTAGTAACGGGTGAGCAAGGTCTGGCTGCGCGAGGCAAAGCGGTTGTAGGCAATCACCGCCGGAATCGCCGCGAACAGGCCGATGGCCGTGGCGATCAGTGCTTCGGCGATGCCCGGAGCCACGGTCGACAGCGTTGCCTGCTGTACCTGAGACAGGCCGAGAAATGAATTCATGATCCCCCAAACGGTGCCGAACAGGCCGATGTAAGGGCTGACCGAACCGACGGTCGCGAGGAACTGCAAGCCTTTCTCCAACTGCACTTCCTGCTCGCTGATGGCGACGTACAACGCGCGCTCCACACCTTCAAGCACCACGTCGGCGGCATTGCCCGTGTGCTGATGAAGATGATTGAACTCGTGAAGCCCGGCGTGAAAGATCGGCTCAACGCCGTTCTCGCTGTCAGCCGTTTCCCGGTACAGCGGCAGCAGATCCGTGGTGCCGCGAAAGCGCTGCACAAAAGTGTTCATCTGCCGTTCGCGCTGTTGCAGAACGCGACTGCGCAGGATGATCAAGTACCAGCTGAGCAACGAGGCCAGCAACAGGGTAAGCATGACCGCCTTGACCAACAGACTGGCGTCGCTGATCAGCCCCCAGATCGTCATGTGTTCGAGCGTGGCCTGCATGGTGAAACTCCTTGTCTGATGCCCTCGGGCCGCCGATGCGCGACGGCCGTTGAGCTATTCGATGAAAATCTGATGACGCGTTGATGACAAACCGGGTCAAGGCAACTTCAGGGCCTGGGTGACTTCGGTCCATGGCACAAATTTAAAGTTCTGCGTCTGCTCGGGCATGCGTTTGCGGCCGTCCTGCACCACCAGCAAGCCTTGGCTCCAGGGCCCGCCGAGGTTCACCGAGGCGACTTCCAGGCCGTCGGTTTCCGCCGCGCCGTCGATGCCAAGCTCGGCGTTCAGGCCGACGCGAAATGCGCCGCGCGAAGCAAACGGTGGCTCGGCATCCAGCACCAGATAGCTGTCGTTGCCTTGGCTGGAGATCACCAGATAGTCGTGCCCCGCGCTTTGATAGAGCGCCAGCCCTTCCACATCGGCATGCAGTTGCGGACCGACCTTGATCACGCTGCTCAATGTCGCCGGTTGATCGGCGCGGGCATCCACCGCCCAGACGCCAACGTCTTCTTCACCGAGAAACAGCCGTTGGCGCTGGTCGTCGGCCACGCACCCTTCAGGTTGGCTATCGACCTTGAACTGGCGCACCAACTCACCGTGCACCGTGCCATCCGGCGCGTTCAGGCGGTATTGCAGGAAGGTGCCGTCCTTGTCGTTGGCAATGGCGTAGAGCTCGCCACTCGCCGGCTGAAACAGGCAGATGCCGTAGATTTCCTTGAGCGGCGTGGGGATCTCGCCGGCTTCGCGCAGCTCGCCGCTGCTACGGTCGATGCTGAACAGGCTGAGGCTGTTGTGATCGCGATTGCTCGCCACGGCGAGATCGACCGTCTGCTGGCCGAGCTTGAAATTCGCTCGCACGTCGACGTTGTTCAGGCGCCCGACCGGCAGGTCCTGCAGCAACTTGCCTTGCAGGTCGTACGCCAGCAGCCCTTGTTTTTTATTGGTGCCCAGCACGCGGCTCAGCGACGGTTGCTGCGGGTGAATCCAGATCGCCGGATCGTCCGCGGCATCGCCCTGACGCCCGACTGGATCACTTTGACTCAGTGCTTTTACGTTTGGCAGCACCGGTGCCAACGGCACTGACGTGGGCTGCCAGTCGAGTTCGCCCTGATACAGTCGGCCGTCGTCATCGTCACGCAGGAGTATTTGCAGGCCTTTATCCGTCTGACGCAGGGCGAGGTTTTCCGGCTCCTTCAAGCCTGACAGCGCCAAGGTTGCCTGAGCTGACCAGCGTTTGTCCTGCTGCTGATAGAGGTGCAATTGCGCGGCTTTCGGGTCGAGCGCGACGATGCCGCCCGGCACCAATGCCATGGCGCCGGCAGTTTTTTTGATCTCGCCGAACGGTTCACGCATGGCCACCGGGCTGCGCGTGACATCGGCTTCCGGATGCGCCGGGTAAGCCCACCAACCGACGTTTTCCTCGTTGACCACTAACTGATTGGCGCCATCGTCGACTTGGCAATCCGTTGCCGAAGGTGGCAGTGGCAGACCGCGCACACGTTGCGGCTGCGGGCTGAGCGTCGCGCCAGTGCCCACCAGCCATTGCTCGCCCTTGCCCTCCTCGCCCACCAGAAACAGGAACAGGTTGCTGGCTTCGTCGCGGTACAGGCACAGGCCGTTCACCGGGTAATCCCGCGTCGGCAGATACACCGGCTGGCCCCAAGTGCGCTTGCCCGGATCGAGGCTGACCAGCAGCGCTTGCTGACGACTGTTGTCGAGGCTCGCGACCAACACCTGTTGGCCGGCGGCGCGGCTGTCCACGCCATTGAACGATCCCTTCAAGCGCAGCAGTTCCTTGCCTTGCGCATCCAGCAAGAGCAGGCCATCACGCTCGCTGGCGGCCATGCGTTCGCCGTCGGGGCTGGCGGGCAGAAACGCCACGGCATCGACCGACAGGTTCGGCGCCCAGGGTTTGAGAGACAGGGTCGGCGCAGCCGCCAACACCTGGCCGGCGGTCAGGCAAATCAGTGCAGCCAACACGTGGCGCGTGGGTAGAAACGAAATACTCATGAACAGGCAAAGTCCTTGTCGTGGGGCAGCGGCACCGGGGCTTAGAAGTGGGTGAAGGTCAGGCCGACCTTGTAGGTCGGGCCGTATTCTTCGTACTGGCCGTTGTAGGAGCGGTGGCCGGTGTAGACGAAATACGGCTCGTCGGTGAGGTTCTGCGCCTCGAAGCTGACCTGCAGGTTCTTGGTCAGCGAGTAACGCGCGCTGAAGTCGACAAACGTCTGGGCGTCGACGTGCAGGTCGTGGGCCTTGTCGTTGATCGAGGCCAGCTCAAAGAGGTAATCCGACTTGTAGTTGGCCGACAGGCGCAGGCTCAACTTGTCGTCTTCCCAACCGAGCATCAGGTTGCCGACTGTGTCGGACTGATTGGGCAAATCGATACCGCGTTTGCGATTTGTGCCACTGGCAGCGTCGAAGCCTTTGATCTCGGCATCCGAGCGGCTGAACGTGCTGTTGGCGCCAATCAGCAGGCCGTTCCAGGGCGCCGGCAGCCAGTCGAATTTCTGCGAGTAGGCCAGTTCCAGGCCATACAGCTTGGCGCTGTCGCCGTTGGCGAACGTGTGGGCCTCGGTGAAATCGACCCAGGCACCGGTGCCGGCGAGGTCCGTGTTGTAGACGAAATTCTTGATGTCCTTGTAGAACACGAACGCCGAGACGGTGCCGGCGCGGCCCATGTAGTGCTCGATGCCGAGGTCGAGGTTGCTCGATTCCAGCGGCTTGAGGTCCGGGTTGCCGGAGGTGGCCTCGTCATCGTCTATGACAAAACCCGGCGCCAGTTGGCCGAAGGTCGGGCGCACCACGGACTTGGTCCAGGCCGCGCGAACCTGAGTGTTCTTGTCCAGTTGATAGCGCGCGTGCAACCCCGGCAACCAGTGGTGATAACGGCGCTTGGTCTCAGTGGACTGGAACGCGCCATCGGTCACGCCGGTGCCCTTGGCTTCGAACTCGGTGCCCTCGTAGCGCAGGCCGGCTATGAAGCGCCAGTCGTCGATATCGAGGGTGTTCATCAGGTAGCCGGCGTTGATGTCTTCGCTGATTTTGAAGTCGTTGACCCGCGATTCGGTCTCGTCATAGAAGTCCGCTCGATTGGGGCCACCGATCAACTGCTTGACCGCGCTGCCACTGATACCCGGCCCGAACTGGCCGAGACGGTAGTCGACGTTGCCCTTCTTGAATTGCGTCAGATTGAGTTGGTCATCACTGAAACCCAGGTCGTCGAAGTCTTCATAAACCCAGGCGTCGAGGTCGTTGTCCTTGTTGCGCCGGCTGACCTTGCCGCCGAATTTGACCTGGGACGCATAGCCTTTGAAGTCGTACTCGCGAGCGAGGTCCAGGCGCAGGTTTTTCTCGGTGTCGGTGGTTTTCTGTTTTTCCCAGTCGACTTTGTCGAGGCTGAAATTGCTCGGGTCGTAGAAAGCCTGGCCAACGATCGGCCGTGGCTTGTCGTTGTCGTAGAAACCGCTGTCGGTGAAGTCATCAATACCAGCGAATTCGGCATTGGCGATGTGGCCTGGACTGTCCTCGCTGGAGCGGCTGTAACCGGCCTGGCCGCTAAGGGTCCAGAGGCCGAACATACGCTCACCGCCGAAAACGTAGGACTGGATTTCCTGGGTCTCTTCGCGCTGCTTGAGTTTGCGCGATCCTTCGGCATCACCCAGTTCGCCTGCAGCCTGCGGGTCAGCGAATTCGAAGCTGGTAGCGTTGCGTGTTTCGCTGTCTTTGTAGCGGCTGTAGAGCGAGCGCAGGTAATAGCTGCTGAGGTCATCGGGTTTGTAATCGAAGTTCAGGCCACCGCCGGAGCGTTCGCGGCTGATGTCGTAGTCGCGCTGCTCGAACTCCTCGAGTTTGGCGCCCTGCTCGAAATCCCAGGCACCGCCGGTTTCGACGTTGTCCGAACCGAAGTCGCGCTTCTGCCAGCTCAGCGCGGCGGCGACACCGAAGTTGTCGATGCCGTCGCCGAGGCTGAAACGGTCACTGATGGCGCCGGAAAACTTCGGGCTGGTCTGGTGGGTGTTCTGGTCATAGCTGGCCTCGCTGCTGCCGGTGTAGAACAGGCCCGCGTGATCGAAGGCCGAGAGGCTTTTCACATCAACGGTGCCGCCCAGCGAGTTGGCGTCCATGTCCGGGGTCAGGGTCTTGATCACCGACAACGACTGCACCAGTTCCGAGGGCAACACATCGAGGGCCACGGCGCGGCGTTCGCTTTCCGGCGACGGCACCAGGGTGCCGTTGATGGTCACGCTGTTGAGGTCCGGCCCCAGGCCGCGCACGCTGACAAACCGCCCTTCGCCCTGATCACGCTCGACGCTGACCCCTGGCAACCGCTGCACCGCTTCGGCGACGTTTTCGTCCGGCAGTTGAGCCACGCCGTCGGCATGCACCACGCTTTCGATGCTGTCGGAGTTGCGCTGTTCTTTCAGCGCCTGATCGATGCTCGCAGCCTGCCCGACCACTTCGACGTGTTCAGTGTTCGGTGCGGTTTCGGCGGCGCTCAGGCGTTCGCTGGCCATCGCCATGGCCAAGGCGGTGAACGTAAAGCTGACGATCCCGACGGTACTGCTGCGCTGGTACATGGTGGTCCTCCCCCAAGAGTCCGATAACGCCAGGCAAGTGGCCCGGCAACTGGGAGGGCACGCTAGGGTCGGGGGATGACAGTCCTGTGACACAGGGTGGCGGGAAGCGCTTTAAACCGGGGGTTTTGCCGGGATTGCGGCGCAAACTGAGCTGATTTGACCCGCCGCCAGCCATTACGCATTCCCTGTAGCAGCTGCCGAAGGCTGCGTTCGGCTGCGCAGCAGTCGTCAATCCAACCGATGCGGTCTGCCTGATGCACCGCGTGCTCCGGGTTTACGACTGCTGCGCAGCCGAACGCAACCTTCGGCAGCTGCTACAGGGAGTGCGGGGGTTTTCGGGGGAAAACTGCGCAGGGCCATGAGCTGATTCGACCTCGCAGCCCTGTCACCCCGCTGTCACAAACATCTGCTGTGCTGACGCGCATTACCTCTTCGCCAAAGGATCTCGGCCATGTTCTCAGTGCTCAAACCCCATCGTTGGAAACTCGCCCTGCTGCTGTTGGCGGCGAACATGGGATTGCTTCTGCACCTGGCCTGCGGTGAGTTGAAAAGCGTCAGCGAATGGGTCTGGCTGGACATTGTCGGCGAAGGCGGCTCAGCGCTGCTCGCGCTGGTCTGGCTGGGGTTGGTGCTCAAGAGTCGCCCGGCCGGGCGCGTTACCAATTACCTGGCACTCGGCTTGAGCTGCATCTTTTTTTCCTGGTGGATCGACAGCCTCGACGAATTCATCCGCCTGCCCGACAGCATCACTTGGGACCATTGGCTAGAATCCGGGCCGATGCCCGTGGGCATGATTCTGCTGACCCTCGGCATCTATCACTGGCACCGCGAGCAACTGGCGATCAGCGCGCAGATGGAGAAGCGCGAAAAGCTTTTTCGCGAACACCGGCTGTTCGACAAACTCACGCCATTGGGCGGTGCCGATTACCTCAAGCGCCAGTTGATCAGCAGCCTCGAGGACAGCCAGGGCCAAGCGCAACCCTTGTCATTGCTGGTGCTGGACGTCGATAACTTCGCGGCGATCAATCAGGCTTTCGGGCATGCCGAAGGCGATGCCGTGTTGCAGGCGCTCAGTCATTTGCTGCTGCTCAACCTGCGCCGCCAGGACCTGCTCTGCCGACTGGCCGGCGACCGCTTCGTGGTGTTGCTGCCCAACACCGGCGAGAGCCAGGCACGCCTGCTGGCGCTGGAACTGCAACAGGCCATACAAGGGTTGGCCCACAAAACCCGACAACACGGTGAGCGCATCCACCTGTCAGCCAGCACCGCGGTGGTCATGGCCCTGGAAGAGGCACCGGACGCCCTGCTCAAACGCCTCAACCTGGCATTGGCCCGGGCCAAACAGCCCTTGGCAAAAACTGCCTGAGGCGTAGTCATGACCTTGAAAAACACCTGGTTCGAAACCGACAGCCGTTTCATTCCCGGGCATTACCAACCCGCGACTCTGATTGATCTGGCACTGTCCCGGGACATTGACAGCCATCGCCTGCTGCGCGGGACCGGACTGTTTCATGACGACATCCTGGCCGGCGAGACGCGCCTCAGCCCGCAGCAGTTTCTCGGGTTGATCGGCAACAGCCGGCGCTTGCTGGATGCCGATGACAGCAGCTTTTTGTTCGGCCAGCGTCTGCTGCCAGGGCATTACGGCCCCGCCAGCCATGCCCTGCGCCACGCGCAAAACCTGCACCAGGCCCTCGACACGCTGGTGCAACAACAAGCGCTGCTCAGCCCGCTGGCCACGCCGCGGCTGGTGCTGGATGAGAAACACGCCTATTTCTACTGGCTGGACAGCTGCGGAGCGGGCGAGCAATGGCGTTTTTTGCTGGAAGCCAGCATGACCTCGATCGTGGCCATGAGCCGGTCACAGAGTGGCCAACGCCTGCCGTGGGAATGCAGCTTCAGCCATGCCGAACCGCGCTATGTCGAGCAATACTGGGTGCATCTGGGCGAGCACACACAGTTCAAACGCCCGCTGGACCTCATGCGCATCCCACGGGAATTTCTCACTCAATCCTGGCCCCACGCCTCGGCCACCGCTGGCCAGGTCGCCCGACAGGAAGCCCACAAACAAATCGAACAACTGGGCTTTTCCTCAAGCTTCATCGACCGTGTTTATCGCTACCTGCAAGCGCATGTACGGCAAGCCCCGAACCTCGAACAGGCCGCCCAGGCCTTCGCGATGAGCCCCGCCACGCTCAAGCGCAAACTGCAAAAACACGACACAGGATTTCAGCAACAGGTGGATTTGGCGCGCAAGCACGTGGCGTTTTACCTGTATCAGATCAAGGGATTCAGTAACGAAGAAGTGGCGGACTACCTGAGATTCAACGATGCAGCAAACTTTCGGCGCTCCTTCAAGCGCTGGACCGGCAGCACGCCCAACCTGATCCGCGAGATGTTCAAAACCCGTTGAAGTCTGATGGCCCGTGATTCTCGATGGGAAGACGGGCAAAGGAGCAATCAACAGCTGGCGTAAACCTAGCGGGTACTCCGTAACAGTCTCCGGATGTTTTTCGAGGGCAAAACAAAACCCCTACCTGCATACGCAGATAGGGGTTTCGGAATTTAATCTTGACGATGACCTACTCTCACATGGGGAAACCCCACACTACCATCGGCGATGCATCGTTTCACTGCTGAGTTCGGGATGGGATCAGGTGGTTCCAATGCT
>NZ_LHPC01000047.1 GCF_001297125.1 Pseudomonas sp. RIT-PI-q
CATGCGCAAACCTTGCCACAGGAAATTCTTCTGTTCGGTGACGCCGTTGACCGCTGACACCTTGGCCACACGACGCCCCAGGCTGTCGTAACGATAAGCGCCGGTACTTTCCAGCTTGCCGTTGACCCGCGTTTCAGCCTTAACCAGCCGATTTTCACCGCCCTACCTGAACGTCCGCAGCCTGCTCATACCACTGCGCTTTTCAATCAGGTTGCCCCACGCATCGTAGGTGTATTCCTGATCCCGCCACTGCTTGAGCCGGTTGTCTTTGACGTGATCAAACTGGCTGGTGTTGAAGTTCAACCGGTTCGCCGCCGCGTCGTAGCGGAACTCTTCACTGTCCACCAACTTGCCGGTGTCACGACTGTGCAGTTGGCCGTTGGCTTCGTAGTCGTACTTGATCTCGCCGCGCAACTTGTCGAGGGTGCGGGTCAGTTCGCCGGCCGGGTCGTATTGGTGGCGGCGGTGGATCGGGTTGTAGGCGTGCTCCACCAGCAGCTCGGGCTGGATGCCGGGGTTGTGCAGTTGCGAGAGTTTTTCCGCCGGCAGGGTCGAGGCGAACTGCCAGGCCTTGCGGCCCATGGCGTCGTAGCCGAAGCAGCTGGTGAGCTGCCCTAGGGTGCCCA
>NZ_LHPC01000075.1 GCF_001297125.1 Pseudomonas sp. RIT-PI-q
CCGTATGCGCTTCTTCACTTGACCATATAACCCCAAGCAATCTGGTTATACTGTGAAGACGACATTCGCCGAAAATTCGATCATACTCAATTAAGAGCAACTCACAAATTTTACCTTAGCCTGATCCGTTACCAGTGAAAGTAACGTTCAGTCTATCTTTCTATCACATACCCAAATTTTTAAAGAACGATCTAATCCAAAGACTAGAAATCAACATTCACCATCATCACAATGGAATGCTCATTTCTAAGCTTTCAACAAACAGAAGCAGTAGTGGTGGAGCCAAACGGGATCGAACCGTTGACCTCCTGCGTGCAAGGCAGGCGCTCTCCCAGCTGAGCTATGGCCCCGTATTGCTACAGGTTCCCACACAAAAATTGGTGGGTCTGGGCAGATTCGAACTGCCGACCTCACCCTTATCAGGGGTGCGCTCTAACCAACTGAGCTACAGACCCAATTTCGGGCTGCTTCTTATCGTCTTCTTCAATGAATCAAGCAATTCGTGTGGGAACTTATGGAGCAGCTGATGTCGTCGATTAAGGAGGTGATCCAGCCGCAGGTTCCCCTACGGCTACCTTGTTACGACTTCACCCCAGTCATG
>NZ_LHPC01000073.1 GCF_001297125.1 Pseudomonas sp. RIT-PI-q
GCTCAGCAATCGTTGGTTACATCTTTGATTTCTCGCGGAGTAACTTGTGATGCTGATAATCTTGTTGACTATCAGCCTGACTCCACAAGCACCCACACGAATTGCTTGATTCAGTTGTTAAAGAGCGATTGGTCAAGACTTTCGTCTCAACCGAGGCGCGCATTCTACAGCGTCCTCTGTATCTGTCAAGCGGTTATTTTTCGAAGATTTCAAAGTTTCCTTTGCAACTTCAACCACTTGCGCTTCCGATCTCTCGTTAGCGGGAGGCGAATTCTACAGCGTTACTCGCTGCTGTCAACACCTCTTTTCCGCTGCTTCCGACCGAGAAGATCGAATCGTCAAAAGCGCCAAACAACCCTGCTCTTTCAACTCCTTCCAGGCTTCGATGAACTGAAGCAACCTGCTGCCGAAAACTGCGTAACTCTTTGTTTTCCAAGGAGTTTTC
>NZ_LHPC01000044.1 GCF_001297125.1 Pseudomonas sp. RIT-PI-q
CCCGAACTCAGCAGTGAAACGATGCATCGCCGATGGTAGTGTGGGGTTTCCCCATGTGAGAGTAGGTCATCGTCAAGATTAAATTCCGAAACCCCTATCTGCGTATGCAGGTAGGGGTTTTGTTTTGTCCGCAGGAAAGTACGATCTGGATACAGCACAAATTTGCACAGTTATTTTCGATCCATGACACTAGAATAGGTCCAACTTTTTCGGAGCCAGAGCCTTTATGCCAGACTCGGTTGACGCCCCAGGGCTGTCAGAATTACCGCTGGATGACTTGGTGGCGTGTCATGAGTGCGACTTGCTGATGCGCAAGCCCGAGCTCGCCCATGGCGAGAAAGCACTGTGCCCGCGCTGCGGCTACGAGCTCTACGCTCATCGGCACAACGTCGTGCAGCGCAGCCTCGCTTTGGTCCTCGCTGCTCTGTTGTTGTACATCCCGGCGAACTTTTTACCCATCATGCAGCTCCATCTACTCGGGCAGTCTTCGCACGACACTGTCTGGAGCGGTGTTGTTGGTCTGTTCGATACCGGCATGCAAGGCGTAGCCGTCGTGGTGTTTCTCTGCAGCATGGGAATCCCACTGCTCAAGCTGCTTTGCCAATTGGTCGTGCTATTGAGCATTCGCTTCGACATCGGGCGCAGTTACGGCTTGTTGCTCTACCGCATTTACCACCATCTTCGGGATTGGGGGATGCTCGAGGTCTACCTCATGGGCGTACTGGTGGCGATTGTAAAACTGGCAGATATGGCAGCCATTACCGTCGGTCTTGGTTTGGCGTGCTTTATTGGTTTGTTGTTGGTCCAGGTCTGGTTGGAGGTCGTGATGTCGCCTCATCAGATCTGGCAGGCTTTATCAGGAGAGGATGCCCATGCGGGCGATTGATGCAGGCATTCTGATTTGCGCCGAATGCCATGAATTGAATAAGCAGGAAGCTGACACCGATGAGCAGGTCTGTACCCGTTGTGGTGCACTGGTTCACGCCCGTCGCCCTAACAGTGTGATGCGTACCTGGGCGCTGCTGATCACCGCAGCTGTCCTCTACATCCCGGCCAACGTGCTGCCAATCATGACGGTGAGCTCACTGGGTCAGGGCGATCCCAGCACCATCATGTCCGGTGTGATCCAATTGGTTCAGCACGGCATGATTCCGATTGCAGCGGTGGTTTTCATCGCCAGTATCCTGGTGCCTACGTTCAAACTGGTGGGCATTGGACTGCTGCTGTTTTCCGTGCAACGTCGCCAGCCACTCTCGGCTCGCCAACGTATCTGGATGTATCGATTCATTGAGTTCATCGGCCGTTGGTCGATGCTCGATATCTTTGTGATCGCCATCCTGGTGGCGGTAGTAAATTTTGGACGGCTTGCCAGCGTCGAAGCCAATCTTGGCGCCATCGCTTTCGCCAGTGTGGTGATTTTGACGATGCTTGCCGCAGTAACTTTCGATCCCCGACTGATTTGGGATAACACGGAGTCGGACGACGACCATGACTGATTTGCCTACAGCGAAAACCCGACCGGCCTCGAACTGGTCAGCCATCTGGGTGTTACCCCTGATAGCCTTGATCATCGGCGGATGGCTCGGCTGGCGTGCCTACAACGAGACCGGTATCGAGATTCAGGTTCGTTTCGAAAGCGGTGAAGGCATTCAGGCCAACAAAACTGAAGTCGTTTACAAAGGCATGTCGGTCGGTAAGGTGAAAACCCTCAAGCTCGACGACGAAGGCGCCTCCAAAGGTGTGATCGCTACCGTCGAGATGAACAAGGACGTGGAGCAATACCTGCGGACCAGTACGCGTTTCTGGCTGGTCAAACCGAGCGTGACCCTGGCGGGTATCACTGGCCTGGAGACGCTAGTCTCGGGCAACTACGTGGCGATCAGCCCTGGTGAAGGCGAGCCGACTCGCAAGTTCAAGGCCCTGGCCGAAGAACCTCCACTGTCCGACGCCCAGCCCGGTCTGCACTTGACCATCAAGGCTGACCGCCTCGGTTCGCTGAACCGCGGTAGCCCGGTGTTCTACAAGCAGATCAAGGTCGGCCAGATTAAAAGCTACTTGCTGTCCGAAGACCAAAGCACGGTTGAACTCAAAGTCTTCATCGAGCCCACTTACGCCAAACTGGTGCGCAAACACACGCGTTTCTGGAACGCTAGCGGCATCAGCATCGACGCCAATCTGTCGGGTGTAAAAGTGCGCAGTGAATCCCTTGCGAGTATCGTCGCGGGCGGTATCGCGTTCGCCACACCGGAAAACCGCAAGGACAGTCCGCCCACCGATCCGAGCCTGCCGTTTCGTCTCTACGAAGATTTCGATGCGGCCGCCGCCGGTATTCGGGTCAAGGTCAAGCTCAGCGACTTCGAAGGCTTGCAGGCTGGCCGCACACCGGTGATGTACAAAGGCATCCAGGTCGGCAATCTCAAAGCATTGAAGATCGATCCGGATTTATCCGCTGCCACTGCAGAGCTGACCCTCGATCCGCTGGCCGAGGATTATCTGGTCGAAGGGACGCAGTTCTGGGTCGTTAAACCATCGATCTCCCTCGCGGGGATCACCGGCCTGGAAGCCTTGGTTAAAGGTAACTACATCGCCGTTCGCCCTGGTGACAAAGGCGCGGCGCCGCAACGCGAATTCGTAGCGCGGCCCAAGGCGCCGCCGCTGGATCTGCGGTCGCCGGGCTTGCACCTGGTGTTGTTCACCGAGAACCTTGGCTCGCTGGAAGTCGGCAGCCCGATTCTCTACAAGCAGGTCAAGGTCGGTTCGGTCCAGAGCTATCAATTCTCCCGCACCAAGAAGCAGTTGGTGATCGGAGTTCACATCGAGAAAGAATACGAAAGTCTGGTCAACGCCTCCACGCGGTTCTGGAATGCCAGCGGCATCACGCTGACGGGTGGATTGACGGGCGGAATCCAGGTCAAAAGTGAATCGCTGCAAAGCCTGATGGCAGGCGGTATCGCCTTCGAAACCCCGGAAGCCAAGGCGCCGTTGCAGAAGCGCATCCCGCGTTTCCGTCTATTTGCCAGTCACGATGATGCGACGCAAAAGGGCGCGGTGGTGACGATCAAGGTTGATCGCGCTGATGGTCTGCGCACTGGCACGCCGATCCGATTCAAAGGCCTGGATGTCGGCAAGATTGAAGATGTCGATCTGAGCGACGATCTGCAATCGGTCCTACTGACGGCCCGGATCACCGAAGTGCCGGAGCGTATTGCGCGGGTGGGCAGTCAGTTCTGGATCGTCAAGCCTGAACTGGGCCTGATCAAAACCTCGAACCTCGAAACGCTGGTCACCGGGCAATACATCGAAGTGCAACCGGCCGCGAAAAACCTCGGGCCGCAGAAGAACTTCGTGGCCTTGGCCAATCCGCCAGAGACCGCGAAGTCTGAAGCCGGTTTGAGTCTGGTGCTGAGCGCCGCTCGTCGTGGTTCGTTGAAAACCGGTGTGCCGGTGACGTATCGCGAAGTCACCGTGGGCAAGGTGACGGGCTATGAACTTGGCCAGACTGCGGATCGTGTGTTGGTGCACATTCTGATCGAGCCGAAGTACGCCGCATTGGTGCGCAGCGGCACCCGGTTCTGGAACACCAGTGGTTTTGGCTTCGACTACGGCTTGTTCAAAGGCGCAACGATGCGTACCGAATCGCTGGAGACGCTGATTCAGGGCGGCATTGCTTTCGCCACGCCGGACGGTGATCGCATGGGTAGCCCGGCGCGTGCGGAGCAGACGTTCCCGCTGTTCGAGAAGTTCGAAGATGAATGGCTGACCTGGGCGCCGAAGATCGCCATCGGCAAATAGTTTTTTGGTGTCTGTGATGACGCCTTCGCGGGCAAGCCCGCTCCCACAGTGGTCAGTGTCGTCTACAGATTTTGTGTACGACACAGACCCATTGTGGGAGCGGGCTTGCTCGCGAAGAGGCCCTGAACAACGCTGAAAGACTTGCCCACAAAAAAGGCCGCGATCCATTGGATCGCGGCCTTTTTGGTAGCTAACGGTTCAACTCAAACCGCATCCAGCTCCGGCTCATCCGCCTGCGCCACAACGGTCGCCTTCACTTCATCGTGACGACGAATGTACTTCCAGTCCGCCTCATCGATGTAGATCCCGTTCGGCCCGCTGCCGCCTTCCAGGTCAATCGCGACACTGGCGCAAACCTGAGGCTTCACACTCGCCAGGATCGGCACGAAGCCCAGTTGCAAACTGGTTTCCAGCAACGCGGCCTGGTTCTTCTCGTCGATGTCCGCCGCCTCGTCGAGGTAGTACGGCAGGCGCACGCGACCGGCCTGGTCGCGGTCCATCAAGTGCAACAACAAGTACATGTTGGTCAGCGCCTTGATGGTCATGGTGGTGCCGTTGGACGCCGCGCCGTCGATGTCGGTGTGGATCACCGGCTGGCCGTTGACCTTGGTGATCTCGAACGCCAGTTCAAACAAATCCTTGAGACCGAGCTGGTTGTGGTTCGCCGCCACCAGCCGCGCCAGGTATTCCTTGGCTTCTTCGTTCTTGTTGTCCTGATCGGCGCTTTGGCTCAGGTCGAAGACGGAGAGGGTTTCGCCTTCTTCGTACTGGCCGGCGCTGTGGATGATCTGGTCAATGTGCTTGAGCGCTTCCTTGTTAGGCGCCAGGACGATGCGGAAGCTTTGCAGGTTGGAGACCTGACGCTTGTTGATCTCGCGGTTAAACAACGCCAGTTGGTGTTCCAGGCTGTCGTAGTCGCTGCGGATGTTGCGCAGGGTCCGGGCGATGTCGGTAACGGCCGCACGACGCGCCTTGCCGAGGGTCAGGGCTTCGTCAGTGCGGTGCGCGTAGGCGTTGATCAGCAGTTGCAGGCGACGCTCCATATCGTCTTCGCTGTCGAACTTGGCCACACCCTTGAGGCGCACCTGAGCGTACAGCGCTTCGATCTGACCGTCGCTGCGCTGCAAACCCTGCCAGCTGTCCTGATAGTCATTGAGCAGCGGTAACAGGTTGTCCATGGAATCGTCGATCGGGTCCATGAACGGCGTACCGAACGGCAGGTCTGCGGGCAGCAGCTGACGGCGGCGCAGGGCGTCGTCGAGGGTGCGTTGCTTGGCTTCCATGTCGCCGATCTGGCGGCCGACCAATTGCAGCTTGGCCGACAGTTGCTGGACGCGCTCGGTGAAGGCGTCGCTGGAACGCTTCAATTCGTCTTGCGCGGCTTCCATCTGCGCCAGTTGCTCAAGCTTGTCGCCTTCCTCGGCGCTCAGGGTTTGCGCGCGGCGGAAATCTTCCAGGGCTTTCTGCGCGTCCAGCACTTGCTGGTACAGCGCTTCGGTCTGAGTCTTGCTGGCGGCGCGGTCGGCGACCACGGCTGCTTGGGTTTTCAGTTGCTTGAGTTCTTTTTCCAGACGCTCTTTCTGATCGCGCAATGCGGCGCGATCAGCCAGGGCTTGCAGGGCCGGTGGCTCGATATGGG
This sequence comes from Pseudomonas sp. RIT-PI-q, assembly GCF_001297125.1. Classification (GTDB taxonomy): domain Bacteria; phylum Pseudomonadota; class Gammaproteobacteria; order Pseudomonadales; family Pseudomonadaceae; genus Aquipseudomonas. Next base: position 5,432 of record NZ_LHPC01000044.1, read on the forward strand.
AGATGTCGATGGAAAGTCCCGGCACGTCAAAACGCTCGCCTTTGAAGCCATCGAGGATCAGCTCCAGGGATTTGACCCATTGGCCGTCGTCGTCCAGCGCAATGCCATGCTCGCCCAGCGGCAGGCTGAACAGTGCGCTGTTGAACAAACGCATCAGGCGTTCAACGTCTTGCTGCGAGAACTCTTCACGCAAGCGCGCGTAGCTGTTGTTGTCGGCGTGATCGAGTTGCTGCTTGACCGACTTCAGGCGTTTTTCCAGATCGCGCAGACGTTCTTCCAGGTCTTCGGCGCTGAACTGCCGCGACTGGGCCAGCGCACCGGCCAGTTCGTCGTGCGCATCCTTGGCGGCGAGCAGTTGCTGCTCAAGGACTTTGACGTCAGTGATCAGGGCGAAGCGATGCTTGAGCACCGAGAGTTCGCCGAGCCAGCGCTGGATGCCGGAGATTTCCCGTTCCAGGCGCATCAGCTCCTGAGTACCGCCACGCTGATCGTTTTGCAGCGCGTCCTGCTCGTTGCGGTAATGCTCGGCCTGAATCGTCAGCTCTTCCTTGCGCGCACTGGCGTAGTCCGACCAGGTGCCGAGCAAGGAATCGAGCAGCGGCGAGATCCGGTGCAATTTGCCGCGCAGGATATTGCGCTGGGTAACGCCCGCCGCGAGGGCTTCGACCAAGGGGCCGGCCGTGACCAGCGAGTTATAGTCCTGCTCCATGCGTCGTACATCGCGAAACGCTTCTTCGCACGCGGCGATGTAATCGACACTGCCGGAACGCAGGCTGTGTTCGAAGGCATCGAGGAACAGCTGCTTGAGCTTGGCGGCAGTGATTTCGCGCATGTGCAGCAGGTTGATGAACAGTGCGCGGAAGGTTTTCAGGCTCTGCTCGCTGGTGGAGCGCAATGGAATCAGCGTCAGGTCCAGGGGAATCGAAGTGTGACCGCCGACCAGCAAACGACGCAGTTCATCCGGCTTGAGTTCGTAGGCTTTCAGGCCCTCGCGCTCCAGGTTGGTGAACAATTCTTTCTGACGCAGGCAGGTGTCGTTTTTCTGGTAATGCGCCAGGTCGAGTTTGCCGGCGTAGGCAAAGAACTGGTGACCGAAACCGCCACCCGGGCCGCGACCGACCACGCCGATCACATGTGGGCCGTGGGGCAGCGAGACTTCGACCAGAATGTAACTGGTGTCCGAGGCGAAGTAGAAACGCCGGGATTGTTCCAGGCTGTACTTGCCGAAACTCATGTCCGACATGCGCGCCAGGATCGGGAACTGCAAGGCGTTGATCGACGCGGATTTACCGAGGTTGTTCGCGCCGTAGACCGACAGCGGTTCTTCCAGCGGAAACAACCCGAGGCTGTAACCGGCGGTGTTCAAAAGGGCGAAGCGGCGAATGCCGTAGCGTTCCTTGCTCATGCGTCGGTCTCCTGTTCTTCGGCAATGGCACGGGCCATGGCGTCTTCTTCGCTTTCTTCTTCGAAGTCACTCAGATCGAGCGGGTCATCGGTTTCCAGCAGCTTTTCGTCGCTGTCGTCATCGATCAACACCGGCGCCGGCAATGGCAGCACGCTGTGCAGGCTCGCCGCCAGGTCACGGTCCTGCTGGACCGACAGGCAGACGTCGAGGAAGCGGTGCATCGGCGGCAGGAAACGGTAGATGCCGTTTTCTTCGCCGGCGAAGCCGAGCTGAGTCATGCGGCGCATGATTTTTTCTTCGAGTTCTTCGACGGTCTGCACTTCAGCCTGAATGAACAGGTCGCGGTACTTTTCCAGCAGCGACGGCAATTCATCGCGGCCGAGGCTGCCGCCGTCGAGCACGGCGACCGGGTCGCGGCCCTGGTCGGCCAGATGCTCGACGAGGATGAAGGGGAACAGCGCCAGCCGCGGGGCGGTCTGGTTCACCGCCGCTGCGGCGAGGGCCGGCACGAAGTAGTAGAAACCACGGGTGTCGCAGACCAGTTCAAAGCCCAGGGCCCTGAACAGCGTGCGGTATTGATCCTGGAAGTTCGACAGTTGCGCGTACAACTCAGGGTCGCGGCGGCTGACGTGGTAGCCCTTGAACAGCTCGCGAAAGATCGGTGCCAGCTGGGACAGTTCGGATAGATCAAGATGCATGTGGGATGCTCGCAGAATCCTCGGCAGCGCTGTCGCGGGCCGAGAGCAGGGCGAAGGAGCGCAGGCTGACCTGATGCTCGTGAGTGTGGTAATCGCGACGTTCGAGACGCTCGCGTTTGAAGCGTTTTTCCCGCGACAGGCGCGAGAACCAATAGAGCAATTCGTCGGTGGCGCCGTCCGGCTCCTGCTCCAGCAGCCAGGTCATCAGGTCCGGCATCGGCAGGGCGTCTTCGCACCGTTCGAGCATTTCCCGAACCGTGCGTGGCGCGCGTGGCGTTTCACCTTTCTGCGTCTTGTGGGCCTTGGGGAAACGCGCCGGTTTCGGCTCGAAACGGGCCAGTGCGTACACGTAGGCTTCGACCTGACTGGCGCTGCCGAGAAAGGTACTTTGCGGGCGGGTGAACATCGGCATCGCCGCTTGCGGCACGGCATCGATGCCTTTACGGCGAATGGCCGACAAGGCCAGCGCTGCGCCACGGGTCACGGCGTTATGGCGACGCGCCTCTTCACGCAACGGCAACAGCAGCTCACGGGCATGACGCAAGGTGAGCTGGGCACTGGTTTGCATCTCGAGGATGCGCGCGTGGGTGCGCAGCAGCATGTCGTCATCGACCAAGTGGCCGAGGCGCTGCTGTTCAGTGAGCATCTTCAGCAGAACGTTTTCGACCTTGCGCACGCCTTGTTCGAAGGCGCCGTCGGCGTTCACCAACTGGATCATCGGCTCGACGTATTCGTCCCAGGTCGCCAGCACTTCAGCGTAACGCTGACGCAGCGGGATCTGCCGGTCGCTGGTCTTGGCGCGCTCGGCGACGGCCACCAGGGCTTGTTCGTCGTTGGCGAGTTTCTTCAGAACATCGCGTACGCGCATGTCCAGCAGGCGTAATTGGCGCGCCAGGTCGTGGCCGTCGCGAATGTCGAAGGCGTCCTGGATGTAACCGGCCAGGCGTTCGAGGTGGCGCAAATAGGCTTCGATTTCCAGGCACAGGCCCAGCCGGTGCTCACGGCGCAGGTAAGCGAGGAAGTCGTGGATCTGCGCGTTAAGCTCGAAACGGTTCGGGCTTTTCGCCACGGGGACCAGAATGTCGAGGCGGATCCACACGTCCAGCAGGCTGGTGATGTCCTGCGGCGTACTGTCGAGTTGCTGGGCGGCCAACTGTGAACGCAGTTCGTTGAGGCTCAGGGTGCCTTGGTCGAAGTGCTCGCACAGTGGCTCCAGAAGTGCCCAGTGTTCAGCGAGGGCGCGCAAGACGCGCTTGGGTTCGATCATCGGGATGGCCGGCTGGTTGGCGATTAAAAGCCGCGATTGTACTGCATCGCAGGCGTGTCGATTCACTCTCGGGACGGGCTGTCGGTTTTCTATTGATCAACAGTGCGCGATCTTCAGCGAAGGGCGGTAGAATCAGCGCACTTTAGTTATCCACAAGTGGCCGACCTTTGCTTATCGAGTCTCGTCGTCGCGCTTATTTGACCGCCATGCAGGTGGTCAACTGGCTGCCGCGCACCGAATTGCCCTTTGCCGCGCCCTCGCGCCCCGAGCTGCTGGCGCTGCCCGAGCCATTGGTCGTCGCCCCGGTGGCGCCGGCGCCAGTGGCCGAAGCGCCCGTGGAACCTGTGGTCAAACCGGCCGAACGGGTGAAAATCGAAGTGCCACGGCCATCGTTGGCCAGCACGCGCACCAACGCCAAGGTCGAAGGAGAGGCTGCGCCGGTCGTGGCCAAGGCAACGGTCGTGCCGCCGCCGCGCTTTGCCCTGCAACTGCTGCGGGCCGGGCGCTGCCTGCTGCTGGTGGAGTTACCCACAGGCGAACCGTTCCAGACCCGCGACCCCGCTTATATGTTGCTCAAGGACATGCTGCGCGCCGCCGGTCTGCCGGACAGCCCGCAGATCGTCGGCGAGCCGGTGCGTTGGCCGCTACTGGTCCGCGGCACAATGGATCAGGGCCCGGAAGCCGCTCGCGACTTCGTCCAAGGTTTTCTCTCGGCCCGGCTCGAAGACGCTCCGTGCGTCTGTTTGTGGCTGATCGGCCTGCCGGCGGTGCGCTTTGCCGGTGAGGCGAACGCCGAATCCTTCAACCGTGAACTCCAGGTCGAAGGCCTGGGCTCGGTCTGGGCCCTGCCGGGCCTGGAATTATTAATGGAAGAGCCACAGCGTAAGGCTGATGTCTGGCAAGCCATGCGTCGGCTGATGGCGCGTTGGAAAGAATCGAATGAGTGACGCTGTATCTTTTCGCCCAATGACTGAGGCGGACCTGGACGCTGTACTGAAAATTGAATACGCGGCGTATAGCCATCCGTGGACCCGGGGGATTTTCCTCGATGGCCTGGGCAAGTATCAGATCTGGCTGATGTTCGAAGGGCAGCAGCAGGTCGGGCACGGGGTGGTGCAGATCATTCTGGATGAAGCACACCTGCTGAACATCACCGTCAAACCGGAAAACCAGGGCCGTGGCCTGGGTTTGACGCTGCTTGAGCATTTGATGTCCCGGGCGTATGACGCCAAGGCGCGAGAGTGTTTCCTGGAAGTGCGCGACAGCAACCGTGGCGCATTCAAGTTGTATGAGCGGTACGGGTTCAACGAGATCGGCCGGCGTCGGGATTATTATCCGGCGGTGGGTGGGCGAGAAGATGCGGTGGTCATGGCCTGTACTTTGGTGGATTGATCCTTTTAAAAGCTTCGCGGGCAAGCCTCGCTCCTACAGGGTTTTGGCGTCCACAGATGTTGTGTTCGGCGAAAAACCTGTAGGAGCGAGGCTTGCCCGCGAAGGCGTCCTCACTGACGGCAACGATCAACGATTACCGTCCATCGGATCACGCTGCGCCATCTCTTCCTCATCCAGCCCGTTACCCCCGCCGATATCGTCCTCATCGACGATACTCAGGTCCCAATCGGCCTGCCCATCTTCACCCGCTTCATGGGCGTCCCGCGCGCCGTCTTCATGAATCAGGGTTTCCGGGCTCATGTCGTCGTCGGTAGACTCATGGTCATCGGTCGAGGCCCCGGTCATGCCGGCTTCGCGTACTCGGCCCTTGGGCATCAGCCGTTCACGCTCGGATTGCGGTAATTCGTCGCCGATTTTGGCGCTGGGTTCTTCCTCGTCGAAATCCAGCTCATGTACCGAACCCATGCGGTCTTCATTGTCATCGATGGACTCGGGTTGCACCGCATCGAAAGGACGTCGTGAATCAGTCATGGCAATTCCTCATACTGTGGGCCTTACTAGGGTGGACCTACAGGGCCCACAAGAATTCAGCCGGCATGGAAAACCGGGCCGCCATTAAGTGCATCAGGGCATTTCGCACGTGACCCCGACGGGCGGTTGTCTGTCATAAAGCAGCGCATCAATCTCGAGGCTTCACAGCATGAACGAATTACAAGATCTGATTGATAACAACGAACGCTGGGCTGAAGCGATCAAGCAGGAAGATCCGGACTTCTTCTCCAAGCTGGCCCGCCAACAGACACCGGAATACCTGTGGATCGGTTGTTCCGATGCCCGCGTGCCGGCCAACGAGATCGTTGGCATGCTGCCGGGCGATCTGTTCGTGCACCGCAACGTCGCTAACGTGGTGCTGCACACTGACCTGAACTGCCTGTCGGTGATTCAGTACGCCGTCGACGTGCTCAAGGTCAAACATATCCTCGTCACCGGCCACTATGGCTGCGGCGGCGTGCGCGCCTCGATGCAGGACCGTCAGTTGGGCCTGATCGACGGCTGGCTGCGCTCGATTCGCGATCTTTATTATGAAAAGCGCGAAGAACTGGCCACGTTGCCCACCGAAGAAGAGCGGGTCGACCGCCTCTGCGAACTCAACGTGATTCAACAAGTCGCCAACGTCGGGCACACCAGTATTGTGCAAAACGCCTGGCATCGCGGGCAGAAGCTGTCGATTCACGGTTGCATCTACGGCATCAAGGACGGTCGCTGGAAAAGCCTGAACGCAACCATCAGCGGTTTTGAGCAATTGCCGCCGCAGTACCGCCTGCGTCCGGTCGAGGCGTTGTAACGCCTTTCAGCACAGACTCCGCCGACGCCAGTGTTGCAAAAACAACTGGCCGTCGGCGTTTGGCGGTTCATCGTAGCCGGTGATCCAGCCTCGGCAGTCGTAGGCGCCGCACTGGCAGGCGAACTGACGTCGCAGTTGGTCTTCAGTGGCAGCGTAATCCATCGTCAGCCGGTCACCTTTTTTGATGTCCTTCAGCGCCCACAGCCACAGCTCGCTCATGTCGAGAAATACGTTTGGGTCGCAGGAGTGACGCAGCAGCCCGCAGAAACGCGGGTCGTAGACATGGATGCCCGGCGCCAGTTGCCGGGAATGCTGGCAGCGATAGGGCAGCAGTTGCCCCGAAGCCCGGCAGATTCGGCTGATCCGGGGGAATTCGCGCAGTGCCGTCACGGCTATCGCTTTGCCCATGGCGCTGTAAATGATTTCGAAGTCGCCCCGGGATGGGAATCCAAGGCGAACGGGAAGCGCTGCAAATGGATAAATTCCATCGGGTGGCTGCTCAGAAGTCCCGTACAGAGTGTGGGCTTTCATAACGATCCTTGTCGGTTGGCTGCTGCGACTTCCGTCAGCCGACGCTCCTGCCGGCCCTGCAACACATAGGTACGCCTCAAGCCTCTCGCAAATGGAACCACCGGTCTACTGTCATTACTGACAGGCGAAATGTGCGCGTTCCCGCGTCAGCCATCGCCCACATGGGAACGTCATGCATCGTCTACAGGTGCGGAGCGGGCATCGCGGTTGCGGGAGCCGGGGCCTTGAGCTGTTTGAGTTGGGACTTGATCGGCGGCGTCGCGCACTTGGCTGCGGCTTGGTCAGGCGTAAGGTTGCGGATCGAGGTGTAGAACAGTTCGCAGGTCTTTTCTTTCTGGCTCACTTGCCAGGTCTGGGTGCAGTTTTTCAGCTGAACTTGAGGGTCAGTGCCCGGTTTGCTGCCCATGCCGGCCTGCCAGCACGCGGCGCTCAAATCCTGGCCCATGACTTTCAAGCCTGCGGCGTCGGCCTTGGCCTGTGCATCTTCACCGGTGTAGGTCGCGGGGTCGGCGGCGTACCAGATGTAGCTTGGGTGGTTGGAACCCAATACCGGCACGTTCACCCCCGCACTCGGACTGATCATTGCCAATCCGAGCACGTTCACGGTCGCCCCGTATTGCTGTTTGATCCAGTTACGCACCGGTGCGCCGAAGGCAACCATCGGTAACGCGGCACCGCTGGCGTTCTGGCTGACGTCCTTGACCATGGTGGTCTGATAATCCTTGAAGTAGTCGTAGACGCCTTCCAGATCCTTGCCGGCGTTGGACGGCGCGGCAATCGGCGCGATGTCGATGATGGTCTGGTAGCCCGGCGTCTGGTCGGCGGGGATGCCGTTGTCGGTGAGCAGCGTGGCCCAGCGATCCGTGGTGGCAGACCTCAGGTAATCCTGTGCCTGGGTCAACGAGTAATCCGGGGGGAAATGCAGCAGTTCAACGCTTTTACGGTTTTCCAGCGCCATGCCCAACGGTAGGAACAGATACCAGCTGTAGGCCCACTTGCCATCGGCATTCAGCTTGCTAGCGCCGGTGTAGGCCAGATCGCCGGCATCGAGCAGCGCAGCCAGTGGTTTTTGATAGCCTTCGGGTACGCCGCTGATTTCGGCGTAGAGCTGATCGTTATCGGTTTTCACCAGGACTTTCGCCGCGCTATAGCCATCGCGTTGCACACTTTGGGTCAGGTAATGCTCGACGGTCTGTTCCAGCGTCCAGTTGCGAAAGCAGATCACGTTGCAGTTGTTGGGGTAGGCAAACAGGCGCGTGACGCGTTCGGTGCTGCCCAACTTCAAGTCGACATCGGCGTGGGCGGCGGCGCTCAGGGTGAGGGCGGCAAGGGTGAGTCCTGCAAGTTTGAACATGCTCAGATCCTTTTCAGCGATGAGTCCCTGGGATAGGGACGAGCGTCATACTGGATCAGCAAGGGTAGACAGAGAAGCGCCGTGAAACAGAATTATTGTGATGCGCCGGGGATGCAGTCAGATAGCCCGCCGCTCCTTTGCGACGGGCCGGCACTTTGCTGTGGCGTTACAACAGATGCAGGGCTAAATCGCTTCCAGCGCGCAAGTATTCGACTTGGGCCACCACGGCATCTTTAACAATGGCTTCGCCGGTGTCGGTCAGTTTGGCTTTCTTCGCATCGATAATTGCCAACTGCAGTAGCTGCATGGCGACATCCATGGCTTTTTGAAAAGCCGTCACATTGTTATGGTGGCCAAATTCGTGAATGACAGCTTCCATGCGTCTGTCGGCATCATCGCGCAGTTTTTTGTATTCAACGAATGAAACTCTGCCGTCCTGGTAAATTTCATTAATCATTTCTTCCAGCGATTTCGATATTGAAGGCATTTACTTTTCCGTCCTTGGTTAATGCAGTTTTTACTGAATAGAAGTTATCTGCTCCGTCGAAGTCTAACGCGGTGATTTGTGCGTTGGAGATAGGACCTTACTTGGCTTTGTGTCAGGCAACACCGAACCTGTTTGTAAGACCAATCCATGTGCGGGCATTCGCCCCTTGGTAAGGGGCGATGCCATTTTCAGTCAGCTCGTAAAGTGCAAGGCATTGGTCAAATCCCCCATCGGCTTTTGGCCACGGGCAATCATCGATTCATCGCGCAGTCTGATCCCGTCGAGTGTCTCCAGTTGGAACACCCGGGTGATAAGTCGCAGGATCGACGCCGTGTCGTAGACCGTATGGTCCACCGTGCCCTTGCGCGAGAACGGTGAAATCACCAGCGCCGGGATACGTGTCCCCGGGCCCCAGCGATCGCCTTTGGGCGGAGCAACATGATCCCACCAGCCGCCGTTTTCATCGACCGTGATGACCACCACCATGTTTTTCCATTGCGGGCTTTGCTGCAAAACCTTCAGTGCGCGGACGATATGCCGGTCGCCCGACGCCACGTCTGCGTAGCCCGCGTGCATGTTCAAGTTGCCCTGAGGTTTGTAGAACGTCACCGCTGGCAGCTTGCCGGCTTCAGCGTCCGCCAAAAATTTGTTGGTGCTCGACTCATCGCCCAAACCGCCATCGCGCAGGCGCTTGCTGCGTTCCGCCGGGTTTTCCGGGCCTTGGCGTTTGAAATAGTTGAACGGCTGATGGTGGTACTGGAAGTTCGGAATCTTCGGAATGGCGCCCGAATCCTTGTACTCATCGATCGTCGCTTGCCACGCGCCGCCGTACCACGCCCAGTCGACGTTTTTCTTCGAGAGTTTGTCGCCGATATGTTCGTGCGTTTGTGGGACGAGCACGCTGGGCAAGTCGGCTTTGGCATAGTCCGGACGCTCAGGGTCGCGGATCCAGGTCGGCCAGTAGGGTGGCGCCATGGTGTTCACGGCATAGCCGTCGGGCGTCAGCAGGCTCGGGCCGAATTGCGGCGGGCCAGTCATGGCGCTGCTGGGCGACTGGGCCAAGGGCTTGAGGCGCGTGTCGGTCGGATCATCGCTCTGCAACGTGGCGATCTGTGACTTGGCCACCGAGTTGGCGGCATCCGGGTAAAACGGCACCTGGGCACTAATCAGGTATTGATGGTTCAGGTACGAACCGCCGAAAGCGCCCTGGAAAAAGTTATCGCACAGGACGAATTCCTTGGCGACGTCCCACAAGCGCAACGAGTAGCGAGTCTGGGCGTAATGGCCGAACGTCAGGGCACCGGAATCGGCCCATGCCACAAAGTGATCGTTCTTGCCGCCGTTGATCTGCATCTGGTTTTGATAGAACACATGCCACAGGTCGCGAGTCACCAGGCTCAGGGGCAAGTCTTCGCCCTGTGGCCCTTTAAGGGCGAACGGAGCATTGGGCAGATGTTCCTGAAACTGCGTACCGCTGGGATAAATCACGCCATCGAGGGTTTGCGGACCGACCTGATTCACGCCACCCCATACCGGAGGCAGGCCCGACAGCACGCTGCCATCGCGGTCGCGTTGCAGGTATTGCTCGGGTTTGATCGCGGACAGCGGGTTTTCGATGCCGGGGAAATCGGCGAACAGATTGTTGAAGCTGCGGTTTTCGCCGTAAATCACCACGACGTTTTTCACCTGCTCGCGCAGGGCTTTGTCCAGTTCGGTGGGCGTCAGTGGTCGTTCGACCGGTTTTCCCGGTTCATCGCCATGGGTGCCGCAAGCGCTTAAGGTGGCGCCTACACCCAATACCGCCACACCACCGAGGAAACGGCGGCGGCTGGTATCGGTGGGTTGATCGCCTTCGGGGGAGGGGATGTCGCTTCCATCTTTTTCGTCGTTCATTCCGACTCCTGTCTTGTGAAGTTGTTGCAATATATTTCAGTAGGACGCTATCAGTGCGATGTGATGGGTACATTACACGAGAGTTTCGATTGGCTGACACTTCGATGACCGGCATGCATCCTGTAAAGGTGTGCGGTGTTTGCCATCCTCAGGCACTGCTAGACTGGCGCGATACCGAATCGAGTAAAGGTAAATCATGAAACCCTCCACCGCTCTTGATCTACAACGTGCAGCTGTTCGCGAGGTCGTCGGTCGATTTCGTACGTCTAACCCTCGTGTATTCGGCTCGGTACTGTTTGGAACAGATGAAGAGGGAAGCGACCTTGACCTGCTGGTAGATGCTCTGCCCGGTGCTACGCTTTTTGACCTTGGAGGGCTTCAGGTCGAGCTTGAAGACTTGCTGGGCGTAAGCGTTGACCTGCTGACACCAGGGGATCTTCCTTTGAAATTTCGTCAGCAGGTGCTTGAGCAGGCTCGGCCGGTATGACCGAAAATCGTCTCGACGACTAACTTGACCATATGCGTCAGGCGGCTGCCGATGCGCTGATTTTTGTCGAAGGGTTGAGCAAAGAAGAGTTTTTCGACGACAAGCGCACACAGCAGGCGGTCATCATGAGCCTCATCATTATTGGCGAGGCGGCGACCAAGATCATGGATCGCTATGCGGAGTTCGCCACGCAAAACGGCGAAGTGCCATGGCGCAGCATGCGCGGTATGCGCAATTGCCCACGGCTACTTCGATATCAATCTTGAGGTGGTGTGGGATACGGTTCAGGCAGCGTTGCCTGAACTTCTGAAGGTATTACCCGGCGATCAAACCTGATTGCACCTGCATTGCTGCAGGTGCAATCAACTGTGTTTACGGCATCACCGGCGCCGTATACGTCAGCGTCGTCCCCAACGCCCATAGCAGAAACAGCACCAGCGGCGTGTGCACCAGCAGTTGCACGAACGAGAAGCCGATCAAGTCCCGTGCCTTCAACCCCAGTACGCCCAGCAGCGGCAGCATGTAGAACGGGTTGATCAGGTTCGGCAGCGCTTCGGCAGCGTTGTAGATCTGCACGGCCCAGCCCAGGTGGTAGTTCAGGTCGGTGGCCACTTGCATCACGTACGGCGCTTCGATGATCCATTTGCCGCCGCCGGACGGGATGAAGAAACCGAGGATCGCCGAGTACACACCCATCAACAGCGCGTAGGTGTCGTGGGACGCGATTTGTACGAAAAAGGTCGAGATGTGGTGGGCCAACGTCTGGGCGTCAGTGCCTTTGACGGTGGTCATCAGCGCGGCGATCGAGCCGTACAACGGGAACTGGATCAACACGCCTGTGGTGGTCGGCACCGCACGGCTTACCGCGTCGAGGAAGCTGCGCGGGCGCCAGTGCAGCAGGGCACCGAGCATGATGAACAGGAAGTTGTAGGTGTTCAGTCCGGAAATAGCACTGATCGCCGGTTTGGTCGAGAACTCGTGGAACAGCCATCCGGCGGCCAGCAGCACCAGCAGAATCGTCAACAGCGGGCTGTGTTCCAGCCATTCGCCGGGACGGGTGCGCGGTTGCAGCGGTGGCAGGTTGAAACTCGGGTCGACGCCGCAGGCCTTGGCATCACGCGCGGTGGTCGGGCCGGGCGCGGTGGCGTAGGCAATGATCAGCGAGATGATGATCAGCGCCAGCAACATCACGCCCGATTGCCAGAGAAAGATCGTTTGAGTGAAAGGAATCACCCCGGTGATCGACAGGATCGACGGCGGCAGACTGGCCGGGTTGGCCTGCAACTGCGCAGCCGATGACGACAGGCCCAGGGCCCACACCGCGCCAAGACCGAGATATGCCGCAGCACCCGCGGCGCGGTAGTCCATTTTCAGATCGGCACGACGGGCGAGGGCGCGCACCAGCAAACCGCCAAACACCAGCGACAGCCCCCAGTTCAGCAGCGCCGCGACCATCGAAATCAAGGCCACCCAGGCCACGGCGGAGCGGCCGTTTTTCGGGATGCGCGCCAGCCGGTCGATCAGTTTCACCGCCGGCGGCGAGCTGGCGACCACGTAGCCGCCGATCACCACGAAAGCCATCTGCATGGTGAACGGGATCAAGCTCCAGAAACCGTCGCCGAATGCCATGGCGGCATCAGTGGGTTTGGCACCCATGGCCATGGTGGCCACAGCGACGATAATCACCGCCAGCGCGGCAAACACCCAGGAATCGGGGAACCAGCGTTCGGCAAAACTTGAACAGCGCAGGGCAAAGCGGGCGGAGCGGGTATCTTCGATAACAGCGGCCACGGGAGTACCTCGAATTTTTATGTTTGTTGTGGTCTTCAGGGCCGCAGAGGCCCGTCTGGACAGGTGCCAACAGTAAATCAATCAGTCCTTTTTTGTGACGAAGTTTTACCAGACTGAGACTTTGGTCTAACGGGTTGTCCGTGGGCGCGTTTGCGTAGACCATGGGCGCCTTGGTTTTTTGCCTATGCCAGAGTTCTTTTTCATGACTGCCAATACCGATTCGCGCCCGGCGCCGTTCAGCCGCTCGGACTACAAGACCCTTGGCCTTGCGGCGCTGGGTGGCGCGCTGGAAATCTACGACTTCATCATTTTCGTATTTTTCGCGCTGACCCTCAGCCAGCTGTTTTTCCCACCGGAAATGCCCGAATGGCTGCGATTGCTGCAAAGTTTCGGGATCTTCGCCACCGGTTACCTGGCGCGGCCCTTGGGCGGGATCCTGATGGCGCATTTCGCGGACAAATTGGGGCGCAAGAAGGTTTTCAGCCTGAGCATCCTGATGATGGCGCTGCCGTGCCTGCTGATCGGCATCATGCCGACCTACGCCCAAATCGGCTATTTTGCGCCGTTGCTGCTGTTGGCCCTGCGCATCCTTCAGGGCGCGGCCGTCGGTGGTGAAGTGCCGAGCGCCTGGGTGTTCGTTGCCGAGCATGCGCCGGTTGGCCATCGCGGTTATGCCCTCGGTTTCCTGCAGGCGGGGCTGACCTTTGGCTATTTGATCGGCGCATTGACGGCGACGTTTCTGGCACAGGCGTTCACCCCGGCGGAGATCCTCGATTACGCCTGGCGTTACCCGTTCCTGCTGGGTGGCGTGTTCGGTGTGATTGGCGTCTGGCTGCGGCGCTGGCTTAGTGAAACGCCGGTGTTCATGGCGATGCAGGCTCGTCGCGATGCCGCGGTCGAACTGCCGCTGCGCACGGTCTTGCGTGAACATCGCCTGGCCATGCTGCCGGCGATGATCCTCACCTGTGTGCTGACCTCGGCAGTGGTGGTGTTCGTGGTCATCACCCCGACCATGATGCAGAAAACCTTTGGCATGACCGCCAGCCACACCTTCGCCCTGAGTGCCTTGGGCATTGTTTTTCTAAACATTGGTTGTGTACTTGCCGGGTTGCTGGTTGACCGTATCGGCGCGTGGCGCACCGTGATGCTCTATAGCCTGCTGCTGCCGCTGGGCATCGGCGTGCTCTATACCAGCCTGATCATCGGCGGTAGCTGGATCGGTCTGGCCTACGCAGTGGCCGGCCTCTGTTGCGGCGTGGTTGGCGCAGTGCCGTCGGTGATGGTCAGCCTGTTTCCGGCACGGATTCGTGTCTCGGGGATTTCCTTCACCTACAACATTGCCTACGCGGCCTGGGCGAGTATCACACCGTTGCTGTTGATCGGCCTGATGCCGTGGAGCCCATGGATCTGTGTGATCTTCAGCGCAGTGATGGGCGCAGTGGGGATCAGCAGCGCCGCGTATTTCGGGACGCGGATGTCGAGCGTTGGAAGTTGCCCGGCTGCTGGTGCGGTCTGAGTGACGGGGGCGGTAGGCGATGCGCCACTAATTTTGTAGGACAACCCTGAAACACTCTTCAGAAAATACCCGCAAGGCCGATGGATAAGCTGCATGCCGCTTTTTATCTCTGTCCATCGGTACTTTCCCATGTTCAACAAACGCTTGAAGCAGGAGCTCTCGGCTCTTCGCGAAGAACTCTCCAGCCTTCAGCAAGTGAAGGAAAGTCTGGAAAGCGAGATGCTGGTTTTGACCCTCGATGCCGATGGGCGTGTTCAATCGATCAACCAGAATTTCCTCGGCGAGATGCTCTACAAGAGCAACGACCTGATTGGCCGGCACATCGATGACATCGTCCCGGCGCATGTCAAATCCGACGAATTTCACCATCGCTTCAAGGCCGCGTTGACCCGTGGCGAGCATTTCGCCGGCGCCGTGCGCCTGTTACGTGGTAATGGCCAGGAAGCCTGGCTGCGCTCGATTGTGCAGCCAGTGCGCGGAGCGGATGGGCGCATCAAGCATTTCTCGATTTATTCCAGCGACCTGACCCGCACCATCGAGGCGTCCCGTGAGCATGAGAACCTGATCGGTGCACTGGTGCGCTCGACGGCGGTGATCGAGTTCGATCTCAATGGCAACGTGCTGGTGGCCAATGACCGTTTCCTCAGCGGCATGGGTTACAGCCTGGCGCAGATCAAGGGCAAACATCACCGTACCTTTTGTGAGCCGCAGGAATACAACAGTGCCGAGTATCAGAACTTCTGGCGTCGCCTGAACGCCGGCGAATTTGTCGCTGGCCGTTTCAAACGTGTCGACAGCCACGGGCGCGTTGTGTGGCTGGAGGCGTCCTACAACCCGGTGGCCGACGCCAACAACAATCTCTACAAAGTGGTGAAATTCGCCACGGTGATCACCGATCAGGTCAATCAGGAACGCGCGGTTGCCGAAGCGGCCAACATTGCCTACAGCACCTCACAGCAAACCGACAGTAGCGCTCAGCGCGGTAATGCCGTGGTGACTCAGGCGGTGAATGTGATGCGTGACCTGGCCAGGCACATGCAAACCGCCGGCGAAGGCATCGAAGCGTTGAACGAGCAGTCGCTGGTGATCGGCACCATCGTCAAGACCATCAGCGGCATTGCCGAACAGACCAACCTGTTGGCGCTCAACGCGGCCATTGAAGCGGCTCGGGCCGGTGAGCAGGGTCGAGGTTTTGCGGTGGTGGCGGATGAGGTCCGGCAACTGGCTTCGCGTACCAGCCAGGCGACTGATGAAATTGTCGGTGTGGTGCGTCAGAACCAGGAAATGGCCCGCAACGCCGTGGCCCTGATGACCGACGGCAAACTCCAGGCTGAACAAGGCCTGGCGCTGGCGGCGGAGGCCGGTACGGTGATCGTCGAGATCCAGGACGGTGCGCAGAAAGTGGTGAACGCGGTCGGGCAGTTTGCCAATCAGTTGGCGACTTGATTAATCGGCGCTAGCCCTTGAAAGATCGCAGCCTTCGGCAGCTCCTACAGGGGATTGTGTTCTCTCTGTAGGAGCAGCCGAAGGCTGCGATCTTTTCGTCTGTGCAATCCGCATCTCGCGGGATATCGCTACAATCGGCGCTTTCTCCCAGGAGCAGACCGCCATGAGCCTTTCCCACCGCCGCCCGGTTCCGTTGTCCAAGGCCTATCGTCTGCTCAATCACGGTCCGACCGTGCTGGTCAGCGCCACGCATGACGGACAGCGCAACATCATGGCCGCTGCCTGGGCCATGCCGCTGGATTTCGAACCGCCGAAAATCGCCGTGGTGCTGGACAAGTCCACCTGGACCCGGCAACTGCTGGAAGCCTCAGGCACCTTCGTACTGAACGTGCCCTGCGCCGCGCAGGCCGATATCGTCCAGACCGTTGGCTCGACCTCCGGCCTGGAATTGACCCAGGGCCACGGCCAGGACAAGTTCCAGGTCTATGGCTTGCCAACCTTCAGCGGCGAACTGATCGATGCGCCGATGCTCGAAGGCTGCGTCGCCTGGCTGGAATGCCGGCTGCTGCCGGAACCCGGCAACCACCAACAATACGATCTGTTCCTGGCCGAAGTGATTGCCGCCCAGGCGGACGAACGGGTGTTCAGCGACGGTCGCTGGCACTTCGAGGGGCAAGATGCGTTGCGCACTTTGCACCACGTGGCGGGCGGGCATTTCCTGAAAATTGGCGACCCGGTGGACGGAAAATCGTTGCAGCCCTAAGCCGGCTGCTGCTTACACCCACACGTCATTCTGCGCCGTGCGCTCGCCACCTTCAGTGCCGGTGTTCAGCACGCCTTTGGGCTCGATCAGCAGCAGTTTTACCTCGTGCTCGGCGTACGGTTTGTGCTCGACCCCCTTTGACACCACGTACATTTCGCCGGCGTTGACCAACACGTGGCCATCGCGAAAGTCGATGCGCAACTGCCCTTCGAGGACGATGAAGGTTTCGTCGGTATCGAGGTGGTCGTGCCAGATGAAATCCCCCAGCAACTTCACCACCTTGAACTGGTAGTCGTTCATTTCGGCGATGACCCGAGGCGTCCAGTGCGAGTCGATCCGGGCGATTTTTTCAGCGAAATTCAGGCTTTCGTAAGCTTTCATGAAGCGGCTCTCGTGGTTGATCGTCAATCCACGATAACCAGCGCATGAGCGTGCTTCTTGTACGATTGTGCGTGGCTCAGCGGCGGTGCATTTTCATCCAGCGGGCCGGCGTCAAGCCGTAGGTTTTACTGAATAGCCGGGTCATGTGGCTCTGATCGGTGAAACCGGCAATCAACGCGGCGCTGACCAGTGACTGGCCCTGAATCAGCAGCGACCGGACCAGGTCCAGGCGGCGCATGGTCAGGTATCGATAAGGGCTGGTGCCGAATAACAGGCGAAAATCCCGCGACAGGCTCCAGCGATCCCGACCGCTGTGGTGCGCCAGTTCCTCCAGTGTCACGGTGCGATCCAGGGCGCTGTGGATGTACTCCCGCGCACGTTCTGCTGCCACATAGTCGAAACTCTGGTGAGTCGCCGTCACACCGCAAACCGTGCTCAAGGCCTGCGCCAGATCGAACAGTGCATCCTGTTCTTCCAGTGGATCGAGAGGGCCATCCAGGCTGCGCAACAGCGCATCAGTGGCGGCGAACAAACGCGGGTCGGTCGACAGCCCGGTCTTGATGAACGGCAGCGGCTGCCCGCCAAGCATCTGCTGGATCAGCGCCGGCTGGATGTACATCATCCTGTATTGAAACCCGATCTCGGTGCCGGCCTCGCCATCGTGGATTTCGTCCGGGTGCAACACCATGGTTCCACCGGGCAAGCTGTGGCGCCAGCTGCCGCGATACTGGAAGCTCTGCACACCGGCGAGGGTTCGGCCGATGGCGTACGTGTCGTGGCGATGAAGGTCGTAGCCGTGGCCGGCAAAAAACGCTTCGAAACGCTGTAGCCCGCCGGCGTCGGGCGCGCGATGGAACCAGTCGATGGGAGGCGTGTGCTTGGCCATGGTGTCGTTGTCATGAGCTTGATGCGGAACACGTTAACCCAGTGATTCCCGTCTGTCTGCTGTCCGATAGAACCACCCGGCCGGTAGAAAAAACCGGGCTAATGTTGCAAGGTGTCGGATCTTCTCCCGAGCCACGAAGGCGACCCACAGTATGGATATGTTCCCACTGAGCTACGCCGCTCCATTGTTGTCATTGGCGCTGTTGTGGACGGTTGCGGTGGTGACGCCGGGGCCGAATTTTTTCAATATCGCGCAATTGGCGGCCAGTCACTCCAAGCGTCACGGCGTAGTGGCCGCACTGGGCGTGGCGACCGGTACTGTGCTTTGGGGCCTCGCGGGCGGGCTGGGAATCAAGTCGCTGTTCAGCGCGGCGCCGACGCTCTACCTGAGCTTCAAGATTGGCGGTGGTTGTTATCTGATCTATCTGGGATTGAAGCAATTCAAGCGCAAAACGCCTTTGGTCGCGGGCGATAGCGGCTCGGTGGGCGAAGCGGGGCGCACGTTGTTGTCGGTTTATGGGCAGGGCTTTCTGGGCAATATGACCAACCCCAAAGCTGCACTGTTCGTCGCGACGATCTTCGCCACGGCCATGCCCGCTACTGTGCCGCCGATGTTGCTGGCGCTGGCGGTGCTGACCATGGCGACCCTGTCCTTCAGTTGGTATTGCAGCGTGGCGCTGCTGTTTTCCAGCCGTCGGGTGGCGGGGGTTTACGAGCGCTCGCGAAAATGGCTGGATCGCTTTGCCGGCAGTTGCTACCTGCTGTTCGGTGCACATCTGGTGGCCAATCGCTGAGTGGCGTCCAGTTCTTCTTTCACTTGTCACAATTGAGGCCAGGCAATGAGCAAGCTGCGTGTGGGGATTATTTTTGGCGGGCGTTCGGCTGAGCACGAAGTATCGCTGCAGTCGGCGAAGAACATCGTCGATGCGCTGGATCGCTCACGCTTCGAACCGGTGCTGATCGGGATCGACAAGCAGGGCCACTGGCACCTCAACGACCCGTCGAACTTCCTGCTCAACCAGGAAAATCCGGCGCTGATCGCCCTCAATCAATCCAATCGCGAACTGGCCGTTGTGCCGGGCAAGTCCAGTCAACAATTGGTGGAGACCTCCAGTCAGGAACTGCTCGGCCACGTCGATGTGATCTTCCCGATTGTTCACGGCACCCTGGGGGAAGACGGTTGCCTGCAAGGTCTGCTGCGCATGGCCGATTTGCCGTTTGTCGGCTCCGATGTGCTGGGTTCGGCCGTGTGCATGGACAAGGACATCAGCAAGCGCCTGTTGCGGGATGCCGGGCTGGCCGTCACGCCGTTCGTGACGCTGACCCGCGCCACGGCGGCGCGCACCGGATTCGCCGAGGTCAAAGGCAAGCTCGGTCTGCCGCTGTTTATCAAACCGGCGAACCAGGGTTCTTCCGTGGGTGTGAGTAAGGTCAACGACGAAGCTGAATACACGGCGGCGATTGAACTGGCCCTGGGTTTCGATGAGAAAGTGCTGGTCGAGTCCGCCGTCAGCGGCCGCGAGATCGAATGCGCGGTGCTCGGCAACGAGGACGCCATCGCCAGCGGTTGCGGCGAAATCGTGGTGCGCAGCGGCTTCTATTCCTACGAGAGCAAGTACATCGACGACAAGGCGGCTGAAGTGGTGGTGCCGGCCAATATCAGTGTTGAAGCCAGCGAACGCATTCGTGCCTTGGCCGTCGAGGCCTTTCAACTGCTAGGCTGTTCCGGGCTGGCACGGGTCGATGTGTTCCTCACCGACAGCGGCGAAGTGCTGATCAACGAAATCAATTCACTGCCAGGCTTCACCCGTATCAGCATGTACCCCAAGCTCTGGCAGGCCGCCGGCATGACTTACAGCGAACTGGTCAGCCGCTTGATCGAGCTGGCGCTGGAGAAACACAAGGCGCGACAGGCGCTGAAGATCTCGCGCTAGGTTCAATACAACAAAAATAATCCGAGGTGACAACGCCATGAAAGTCAGCGCACGTAACGTATTCAAAGGCACCATCAGTCAATTGCAGCCCGGCGCCGTCAACGCCGAAGTCTCGCTGAAACTGCCGGGTGGCAATGAACTGGTGGCCGTGGTCACCATGGCCAGCGTGAAAAGCCTGGGCCTGGCGGTTGGCAAGGAAGCGGTCGCGCTGGTGAAGGCACCGTGGGTGATGTTGATGACCGAATCCAGCGACATTCGCCTCTCGGCCCGCAATTGCCTGGAAGGCAAGGTCACCAGCGTCATCGACGGCTCGGTGAACGCTGAAGTGGTGATCCAGCTCGACGGCGGCACCGAGGTCTATTCGATTGTGACACGTGAGGCTGTTGCAGAACTGGGCCTGGCGCCGGGTGTGAGGGCGACGGCAGTGATCAAGGCTTCGCACATTATTTTGGGTGTGCCGGCGTGATGCAGCGTTAAGGATTTTCCAGCTGCTCAGGGATAAAACCTTGCTCTCTCAGCCCTTTGATTACACCTCGGATCAAATAATTATTTGAGAAACCGATGGTGTACAGCCTGGCTCCTTCCTTGATAGGAAGGAGCATTCCTTGACTCACCAGTTTTTTGATCAAATAGGTGCGTTGGCTAGATGATAGATCCGGCAATGCGTTGGCGAGATCTGCCGACTTAACAACGCCTTCAGTGATCGCTATATCCAGCACAGCCTCTTCTGTTTTGGTAATCCATTCACGCTGACGGGCGAATGTAACGGCAGGCGTGAGAATTGAGTGTTTGAGATAGGCGTAGTCGGTGAGTCGATCGACCTTGGCAATCTCATCCTTTACCCCTTCAAGCACATAAATACACCACGCTTCGAGACCTGCTTTCGTGCCGGTGTCAGCAACTCCGAGCATTGCGTAATAGCGCTCGCGATCGTTACAAAAAACGGCTGTCGGATTCAGCACTCTTCCGCCTGTGTTTACGTTGAATCCATATTTCATCAGGAGCGCGTAAGTGAGTAGCCTCACTACGCGGCCGTTGCCATTTCCGAATGGGTGGATCCATCCAAATCTATGGTGAGCCAAGGCGACTTTCATCAGATCGTATTTGGGTAGGTCGTCGTGGTTCACGAAGTCCACCAGTTCTTGCATGTAACCCGGTACCTGAATAGCTTCAGGCGGAAGGTGCTCCGATTGTGCGATACGTACGGGGGTTTGACGGTAGGCCCCAGGAGTTCGATCGCCCTCGCGCTCTAGTTCCTCGACGGTCATCGCATGAATTTCGCGAATGATCCATTCGGTGAGAGGTTCACCTTGGCGCATGATTTCTTCGATGTAACTCATGGCTTTTTCGATGTTGGCCACTTCACGCAGTTGGTCACTATCTGTTGCCTTGCCCTCTATTTTATTGTCCAGGTAGTCGGCCAAGGTAGTGTGGTTACCCTCGATCCGTGCTGATCCCAAGCTTTCCAATGTATGAAAAATTGCCTTGAGCTGGAAAAACACTGGAGCTGGAGTATCGCCTTCGAGTCGCAGGCGTCTTAGGTGTTCCAGCTCACTCAACACATCCACCAATGGGGAGTCGAAAGTTGGGTTCAGGAGCTGAAGTTCGTGATGGGAAAAATCAGGCATGTGAGATTTATCTCTGGAGCTGCGGAAGGTTATCTCTAACGAGGCCCTCAATAGGCCCTATTTATAGGGCTATTTTTGAATTCGGTGTGAAAATTATCTCTAATCTATCTCTGCGTTAAGTCAAAAACTGTAAGGGGATAAGTGAAAGCGCTAATTCTTGGGTTGGGCATTTGGCGGCCCCGCTACGAATCCGAGGCAGCGTAAAAAGTAAAAAGGCTTACCCCGCGGTAAGCCCTTTCGTTATTCCTACATACAACTCAATCCCCCAACGCTTCCCCCTCGCGCCGCGGATCCGCCCCGCCCGCCAACGAAGCCTTCCCCTGCGCATCCTTGACCCGAACAATCGCTTGGGTCCCGCTCGTCATATCGATCTCGTTCACGCTGTGCCCTTTGTCCTTCAGCGCCTGAATCAGCGCCGGGCTGAATTGGCCCTGTTCCAATTCGGTCGGGCCGTTGCGGCTGCCGAAGTTGGGCAGGTTGATCGCGGTTTGCGCGTCGAGGTTCCAGTCGAGCAGGCCGAGGGTGGTTTTGGCGACGTATTCGATGATCTGTGAACCGCCGGGGGAGCCAAGGGTGGCGAGGAATTCGCCGCTCTGGCGATCGAAGATCAGCGTTGGCGCCATGGACGAGCGTGGGCGTTTGCCGGGCTCGACGCGGTTGGCGACTTTTTGCCCGTTCTCTTCGGGGATGAATGAAAAGTCGGTCATCTGGTTGTTGAGGAAAAAGCCCTGGACCATCAGGTGTGAGCCGAACGCCGATTCCACGGTGGTGGTCATCGACACGGCGCCGCCTTCGTCATCGACCGCCACCACTTGCGAGGTGGAGATGCGCAGTGGCGAGCGGTCCGGCGCGTAGGCGACCTGAATGCCCGGCGGGGTGCCGGGTTTGGCCGTGCCCATGCTGCGATCACCGATCAGGGCGGCGCGGCTGGCCAGGTAGGTCGGGTCGACCAGACCTTTGACGGGGACGGGCACGAAGTCGGTGTCGGCCACGTATTGCGCGCGGTCGGCGTAAGCCAGGCGTTCGGCTTCGGAGATCAGGTGCACGGCTTCAGGCGCCGGTTCGATGCCCGCGGGTGCGTTGGTTTTGAGCGGTTTCAACGGAGCCAGGGCAAAGCGTTTATCGCGGGTCTCCAAGGCTTCCAGTGTGCCGAGGATCTGCGCCACGGCGATCCCGCCAGACGATGGCGGCGGCATGCCGCACACCTGCCAGCGTTTGTAATCGGTGCACAGCGGCGCGCGTTCCTTGGCGCTGTAGCCTTTGAGGTCGTTCAGCGACAGGCTGCCGGGGTTGGCGTGGCCCTGAACCTTGGTGACGATTTCTTCGGCGATGGGGCCTTTGTACAACGCATCCGGCCCTTCCTTGGCGATGCGTTTCAACGCGCCCGCCAGTGCCGGGTTTTTCAGTTGGGTGCCGGCAGCTTTCGGACTGCCATCGGCATTCAGGAAGTAGGCGACCATCTCCGGCGAACGCCGCAAGGACGAATCCGAAGCGATCAACTTGTGCAGGCGCGGCGAGATGGCAAAGCCTTGTTCCGCGAGTTTGATGGCCGGCTCGAACAACTGCGCCCATGGCAGCCGACCGTGTTTTTGATGGGCCAGCTCAAGCGCTCGCAACACACCCGGCGTCCCTACCGAGCGACCACCGATCTGCGCCTGCGTGAACGGCATCGGTTGGCCATCGGCTTGCAGGAACAGCTTCTCGGTGGCGCCGGCCGGTGCGGTTTCGCGCCCATCGTAGGTGCGAACAGTCTTGCCATCCCAGAGCACGATCAACGCGCCACCGCCAATACCCGAGGATTGCGGCTCGACCAGGGTCAGCACAACCTGCATCGCAATTGCGGCATCAATCGCCGAACCACCCTGACGCAGCATCTCCCGCCCGGCTTCGGCCGCCAGCGGGTTGGCGGCTGCCGCCATGTGTTTCGTCGCGTACCGGGTCTGCAGGTCGGTGCGGTAGCCCGAGGCCTCTTCTGGCGCGACCGGCAACGTCGAAGAGGGCGGGGCGGTGCACGCGGCCAGGGTTAATGCGGCAGCAATCAGCGAAAGGGCTGACCGGCGATAGCGGCTCAAGTGGAAAGCTGAGAACACGCGGGGCACTCCATCCGTGGGAAAAGATCCTCGGACTTTATCGACCGACAGGGTGGGACGCAAACCAGGTCCCGCGGCGACGACACTTTTGCCCTTCATGAATGGGAGGATTTTCTGTAGGGTCAATGGCATCAAACTGGCCAGAAGAACAACAAGAGGCAGACATGCAAACCGAGTTCCCCATCCAGCCGAGTTACCGCACTCAGCGTGAACAGTTTCTGGCGGTAGCGACCGCGGCCGGCGCGACGCTGACCGAGTACCCGCACCCACTCAAAGGGCCTTTCGGTGAGCTCCTGAGCACCGATGTGGCGGTCTTGGGCGATCCGGGTGCCAAGCGGCTGCTGATAGCGCTAAGCGGCACCCACGGCGTCGAAGGCTTCTACGGCTCGGGGTGTCAGATCAAGTGGTTGCAGGAACTGGGCAAGCGTTCACTGCCGGCCGATGTCGCGGTGGTGATGATCCACTTGATCAACCCTTGGGGCACGGCGTGGTTGCGTCGTGTCAACGAAGACAACATCGACCTGAACCGCAATCACCTGAACTTCGAACGTCCACTGCCGGACAACCGGGCCTATGCGGCGCTGCATGAAATCTATGCCTGCACTCAGCGGCAAGGCCCCGAGCGCGATCGCGCCGACGCCCTGCTCGACGAAGAGATTCGCGCACACGGTTGGCCGGCGGTGATGTCGATTGTCGAGGGCGGTCAGCACAGCCATCCCGATGGCTTGTTTTATGGTGGACGGGCACCGAGCTGGTCGAACCGGACGCTGCACCAGATCATTCAGAAGCACGTCGCTCATGCCGACGTCGCGATGTGTTTCGACTTGCACACCGGCGCTGGCGAGTACGGTCATCCGATGTTGCTGACCATCACCGAAGCGGCCTATCCGGCACTGGAAGAGGCCCAGGCCATTTATGGCCCATGGCTCTACACCTTGCACACCGGCGCCGACACACTGAGCGAGACCGGTGTTGCGGCGACCGCGACCGGTTACACCTCGCAGGCGTTGATCAATGCGTTGCCGCATGTGCGGTTGATGCCGTTTGTGATCGAGTGCGGGACGTATCCGGGGGCAGAGGTTCATCGTCATTTGCGCGATGATCACTGGCTGCATCTTCACGGCAATCCGAATGACACAACGGGGCGCGAGATCAAATTGAATCTGCTCGAGCAGTTCTATCCCGCCGACAGCGACTGGCAGGCGATGGTCTGGTTGCGTACCTGGCAGATTTGGGAAAAAGCGTTGTCAGCATTGCCGGCGATGCGCTTCTGATTCAGGTCGAGGAGGAGGGGGCTTTCGCAGCTTCTTTCTCCTGGGCCAGTCACTGACTTTTATCGAGGCATAAAAAAACGGCCTACCTTTCGGTAAGCCGTTTTTAGTACTTGGTGGCTACACAGGGACTTGAACCCCGGACCCCAGCATTATGAATGCTATGCTCTAACCAACTGAGCTATGTAGCCAAGTGGCGCGCATTATTGGCTCGTAACGATGATGTGTCAAGCGTAAATCTAAAATATTTCTCTACGCTTTCAACCGCTTATCCACCTGACCCGAAAAAACGGGGCCGGGGAGGGCATCAACTGAGCTGAAATCTCCCGGTATTGGCACTCAAGGCCTTGCTGCCCTGGCTCAAGGTGTCTGCCGCGAGGTTCACCGCCCGCGCGCCTTCGAGCAAGCGAACCGCTGCCTGATCGACTTGCTGGATGTTGCCGCTGACCTCGTCCGCGGTGGTCGCTTGCTCGTCCACTGCGGTGGCGATCTGCGCCAACGTGTCGGTGACGCTTTGCACGGCACTGGCAATTTCCCCCAGGCGTTCACCAAGGCCGGTGACGGCTTGCGCGTCGGATTGCGCCTGTCCACAGGCGGCTTCCATCAGGCTCACCGCTTCATTCACCGTGCTGCGCAGGCTGTCGACGGTGCCGGCAATTTGCGCAGTCGAGGACTGGGTGCGCTGCGACAGGCTGCGCACTTCGTCGGCCACCACGGCAAAGCCGCGACCTTGCTCACCTGCGCGAGCGGCCTCAATGGCGGCGTTGAGCGCCAACAGGTTGGTCTGCTCGGCCACTCCGCGAATGGTATCCACCACCAATTGAATCTGTTGTCCTTGTTCGCTGACCCGACCCAGTGCCGCAGCCGTTTCGTTCAAGCGCTGATTGAGTTGCTGGATGCTTGCCGTCGTGCGCTGGCTGTCGCGGCTGCTGTCGGCGGCGATGCGCTGGGTGTGCTGAGCGCTGCCGGAGGCTTGTTCGCAACTCTGGGCGACCCCTTGTGAGGTCGCGGCCAATTGCGTGGCCGCAGCGGCGATCTGGCTGATTTGCAACTGCTGCGCCTCGACTTCCCCGAGGGCGCCGCTGGAGTGATGGTTGAGCGTGCGCACCGCGTTGCTCAGTTGCAGGGTTTCGTGATCGACCCCCAGCAGGCTGTTGCGCAGTTGCACCACGGCGACGTTGAGGGCGGTGCTGATAGCGGCCAGTTCGTCGCGGCCCTGTACCGGCACTTGCAGGCTCAGGTTGCCATCGCGCAACGCTTCGGCCAACACAGTGATGCCGCTGGCGCTACGACGAATCGAAGCCTGCAAACAGATAAACAGGTACAGCGCGGCCAGGAGCAGGCAACCAAAGATCGTCGCCACCAGGATGAACTGGCGAATCGCCGAGCCGTGGTAGTAATCCAGGCGCTGATCCAGCGACACCAGCGACTGCTGGCGTAGCGAGGCGAGGTCGGTCAGCAGGGTGTCGAGGCTGCGTTCGAACTCCTCCGGCTTGAGCTTGATGCTGCCGCCGAATACGCCGTCATCGAGGACTTTCAGCTCGGCGTCGAGGTGCTTGAGGCTGTCATGGTATTGCCCGGCCCAGGTTTGCAGGGCGCTGGGCAGGCGCGCTTCAAGCAGGCTGGCGGTTTTCACCAGTTGCTCCCGGGCGTCGCCGATGCGGCCGCGCAGGTCGCGCAATTGCAGACGGCTTTGCAGGGTGAACTGCCCGGACACCACCGACGCCTGGCCGACGCTGGCCAGACGACCGACCCGTTCGATCAGGTCCGGCGCGTGCTGCGTCGAGATCTGCGTCAGCAAATAGGTTTCCAGCCACGGCGCGAGCGTCAGGCGATTGTCCATGGCGATCTGCTCGCGCAAGGCTTGCAGGGCGCTCAAGGCATTGGTGAAACGATCATAACCATCCGGCCACCAGCCGACGCTGCTCAGGCTTTTTGAGTCCAGGCCATTAAGAGCGGTTTGCAACGCTTGATAGCGGGCCAGGGTTTCGCCCTCGGCGCCTTCGGTTTTCAAGGCGTTGCCGAGGTCGGTGGTGGCTTGGACGACGGCGGGTTGCACCGCATCGAACGCGGCCATCGCGGCGAGCGTGGCCGGTGTCGGTTGGCGATTGGTTTCCGTGGCGCGCCAGCGGGCAGCGCGGTCACGCTGGGCAGCGAGCAGGTTATCGAGCGCATCAAGGGCGAGCAGCTGACGAACCCCGGCACGTTCGCCGGAGATCAGGTTCAGTTTGTCGCGATAGTCCTGACCGATCATCAACAGGCTGCCTGCCAGCGGCAGGATAAACAGCAGAAACAACAGCTGAAATTTGCGTGCGAAGCCAAATCGCCCCAGCAGCCCGATCCCCGGTGATAAAAAAGCCTGCATGCCCCATGACTCCTCTGGACACCACGCACCATTGGCGTGCGTCGAGGTCGTTGCGACCGCGACCTGTGCCCCTTTAAAAGGCCTCGAAAGTTCACCCTCGTAAGCTCTGTAGGCCGACTCTGTGGCGAAACTTCCCATTCTCGGTCCCCTTTGTAAGGGGCCGCGTTGAAGCGGATTAACAAGGCAAGATTCAGACCATGGCGTTGCGCTATCACCGATTCTGCGATGAAAAACGAGGTCGTTAGCAGGCTAAGGGGATGGCGCTGCTGCACTGAAAAATGGCACATTGACGCACCTGCCCGTGTGCACCCATCTGTTGTACGGAAACTCCTATGGCTATCAGCAACGCCCAAGCCGGCACCCCGTCGGCGTCCGCGACCTCACAAAGCAGCCCGTTGGTCATGCGCATCATCGGCGCGGTAGCGCTGGCGCACTTGATCAACGACCTGATTCAGTCGGTGCTGCCGTCGATTTATCCGATGCTCAAGGCCAATTACGGCCTGACGTTCACCCAGGTCGGATTGATCACCCTGACGTTCCAGCTAACGGCCTCGCTGTTGCAGCCATGGGTCGGCTACTACACCGATCGCCATCCAAAACCCTGGCTGCTACCGGCCGGGACGGTCTGCACGTTGATCGGTATCTTGATGATGTCGGTGGTCGGCACCTTCCCGATGATTCTGCTGGCGGCGGGGCTGATCGGTATCGGCTCCTCGACCTTCCATCCCGAGGCATCCCGCGTGGCGCGACTGGCCTCCGGTGGGCGGTTCGGCCTGGCGCAATCGACCTTTCAGGTCGGCGGCAATGCGGGTTCGGCTTTCGGTCCGTTGCTGGCGGCGGCGATCATCATTCCCTACGGTCAGGGCCATGTTGCATGGTTCGGCCTGTTCGCAGTGTTTGCGCTGTTCGTGCTCTATCGGATCAGCCGCTGGTACGCCAATCACTTGAGCCTGTTCAAGCTCAAGCAAGGTCAGGCGGCGACGCATGGCTTGTCGAAGAACCGCGTCATCAGTGCGCTGGTGGTACTCGGGCTGCTGGTGTTCTCCAAATATTTCTACATGTCCAGCCTCACCAGTTACTTCACCTTCTACCTGATTGAAAAGTTTGACCTGTCGGTGGCGAGTTCGCAGTTGCACCTGTTCCTGTTTCTTGGGGCGGTAGCGGCGGGGACCTTCTTCGGCGGGCCGATCGGCGACAAGATCGGGCGTAAGGCGGTGATCTGGTTTTCGATCCTCGGTGTCGCGCCGTTCACGCTGCTCCTGCCTCATGTCGACCTGTTCTGGACCAGTATTCTCAGCGTGGTCATCGGCTTCATCCTGGCCTCGGCGTTCTCGGCGATCGTGGTGTATGCGCAGGAATTGGTACCGGGCAATGTCGGGATGATTGCCGGGGTATTCTTTGGTTTGATGTTCGGTTTCGGCGGGATTGGCGCGGCGCTGCTCGGGCATCTGGCGGACATTCACGGCATCGAGTACGTGTACTTCCTGTGTTCGTTCCTGCCGTTGTTTGGTGTGTTGGCGATCTTCCTGCCACGCACCAAAAAGGCCTGACCCCACACATACCCTGACCCCACACATTCTCTGTAGGAGCGAGGCTTGCCCGCGAAGCTTTTAGCGTCAGTGATGACGCCTTCGCGGGCAAGCCTCGCTCCTACAGGGTCGGTGGTGTTGGCCGGATTTCAGGCACAAAAAAGCCGCGTATCAAACGCGGCTTTTTCGTGAACAAATGTTTTACACGTTGAAACGGAAGTGCATCACGTCGCCGTCTTTAACGATGTAGTCCTTGCCTTCCAGACGCCATTTACCGGCTTCTTTGGTGCCGGCTTCGCCCTTGTACTGGATGAAGTCGTCGTAGGCGATGACTTCGGCGCGGATGAAGCCTTTTTCGAAGTCGGTGTGGATCACGCCAGCGGCTTGTGGTGCGGTGGCACCGACGCGGACGGTCCAGGCGCGGACTTCTTCGACACCGGCGGTGAAGTAGGTCTGCAGGTGCAGCATTTCGTAGCCGGCGCGGATCACGCGGTTCAGGCCAGGCTCTTCGAGGCCCAGGGCTTCGAGGAACATGTCTTTCTCTTCGCCGTCTTCCAGTTCGGCGATTTCGGCTTCGATCTTGTTGCAGACCGGCACCACCATGGCGCCTTCTTCTTCGGCGATGGCCTTGACGATGTCCAGCAGCGGGTTGTTCTCGAAACCGTCTTCAGCGACGTTGGCGATGTACATGACCGGCTTGGTGGTCAGCAGATGGAAGCCACGAATCACCGCTTTGTCGTCGGCGCCCATGTTCTTCATCAGCGTGCGTGCAGGCTTGCCGAGGGTGAAGTGAGCGATCAATTGCTCAAGCAGGCCTTTCTGGACCACGGCGTCCTTGTCACCGCCCTTGGCGTTACGCGCGACTTTCTGCAGTTGCTTCTCGCAGCTGTCGAGGTCGGCGAAGATCAGTTCCAGGTCGATGATTTCGATGTCGCGTTTCGGGTCGACGCTGTTGGAGACGTGAATCACATTCTCGTCTTCGAAGCAGCGGACCACGTGGGCGATGGCATCGGTTTCACGGATGTTGGCGAGGAACTTGTTGCCCAGGCCTTCACCTTTCGAGGCGCCGGCAACCAGGCCAGCGATGTCGACGAATTCCATGGTGGTCGGCAGGATGCGCTTTGGATTGACGATGGCCGCCAGGGCTTCCAGACGTGGATCCGGCATCGGCACGATACCGGTGTTCGGCTCGATGGTGCAGAAGGGGAAGTTCTCGGCCGCGATCCCGGATTTGGTCAGGGCGTTGAATAGGGTGGACTTGCCGACGTTAGGCAGGCCGACGATGCCGCAATTGAATCCCATGGTGTTTTCCCCGAGGAGTGAGTCAGGCCTTCTGGCTGTGCAGGTTTTTCATCGCACGGTTCCATTCACCGGCGAGGATATCCGGCAGCACGCCGAGGGCAAAATCGATGCTGGCATCGAGTTTTTCCTGTTCGGCGCGTGGCGCACGACCCAGGACGAAATTTGAAACCATACTGGCAACGCCCGGGTGGCCAATGCCAAGCCGCAAGCGGTGAAAGGTATTCTGATTGCCCAGTTGCGCGATGATGTCGCGCAACCCGTTGTGCCCGCCATGGCCGCCGCCCTGTTTGAGCTTGGCAACGCCAGGTGGCAGGTCGAGTTCGTCGTGCGCCACGAGGATTTCTTCAGGCGTGATGCGGAAGAAACCGGCGAGTGCCGCGACGGCCTGGCCGCTGCGGTTCATGTACGTGGTGGGAATCAGCAGACGAACATCCTGACCCTGATGCGAATAGCGCCCGGTCAGGCCGAAATATTTGCGATCCGCTACAAGGTTTACGCCTTGCGCGTTCGCGATGCGCTCAACAAAAAGGGCCCCTGCGTTATGCCGGGTCTGTTCGTATTCAGCGCCTGGATTTCCCAGGCCAACGATCAGTTTGATGGCAGTCACGATAGGGGCCCTTCCTTGGAGTGGTGGATAACATCGCCGCAATCAGGGAGTGCGGCGAAAGTGGACGACAAGTGCTCATTTACCATTATGTAAACTCCGCGTTCTCGCCCGCTTTCTCGCTACGTTCCAGTCCGCGATGTTACTTGATCACTCCGGCATCACAGAGTGAATTACTCTGCTGCGCCTTCTTCAGTAGCTTCTGGAGCAACACGTGGGGCGTGAACGTTGGCAACAGCCTTGTCATCACCGTGTGCCAGAGCAACAAACTCAACGCCTTTAGGGGCTTTGAGGTCGGACAAGTGAATGATCGAGCCGACTTCGGCGTTAGCCAGGTCAACTTCGATGAATTCAGGCAGGTCTTTTGGCAGGCAGGTCACTTCGATTTCGGAAACAACGTGCGAAACTTCGCCGCCTTTCTTGATCGGAGCTTCTTCGCCAACGAAGTGTACAGGCACGATAGCGGTCAGTTTCTGGCCAGCTACAACGCGTACGAAGTCAGCGTGCATCACGTGGCCTTTGGCCGGGTGACGCTGCAGAGCTTTGATGATTACGTTTTGCTTGGTGCCGCCAACGTTCAGCTCGATGATGTGGCTGTAAGCCGCTTCGTTTTCGAGCAGTTTGGCAACTTCTTTAGCCAGCATGCTGATGGATTCAGGGGCTTTTTCGCCACCGTAAACTACAGCAGGTACCAGGCTTGCGAGACGACGCAGGCGGCGGCTCGCACCTTTCCCCAGGTCGGAACGCACTTCAGCATTCAGAGTAAAATCGTTCATGTTGTATCTCCAAAATAACCACATTCGCCCCAGCGTTTGCGACCAGCGCTAAAGGCGATATGGGCAAAAAAGCCCCGCCCCGACAGGAATGCCGGGGCGGGGCGCTTTTCGTCAACGAGATGGTCGAGAAGGGCAGGGCCCTTAACGGAACATCGCGCTGATCGATTCTTCATTGCTGATGCGGCGGACCGCTTCGGCAACTACCGGCGCGATATCCAGTTGACGGATACGCGAGCAGGCTTGAGCAGCAGCGGACAACGGGATGGTGTTAGTCACCACCAGTTCGTCCAGCATGGAATTTTCAATGTTTTCGATCGCCCGACCGGACAGCACAGGGTGTGTGCAGTAGGCGAAAACCTTGGCAGCGCCATGCTCTTTCAGGGCCTTGGCCGCGTGGCACAGAGTGCCGGCGGTATCGACCATGTCATCGACCAGAATACAGGTACGCCCTTCGACATCACCGATGATATGCATCACTTCAGAGTGATTGGCTTTCTCACGGCGTTTGTCGATGATCCCGAGATCCACGCCCAGGGATTTGGCAACAGCCCGTGC
Organism: Pseudomonas sp. RIT-PI-q; assembly: GCF_001297125.1. GTDB lineage: Bacteria > Pseudomonadota > Gammaproteobacteria > Pseudomonadales > Pseudomonadaceae > Aquipseudomonas. Next base: position 37,127 of record NZ_LHPC01000044.1, read on the forward strand.
ACGCACGACGCCACCAATGTCCGGGGACACGATCATCAGGTTTTCGAAGCGCTGATCTTCAATGTCATCCACCAATACCGGGGAGCCGTAGATGTTATCTACCGGAATATCGAAGAAACCCTGGATTTGGTCAGCATGCAGATCAACCGTGAGAACACGGTCGATGCCGACTACGGTAAGCATGTCAGCAACGACTTTCGCGCTGATAGCCACACGTGCGGAACGCGGACGGCGATCCTGGCGGGCATAACCAAAGTAAGGAATAACAGCAGTGATACGAGTAGCCGAGGAGCGGCGGAAGGCATCAGCCATCACTACCAGTTCCATCAGGTTATCGTTGGTCGGAGCGCAAGTCGGCTGAATAATGAAGACATCTTTACCGCGGACGTTTTCATTGATCTCGGCAGTAATTTCGCCGTCGGAGAACTTACCGACAGAGATGTCACCGAGAGGGATATGCAGCTGACGTACAACACGCCGAGCCAGATCGGGGTTAGCATTCCCCGTAAAGACCATCATCTTGGACACGCGCAGTACCTAGAGGCTGAGGGTAACCTGGATGAGTATAGAAAATGGCAGGGGCGGCTGGATTCGAACCAACGCATGGCAGGATCAAAACCTGCTGCCTTACCGCTTGGCGACGCCCCTGTATCTGTTGCAACGATTACCCAGTAATCGGTTCCTTTAGAGCAGACTTTGCAGCTTGCGATGCAACATCGAAACGTTGCTTCCTTTTGCTACAAACCCTGTAAGGGTCTCTGTAAGAAGGGCCGAGACTTTATCAGCTTCAGCTTTGCTTGGGAAGCCCCCAAACACACAACTTCCAGTTCCGGTGAGTTTTGCTTCGGTAAATTTACCTAACAAATTCAAGGCGTTACGTACCTCTGGATAACGTCTTGCTACCACCGGTAAGCAGTCATTTCGACTGTTTCCCTTGGGAACGGGGCGCACTTTAATGGGAGAAGAGTTACGTGTCAACAACGGATCGGAAAAAATTTCTGCTGTACTAACAGATACTTGCGGCACCAGCACGAGATACCACGGTTCCTCGGGGTAAACAGGGGTCAGTTTCTCCCCCACACCCTCGGCGAAAGCCGCGTGGCCACGCACGAAAACCGGGACGTCGGCGCCCAGCGTCAGGCCCAGCACGGCCAGTCGATCTTCATCCCAGCCGAGTTGCCAGAGATGGTTCAGACCAAGAAGCGTCGTCGCGGCATTGGAACTGCCACCACCGATTCCACCGCCCATGGGCAGGATTTTTTCGATCCAGATGTCGATGCCGAGCGCACAAGCGGATTGCTCCTGAAGTTTTTTCGCGGCTTTGACAATCAGGTTGCTGTCGTGCGGCACGCCGTCGAATTCGGTGTGCAAACGAATCACGCCGTCGTCGCGAACGGCAAAGGTGATTTCATCGCCGTAGTCGAGAAACTGAAAGATCGTCTGCAATTCGTGATAACCGTCTTCACGGCGCCCAAGAATGTGCAACATCAAATTGAGTTTGGCAGGCGAGGGCAGGGTCAGGCGCGGAGCAGTCATGTTCACTGCCCCAGTTTGCGCGGTTGCCATTCCTTGATCACCAGCGTGACATCAAGGTCGGTGCCATGCAGTTTGATCCGCTCGGGCAGCCAAAAGCCGTTTTGCTCGACATAGCTGAGGTATTCGACCTGCCAGCCATCCTGTTCCAGATTGGCCAGGCGGCTGTCGGCGTCCAGTGTCAGGCGGCTTTTGCTGGCCGGCGCCGGGAGCCCGCGAACCCACCAGGCCAGATTGGATACCGGCAACTTCCAGCCCAATTGTTCTTCGACCAACACTTCCGGCGTCGGCGCTTCATAGCGACCTTGATTGGCCACTTCCAGCGAGACTTTGCCGGGGCGACCGGTCAGGCGTGCCGCGCCGCGACCCAGCGGGCCGGAGAGGCGAATGTCGTAATAATCCTGTCGCTGCAGCCAGAACAACGTGCCGCTGCCCGAATCTTTCGGCGCGCGAATGCCGATCTTGCCGTTGATCTGCCAGCCGTCGAGGCTGGTCAGTTGCTGTTTGTACTCGCGCCATTGGGCCGGGTTGCCTTGTCCCTGGACCGATTCGCGGGCGCCGAAACCCGCGCAACCGGCGAGCAGGGCGATGAAACTGAAAACGATGAGGTGGCGCAAAAACATAATCTTAAAGAGTCTCTGATCCGGTCAGGCGCTTGATGGTGCCGCGCAGGGTAGGGCTGTCGGGCTGTTCCTTGAGGAACTTGCCCCAGATTTGCCTGGCTTCCTTTTGCTTGCCGTTGGCCCACAGGACTTCGCCCAGGTGAGCGGCGACTTCCTGATCGGGGAAGCGCTCCAGTGCCTTGCGCAGCAGGCGTTCGGCTTCATCGAGATTGCCCATGCGGAAGTTCACCCAGCCGAGGCTGTCGAGTACCGCCGGGTCTTCCGGATTGATCTGGTGCGCCTGTTCGATCAGGGCCTTGGCTTCGGCATAACGCGTCGTACGGTCGGACAAGGTATAGCCGAGGGCGTTCAACGCCATTGCGTTGTCCGGGTCGCGCTTGATGATCTGTCGCAGGTCTTTTTCCATCTGCGCCAGGTCATTGCGTTTTTCCGCAAGCATCGCCCGGGTGTAGAGCAGATTCAGATCGTCCGGGTATTGCTGCAAGGCGTGCTGCAAGACTTTCCAGGCCGTGTCGCCCTGCTTATTGGCGGACAGGGTTTCGGCTTCGATCAGGTACAGCTGGATCGCGTAATCGGGTTGAGCATCGCGCTCCGCCGCCAGGCGACTTTGCGCTTCGGCGGTCTTGCCGTTGTTCATCAGGATATCGGCCTGACGCAATTGCGCCGGCAGATAGTCGTTACCCGGGCCGACCTGGGCGTACTCGATCAGCGCGCCTTGCGGGTCGTTGCGCTCTTCAGCGATACGACCGAGGTTCAGGTGCGCCGAATCGACGTGGCTTTCTCGTGCGATCAGGTCTTCCAGGTAACCCTTGGCCTCGTCCCAGGCCTTGGCTTCCAGGCAGACCAACGCCAGGGAATAACGCAGTTCGTCGTCTTCCGGGTATTGCTGGACCAGGCTCGAAAACTCGGCTTTGGCGTCGTCCATGCGGTCTTGTTCAACCAGCATGCGCGCGTAGGTCAGGCGCAGGCGTTTGTCGTCCGGGTACTTTTTGATGCTCTTTTGCAGCAGTGGCAGGGCTTCATCGCCGCGATCAAGCGTTTGCAGCAGGCGTGCGCGCAGCAGGATCGGTGCGATTTCGCCCTCGTCCGGCGGATTGTCTTCCAGCAACGCCAGTGCGCCTTTGGAATCGCCGTCCTGTTGCAGCAGCAAGGCCTTGCCGAAAATCAGCTGGCTGTTGTTCGGATGACGCTGCAATAAACGGTCAAAACTTTTCATCAAGCCGTTGCGCGTGTCCTGGTCGGTATCGGCCGCCGACAAGGCAAGGAAGTCGAAATGGGTGTCGCCCTTGCCTTGCAGGACTTTCTCCATATAGACCATGGAGTCGTCATAACGCCCGGCGCGAGCCAGTTGTACGGCTGCGGCCCGTTGGGCTTCGAGGTCGTCCGGGGCGTTTTTCGCCCAGATCAGCGCGGTATCCAGGGCGGCCTGATCGGCGCCCAGGTACTCGGCGATACGGAATGCCCGCTCGGAGATGCCCGGATCCTGAGTGTTGATGGCCTGGGTCACGTAGTTGTCCAAGGCAATGTCGAAACGATTGCGCTGGCCAGCCAGTTCGGCGCTCAACAGGCTGAAGACGGTTTCTTCACTGAATGAGCTGTAAACCTTGGGCTTTTCAGGGGCTGGGTTACTGTCTTCGACCGGCGGCGTACCGTCCGACGAAACGGGCGCCAAGGCCTGGCAGCCGCTGAGGAAGACAAAAGCGAGGAGCAACGCGGAAGATCTATTCATATAGGAAGAGGACGACTAACCTGCGGTCGGATCATCATGACACAAGCCTTCAGCCAAACATAACCGGCCTGTCAATTTGCCGCGAACGCCGCTCCCTGTAGGAGCTGGCTTGCCAGCGAAGGCGTCCATTTGCTCGCTGCAGGACCTGAAGTCCCCTTCGCTGGCAAGCCAGCTCCTACAGGTCTTTGCCTGCTTAATAGCCGTGCCGTATCGGGACAATAGTCAGCGGTAGTTGTTCTAGCTCTGGCGAAGTAGGACAATTGCCGGCTTCACGTCACCATCAGCGACTTTGAATGGCCTTCCTTGCACTCGGTATTAACCACAAGACTGCTTCAGTAGACGTCCGCGAGCGCGTGGCCTTTACCCCTGAGCAGCTGGTGGAGGCCTTGCAGCAGCTCTGCCGACTCACCGACAGCCGCGAAGCTGCGATCCTCTCCACCTGCAATCGCAGTGAGCTTTATATAGAGCAGGACCACCTTTCGGCGGACATCATCCTGCGCTGGCTGGCCGATTATCACCATTTGAGCCTCGAAGAGCTGCGCGCGAGCGCTTATGTGCATGAAGATGATGCGGCAGTTCGTCACATGATGCGGGTGGCCTCCGGGCTCGATTCGCTGGTGTTGGGCGAACCGCAGATTCTCGGTCAGATGAAATCGGCTTATGCCGTGGCGCGCGAGGCCGGGACCATCGGTCCGCTGCTCGGGCGTTTGTTTCAGGCGACGTTCAACGCCGCCAAACAAGTGCGCACCGACACCGCCATTGGCGAGAACCCGGTGTCGGTGGCATTTGCCGCAGTCAGCCTGGCGAAGCAGATTTTCAGCGACTTGCAACGCAGCCAGGCCTTGCTGATCGGCGCCGGCGAGACCATCACCCTGGTTGCGCGGCATCTGCACGAACTGGGTGTGAAGCGCATCGTTGTCGCCAACCGGACGCTGGAGCGCGCGAGCATCCTCGCCGAACAGTTTGGCGCCCATGCGGTGTTGCTCTCGGACATTCCGGCAGAACTGGTGCGCAGCGACATCGTCATCAGCTCCACCGCCAGCCAGTTGCCGATTCTCGGTAAAGGCGCGGTGGAAAGCGCCTTGAAACTGCGCAAGCATAAGCCGATCTTCATGGTGGATATCGCCGTACCGCGGGATATCGAGCCGGAAGTCGGCGAGTTGGACGACGTTTACCTGTACAGCGTCGACGACCTCCACGAAGTCGTCGCCGAGAACCTCAAGAGTCGTCAGGGTGCTGCCCAGGCGGCCGAAGAGATGGTCTCGGTCGGCGCTGAAGATTTCATGGTGCGCCTGCGTGAGCTGGCGGCGGTGGATGTGCTCAAGGCCTATCGCCAACAAAGCGAGCGCATGCGCGACGAAGAATTGCAGAAAGCCCAGCGCATGCTGGCCAACGGCAGCAGCGCCGAAGATGTGCTGGTGCAGTTGGCGCGCGGCCTGACCAACAAACTCTTGCACGCACCGAGCGTGCAGTTGAAAAAGCTCTCTGCCGAAGGCCGCCTCGATGCACTGGCCATGGCCCAGGAACTCTTTGCCCTCGGTGAGGGCTCATCGGATAGCTTTTCGGATAAAAAACCGCAATGAAAGCGTCACTGCTCAATAAGCTGGACATCCTCCAGGACCGTTTCGAGGAATTGACCGCCTTGCTTGGCGACGGCGAGGTCATTTCCGATCAGACCAAATTCCGCACCTATTCCAAGGAATACGCGGAAGTCGAGCCGATTGTCGACACCTATAAACAGTTGCTGAAAACCCAGGACGACCTCGAAGGTGCCCAGGCACTGCTCAAGGACAGCGACCCGGACATGCGTGAAATGGCCGTGGAAGAAGTCCGCGAAGCCAAAGAGCAACTGATCGAACTCGAAGCCAGCCTGCAACGCATGCTGCTGCCCAAGGACCCGAACGACGGTCGCAACGTGTTCCTCGAAATCCGTGCCGGCACCGGCGGTGACGAAGCGGCGATTTTCTCCGGCGACCTGTTCCGCATGTATTCGCGTTACGCCGAGCGTCGCGGCTGGCGGGTGGAAATTCTCTCGGAGAACATCGGTGAGCACGGTGGCTTTAAAGAAGTCATCGCTCGCGTCGAAGGCGAGAATGTCTACGGCAAGCTGAAGTTCGAATCCGGCGCGCACCGCGTGCAGCGGGTTCCGGCGACTGAATCCCAAGGCCGCATCCACACCTCGGCGTGCACCGTGGCGGTGTTGCCGGAGCCGGACGAGCAGGAAGCAATCGAGATTAACCCGTCCGATTTGCGCATCGATACCTACAAGTCCTCCGGGGCTGGCGGTCAGCACGTCAACAAGACGGACTCGGCGATCCGCATCACGCACTTGCCGTCCGGTATTGTCGTGGAGTGCCAGGAAGAACGTTCCCAGCATAAGAACCGCGCACGGGCGATGTCCTGGCTGTCGGCCAAGCTCAACGACCAGCAGACCAGCGCCGCGGCCAATGCCATCGCCAGCGAGCGTAAACTGCTGGTAGGTTCGGGCGATCGCTCCGAGCGGATTCGCACGTATAACTTTGCCCAGGGTCGGGTCACCGACCACCGGGTCAACCTGACGCTGTATTCCCTCGACGAAATCCTCGCGGGTGGCGTCGACGCAGTGATCGAGCCATTGCTGGCCGAATACCAGGCCGACCAATTGGCGGCGATAGGTGAGTAAATGACGATCATTGCCAGTTTGTTGCGCGCCGCCGATTTGCCTGACTCGCCCACCGCGCGCCTGGATGCCGAATTGTTGCTGGCGGCTGCCTTGGGCAAGTCCCGCAGTTTTCTGCACACCTGGCCCGAGCGCATCGTTCCGAGCGAAGCGGCACTGACTTTTGCCGACTATTTGCAGCGTCGTCGCGGCGGCGAGCCGGTGGCCTACATTCTTGGCCAGCAAGGTTTCTGGAAGCTCGATCTGGAAGTCGCGCCGCACACGCTGATTCCGCGTCCGGACACCGAGCTGCTGGTGGAAGCCGCACTGGAATTGCTGCCCGCCACACCGGCCAGCGTTCTCGACTTGGGCACCGGCAGCGGCGCCATCGCGTTGGCACTGGCCAGTGAGCGTCCGGCGTGGAAGGTCACCGCCGTGGATCGCGTGCTGGAAGCCGTAGCCCTGGCCGAGCGTAATCGTCAGCGCCTGCACCTGAACAACGCCACCGTGCTGAGCAGTCATTGGTTCAGCGCGCTGCAAGGTCCGCGTTTTCAACTGATCATCAGCAACCCGCCTTACATCGCATCGGCTGATCCGCATCTGGTGGAAGGTGACGTGCGTTTCGAACCTGCCAGTGCGTTGGTGGCGGGTATCGATGGGCTCGACGATCTGCGTCTGATCGTCGCCCAGGCACCGGATTACCTTGAGGCGGGCGGTTGGTTGATGCTCGAACACGGTTACGATCAAGCCGAGGCCGTGCGCGATCTGTTGCTGACTCGCGGCTTTGAAGACGTCCACAGCCGCACCGATCTGGGCGGTCACCAACGCATCAGCCTGGGACGACTGCCGTGCTGAATGATCAGGAATTGTTGCGCTACAGCCGGCAGATTCTGTTGCAGCACGTCGACATCGACGGTCAGCTGCGACTCAAAGAAAGCCGTGTGCTGATCGTCGGCCTCGGCGGTCTCGGTTCACCCGTTGCGCTGTACCTGGCCGCCGCTGGCGGCGGTGCGCTGCACCTGGCGGACTTCGACACTGCCGACCTGACCAACCTGCAACGCCAGCTCATTCCCGACACCGACAGTGTGGGCACGAGCAAGGTTGATTCGGCGATCCGCCGTTTGAGCGCGATCAATCCCGAGATTCAATTGATCGCCCATCGCGCCGCACTGGACGAAGATTCCCTGGCCGCTGCCGTGGCTGCCGTGGATCTGGTGCTGGACTGTTCCGATAATTTTTCCACCCGCGAAGCGGTCAACGCCGCGTGTGTGGCGGCCGGCAAACCGCTGGTCAGCGGCGCGGCGATTCGTCTTGAAGGGCAGTTGTCGGTGTTCGACCCGCGCCGTCCGGAAAGTCCGTGCTACCACTGTTTATACGGGCACGGCAGCGCAGCCGAGCTGACCTGCAGCGAAGCGGGTGTTGTCGGCCCTTTGGTTGGGCTGGTCGGTAGCCTTCAGGCGCTGGAAGCGATGAAACTGCTGGCGGGTTTCGGCGAACCGCTGGTGGGACGTCTGTTGTTGATCGATGCCTTGGGTACGCGCTTTCGTGAATTGCGGGTCAAGCGTGATCCGGGTTGCAGTGTCTGTGGTACGGCCCATGCGTGAAGCGCCGATCGGCGTGTTCGACTCCGGCGTCGGCGGGCTTTCGGTGTTGGCCGAGATCCAGCGTTTACTGCCCAATGAATCACTGATGTACGTCGCCGATTGCGGGAATATTCCGTACGGCGAGAAAACCCCGGAATTCATCCGTCAGCGTTGCAGCGTGATGGCCGAATTTTTTCAGCAACAGGGCGCCAAGGCCCTGGTGCTGGCCTGCAACACAGCGACGGTGGCTGGTGTTGCAGACTTGCGGCGCGACTATCCCGAGTGGCCCATTGTCGGCATGGAGCCGGCGGTCAAACCTGCCGCCGCCGCCACCCGCAGTGGCGTGGTCGGTGTGCTGGCCACCACCGGCACCTTGCAGAGTGCCAAGTTCGCCGCGCTGCTCGATCGTTTCGCCACGGATGTGCGGGTGATTACGCAGCCGTGTCCGGGCCTGGTCGAGCTGATTGAAAACGGCGATTTGCACAGTCTGGCGTTGCGTCAGTTACTGGCCCGGTATGTGGAACCGCTGCTCGGCGCCGGGTGCGACACGATAATTCTCGGCTGCACGCATTATCCCTTCCTAAAGCCATTGCTTAAGCAGATGATCCCCGATGACATCAGCTTGATTGACACCGGTGCCGCTGTAGCGCGGCAACTTCAACGTTTGCTGGCCGAGCGTGAGTTGCTCGCCGAGGGGCCTGCACGCGCCGCGCAATTCTGGACGAGTGCCGATCCGGAGCATTTCAGAAATATCTTGCCGATCCTGTGGAATACCGCCGGCGTTGTGCAAAGCTTCACGGTGTAAACAGATCTTTGGGGTAAACGAATAATTGGGGTGAACTTCTGATTAAACGTCGGCTTCTATAGCGGTAAGCAACAAAAAAACCATACGAAATCGTTCGGAAAAGGATGTTTCTAATGAAGCGACTATTCTGCTTGGCCGCGATTGCGGCCGCACTGATGGGGCAAAGTATTACCGCACAGGCGGCAGGCGTGGAGTTCGGGGTCGGCCAGACCAGCGATTCGACCATGACCTATCGACTAGGCATGCAATTCGATTGGGACAAGAGCTGGCTGCAAAGTGACGTCGGTCGTTTGACCGGTTACTGGAGCGGCGCTTACACCTATTGGGAGGGGGACAAGACCTCCAGCAACCACAGCCTGTCGTTCTCGCCGGTGTTTGTTTACGAGTTTGCCGGGCAGACCGTCAAACCCTATGTAGAGTTGGGCGTTGGTGTGGCGGTGTTCGCCAATACCGAAGTCGAAAACAACAACCTCGGCAATGCCTTTCAGTTCGAAGACCGGTTCGGCTTTGGTCTGCGCTTTACCGGCGGGCATGAAGTCGGGATTCGCGCGACGCACTATTCCAATGCCGGGATCAGCAGCCCGAACGACGGTGTAGAAAGCTACGCGCTTCACTACACCATGCCGCTGTAACGTCAAAAGCATCGCGGGCAAGCCTCGCTCCCACAGGAGATCACTAAACCTGTGGGAGCGGGCTTGCCCGCGATAGCGTCAGCACTGACGGCACATCTTTGACTCACCGATACGCCGTGGTAATCCCCTGGCGTTCGTCGATGCATTCTGGCGCGCCCATCTCGAATTCCCGGCAGATCAGCGGGCGTTTTTCGTAGATGGTGCACATCATGGTGTTGCGATCCAATGCGGCGCACCAGCCGTCATCCAGGCGCAGCATGACTTCCCCGCCCCAATCATCGGTATCGATAAATCGTTCGGGCACGCCCGTGTCGGTGATCAACATGACTTCGAGCTGGCAGCAACAGGCTGCGCAGGTCGAGCAAGTGATCGCCGGTTCGGCGATTTGCGTGTGGGGAATGGTTTTCATGGCACGCAGTGTAAGGCAGTGGACCGGCGCTGTGTGAAAGGCCTGACAGACGCTCACAGCAGCGCTCAGCGTAGTCCGATGGCAACAATCGCTATTTCACGGTTGATCCATGATCGGTGGGCTGCTGCGCACCATCCGTTTGCCGATCTCCAGTTTTATCCGGTCAGGCAATTTCGATAGCGGCCACAGGGCTGCCATTAGCATTGCCGGTAAGGCGATCTCCAGTGGACGGTTTTTGAGTTGGTCGAAAATGTGCCGCGCGGTTTTATCCACCGGCCAGCTGAGTGGCATAGGGAAGTCGTTTTTTGCCATCAGTGGCGTGTCGACAAACCCCGGGCTGACCACAGTGACTTCAATGCCTTCCGGGGCCAGATCGATGCGCAGGGATTCGAACAGGTAACGCAACCCGGCCTTCGACGTACCATAGGCTTCGGCCCGTGGCAGTGGAAGGTAGGTCACCGAACTGGCGACACCCACCAGATGCGCCGCAGTTCCGGCCCGCAACAGCGGCAGGGCCGCTTCGATGCAATAGCTGCTGGCCAGCAAGTTGGTGCGCACCACGTGTTCGACGATCGAGGCATCGAACTGCTTGGCGTCAACGTATTCGCACGTGCCGGCGTTAAGAATCACTGTGTCCAGTGAGCCCCATTCCTTGGCAATCTGCTCGCCGATTTCGCGCACGGTCTGACTGTTGGTCAGGTCGCCCGCCAGTACCAGCACTTGCCCCGGATAACGCTGGGACAAGACTTTCAGTGGTGCCAACGAACGTGAGCTGACAGCCAGGTGGGCGCCGGTTTTTAAAATTTCTTCGGCCAACGCGGCGCCAATGCCGTTGCTGGCGCCGGTCAGCCAATATCGGCGTTGAGGGGTAAGGCTCATCCCATTCTCCTTTTCAGCCAGGCAATCGCCTGGCCCAATACGGGTAAATATTCATAAAGCAGTGCCCCGGCATCGAAGTTATCCCGGTGGCGATAACCCTTGTCGCGACGGCAGGTTCTTGAACGCGGTCAGCGCCCGTTCGCGAGACATACTGAGATTGACGATCGGCATTGGATAATCCGCAACGCCAAATAACCCGCCGACGTTGGCAGGGTTATGCACTTGTTTTTTGTCCAGCCCGGCCAGTTCCGGCAGCCAGTGCTTGATGAACACGCCGTCGGTGTCGAATTTTTCCGACTGGCTCAGTGGGTTGAAAATCCGGAAGTAGGGCGCCGAATCGGTGCCGGTGGACGAACTCCACTGCCAGCCACCGTTGTTCGCGGCGAGATCGCCATCGATCAGGTGGCGCATGAAAAAACGCTCGCCTTCACGCCAGTCGATCAGCAGGTTCTTGGTCAGGAACATCGCCGCCACCATGCGCAAGCGGTTGTGCATCCATCCGGTTTCAAGCAATTGGCGCATGGCTGCGTCGATGATCGGCAGGCCGGTGCGGGCTTCTTTCCACGCGGCAAGTTCATCCGGCGCGTCGCGCCAGGCCAGGGCTTCGGTTTCCGGGCGAAAGGCGCGGTGACGCGAAACCCGTGGGTAACCCACCAAAATGTGTTTGTAGAACTCGCGCCACAGCAGTTCGTTGATCCAGGTGACGGCGCCGACCTTGCCGCTTTCGAACTCACCCTGATTGCTGTGCAGGGCCGCGTGCAGGCACTGACGCGGTGAAATCACGCCAGCAGCGAGATAGGCCGAGAGCTGGCTGGTGCCGGGTTTCGCCGGGAAATCGCGTTCGCTTTTGTAGTAGTCGATCTGGGCGTCGGCGAAGGTCTCGAGTCGGCGTTGGGCTTCGGTTTCACCGGCCGGCCAGAGGGCACGCAAACCGTCGCTGGGTGTTTCGAAACCCTCGACGCTGGCGGGGATTTTGTCGCTGTCGATGTGCAACGGGGCTTGTACCCCGGGTTTACTCACCGGGTCCGGCAACGATCTGTGCAGACGCTCGTAGCAGACTTTGCGGAACTGACTGAAGACCTGGAAATAGCTGCCAGTCTTGGTCAGCACAGTGCCGGGTTTGAACAGCAACTGATCGAGGTAGCGGTGAAAGTCGATGCCCTCGGCCTTTAGCGCGTCGGCGACCCACCGGTCGCGACGGGTTTCATGAATGCCGTATTCCTCATTGGCATGCACGGCGTCGATTTTCAACTGCTGGCAAAGATCGAGCAGCACGGCCGGAACGTCTTGCCAGCGTGGAGCCTTGCGGATCAGCAGGGGAATGTTCAATTCGCCCAAAGCGCGGCTCAACTCGCTCAGGTTACGCAACCAGAAGTCAACTTTGCAGGGCGCAGCGTCGTGTTCGCGCCATTGCTCCGGGCTCAGCAAGTACACCGCCACACTCGGGCCGCAGGCTGCGGCGGCCGAGAGGGCGGTGTTGTCATGTAGGCGCAAGTCGCTGCGCAGCCAGATCAATTGCATGGTGGTGTCCATGGCGAACATTTAAATGAGTCCGCGCTGAACCAGTTCCTGATGAGCCGATAGCGGATCTTCGGCCAGGAACAAGTCAGCGATTTCGGTAGTTCTTGCAGACAACTCGGCGTGATGGATGCACACCGTTGGTCCGGCAATCATTTTTGGGCAACTGACACCATTCAAAAGTTTCGGCAGCTGCGCAAGGTTTATGGCTTTGCTGGAATACAGCAGTACGCCACGGGCTTGCAGGTGATCAACCGCCAGCGCAAGTTCGCCGGCGGGCAGTGGCCAGTCGAACACTTCCACAGGGCAATCGGCACTGCTGATCAGCCACGCGGTGAGCCACAGGTGAGGTTCCAGCGGCAAGTCCGAGTGATTGATCAACAGCAGCGGCGCACCGCGCAACTGACGGTTGTTATGGTAGATGCGTGCGCCAAATTTGCTGCGCAACCAGGAGTAAAAAAATACCCGCTCCATCTGTGCGCCAAACTGGCCTTGCCAGCGTTGTTCCAGTTCCGCCAGCAACGGCATCAACAGTTGTGCGCACAAGGTTCGCGGCGGATACAGCGCCATCGCCTGATTGACGGTGTCATCGAGGGTGCGCTCGTTCAGTTCAATCACCGCTTGCAGCAACGTCTGGCACAGCACCTGCCAATCGTTTTCGACGAACTCGGTAAAGGCCTGCGGGGTGTCGAGCAGTTGCTTGACCTGGCTGACGGCGACGCCACGGTTAAGCCAGGTGAGAATCGTCAGGATGCGTTGAACGTGTTCGACCGAGAACAGCCGATGGCCCTTGGGCGTACGTTGCGGCACGATCAGGCCATAACGCCGTTCCCAGGCGCGCAGGGTGACGGCGTTGACCCCGGTTTGCCGGGCAACTTCGCGGATCGGCAGCCAGCCTTCTTCGAGGGCCTTCTTGAAGTCCGTGCCGAGGTCTTCGCGGGCGCTGCTGTCGAGTTGGGTTTTCATTAGATTGCGTTTCGCAGACTGAGATTTTCCGGGTGCGGTTGCAGGTAAACCTGCTGCGCAATATAGGGATCCGGGTGTTGGCGAAAGTAATGTTTGAGCAGGGTCAGCGGCACCACCAGCGGCACGATGCCATGGCGGTATTGGCCGATGACGTGTTGCATTTCCTGTTTGTCCTCAGCGCTGATCGCCTGTTTGAGGTAGCCGCTGATGTGTTGCAAGACGTTGGTGTGAGTGCGGCGGGTGGCGCATTTTTTCAAGGCGGCCATCAACTCGCTGAAATAGCGTGGGCCGAGTTCGTTGGGGTCGGTTTGCCCCATGTTACCCAGCAGGTTGCCCAGGGTTTTGTATTGCACCGGGTTGTGGGCCATCAGCAGGTATTTGTAGCGCGAGTGAAAGTCCGTGAGCCCGCGACGGGTCAAGCCTGCCTGGCGCAACTGCTGCCAGGCGTTGTAGGCGAACACGCGGGTGAGGAAGTTTTCCCGCAGGACCGGGTCGTTGAGTCGACCGTCTTCTTCCACCGGCAAATCCGGGTGCAGGGCGCAGAAGGCCCGGGCATAGATGCCACGGCCACCGCCGTCTACCGGTGCGCCGTTGGCGTGGTAGACCTTGACCCGTTCCAGGCCGCAGGAAGGGGATTTCTGCATGAAGATGTAGCCGCAGATTTCGCCCAACTCCGCAGCCATTTTCTGGCCGTACTTAGCCAGTGGCCGGGTAACGTTGATATCGGGATTGATCGTGCCGATGGCCTGGGGTTGATCGGGATCGCCCACCAGACGGATTGGCTCTCGCGGGGTGCCAAGGCCGATGGCGACTTCCGGGCACACCGGGATGAAATCGAAGTAGTCAGTGAGGACTTGGCTGCACAGCCGCGATTCCTTGTGACCGCCGTTGTAACGCACCTCGGCCCCCATCAGGCAGGCGCTGATCGCTATTTTCGGTTTTACGGCGGCGTGGGGCATCGAAGCACCTCGGAATCAAAACCTGTACAGATAATTTGTTCTGTACAACATTACTTCATCATAGATTCAAAGGTGTACAAGTCAAATTGTTTGTATAGGTTTTTTGAGGCCCTGTAGGAGCGAGCTCGCTCGCGAAAAACCAGAGAGCGCCACGGGAAACCGATTTACAGCGTTATCGTTGACGACCTTCGCGAGCAAGCTCGCTCCTACAGGGATCGGGGTGATCCTGAGATAGCTCGTCACGCGGTTTTACGGGTGGGCTGCTGCCCATGTCGACAGCAGCAAGTTGCGCGGATCGATACGCTTCACTGCAGGTGTTCATGCAGGCGGCGGGCGGCTTCCTGGCCGCTGAGCCAGGCACCTTCGACGCGGCCGGACAGGCACCAGTCGCCACACACATACAACCCCAGGTCGGCATCAGCCAGAACGCCCCATTCGTGGCTGCTGGCGGGACGGGCGTAGAGCCAGCGGTGGGCCAGGCTGAAGGTCGGGGCGGGCATGGCGCTGTGCAGCAACTCGGCGAAAGCGCCGTGCAATTGCTCGATCACTGCTTCCTTGGACAGGTCGATGTGTTGCCGGCTCCAGGTGCTGGTGGCGTGCAGGACCCAGGTGTCCAGCGTGTTGTCGCGCCCGGGTTTGCTGCGATTGCGCGCCAGCCAGTCGAGCGGGCTGTCTTGCACGAAGCAGCCTTCCATGGGCGTATCCAGCGGTGTATCGAAGGCCAGCGCGACCGCCCAGGTCGGGTCCATTTTCACCCCGGCGGCGGCGCCGGCGAGTTTCGGCGCGGAGGCCAGCAGCGCGGTCGCTTGAGGCGCCGGCGTGGCGATCACCACATGGCTGAAAGGACCGTGGGTGAAGCCATCGGCGTCCTGCAGATGCCAGTGTTCTTCACCGCGAAAAACCTCGGTGATCCGGCAGGCGAAATGCACTTCGAGGTCACCGAGCAGGCCGCGGGTGATAGCACTCATGCGCGGTGTGCCGACCCAGCGAGTCTGCTCGTCCGGCGACAGGTTGAGCTGCCCGCCGTGGTAGGTGTAGAGCTGCGGCGTCCACTCGGCGACCCAACCATTGGCTTGCCAGCGCGTGACTTCCGTGACGAAGCGGCGATCGCGGGCAGTGAAATATTGCGCGCCCATGTCCAGGGCACCCGCATCACTGCGCTTGCTCGACATGCGCCCGCCACTGCAGCGGCTTTTATCGAAAAGTTGAACGACATGCCCGGTCTCGGTGAGCGCCTGGGCGGCTGAAAGCCCGGCGATGCCGGTGCCGATGATTGCGATAGGTACAGTCATAGGGGCCTCGTTTACCTTTCTGTACAGACTACGCCGGGGGTTAAACCTGTACAATATTGTTTTTTGGTATAACTTTTAGCGTTCTCGTTCTGACAGCTTGGCCTATTGTTAAACACAGAGCCTGCCCGATACCAAAGATCCCTGCTTATAAAAATAGACTAGTCATCAGGGTAAAACGCCACGCGAGGAAGAAGTCATGCACATATTGCTGACCGGCGGTACTGGTTTGATAGGACGTCAGCTCTGCCGACACTGGTTGAGTCAGGGGCATCGCCTGACGGTCTGGAGTCGCAAGCCTGCAAAAGTCGCCAAAGTGTGTGGCGCTCAAGTGCGCGCAGTTGCCCGGCTCGAGGACATCGGGCAGGAACCGGTGGATGCGGTTATCAACCTCGCGGGCGCACCGATTGCCGATCGGCTCTGGACGTCCAGACGCAAAGCGTTGCTGTGGAGCAGCCGCATTACCCTGACCGAAACCTTGCTGGCCTGGCTCGAAGCCCGCGAACAGAAACCGCAGGTATTGATTTCGGGCTCGGCCATTGGCTGGTATGGCGATGGCGGTGAGCGTGAGTTGACTGAAGCGTCTCCGCCGGTCATCGACGATTTTGCCAGCCAGTTGTGCATTGCCTGGGAAGAAACCGCGCAGCGTGCCGAGACCTTGGGCATTCGCGTGATCCTGATTCGCACGGGCCTGGTGTTGTCAGCCGAGGGCGGCTTTTTGTCGCGGCTGTTGCTGCCGTTCAAACTGGGGCTGGGCGGGCCTATCGGCAATGGTCGGCAGTGGATGCCGTGGATCCATATCAATGATCAAATCGCCCTGATTGATTTTCTTCTGCATCGTAATGAGGCCAGCGGTCCATATAATGCGTGCGCACCCAAACCGGTGCGCAATCGCGAGTTCGCCAAGACGTTGGCCGGCGTGCTGCACCGCCCGGCGTTCATGCCGATGCCGGCCCTGGCCTTGAGAGTGGGCCTGGGCGAGTTGTCTCTGTTGTTGCTGGGGGGCCAGAAGGCCGTACCGGCGCGCTTGCTGGAAGCGGGTTTCACGTTCCAGTTCACCGATTTGCGCGCGGCCCTGGACGATCTGTCCAGCCGCCTTTGAAATAGGACGTTGCATGACCGATCACGCGTTGCTTCTGGTCAACCTGGGTTCACCTGCCTCCACTTCGGTGGCGGATGTGCGCAGTTACCTCAATCAATTTCTGATGGACCCGTATGTGATCGACCTGCCGTGGCCGGTGCGACGTTTGCTGGTGTCGCTGATCCTGTTCAAGCGTCCGGAGCAGTCGGCCCATGCCTACGCCTCGATCTGGTGGGAGGAGGGCTCGCCGTTGGTGGTGCTCAGTCGTCGCCTGCAACAGGCCATGACCGCGCAGTGGACCCACGGCCCGGTGGAGCTGGCGATGCGTTATGGCGAGCCGTCGCTGGAGTCGGTGCTGGTGCGCATGGCGGGGCAGGGGATCAAGCGCATCACGTTGGCGCCTCTGTACCCGCAGTTCGCCGACAGCACCGTGACCACGGTGATTGAAGAAGCCAAACGGGTGGTGCGTGAGAAAAATCTTGATGTGCAATTTTCGATTCTCCAGCCGTTCTACGATCAGCCGGAATACCTCGATGCGCTGGTGGCCAGTGCCAGGCCGCATCTGCAACAGGATTACGATCACCTGTTGTTAAGCTTTCACGGTTTGCCCGAACGGCACCTGACCAAGATCGATCCTACGGGTCACCATTGTTTTAAGAGCGAAAACTGCTGCATGACCGCCTCGCCAGAAGTATTGGCAACCTGCTACCGCGCTCAATGCCTGCGCACGGCGGCGGAGTTTGCCAAACGCATGGGACTGCCGGACGGCAAGTGGTCGGTGTCGTTCCAGTCGCGTTTGGGCCGAGCGAAATGGATCGAACCCTACACCGAAGCGCGCCTCGATGAGTTGGCTGGAATGGGCGTGAAAAAAGTGCTGGTGATGTGCCCGGCATTCGTTGCCGATTGCATTGAGACACTGGAGGAGATTGGTGATCGTGGGCGGGAGCAGTTCCGCGAAGCGGGAGGGGAGGAGTTGGTGCTGGTGCCGTGCCTGAACGATGATCCGCAGTGGGCGCGGGCGTTGAGCACCTTGTGCGAGCGAGCGCCGTTGGCGTTGTAAGCCCAAAAGCTTCGCGGGCAAGCCTCGCTCCTACAGGATTTTCTTGTCCTTGTAGGAGCGAGGCTTGCCCGCGAAGGCAATCTAAAGGCTGGTTTACAACAACGGCTCATCCGCCTTCTTGTGTTTCCAGCTGTCATTTCCCGGCAACAACAGGTTCAGCGCAATCGCCGTCACTGCGCACAGCGCGATGCCTTTGAGGCCGAAGTCGTCCGGGCCATTCCCCGTACCGACCAGCACGCCGCCTATCCCGAACACCAACGTGACCGAGACAATCACCAGATTGCGCGCTTCGCCCAGGTCGATCTTGTGGCGAATCAGCGTGTTCATGCCCACCGCCGCGATCGAGCCGAACAACAGGCACAGAATCCCGCCCATCACCGGCACCGGAATGCTTTGCAGCAACGCGCCGAACTTGCCGACGAACGCCAGGCTGATGGCGAAGATCGCCGCCCAGGTCATGATTTTCGGGTTGTAGTTCTTGGTCAGCATCACCGCGCCCGTTACTTCGGCGTAGGTGGTGTTGGGCGGACCGCCGAACAGTCCGGCTGCGGTGGTGGCAATGCCATCGCCGAGCAGGGTGCGGTGCAGGCCAGGCTTTTTCAGGTAATCGCGACCGGTCACGCTACCGACCGCAATCACGCCGCCGATGTGCTCGATGGCCGGGGCCAGAGCCACCGGAACGATGAACAGAATCGCCTGCCAGTTGAACTCCGGCGCGGTGAAGTGCGGAATCGCGAACCACGGCGCGGCGGCAATCTTCGCGGTGTCGACGACGCCGAAGTAGAACGCCATGCCAAAACCCACCAGCACGCCGGAGATGATCGGCACCAGGCGGAAAATGCCTTTGCCGAATACCGCGACGATCAAGGTCGTCAGCAGCGCCGGCATCGAAATCAGCATCGCTGTCTGGTAATGAATCAGCTCAGTCCCGTCGCCGGCCTTGCCCATCGCCATGTTGGCGGCGATCGGTGCCATGGCCAGGCCGATGGAGATGATCACCGGACCGATCACCACCGGTGGCAGCAAACGATCGATGAAACCGGTGCCTTTGATCTTCACGGCCAGGCCGAGGAAGGTGTAGACGAAACCCGCCGCCATCACACCTCCCATGGTCGCCGCGAGGCCGAACTGACCCTTGGCGAGAATGATCGGGGTGATGAAGGCAAAGCTCGACGCCAGGAATACCGGCACCTGACGCCCGGTGACGATCTGGAACAGAATCGTCCCCAGGCCGGCAGTGAACAGCGCCACGTTCGGGTCGAGGCCGGTAATCAGCGGCATCAACACCAGGGCGCCGAAGGCCACGAACAGCATCTGTGCGCCGGACAGCACCGTGCGCCAGAGCGGATCGTTGAACTCTTGCTGCATGGTCACGCGTCCTTCTGCTTGGTGCCGAAGATCTTGTCACCGGCGTCGCCCAGGCCTGGGATGATGTAACCGTGTTCGTTGAGTCGTTCGTCGATGGACGCGGTGTAGATGGTCACGTCCGGGTGAGCCTTCTCCACGGCGGCGATGCCTTCGGGCGCGGCCACCAGCACCATCGCGCGGATGTCGCGGCAACCGGCTTTTTTCAGCAGGTCGATGGTCGCGACCATGGAACTGCCGGTGGCGAGCATCGGGTCGATGATCATCGCCAGGCGTTCGTTGATTTCCGGGACCAGTTTTTCCAGGTAGGTGTGGGCCTGCAGGGTTTGTTCGTTGCGGGCTACGCCCACGGCGCTGACTTTGGCGCCCGGGATCAGGCTGAGCACGCCTTCGAGCATGCCGATGCCGGCACGCAGGATCGGTACTACAGTAATTTTCTTGCCGGCGATTTTCTCGACCGACACAGTACCGGCCCAACCCTGGATATCGTAGGTTTCCAGCGGCAGGTCTTTGGTGGCTTCATAGGTCAGCAGGGCACCGACTTCCTGAGCAAGCTCACGGAAATTCTTCGTACTGATGTCGGCACGGCGCATTAGGCCAAGTTTATGACGGATCAGCGGATGGCGGATCTCGAGGATGGGCATGGGAAAGGCTCCGGCGGCGGGCAAAAAAACCGGCCTAGATTAATCTATCCGAGGGTGTTGTCCTATAGACATAGAGTACGTTAGTCCACAAACGCTTGATCTGGCCTCGCTTGATGCGTACCTTTGCCCGCTTTTCCGAACCCGTCCCTCCCCCTCAACCCCCCTGGAGAGCGCCATGTCCGCTGATCTCGAGCATATCCGTCAAATCATGCGAGAGGCTGACTGCCTGTACACCGAAGCTGAAGTCGAGGCGGCCATCGCCCGCGTCGGTGCACAGATCAACGACCAGTTGGCTGATAGCAATCCGGTGGTGTTCTGTGTGATGAACGGCGGGCTGATTTTTGCCGGCAAGTTGCTCACCCATTTGCAGTTCCCGCTGGAAGCGTCCTACTTGCACGCCACCCGCTATCGCAACGAAACCAGCGGCGGCGACCTGTTCTGGAAAGCCAAGCCGGAAGTCTCGTTCATCGACCGTGACGTGCTGATCATCGACGACATCCTCGACGAAGGTCACACCCTGGGCGCGATCATCGACTTCTGCAAACACGCCGGCGCGCGCAAAGTGCACACCGCCGTGCTGATCGACAAGGACCACGACCGCAAGGCTCGCCCGGACCTGAAAGCCGATTTCGTCGGCCTGCCGTGCATCGACCGTTACATCTTCGGTTACGGCATGGACTACAAAGGCTACTGGCGTAACGCCAACGGGATTTTTGCCGTTAAAGGAATGTAAGCACATGACCACGCCGAGCTTTCTTGATCAAACGCTGTTCGCTGAATTGGCCGAGAAAGCAGCGGCTAATCCGCGCGGGCGCCAGCATCACAACTTCCATCAGATGGAAGATGCCTGTCACCGAATGGCGGTGGGCTTGCAGCCGAATACCTACATCCCGCCGCATCGCCATTTGGGCGACAACAAAGCGGAAACCTTGCTGGTTTTGAAAGGGCGGCTGGGCCTGTTGATTTTCGATGAATCCGGTGTGGTAGTGAGCAAGCGCATCCTGCAGGCCGGTGGCGACAGTATCGGCGTGGATCTGCCCGGCGGAGTGTTCCATGGCCTGGTGGTACTGGAAGCCGATAGCCTGATGTTCGAATGCAAGGCCGGTCCGTACCGCCCGGTCGGTGAGGGTGAGCTTGCTCACTGGGCACCGCGCGAAGGCGAGCCGGGTGTTGCCGAGTATCAGGCGTGGATGCGTGCGCAGTTCGACTGATGCACGCCACCTGTAGGAGCGAGCTTGCTCGCGATGGATGTGAACGAAAACGCTTGTTGTCTGGAAACCAGCGTCGCCTTAGAGTTCATCGCGAGCAAGCTCGCTCCTACACCCGTCTCCGGAATCCTTCATGCGTCCTTTGATCCGCTGCTGCGCCGCCCTGTTGCTGACCTTCAGCCTGCCCCTGATGGCCGCGCCGGCGCCGATGCACGCGCAGTTCCTGCCACCGGATGACCTGACCCTGCGTGACGCCGAACCCGAGCAGCAACAGCTGTTGCAGGTCACCGAGTATTCGGTGGTGGTGGGTAGTCAACGCCAGTCCAATCAACAGCCGATTCCGGTCACCTCCCCGTTGCTGGTCCGCCTCAAGGGCAAATCCTTGAACAAAGGTGCGACCATCACTCAGGTGCTGGTCAACTTCGATGGCGAAAGCAAAAGCCTGAAAAAGCCTATCTACGACGAAAAGAGTAAAACCCTGACGCTGTTTTACCCGATGGCGCAGTACCGGGTAATCATCGATTTGCTGCGCAATGACACGGTGTATTGCCAGTTCCTCAGTTACGCCAACGGCCATATCTGGGCTGATTTGCACACCGGTGCCACTCGTCCGCGTTGAGCCCGGCGGCAAGGGAGGGGTAAACTGCCCGCCCCGTGAAATGTCTGCGAGCTGGAGTCGGCAATGCGTAAAGATAAGAAGCAAGTGATTGGTGACGAGATCGGCGATGCGCAGATCAAACTGTTCCTCGATTTCGAGCCGGTCGACGCCACTTCGCCGTCGCTGCACAAACTGATCAAGGCCTACCGCGGCCTGCGTATCGATGACTTCGAGCGTTTCCTGACGTTCTTCGTCGAAGCCGGTCTTGACCTGGACGGCAAGGATGAACACGGCAATGACTTCGTCGCCCTGATCAAGGATCAGCGCAATGCGGCCGAGTACATCGAGCTGATCGCCAAGGCGCGCGGCTAAGGTCAAAAGATCGCAGCCTCGTTTTACTCTACAGCTCCTACATTGGATCGCGTCCACCTGTAGGAGCTGTCGAGTGAAACGAGGCTGCGATCTTTTAAGCGGCACAAAAAAACGCCCCGTTCTTGTAGGAGCCGGCTTGCTGCGATGGCATCACCTCGGTCTGTCAGATCCACCGAGGTGATGCCATCGCCAGCAAGCCGGCTCCTACAGGAGCGGGGCGTTTTTTATGCGACCGAATCAAGCGTAGCTTTCGGTCTCATTGCTGGCTTCAACCAGTTCCAGCGCGACGTTGTTGTGCGCGTTGATCTTGCGATACAGCGCAGCGTCGGTTTCCAGGACTTTCTCCCGGGCCGGGAAGATTTCCGCCAGTTTGGCAGCCCATTCGCCTTTGGCTTTGTTCGGGAAGCATTTTTCGATCAGCTCCAGCATGATCGAAACAGTCACCGAAGCACCTGGCGAAGCACCGAGCAGGGCGGCAAGGGTGCCGTCCTTGGCCGCGACCAGTTCTGTACCGAACTGCAGGACGCCGCCCTTTTTCGGGTCTTTCTTGATGATCTGCACCCGTTGGCCGGCCACTTCCAGGCGCCAGTCTTCGGCTTTCGCTTCAGGGTAGAAACGACGCAGGGAATCCAGGCGCTGCTCCATTGATTGCATCACTTCGCTGACCAGGTATTTGGTCAGGTCCATGTTGTTTTTCGCCACGGCCAGCATCGGGCCGATGTTGCCGGCGCGAACCGACATCGGCAGGTCCATGAAGGAGCCGTGCTTGAGGAACTTGGTGGTGAAACCGGCATAAGGTCCGAACAGCAGGGACTTGTTGCCATCGACCACGCGGGTGTCCAGGTGCGGCACCGACATCGGTGGCGAACCCACGGCGGCCTGGCTGTAAACCTTGGCCTGGTGGTGCTTGACCACTTCCGGGTTGTCGCAACGCAGCCACTGCCCGCTGATCGGGAAGCCGCCGAAGCCTTTGCTTTCTTCGATGCCCGACGCCTGCAACAGCGGCAATGCCGCGCCGCCAGCGCCGAGGAAGACGAACTTGGCGTCGACTTCACGAGAGTTGCCGCTGTTGACGTCCTTGATGCTGACGGTCCAGCCGCTGCCGTTACGCTTCAGGCCGGTGACGCGCTTGCAGTATTTGACCTGGGCATCGGGTGCGCTGGTCAGGTGCTTGAGCAGTTGATTGGTCAGGGCGCCGAAGTTGACGTCGGTGCCGTTAATCACGCGGGTGGCGGCGACGACTTCGTCGGCCGGACGGCCCGGCATCATCAGCGGCATCCACTCGGCCATGGTGGCTTTGTCTTCGGTGTATTCCATGTCCGAGAAGGCGTGGTGCTTGCTCAGCACCTTGAAGCGTTCCTTGAGGAAGGAAACGCCACTGTCGCCCTGCACGAAGCTCAGGTGCGGCACCGGGCTGATGAACGTCTTGCACGAGCCGAAGGTGCCTTTCTTGGTCAGGTACGACCAGAACTGCTTCGACACCTCGAACTGGGTGTTGATGTGCACGGCTTTCTTGATGTCGACGGTGCCGTCGGCGGCCTGCGGCGTGTAGTTGAGCTCACACAGCCCGGCGTGACCGGTCCCGGCGTTGTTCCACGGGTTCGAACTCTCCGCGGCACCGGAATCCATCAACTCGACGACTTCCAGCTTGATCGCGGGGTCGAGCTCTTTGAGCAGTACAGCGAGGGTGGCACTCATGATGCCGGCCCCAACCAGTACTACGTCGACTGCTTCGTTATGCGCCATTTAACGCGTCTCCAAAATCTGCAGCACCAAATTGTCGGCATGGCTGCCAGGCGTTCCGGGGCGTGTCTGTGTGCCCCTGCTACCCATGGCAGGATCGCCATGTCCGAATCTTCGCAATTTTTCGCAACTTCGACGGACGCTACCGGCCTTGTCTAAAAGAGTTATATGAACTCACTTCAACGCGGGGCTGGCAATTCGACTTATGGTCGATACATCCGTTTGTGCAACCAAATCCGTAGTGGACAGGCTTCAGGAACCGGTGTTCGAGGCGTACTCGGTCCTGTGTCGTTGGGCTGTTTCAGACGCTAATGGTGCATATTCAGACGCAAAACTATTCATTTGCTCGCCACACTCTTGTGAAGTTGTGAATACCCGTTTTTTTCACGCTCTTTTGAAGACGTGAACCTCAAAAAGGGCTGTCCCAGCCTGGCACTGTGCCCGGATGAATTGCTGTCATGGAATACATGACAGGCAAAACGGGCAAACAGCTCAGTGACCGAGCGTAATGACAGCTCTGCAGATTCGCGAAAAGTGGAGGTTTTGCTTGAGGAACAGCAAGCGCGCCAGCTTCACTCGATCTGTGTGGGCGGCTCTCTGTGGGCGGTGCGGGGTGCCAATACCGAGGCATTGACGATGCTGCGAGGCCCGATCAGGAGACGTCCTTATAATCGGGGGGAGATTGTAGCGAAGAAACGCGGGGAAATGGTCGTGTTTAATGACTTTTATTAGGTGTTTGGTCAGGTGGTCAACAGTTGCTGAGCACGCGCGCGTGGCTGACGCTGGCTGACACGGGCGTTGGCGGGCAGCGGATGGTGCAACCAGTTGAGACGGATTTCTTCTATTTCGACCCAGCCATCGCCCATGGGCTGGAGGCTGCACTGCTTGAATGCCTGACAGTGACCATTGCGGTCGAGCAGGGCAAAGCAGCGATGCAGTGGGCGTGGCGCGAACAGCGAGATGAGATAGCGCATGGCAAAGTACCGTGTGGGGTGACTGCTGTGAAGATTGCCAGCAAGCCATGACGTGCAAGTGTAAGGGCGGTGACATATCTGTGACAGGAACCGGCTTCCCAAGGGTTTGTCAGACATTTCAGTAATCGTTGTATGACCCTAGTTCGCCACAGTGGCGCACCGCTATACTGCGGGCCTTAGTGCCTGATTCTGGAGAGAAGCGCATGTTGCAACGCCTGTTGTTCGGTTTGATCACTGTGACCAGTTTGACCCTGGTCGGCTGCGCCCACAGCCCGCAACAACTGAACCCGGAACCGAAGCTGACGACTCAGCTGGCCCCGGTCGGCCACGGCCAGCCGGTGGTGGTGCGCGTGGTGGACGGTCGTCCGTCGCCAACGTTGGGCACCCGTGGTGGCTTGTACCCTGAGACCAGCGCAATCACCGTGCAGGGCGCGCAGATTCTGCCGAAGTTGCAGGCGCAGGCCGAAGCGGCCGTGCGGCTGTTGGGCTTCACCCCGGCGTCCAATGCGCTGAATGCTCCACAACTGACCGTGACCCTGGCCGAGCTGAAGTATCAGTCGCCTAAAGAAGGCATGTATGTGACCGAGGCGACCATCGGCGCGACGTTCCGCTCTGATGTGCAGAATGCCAACCGTCGTTACAGCGGCCGTTATGGTGCCTCCCTGGACCAGCGCTTTGGTATGGCGCCGAATCAGGAAACCAACACCAAACTGGTCAGTGATGTGCTGAGCGATGCGTTGACGCGTCTGTTCAAGGACCCGACGATTGGTCAGATTCTCAGCGAATAAGCGTTCGCTGAAGCTAAAAAGCCCGGTGCCAGCAGTGGCCCCGGGCTTTTTAATGCCTGGGAATCACCCGGCCCTTGTAGGAGCGAGGCTTGCCCGCGAAGGCGTCGTGTCAGCCAACATTAATGCAGCTGATACACCGCCTTCGCGGGCAAGCCTCGCTCCTACAGGGGTATCGGGGTGGTGCAGTCAGGCCGCTTGCGAATAGAAATCCAGCACACTCACGCCCGTCAGCAAATCCATCTCCGGCAAATCCGCATGTTGATGGCCGCCCAACGCGCAATACACCAGCCAATGGCGATCCTGAACGTTGAAGGCGAGGCTGCCCACGAGGTTTTGTTGTTTGTCGCTTTGGGCGATGAGGTAGAGGCGATCCTGGATTTCGGCGTGCAGCATGACGGGCTCCCTGTCAGTTTTGAGGGGCGCCAGACTGGCGTATTCAGATGACGAGGCCATGACTCAGGTCAGGAATCTGCCAAATGGTTTGTTATTTGTCGTAAAGCTGCGGGCAGGGGAGGAGGCTTTCGGTAGAATCCGCGGCGCGGTCGTCGGTCCGGCGTCTGCCACCGCTTTTTTGCTTGAGGTCCGAGATGTCGTTGCATTTGATGACGCTGTTTACCACCCATCCCGCCAAACTGATCAATTTGCTGGCGCTGCTGTTTGCCTTTCCGGGTGGATGGTTGCTGCACGCTACGCGTCGTCGTGAGCAGCGTGCGTTGGCCAGTCTGGAAGCGCAAAGCCAGAGCCGTCGCATAGACGAGCCGACACTGATGCTGGACGGGGCGACCCTGCGCATGAACCGGTTTTTCTATCGGTTCGGCTTCGCTTGCCTGGGGTTGGCGCTGCTGGTGTCGTGGATCAGCACGCGGGTCTGAATCGCTAAACGGCAAAAAGATCGCAGCCTCGTTTCACTCGACAGCTCCTACAGGGTAAACACCATCCTCTGTAGGAGCTGTCGAGTGAAACGAGGCTGCGATCTTTTGTTAAAACCCTACAGCGGCAATCCCGCTTTCACACGGTACTGATTGCGCACCGGCGTCGCATATTGCAGCACCAGGAACGGACGATGCTCTTCAGGGCAAGCGTCCAGGCGTTGCTGCCATTGTTCCTGGGCCCTGGCCAATTCGGCTGCGTCAAACACCTCGGCAGCTTTCGGCACCTGCAATTGCGGGTCGGCATCCTTCCACTGCGCGTAAGCCAGGTAATGCACCGGGAACAGGCGATAGCCGCCGAGTATCTGCCGGTCCATCTCGATCGCCAATTGCTTGGTGTCGTCGAACAACTCGGTGATCGGCGCGGCAAAGTTCACGTGAACGCGCCCTTTATAGCCGGTGATGCCTTTGGCAATGCTCACATCGTCCTCGCCCGGCACTTTGGTGTAGCTGCCGGTGGTGGCGCGGATGAACAGTTCGCGGGCCTTGGCTTGATCGCACGGGTCGTATTCGTAGCTGATCGATACCGGGGTGACGTTCAGCGAGCGGATCACTTCGCCGAACGGCTCGTCCTTGCGGCTCATGTGGAACATCTTGAGGATCGCCGACTCGGTACGGTCGTCGCCATCCTTGGCCCGGCCTTCGGCCTGGGCGATCCAGATCGAGGCGCAATCGTTGCGGATCGAGTGGTTGATGTAGGCCGACAACAACTGATAAGCAGCCATCTTCTCGCGGCGACCGATGATCGAACGGTGCACGATGAAGCTCTTGTTCAGGCGCATCAAGTCGCTGACGAAGGGCTTTTGCAGCAGGTTGTCGCCGATCGCGATGCGCGGTGTCGGCAGGCCGGCGTGGTACACGGCATAGTTGACGAAGGCCGGGTCCATCACGATGTCGCGGTGGTTGGCGATGAACAGGTAGGCACTGCCTGACTTGAACTGCTCGACGCCGGTGTACGTCACCCCGTCCGTGGCGCGCTCGATGGTGTGGTCGACGTACATCTCGACTTTGTCCTGCAGCGTGGCCACTGAGGTGACGCCGGCGAACTCTCGGCGCAGCCGATGAGCTATAAGGGGTTTGAGCATCCAGCCGAAGGCACCGGCAAAACGCGGGAAGCGGAAGTGGATGAGGATATCTAGAAACGCCTTGTCGCCTAGCAGTCGGTCCAGCACCGCTGGGACTTCGCTGTCGTCGTAAGGTCGGATGGCATCGAATTCGCCCATCATGCTCTCTTGTTAGAAACGGCTAGGGTAAGTAAAGGTTTTGATCGAAAACCAACGGGGCACGGTCTGAAAAGGTAGCCAGACAAAAATAGCCCTGCAAATAGACCGGCGATTATACGCACAAGTCACCTGGGAGACCGCGATGCTGGAAACAGAGCGCTACGAATGTCCGTATTGTGGTGAAGAGGCTGAGGCCGTGCTTGATTTATCCGGCGGCGATCAGACCTATATCGAAGACTGTCCGGTATGTTGTCGCCCGATCACGTTTGTCCTGCAGACTGACGGTCAGGAATGGTTGCTCGAAGTTCATAGCGAAAACGAATGAAAGGGGCACCCCATGCAGCGAATCTACGAGCCGGAAAACCTCATGGAAGGCGAGTTGCTGCAAAGCATGTTGGCCAGCGAAGGCATCGAGGCGCACCTGGTGGGTCGGGATCTGCTCGGGGGCACTGGCGAATTGCCGATCTTCGGCCTTTTGGGATTGTCGGTGGATAACGACCAGGCGCAATACGCCCGGGAGTTGATCACCGCGTACAATGCCGCGCTGCCGCTGCCCGGCGATGAACCGGAGAGCTTTCCCGGCACGCTGGTCTGTTAGGCTGGCGTTCGTTTTTATCAAGAGTCTTGCTGCCCCATGTGTGGACGTTATGCCCTGTTTCGCTGGAACCCCGCCTTCGCGGCCCTGCCTGGCTTCCCCGCCGATCAGCAGGCTCAGTGGAATATTTCTCCGAATGATTCGGTGTTGATGCTGCGTGCCGGTGCGGACGGTCAGCGCGAGTTGGCCCGAGCCCGTTGGGGGCTGACGCCACCGTGGCTGACCGACCTGTCCCGCACTCCGGCCCATGCCCGCGCCGAAACCGTGGCTGAACAGCCGATGTTCCGCCAGGCCCTGCGCGAGCGCCGTTGCCTGTTGCCGGCCAATGGCTTCTACGAATGGCGCGGCACCACGCGCAAACGCCCGTATTGGCTGACGCCGGGGGAGGGCTCGGCGCTGTTTTTCGCGGCGATCTGGGAGGCGTATCCGGTGCAGGAACAGGTGTGGCTGAGTACGGCGGTGATCACCCAACCGGCGGCGAGTCAGCGTCGGCCGTTGATTCTTGATGCGGCGGGGCAGGAGGCGTGGCTCGATCCTGATACGCCATTGCATGCGTTGCAGGCATTGCTCGCCAGTGAACCCGCGGCGTTGCGCGAGCGGGTGTTGGCGAACATGGTCAATGATCCGAAGCTCAATGGGCCGGAATGTCTTACCCCAGGTTGATGTGGTGCCTATGCTGGCCCTTTCGCTGGCAAGCCAGCTCCTACGGGGATGGTGCAAACTTTGTGGGAGCGGGCTTGCCCGCGATGAGGCCCTCGGATCAAACCTTGAACTGATTGATCAACCGCCGCTGCTGTTCCGCCAACTTGGTCAGGTCCGCACTGGCCGCACTCGATTCATCCGCGCCGCCAGCCACTTCATTGGCCACTTGCCCGATGTTGATCACATTACGGTTGATGTCATCCGCCACCGCACTCTGTTCCTCGGCCGCGCTGGCGATCTGGGTGTTCATGTCGTTGATCACCGACACCGCTTGAGTAATGGTCTCCAGCGCCTCGGCCGCCTTGGCCGCATGCTGCACGCTTTCGTCGGTGCGGTTCTGGCTGTCCTCCATGACCCGCACCACATCGCGGGTGCCTTGTTGCAGTTGCTGGATCATGGTCTGGATTTCTTCAGTGGCCTTCTGGGTTTTCTGCGCGAGGTTGCGCACTTCATCGGCCACCACCGCAAAACCACGGCCCTGTTCACCGGCCCGTGCCGCTTCGATGGCCGCGTTCAAGGCCAGCAGGTTGGTCTGTTCGGCGATGCCGCGAATGGCCGTGAGGATCGCATTGATGTTCTCGCTGTCCTTGGCCAGGGTTTGCACAACGCTGACGGCCCTGCCGATTTCCACCGCCAGCACACCGATCGAGTTCGACGTCTCCCGTACGATTTGCATGCCCTGCGCCGCTGCCTGGTCTGCATGGCTGGCGGCTTGTGCAGCCTGGGTCGCGTTGCGCGCGACATCCTGGGCGGTAGCGGTCATTTCATGCACCGCCGTGGCGACCTGATCGATCTCGGCCATTTGCTTGTGCACGCCGATGTTGGTGCGAATGGCGATGTCGGCGGTGTGTTCCGACGAATCACTGACGCTCTGCACTGAGGTCACGACTTGGGTGATCATCACCTGCAACTTGGCCAGGAAGGTGTTGAAGCCTTTGGCGATCGAGCCCAGTTCGTCGGCGCGGTCGCTGGTCAGTCGCCGGGTCAAATCGCCTTCGCCCTGAGCGATGTCGTCAAGCATGGCGACCATCTGCTTCAGTGGACGGGCGATGCCGTGGCCCACCAGCCAGATCACCAGCAAGCCGATGCCGGCAATCAACAGGCCGACCATGGCCATGCCGAAGGCGTCGGATTTGCGCTGGGTGTCCAGGTCGCCCTGGAGTTTTTGCAGGTCGGCCATTACCGCGTTCAACGGCAGTTGCAGCATCAGGGTCCAGCGGGCGTCGGTCTGGCCGATGCCGAACGGCAGGTACAACTCGATCCGCCCCTCGGTTTTGTCGACGGTGTAGGTGACTTCGCCGCGCTTGAGATTGGCCATGTTGGCGATCTGCTGGCTGCCGAGGATGTCGCTGACCTTCTCGCCGAATTTGCTCGGGTCCTTGGTGTAGGCCACGATCCGGCCGTTACCGCCGATCAGGGCCATTTCACCGGCACCGCTGTAGAGTTTCTGATTGGCGCCGAGGAGCATTTCCTGGATGAAGTTCACCGACAGATCCGCGCCGACGATGCCCTGGAATGCGCCGTTGAGCATGATCGGTTCAATAAAGGAGGCGAGCATGACGATCTTGTCACCGACCTTGTAGGGCGCCGGATCGATCACGCAGGATTTTTTGGTTTCTTTCGAGCACAGGTAGTACTCGCTGGCGCGTACGCCGGTGGACAGAGTTTTCTGGTCATCAACGTCCACCAGTTTGTCCAGGCCCAGAGTGCCGTCCTCATTGCGAAACCACCACGGCAGGAAACGCCCGTTGCTGGCGTCGATGCCCACCACCTTGGTGTCGACGTAGGCGGCATCGTTGTGATCGAGGGCGTTTTTCTCCCAGCCGATGTAAGTGCCGAGGATTTTCGGGTTCTTGGCGACGTTTTCCTTGATCAGGCTGATCAACTGCTCACGGCTGAGGCTCAACTGAGGCTGGCCGTCGGCGCCTGGTGTGCCGATCAATGCATTAACGCGCACCAGCCCACCGGCAATCAGCAACGGTGCTTCGAGTTCGCGCTGGATCTGGCTGACCTGGGTTTGCGCCAATGAGGTCAGGCGCTGTTCGATGACTTGCTCGAATTGCGCCTGGGTCCGTTCCTGGACCATTTCCTGGGTCCGTGCGCCGGAAAACAGTGCGTACAGCACCAGCGCTGCCACCACACTTAGAACGATGGCGCCGGCAAGGGCCGCCACGGAAAACTGGATCGACTTGAATTTCATGGGTGCTCCGCACGCAAGAGGACGTCGGCGGAGGTGTATCGGCCGGGGTCTCGGTGGCCATGAGCGGGGCAGGGCGAATTGACTGTTTTAAGGTGCTTGATGTCGCAATTGAATCATTGCGGGCCGTTATCGGCGGTGGCGGGTGCCGTTATGTGAATTTTTTCCTGCGGCCATGAGAGCTTTGTCTGAAATGTGCGTCTACAGCTCTGTTGTATCTGGCGTCGATACAATTCCACGCCTAGGATACGCGGCATGTTTTCAGGGAGTTTTTTGATGAACAAGACATTGGTTTTGTGTGCTCTAAGCGCCGGTTTGCTGCTCGCCGGTTGCCAGTCGGTCAACACCACCAGCGGTGGCGCGGTCGGCGTTGAGCGCAAGCAGTACATGTTCAGCATGCTGTCGACCGATGAGGTCAACCAGATGTATGCCCAGTCTTATCAAAAGACCGTCGGCGAGGCGACCAGCAAAGGCGTGCTGGACAAGACCAGTAACGATGCCAAGCGCGTGCAGGCGATTGCCGACCGGCTGATTGCCCAGGCACCGGTTTTTCGTCCGGATTCGGCCCAGTGGAAGTGGGAAGTCAACCTGATCAAGAGTGACGAGCTCAACGCCAACTGCGGGCCTGGCGGCAAGATCATTTTCTACACCGGGTTGATCGACAGCCTGCAACTGACCGACGATGAAATCGCCGCGATCATGGGCCACGAAATCGCCCACGCCCTGCGCGAGCATGGCCGTGAAGCGATGTCCAAGGCTTACGGCATCGAAATGGCCAAGCAAGGTGCAGGTGCGTTGTTCGGTCTGGGTCAGGACAGCCTGGCGCTGGCGGATACCGTGGCCAACTACGGCATGACGTTGCCCAACAGCCGCGCCAATGAAAACGAGGCGGACCTGATCGGCCTGGAACTGGCCGCTCGCGCCGGCTACAACCCGAATGCCGCTATCACGCTGTGGAACAAGATGAGCAAGGCTTCGGAAGGTTCGCCACCGGAGTTCATGAGCACTCACCCGGCTTCGTCCAGTCGTATTGCCTCCTTGCAGGCGGCGATTCCGAAAGTCATGCCGCTGTACGAGAAAGCCAAGAAGTCATGATTATGTAGTGAGGCTGCTGACGCCTTCGCGGGCAAGCCTCGCTCCTACAGGACAGCGTGATCTGTAGGAGCGAGGCTTGCCCGCGAAGAACGATGACGCGGATTTACTGACTTAAACCCAGCCGCTGCTCTGCATCGCCTTGTACACCGCCACCACCGCCAGGATGAAGAACGCCGACGCCGCCAAGCGACGGATCAACGTCAACGGCAATTTATCCGCCGCAAAGTTACCCGCCAGTACCACCGGCACGTTGGCAATCAACATGCCCAGGGTGGTGCCGATAATCACCAGCCACAACTCCGGGTATTGCGCCGCGAGCATCACGGTTGCGATCTGCGTCTTGTCGCCGATTTCCGCGAGGAAGAAGGCAATCAGCGTGGTCAGGAATGGCCCGAACTTGCGGGCGGTGCTGGCTTCGTCGTCATCCATCTTGTCCGGCACCAGGGTCCACAACGCGGTCGCGGTGAAGCTCGCGGCGAGGATCCAGTGCAGCATCGCATCCGAGAAGAAACTGCCGACCCAGGCACCTACCGCACCGGCTGCCGCGTGGTTGGCCAGGGTGGCGGCGACGATACCGGCGATGATCGGCCAGGGTTTGCGAAAGCGGGCGGCGAGAATGAGCGCGAGCAGTTGCGTCTTGTCGCCGATTTCGGCCAAGGCAACGATTGCGGGGGGAACGAGCAAAGAATCCAGCATCAGGGTTTTCCTAAGGGGCGGGTCGACACGGCTATGACACGTACAGCCTTCCCGCCCCGGGTAAGGTGTTCGTGTCATAGGTCTTGTCAAACCCTGCGATCCGTCTGATGCGGACGCTTGGGTCGCATACGCCATGGTCTGTTGACCAAGTATGTTGACGTATGCCGGACGAGCATGGCGCTCGTGGGAGACTACTCCCCTAGGACGGAGCGGATTCTGCCTAGGCAAAACCGATTGAGCAAGAACAAATTTCTAGCCGCGTTTGGCCCGGTAGATTCTGAAACCCTGTCCTTCAGCCTTGATCGCGCACACCCCGAGGTGCTCTTCGATCAGCGGTTGATACTTCAGGAAGCTGTTCGCGACCAGGCGCAGTTCGCCACCGTTTTTCAGATGTTTGGCCGCTTTTCGCAGCAAGTTCTCGGTGGCGAAATAATCGGTGTGCACGCCGACATGGAACGGCGGGTTGCTCAGGATCGCGCTCAAACCCATGGGCGCCGCGTCGATTCCGTCACCGGTGATTACGTCCGCTTCCAGACCGTTGGCCGCCAATGTCAGGCGACTGCTGGCGGCAGCGAAGGCATCCACGTCGAGCAAAGTGACCTGGTTGTGCGGATAACGACGTTTGACTGCCGCGCCCAAAACCCCGGCGCCGCAACCGAAGTCCAACAAGTGACCGCTCGGCAGTTTGTCCAGATGCTCCAGCAGCAGCGCGCTGCCGCGATCCAGGCGGCCGTGGCTGAAAACACCCGGCAGGCTGATGACTTTCAATGGCCCTTCGGCCAAGGGCAGCTCATAGGTCTGGGCCAGGCTTTCCAGCGTTTTGGCTTCTGGCGCGTTGGCCACGGTGACCTGCCACAGCTGGCAATGCCGCGCACTGTCGAGCTTGCGCGGTTTGCCGAACGGGTTCAGTTGTTTGGCAGCGCCTTCGATGCCGCTGCGTTTTTCGCCCACCAGGTACAACTCTTTGCCAGCCAGTTTCGAAGCGAGGGCGTTGAGGATGTAGTCGGTCAGGTCCTTGGACTTGGGCAGGAACACCACGGCCGTGTCGAACTCGCGCTCCGGTATGTTCACGCCAAAATGGCTGCGTGCTTCGAAGCGCGCGTCCAGTGCGGCCTGATCACCGGCATGCCAGCACCAACCATGGGCGTCGGGTAGGCGCCCCAGCAGGTCGTCGGCGGGTAAACCGGCGAGCAACACCGAACCCTGGAATAACTCGGCCTGACGAAGCAGTACTTCACTGCGCGGATCCATAATCTGCTCCCTGAAAAAAAGTGCCGCAGTCTATCAACTGACGACACGCAGTGCTTTACCACTGAAGTATCCCTGCGCGTTTTCGGTCAACTGGCCGACGATGCGCTGCCGTGCTTCGCGGCTGCCCCAGGCGTTATGCGGGGTGACGATCAACCGTGGAATGTCAGCGGCCAGCAACGGATTGCCGGCGGTCGGTGGCTCGACGCTCAGTACGTCGGTGGCCGCACCGCCGAGGTGACCGTTGCGTAAGGCATCGGCCAGGGCCTGTTCGTCGATCAAGCCACCGCGTGCGGTGTTGACCACGAATGCGCCGGGTTTCATCGACGCCAGCTCACGGGCACCAATGAAGTGGCGAGTGTGTTCATTGAGCGGGCAGTGTAGGGTCAGTGCGTCGATTTGCGGCAGCAGTTCATCCAGCGGCAAACGGTCCGGGCGGGCAGGGCGCCCCGGAATCTGCCCGAGCAGTACGCGCATGCCGAAGGCTTCGGCCAGCCGTGCAACCGCACCACCCAGTTCGCCGTGACCGAGCAGGCCGAGGGTTTTGCCTTCCAGCTCGACGATCGGGTAATCCAACAGGCAGAACTGTTTGGCTTGTTGCCAACGGCCTTCGCCGACGGCTTTCTGGTAATCGGCCAGGCGCGTCGCCAGATTGAGCAGCAGCATGATCGTGTGCTGCGCCACTGACGGTGTGCCGTAACCCTGGCAGTTGCAGACGGTAATCCCGTGAGCGCGGGCGGCGGCGAGATCGACGTTATTGGTGCCGGTGGCGGTGATCAGAATCAGCTTCAGCTCGGGGCTGGCAGCGATGGCGGCGGCGTCGATCAGGATTTTGTTGCTGATGGCGACTGTGGCGCCCTTGAGGCGTTCGATCACCTGATCCGGCATGGTCTGCGCGAACAGCTGCAAATCGTCAAAGCATTCACGCAACGGGCTGAGGTCAAGGTCGCCCAGGTCCAGGGACGGGTGGTCGAGGAAAACGGCGCGGCGAGTGTTCGTCATCAACTGTACCTTTTGTGCAATGAACTGAAGGCGTAATCTGCCGAGCCTACCAGATGAAACAAATCGTTACGCACGACCGCAAAATCGCGACGTCGATGTTCGTCGCGAACGACGCACTTGTAGCAGCTGGCGAAGCCTGCGTTCGGCTGCGAAGCAGTCGTAAACCTGAGTACGCGGTTTTTCTGTAGGACCGCATTGCCTGATTTAGCGACTGCTTCGCAGTCGAACGCAGGCTTCGCCAGCTGCTACAAGTGGGTGGAGTGTGCCCTGGCTATTTTATTGATCGGCTTGCCCAAAAGGACCCCCATGTACTGGACAGAATTCTTGACCGTTGCCCTGATTCACCTGCTAGCCGTGGCCAGCCCCGGTCCGGACTTTGCCGTGGTGGTGCGTGAGAGCGTGACCCACGGTCGTCGCGCAGGCACCTGGACTGCGTTGGGCGTCGGCACGGCGATTTTCCTGCACGTCGGCTATTCGCTGCTGGGTATCGGCCTGATCGTGTCCCAGTCGATCGTGCTGTTCAACGCCTTGAAATGGGCCGCCGCCGCGTATCTGCTGTACATCGGCTACAAGGCCCTGCGTGCACAACCGGCCAAACCGGTGGCGGACGATCTGCACAAGGAAGCGGGCGAGCGCACGGCGCGTGGCGCCTTCATGTCAGGGTTTGTGACCAACGGTCTGAACCCGAAAGCCACGCTGTTTTTCCTGTCGTTGTTCACCGTGGTGATCAACCCGCACACGCCGCTGGCGGTGCAGGCGGGCTACGGCATCTACCTCGCGGCGGCGACGGCGGTCTGGTTCTGCCTGGTGGCAAGGCTGTTCAGTCAGGCGCGCGTGCGCGCCGGTTTCGCTCGCATGGGCCACTGGTTCGACCGAACCATGGGCGTGGTGCTGATCGCCATCGGTGTAAAACTCGCGTTTACCGAGATGCACTGATCCCGTGTAGGAGCTGCCAAAGGCTGCGATCTTTTGATCTTCAGCGGTATCGAAGTCGCCAAAGATCAAAAGATCGCAGACTGCGCCAGCTCCTATATTGACCGAGGCGCAGGGATGGAATTCCCTTTAATGCTGGCGCAACGCTAGCATTTGCACGGCTCTGCAAATCATTCCTTCGGCTGATTTGGTTGTCATGGAAGCGCACTAAAGTGCTTACTTTCAGCCACGACCGTGCAGTCAGAAAAGGGATTCTTATGTTGCAGACTCGCGTTATTCCCCCAGCCGAAGGCGCTTACCAGTATCCGCTGCTGATTAAACGGCTTCTGATGTCCGGTGCTCGTTACGAGAAAACCCGCGAGATCGTTTACCGCGATCAGTTGCGCTACAGCTATCCAACCCTGATCGAGCGGGTCGCACGGCTGGCGAACGTGCTGACGGCGGCCGGGGTCAAACCCGGGGATACCGTGGCGGTGATGGATTGGGACAGCCATCGTTACCTGGAATGCATGTTTGCCATTCCGATGATCGGTGCGGTGATCCACACCATCAACGTGCGCTTGTCCCCGGAGCAGATCCTCTACACCATGAACCACGCCGAGGACCGCTTCGTGCTGGTCAACAGCGAATTCGTGGGGCTTTACAGCGCCATTGCCGGGCACCTGACCACCGTCGAGAAAACCCTGCTGCTGACCGACCTGCCGGAAAAAACCGCCGACCTGCCGAACCTCATCGGCGAGTACGAGCAATTGCTGGCGGCCGCGAGCACCCAGTACGACTTCCAGGATTTCGACGAAAACTCGGTCGCGACCACCTTCTACACCACCGGCACCACCGGTAATCCCAAAGGCGTGTACTTCACCCATCGGCAACTGGTGCTGCACACCATGGGCGTGTCGACCATCATGGGCGCCATCGACAGCGTGCGGCTGCTGGGCACCAACGACGTGTACATGCCCATCACGCCAATGTTCCATGTGCATGCCTGGGGCTTGCCGTACGTGGCGACCATGCTCGGGCTCAAGCAGGTGTATCCCGGTCGCTACGACCCGGAGTATCTGGTGGAGTTGTGGCGCAAGGAGAAGGTCACCTTTTCCCACTGCGTGCCGACCATCCTGCAAATGGTCCTCAACGCCAAGGCTGCGCAAGGCACGGATTTCGGCGGCTGGAAAATCGTTATCGGCGGCAGTGCACTGAACCGCGCGCTGTACGAAGCCGCCAAGGCCAAGGGCATTCAGTTGACCGCCGCGTATGGCATGTCGGAAACCGGGCCGCTGGTGTCATGCGCGCACCTCAACGATGAGTTGATGGCCGGCACCGAAGACGAACGCACCACCTACCGGATCAAGGCCGGTGTGCCGGGGCCATTGGTCGAGGCGGCGATCGTCGACACCGACGGCAACTTCCTGCCCGCCGACGGCGAGACCCAGGGTGAACTGGTGCTGCGTGCGCCGTGGCTCACCGAGGGCTATTTCAATGAACCGCAGAAGGGCGCAGAGCTCTGGTCCGGTGGCTGGCTGCACACCGGCGACGTGGCGACCCTGGACAGCATGGGCGTGATCGACATTCGCGACCGGATCAAGGACGTGATCAAGACCGGCGGCGAATGGATCTCCTCCCTTGACCTGGAAGACCTGATCAGTCGCCACGCAGCGGTACGCGAAGTAGCAGTGGTGGGGATTGCCGATCCACAGTGGGGGGAGCGGCCGTTTGCCTTGCTGGTGATCCGCGAGGGCCATGTGATCGGGGCCAAGGAACTCAAGGAGCACCTCAAGCCCTTTGTCGAATTGGGGCACCTGAGCAAGTGGGCCATCCCGAGCCAGATCGCCCTTGTTACTGAAATTCCCAAGACCAGCGTCGGCAAACTCGACAAGAAGCGAATTCGCGTCGACATCACCGAATGGCAAGCCAACAACAGCACCTTCCTCTCGACGCTTTAAGCGTCATCTGGCGTGCCCGAAAAGGCACGCCAGCCCCACCAAGCAAGCGCTTGGCTTGTTAAATTCGAAAATTGAGCCATCCTTGCCGTGCCGACAGGTGTCGGACTGGCGAAAGGACTGTTCCAGAGTGGCTGGCAGCTGCAAATCACACTTTAGAGGGATCAAGCGGTACTACCTGCTGGCTATAGTCCGCTCAAGGATTTTTAAGAACGGAGCAAACGCACAAACCGGGGCGATGCAACTTTGGCATGACTTTGGGACACCTTGGTTCCCTGTCATCCACAGCGTTTTTAGAAGTGCTCACTGCCATAACAATAATGCACATGGAGAAGCGTCGATGACATCAGTAAACCAGTTCTGGCGCCGGGCGAAGTTGCCCCTGGCTGTCAGTCTTGCCTCTACGCTCGCCGGGCCAGCATTCGGCGTCAGTTTCAACGTTGGTGAAATCGAAGGTCAGTTCGACTCATCCCTGTCGATCGGTGCCAGTTGGTCGACCGAGAGCGCCAACAAGAACCTCATCGGCGTCAACAACGGTGGTCACGGCCTGTCCCAGACATCCGACGATGGCCACCTGAACTTCAAGAGCGGCGAAACCTTCTCGAAGATCTTCAAGGGCATCCATGACCTTGAATTGAAATATGGCGACACCGGCGTCTTCGTCCGTGGCAAATACTGGTACGACTTCGAACTCAAGGACGAAAGCCGTCCGTTCAAGGACATCAGCGACGAGAACCGCAAGGAAGGCGCCAAGTCCGCTGGCGGGCAGATTCTCGATGCCTTCGTCTACCACAACTACGCCATTGCCGATCAGCCGGGTTCCGTGCGTCTGGGCAAGCAGGTCGTGAGCTGGGGTGAAAGTACATTCATCGGCAACGGCATCAACTCGATCAACCCGATCGATGTTTCCGCGTTCCGTCGTCCAGGTGCCGAGGTCAAGGAAGGCCTGATCCCGGTCAACATGTTCTACGTCTCGCAGAGCCTCACCGATACGCTCTCGGCTGAAGCCTTCTACCAGCTGGAATGGGACCAGACCGTCGTCGATAACTGCGGCACCTTCTTCTCCCAGCCCGACATCATTGCCGACGGGTGCGACAACAACCTGCGTGTGTTGAACAAGCGATCGACCCTCCCGCCGGCAGCCTTGGGCCCATTGGCCGCGCTTGGCGTCGACGTCGACCAGGAAGGTGTGCTGGTGCGTCGCGGCCCGGATCGCGATGCGCGGGACAGCGGCCAGTGGGGCGCGTCCCTCAAATACATGTTCGAACCGCTGGACACCGAATTCGGTGCCTACTTCATGAACTATCACAGCCGTGCGCCGATCTTCAGCGCCACCGGTGCTTCAGCAGCGACCTACGCCAGGGTCGCGGCTTTGCCAGCGTCGCTTCGGGCTCTGGCGCCACTGGTGATCGCGGGTAACTCGAACTACTTCGTCGAGTACCCGGAAGACATCCGCCTCTACGGCTTGAGCTTCTCCACCACCCTGCCTACCGGTACGGCGTGGAGCGGTGAAGTCAGCTACCGTCCGAACGCTCCGGTGCAGCTCAACTCCACCGACATTCTGTTTGCCGGTGTACGTCCTTTGGGCGGCGCCCTGGCCAACGCTTCGCTGCTCAACGGCGTACCGGGCCAGGACCTGCACGGCTATCGCCGCAAGGAAGTCACCCAGTTCCAGACCACCCTGACGCACTTCTTCGATCAAGTCATGGGCGCGAGCCGTCTGACCCTGGTGGGTGAAGTGGGCGTGACCCATGTCGGCGGCCTGGAAAGCACTTCCGACGTCCGTTATGGCCGCGATCCGGTCTACGGTCCCGGTGAACTGCCTCCCACCGGCGGTGCCGACACCTGCTCGGCGATCCTCAACACCAGCACCATCAATGGTGCGGGTCCGGGCGCTGCCACCAACAACCGCAGCCGTAACTGCACCAATGAAGGTTTCACCACAGCCACTTCGTGGGGCTACCGCGGTCGTGCCATCTGGGACTACAACGACGTATTTGCCGGTGTGAACCTCAAGCCGAACGTGGCCTGGTCCCACGACGTGAGCGGCTACTCGCCTGGCCCTGGCGGCAACTTCGAGGAAGGTCGCAAAGCGGTGAGCCTGGGCGTCGATGCCGAGTACCAGAACACCTACACCGCGAGCCTGGCTTACACCAACTTCTTCGACGGCAAGTACACCACCGTGGATGACCGCGACTTTGTTGCGCTCAGCTTCGGCGTGAACTTCTAAGCACTGTATTTTCAGGACGAACGCACATATGAAAATAACAAAGAGTCTGTTCCACGTCGGTGTTCTGGGGCTTTCGCTGCTGGCGACCGGTGTAATGGCGGCGGTCCCTGCGGCTGAAGCGGACAAACTGGGCAAGAGCCTGACCCCGATGGGCGCCGAAATGGCGGGCAATGCCGACGGTTCGATCCCGGCCTGGAAACCAATGGCGAAAAACGCCGGTAGCGTCGACAGCAAAGGCTTCTTGTCCGACCCTTACGCCAGTGAAAAACCACTGTTCACCATCACGGCGCAGAACGTCGATCAGTACAAGGACAAGCTCGCGCCGGGCCAGTACGCGATGTTCAAGCGCTACCCGGAAACCTTCAAAATGCCGGTCTACCCGTCCCATCGCGGCGCGACCGTGCCGGATGACGTGTTCGCCGCCATCAAGAAAAACGCCACCGCCACTAACCTGGTGTCCGGCGGTAACGGCCTGGAAAACTTTGAGACCGCTGTTCCGTTCCCGATTCCGAAAACCGGCGTCGAAGTCATCTGGAACCACATCACCCGCTATCGCGGTGGCAGCGTGACCCGTCTGGTCACGCAGGCCACGCCGCAGCCAAACGGCTCGTTCAGCCTGGTTTACTTCCAGGATCAGTTCGTGTTCCGCGACAAGATGAAGGATTACGATCCGGCGAACCCGGGCAACATCCTGTTCTACTTCAAGCAGAAAGTGACCGCGCCGGCACGTCTGGCCGGTGGTGTGCTGCTGGTGCACGAAACCCTCGATCAGGTCAAAGAGCCGCGTTCGGCGTGGGTCTACAACGCCGGTCAGCGTCGTGTACGTCGTGCGCCACAAGTGTCCTATGACGGGCCGGGGACCGCTGCCGATGGCCTGCGTACCTCCGACAACCTGGACATGTACAACGGTGCACCGGATCGCTACGACTGGAAGCTCGAAGGCAAGAAAGAGATGTACATCGCCTCCGACAGCTACAAACTCGACTCACCGCAGTTGAAGTACGCCGACATCATCAAGGCCGGTCACATCAACCAGGACCTGGCGCGTTACGAGCTGCGTCGGGTCTGGCATGTGGTAGCTACCTTGAAAGAAGGTCAGCGTCACATCTATGCCAAGCGTGACTTCTACATCGACGAAGACACCTGGCAAGCAGCGGTGATCGACCACTACGACGGTCGTAACCAACTCTGGCGTGTGGCGGAAGCTCACTCCCAGAACTACTACAACGTGCAAGTGCCTTGGTACACCCTGGAAACCTTGTATGACCTGCAATCGGGTCGTTACCTGGCGCTGGGTATGAAGAACGAAGAGAAATCGGCGTATGACTTCGGCTTCACCGCCACCACCAGCGACTTCACACCGGCTGCGTTGCGTCAGGATGGCGTTCGCTAACCTGCACTGAACCGAGGCCGCATCCTCGAAAAACGCCCCGACTGGTTCGGGGCTTTTTTTTGCCAAAAACAACCCGAAGTAGCAGCTGTCTAGCCTGCGAGGCTGCGCTGGCCTGTAGCAGCTGTCGAGCTTGCGAGGCTGCGTTCGGCCTGTAGCAGCTGTCGAGCCTGCGAGGCTGCGTTGGCCTGTAGCAGCTGTCGAGCTTGCGAGGCTGCGTTCGGCTGCGAAGCAGTCGTAAAACCATGCACCTCGGTGTGTCAGACAAACTGCGTGTTTCGGGTTTGCGAGGACTTCGTCCTCGAACGCAGCCTCGCAGGCTCGACAGCTGCTACAGGCCAGTGCAGCTTTATTCAATTCTGCTGAAGTTTTGCTTCGTAGACTTTTTGTAGCCATTTGTAGCAATAACCTTCATTCCCTCTTCGTTTACCGCTAGTCTGCGGACATCTGCAACGCCGCCAACAGCAATTCAAACAAGAGCCGGCCATGACTGATCTGTCTCCACTCCCAGGCCCTGCAAGCGTTGCCGTCGCCGCACTGGACGGGCGCTTTTTTCGGCCTCCGTTGCCCGACGGCCATGTGCTGCGGCCACGTCTGTGCGAGCGCCTGAGTGCGGGGCTCGGTGGCAGGCTGTTGCTGGTCAGTGCGCCCGCCGGGTTCGGCAAGAGTTCGTTGGCGGTGGAGTTCTGTCAGGGCCTGCCGGCGCACTGGCAAAGCCTTTGGCTGGGGTTGAGTCCACGAGACAGCGACCCAGGTCGTTTTCTCGAGCGCTTGCTTGAAGGCCTTCAGGATTATTTTCCGCAAATCGGCAGCCAGGCGTTGGGTCTGCTGAAAATGCGTCAGCGCCACCAGCCGTTTGCCTTTGAAGAATGGCTCGACGGCTTGCTCGACGAGTTGGCCGTGCACCTGTCGACGAGTACGCCATTGCTGTTGGTGCTTGATGACTACCATCTGGCCCAGGGCCCGGTGCTTGATCGTTGCCTGCAATTTTTCCTCAATCATCTGCCTGACGGCTTGCTGGTGATGGTCACCAGTCGGCAGCGGCCGGACTGGCATCTGGCGCGTCTGCGCCTGTCGCGGCAATTGCTCGAGTTGCACGAGCAGGACTTGCGCCTGACCCATGATGAGGCCTTGTCCTTGCTTGATCGACACAGCAGCTCCTTGCGCGGTGAAGCGCTGGAGAGTCTGATCCAGCGTAGCGAAGGCTGGGTGGCTGGCCTGCGTTTCTGGCTGTTGGCGGCCTCTGAAGCGGGCACCGATGGCGCGTTACCCCAGTCCTTGCATGGCGGCGAAGGGTTGATCCGCGATTACCTGCTTGAAGAAGTCATCGATTGCCTGCCCGCCGAGGTGCAGGCATTCCTGTATGACACGGCGCCCCAGGAGCGCTTTTGCAGCGAGCTGTGCGACGCCGTCCGCGACGCCCATGACAGTGCCGAAATCCTGCGGTTTCTGCTGGCCCATCAGGTGTTCCTGGTGCCGCTGGATGAAAACGGCCACTGGTATCGCTATCACCATTTGTTTTCCGACTTGCTGCGCACCCGGCCGACCACGCCGGCAATGGTGCCGGCGGCGAGCCTGCACTTGCGCGCCTGTCGCTGGTTCAATGCCCAGGGCTTGCTCGATGAGGCGGTGGAGCAGGCGTTGCGTGCCGGGCACCTGGATGTCGCGGCAAACCTGGTGCAGAACCTCTCCGAAGAACAGCTGCTGGCCGAACAAAACGTCGGCATGTTGCTGCGCTGGAAAATGGACTTGCCCGACAGCCTGCTGATCAGCACGCCACGGCTGATCGTGCTCTACAGCTGGGCGTTGGGCCTGGCCTGTCAGCTGGACGCCGCCGAAGAGCTGGCCAGTCACTTAAGCCGCTTTCTGCCGGCGCCGTCGGCCACCGCGCAGAAATCCATGTTGGCGCAATGGCTGGCCTTGAGCGGAATCATCGCTCGCGGGCGCGGCAATCGGGAGTTGACGCTGCTCTATTGCAGCGAAGCGCTGGAGAGCCTTCCGTGCAAGCGTTATGGCCAGCGCCTGATGTGCCTTTCGACCTTGTCCAACCTGGCCATTGCCGACGGCGACTTGTGGCGTGCACGCGGCTTGAACCGTGAATCCCTGGAGTTGGCGCAACGGGTCGGCAACCCGTTGTTCGAAGCGCTGGCCCATTACGACCGCGCTCGTGTATTGCAGGCGCGCGGGGAAATTCTTCGTTCACTGGATGAAGTCCGTCAGGGGCTTCAGCGCCTGCACGGGTTATCCCCGCAACGGCTGTATGCCGTGCGCGCCCGATTGACTTTGTACGAGGGCTTTTTGCTCGCTCTGCGTCTGCAACCACACGCCGCACGGGTGCGTTTGCAAGCAGGTTTGAGCGAGGCGCGAGCCTGTCGCGATATCAGCGTTTTGATCGGCCATTGCGTGATCGCCAGGCTTGAAGGCAGCAGCGGTGAGTTTGCCAAAGCCTTTGCCGAACTCGCCGAAGCCGAACGGCTGATGCACATCTGGGACGTGCCACCGATCTACTACCTGGCGATGATCACCCTGGTCAAATGCGAACTCTGGCTGGCCCAAGGCCGCACCGACCTGGCCGAAGCCTGGCTGGCT
This sequence comes from Pseudomonas sp. RIT-PI-q, assembly GCF_001297125.1. Classification (GTDB taxonomy): domain Bacteria; phylum Pseudomonadota; class Gammaproteobacteria; order Pseudomonadales; family Pseudomonadaceae; genus Aquipseudomonas. The sequence goes on from NZ_LHPC01000044.1 coordinate 81,289, forward strand.
CGATTGGGCCAGACCTACAACGGCGAACACGCGGCAGCGCCTCCGGAGTTTCATCCGCAACTGCCGCTGCACATCGAATTGCAACAGGCCTTGCTGGAAGTCATCCAGGGGCAGCCGATGCTGGCCGAAGGACGTTTGAACGCGTTGCTGGAGAACGGACAGCAAACCGGCAGGCAGCTGCTCAGCGTGATGGCGCTGACGCAGAAAGTGACGTTGTTGCTGGCTGGCGGACGCGAAGCCGAGGCACGCAAGGCGCTGGCTCAGGCACTGGAAGCGGCGGCTGGAGGAGTATTGCAGCCATTTGACGGCTTGCTGACTGAGCATCCGGACTGGCTGCGTGGGCAACTTCAACTCGCTGCGTCGACGCCCGTTTCCCAGAGCCTTGCCGAAAAGCTTCCGGCATTGGTTGCTCGTCCAGCACTGGAATCAAGCTCTGCGGCGGAACAACTCAGTACACGGGAATTGGCTGTCCTGCGCCTGATCGCACAGGGCTGCTCAAATCAGGAAATCAGCGATCAGCTATTTATCTCCCTGCACACGGTTAAAACCCATGCCAGCCATATCAACAGCAAACTAGGCGTAGAGCGGCGTACGCAGGCGGTGGCTCGGGCCAAGGAGCTGGGGGTGTTGGGTTAGCGAATTGTTCAGATGCACTTGGCCGAGAATGGCGTACTGCTTTTTTGTGCCAAAATTGCCCATCCCAGTTTTTCCGAGCGAGCCCCGATGTCTCAGCAACCCACCCTCATCCGTGAAACCTTCCCCGTCGGCCCGTTGCAGTGCAACTGCACGATCATCGGCGATCCGATCACCAAAAAGGCGATTGTGGTCGATCCGGGTGGCAATCATGAATTGATCCTGGCGCGGCTCGACGCCCTGGGCCTGAAGGTGGTCAGCATCATTCACACCCATGCGCACCTTGATCACTTCCTGGCCTCCGGTCAGTTGAAGGAGAAAACCGGCGCGACCCTGCATTTGCATAAGGAAGATCAATTCCTCTGGGACAATCTGGAGATGCAGTGCCAGATGTTCGGCGTGCCCTACACGCCCGTGCCGTCGCCGGATCGCTGGTTGGCCGATGATGAAGAACTGGCCTGTGGCTGTGGCGTGGCGTTGCACACGCCGGGTCATACGCCGGGGTCCATGAGCTTTTGGTTTTCAGAGGCTAAGCTGCTGATTGCTGGTGACACGTTGTTCCGGCGCGGGGTAGGGCGCACGGATTTGTGGGGTGGCGATCAGGCGACTATCGTGCGGTCGATCAAGCAGCGGCTGTATACCCTCGATGAAGAGGCGACAGTGGTGACCGGGCATGGTCCGGACACGCGGCTGGGCGATGAAATGCGCGAGAATCCTTTTGTACGCGCCTGATTTGTAACATAAGGAATTTTTGTCCGCCAAAGCGATCCAACGCCCGCAAAGGCTGATGCCTTGGTCCGTTGCACCACAGAATGCAAAAAAGTAGGAGCTCTACATGTTCACCAAGCGTCGTTTGATTATTGTCGCTACTGCTGTGGCCTTGCTGTCTGGCTGCGCTTCGCCTAACCCTTACGACAACCAGGGTCAGGCTGATAGCGGCTCCACGGGCATGAGCAAAACCGCCAAGTACGGTGGCCTCGGCGCTCTCGCCGGTGCACTGGCTGGCGCCGCCATCGACCACAACAACCGTGGCAAGGGCGCGCTGATCGGAGCCGCAGTGGTCGGTGCCTCCGCCGCCGGTTACGGCTACTACGCCGACCAGCAAGAGAAGAAGCTGCGTGCCAGCATGGCCAACACCGGCGTTGAAGTGCAGCGCCAGGGCGATCAGATCAAGCTGATCATGCCAGGCAATATCACGTTCGCTACCGATTCGGCGAACATCGCCTCGAGTTTCTATCAGCCGCTGAACAGCCTGGCAGGTTCTCTCAAGGAGTTCAGCCAGAACCAGATCGAAATTGTCGGCTACACCGACAGCACCGGCAGCCGCCAGCACAACATGGACCTGTCCCAGCGTCGGGCCCAGAGCGTGGCGACTTACCTGACGTCCCAGGGTGTCAGCGGTGCCAACCTGTCGGCTCGCGGTGCCGGTCCGGATAATCCGATTGCCAGCAACGGCGACGTCAATGGCCGGGCACAGAACCGTCGGGTTGAGGTCAACCTGAAGGCGATTCCGGGTCAGCAATATGGCGGCACCCAGCAACCAGGCACCGTTCAGCAGTATCCATAATCGTCTGACTGAACCCCAGGCGTAAAAAAGCCGCTCGATCTATTGAGGATCGAGCGGTTTTTTTTGTATTGCCTGTTCGGGCCCCTTCGCGGGCAAGCCCGCTCCCACAGGGTTCCTCTTCGATCACAGAGGTTGTATACACCGGCGATTATTGTGGGAGCGGGCTTGCCCGCGATGGGGCCGCATCAGGAAAAGACAATTTCAGAAATGGAAAAGCCCCCGGACAATCGCTTGTCCGGGGGCTTTTTCATATTGCGCTACACCTGATTACTTCTTCAGGCCGTAGTGCTCATCGAGCATGCCCGGCGCGTTAGGGGCTTTGGGGGCGTAGTCGCGAGGCGGCTCCTGATTGCGCGGTGGCGTCAGGCGTTCCCGTGGAGCCTGCGCCGCATCGGCGTGCAGGGAGGCCAGCAAGCGTTGACGGGTCTGCTCGTCCAGGGCCAGGCGGTTGGCACCCTCGGCGAGATGATCCTGCACTTCCTGATAGCTCTGAGTCAGTTTCTTGACCAGGTTTGCAGTGCTGTTGAAGTGGGTGACCACCTCGTTCTGATAACTGTCAAAACGTTCCTGAACGTCATCCAGCTGACGTTGCGTGCTGCTCGGCGCAGCATTCGGCACCAGGCGAGCGATCAGGAAACCAATGGCGACACCCACAACCAGGGCAAGAGTCGGCAACAACCAAACTAAGAGCGAGTGTTCCACGAGTCCTTCCTCTATAAACGGCTTTGCTTTACGTTAACGGCTCGAACCTGCGCTGTATACCGCGATTCACTCGCAATAGATTGGCACAGACAATTTGCTAGACGAGTCGACCCGATTCGAGGTCACGGAGTTCCTTCCTTGCTTATGCGCGAAACCCCTGTAGTGATTGATGGCCCGGTCGGCCAACTGGAAGCCCTTTACCTGGATAACGAGGAACCGCGCGGCATTGCGCTGATCTGCCATCCGAACCCGGTGCAGGGCGGCACCATGCTCAATAAAGTGGTCTCGACCCTGCAGCGCACCGCGCGCGACGCCGGTTTGATTACGTTGCGTTTCAATTACCGTGGCGTCGGTGCCAGCGAAGGCAGCCACGACATGGGCACTGGCGAAGTCGACGATGCGCAGGCCGCCGCTGAATGGCTGCGGGCCAAACATCCAGGCTTGCCGCTAACGCTGTTCGGTTTCTCCTTCGGCGGTTTTGTTGCAGCAAGTCTCGGTGGACGCCTCGAAGCGCAGGGTGAGCAGCTCAAGCACCTGTTCATGGTCGCGCCAGCCGTCATGCGTCTGGGCGATCAGGATCAACTGCCGCAACACGGCGAGTTGACCCTGATCCAGCCGGAAACCGACGAAGTCATCGATCCGCAACTTGTCTACGACTGGTCCGAAAAACTCCAGCGTCCCCATGAGCTGCTGAAAGTGGCAGAATGCGGACACTTTTTTCATGGCAAGCTGACCGATCTCAAAGATCTTATCCTGCCGCGTCTTTCGAATTGATTGCAGTCTGACAAGCGATTACCCATGACGACTCGTACCCGTATCCTCACCGGCATCACCACCACCGGCACGCCGCACCTGGGCAACTACGCCGGCGCTATCCGCCCGGCGATCCTGGCCAGCCGTGACAGCAATGCCGATTCGTTCTACTTCCTGGCCGACTACCACGCCCTGATCAAATGCGATGACCCGCTGCGTATCCAGCGCTCGCGTCTGGAAATCGCCGCGACCTGGCTGGCCGGTGGCCTGGATGTCGACCGCGTGACTTTTTATCGCCAGTCCGACATTCCGGAAATCCCCGAGCTGACCTGGCTGCTGACCTGCGTCGCCGCCAAGGGCCTGCTCAACCGCGCCCATGCTTACAAGGCCTCGGTGGACAAGAACGTCGAGACCGGCGAAGACCCGGATGCCGGCATCACCATGGGCTTGTACAGCTACCCGGTGCTGATGGCCGCGGACATCCTGATGTTCAACGCGCACAAGGTGCCGGTCGGTCGTGACCAGATCCAGCACGTGGAAATGGCCCGCGACATCGGCCAGCGTTTCAACCACCTGTTCGGCCAGGGCAAAGAATTCTTCACCATGCCCGAGGCGCTGATCGAAGAAAGCGTCGCCACGCTGCCAGGCCTCGACGGTCGCAAGATGTCGAAGAGCTACGACAACACCATCCCGTTGTTCAGCAGCGCCAAAGAGATGAAGGACGCGATTTCGCGAATCGTCACCGACTCCCGCGCACCGGGCGAAGCGAAAGATCCGGACAATTCGCACCTGTTCACCCTGTTCCAGGCCTTCGCCACGCCGGCGCAGTCCGACGAGTTCCGCAGCGAACTGTTGCAGGGCCTGGGTTGGGGCGAGGCGAAAAATCGTCTGTTCCAGCTGCTCGACAACGAATTGGGCGAGTCCCGCGAGCGTTATCACCAGCTGATTGAGCGTCCGGCAGACCTGGAAGATATCCTGCAGACCGGCGCCAAAAAGGCTCGCTCGGTGGCCACGCCGTTCCTCCACGAACTGCGTGAAGCGGTCGGCCTGCGTTCTTTCGTCGCCCAGGCGCAAGTCGCTACGACGACCAAGAAGAAAGCCGCGAAAGCCGCGCGTTTTGTCAGCTTCCGTGAAGACGACGGCAGTTTCCGCTTCCGTCTGCTGGCCGCCGATGGCGAGCAATTGCTGCTGTCGCGCCACTTCGCCGACGGCAAAACTGCCGGTCAGGTGACCAAGCAGCTACAAGCGGGCCAACCATTGGACGTGCGCAGCGAAGACCTGAGCTTCAGCGTCTGGCTGGAGGGCGAATGTGTCGCTGATAGTCCGGCTTTCGCTGACAGTGCGGCTCGCGACGGCGCCATCGACGCCCTGCGGATCGCCCTGACCCCCGTCCAGGAATAAATCAACGGCTCGGTCCGACCAAGGGCTGATTGCCATTCCCACGGGCCGTCGCTACAGTGACGGCCCGTTTTTGTTGCCTTGCTAACGAATTATGACGCCCCTAGAACGATATCAAGCTGATCTGAAACGCCCGGAATTCTTCCATGACGCCGCGCAGGAAACTGCGGTGCGCCATTTGCAGCGCCTGTACGACGATCTGGTCGCGGCCTCGCAGAGCAAGCCGGGCCTGTTCGGCAAACTGTTTGGCAAGAAAGACGCGGCACCGGTCAAGGGCCTGTACTTCTGGGGCGGCGTTGGCCGTGGCAAGACCTACCTGGTCGACACCTTCTTCGAAGCGCTGCCGTTCAAGGAAAAGGTCCGGACGCACTTCCACCGCTTCATGAAGCGTGTGCACGAAGAGATGAGGACCCTTGGCGGCGAGAAAAACCCGCTGACCATCATTGCCAAGCGCTTCTCCGACGAAGCCCGGGTGATCTGTTTCGATGAATTCTTCGTGTCCGACATCACCGACGCGATGATCCTCGGCACGCTGATGGAAGAGCTGTTCAAGAACGGCGTGACCCTGGTCGCGACCTCGAACATCGTGCCGGACGGTTTGTACAAGGACGGCCTGCAGCGTGCGCGCTTCCTGCCGGCCATTGCGCTGATCAAGCAGAACACCGAGATCGTCAACGTCGACAGCGGCGTCGATTATCGTCTGCGTCACCTCGAACAAGCGGAGCTGTTCCACTTCCCGCTCGACGAGGCGTCCCACGAAAGCCTGCGCAAGAGCTTCCGCGCCCTGACGCCAGAGTGCACGGCAGCCATCGAAAACGATGTGCTGATGATCGAAAACCGCGAAATCCGCGCCTTGCGCACTTGCGATGACGTGGCCTGGTTCGACTTTCGCGAACTCTGCGACGGCCCGCGCAGCCAGAACGATTACATCGAACTGGGCAAGATCTTCCATGCCGTATTGCTCAGCGGTGTCGAGCAGATGAGCGTCACCACCGACGACATCGCCCGACGCTTTATCAACATGGTCGACGAGTTCTACGACCGTAACGTGAAGCTGATCATTTCTGCCGAGGTCGAGCTCAAAGACCTCTACACGGGTGGTCGCTTGAACTTCGAGTTCCAGCGCACCCTTAGTCGCCTGCTGGAAATGCAGTCCCACGAATTCCTGTCCCGGGCACATAAGCCGTAGGGGTTCGGAAAATGAAAAAGGCCTGCATTAGCAGGCCTTTTTTGTGCGCTGAAGGTTATGTGCGGCTCGCCGCAGATGTCTGGCCCACCAAAAACCTGTGGGAGCGGGCTTGCCCGCGATAGCGATGTGTCAGGCGCATAAATGTTGACTGACACGCCCTCATCGCGGGCAAGCCCGCTCCCACAGGGTGGTGCGTCAGTTGGCGATCAGGAGTCCGATAATCGGAATGATCAGCAAGGTGCTGATGGCCATGGACAGCACATTACCGATGTAGGCATGCATGTAGGCCGGCACCCGCTGGGCAATGGCGCAGGCCAGGGGTGGCGCAATCAGTGCGCCCAGTAATGCGCTTGCGGTGATCACCTGCCAACTGCCGCCATACGTCAGAACGGCCGCCGGGACCACGGACACCAATGGAACGTAGGTGGGATACCAGCCGCGCAACATCCATTGCCGACGCCAGATCACCACCCCCAGCGCTGAGGTCAACGCCTGGGCGCCGATCAGTTGGGGCAACAGGCCCGAGCCGTAAGCCGGGCTCATCGGGTTCCAGGTGTAAGCCAGCAACGCACCGAGCAACAGGCCGAGGCTGGCCAGCTCATTGCCGAAGAACGGCGCTTCGGAAAAGTCGGCCAGCACCCGGCGCAAGCTCCAGACGACGCCATAGTCGGGTGTCTTGGTGATGACGGCGGCGGGCGGAGCGTCGGATGGCTTCTCGCAGGGCTCGGAGCTCACCAGGCTCGGCAGGTAACGGCAAAGCACGAAGGCGAAGACGCTGGCGACCGCCATGCCCGAGACATTGCCGATCACCACGGGCAAACCCAGTGGATTGCACACGTAATTGACGAGCAACAGGCACATCGGCGTGACGAACACGGCGCCCATGATTGCGCCGTTGATCGTGACCTTCCAGCCTCTGCCGAACATCAGCACCATCGCCGCCGGCAGCGAAACAAACGCCGCAAACGTCGGTTGCCAGCTAGTGGCGGTCACCGTCCAGCCCCACAGCAGGTTACTCAGCAACAGCCCAAGCAACGAACTGGTCACCAGCCATGGCCATAATCCGGTCCCATAGGAAATGGCAAAACCTTGCCAGATCTTGCCCGTTCGATTCGCCCAATAAGCCAGGTAGGCTCCGGCCAACAGCCCGATAGAGGCGAACTCGTGTTTGTAGAACGCCACCTCGCTGATGTCGCCCAGTACCCAGCGCAACCAGGCATTCGGGTCGGGAAGGCTCGAGACCATGTCACTGTAGCTAGGCCAATGCGCTTCCCAGGCGGAACGGTAGGTGAATGAAAGCCAGACAATCAGCAGTGTCGTGACGAGCATCAGCAGGATGATCACACGATCCATCGGCGATCTGCCGGCTAGGCGGTTTCTTTCGGTTAGGGTTTCCATCAGTCATGCCCCCTTATCAGCGCGGCAGACAAGGGTGCTGGGTGTAACCGAGCATTTGATCGTAGAGATCGGAGCGACGATCGCGATGCAGATCGTTCAGGTTGTTCCAGATCGGCGCGCTGCGGGAGCTGGTCAGGTCGATATCGGCAAACAGGATTTCTTCCTTGTCCGCTGACGCCACTGCGCCAATCGGCCAGCCATTGGTGCCGGCAATCAGTGAGCAACCCAGGTAACGAGCCCCTCGCTCTTCACCAATCCGGCTGGCGGCGGCGATAAACACGTTGTTAACGTGCGCGGCCGTCATGGTCAGGTACGACGCCATGCATTTGCCGGCGTCATCGAACAGCGGCGCAGGCGTCCACACCCAGTTGTTCAGGCTGCAAATGATGTCTGCGCCTTGCTGACTGAGGATGCGCGGCACTTCCGGGAACCAGATATCCCAGCAGATCAACAACCCGATGCGGCCAATCGGCGTATCGAACACCGGAAAACCCAGATCGCCCGGCGTGAACCACAACTTCTCCAGGTTCCACAAATGGGCTTTGCGATACTTGCCGATAAAGCCGTCAGGCCCGACCAGAACGCCGGTGTTGAACAGCCGCATGCCGTCGCGCTCAGTCAGGCCGGCCACCAGGTAAACCTTGTGCTTGCGGGCAAAGTCCACCCAGATTTGCACACTCGGCCCGTCGGGAATGACCTCCGAATGGTCAAACGCATCTTGCCGATTGCTGAAGAAATAACCGGTGCTGCAAAGCTCGGGCAGCACGATGAGATTGGCACCGCCGTTAACCGCCTCCAGGGCCAACTCCAGACCATGACGCAGATTACCGGCACGTTTCTCTTTGCCGACTTGTGGGTCGAATTGCACGACGGCTACACGCACAGGACTTGTTGGCTCGCTCATTCTCGATGACCTCTTTTTATTGTTATTCACGCTGTTTAGTTGCGTGTTTATAAGAGGTGAAATGGCGTTTTTACGTAAGTCAGCGGCTTCCGTGTGAGCTGTAGTCCATGTCCGAAGATCGCGCAGGGCAGAGCGCCCGGAGTCATCAGTCGGGGCGCAAGATGGCGTAATAGAGCGGTTGCGCAAAAAACAGAACCAGCGCGCAGGGCGCATTGGTTCTGGCGATGGAGCAGCGTGTCAGTTGCGAATGCGGTAGTGCGGGTAGTCGCTCATGCAGAATCCGCCGTTGAATACCGCTGCGGTTTTATTGCAGATATGAATCACCGCATCCACGGCGCCGCGAAAGCAGGGCTCTGTCCAGCCGGCATCGACTGAAAACGATTCGCCGGAAAAATACAGGCCGGACAGATGCGAGAAATCCCGGTTGTACTTCATCAGGCTTACCGCATCGTAATAAGTACCGGGTCTGTACAACTTTGCGCAGCCCAAGGCGTTTCTGTCCGTCATCCAGCGTTGGACCAAGGCCTGTTCAGTTTGAATGTAAGGCGAAATCCTCTCCTGGATATTGGCGGAGTTCATCAGTATCCGGTCGAGTTCCTCTACGCACTTCGCCACCAGTTCCTGGTCGTTAAACAGCGCCAGTTTGGTGGCGTCATCCTCCCATGTGTAACTTAATAAGATGCAGTCGTAGGGATAACGCTCGTTGTAGCGATAGCTATAAACGTCATGAATGAAACTGTCGGTGACAATGGCTTGCGGGATTCGGGTGTTACTTGAAAGGAAGGATTTGCTTAAGGGCGCGTAGACTTTGCAACTGGTTTCCCAGTGCGCCGTTTTGTAAGCGTTGATCATTGCGAACGGCAGCATCTGCTGATTGAAGTTTTCGAGGCGGATACCTGTTTCGATCAGCCATGAAGGCAGGGTCATGATGACAGCATCAAAGTCGTCGAACAGTTCCTGCGATTGACAGGGCTGGCTGAATTTCCAAGTGTAGTAGACACGTATTTTTTGATCGTCGAGCTTCTTTAGTTTGCTGACGGATGAGTCGGTGTAAAAACCGTCGCCTCTTTCAAGGCAATGTTCGTAGAACGATGCGCGCGCGCTGTCGCTGTTCATGAACAGCAGGCATTCGTCCAGCGCCGCGAGGCCGATGTAGCGCGGGCTGTCGAAAGGCAGGCCCTTCGCGTCGAGAACAGCGTCGCTGTGCAAGTAAGGCGCGGGAAGCGGTTCGCCGCACACACCGACCCGACCGTGAATTAGTTGCAGGCGGCTGCTGAAGCCGAAAATGGCGGTGCGCAACGGGTAGAGCGAGCACACGTCATAAAAAGCGCCCCAGCTACCGTCGCCGATGCCGATCGAATAGAACAGCGTTGATTCGTGCGAGGTCATTCCGACTCCACCGAAATCCCCAGGTGTCTCTTTGTTCCAGGTTTGCAGCACCGGCATGCAGACCAGGTCGCGAAACGAAACACGCTCGTACCGTTCGACGATGGCCGCCCAGACAGTCTCCCACTCCTGCGTGGCGTATATCGGCGCAATCTGGCGAGTCATCCTCGCGGCAAAGGCTTTCCACTTGGCGTAAACCGTTTGCAGCGCCTCGTCGGGTGGAGGTGTCGAGCCGTCTTCATTCGTCCAGATCAACATGTGCGGATCCGCGCGACCGCCGAGGCTGCCTTCCTGAAGATAAATGCCTGTCGAACTCACCCACTGGCTCCCCGGATTGGGGAAGTCCGATAGCGCCAGGTCGAATGCCTTGGCGTAGTAAGCCATCAGTGATCGACCCTCTTTGGGTGGCTCGTTTTCTCTATTGAAGAATGGCAGGCGCATGGCGCCCATCTCGAAAGGTGTATGACTTTCTTTTATCGGATGGCTGCCATGGACGGTCAGGTGTCTGCCGCCAATACGTGTCGATTGTTCTATCAGTGTCACGTTGGTAAAGCCGCAGCGATACAGTTCTCGGGCGGCAGTGAGTCCGGTAACGCCTGCGCCAATGATGCATATCTTATGCGTTGGATTAGTTGCCTTTGCTATGCCGTGTTCTTGCTCAATCAGTGCCCGGTAGTCAAAGCATAAGTCCGGCGGATTGGGGAATCGGCCTGCCCATTTATTTTTAGCCTGGAGCTTTTCGGTCTTATCGTTAAATGAGAGAGGCGAGGAATCTGTTGTCATCATTGATCTTCCCTGAAGTGCAGTTCAGCTGGCGGGAAGAATAGAGTGGGGTTTTCTGCAAGTGGCTCACAAGAGTCCAAAGGACTTATTGGGTGCACTGCATTCCGTTTTTCATGTAAGGGAATTAATCACTCTATCGTTAACTTTAAACACTATTTGTATGTGCAGTTTAATTCTGAAACAGCGCCGCCTGGCAATTGCGTGGCGGCGCCTGTATCAACCGTTATGCGGCTTGTTGAAACTGTTGCCGATACTGGTTCGGCGACAACTCCGTGTGCTGGCGGAACAGGCGCGCAAAGAAGCTCGCATCGTCGTAACCGACCTCATAGCTGATGGTCTTGATGCTCTTGCGGCTGCCGGACAGCAAACCCTTGGCGGTTTCGATGCGCAGTCGTTGCAGGTAATGCAGCGGCTTGTCGCCGGTGGCGGTCTGGAAGCGGCGCATGAAGTTGCGGATGCTCATGCCGTGTTCGCGGGCCACGTCTTCGAAGCGGAATTTGTCGGCGAAGTGTTCTTCGAGCCAGTGCTGGATCTGCAGGATGATCACGTCCTGGTGCAGTTTCTGCCCACCGAAACCGATTCGGCCCGGCGAATAGCTGCGCTGCACTTCATAGAGAATGTCGCGGGCCACGGCCTGGGACACGTTGGCGCCACAGAAGCGTTCGATCAGGTAGATATAAAGGTCGCAGGCCGACGTGGTGCCGCCCGCGCAATACAGGTTGTCGGCATCGGTCAGGTGCTTGTCCTGATTGAGCTGAACCTTCGGGAAGCGCTCGGCAAACGCGTTGAAGAAGCGCCAGTAAGTGGTCGCCTCCTTGCCATCGAGCAAGCCTGCCTCGGCGAGCCAGAACACCCCCGTGGCCTCGCCGCAGAGCACCGCGCCGCGCGCATGTTGCTGACGCAACCACGGCAGGACTTGTGGATAACGTTGGCACAGGGTTTCGAAATCGTCCCAGAAAGCCGGGAGGATGATGATGTCGGCGTTTTCCAGGCCGCCGTCCACCGGCATGATCACATCGCTGAAGCTGTTCACCGGTTTGCCGTCGGGGCTGACCAGCCGGGTTTCGAACGCCGGAGTCAGGCCGTGGCCCAGCTGTTTGCCGTAGCGCAGGCTGGCCAGATGGAAAAAATCCTTGGCTTGCATGAGGGTGGAAGCGAAAACCCGGTCGATAGCCAGGATGCTGACGCGCCGCAGGGGCGTGGAGACTTGCTTAGACATAATTCAACTTTATTTTTATAAGGGATAGTGGTCACCAGACGGCTGGATCGTCTTATTTTTTGTCTGATGTGTCCAGTGTCCTGTATCAGATACGAGGCTTAGTCTCTGAAGGTCAATCCTTCTAACAATAACGACAGGTGCCGCATGATCCCCAGAACCTTGTTCAGTTCCGAGCACGAACTTTTTCGCGACAGCGTGCGAACGTTCCTCGAAAAAGAGGCGGTGCCGTTTCATGGGCAATGGGAAAAACAGGGCTACATCGACCGTAAACTCTGGAACAAAGCGGGGGAGGCGGGGATGTTGTGCTCGCACCTGCCAGAAGAATACGGTGGGCTGGGGGCGGACTTTCTTTACAGCGCGGTGGTGATCGAAGAGGTGGGGCGTCTTGGCCTGACCGGGATCGGTTTTTCCCTGCATTCGGACATTGTTGCGCCTTACATCCTGCATTACGGCAGTGAAGCGCTGAAACACAAATACCTGCCAAAACTGGTCTCTGGCGAAATGGTCACCGCGATTGCCATGACCGAGCCGGGCGCCGGGTCCGACCTGCAAGGAGTGAAAACCACCGCGGTGCTGGATGGCGACGAATATGTGATCAACGGTTCGAAGACCTTCATCACCAACGGCTTTCTGGCTGACCTGGTGATCGTCGTGGCCAAGACCGACCCGAAGGCGGGCGCCAAGGGCACCAGTCTGTTCCTGGTGGAAGCCGACACCCCGGGCTTCGCCAAGGGCAAGCGCCTGGAAAAAGTCGGCATGAAGGCCCAGGACACCTCGGAGCTGTTCTTCCAGGACGTGCGGGTGCCCAAGGAAAACTTGCTGGGCCAGGCCGGGATGGGTTTCGCTTATCTGATGCAGGAGTTGCCGCAAGAGCGCCTCACCGTGGCCATCGGCGGGCTGGCGTCAGCTGAAGCGGCGCTGCAATGGACGCTCGAATACACCCGTGAGCGCAAGGCATTCGGCCAGGCCATCGCGGACTTCCAGAACACGCGCTTCAAACTGGCGGAGATGGCGACCGAGATTCAGATTGGCCGGGTTTTCGTTGATAAATGCCTGGAGTTGCACCTGGAAGGCAAGCTCGACGTGCCAACGGCGGCGATGGCCAAGTATTGGGGCACGGACCTGCAATGCAAGGTGCTCGACGAATGCGTGCAGTTGCATGGCGGCTACGGGTTCATGTGGGAATACCCGGTGGCCCGGGCGTGGGCGGATGCGCGAGTGCAGCGGATCTATGCCGGCACCAATGAAATCATGAAGGAGATTATTGCGCGGTCGCTTTGACGCTGGTGAGTTCAGTATTGCCATCGCGGGCAAGCCCGCTCCCACAAGGATTGCAATGCACCTGTGGGAGCGGGCTTGCCCGCGATTGGATCTAAAGATCAATCAAGGCGCAGGGTTCGGATGATCCTTGTGGATCGCCTCAATCCCTTCCAGCACTTCATCCGACAGCTTCAAATCGAAGCTGGCAATGTTGCTCTCCAGTTGCTCCAGGGTGGTCGCACCGATGATGTTGCTGGTTACGAACGGCTGCTGTGTGACGAACGCCAATGCCATCTGCGCCGGATCCAGGCCGTGTTCGCGAGCCAATGCCACATAACGGCTGCACGCGGCTTCCGACTGCGGGTTGAAATAGCGACTGAAGCGGCTGTAGAGGCTCAGGCGACCTTTGGGCGGACGCGCGCCACCTTCGTACTTGCCCGACAGGAAACCGAACGCCAGCGGCGAATAGGCGAGCAGGCCGCACTGTTCGCGGATGGCGATTTCCGCCAGGCCGACTTCGAAGCTGCGGTTGAGCAGGTTGTAAGGGTTCTGGATCGACACCGCGCGCGGCCAGCCACGGGCTTCGGCCAGCGCCAGGAAGCGCATGGTGCCCCACGGCGTTTCGTTGGACAGGCCGATGTGGCGGATCTTGCCGGCCTTGACCTGTTCGTCTAATGCTTCGAGGGTGTCCTCCAGCGGGGTCAGGTTGGCTTCGGTCTTGTGCTTGTAGCCCAGCTGACCAAAGAAATTGGTGCTGCGCTCAGGCCAGTGCAATTGGTACAGGTCGATGTAGTCGGTCTGCAGGCGCTTGAGGCTCGCATCCACGGCTTCGGTGATGTGCTGGCGGTTATGCCGCAGGTTTTTGTCGCGGATGTAATCGATGGTGTTGCCGGGGCCGGCGATCTTGCTGGCGAGGATCCAGTCGGCACGATCGCCGCGACTTTTGAAGTAATTGCCGATGTAGCGTTCGGTGGTGGCGTAGGTGTCGGCCTTTGGCGGCACCGGGTACATTTCCGCTGTATCGATGAAATTGATCCCGGCGCTTTTGGCCCGTTCAATCTGGGCGAAGGCTTCAGCCTCGCTGTTTTGCTCGCCCCAGGTCATGGTTCCGAGGCAGATTGCACTCACGTTCAGATTGGTTCGGCCTAGCTGGCGATAGTCCATCGGGTGCTCCTTTGGCAAAACAATCATAAAAGCAGGTTGAATTATTTTTCGCAATCTGCATAATTGCGCACCTCTTTCTGCAGTGGAAGTGATGCGCCGCCGCCGAAGAATCTTGCCGTTGAACGGACGCGCCGACCCGAGCCCCCGAAAGCGTCTGTATCCGGCTGCCTTTGACTTGTCAAAGTACGCACTATTCAGTAAGATCCGCCGTCTAATTTACAGGGCGGCCCCTGAGGCTATAAAGAATGAAAACTTTTACTGCTAAACCGGAAACAGTACAGCGCGACTGGTTTGTCGTCGACGCTGCAGGTCAGACCCTGGGTCGTCTGGCCACCGAAATCGCGAGCCGTCTGCGTGGCAAGCATAAAGCTGAGTACACTCCTCACGTTGACACCGGCGATTACATCGTCGTTATCAATGCCGAGCAGATTCGTGTAACCGGTGCTAAAACCACCGACAAAATCTACTACTCCCACTCCGGTTTCCCGGGCGGCATCAAGTCGATCAACTTCGAAAAGCTGATCGCTAAAGCCCCTGAGCGCGTGATCGAGACCGCGGTCAAAGGCATGCTGCCTAAGAACCCGCTGGGTCGCGACATGTATCGTAAGCTGAAAGTCTATGCGGGCGCTGTACACCCTCATACTGCTCAGCAGCCCCAAGAACTGAAGTTTTAACGGAATAGTTCATTATGTCGGCGACTCAAAATTACGGCACTGGCCGTCGCAAGACCGCAACCGCACGCGTTTTCCTGCGTCCGGGTACTGGTAACATCTCCATCAACAACCGTTCGCTGGATAATTTCTTCGGCCGCGAAACTGCCCGCATGGTAGTTCGTCAGCCGCTGGAATTGACTGAGACTGTCGAGAAATTCGACATCTACGTCACCGTGATCGGCGGTGGTGTAAGTGGTCAAGCTGGCGCAATCCGCCACGGTATCACTCGCGCACTGATGCAGTACGACGAAACCCTGCGTGGCGCTCTGCGCAAAGCTGGCTTCGTTACTCGCGATGCTCGTGAAGTTGAACGTAAGAAAGTGGGTCTGCGTAAAGCGCGTAAGCGTCCGCAGTACTCGAAGCGTTAATTCGCTTTCGCGTTCAAAAAGAACGCCCAGTTTCCTCGCGAAGCTGGGCGTTTTTTTATGGGCGCGATTTATCAAAGAATTGCTCTGTGACAACTTGCCACATCCGTAGAGGCCCTATACTGCAAGGCTTGGCAGTGGAGCCCTTCGGTAATTACCTTGTCAGAATTGGGGCTTTTCATTACCATTCGGCAAAATTTTTATAAGTGCATAGATTTACTTAGTAGATGCCTGATTTAACAGGCCACAAAGCTGATGGGAGAGGACTGAATGAGCAATGACGGCGTGAATGCAGGCCGGCGTCGCTTCTTGGTAGCAGCCACATCCGTGGTGGGTGCTGCAGGAGCGGTGGGGGCTGCGGTCCCGTTCGTGGGGTCATGGTTTCCCAGTGCCAAGGCGAAAGCCGCAGGTGCACCGGTGAAAGTGAATGTCAGCAAAATCGAGCCAGGCCAGCAGATGATTGCTGAGTGGCGAGGCCAGCCGGTATTTATCGTCCGCCGTACTGCGGAAATCCTGGGGAATCTGAAAAAGATCGAGGGCCAGCTATCTGACCCAACCTCCAAGAACTCGACACAACCGACCTATGTCGACCCGGAAACGCGTTCGATCAAGCCAGAGGTCCTGCTGCTGATCGGTATCTGTACGCACCTGGGTTGCTCGCCGACCTTCCGTCCAGAAGTGGCACCTGCGGATCTGGGCAAGGACTGGGTAGGTGGGTATTTCTGCCCTTGCCACGGTTCCCACTACGATCTGGCTGGCCGCGTCTACAAGTCGCAACCTGCGCCTTTGAACCTGCCAGTTCCCCCGCATTCCTATGAGACCGATGACATCATTGTCATTGGCGTCGATACGGAGAAAGCGTGATGAGCAAGTTCATGGATTGGGTCGATGCGCGCTTTCCCGCGACCAAAATGTGGGAAGACCATCTCAGCAAGTACTACGCCCCGAAGAACTTCAACTTCTTCTATTTCTTTGGCTCCCTGGCGCTGCTCGTTCTGGTCAACCAGATCGTTACCGGTGTCTGGCTGACCATGAGCTACACCCCGTCGGCGGAAGAAGCGTTTGCTTCCGTCGAATACATCATGCGCGACGTCGAGTACGGCTCGATCCTGCGTCTGCTGCACTCCACCGGCGCCTCGGCGTTCTTCATCGTGGTCTATCTGCACATGTTCCGTGGCTTGCTCTACGGTTCGTACCAGAAGCCGCGTGAGCTGGTGTGGGTGTTCGGCATGCTGATCTACCTGGCGCTGATGGCTGAAGCCTTCATGGGTTACCTGCTGCCGTGGGGCCAGATGTCCTACTGGGGGGCCCAGGTGATCATCTCGCTGTTCGGTGCGATCCCGGTCATCGGCAACGACCTGACCCAGTGGATCCGTGGTGACTACCTGATTTCCGGTATTACCCTGAACCGCTTCTTCGCCCTGCACGTCGTGGCCTTGCCGATCGTGATTCTCGGTCTGGTGGTGCTGCACGTACTGGCGCTGCACGAAGTCGGTTCGAACAACCCGGACGGCGTCGACATCAAGAAATTCAAAGACGAAAACGGCGTACCGCTGGACGGCATTGCCTTCCATCCGTACTACACCGTGAAAGATATCGTCGGCGTAGTGGTGTTCCTGTTCATCTTCTGCTCGATCGTGTTCTTCTTCCCGGAAATGGGCGGTTACTTCCTCGAGAAGCCGAACTTTGAAGTGGCGAACGCCTTCAAGACCCCAGAGCACATCGCTCCGGTCTGGTACTTCACACCGTTCTACGCGATTCTGCGGGCGATTCCGGACAAGCTCCTGGGCGTTATCGCCATGGGCGCGGCCATCGCTGTGCTGTTCGTCCTGCCATGGCTCGACCGGAGCCCGGTCAAGTCGATGCGCTACAAAGGCTGGTTGAGCAAGATCTGGCTTTGGGTGTTCTGCATTTCGTTCGTGATCCTGGGCATTCTGGGCGTGTTGGCCCCGACGCCTGAGCGCACGCTGCTGTCGCAGGTATGTACCTTCCTGTACTTCGCCTACTTCATTCTGATGCCGTTCTACACCAGGCTCGAGAAGACCAAACCGGTTCCGGAAAGGGTGACTGGCTGATGAAAAAGCTATTTGCTGTACTGATTCTTGCTGCCATGCCTGTACTGTCCTTCGCGGCTGAACACGGTGGTCCTGAGCTGGAAAAGGTCGACATCGACGTTTCCGACAAGGCTGCCATGCAAGATGGCGCGCGTACGTTCGCCAACTATTGCATGGGCTGCCACAGCGCCAAGTTCCAGCGTTACGAGCGTGTTGCCGATGACCTGGGCATTCCACACGATCTGATGCTCTCGAAGCTGGTGTTCACTGGCGCCAAGATCGGCGACCACATGAGCATTGGCATGCAACCGGCTGACGCCAAGACCTGGTTCGGTGCGGCGCCGCCCGACCTGACCCTGGTCGCCCGTGTTCGTGGTACTGACTGGCTCTACGGCTACCTGAAGTCTTTCTACGAAGACCCGGCGCGTCCTTGGGGTGTGAACAACAAGGTGTTCCCGAACGTGGGTATGCCTAACGTGCTGGTTGGCCTGCAAGGTCGTCAGGTCGTTGGTTGCAAACAGGTTCAGATCGTCGAAGACGGCAAGAAGCAATATGACCCGCTGACCGGTACTGCGCTGACTCATGAAGCGTGCGATCAGCTGACCATTGTGCCGAAGAGTGGTGCCCTGACCGAAGAGCAGTTCGATGAGAAGGTCAAGAATCTGGTAACCTTCCTCGCTTACTCGGCTAACCCGGTTAAGCTGCAACATCAGCGCATCGGTACTTATGTATTGCTGTACCTGGCGTTCTTCTTCGTATTCGCCTATTTGCTCAAGCGCGAATACTGGAAAGATGTGCACTGATAGAGCTTCAAGCAATTGCTGTTAATCGCGCGCGCCCAAGGGCGTCTCTGAAGGTGTAACGAGCCTGGTCATCCAGGCGTTACGGGAGGCGCCCTCTGGGCGCGTGCGTTTTTCCGCTTCCGATAATTTCAACAAGCGAGGAGGACCGCCATGGGCGTGACCAATCGGTTGGCCTGTTACTCCGACCCCGCCGACCACTATTCCCACCGAGTGCGCATCGTACTTGCAGAGAAGGGTGTCAGCGCCGAGATCATTTACGTGGAAGCTGGTCGCCAGCCGCCTAAACTGATTGAAGTGAACCCTTACGGCAGCTTGCCCACCCTGGTCGATCGTGACCTGGCGTTGTGGGAGTCGACCGTGGTGATGGAATATCTGGATGAGCGTTACCCGCACCCGCCGTTACTGCCGGTTTATCCAGTGGCGCGTGCCAACAGCCGTCTACTGATTCATCGTATTCAGCGTGACTGGTGTGGCCTGGTGGATCTGATCCTGGATTCCCGGTCCAAGGAAGCAGCCCGTGTCGTGGCTCGTAAAGAGCTGCGCGAAAGCCTGACTGGCGTGTCGCCGTTGTTTGCCGACAAGCCGTTTTTCCTCAGTGAGGAACAAAGTCTGGTGGATTGCTGCCTATTGCCAATACTCTGGCGATTGCCGATTCTGGGTATAGAACTGCCGCGGCCTGCCAAGCCGCTGCTTGATTATATGGAGCGCTCGTTTGCGCGTGAGGCTTTCCAGGCGAGTCTGTCTGGTGTCGAACGCGATATGCGCTAAGGCTTAAGGAGCCGCTATGAACTCCAGTCGACCTTATCTGGTCCGCGCGCTCTACGAGTGGATTGTGGACAACGATTGCACCCCGCACATGCTGGTCAATTCCGAGTATCCGTCGGTGCAGGTGCCTCAGGGTTTCGCCAGTGACGGACAGATTGTCCTGAACGTATCGCCGGCCGCCGTGCGCCATATGCACATGGACAACGAAGCGGTCAGCTTCGAAGGGCGCTTCGGTGGCGTGCCGCACACGCTGTACGTGCCTATCGCATCGATCCTGGGCATTTACGCCCGGGAGAACGGTCAGGGCATGGTGTTTGATCTGGAATCGCCTATGGAAGACGAGGAAGAGATCGAGCCGGATGACGATATCCCGCCACCCGACAGCGAGCCGCCGCGGCCAAGCGGTCGACCGAGTTTGAAGGTGGTGAAGTAATAAAAAAGGCGATCCGAATGGATCGCCTTTTTTATTACTTCACCACCTTCAAACCGTGTAGGAGCTGTCGAGAGAAACGAGGCTGCGATCTTTTGATTTTGATTTTGATTTTTAAGATCAAAAGATCGCAGCCTCGTTTCTCTCGACAGCTCCTACACAGCTCCTACAGATCGGTATCAGTCGATGTATTCGAACAGCTTCACGATCTTCTGCACGCCAGAAACGCCTTGCACCAGATTGGTCGCCTGGGCAGCTTCCTGCTTGGTCAGCAGACCCAGCAAATAGACGATGCCGTTCTCGGTCACCACCTTGATGCGCGAACCCGGGATGTTCGGGTCGGTGAGCATCTGCGTCTTGATCTTGGAGGTCAGCCAGGTGTCGTTCTGGCGGGCAAGGAAGCCGGAAGGTGGCAGCACTTGCAGTTCGTTGTGCACCGTCTTCACCCGCTGAACCGCAGCAGCGGCCTGTTCGGCCTTGGCCTTGAGGTCGGCGCGCGGGGTTTGCCCGGCGAGCAGCACGACGCCGTTGAAGCTGGTAACGACGATGTGCGAGTCGTTGTCCAGGGCCGGATCGGCCTTGGCGATGTTCACACCAACCTTGGTGTCGATCAGGGAGTCGTCGATCTTGCTGCCGAAGGTGCGGGTGCCGCGGTCATCTTCAATCGGCGCTTCACGGCTGGCGTTCACCACCGAGGTGCAGCCGCTGATGCCGACGAGGCACAGGGTCAAGGCCAGTAGGCCTAGGCGATTAGGGGTCATTCTTCACTCCCGAACAGTTGGCTGTCGATCAAGTCGCAAAGGCAATGGATCGCCAGCAGGTGGACTTCCTGAATACGTGCAGTGACGTTGGCCGGTACGCGAATCTCAACGTCCTCGGGCAAAAGCAGTGACGCCATGCCGCCGCCGTCACGACCCGTCAATGCTACGACAATCATTTCGCGATCATGTGCGGCCTGGATCGCTTGAATTATGTTTGCCGAGTTGCCGCTGGTGGAAATGGCCAGCAATACGTCACCCGGCTGGCCAAGGGCGCGGATCTGTTTGGAGAAGATTTCGTTGTAGCTGTAGTCGTTGGCGATCGAGGTGATCGTCGAGCTGTCGGTGGTCAGCGCGATGGCTGGCAGGCTCGGGCGTTCGCGTTCGAAGCGGTTAAGCAGCTCGGACGAGAAGTGCTGGGCATCGCCGGCAGAGCCGCCGTTGCCGCAGGAGAGCATTTTGCCTTCGTTGAGCAAGGCGTTGACCATGACCTGGCTGGCTTGCTCGATGTGCGGTGCAAGTACTTCCATCGCCTGTTGCTTGGTGTCGATACTGGCCTGAAAAAGCTGGCGAATTCGGGATTGCATGTCCATCTGTGTGACCTTAATTAGCGCGGCTACTCGGCACATGAATGTGCAGCCCGCAAAGCAAAGAGCAAAAGTGTTGGGTGAAAGTGTCCGGTTCGGGACGTGCGCGATCAGCTGTCGAAGGCATTCTGCAACCAGTTCAACTGATCGAGGTTGCTGTCGATGGCAACCACGTCGAAACGGCAAGGGGAATTGGCCCAACGCGACTCGCGCTGAAGAAAATACTGCGCGGCAAAAATCAGTTTCTGCCGTTTGCGCTCATCGATGCTATCGAGCGCGCCACCCCATTGAGTGTTTTTTCTGTAGCGAACTTCAACGAATACTACTGTATCGCCATCAAGCATGACCAGATCAAGCTCGCCGCGTTTACACAACCAGTTCTGCGCCAGTAGGCGCAGACCTCGTTGTTGAAGATGCTCGAGCGCATGCCGCTCGGCATCTTTACCGCTTTGCTGGCGTGACCTGTCGGGCATCAGCGCGGGGTGTCCGGCAGGCGTTGAACCTGGCCGTTGACGAACTGCGCCCATGGCAACTGGCGCACGACTCGTTGGTTTTGAGTCATGCCCAGGCTGCCCGATTGACCCTCGATGCGGCTGTCCGGCAAGGCCTTGAGCTGGCCCAGGCGCGGCGCCAGGCGATAGGCATCAACACCCATCGCGTAGAGGCGGCCGAGGCTGCCACCGGCCTGTGGCCATTGTGCAGTGACCTGTTTACGCAGTGGATCATTGGCATCCAGCAACCATGGGGTTTCGCAGAAGCGAATGCCGTTCATGTCGTTGTACTGGTTGACGTCGCCGCTGGCGCTGAACACGTGGGACGTGGCGTAAACCGGCACGTCACCCGCGTATTGGAAGTTCAGGGTCGGCTTGATCTGCTGGGCCTGCTGAGGCGTGGCGGCCAGGAAGATGAACTCGATGTCCTGGCGACGCGAAGGCTGGGCCGCTACCTGCCCACCCACGGTGCTTTGCAGGCTCTTGGCGCGGCCTTCGCTCTGACGCAGCTGGAACATGTCGGCAATCTGCTGCGCCAGTTGCACTGGCTGGTCGACGCGTTCGGTAGCGACAATGCTGCCACCGTTGGCCTGCCAGTCCTGGCTGAACGCCTTGAGAACGCGATCGCCCCATTCGCCTTTCGGCACCATGATCGCGGCGCGATGCAGGCCGTCGGCGCGAGCACGGCGGGACACTTCGCGGGCTTCGTCTTCAGCGGCAAGGCCGAACTGGAACAGCTGGGCCGGACCTTGTTCGCCTTCGCTGTAGTTCAGCGCCAGGGTAGTGATCGGCAGTTGCGGGCGAGTGCTGAGCTGTTTGACCAGCGGCTTCTCCAGCGGGCCGACCACTAATTGCACGCCGTCGGCCTGCGCCTTGCGATAGAACTCGTCCATCGACGTCAGCTTGGAGCTGTCATAAAACTCGATGGCTGGCGGCTTCTGCCCGGCTTGTTGGGCCTGGTAATGAGCGGCCATGAAGCCTTCACGCAGTGCTTTACCGACCGAGGCCAGCGGACCGTCTTGCGGCAGCAGCAGGGCGATTTTCCCCAGCGGCTGGCTGGCCAGTTCCTTGAGCTTGGTCAGTGGCAGCGGCAATTGAATGGCGGCCGGGTGCTTCGGATTCTGTGCGCGCCAGTTGTCGATTGCGGCTTGTTGCTGTTCCAGGGTGCCGGCAGATTTCACGGCCAGCGCCAGGCCCATCCAGCCGCCGAGGTCATCGGTGGTGGTCGGTTGCAATTGATCGGTCGGCAGCGAAGCGATCAGGGTCCAGATCGCTTCGTGGTTTTTGCTCGCCGCTTCACCTTCCAGCATCGGCGCAATAAAGATGCGCTCGCGTGCGGCAGCCAGGGTCTGGCCATCGGCTTCAAGGGCGCGGGCGTGAACGGTGCCGGTGCGAACCTGTTGCTCGACGGGCAGTTCGCTCAGGCGTTGCAGGCTCGGATGACTCAAGGCCGTCAGCGCCGCTTTGGGCTGATTGCGGACCATTGCCAGCTCAGCCGCCAGGGTGCTGGCGAAGACCTGCGGGCCAGGCTTGAGTGTTTCGACCGGCACTTGTTGCAGGATTTGCGCGGACTGGCCGGCATTACCCTGACGATAGGCCAGGTCTGCCGCGCTCAGGCGCAATAGAGCCGCTTCTTCCGGCGTTTTGCTTTTGGCGGCCTGGTCGAGCAGCTGCTCGATACTGGCATCCGGGGTGCGTGGAAGTTCGCCAAGGCTGGAAGAGGGCGAGCTGGCGCAAGCCGCCAGCAAGGCAGCGAGGCAGAGGGCAGTGAACAGCCGCAGGCAAGCGATCATGTAGTGTTCCTGATACTCGATCAAATTAGCGTGGAATTGTACCCAAGCACTGGCCGGGGCGCGATGTTACTGGCGTGAATCGATCAATTTAGCTCATGCAAATGTTGCAGCGCTGCAAGAAACGCTGTGAAACCAAGGGTTGCTTGCGCGTATCGCGAACGTCGCTACGCGCTACAATGGCGACTTTTACCGATCATGAGGTGTGCGCTTTGACTGCTCCAGGTGCTTTGAATTCCGCTGCTGGCTCGCTTTATGTGGTGGCGACGCCCATTGGCAACCTGGACGACATCAGTGCGCGTGCCCTGAAAATCCTGCGTGACGTTGCGTTGATCGCCGCCGAAGACACCCGCCACTCCCAGCGGCTGATGCAGCATTTCGGCATTCCCACGCCGCTGGCGGCCTGCCATGAACACAACGAGCGGGATGAAGGTAGCCGCTTTATCACCCGTTTGCTGGCGGGCGACGATGTGGCGCTGATCTCCGATGCCGGGACGCCGCTGATTTCCGATCCGGGTTATCACCTGGTGCGACAGGCACGTGCTGCGGGAATTAACGTGGTGCCGGTTCCGGGAGCCTGCGCATTGATCGCGGCGTTGTCGGCAGCGGGTCTGCCGTCGGACCGTTTCATCTTCGAAGGTTTCCTGCCGGCCAAGGCGGTGGGGCGGCGCGCACGTCTTGAATTGGTCAAGGAAGAGCAGCGCACGCTGATTTTCTATGAGGCGCCGCACCGCATCCTTGAATGCCTGCAAGACATGGAGCTGGTCTTCGGTGGCGAACGTCCGGCGTTGCTTGCGCGTGAAATCACTAAAACCTTCGAAACCCTCAAGGGATTGCCGTTGGCCGAGCTGCGCGAATTTGTCGAGTCGGACAGCAATCAGCAGCGCGGTGAATGCGTGGTGTTGGTCGCGGGCTGGTCTGCACCCGAGACCGAGGACGCAGTCAGTAGCGAAGCAATGCGCATTTTGAACCTGTTGCTTGAAGAGATGCCCCTTAAGCGCGCAGCCGCGTTGGCGGCGCAAATTACCGGGGAGCGTAAGAATGTGCTCTATCAGGTCGCGCTGGATCGACAGAAAGGCGAGTAAAACCCGACGCGCAGGCATGGCTGAAGGCGTTTAGCGCTTGTTCTTCGGCCGCTCTGCCGTTAACCTTCGCGGCGGAGAGTCGATCGGACAGTCGCTGCCCTCTATGAAAATTAGGGGGGGGAGGAAAGTCCGGGCTCCATAGGGCGAAGTGCCAGGTAATGCCTGGGAGGCGTGAGCCTACGGAAAGTGCCACAGAAAATAACCGCCTAAGCGCTTCGGCGCCGGTAAGGGTGAAAAGGTGCGGTAAGAGCGCACCGCACGTCTGGCAACAGTTCGTGGCTAGGTAAACCCCACTTGGAGCAAGACCAAATAGGGTCCCAAGGCGTGGCCCGCGCTGGGACCGGGTAGGTTGCTAAAGATGTCCAGTGATGGCCATCGTAGACGAATGACTGTTCAAGACAGAACCCGGCTTACAGATCGACTCTCCACCTTTTTCTTTCCCTCTGCTTTAATCATGAGCAGGGCGTTGGCAGTAACAAATTCTCTCCTAGTACAATGATTGGCAGAAGGGTTGTGTGATATCGATTGGCCTGCTCTGGGAGCAATAAAACAACGGTCCCGCGGCATCGATTTCCGTCCTTGCACAATCCATCGCAGAACCCCATTTGTAATACCAAAAAAATCTTACTCTTAACAAACTACTTTAACTTCTGAACGCAGCCTTCTGTGCTGGTTCAAGTTATTGGGCAGATTCATACGCCGAATTCTCGTTACCCCTCCTTTTACGCTCCTAAATCTCAGTTCTGTAAGGGTTTTCCTTGAATCCGCGCCTTGACGGTGCGGTGGCCGCATTCCTATAGTGTGCGCAAGTGGCGGAAAGTGGCATGAAGTGGGTTTTTTGAGCTCAAAACGCTAAAATTTGGAGAAACGCTGACGTGTTTCGCGGAGCCAACGCTATCAGTCTCGACGCAAAGGGCCGTCTCGCCATGCCGAGCCGGTATCGTGACGAGCTTGTTTCGCGTAGTTCCGGTCAGTTAATCGTCACAATCGATGCCGTTGATCCGTGTTTGTGTGTTTACCCCCTCGATGAGTGGGAAATTATTGAAACCAAACTGCGCGCACTGCCTTCGCTTCGCGAAGAGAACCGCCGCCTGCAACGTTTACTGATTGGTAATGCCGTCGACCTCGAGCTCGATGGCAGTGGTCGTTTTCTGGTTCCGCCACGTCTGCGTGAATATGCCAAGTTGGATAAGCGCGCGATGTTGGTAGGCCAACTGAACAAGTTCCAATTGTGGGACGAGGATGCCTGGGATGCGGTTTCTGCCGCTGACCTGGCTGCTATTCAACAACCGGGCGCTATGCCTGATGAACTGCGTGATTTGATCCTGTGACTATTGATAGCGGCTTTAACCACATCACCGTACTGCTCGACGAAGCCGTAGAGGCTCTCGCCGTACGTCCTGATGGCTGCTATCTGGACGGTACGTTCGGGCGCGGCGGACACAGCCGGTTGATCCTCAGTCAGCTCGGTCCCGATGGTCGGGTGCTCGGATTTGACAAAGATCCTCAAGCGATTGCCACCGGGCAAACGCTAGCGGCCGAAGACGGCCGCTTTGTCGTTGTGCAGCGCAGCTTTGCCGAGCTTGGTTCGGAAGTCGCCGAGCGCGGTCTGGACGGCAAGGTCAGCGGCGTTTTGCTCGACCTGGGCGTGTCCTCGCCACAGCTCGACGACCCTGAACGCGGTTTCAGTTTTCTCAATGATGGCCCGTTGGACATGCGCATGGACCCGTCCCGCGGGATCAGTGCTGCCGAATTCGTCAACACCGCTCCGGTAGAAGAAATCGCCCGGGTGTTCAAGGAATATGGCGAAGAGCGTTTCTCCGGGCGCATGGCGCGTGCCGTGGCCGAGCGTCGCGACATCAAGCCGTTCGAACGCACTGGCGACCTGGCTGAAGTCCTGAAAGTCGCCAACCCGGCGTGGGAGAAGGGCAAGAACCCGGCGACCCGCGCGTTCCAGGGCCTGCGTATTCACGTCAACAACGAACTGGGCGATCTGGAAGCCGGCCTTGAAGCCGCGCTGGCCTGCCTGGAAATCGGTGGCCGTCTGGTGGTCATCAGCTTCCATTCGCTGGAAGACCGCATCGTCAAACTGTTCATGCGCAAACTGGTGAAGGGTGAAGCCGACAACCTGCCGCGCAACCTGCCGGTACGTCACGTCGCCTTCGAACCAATAATCAAAATCCATGGCAAAGCGCAGTCCGCCTCCGAGGCCGAACTCAAAGCCAACCCACGTTCCCGTAGCGCCGTCATGCGCGTGGCGGAGAAGCTAAGGTGAGCAAGCTTTTCGCCAAGCCACTTCCCGGCGGAAGCTTTTTCATGCTGCTGCTGTTTGTCGGCGTGCTCGTGTCGGCCATCGGCGTGTCGTACAGCGCTCACTGGAACCGTCAACTGTTGAACTCGCTGTACAACGAGTTGAGCGTGCGCGACAAGGCGCAGGCGGAATGGGGTCGGTTGATTCTCGAACAGAGCACCTGGACCGCCCACAGCCGTATCGAAGTCCTGGCAACCGAGCAACTGAAGATGCGCATCCCCGGCGCCGCTGAAGTGCAGATGGTGGCGCCATGATGAAACTCGAAGGCGCACTCTTTCCATGGCGCTTCCGCCTGGTGCTGGGTTTGCTCGGCGTCATGGTGGCGGCGATTACCTGGCGCATCATTGACCTGCAAGTCATCGACCGTGCCTTCCTCAAGGGGCAGGGCGATGCGCGCAGCGTTCGTCATATCCCGATTCCGGCTCACCGTGGTCTGATTACTGACCGTAACGGCGAGCCGTTGGCTGTGAGTACCCCGGTGACCACCCTGTGGGCCAACGCCAAGGAAATGCAGCTGGCCAAAGAGAAGTGGCCGGCACTGGCGGCGGCTCTCGGCCAAGACCCTAAAGCCCTGTCCGAGCGTCTCGAAGCCCAGGCCAACAAAGAATTCATTTACCTGGTGCGCGGCCTCACCCCCGAGCAAGGCCAGTCTGTGCTCGACCTGAAAGTACCGGGCGTCTACGGCATCGAGGAATTCCGGCGTTTCTACCCGGCCGGTGAAGTCACTGCCCACATGGTCGGATTTACCGACATCGATGACCACGGTCGTGAAGGGGTCGAACTGGCCTATGACGAATGGCTCGCCGGCGTCCCCGGCAAGCGACAGGTCATCAAGGATCGGCGCGGCCGACTTATCAAGGATGTCCAGGTCACCAAAAACGCCAAGGCCGGCAAGCCCTTGGCGCTGTCCATTGACCTGCGCCTGCAATACCTGGCCAACCGCGAATTGCGTAACGCAATCATCGAGAACGGCGCCAAGGCCGGCAGCCTGGTGATCATGGACGTCAAGACCGGCGAAATCCTCGCCATGGTCAACCAGCCGACCTACAACCCGAACAACCGTCGCAACCTGCAACCGGCGATGATGCGTAACCGCGCGATGATCGCCGTGTTCGAGCCGGGTTCGACCATGAAAGCGATTTCCATGAGCGCCGCGATTGAAACCGGACGCTGGAAACCGAGCGATACCGTCGAGGTGTACCCGGGCACCTTGCAGATTGGTAAATACACCATCAAGGACGTTTCCAAGTCTGAAGGCCCGGTGCTCGACCTGACCGGCATCCTGATCAACTCCAGTAACGTCGGCATGAGTAAGGTCGCGTTCGATATCGGCGGCGAAACGATTTTCCGCCTGGCGCAGAAAGTCGGCCTCGGCCAGGACACCGGCCTCGGCTTCCCGGGCGAGCGCGTTGGCAACCTGCCCAACTACCGCGAATGGCGCAAGGCTGAAACCGCCACGCTGTCCTACGGCTACGGTATTTCCGTGACGGCGATCCAGTTGGTCCACGCTTTCTCGGCCCTGGCCAACAACGGTCGCCTCGCGCCGTTGACGCTGATCAAAACCGACAAGCCGGCGCAAACCACCCAGGTATTGCCGGAAGCTGTCGCGAAAACCATGCAAGGCATGTTGACCCAAGTGATCGAGGCCCCACGCGGAGTATTCCGTGCGCAGGTGCCGGCGTATCACGTGGCTGGCAAGTCGGGTACGGCGCGTAAGACGTCGGTGGGCACCAAAGGCTACGCCGAGAATTCCTACCGCTCTCTGTTCGCCGGTTTCGGTCCGATGAGCGATCCGCGCTACGCGATCGTGGTGGTGATCGACGAACCAACTAAAGCCGGCTATTTCGGTGGTCTGGTCTCGGCGCCGGTGTTCAGCAAAGTGATGTCCGGGACGTTGCGCCTGATGAACATCACCCCGGACAACCTGCCGCCGACCCAACAAGCCAATGCAACACCGGTCGTTCCGCTGAAAGCCAATGGAGGGCGCGGCTGATGTCTCTGAGTCTGAACAAGATTTTCGCCCACGCCGGTCGCGATCTGTTGATCCGCGAGCTGGCGCTGGACAGCCGCAACGTGCGGGCTGGCGATCTGTTTCTCGCCGTCCCCGGCGGCAAGTTCGACGGCCGTGCGCACATCGCCGACGCCTTGCAGCGCGGCGCTGCTGCCGTGGCTTATGAAGTCGAAGGCGCCACCGTGCTGCCGATCACCGATGTGCCGTTGATACCGGTCAAAGGCCTGGCTGCGCAGCTGTCGGACATCGCCGGGCGTTTTTACGGTGACCCTAGCCGCCAACTGAACCTGGTCGGCGTGACCGGCACCAACGGTAAAACCAGCGTGACCCAGTTGGTCGCGCAAGCCCTCGACTTGCTCGGCCAGCATTGCGGCATCGTCGGCACCCTGGGCACCGGTTTCTACGGCTCGCTGGAAAGCGGCCTGCACACCACGCCGAACCCGATCGCCGTGCAAGCGACCCTCGCCGACCTGAAAAAGGCCGGCGCCAAAGTCGTGGCCATGGAAGTCTCTTCCCATGGCCTGGATCAGGGGCGCGTCACGGCGCTGGCGTTCAAAGTGGCGGTGATGACCAACCTGTCCCGCGATCACCTGGATTACCACGGCACCATGCAGGCCTACGGCGAAGCCAAGGCCAAGCTGTTTGCCTGGAACGATTTGAAATGCCGGGTGGTGAACCTCGACGACGATTTCGGCCGGCAACTGGCCGCCGAAAAACGCGAATCGCGGTTGATCACCTACAGCCTCGAAGATTCGAGCGCCTACCTGTATTGCCGGGAAGCGCAGTTCGACGACGAAGGCGTGCGCGCCACGTTGGTCACGCCGCAGGGTCAGCACCACTTGCGCAGCACCTTGCTCGGTCGCTTCAACCTGAGCAACGTCCTGGCCGCGGTCGGCGCCTTGCTCGGTCTCGACTACGCGCTGGACGAAATCCTCAAGGTGCTGCCGAAGCTCGAAGGCCCAGCCGGTCGCATGCAGCGTCTTGGCGGCGGCACTCAGCCGTTGGTGGTGGTCGATTACGCCCACACCCCGGATGCGCTGGAAAAGGTCTTGATGGCCCTGCGTCCACACGCCAAAGGTCGCTTGCTGTGCCTGTTCGGTTGCGGCGGCGATCGCGATCGCGGCAAGCGTCCGCTGATGGCAGAAGTGGTCGAGCGTCTGGCCGATGGCGTGTTGGTCACCGACGACAATCCGCGCACTGAAGACCCTGCGGTGATTTTCGATGACATCCGTGCCGGTTTCACCTCTGTGGATAACGTCACTTTCGTCGCGGGTCGTGGCCAGGCAATTGCCCAGTTGATCGCCAGCGCTTCGGCGGATGACGTGATCGTCCTGGCCGGTAAAGGTCACGAGGACTACCAGGAAATCAATGGCCAGCGTCACCCGTTCTCTGATCTGGTCGAGGCCGATCACGCCTTGACCGCGTGGGAGGTGGCCCATGCTTAAAGCCATGAAACTGAGCGAACTGACCGGCGCACTGAATGCCCGTTTGCTGACCGCCGATGCCACGTTCAACGGCGTGAGCATCGACAGTCGCGCGATCCAGCCAGGCCAGCTGTTCATTGCCCTGACCGGTCCGCGCTTCGATGGTCATGACTATCTCAATGACGTCGCGGCAAAAGGCGCCGTGGCGGCGTTGGTCGAGCGCGAAGTCGCCGACAGCACGCTGCCGCAATTGCTGGTGAAAGACACCCGTCACGCGCTCGGTCAACTGGGCGCGCTGAACCGTGCTGCCTACACCCACCCGGTGGCGGCCATCACCGGTTCCAGCGGCAAGACCACGGTCAAGGAAATGCTCGCGAGCATCCTGCGCACCCGTGGTCCGGTACTGGCGACCCGTGGCAACCTGAACAACGACCTCGGCGTTCCGCTGACCCTGCTCGAACTGGCGCCGGAACACACCGCTGCGGTGATCGAACTCGGTGCCTCGCGGCTCGGCGAAATTGCCTACACCGTCGGCATGACCAAGCCTCACGTGGCCATCCTCAACAACGCCGGGACCGCCCACGTTGGTGAGTTCGGCGGGCCGGAAAAAATCGTTGAAGCCAAGGGCGAGATCATTGAAGGGCTGGCAGCCGATGGCGTTGCCGTGCTCAATCTCGACGACAAGGCTTTTCAAATCTGGAAGACCCGCGCCGGCGAGCGCAAGGTACTGACCTTCGCCCTGAGCAATCTCAGCGCCGATTTCTACGCCAGTGACCTGGACCGCGACGCACGCGGTTGCCCGGCGTTCAACCTGCACAGTCCTGAAGGTGTGGAGCGGGTTCAACTGAACCTGCTCGGCACGCATAACGTCGCCAATGCCTTGGCCGCTGCGGCTGCCGCCCATGCCTTGGGCGTGTCGCTGTTCGGCATTGCCACCGGCCTTGGCGCGGTGCAACCGGTCAAGGGGCGCACCGTCGCGCAACTGGCCAGCAATGGCATGCGCGTCATTGATGACACTTACAACGCGAACCCCACCTCGATGTGCGCCGCCGTTGATATACTCGCCGGCTTTTCCGGCCGCACCGTCCTGGTGCTCGGGGATATCGGCGAGTTGGGCGATTGGGCGGAGCAGGGGCACCGCGACGTGGGCGCGTACGCCCGTGGCAAGGTTTCCACGCTTTATGCCGTCGGGCCAAATATGGTTCACGCCGTAAACGCTTTTGGCGAACAGGCTTATCACTTCACCACTCAGGCTGAATTGATCAAGGCCCTCGGCGCCGAGCAAGACACAAACACCACCATTTTGATCAAGGGCTCGCGCAGCGCTGCGATGGAAAACATCGTCGCCGCTTTGTGCGGGACCAGTCTGGAGAAGCATTAATGCTGCTGCTGTTAGCGGAGTATCTACAACAGTTCTACAAAGGCTTCGCGGTCTTCCAGTACCTGACCCTGCGCGGGATCCTCGGTGTGCTGACCGCGCTGGTTTTGTCGCTGTGCTATGGCCCGTGGATGATCCGTACTCTGCAAAACCGTCAGATTGGTCAATCCGTTCGCAACGACGGTCCACAATCGCACCTGTCCAAATCGGGCACTCCGACCATGGGCGGCGCGCTGATTCTTTCGTCCATCGGCGTCAGCACTTTGCTTTGGGCTGACCTGTCCAACCGTTATGTCTGGGTCGTATTGCTGGTGACGTTGCTGTTCGGCGCCATCGGTTGGGTCGACGACTACCGCAAGGTAATCGAGAAGAACTCCCGTGGCTTGCCAAGTCGCTGGAAGTATTTCTGGCAGTCGGTGTTCGGCCTGGGCGCGGCGATCTTCCTTTATATGACTGCGGCGACACCGGTGGAAACCACGCTGATCCTGCCGATGCTCAAGGACTACAGCATTCCGCTGGGCGCAGGCTTCATCGTCCTGACCTATTTCGTGATTGTCGGCTCGAGCAACGCGGTCAACCTGACCGACGGCCTCGACGGTCTGGCGATCATGCCGACAGTGATGGTCGGCGGCGGGCTGGGGATCTTCTGCTACCTGTCGGGTAACGTGAAGTTCGCTGAATACCTGCTGATTCCTTATGTCCCGGGCGCCGGTGAGTTGATCGTGTTCTGCGGCGCGTTGATCGGTGCGGGCCTCGGCTTCCTCTGGTTCAACACATACCCGGCACAAGTTTTCATGGGCGACGTTGGCGCACTGGCGCTGGGCGCGGCCCTGGGCACCATCGCGGTGATCGTCCGTCAGGAAATCGTCCTGTTCATCATGGGCGGTGTGTTCGTGATGGAGACCCTGTCAGTCGTCATTCAGGTTGCCTCCTTTAAGCTGACCGGTCGCCGTGTGTTCCGCATGGCGCCGATTCACCACCACTTTGAACTCAAGGGCTGGCCCGAGCCGCGTGTGATCGTCCGTTTCTGGATCATCACCGTGATTCTGGTATTGGTCGGCCTTGCCACCCTGAAGCTGAGGTAGAACGAGTGTCTCTGATCGCTTCTGACCACTTCCGCATCGTTGTCGGCCTCGGCAAGAGCGGCATGGCCCTGGTTCGCTTCCTGGCGAACCGGGGCACGTCGTTTGCTGTCGCCGATACGCGGGAAAATCCACCGGAACTGGCCACGCTCAAGCGTGACTATCCGCACGTGGAAGTGCGTTGTGGCGAGCTGGACGTCGAATTCCTGTGCCGTGCCGACGAGCTCTACGTGAGCCCCGGCCTGGCACTGGCGACCCCGGCCCTGCAGGCTGCCGCCGCCCGTGGCGTGAAATTGTCCGGCGATATCGAGCTGTTCGCGCGTAACGCGAAGGCGCCGATTGTCGCCATCAGCGGTTCCAACGCGAAAAGCACCGTCACCACCCTGGTGGGCGAGATGGCAGCGGCGGCCGGCAAGCGCGTCGCGGTTGGCGGCAATCTCGGCACTCCGGCGCTGGACCTGCTGAGCGATGACGTCGAGTTGTACGTGATGGAGTTGTCGAGCTTCCAGCTCGAAACCACCGATCAACTCAACGCCGAAGTGGCCACCGTGCTCAACGTCAGCGAAGACCACATGGACCGCTACAGCGGTCTGCCGGCCTATCACCTGGCCAAGCACCGGATCTTCCGTGGGGCCAAGCAGTTCGTGGTCAACCGTCAGGACGCCTTGAGCCGTCCGCTGATGGGCGAGGGCCAGCCGTGCTGGACCTTCGGTTTGAGCAAACCCGATTTCAAGGCATTCGGTATTCGCGAAGAAGACGGCGAGAAGTTTCTGGCCTTCGAATTCCAGAACCTGATGCCGGTCCGCGAGTTGAAGATTCGCGGCGCGCATAACCAGTCCAATGCCCTGGCAGCATTGGCCCTGGGCCACGCTGTCGGCCTGCCGTTTGACGCTATGCTTTCGGCCCTGCGCACATTCGCCGGTCTCGAACACCGTTGCCAGTGGGTTCGCGACCTGGATGGCGTGGGCTACTACAACGATTCAAAAGCCACTAACGTCGGTGCCGCTCTGGCGGCCATCGAAGGCTTGGGCGCGGACATCGAAGGCAAGATCGTGCTGATCGCCGGTGGCGACGGCAAAGGTGCCGAGTTCAATGACTTGCGCGATCCCGTGGCGGTCAACTGCCGCACCGTGATCCTCATGGGCCGCGATTCCGACAAGATCGGTGCGGCCATCGGCGACGCCGTACCGTTGATCCGCGTCGCTTCGCTGGCCGAAGCCGTGGAGCAATGCCGCGCCGCTGCCCAACCGGGAGACGTGGTGCTGCTGTCGCCGGCCTGCGCCAGTTTCGACATGTTCAAGAACTACGAAGACCGTGGTCACCAGTTCGTCCGTGCTGTGGAGGACCTGGTATGAGCCTGAGAAACATCATCAAGCCGTATCCGTCGCCGATCATCACCGGGCGTGGTATCGACCTCGATTTCCCGATGCTCGCCGGTTGCCTGGCGTTGCTCGGCCTTGGGCTGGTGATGATTGCATCGGCCTCGACCGAAGTGGGGGCCGTGCAGTCGGGCAGCGCCCTGTATTACATGATTCGTCACCTTATCTACATTGTGCTGGGCCTTGGCGCCTGCATCGTCACGATGATGATTCCGATTGCCACCTGGCAACGCCTGGGGTGGCTGATGCTGCTCGGTGCGTTCGGTTTGCTGGTGATGGTGATCATCCCGGGGATCGGCCGTGAAGTGAACGGTTCGATGCGCTGGATCGGCTTCAGTTTCTTCAACGTTCAGCCTTCCGAAATCGCCAAGGTATTCGTGGTGATCTACCTCGCCGGTTATCTGGTGCGCCGGCAGAAAGAAGTGCGTGAAAGCTGGATGGGCTTCTTCAAACCGTTCATCGTGCTGCTGCCGATGGCGGGTCTGTTGCTGATGGAGCCGGACTTCGGCGCCACCGTCGTGATGATGGGCGCTGCGGCGGCAATGCTGTTCCTTGGCGGGGTCGGGCTGTTCCGTTTTTCCTTGATGGTGGTCCTGGCGGTCGCGGCGGTAGTGCTGTTGATTCAAGTGCAGCCGTATCGAATGGCGCGCCTGACCAACTTTGCCGATCCATGGGCCGATCAGTTCGGTGCCGGCTATCAGTTGTCTCAAGCATTGATCGCTTTTGGTCGCGGTGAATGGCTGGGCGTTGGCCTGGGCAACAGCGTGCAGAAACAGTTCTACCTGCCGGAAGCGCACACCGACTTCGTGTTCTCGGTCCTGGCTGAAGAACTGGGCGCCGTGGGTTCCCTGTGCACGGTAGCGCTGTTCGTCTTCGTCTGTATTCGTGGCATGTACATCGGTTTTTGGGCCGAGAAAGCCAAGCAATTCTTCGCTGCCTACATCGCGTACGGCCTCTCGTTCCTGTGGATTGGTCAGTTCCTGATCAACATCGGTGTGAACGTCGGTCTGCTGCCGACCAAAGGCCTGACCCTGCCGTTCCTCAGTTATGGCGGTAGTTCGCTGGTGATTTGCTGTGCCTGTCTCGGCTTGTTGCTGCGCATCGAGTGGGAGAGTCGAACCCACCTGGGCAGTGAAGAGATGGAGTTCCATGAGAGTGACTTCGCCGAGGAGCCACCCCATGGGCGCTAACGTATTGATCATGGCGGGCGGCACCGGTGGCCACGTGTTCCCGGCGCTGGCTTGTGCTCGCGAATTCCAGGCCCGCGGTTACACCGTGCACTGGCTCGGGACACCGCGCGGGATCGAGAACGATCTGGTCCCGGCGGCCGGTATTGAACTGCACCGGATCAACGCCAGCGGTCTGCGTGGCAAGGGCAAATTGTCCCTGCTCAAGGCGCCGTTCATGTTGCTCAAGTCGGTCTGGCAGGCGCGGGCGATCATTCGCCAGTTGCGGCCCGTCTGCGTGGTGGGCTTTGGTGGTTACGTGACCGGTCCTGGCGGCGTTGCTGCCAAACTGGCCGGCGTGCCGGTGATCGTTCACGAGCAGAACGCCGTGGCCGGGACCGCCAATCGGCTGCTGGTGCCGTTGGCCGCCCGAGTCTGTGAAGCGTTCCCCGACACCTTTACCCTGTCGGGCAGCCGCCGTACCACCGGTAACCCGGTGCGCACCGAGCTGTTCCTCGAAACACCGCGACCAGCCCTGGCCGGTCGCAAGGCGCGTTTGCTGATCCTCGGCGGAAGCCTGGGCGCAGAACCGTTGAACAAGTTGCTGCCTGAAGCCCTGTCGCAAGTCGCCCCCGACCTGCGTCCGGAAGTGTTTCATCAGGCCGGCAAAAAACACGATGAAGTGACTGCAGAGCGCTATCGCGCGGCTGGCGTCGAGGCGCAAGTGCAGCCTTTCATCAAAGACATGGCCCAAGCCTATGGCTGGGCCGACCTGGTGGTATGTCGCGCAGGCGCGCTGACCATCAGTGAACTGGCCGCTGCCGGTCTGCCCTCGATGCTGGTGCCTTTGCCCCACGCGATCGACGATCACCAGACCCGCAACGCCGATTATTTGGCCCGTGAAGGCGCTGCCTTCCTGATGCCACAAAGAACGACTGGCGCAGCGGATCTTGCCGCACGCCTGACAGAGGTCCTGATGCAACCGCAACGACTCAACGACATGGCCACCGCGGCACGCCGCCTGGCCAAACCCGATGCAACCCGTAACGTGGTCGATACCTGTCTGGAGGTGGCCCATGGTTGAGAATCAGAAAGCCATGCCGCAACCGGAAATGCGCCGCATCCGTCGCATCCACTTCGTCGGTATCGGCGGCGTGGGCATGTGCGGCATTGCCGAAGTGCTGCTGAACCTGGGCTATGAAGTGTCCGGTTCCGACCTGAAAGCTTCGCCGGTGACCGAGCGCCTGGAATCCTTTGGTGCGCAGATCTTTATCGGCCACCGTGCCGAGAACGCCGCGAATGCCGATGTGCTGGTGACCTCGAGTGCCGTGAACACCTCCAACCCGGAAGTCGCCACTGCCCTTGAACGCCGCATTCCGGTGGTGCCGCGTGCCGAAATGCTCGCCGAGTTGATGCGCTACCGCCACGGCATCGCCGTCGCTGGCACCCACGGCAAAACCACCACCACCAGCCTGATCGCTTCGGTGTTCGCCGCCGGTGGCCTGGACCCGACATTCGTGATCGGTGGCCGACTGAATGCCGCGGGCACCAATGCCCAGCTCGGCACCAGCCGTTACCTGATCGCCGAAGCCGACGAAAGCGACGCCAGTTTCCTGCACTTGCAGCCGCTGGTGGCCGTGGTCACCAACATCGACGCCGACCACATGGCGACCTACGACGGTGACTTCAACAAGCTGAAGAAAACCTTTGTCGAGTTCCTCCACAACCTGCCGTTCTATGGCTTGGCAGTGGTGTGCCTGGACGATCCGGTCGTACGTGAAATCCTCCCGCTGGTGAAACGCCCGACGGTCACTTATGGCTTCGGCGATGACTGCGACGTACGCGCCATCAATGTGCGCCAGCAAGGCATGCAGACCTTCTTCACCGTGCTGCGTCCTGATCGCGATCCGCTGGATGTCTCGGTGAACATGCCGGGCAACCACAACGTATTGAACGCGCTGGCAACCATCTGCATCGCCAGCGACGAGGGCGTCAGCGATGAAGCCATCGTCCAGGGCCTGTCCGGGTTCCAGGGTGTTGGCCGACGCTTCCAGGTCTACGGCGAACTGCCGGTAGACGGCGGCAACGTGATGCTGGTCGACGACTATGGTCACCACCCGACCGAAGTCGCGGCCGTGATCAAAGCCGTACGCGGTGGCTGGCCGGAGCGCCGACTGGTGATGGTTTACCAGCCGCACCGTTACAGCCGTACTCGCGACCTCTACGACGATTTCGTCAATGTATTGGCCGACGCCAACGTCCTGCTGCTGATGGAAGTCTACCCGGCCGGTGAAGAGCCGATCCCGGGCGCCGACAGCCGTAAATTGTGCAACAGCATCCGCCAGCGCGGTCAGCTCGACCCGATCTACATCGAGCGCGGTGTCGACCTCGCGCCGATCGTCAAGCCGCTGCTGCGTGCCGGCGACATTCTGTTGTGCCAGGGCGCCGGTGATATCGGTGGTCTCGCACCCAAACTGTTGAAAAGTCCGTTGTTCGCCGGTGCCGTGGCTGCGCCGGTCGAGGGGAAGTTGAAATGACTGCTGCTTACGCCAACCTCGTCTCCACGATTGCGCCGAAAGACTTCGGCCGCGTCGCCGTGCTGTTCGGCGGCAAGAGTGCCGAGCGTGAGGTCTCCCTGAAGTCGGGTAACGCTGTTCTCGACGCGCTGCAAAGCGCCGGCGTGGACGCGTTCGGCCTCGATGTCGGTGATGACCTGCTGCAGCGTCTGCTCAACGAAAAGATCGATCGCGCCTTCATCATCCTCCACGGTCGTGGCGGTGAAGACGGCAGCATGCAGGGCCTGCTCGAATGCCTGGGCATTCCGTACACCGGCAGCGGCATCCTGGCCTCGGCACTGGCGATGGACAAGCTGCGGACCAAACAGGTCTGGCACAGCCTCGGCATTCCGACGCCACGCCACGCGGTACTGACTTCCGAGGCCGATTGTATTTCGGCGGCGACGGAACTGGGCTTCCCTTTGATCGTCAAACCGGCCCATGAAGGTTCAAGTATCGGGATGGCCAAAGTGACCTCTGCGCTCGAGTTGATCGACGCATGGAAAGCGGCCAGTACCTACGATTCGCAAGTGTTGGTCGAGCAATGGATTCAAGGTCCGGAGTTCACCATCGCTACCCTGCGTGACCAGGTGTTGCCACCGATTGCCCTGGGCACGACGCACAGCTTCTACGACTACGACGCCAAGTACGTGGCTTCCGATACCCAGTACCGGATCCCGTGTGGCCTCGACAGCCACAAAGAACAAGAACTGATGGACCTCACGGCAAAAGCCTGTGAGGCGCTGGGTATCGCCGGTTGGGGCAGGGCAGACGTGATGCAGGACGCCGACGGGCAGTTCTGGTTCCTGGAAGTCAACACCGCACCGGGCATGACCGATCACAGCCTGGTGCCGATGGCGGCCCGTGCTGCCGGTCTGGATTTCCAGCAACTGGTTCTGTCGATTCTGGCTGCCAGCATCACCGGCAATGACGAGCCGCGAGGTTAAGACCATGCAAGGCGCACAGCTGAGACATCAGCCCTCCGCACCGCCCGGCCGCAAGCCGGTGCCGCGGGGTGCCAGCCGAATGGTGGCCAAAGAGCCGATGTCTGCGCGCCTGCCGAAAGCCAATTTTGGTTTTCTGAAAAGCCTGTTCTGGCCGGTGCTGTTGGTTGCACTGGGTTTCGGCACCTACGAAGGCGCGCAGCGTTTGTTGCCGTACGCCGACCGGCCGATCACCAAGATCAACGTGCAGGGCGATTTGAGTTACATCAGCCAGCAAGCGGTGCAGCAGCGGATCGCCCCTTACGTGGCGTCGAGCTTCTTCACCATCGATCTGGCGAGCATGCGCACCGAGCTTGAAACCATGCCATGGATTGCCCACGCCGAAGTGCGCAGGGTGTGGCCGGATCAAGTGGTGATCCGCCTGGAAGAACAACTGCCGGTGGCCCGTTGGGGCGACGAGTCGCTGTTGAACAACCAGGGTCAGGCGTTCACCCCGCGTGAGCTGGCGAACTACGAACACTTGCCACAGCTGTTCGGCCCACAACGGGCGCAACAGCAAGTGATGCAGCAATACCAGGTGCTGAGCCAGATGCTCAGGCCGTTGGGCTTCTCGATTGCACGCCTGGAGTTGCGTGAACGAGGCAGCTGGTTCCTGACCACCGGCGCCGGCAGCGCGGGCCCGGGAATCGAACTGCTGCTGGGACGCGGCAACCTGGTGGAAAAGATGCGCCGCTTTATTGCCATCTACGACAAGACGCTTAAAGAACAGATTACGAACATTGCGCGCATCGATCTGCGCTACGCCAACGGCCTCGCTGTTGGCTGGCGGGAACCTGTAGCGCCCACGACAGCCCAACCCGCTGTCGCGAAGAATTAAGAAGAGGCAGGACCCATGGCAAACGTGCAAAGCGGCAAAATGATCGTCGGTCTCGATATCGGCACCTCCAAGGTGGTGGCGCTGGTAGGCGAGGTTTCGGACGACGGCACGCTGGAAATCGTCGGGATCGGTACGCATCCGTCCCGTGGCCTGAAGAAGGGCGTGGTGGTGAACATCGAGTCCACCGTGCAGTCGATCCAGCGCGCGATCGAAGAAGCGCAGCTGATGGCCGGTTGCCGGATCCACTCGGCGTTTGTCGGCGTGGCCGGCAATCACATTCGCAGCCTGAACTCCCACGGCATCGTCGCGATTCGTGATCGCGAAGTCAGCTCCGCCGACCTTGAACGCGTCCTCGACGCCGCCCAGGCCGTGGCGATCCCGGCTGACCAGCGCGTGCTGCACACCCTGCCGCAGGATTACGTGATCGATAACCAGGAAGGCGTTCGTGAGCCCCTGGGCATGTCCGGCGTACGTCTGGAAGCCAAGGTCCACGTGGTCACCTGCGCCGTCAACGCCGCACAGAACATTGAAAAATGCGTGCGCCGCTGCGGTCTGGAAATCGACGACATCATTCTCGAGCAGCTGGCTTCCGCGTATTCGGTCCTGACCGACGACGAGAAAGAGCTGGGCGTGTGCCTGGTGGACATCGGCGGCGGCACCACCGACATCGCGATCTTCACCGAAGGCGCGATCCGTCACACCGCGGTGATCCCGATTGCGGGCGACCAGGTGACCAACGACATCGCCATGGCGTTGCGCACCCCGACCCAGTACGCCGAAGAAATCAAGATTCGCTA
Source organism: Pseudomonas sp. RIT-PI-q (assembly GCF_001297125.1). GTDB lineage: Bacteria > Pseudomonadota > Gammaproteobacteria > Pseudomonadales > Pseudomonadaceae > Aquipseudomonas. The sequence goes on from NZ_LHPC01000044.1 coordinate 121,410, forward strand.
CGCCTGCGCCTTGGCCAAACTGGCCGGTGCCGGTGAAACCATCAAGGTCCCAAGCGTGGGCGACCGTCCACCGCGCGAGCTGTCCCGCCAGGCCCTGGCCGAAGTGGTCGAGCCGCGTTACGACGAGTTGTTCACGCTGATCCAGGCCGAGCTGCGTCGCAGTGGCTACGAAGACCTGATCCCGGCCGGCATCGTGCTGACCGGCGGTACGTCGAAGATGGAAGGCGCGGTCGAGCTGGCCGAAGAAATCTTTCACATGCCGGTCCGCCTGGGCGTGCCGCATGGCGTCAAGGGCCTGGATGACGTGGTGCGCAACCCGATTTATTCCACCGGCGTTGGCCTGTTGATGTACGGCCTGCAAAAGCAGTCCGACGGGATTTCGTTCTCGGGCATCAGCAGCCGCGACAGCTACAGCAATGAAGAGCCGAAACCGGCCTTGCTCGATCGCATCAAGAGCTGGGTACAAGGCAACTTCTAAAGAATTACCGCAACACCGCAGCACCGCAACAAAAAGCAGTAGGCGAAAAAACTAGAGAATGTAAGGAGAGGGAAAATGTTCGAACTCGTAGACAACATCCCCGCAAGCCCGGTTATTAAAGTTATCGGTGTTGGCGGAGGCGGCGGCAACGCTGTCAACCACATGGTCAAGAGCAACATTGAAGGCGTTGAATTCATCTGCGCCAACACTGATGCCCAGGCGCTGAAGAGCATTGGCGCGCGGACCATCCTGCAACTGGGCACCGGCGTGACCAAAGGTCTGGGCGCTGGCGCCAACCCTGAAGTAGGTCGTCAGGCCGCTCTCGAAGACCGTGAGCGCATTGCCGAAGTCCTGCAGGGCACCAATATGGTGTTCATCACCACTGGCATGGGCGGTGGTACTGGTACTGGTGCTGCGCCGATCATTGCTGAAGTGGCCAAGGAAATGGGGATTCTCACCGTTGCGGTGGTGACCCGTCCGTTCCCGTTCGAAGGCCGCAAGCGCATGCAGATCGCTGACGAAGGTATTCGTCTGCTGTCTGAAAGCGTCGACTCGTTGATCACCATTCCCAACGAGAAGCTGCTGACCATCCTCGGTAAAGACGCCAGCCTGCTGTCGGCTTTCGCCAAGGCCGACGATGTACTGGCCGGTGCCGTTCGCGGTATCTCCGACATCATCAAGCGTCCGGGCATGATCAACGTCGACTTTGCCGACGTACGGACCGTGATGAGCGAAATGGGCATGGCGATGATGGGCACTGGCTGCGCCAGCGGTCCGAACCGTGCACGCGAGGCCACCGAAGCGGCCATTCGCAACCCGCTGCTGGAAGACGTGAACCTGCAAGGTGCACGCGGCATCCTGGTGAACATCACCGCCGGTCCTGACCTGTCCCTGGGTGAGTATTCCGACGTAGGTAGCATCATCGAAGCCTTCGCTTCCGAGCACGCCATGGTCAAGGTCGGTACTGTTATCGATCCAGACATGCGCGATGAGCTGCACGTGACCGTGGTTGCCACGGGGCTGGGCGCGAAAATCGAGAAACCTGTGAAGATTATCGACAATACCGTTCACACTTCCATGGCTTCCCAGCCACAACAACAAGCCCCTGCACGTCAGGAGCAGCCAGCGGTAAACTACCGTGACCTGGACCGTCCAACTGTCATGCGCAACCAGGCTCAGGCCGGTGCTGCGACTGCCGCGAAGATGAATCCGCAAGATGATCTGGACTACCTGGACATCCCGGCTTTCCTGCGTCGTCAGGCTGATTGATGGAATGTATCAGGGCTATGAAGTTGATTGGTGTTCAGCAAAGGTCTGGTCTGCTATCATCGCCAGCCTTTGTTGATACCAGTTCGCAATTTGCGCTGAAGCGGCCCAAGCCATGATTAAACAACGCACACTGAAAAATATTATCCGTGCCACAGGTGTAGGTCTGCACTCCGGGGAGAAGGTATACCTGACCCTCAAGCCCGCACCTATCGACACCGGCATTGTGTTTTGTCGTGCCGACCTCGACCCTGTGGTGCAAATTCCTGCCCGCGCGGAAAACGTTGGTGAAACCACGATGTCGACCACATTGGTCAGTGGTGACACCAAAGTGGATACGGTGGAGCACTTGCTCTCGGCCATGGCTGGCCTGGGCATCGATAACGCCTACGTCGAGCTCTCCGCGTCCGAAGTTCCGATCATGGATGGTAGCGCTGGACCTTTCGTATTCCTGATTCAATCGGCCGGCCTGGAAGAACAGGACGCAGCCAAGAAGTTCATCCGGATCCTGCGCGAAGTGACAGTGGAAGACGGCGACAAGCGCGCCACTTTCGTCCCTTTCGAAGGCTTCAAGGTGAGCTTCGAGATCGATTTCGATCACCCGGTTTTCCGTGACCGCACACAAAGTGCAAGCGTGGATTTTTCCAGCACTTCGTTCGTAAAAGAAGTCAGCCGCGCCCGTACCTTTGGTTTCATGAGTGACATCGAGTACCTGCGCAAGCACAACCTCGCACTCGGCGGCAGCGTTGAAAACGCTATTGTGGTCGACGCGGATGGTGTACTGAACGAAGACGGCCTTCGCTATGAAGACGAATTCGTGAAGCACAAAATCCTCGATGCAATTGGTGACCTCTACCTGCTGGGCAATAGCCTGATTGGTGAGTTCAAGGGCTTCAAGTCCGGCCACGCATTGAACAACCAGCTGCTGCGCAAGTTGATTGAGCAGACAGATGCTTGGGAAGTCGTGACTTTCGAAGACGCCAGCACTGCACCGATCTCTTACATGCGTCCAGTTGCGGCCGTGTAAGTAAAAAACCTCTCTAGTTTTTAAAGGCTACCTTCGGGTGGCCTTTTTTTATGTCCCAAGGAAAGTGATGCGGCGTCAGTGATGGCCTCTTCGCGGGCAAGCCTCGCTCCTACAGGAGATAGAGTACCCTTGTAGGAGCGAGGCTTGCCCGCGAAGGCGCCATCCGCCGCACAACCTATCTTCAGTCGGCAGCCACCACCCGATTGCGCCCACTTTCCTTCGCCTGATACAGCGCCTTGTCCGCCGCAAACAGCAAACTCTCCAGGCTGGTCTCGCTCGCCGCCGTCCAGGTGGCGATACCGATACTGACAGTAATAGGCGTCTTATCTCCCGCCATCGACGGCAGCTGCTCCACCGCCGCACGAATGTTTTCGGCTATCTGCTGTGCGCCCATACGGTCGGTTTCCGCCAGGATCACTGAACACTCCTCCCCGCCGTAACGAGCGACCAGGTCGGTGGGACGTCGCACGTTGGCGCAGATCACCTTGGCCACCGCGCGCAAGGCATCGTCGCCGCCCTGATGGCCGTGGCGATCGTTGAACGCCTTGAAGTGGTCGGCGTCGATCATCAACATCGACGGTGGCTTGCCGGAACGCTGGGCGCGAAACCATTCATGGCGCAGGGTCTGATCCAGGGTTCGGCGGTTGGCGACGCCGGCCACCGCATCGGTAGCCGCCAGTAGCGCCAGCTCTTTCTCGGCGCTATGGCGCAGGCGCAGCTCCCGGCAGAGCAGCCAGGTCAGCCACAGCAATCCGATGCACAACACGCCGGTGGCGCCGCTGATCACTATCGCTGTGCGCTTCCAGGCCGCGAACACTTCGTTGCCGGAGAGGGCGACGATGACCGTCAGCGGCAGGTTGCCGACCCTGGAAAAGGTGTACAGACGCTGGTGATGGTCCATGCTCGACACGCTGTCAAAGCTGCCATTGCCCTCACGCAGGATGCGCATGACGTTGGGCCGGCTGGCGAAGCTTTTACCGATCGAATCGTTTTGCAGGTACGGCTTTTGCGCCAACAGAATGCCGTCGTCATTGATGATGTTCAGCGTGCTGCCGGTGCCGATGTCCAGGCTGTTGAACAACTGGTCGAAGTACCCCAGGCGCATCGACGCCACGGCCCACCGAGAAACTCACCGGTGGAGGAGGAGATGCGCCGGCTGAACCTGATCCGCCATTCATCGCGGTCTTCACAGTTGCAGCGGGGCTTGAATGGCCGGCTGATGAACATGCCGGTGTCGCGGTTGGCAGCATGGGCGATGAAGTAGTCGCGATCAGCGAAGTTGCCGGGCTTGGGGTTGATCAGCGATGAGTCAGCGAGCACGTCGCCGTGCTTGTCCAGCAACAGGATGTCGCCCTTGAAGCGCGCGGTGGTGGAGCGGTCAAAAAGTACCAAGTGGCGGATCTGCGGCGAAACCTGTTTCAGATCGTCCCGTTGCGACGCGGCAATCAGCCCTTGCAGGGTGAGGTCGTAGAGTTCGACGGTGCGCAGTACGTCAGCGTCGATCAACTGCGCGATCGTGGTCGCGCTGCGAGTGGCGGCGTCCTGGGCATTGCCGTGTTCGCGGATCAGCAAATAGGCCACGATGCCGAGAATCGCAAAGACAGTCAGGCAGCTACCGAGGATCACCATGAGTTCAGGTCGCCCGGTCTTGGCTGAAAGGTGTGGGATACGGCTTGCGATCATGGGTCTGATATCTGCTCGATGGACTGTGTAAGCGTAGTTCCATAAACGTAACAGCCGTAATGGGACTGCCCGTCGCAGAGATGAGTCTTGAGGCTCTGGTGTCACGCGGCGAATGTATAAATCCCGAGCAAAAAAAAGGCCAGCTAAACATGCTGACCATTTATTTTGTTAGCGGGGTCAGAAACGTTGATCGGCTAGTCGACGATCACCTGGACTCATCGGCGGCCGGGGGGTTGGCAGCCATCGTTGCAGCGATTGCAATGAACAGTGGGCCGAGCTCCTGGATAAAGACACGTGCGCTACCGCTCCCCGGGGTCATGAGTGTCCGTTGTTGAATCGACGTTTTGTATTTCCTGTCGAGAGCGAGGACGTGCGTGGTGCTTTCTGCACAACGAAAAAAAGCCGCTGATAGCAGCGGCTTTGAAGACAACTTTTCAAAGGGAAGAGCCGATGAAAAGTGTCGAGGGAAACAGAGCGAAGACGATCGATCAGCTGTCTTTCTCAACCCGTTGTTGGGCCTGAGTGGTCGACGCTTGAGGGGTTTGCGCAGCCTCCTGGGCCTTGGCCGTCATTTCGCTCTGATACTGTTCGTAGGCTGCAACTCGCGCAGCATTTTGCCCGGCGAAAGTCTGCGACTCTTCAGCGATGGCGAACGGAGACAGGAACAATGAGGACAAAACGAAAGCGCTGGCAATACCCATAGTGTTGGACATCTTTAAAACCTTCTTGCTTGGCAAGTGCTGTTTGGTGGCGCAAAGATAAGGGGCTTTAGAGAAGGGAAAAAGAGCGGATTCATGAAAGGACTATTGCGCGAAAGGTAAGAGTCGCTACGCGATACCTGTAGCAGCTGCCGAAGGCTGCGTCCGGCTGCGCAGCAGTCGTAAATTCAGTCACCGCGGTCTGTCAGATGAATCGCGTGTGCAGGGTTTACGACTGCTGCGCAGCCGGACGCAGGCTTCGCCAGCTGCTACGGGATTAGGGTGCAGTCTGGAGGGTCAGACGGGCAGGTGGATGCCGAAGGTATTCATGCCATGGTCACTGCGCACAAACACATCCCCGCCGTGCATCAGCGCAATCGCCTTGACGATTGCCAAGCCCAACCCATGGTTGTTGCCACTGTTGCTGCGCGACGCATCAACCCGGTAAAAGCGCTCGAACAGTCGTGGCAAATGCTCGCTGGCAATCGGCGAGCCGGGGTTCGCAACGCCGATGCTGACCTGATGCCCCTCGACCTCGATCCGCACCTCAATCACCTGCCCAGGCTCGGTGTGCTGCACCGCGTTGCTCAGCAGATTGATCAACGCCCGGCGCAGATGCGCAATCTCTATTTGCACCTGCGCATCACCACTGACCTGCACTTTGACTTGGGCATCTTCAAGGATGAAATCCAGGTATTCCAGGGTCGTCGCCACTTCATCCGCCAGCGAGGTGGAGGTCAGTTTGGTGGCCTTGCTGCCTTGGTCGGCGCTGGCGAGGAACAGCATGTCGTTGATGATCGAGCGCAGTCGCTCAAGCTCTTCGAGGTTCGATTGCAGCACTTCGAAATAGTGTTCCGCCGAACGTCCGCGCGTCAGTGCAACCTGGGTCTGGCCAATCAGGTTGGTCAGCGGCGAGCGCAATTCATGGGCCACATCGGCGTTGAACGATTCCAGCCGCGAATAAGCCTGTTCGACCCGCTCCAGCGTCGAGTTGAACGAGTTGACGAACTGATTCAACTCCGGTGGCAATGACGACATGCGCAAACGCCCGGAACGCAATGGCGGGGCCAGGCGCTGGGCTTCCTGTGACAGTTTGATCAGCGGTTTGAGACCGATCCGCGCCACCCAATATCCCAGGGCCGAGGCCAGCAGCACGCCGATGATCGCCAGGCTGATCAGGGCAATCAGCAAGTGGTGCTGAGTTTGTAAAAATGTCTCGGTGTCGATGCCGATCATGAAGCGCAGCGGTGGTCGCTGATCCTTGGCCGGGAACTGGCTGACCAGCACTTTCAATGGGTAGGGCTGATCCGGCAACTTCAAGTCGCGCATGCCCAGCGGCCCTTCGGCAAAGGCGCGGATCTGCGGCGTCGGGTTGCCGTATTCGTAGTGCGGATCGCCACTGATGATCCAGAAACTGATGCGCTTGTCTTCTTCGCCGAGCAACTTGAGCTTGTTGTTGATCTTCACCCAATGCTCGGGCGTGCCGTAACGCCCGACCGTGGATTCGAGCACGCTGTAACGCGCGTCCAGCTCAGCCTCGGGCAGCAGACCCAGACCTTTGTCGACCTGTTGATACAACGCCCAGCCGATCAACAGAAACACCAAAAGCGCCACCAGCGTAAACATCCCGCTCAGGCGCAAGGCAATCGAGTTACTGGACACCACGGCTCTCCAGCACATAACCCATGCCACGAATCGTGTGCAGCAATTTCTCTTCGAACGGCCCGTCGAGCTTGGCCCGCAGACGTTTGATCGCGACTTCGACGACGTTGGCGTCACTGTCGAAATTGATGTCCCAGACCATTTCCGCGATGGCGGTTTTCGAGAGGATTTCACCCTGACGGCGGGCCAGCACACTGAGTAGCGAGAACTCTTTGGCGGTGAGGTCTAGACGAGTGCCGGCACGGGTAGCCTTGCGGCTGATCAAATCGATCCACAGGTCGGCGATGCTCACCTGCACCGGCTCATGACCGCCGCTGCGCCGGGTCAGCGCTTGCAGGCGCGCCACCAGCTCAAGGAAGGAAAACGGTTTGCCGAGGTAATCGTCGGCACCGTCGCGCAGGCCCTTGATGCGATCTTCCACACGCTCGCGGGCGGTGAGCATGATCACCGGGGTTTGCTTGCGCGCACGCAACGCGCGCAGTACGCCGAAGCCGTCGAGGCCCGGCAGCATGACGTCGAGGATGATCACCGCGTAGTCACTTTCCAGCGCCAGGTGCAGGCCTTCCACACCCTCGCGCGCCAGGTCCACGGTGTAACCCTGTTCCGTCAGGCCACGGTGCAAATAGTCCGCGGTTTTTTCTTCATCTTCGATAATCAGAACGCGCATGACCCCGCCTCAGTCTGTGGTCGCCAGTGCCGGCAGCGGCGCTGGTTTGGGCCTATGGAATAGCCGCTCAAGCCACAAGTATATGACCGGAGTGGTAAACAACGTCGGCGCCTGGCTCACCAGCAAGCCGCCGACCACCGCGATGCCCAAGGGCTGGCGCAGTTCGGCGCCGGTGCCGTAGCCGAGCATCAGCGGCAGGGCGCCGAGCAGGGCGGCGAGGGTGGTCATGATGATCGGCCGGAACCGTGTGATACAGGCCTGGTAGATCGCTTCTTCCGGTGGCAATCCCCCTTTGCGCTGGGCTTCGAGGGCGAAGTCGATCATCAGGATGCCGTTTTTCTTGACGATGCCAATCAGCAACACCAGGCCGATCAGCGCCATGATCGAAAAGTCCTGGCCGCAGATCCACAGCATGATCACCGCCCCGAGCCCGGCCGATGGCAGGGTCGAGATGATCGTCAGCGGATGCACGAAGCTCTCATAGAGCACGCCGAGAATGATGTACACCGCCACCAGCGCTGCCAGAATCAGCCACGGCTGGCTGGCCAGCGAACTCTGGAACGCCTGGGCCGCGCCCTGGAAGTTGCCGCTCATGGCCGCGGGCATGCCGATTTCAGCCTTGGCCTGGTTGAGCATGATCACCGCATCCCCCAGCGCCACGCCGGGTGCCAGGTTGAACGAGAGGTTGGCGGCCGGGAACATGCCGTCATGGGCGATGGACAACGGGCCGACCGTTGGCGCGTCGAACTTGGCCAGCGCCGACAGCGGCACCATTTCGCCGCTCAGGGGCGAGCGCAGGTAGAAATAGTTGAGGCTTTCGGCCTTGCCGCGCTGTTTGGTGTCGAGTTCCAGAATCACGTTGTACTGGTTGATCTGGGTCTGGAATTCGTTGATCTGCCGTTGGCCGAAGGCGTCGTACAGCGCTTCGTCGACGTCGCTGGCGGTCAGGCCAAAACGCGCCGCCGCGCTGCGATCGATGCTGATGTGGGTGATACTGCCGCCCAGTTGCAGGTCGTTGGAAATGTCGCGGAACGCCGGGTTGCTGCGCAGTTTTTCCGTGAGGCGCTGGGTCCAGGTGCTCAGGACCGCACCGTCGTTGCTCTTGAGCACGTATTGGTACTGGGCGCGGCTCGGGCCGGAGCTGAGGTTGATGTCTTGGCCGGCGCGCAGATAGAGCACGATGCCTGGGACTTTCATCAGTTGCGGGCGAATCCGGTCGATGAACTGGCTGGCCGAGACGTCGCGGTCGCCGCGTTTTTTCAGGGAGATCCAGAAGCGGCCGTTGGCGATGGTCTGGTTACTGCCCGAAACCCCGACCGAGTGGGAAAACGCCTGGACGGCCGGGTCAGCGGCGACGATTTCCGCCATCGCCAAGTGTTTTTTCACCATGTCGCCGTAGGAAATGTCGGCCGCCGCTTCGGTAGTGCCGAGGACGAAACCGGTGTCCTGCACTGGAAAGAAACCTTTGGGGATGAAGATGTAGCCGGCGATGGCCAGGGCCAGGGACAAGCCGAACACACCAATCATCAACTTCTGATGGGCGAGGGCGCGGCGCAGGAGCTTTTCATAGCCGGCCAGCAAGCGTTCGCCGAACGTCGGTTTGCTGTGGGCATGATGCACCGGAGCACGCATGAACAGCGCGGCGAGGGTCGGCGCCAGCGTCAGCGACACCACCACCGAAATCATGATGGTCGAGGTCGCCGTCAGGGCAAATTCCTTGAACAGCCGCCCGACCACGCCGCCCATGAACAGCAGCGGAATAAACGCCGCCACCAGCGAGAAACTGATGGAAACCACGGTAAAACCGATCTCGCCGGCGCCTTTGATCGCCGCCTCGCGCATGCCGTCGCCGGCCTCCAGGTGCCGGTGGATGTTCTCCACCACCACAATCGCATCGTCGACCACAAACCCCACGGCCACCACGATTGCCACCAACGTCAGGTTGTTCAGGCTGAAGCCCATGATGTACATCAAGGCGAAGCTGGCGGTCAGTGAAACGCCGAGCACCGCCGACACAATCATCGTCGCCGACCATTGGCGCAGGAACAGCGCCATCACCGCCACCACCAGCATGATCGCAATCAGCAGGGTGATTTCCACTTCATGTAGCGACGCGCGGATGGTCTGGGTACGGTCGACCAGCACTTTGACCTGCACCGAAGCCGGCAGCATCGCTTCCAGGCCGGGCAGGGCCGCTTGAATGCGGTCCACGGTCTCGACGATGTTGGCCCCCGGTTGCCGGGAGATCACCAGGTTCACCCCCGGCTGATCACCGGCCCAGGCTTGCACGTAGGCATCTTCCGAACCGTTGACGACTTTGGCCACATCCTTGAGATGAACCGGTGCGCCGTCCTTGTAGGAAACGATGAGTTGGCTGTATTCCTCGGGGTGAAATAGCTGATCGTTGGTCGACAGGGTCGAGATACTCGACTCCCCGTACAGCGCACCTTTGGCCAGGTTGAGGCTGGTGTTCTGGATCGCCAGGCGAATGTCCGCCAGGGTCAGGCCGATGGCCGCGAGTTTGTCCGCCGAGGCTTGCACGCGGATGGCCGGACGTTGCTGACCGGTGATGTTGATTTGGCCTACGCCGTCGATCTGGCTGATCTGACGCGAAAGCAGGGTTTCCACCAGGTCGCTGAGTTCGGTGCCGGGCATCTGGGTCGAGTTGACGCTGAGGATCAGCACCGGGCTGTCGGCCGGGTTGACCTTGCGCCACGTCGGCAGGGTCGGCATGTCCTTGGGCAGTTTGCCGGCGGCGGTGTTGATCGCGGCCTGGACTTCCTGGGCGGCAGTGTCGATGCTTTTGTCGAGGGTGAATTGCAGGGTCAGGTTGGTCGAGCCGAGGGCGCTGCTCGAGGTCATTTGGGTCACGCCGGGGATGGCGCTGAATTGCACTTCAAGGGGCGTCGCCACGGACGAGGCCATGGTTTCCGGGCTGGCACCGGGCAATTGGGCCGCCACCTGGATGGTCGGGAATTCGGCTTCCGGCAGCGGCGCAATCGGCAGGCGCGGGAAGGCGATGACGCCCAGCAGCACCAGCGCGAAGGTCAGCAGGATCGTCGCGACCGGATGATCGATGCACCACGCAGAGACCGAGCCATGGCCCTTCATGGTTTCGGCTCCGATTGCACCACTTGCGGTGGATCAGTCAGGACCTGGACCGTCGAACCCGGCTTGAGCCGCGACTGGCCGTCGCTGACCAGTATATCGCCCGGATTGACGCCCTTGATGGTGTCCTGGCCGCTGCCTTGATAGACCATTTGCACCTGGACGGTTTCGACCTTGTCACCTTTGACCCGGTAGACGAAGTGTTGATCGAGCCCGCGTTGTACGACCGTGGGCGGTACGACCAGCGCATCTTTATCCAGCGCTGTCTGAATTTTTACCGTCACCAGCAGACCCGGCCAGAGTTTCTGCCCGGGGTTGTCGAATTCAGCCTTGGCGCGGATGGTCCCGGTGTTGGTGTTGATCTGGTTGTCGATCAGGGTCAGGTGCCCTTCGCCCAGCAGGTTGCCGGTTTCGCCATCGGTGTCGGCGCCGATGTAGGCCTTCACTTTTGCCCGCTGCGGGTCACCGATCAGGCCTTGCAGGGTCGGCAGCATTTGTTGCGGCAGGGAGAACTCTACGGCGATCGGGTCGATCTGGGTCACGGTGAACAGGCCTTGGGCGTCGGTCATGCGCAGGAAGTTGCCTTCGTCGACTGTGCGAATACCGACGCGACCGGTCACCGGGGAGCGAATCTGGGTGTAGGAAAGCTGAACCTGTGCGGCGTCGATCGAGGCTTGGTTGCCTTGGGCAGTGGCCTTGAGTTGGTTGACCAGGGCTTGTTGCTGGTCGTAGGTCTGTTTGGATACGCCGTCGTCGACGCTCAGCAGTTTGTAGCGCTTGAGGTTGACCAGGGCAACTTGCAGTTGCGCCTGGCTTTCGCCCAATTGGGCCCGGGCCTGGTCGAGGCTGGCGCGGATCGAGCGGTCGTCGATGGTGGCCAGCAGGTCGCCTTTGTTGACGAGTTGGCCTTCTTTGACCAGCAATTTGGTGAGGATGCCGTCGATCTGTGGGCGCACGACGACGCTGTGCAGGGACAGGACCGAGCCGATGCCGCTGACGTAGCGAGGGACGTCTTTTTCGGTGACGCTGACCACTCGCACGGGGATGGCGGTGGAGGTGGCGAGTTTTGTCGTGGCGGGTTTGGTGGCGTACCACAGGCCCAGCGCTGCCAGAACGATCAGAAGGGCGACGAGCAGGGCGGGTTTTTTCTGAATTCGCATGCGAGTGGGGCGCCGGGGCTGGGTAGTCGGTAGGTTGGTATTTTCCTTTATAAACCTGTTTGACGGTCAGGAAGGTGACTGCTAACTGACGGCGCTGTCAGTTTCCGCCTGTACGCGCTCGTACTGTAGGAGCTGGCTTGCCAGCGAAGGCTATATGTCAGGCGGTAGATTTTTTGCGGGTGTACATATCCATTTCTGCGGTAACGGCCTCTTCCGGTTTCGCCCTAACTTGTAGGAGCTGGCTTGCCAGCGAAGGCTGTGTGTCAGGCGACAGATTTTTTGAAGGTGTACATATCCATTCCTGCGGTAACGGCCGCTATTGGTTTCGCCCTTACGGCGAGTCACTTGGAAAAGCCCCAAGTAACCAAGGGCTCTTGCCCCTTTCGTTCGGTGCCTCGCCTAGGCTCGGCATGCCCTCGCTCCGGTCCTGCTCCGTGGGCCCGCCGCCATCGGCCATCCCTGGCCGGGGGCGGCTAACCCGGCATCCATGCCGGGTTGCCCACTGCGCAGAACCTGCGCTCGGCCTCACGATGGGGCGCTCAGATCAAGATCAAAAGCCAAGGCGAGCTAACGCTCGGCCTGATGAGTGGTGAAAAGCCGAAGCTGCACACCGGTCTGTTTCTGTAGGAGCTGGCTTGCCAGCGAAAACGGGCTGACAGCCAACCAATTTCTCGCAGGTGTCCCCCGTTCAAATTTGGGAGCGAGCCTGCTCGCGAAGCTGTTGATCTTGCCGTTGCCGTTGCCGTTGCCGTTGCTGTGGCTGTGGTTGTGGTTTTTGAACTTGATCTTGATCTGCCGCCCCTTTCCCAGAGGCCGAACGCAGGCGTTGCGCAGGGGGCACCGCGGCAAGGATGCCGCGGTAGCCGCCCCGGCCATGGATGGCCGATGGCGGCGGGCCCCCGGAGCAATGCCGGAGTGAGGGCATGCCGAGCCTTAGCGAGGCACCGAATGGAGGGGCAAAGCCTTTTGCTTACTTTTCGGCGTCTGGAAAAGTGAGTCGCTGTAAGAGCGAAACCATAAGCAGCCGTTACCGCAGCAACGGATATGTGCACCTGAAAAAGAATGGTTGGCTACCAGGCCGCCATCGCAGGCAAGCCAGCTCCCACATTTGGACTTTGTACATCTGCAAGAGAATGGTCGGCTATCAGGCCGCCTTCGCTGGCAAGCCAGCTCCTACATTTGAATGGGGTGCATCTGCAAGAGATTGGTTGGCTGTCAGGCCGCCATCGCTGGCAAGCCAGCTCCTACATTTGAATGGGGTGCATCTGCAAGAGAATGGTCGGCTACCAGGCCGCCATCGCGAGTAGGCTCGCTCCCACATTTGGGCTGTGTACATCCGCATAACCGCGAACTCAATTCGCCACCCGAACCCCACCCATGCTCCCGCTCAGTTCATAGGCCGTGAGTTCTGCCTGGTGCGCCGCCAATATCTCCGGCAGCGAACCACGCAAGTACTCGACCCAGGTCTTGATCTTCGCATCCAGGTATTGCCGCGATGGGTAGATCGCATACAGGTTCAGTTCCTGCGAGCGATATTTGGGCATCACCCGTACCAGACTGCCGTTGCGCAACCCTTCAATCGCCGCATACACCGGCAAAACCCCAACCCCCATGCCACTGGTAATCGCAGTCTTCATCGCATCAGCAGAGTTCACCAGAAACGGCGAGCTGTTGATGGTGACCATCTCCTGACCCTCAGGCCCGTCGAAGGTCCACTTCTCCAGCGGAATCACCGGGCTCACCAGCCGCAAACAAGCGTGGTTCAGCAGGTCGCTGGGTTTCTGCGCGCAGCCGTTAACTTTCACATACGCCGGCGAGGCGCACACGATGCTGTAGGTGATGCCCAGGCGCTGCGAGACGAAACCCGAGTCCGGCAGTTCGCTGGCCAGCACGATGGACACGTCGTAGCCCTCGTCCAGCAAGTCCGGCACGCGGTTGGCCATGGTCAAGTCGAAAGTGACGTCGGGGTGGGTCTTGCGGTAACGGGCAATAGCGTCGATCACGAAGTGCTGACCGATGCCGGTCATGGTGTGCACTTTGAGCTGCCCGGCCGGGCGCGCGTGGGCGTCGCTGGCTTCGGCTTCGGCTTCTTCGACGTAGGCCAGAATCTGCTCACAGCGCAGCAAATAGCGCTTGCCGGCTTCGGTCAGGGCGATACGACGAGTGGTGCGGTTGAGCAAGCGGGTTTGCAGGTGGGCTTCCAGGTTGGAGACCGCGCGCGAGACGTTGGCCGTGGTGGTGTCGAGTTGCACGGCGGCGGCGGTGAAGCTGCCGGCCTCGGCCACGTAACTGAAGGCGCGCATGTTTTGCAAAGTGTCCATGGGGTGCTCTCTGGGCGAATGACAAATTGTGACACGAAGTTTCTGCTTTTTTACAGGCGACTAAAGGTGGACCAACGGATTATCGCGCGAACGGTAACAAAGATTCACAGGAATCCCGGCTTATCGCCAACAAGGCACACCCCTAGAATTGCGCCAATCCCTGTAGGAGCGAGGCTTGCCCGCGAAGAGGCCATCACTTTCAACATTGATGTTGGCTGACACACCGCCTTCGCGGGCAAGCCTCGCTCCTACAAGAATCTTGTGCCTCCCCCCACCTCAGGAATTTTCAGCAGTGCCGCGTCGCATCAGCAGAGCGCTTCAGACGCTCAGTGTTTTGGCTTTAACCCTGGCAATCAGCGGCTGCATCGGAACCGGAGGTATTGCCCCACAGGGCAAGGCACTGGAGGCCAATTCATTGGCCACCGACGAAGCGATCCAGAGCGCCGCTCAGGATGCACACTGGCCCACCGCCCAATGGTGGCAGGCTTATGGCGACCCGCAACTGAACCGTTGGATCGACCTCGCCGTGCAAGGCAGCCCGACCATGGCCATGGCTACCGCGCGGGTGCGTCAGGCCAAGTCCATGGCCGGTATCACCGAGTCGGCGGAGTCGTTGCAGATCAATGGCGAATCCACGCTCAAGCGCCACAACTGGCCGACCGATCAGTTCTACGGGCCGGGCGAGCTGGCCAACACCACCACGTGGGACAACAACGCTGCGCTGGGCTTCAGCTATGCCCTCGACCTCTGGGGCCGCGAAAGCAACGCCACCGAGCGCGCCGTCGACATGGCTCACATGACTGCCGCCGAAGCGCGACTGGCCCAACTCGAATTGCAGAACAACATCGTTCGCGCCTACATCGAACTCTCGTTGCATTACGCGCAACGAGACATTGTCGAGGCGACCTTGAAGCAGCAACAGCAGATTCTCGACCTGGCGCAGAAACGCCTGAACGGTGGGATCGGCACGCATTTCGAAGTCAGCCAGGCCGAGACGCCGCTGCCGGAAACCCATCGCCAGATCGATGCGCTGGACGAGGAAATCGCCCTGAGCCGTAATCAACTGGCCGCACTGGCAGGCTTTGGGCCGGGGGAGGGTGCGCAGTTGCAACGGCCGACGTTGTCGTTGGGGGCGGCGCTGAAGCTGCCGTCGTCGCTGCCGGCACAATTGCTCGGTCAGCGTCCGGACGTGGTTGCCAGTCGCTGGCAAGTGGCGGCCCAGGCACGGGGCATCGATGTTGCCCACGCCGGTTTCTACCCTAACGTCGATCTGGTCGGCAGCCTTGGCTACATGGCCACCGGCGGCGGGGCGCTGGAGTTCCTGACCGGCAAGAAGCTCAACTACAGCGTCGGCCCGGCGATCTCGCTGCCGATCTTCGACGGCGGCCGTTTGCGTTCGGAGTTGGGCGAAGCCTCGGCCGGGTATGACATCGCCGTGGCCAAGTACAACCAGACGCTGGTCAACGCGCTGAAAAACATCTCCGACCAGTTGATCCGACGCGAGTCCATGGACAAGCAGCAGGCGTTCGCCGCCGAGTCGGTGGCCACCGCGCAGAAGACTTACGACATCGCGATGGTCGCCTATCAGCGTGGCCTCACCGACTACCTCAACGTGCTGAACGCCCAGACGCTGTTGTTCAAACAGCAGCAAGTCCAGCAGCAGGTTCAGGCGGCACGCCTGAGTGCGCATGCCGAGTTGGTGACGGCGCTCGGTGGCGGGCTCGGTGCCGGCAGCGATGTGCCGAAAGACAGTCAGACCGCGGCACCCAAAACTCCGGTCCTGCTTAAAAGCATCATGAATTGAACACAAAACCTGTGGGAGCGAGCTTGCTCGCGATGACTGCGGGTCAGTCGACATCATTGTTGAATGTCAGACCGCAATCGCGAGCAAGCTCGCTCCCACAGGGATTGCGTCTTGACTGAATCTCAGCACAACCTTTGACCATTGAGCAGGATTCCATGACTCCCTTGCCCGCACCTTTGCGCTGGCTGTATTCCCTTGAATGGCGCCGGGGTTTCTTCGACTGGGCGCGCAGCGATGGCGTGACCTGGGTGTACATTTTCAAAGTGCTGTTCGCCGCGTTCCTGACCCTGTGGCTGGCCATGCGTCTGGAATTGCCGCAGCCGCGCACGGCGATGATCACCGTGTTCATCGTCATGCAACCGCAAAGCGGCCACGTGTTGGCCAAGAGCTTTTATCGCTTCCTCGGCACTTTGACCGGGTCGGCGGTGATGGTGGCGTTGATTGCCTTGTTTGCGCAAAACACCGAACTGTTCCTTGGCTCGCTGGCGATCTGGGTCGGCATCTGCTCGGCCGGTGCGGCACGTTATCGCAACTTCCGCGCCTACGGTTTTGTGCTCGCCGGCTACACCGCGGCGATGGTCGGCTTGCCCGCCTTGGCGCACCCGGACGGCGCGTTCATGGCGGCGGTCTGGCGGGTGCTGGAAATCTCCCTGGGGATTCTCTGCTCGACCCTGATCAGCGCCGCGATCCTGCCGCAAACCGCCAGCGCGGCGATGCGCAACGCGCTGTATCAACGCTTCGGCGTGTTCGCCTTGTTCGTCACCGATGGCTTGCGTGGGCGCAGCAAACGCGACGCCTTTGAAGCCAGCAACGTGCGCTTCATCGCCGAAGCGGTGGGCCTGGAAGGGCTGCGCAGCGTCACCGTATTCGAAGACCCGCACATGCGCCGACGCAACGGTCGACTCAGTCGCTTGAACAGCGAGTTCATGGGCATCACCACGCGCTTCAACGCCTTGCACCAACTGCTCGAACGCTTGCGCAGCAGCGGCACCGATCATGTGGTTGCGGCGATCAAACCGGGTTTGCAGGACCTCGCCGAATTGCTCGACGGCTTCACCGGTCGAGCCTTGACCGATGCCGATGCCCGACGCTTGGTGATCGCGCTGACCACCTACAAAGAAGGTTTGCCGGCGCGGGTTCGCAGCCTGCGCGCGACCTTTCAGGAGAGTGATCCCAGCGACGCCGAACAACTGGATTTCCACACGGCCTACGAGTTGCTCTACCGCTTCGTCGACGACTTGCACAGTTATGCACAGACCCACGCGTCGCTGGCCGATCACAGCCACGAACGCGAGCAATGGGATGAGCCGTTCACCCCGCAAACCAACTGGATGGCGTCGGCCGCATCGGGGATTCGCGCGGCGTTCATTCTGGTGGTGCTGGGCAGTTATTGGGTCGCCACAGCCTGGCCGAGCGGGGCGACCATGACCCTGATCGCCGCCGCCACCGTCGGTCTTTCCGCCGCCACGCCGAACCCGAAGCGCATGGCGTTTCAGATGGCCTGCGGGACGTTCCTCGGGGCGTTGATCGGCTTCTTCGAGATGTTTTTCATCTTCCCGTGGATCGACGGTTTTCCGTTGCTGTGCGTGATGCTGGCGCCGGTGATCGTGCTCGGTTCGTTCCTGACGTCGCGGCCGCAATATGCCGGTGTCGGCCTCGGTTTGCTGATCTTCTTCAGCACCGGTTCGGTGCCGGACAACCTCACGGTCTACAACCCTTACGCGTTCATCAACGACTACATCGCCATGGTGCTCGGCATGCTGGTGTGCGCCGCGGCTGGGGCGATCATATTACCGCCCAACAGTCGCTGGTTGTGGCGTCGGCTCGAGCAGGATCTGCGCGGCCAGGTGGTGTATGCCATCAGCGGCAAGCTCAAGGGCCTGGCGTCGGGTTTTGAAAGCAGCACCCGCGACCTGTTGCATCAGGCCTACGGTCTCGCCATGGGGCAGCCGCAGGTGCAGCGGGACTTGCTGCGCTGGATGTTCGTGGTGCTGGAAGTCGGGCACGCGATCATCGAGTTGCGCAAGGAACAGGCGATCCTGCCGGTGCACCCAGCCTATGCCGAATCGCAGCCGTGGCGTCAGGCGATCCGGGTGATGGGCCGCTCGCTGGTGCGGCTGTTCCTGCAGCCGAGCCAGAGCAATCTGGAGCGCGGACTGATTGCCGTCGACCATGCGATCAGCCGCGTGCAAGCGACCGATGAACCTTTCGCCCCGCACTTCGACACCTCGGCGTTGCGCCGGGTGAAGAGCTACCTGCACTTCATCCGCACCTCGTTGCTCGACCCGCAATCACCGCTCGCCGCCTATGCCGCCAGCAAGCCCCAAGGACTTGAACATGCCTCGTGAAATCGCCTTCCACGGCGTGTACATGCCGACCATGACGCTGATGTTTTTCATCGCGGCGGCGCTGGCCTGGGCACTGGACCGGTTCCTCTCCGGGTTCGATTTGTACCGCTTTTTCTGGCACCCGGCGCTGCTGCGCCTGAGCCTGTTTACCTGTCTGTTCGGCGCCCTGGCGCTGACTGTTTACCGTTGAGAACACTCTGATGAAAAAGCTCTTCAGCCTGCTCGCCACCCTGCTGGTGCTGGCCCTCGCGATATGGATCGGCCGGACCCTCTGGGTGCATTACATGGACACGCCGTGGACCCGCGACGGCCGGGTGCGCGCCGACATCATCAACGTCGCCGCCGACGTCACCGGCGAAGTGGTGGACGTGCCGGTGCGTGACAACCAATTGGTCAAGAAGGGCGATTTGCTGATGCAGATCGACCCGGAGCACTACCGCATCGCGGTCAAGCAGGCGCAGTCGCTGGTGGCCTCACGCAAGTCGACGTGGGAAATGCGCAAGGTCAACGCCCATCGTCGCGCCGACATGGACAACCTGGTGATCTCCAAGGAAAACCGCGACGACGCCAGCAACATCGCCGACTCGGCCCTGGCCGATTACCAGCATGCCCAGGCGCAACTCGAAGCCGCCGAACTCAACCTCAAACGCACCGAAGTCCGCGCGGCGGTGGATGGCTATGTGACCAACCTCAACGTCCATCGCGGCGACTACGCACGCATCGGCGAAGCGAAAATGGCTGTGGTCGACATGAACTCGTTCTGGGTCTACGGCTTCTTCGAAGAAACCAAACTGCCCCATGTGCGGGTCGGCGATAAGGCGGACATGCAGCTGATGAGCGGCGAAGTGCTGAAGGGGCATGTGGAGAGTATTTCGCGCGGCATCTACGATCGTGATAACCCGGAAAGCCGTGAGCTGATTGCCGATGTGAACCCGACGTTTAACTGGGTGCGGCTGGCGCAACGGGTGCCGGTGCGGATTCACATTGATGAAGTGCCGGATGGGGTGCTGTTGGCGGCGGGGATTACTTGTACGGTGGTGGTTAAGCAAGGTGATGGTGCATAGCTTGTAGACCGAGTCGCGCCCTTCGCGGGCAAGCCTCGCTCCTACATTTAACCGAGTTCTCTCAGGAGGATGCGATCGAATGTGGGAGCGGGCTTGCCCGCGATGGGCGCGCCTCGGTCATCCGCCGGGTGAAAAAATCACCCGTTGCAGAACGTCTCCTGCAAGTGCCGCCAAACCACCTTGCCACCGGCCTGTTTCTCAAACACCACGGTCGAGCGCCGATCCGAGTGCAGTCCGGTCGCATCGGTTTGTTGTTCGCGGTAACTCACGGTTGCGCCCGTGTCGTGCAGCGCAATGCCACGCAACTCACTGAGCTCGATGCGGAACCCGAGTTTCCTGCCACCCGCCAGCAGGAACAATTCGTTCAACGCGTCGAAATCCAGCACCCGGCCCAACGGCGAGACCATGGAAAACTGCGGGGAAAAACGCGTCAGCAGGTGTTCAAGTTCGCTCGCCTCCCGCTCCTCGGCCAGCCACTGTTCGATGGCGATATGGGCCTGGATCACTTCGTCGAAGTATTCGGTGTAGTCGGTCATGTGGCTTCCTGAAATTATGTGGAGTCTGTTCTGACGCCTTCGCGGGCAAGCCTCGCTCCTACAGGTGATGCACAACATTCAAAATGGCGCTAATCCTGTAGGAGCGAGGCTTGCCCGCGAAGAACGATAACTCGGTCTCAGAGCTGCCCACGCAACCCGAAGCGCTTCATCAACCCCGACTCCAACAACCCCTTGGGCAACAGCCCCGCCAACAACGGCAATGCCCGGCTGCCATTGCCCAATCGAATCAGGCGCGGCGGTTTGCTCTGTTGCACGGCCTTGAGCAAACCTTCGGCAAATTCACTGGCCGGGGTCGGGTTGTCCTGGGAAGCCTTGGCCCGCGCGCGAATGCCTTCACGCAAGGGGAACCACGGCGATAGTTCAGTGATTAACTGCTCAGCCTCATGCCCGGCATTCTTGGCGAAACTGGACGCGATAGCGCCCGGCTGGACCTCCATCACCCGCACGCCGAACGGCGCCAGTTCCATGCGCAACGCATCGCTCAAGGCATGCACCGCCGCTTTTGATGCGCAGTAGGCACCGGCAAACGGGGTCACCAAAACCCCCGACACGCTGCCGATATTGACCACTATTCCTTTGGCCCGGCGCAGCACGGGAAACAGCGCGCGCGTCACGCCGACGATGGCAAACACATTGGTTTCGAACTGGCGCTGCATGGCCGGCACACCGCCATCGAGCAGCGGCCCCATGGCGCCGTAACCCGCATTGTTGATCAGCACATCGAGGCCGCCATGTTGCTGGTTGATCCGCTCGCTCAACTGTTCGAGTGCGGCGCCGTCGTTGACGTCCAGTTGCACAGCGGTGAAACCGGCCGCCGCCAGAACGGCCACATCTTCAGCCTTGCGGGCGCTGGCCCAGACGGTGTAACCGGCGACTTTGAAGGCGTCGGCGAGGGCGCGGCCAATGCCGCTGGAACAACCGGTAATCAACGCAACGGGCATGGCGCGGTCCTTGTGCAAAGGGAAGAAGGAAGGATCAGTCGGAGAAACTACCCTGCAAACGCTCGGCGCGAAACTCCAGGGTTTCCGGGCGGTAGCCGGGGCGCAGTGGCGGCAGTGGCAAGCAGTCTTCCCAGCTACCGCCAGCCTGTAGTTCGCCGGGACCGCGATAACGTGGGGCGCTGTATTGATTGTCGGCGAGATTGACCGTGTCGCCGGGTGCATAAGCGGCGACACGCCAGCGCAGTTCGGTCAGCGGCACGTCGTTGCCGTTGTTCATGGTCAATTGCAGCGGCCGGTCTGCGGGGCAGTGTTGCGGCGCATAGCTGATGCGCAACTCAAGACGCTGCAGTTGCTTCACCTCACGGTGGTCCATCCAGATCACCCACGTGGCGACTACGCCCAATCCAACGGCGGCGGCCAGGGACACCGGCAGGGCTTTGGCGGGATAGCGCAACAACAGGATGAGCCAGGTGAAGACCAGCAAAACGCCGATGAACATGACGCTAAACCTCGGGAGCAGAGAAGGTCATCCTACCTAAGCGTGGGTGCGGTTGGCGATGGGTAGGGCAAGATCAAAAGATCGCAGCCTTCGGCAGCTCCTACAGGTGTGCACATAACCTGGTAGGGGCTGCCGAAGGCTGCGATCTTTTGATCTTGTTTTGTTGAATACAAAAAAGCCCCCACCCAACCCGCTGCGGATAGGGAGCGCAGCGGGCTGGACGGGGGCTTCTTGTGCTACTGAACGCTTACTGCGCGATGGTTTTCACCGATACGCCACGCTCAATCGGGTTCGAACGACCGTAGATATCTTCAAACCGCTCGATATCGTCTTCACCCAGGTAGCTGCCCGATTGCACTTCGATGATCTCGAGTGGAATCTTGCCCGGGTTGCGCAGACGGTGAACCGAAGCGATCGGGATGTAGGTCGACTGGTTTTCAGTCAGCAGGAACACGTTTTCGTCGCAGGTCACTTCAGCAGTGCCGCTGACCACGATCCAGTGTTCGGCGCGGTGGTGGTGCATCTGCAGCGACAGGCACGCGCCCGGCTTGACCGAGATGCGCTTGACCTGGAAGCGGCCGCCCATGTCCACCGAGTCGTAGGAGCCCCACGGACGATAGACTTCGCAGTGGGTCTGGGTTTCGCTGCGGCCCAGTTCGTTGAGGGTGTTGACCATCTGTTTCACGCCTTGGACCTTGTCCTTGTGGGCGATCATCATGGCGTCCTTGGTTTCGACGACCACGATGTTTTCCAGGCCGATCACCGACACCAGTTTGCCGTTGCCGTGGATCATGCAGTTTTTGCTGTCCTGAATGACCACGTCGCCTTTGGTGACGTTACCGTTGGCGTCTTTTTCATTCACTTCCCACAGCGACGACCAGCAGCCGACATCGCTCCAGCCGGCAGTCAGTGGCACGACGCAGGCGCGCTGGGTTTTTTCCATCACGGCGTAGTCGATGGAATTGTCCGGGCAGCAGGCGAAAGTGGCGGAGTCGATGTCGACGGTGTCGGCATCCTGCACGCTGCGTTCCAGGGTCAGGACGCACGTGTCGTAAATGTCCGGATCGTGCTTTTTCAGTTCTTCGAGGAAGCGGCTGGCGCGGAACAGGAACATGCCGCTGTTCCAGAAGTAACCGCCGGACTGGACGTATTCGGTCGCGCGTTTCACGTCCGGTTTTTCGACGAAGTGCGAGACACGGCTGACGCCTTCGGGCAGCAGCGAGTCATTGGTCGACTTGATGTAGCCGTAGCCGGTTTCCGGTTTGGTGGCCGGTACGCCGAATAGCACCATTTCGCCGTTTTCGGCGGCGACGGTGGCCAAGGCGAGGGCGCGTTGCAGGGCTTTCTGGTCTTCCAGCACGTGGTCGGCCGGCAGTACCAGCATCAACTCGTCGCGACCTTCATTGACCAGCATCATCGCGGTCAGGGCCACGGCCGGCGCGGTGTTGCGACCGAACGGTTCCATCAGGATGCGCTGGGTGTCCAGCTTGCGGGCACTCAGCTGCTCGTTGACGATGAAACGGTGGTCTTTGTTGCAGACCACGATCGGGGTGTCCATGCCTTCGAACACCAGGCGTTCCAGGGTTTGCTGGAACAGCGTGTGTTCGCCGGTCAGGGCGAGAAATTGCTTGGGGAATTGCTTACGCGAAAGCGGCCAAAGACGTGAGCCGCTACCACCTGACAAGATCACCGGAATCATGTTGTTACTCCTTGAAAATCGTATGGGTCAGAGCTACTGCGTTCTGTCGTTTCACTCTTGTTCTTATTCCGTGTCCGGACTGACACCTTGACCTTGTGGGAGCTGGCTTGCCTACGATTGCATCACCTCGGTCTGAACGTTGCACCGAGTCGTCTGCATCGCGGGCAAGCCCGGCTCCCACAGGGAAATGGGTCAATCCGGAAAATTCATTAGCGCGTCGAAACCGGGCGTTTTACCCAGACTGGCGACAGGCTGCTGCCGCTGCCGGTGACGTACAGCACCGCCGCTTCGCCGCGTTCCAGGGCAACCGGTTTCACATCGCCGACTTTCGTTGCGCCATCGTATAGCGCCAGGCTGACTTTCACCGGGTTGATTTCACGCTCGCCACGGCCCTTGGCCGCTACGGTCGGAACCACTTCGGTCTTGCCGTCGGCGGTTTTCAGGGTCAGGGCCTTGTCGCTGAGGTTCTGCACGCGAACCAGGGATTTCTGCTTGTTCTTGAACGGCGGCTCTTCGATCAGTTGTGGCGCGCCGCTGGCGTTGTTGACCAGGGTGTAATAGTGGTCACCGGCCAGTTTCACCGGCAGGGACTGGCTGCCGACCTTGGCGCTGTAATCGCCGCCGGGCATGAAGCTGAAGTCACTGCTGGACAGCGGCGCGACATCGCTCAGGTTGGTGCTGCCGACGGTGGCGCTGACTTCAGCGTTACCGGCGTTGTAGATACGCACGAAGCTCGAACCTTTCGGAGCGGTCGGACCGTAGAGCGCTGCATCGCCAGCGAAGGCGGACATCGACAACACGCTCATGCCTGCAACGAGGGCGAAGGTCTTGGCGAGACGGCGAGGAGTAGTAGTGAAAGTCATGGTAGTACCTCTCTCTTTCAGTTTTGCGCCCGGTCGGGCGTCTCGGATTTAGTGTTTGCGGCTACGTTTTGTTGGCGGGCGCCGGCTTGTTTAAGCTCTGCGACCCACTGCGGGTCGGCGTCACCGATTTCGTTGTTCACAGGCAGATAACGTTCAGGAAACTCCCAGATCAGCACTTGTGGCGGGCTGTTCTTGAAGGCATCGCTTTTCAGGTAGCTGAGCATCGGCAGAATCGGGCCATGGCCGTCTTCGGCGTAATTGACCACGTCGCTGTGCAGCGCTTCTTTCAGCGCACCGACGAAGTTCCAGTTAGGGTTGGCGCTGTAGCTGGTGCCGATCAGGGCCACCGGCACTTCAGTGTTGGCGAACAACGCGTCGTCACCGGCAGGCTGGCCTTGGGCTGCCACGGTGTTGCGTTTTTGCAGAGGCTCTGGCGCCGGCATCAGGTTTTCAAACAGCGGATCCAGCGGCAGGAACAAACGCAGGTCGCCCTTGTGCGTCACCTTCTCCGCCGGTTCAGTGACGAAGTCTTGCGGTTCGCCGCTGAGCGGGGTTTTCTCGGCAATGGTTTTGGCCAGGGTCTCGGCGGCGATTTGCGCGCCTTCCGGGGTCCAGTGGGTGTCGGTGCGCAGGAACACTTGCTGACCGTCCAGCTTGGCCTTCAGCATCGGGCCGAACAGGTCGGGAGCGAGGATCTTGGTGGCCGCCACACGAGCGTGGAAGTCCTCATAAAGGTTGGCGTGAATGCTCGAAGGCTTCACTTCACCCAAATGTTCCGGGTACAGGCGAGTCTTGGCCGGCACAATCGCCATGACCAGTTTCACGCCTTTTTCCTTGAGCTCTTGGCGCACGCCTTCGACCAGCGCGTAGTTGCCTTGCAGGTTCAGCTCTTCGTTGACGATCGGGTTGAATTCCTCATCGCTGTACAACCACTGGTCGCGACCGAGCACAACGCCCGGACGACCTTCGTTGAACAGTTTGAAATCCAGCGCGGCCCAAAGATTGGTGCCCAGGCGCTTGATCGGGAACTCGTCGTCGTAATGTGTTTCAACGGCTTTGGTCCAGCGGCCGTTGAGCACCGTCGTTTCGGCTGAGGTGTTGAAGCCGAAGAAACTGCGCGTGGACCACACACCCAGCACCAGCAGGGTCAGCAGGAACAGCGCGATGTAGAGGATGCGTAATGAGCGGGTCATGGTCAGATCCCTCAGAACTGGAAGTAAAGGAACGGCGAGAAGCTTTGCGCCGAGAGTTTGAAAATCGAGGCGATGAACAGCACCAGTACCAGCGTGCGCATCACGTAACGCGACCAGTCAGCGGTCCAGTAGGCCGGTTGCACCGTCGCTTCAACGCCGACGGTGTAGCCAGGCTGGTGGATGCTGCCCGGGTTGTCGCCCGGTACGGCCTTGATCATTCCAGGCGTTGCAGTGGCCGGGCCATCGGCCTCGACGTTCACGGCAGGCTTGGTCTTTTCAGGCGGCAGGTTGCTGTAGAAATCACGAATGCCGAAGAACGCCAGGGTCATGTAAGCCACCACCAGGGTCGCCACTTGCAGACCGGTGAGGCTGGCCTGGTTGAGTTCCGACAGCGACCATTCGCCGAAGCTGAACATCGCGCCGTACATACGGCCGGCGACGTGCAGGTTTTCCGAGCGGAAGATCACCCAGCCCATGACCACGAGCAGGAACGTCAGCGCCCAGCGGATCGGGTTGATGCTGCGCGGCGAAGTGTTCAGGCCCAGCGCTTTTTCAATCGCCAGCCACATGCCGTGCCACGCACCCCAGACGATGTAAGTGATGTTCGCGCCGTGCCACAGACCACCGAGCAGCATGGTCAGGAACAGGTTGCGATAGGTCATCAGCGTGCCTTTACGGTTACCGCCCAGCGTGATGTACAGGTAGTCACGCAGCCAGGTGGACAGGCTGATGTGCCAGCGACGCCAGAACTCGGTGATCGACTGGCTGATGTACGGCTGCTTGAAGTTTTCCATGAAGCGGAAACCCATCATCAAGCCCAGGCCGATGGCCATGTCGCTGTAACCGGAGAAGTCGAAATACAACTGCGCGGTGTACGCCAGGGCGCCGAGCCAGGCATCGCCGGTGGTCGGGTTCTGCAAGGCAAAGCAATGGTCGGCCACCACCGCGAGGGTGTCGGCGATGAAGACCTTCTTGATGAAGCCCTGCATGAACCGCGTGGCACCTTCGGAGAATTTGTCGAGGGTGTGGGTGCGGTTGTTGAACTGGTCGGCGAGGTCGCGAAAACGCAACACCGGGCCGGCGATCAAGTGCGGGAAGATCGCCACGAACGCTGCAAAGTCGATCAGGTTACGAGTCGCCGGTGTGTCACCCCGGTAGACGTCGATGATGTAGCTGATGGACTCGAAGATGTAGAACGAGATCCCGATCGGCAACAGCACGTGGGTCAGGATGAACGGCGACAGACCGACCGAGGTCATCATCGCGTTGATGCTGTCGACGCCGAAGTTGGCGTACTTGAAGTAGCCGAGAATGCACAAGTCGACGGCCACGCCCAGGAGCAACCAGCGCTGCGCCGGTTTGGTCCTGACGCCGGCGGCACCGACTTTGAGGCCGATCCAGTAGTTCCACAGCGTGACGGCGGCGAACAGCGCCAGGAAGTCCACGCGCCACCAGGCATAGAAGACATAGCTGGCGATCAGCAGCAGCAGGTTGCGATAGCGTATTCCGCTCAAGTAGTACATGCCGAGAAAGATCGGCAAGAACAAAAACAGGAACACATTGGACGAAAATACCATCCCGATCTCTCCGTGTTTAACCAACAATCGGGGACCGCAGCCCCCCCAAACCCCCCACCCAAAAACGGGGGAATAACACTTAACTCACATCGTGTACTGACCTGTAGGAGCGAGGCTTGCCCGCGAAGGCGGCGTGTCAGTCGACATCATTTGTGAATGTCAGACCGAATTCGCGGGCAAGCCTCGCTCCTACAGGGGTTTTGCGTTTGTTCTACGAGCCCTTGCCTTTTTCGTTGGCCGGGTCGTAGACCTTGGTCAAATCCCCACCGAGGCGGAAGGTCTTGAACGGCTGCATCTCGTGCTTTTTCTCCAGCACATCCGGCGAGCAGGTGTAGAGCGTGCAGAACGGTTCGAGCCAGGCGAATTTCGAGTCGATTTTCAGGTCGGTCATGTCCTGTTCTTTACCGTTCTTGTTCTCGAATTCGTCCGGGTCTTTAACCCCGGCCAACACTCGATCACCCAGGCGTTTCAGCGCGCCGTTGTTTTCCTGACGCAAGTCCACACCGTTGACCTGGGCGAAACTGGCGATCATCGCCAGCGGCGGCAGGGCATAGTTGTGGTAGGCGAGGGCGCGTTGCTGGCGCTTGAGTTCGTTGGGCAGGAAGCCTTGGGCGTCGATTTGATTAGCGCCGACCTTGTATTCCTTCACGGCCCAATCGAACAGATCGCGGCGATTGGTGGCGACCGACGTGGCCATCACCGACCAGGCAGCCCAGTACGAGTGGTTGTTGGTCTTGTCGAGCGGCAGGTTGTCCCAATCGCTGACGACCTGATCGGCCATTCTGCTGAACCAGGCTTCAATCAGCTGCGACTCTTGCTGATGGTTCGCCAACGGATGGGAGTCGGAGAACTTCAGGCGAATGTACGACGACGCCATGCTGCCCAACGCCCATTTGCGCATGGACTTGCCGGTGTGGTTGAAGTCCTTGGACATCAATGCATCGGACTTGGCCCAGGCGGTCAACCAGTTCAGGGTGCATTCCAGCTGTTCCGGACGACCGTCACGCATGAACTGCATCACACGCTTGCTGGTGCCGCGCTCCATCTTGGTGATGTCGGCGGTGGTGTCGCGGAAGGCTTTTTCCGAGACCTCGTTCAGGGTCGAACGGGCCTTGTCGGAGCCTTCGTACTTGCTGCGAAATTGCAGCGAGCCGGTGTACGGCGTCGGCATGGCGTCGCAGCCGTCGGCCTTGTCGCCGGTTTTGACTTTTTCAATCGGCGCGAAATAACCCTGGGGTGGACGC
This sequence comes from Pseudomonas sp. RIT-PI-q, assembly GCF_001297125.1. Lineage (GTDB taxonomy): Bacteria > Pseudomonadota > Gammaproteobacteria > Pseudomonadales > Pseudomonadaceae > Aquipseudomonas. Next base: position 149,269 of record NZ_LHPC01000044.1, read on the forward strand.
AGGGGCGCGGCGGCCTGAGTCGCACCGGCAAACATGGCCAGGCTCAACAGGGACGGTGCGATCAATCTTTTCAAAGTTCGGGTTTGCATAGTTGCCTCATTGCCCGGCCTGAGCGGTACGCTGCCCAGTGCCAGGGAACACGTTGCGTTTGCAGATTTTCGCTTCGACTTTCTGCGGCGCGGCACCTGCTTCAGGGCCCTGGATTTCGACGGCCAGCAGATTCTGCGAGGCCCAGTCTTCGTCCGTGCGCAACTCAAAGGCGAAACGCCCGTCGGTGTCGGAGGTTTCCGGTTTCTCGATCTTGATGTCCTCGTGGCGACCGTTCATGTACCAGAGGGTGGCTTGCAGAACTTTCACCGACGGATCGGCGAAGCGGATGTCAACCTGGTGGCTGCTGTTTTGCAGGTTCAGGTTCTTGCTGTTGACCATCAATTCGTTCTTGCCCGGTTTCAACGTGGTGCTACCGGTCATCTGTGCATCCTTACCTTCGCAACCGTTGTCCAGTAGCGCCATCATCTGGCGGTAGATGGTTTCCTGGTCCAGGCGATAGAGCGGCGAAAATTCCCAGATCAGAATCTTCGGCGGCTTGGTCTGGAACTCTTCGCTGCCCAGGTACTGCAGCATCGAACCTTCCAGGCCACCGCCGGGGAACGCCACGTTGAGGATGTCGGCGCCGATGGCCTCTTCGAGGAAACCGGCGAAGTTGTAGTTCTTGCCACTGTGGCTGGTGCCGACCAGGGTGATCTCCGGATTACCGGAATCACTGAACAGATCGCCATCGGCTGCTTCGCCTTTTGGCTCGGTGGTGAACTGATCCATGTACTGGATCGCGTAGCTGGTGCCACAGAGTTGACCGGCCATGTTGTGTAACGTTCCGGTCTTACCCATGCGACCCGACTTATGGCTCTCGAATTCGCGCTTCGGAACGTCGGCAAACGCCGGCATTTTCTTGATTTGCTCACCGACGATTTTCGCCGTGCGCTGGGCACCATATGGCGTCCAGTGTTGGTCGCCGCGGAAGTAGAAATCGTGGGCCGGCAGGGTGTCGGGCAGCGACTCATTGGTCAGCGGCGACAGGTCCGGCACGGTGTAACCCATGGCGGCGAAACGGCCGAGCATGGTCTTGTAATTCTTCAGGGCCTTGTCGAAATCGAACCTGGCCTTGTCTTCCGGATTGAGCTTGTTGCGATTCACCAGACCACGCGTGGGTTGATAAACAACAACGAGCTCCACGCCTTTGCTCTTGAACGCGTCATGCAATTCTTTCATGCGTTTGTAGCCGGCGGGCGTGGTGTCGAATTCGGTGCGCAAGTCTTCTTGCGTACGGAACAACCAGTCGCCCTGAGCCTGCACCAGCGTGGTGAAGTTCTGCTGATAGCGCGTGGTGTAGTTCTTCGCGTCGTGGGCTTCCGGGCACAAGTTGCAGCACGGTTCGGCGCTGAAGCTCGGTGCTTTTGCTTCATCGGCACGCGCGCCGGCGCTGGCCGCGAAAATGCCGGCGGCCAGGGCCGACAGGCTGAGTAATTTGATCAAGTGTGGGTGCATAAAATTATCCTCAGTCCCGCATTTCGGTCTGGCGTTCGACAGGGTCGATCAGCACGGCTTTCTGCTGGCGTACCAGCAGGTCGAGAATTTCATCCTGGCGCTCGCCGAGAATCCCCGAGAAGCTGATGCCGCTGGATTTGGTCGGGGCAAGCATGGACACGCGATACAACTCGACGCTCAGCGGCGAGTCGATCGACAGCGGCCCGCTGCCGTTGCCGGCCAGTTCGCCGCCGACCACGATCAGCGACACCTCGGCGTCGAACGGGTCGAGCTTGATGTCCCGGTCGGTGTCGCTCAGGTCCTTGATGTGCCCGTAGACACCGGTCAGGCCGTTGGCCATCGACAGGTTTTCGTAGAGGCGGATGTTCACGCTGTTACGAATACGGATGCCGTGGCGACGGTTGCTGATCACCTTGTTGGCATACAACAGGTTGTCGGCACTCTCGTAGAGGGTGATGCCGTCCGTGTGGTTCTTGTAGATCTCGTTGTAGGCGATCAGGTTGTTCACGCTGTTACGGTCGATCACCAGGCCCGACAACTTGTTGTCGTAGCTGCGGTTGTTGAAGATGAAGCTGTCGTTGACCTCACGGGAAATAATGATCCCGTGCTTCTTCTTGGTCCCGTACACCGTGTTGTCGGCAATGATCAGACCGTGGGAACGGTCATGCGGGTCGATGCCGTAGACGATGTTGTCTTTGTAGGTGTTGCCCTTGACCACGAAGTCGCGGGTTTCGTAGCAGTAGAAGCCGTACCACATGTCCGAGAACTCGGAGCCGACGATCCAGCCAGTCGGTTCAGGGCGCTTGAGCACCTTGGCCATGTTCGGCGTGTATTGGGAAATACTCACGCCGTAGGACTTACTGTTGGCATAGCCGAAACTGGCGATCTTGCTGTTCGCGATGTAGGTCTCGGTGCCGCCCCAGGACAGCAGGAACGGACGGAATTCTTTCGGCGAGTTGAACGTCGCCGGACCGTTGTCCTTTTCACGCCAGCCAGTGATGTTGGTATCACGCACAAACAGCTGACCGTCGTTGACCAGGAACGAACCGGCCTCTTGGGACAGGCGCAATTCCTGGGTCTGCTTGTCGATTTCGAGGATGCCGTTCTTACCGACCACGATCGGCAACTTCGCCAGGTACACGCCCGGCGAGGTTTCGCTGAAGTACTGCTTGGGCAGCTTCTTGGCCAGGTCCTTGAGGTTCATGTAGCCGTCGTCGATGAAGATCGCCTGCGGGATGCCGTGCTGACGCACCACCCACTCGGCCATCTTGTTATCGCCGCCGATGAAGTCCTTCAGCGCGTCTTCCTGCATCATTCGACGCACGCTGATTTTGCCGGCCTTGGTGCGCACGATTTTCGCGGCAATGGCTTCGGCGGTGTAGCCGGAGGTGTCCGGCAACTTCGGTTTGGCCAGCTCCAGCGGCGCGGTCGGGGCGCTGCTGACGGTGTAGGTCTTGGCCTGTTGCAAGCCCTTGGCAATGGTCGCCGGCTGCCCTTTTGGCACAGGGGCGGCCGGCTCCACATTGGCGAAGGCCGCCGAGCTTGCCAGCAGCATCGCGCCGGCCAGCAAGGTGATCGAGCCTCTCTTCGGACTGTTCATGTCAGGAACTCCCTTCGCGGTTCGCATCAGAAGCGCCAGATCACGTCGATAAACGCACGGTGCATGTACGAGTCGACGCCTTTGCCGTAGGCATCGCCTGGCTTGAACACACCGCCACGCAAACGCACCAGGGCCGAAGGCTCATCGATCGATTGGCTCAGGGAGGCCGGCAGCAGGCCTTGCTTGAAGTATTTGGTGACGACCACGTCCATTTCCTGGCCGAGGTCTTTGCTGCCATCTTCCAGCGGCAGCGAGGTGCTGGAGAGCACCGCGCCGGTGACGTCGTCGGTATCGTTCTGTACGGCATTGATGCCGTTGCTGCCGACCGGCTTGTTGCCGTCTACGCGCCAGAATTTGTGGTAGATCACGCTGGCGTCGTATTCGTCGTTGAGCATCCACGAACCGAACAGGGTGGCGGACTGCATGTTGTTCATTTCGCCGCGGAACGCTTCGCCGAAACGGTGAACCCGCGATTGAGTACCGGTGTAGTTCGAGCGGTTACTTTCCAGACCGTTCTGTTCGTAATCGGCGCTGGCGCGGGCATAGGCTGCACCGACTTGCCATTGTGGATCGAGGCGCAGACGCACGCCCAGGTCGGTGGCCCAGCCATCGACGTTGCCACTGGTTTTGGCCTGGGCCGGCGCGGTGCCGTCGGCGTTCAGCGGGTTGACCTTGTCGCGGTCGCCGCTCATGCCGGTCACGCTGCCCCAGTAATTGACGGTGTTGGTGTTGCGCCAGTTGTAGGCATCGCTGTCGGCGGTGAGGCCGATCCAGCTGAGGTCGCCATTCTGTTTCTTGTCCAGCGAATCGGCAGCCACACCCGGCTCGGCGTAGTCCAGCTTGCCGTCATCGTGGGTGTGATGACCGCGAATACCGACCCAATTGCCTGGCGTCCACTGATACGCCGCATCGGCGTAAGCGTGCAGGCGATCCTTGTCCTTGGGCGCCAGTTCGGTGAGGTCGGTGCGGTATTCACTGAAGCGTTCGGCAACACCGGCGTTGGCGCGCAACAGGGTGGTGTCGAAGGTCCAGTTCAGGGCTTCGATGTTGGTGTCGCGCCATTGCCCGTCGTCGTTACGCAGGCGTTGGCGACCGAGCTTGAGCATCTCGCCGGGGTACGGCGTCAGGCCGCTGTAACCGACCCAGAACTCGCGCATCGCCAGGTAGTTTTTCTTGCTCTTGCGATCACCGTTGTCGGTGGTCTGGGTGCCGTCGCTGTCGGACTGTTGCAGGGTGTCCGTCTCGATGATGTCGGTGGACGTGACCGCCTGACCCATGGCGTAGCCGCTCCACGCGCCGCTCTCGCCATAGATCCATGGACGCAGGTCGAGGCCGACGCCGTTGACGTCGCCGCCGCTCTGCGTACCCAGGTCAGTGTCGTCTTCGGACTGGGCGGTGACTTTCACGTCAAGACCGTAGTTCTTGCTTTCGGTCAACGCTGCCAGGGTCGGGCACGACCACAACAGGGCAAATGACAGGCCGATACCGGCCTTAACGAATGGATTCAACTTCATAGGGATTCCTCGCCGTCTTCTTCTTGCAGGGCATGCAGTTCCAGCGTGTTCTGGCTCAAGGCACCACGAACGGCCTGTTCTTGTTTCAACAGGCGTTGGGCCTCGGCGAGCTGGGCAGGCGGCAGTTGCGCTTCGAGTGTTTGCGCAAGCTCGGTGGCTTGCGGGGTGTCCTGAGCCTTGGCCAGCTGGCTGAAGACGTAAGCGTTGACCGGGTCGGGCCTGGTGCCCTTGCCTTGGGAAAACAGTTGAGCGATGGCGAAGTCGGCGCTGTTCTGGCCGTTACGCGCAGCCTTCAACAGGTGATCCAGGGCTTTTTGCGAGTAGACCTTGCCCAGGTAACCACGACGGTAAATCTGGCCGAGGTAGTAATCGGCGGCGACTTCTTTATCGACGGCTTTCTGGAAATGTTCTTCGGCGACCTTGGCGTCGGCCGGCACCCATTTGCCTTCGTAGTAGAGCTTGCCCAGCAACAGTTCGGCGCGCGGTTGATCCGCGGCGCGGCCGTTGTCCAGGTACTTCATCATCGCGTCGACGTCGCCCAATTCAGGGAAGTCGTAGAGCAATTGCGCGAGGCTGACCCAGGAAGCGGGGTAGCCGGGGGCAATGCTTTCGAGCAGCGTCTGAGCGGTTTTCTCGTCGGTCTTGCCCAGGCTGGCATCGCCGAGTACGCGGGCGACGCTGTCCATGCGCTGGGCGGACACCGTGCCGCGAGCGTGAGCGGCTTGCATCTGTTTGATCAGTTCGGCCTGTTTCTCTGGCTGGGCTTTTTTCTGATAGACCGTGGCCAGTTCGACGTAGCAGATATCAGTGGTGTTCAACGCCGCTTTGCAGATGGTTTCCACTTCGTCCAGGTGCTGGTCGTAAGTGCCTTGGGTGCGATACAGCAGCACCTGGGCCAGGCCCGCTTCCGGCTTGCCTTCGGCGCGCCATTGGCTGATCTGCTGCTGGGCGTTGACGTTGGGGAAACTGTGGGGGTATTGCAGGTACAGCATCGCCAGCGGAATCAGGGTGTTGCCTTCGCCATTGGCCGAGGCTTTTTTCAACAGGCCTTCGGCTTCGTGCTGTTCGGCTTCGGTAGAGCCGGGTTTGGCCACCAGCAGGCGACCCAGGCGAGCCTGGGCCCGCGGCGAGACATCGGCCGCGGCGCGGTAAGTCGCCTCGGCCTGCTTGATCTGCGCCGGGTCACGACTGTCGACCTGGATATCGGCCAGGCCCACTTGGGCTTCGCTGTAACCGAGGTCGGCCAGTTGCTTGTAGTTCTGTTGAGCCAGCGCGGTGTCGCCGCGCTTGAGGGCTTCGTTGGCCAGGCGCTGGTCGGGCAGGCCGGCGCAACCGGCCAGGCTGACTGCCAGGGCCAGTGAGCACAGCACATATCCCCTGTGGGAGCGGGCTTGCCCGCGATTCATGCGACTCGGTGCTTCAGAACGACCGCATTGATCCAATCGCGGGCAAGCCCGCTCCCACAGGGATCGCGGTGTTTTGAGGAGATTGATGATCATCACGGGCATGTCCTCTTTAAAGACCGGCGGCCATGGCTTTGTCGATCAGCCAGTTCATGTTCGGACCACGGGTGCTATTCACTTCAACCGGGCGACCGGCGAACTTGCTGTCCAGTGGCTCGTCAGGCTTGATTTGCACGCGGATGTCGGACGACAGGTCGGCGCTTTTCAGGCTGGTGCTGCTGATGATCGTGCCGCTGCGGGTTGTGTCTTCGCCGGCAATCTGGAAGCTGACCTTGGCGCCTGGCAGCACGTCGCCGAACTGGCGATAGGAGAAGCGCGCTTCGACATTGGCTTCGCTGTTACGCGGCACCAGTTGGAAGATCACGTCGCCCTTGCTGGCGTACTGACCGTCGGCGACCAGTTGCTGGGCCACGGTGCAATCGCACGGCGACGTCAGGGTGCCGGTCATTTGCTTGCCGAACAGTTCTTCAACCTTGGCCGGTTGCAGTTGATCTTCGTCCAGATGGCCCTTGAGCACGTCGAGCATGCTGGTGCTGAAGGTCGCCAGCGGTGCGCCTTTAGCGGCAACGCCGTCGGGTTTGATCAGGCTCTGCACCGTGCCGTCGCGCGGCATGGTGATGTTCATGCCGGCCACGCTGACCAGGCCGGCCTGGGCGTGGCTGACGAAGTACATGCCGTACACCGACTTGAAGACGAAACCGAATGCCGTCAGGCCGACGAGGAAAATCGCCAGGCTGAACGTCACCGCACGCAGGCGACCAAATGCCGACATGCCATCGCCGCCGTCCTTGACCTTGCGCGCCTTGGTAAAGTTGTCGCGCTGCAGGGTCGCCAGCACTTCACCCATGCTGACGATGTCGCCGGCCAGGTGCGAAGTGATCAGGTGGCGCAGGGTGGAAATATCCTGGGGTTCCAGGTTCTGGAACTGGCAACCGACACGACCGGTCTGGCGATCGAAGGAGCGCACTTGCAGCTCCACGTCCATGGCCAGGCCGAGGTTATCGATGACGAATTGCAGGCGAGCCTTGTACACATCACCGATCTTCAGTGGCAACTGACCGGCATTAAAGGCCAGGCCGCCAGCGGAGAGGTCGAGGACTCGAGCTTCAACCGGGGTCCGGTCAGGACCGAAGAAACGCAACTTGGCCGGAATTTTCACTCGGGCGTGTTGGCGCTGGGCTTCTGACTCATGCACTACGTTGGCGTTGACGGCGGTATTCATATGGGCGATTTCCTAGTTAATTCAGGCGAGTTCGGTCAGACCATCATCAGCAGCACGGCAACAAAAATGCTGCCGGCGGAGAAGGTCATGGTCCGAGACGACCAAGTGTTGAACCAACCTTGAAAGCTGGCGAGATCACGGGTCAGGGAAGTGGGCTGGCGACTCCAGGACTGTCGGTCGAGGCGGAAGAACACGTAGATCTTCACCAGCGCGCCAACGATCTGGTTGTAATAGAGAATCGCCGGGTAGGCCGGGCCGATCCGGTGACCGGACAACGACAGCAGCACGGTCAGGATCAGGCGGGTAATGCCGATCCACAGCAGGTAAGCCAGGATGAAGGCGCCGCCGTACTTGAAGCTGGCGATCAGCGCGACGGTCAAGCCCAGCAGCGAGGTCCACATCGACACGCGCTGATCGAACAGCACCACCGAGGTGAACAGGCCGAGGCGTTTAACCCCCAGGCCCAGGGCGCGGGCGTTCTGGCGCAGGTTGTTGCCGTACCAGCGGAACATCAGTTTGCGACTGGCCTTGATGAAGCTTTTTTCCGGCGGATGTTCCACGGTGTGGATCGCGGCGTCCGGTACGTAGAACGTGTCGTAGCCCAGGCGCATCAGGCTGAACCAGCTCGACTTGTCATCACCGGTCAGGAACTTGAAGCGGCCCAGGCGCCAGTGTTGCAGCGAGTCGCTTTCCACGTCGGCGATGAAGTCCGGGTTGGTGACCACGGTGGCGCGGAATACTGACATCCGGCCGGTCATGGTCAGTACGCGCTTGGACAGGGCCATCGAGCACATGTTGATGTGGCGTTGGGCAAAGCGCAGTTTGTGCCATTCGGCCATGACGTAACCGCCGCGCACTTCGCAGAACTCGTTGGTGGTCAGGCCGCCGACATTGCCGAACAGCTGGAACCACGGCACGGTCTTGAGCACGACGCCCGGGGCCAGCACGGTGTCGCCATCGATCACTGCAACCACGGCGCGGTCGTCCGGCAAGTGGCGGGAGATGGCGCGAAAACCGTAGGCCAGGCCGTCACGCTTGCCGGTGCCGGGAATACGCACGAAGTCGAGCTTGACGCGAGCCGGTGGATTCATCCGCGACCACAGGCTTTTCACCAGCTTCTCATCGGACATTTCCACGATGGAGCAGACCATGGTGGTTGGCAGGCCGCAGTCGATCGCTTCGCGAATCACCGAGGCATAGACCTGAGCGGTGGTCAGGGCGTCGATACGGAAACTGGTGACCATCAGGAACACATGCGAGGGGTCTGCCGATTTGCCCAGCTTGCGCACTTTGCGCCGCAGGTGCGGGTAGACCACGTACAGGAACAGCATGCCGCGCAGAAAGTGCGTGGCACCCATCGAGTAGCGCCAGATCCCGATGAAACCAATCAGGAAGATGAAGTCCTTCGACTCGGAGTCGAACGTGGACGCAGGCAACGCCATGGCGATGCCCATCAAAATACTTAGGTAAAACAGCCAACCGGCGGCCTGAAGTAGGCCGTGCTTTAGCCTGTGCATAATCTGCATCCGTCTCTATCTCGGGCGAGCCTGTGGGGTGGCCCGATGGGGTTAAGGCAGGCTTACGAAAACTGGCGACACCCGGTCTGGGTGACGCCAGAAATCCTGTAGGAGCTGGCGAAGCCTGCGATCTTTTGATCTTTCGCTTGAAACTCAAATGGATCTGGAAAGATCGCAGCCTCGTTTCTCTCGACAGCTCCTACGACCGCGTTACCAGCAGATGCCTTCGGTGCGATCAGTTACGCTGGTGGCTTGGGACATGAAGCCGACCAGGTCGATCACTTGCTTGCCGTGTGGCGCCTGTTCCGCCAGAGCGCGGAATTTCTCGTCACGGTTGCCAAGGATGATCACGTCGGCGTTGTTGATCACGTCGTCGAAGTCAGCGTTGAGCAGGGACGAGACGTGAGGGATCTTCGACTCGATGTAATCGCGGTTGGCGCCGTGAACACGGGCGTATTCGACGTTGCTGTCGTAGATGCTCAGGTCGAAACCCTTGCCGATCAGCATTTCCGCCAGATCAACCAGCGGGCTTTCGCGCAGGTCGTCGGTGCCGGCCTTGAAGCTCAGGCCCAGCAGGGCGACTTTGCGTTTGTCATGGCTGGAGACGATGTCGAACGCGTTCTGCACTTGCGATACGTTGCTGCGCATCAGCGAGTTGAGCAGCGGTGCTTCCACGTCGAGGGAACCGGCACGGTAGGTCAGGGCGCGGACGTCTTTGGGCAGGCAGGAACCGCCGAAGGCGAAACCAGGGCGCATGTAGTATTGGGACAGGTTCAGCGTCTTGTCCTGGCAGACCACATCCATCACGACACGACCATCGACGCCGACGGCCTTGGCGATGTTGCCGATCTCGTTGGCGAAGGTCACCTTGGTGGCGTGCCACACGTTGCAGGTGTACTTGATCATCTCGGCGACAGCGATGTCCTTGCGGATGATCGGCGCGTCGAGTTCTTCGTACAGCGATTGCAGAACGTCACCCGAAGCCTTGTCGAATTCGCCGATGACGGTCATCGGTGGCAGGTCGTAATCGGCGATCGCGGTGCTTTCACGCAGGAACTCAGGGTTCACTGCAACGCCGAAATCAACGCCGGCTTTCTTGCCGGAGCAGTCTTCGAGGATCGGGATCACCACGTTGGCGACGGTGCCCGGGAGCACGGTGCTGCGAACCACGATGGTGTGGCGGGAGGTCTTGTCACGCAGGACAAAACCGATCTCGCGGCACACGGCTTCGATGTAGTTCAGTTCCAGGTCGCCGTTCTTCTTGCTCGGCGTACCGACGCAAATCATCGACAGGTCGGTGTCGCGAATCGCCTCGGCGAAGTTGGTCGTGCCGCGCAATTTGCCCGTCTCGATACCTTTCGCCAGAAGCTCGCCCAGACCCGGTTCAACAATCGGTGATTTACCGGAGTTGATCATATCGATTTTGTCTTTGGAGATATCGACGCCAACGACGTCATGGCCCCGTGCAGACAGGCAACCGGCACATACTGCACCGACGTAACCCAAACCAAATATGCTGATGCGCATCGCATTTACCTCTGTGTTGATCAAGCCATTACATGGCCGGAGTTAATGGTATTCAGCGGTCATAGTGCACTCGGAAGTGCGGCATACAGGCGCCACAATGCCGCGTGCAGGCATATAAGTTCCGAGTGTCTAAATAAGTTCACTCAAGATGTGCGCAACTAGGCTTTTATTGTTATTGCTGGCCCTGTTAGGCAGCTGGTCTTCTGGTCAGAAGACTTTGTGCAAAGGTCTTGCGCGCTCAATGCCAGGCCAGAAGCCCGTAAATCAAGCGGTTGGGTGCTCAGGTGAGCACGTTTATAGGGGCGCAGCCTTGGCCGTGTAGGGGATATTTATGATGCTTATCTCCTGGTCCTTCATGTGTTGCGCAAATCAGGGATTATTAAGCAGAAGTTCATGTGACAACTTCGCTATGTGAATCTCTTCTTTGCGTAAGTTATCTCGTACAAGCACGGTGAGAATCGTTACCGGTGGTATGAGCGGCGCATTTGGACATAGTTCCAGTCCGCCCATCGCGAATCTTGAAATTTCTTGAAATATTGAGAAAGATGGCACTGCTTTCATATTGCTAGCAACACCTGTTTCACCCTTGATACATAGGGTGATGGGCGGATTGAATAGTTAATTGCCACTACCGATAAAAATTTTCAGTGCCACTACTGAAAAAAATCATCAAAGTCGAGTGAAACAAAAGTTAGAAAATCGAGTGCTTGTATTTTGGCGCCAGGAATATGGCGAATCAGGCGGGAAATTGTTGGACGATCAGGCGATGGCGCACGACGAATCAGGGAGGTCGTGCGCCGATCGTTTGCTTACTCTGGCGCGTGATCGCGCAGGAAAACCAGCGTGTCCGGTTTAGACTGCTCGGCGCTGTAGCGATAGCCTTGTGCATCGAAATGTTTGAGCGCTGCCGGGTCGTTGACACGCTCTTCGATGACGAAACGGCTCATCATTCCGCGGGCTTTTTTCGCGTAGAAGCTGATGATTTTGTATTGGCCGTTCTTCAGGTCCTTGAACTCGGTGTTGATGATGCGTGCGTTGAGAGCGTTGCGTTTGACCGCCGAGAAGTATTCGTTGGAGGCCAGGTTCAGCAGCACATCATCGCCCTGATCGGCCAGCGCTTCGTTCAGCCATTCGCTGATCCGCGTGCCCCAGAAGGTATACAGGTCCTTGCCACGGGCATTCGCCAGTCTGGTGCCCATCTCCAGCCGATACGGCATCATCAGATCCAGTGGGCGCAACAGGCCGTACAGGCCGGACAACATGCGCAAATGCTGCTGGGCGTAATCGAAATCGGCTTCGCTGAAGGTTTGCGCATTGAGCCCGGTATAAACGTCGCCCTTGAAGGCCAGCAAGGCCTGTTTGGCGTTGGCCGGAGTGAAGGCCGGGGTCCAGCTGCCGAAACGCGCGGCATTGAGCCCGCCAATCTTGTCGGAGACGTGCATCAATTCGCTGATCTGCGCCGGCGTCAACTCACGCAGCTGCAGGATCAACTCCTGGGAATGGTCGAGGTATTGCGGCTGGGTGAAGCGCTGGGTCGCCGGCGGCGTTTCGTAATCGAGGGTCTTGGCGGGGGAAATCACCATCAGCATGAAGTCGTCTCCTTTAATCGTGGGGCGATTCTAGGGGGTTGTCGGTGTTGACTCCAGCTATGGGTGTCATAGGTGATCGGTGGTGTCATGGGAAAGATCGCCGCCTCGCTTCACTCGACAGCTCCTACGGGACCGAGTTGACGTGGAATTGGGATAACCCGGACGCGATGATCCCTGTAGGAGCTGTCGAGCGAAGCGAGGCTGCGATCTTTTGACCTTCCCGAGATATAGTGCCGCGCGGGTTTTGTTATGGAGACATCCCATTGCGTATCGTTTTTCTATTCATTGCGTGGCTGTTGAGCTTCGGTGCCCTGGCGGCGCCGGGCGATGTGGCGACGCTTGATCGCAGCACATGGCCGGAACAGCTCGGCAACCCGACCTTGTTCGACGTCGCCTCGCGGGCCGAGATCCTGATGTTCGCCCGCGTCCTGCTGGCCAGCGAATCCCTGGATGAGGCGGGCCTGGCCCGGCGCCTGGGCTTGCGCACGATCAATCTGGACGCGATCAACCGCGTGCGCGAGCACCTGTGGCAACGCTTGCTGGCCAACTACAACTTCGCCCAGCAGAGCTGCGACCAGGATGCGTCTTTCTGTTTTCTGGTCGAGGACATGGACACCCTGCGCCAGCAAGCGGCCAAGTTTCAGGTCAGCGATGACAGCTACTACATAAAGTGGGCCGAGCCGAGCCGACTGTTTCATGCCCAGTACCTTGACGAACAATTGCGCAAGGCTGCGCTGTTTCCGCAGACCAGCAGCGAAGTCGATCGTTTTGGCGACTATGAGCGCAACGGCGACGAGATGCATGACCGGCTGTTTCTGCTGACATTCGACAGCGCCGCCAACGCCGCGCCGGACAACACCGCCTGGGCGTCGGACTACCTGCGCAAGTGGAACATGAGCGCTACGTTCTTCGTTCTCGGCAAGGACATCCAGGCCCGTTTGACAGAAAGTCCGGTGGCCAGCCTGCAAGCGACTTACTCCAAGCAGTGCATCGGCGTGCAAGGTTGGGAGTTCCGCTCCCACAGCCACTGGCAGGACTGGCAGGATTCGGTACGGCGCAGCGTCGACCTGGTGAAAAACAAACTGCCGGAAAACTACGTGCCGCTGTTTCGTCCCCCGGATGGCCAGCGCCGTTCGGACGCTGAAGCGTTCTTCAGGTCCCAGGGCTTGCAAGTGGCGTTGTGGGACATCGATGCCCAGGACGGCGCCGGCAAGCTCAAGGGCAATCAGAGTGCGCAACGGGTGTTGACCCTGATGCTGCTGTGGCGACACGGGGTAATCAATTTCAACGTAAAACAGGACGCAGTGAAGACGGCGTTGCCCTGGCTCGTCGCGCAAACGGCGCCCAGCGGGATCGGCTGGGAAGACTGTCAGGATGCGTTTCGCTGAAAACGACGAAAAGCCCGTAAACATTGGGCGAGGGGCGATTTTTGAAGGGAATTCGATGCAGGCGGACTTCCGACTTTAACGGCACATTGCCTGCACGCCAAGGGCTATTCGTCACTCTGAAAAATAAACTTCAAAAAAACGTCAAAGTGCTTTTTTCTGTCACAGGTTTTGGAGTATTACGAAGACAGACCGCCGAAACCTGCAACACAGGTGGCGTCTCCCAAGACCCAGCTTGATGCAGTTCACTTGCGTCCACTCTTTGTCGGTAGTGCGGGGTGAAATTCGGCGGCCACTTCGAGGCGCAGCACTGTCACGGTATTGCGTCGACTGGCTCCCACAAAGGTGACCGAGTATGGATGATCACGGACGTAGTTCTTCCTCCAACCAGCCAATCCTTTATGTACTCGATACCAACGTATTGATTCACGATCCAAACGCCCTGCTTAATTTCGAAGAACACCACGTCGCGATCCCGATGACCGTGCTTGAAGAGCTCGACAAGCTCAAGAGCGGGCATCACAGCGTTGCGGCCGAATGCCGTCAGGCCATTCGCCTGATCGACAAGACCCTGGGCGATGCCAGCCCCGAAGACGTTGAGCTTGGCGTACCGATCCAGCGCGGCAAAAGTGGGCCCAAGGGTTTGCTGTCAATTCTGATGAGCAAACGCGCCGAACCGAACATCATTCTGCCCGAGCATCTGAACGACAACATCATCATCAACCAGTTGATCGACCTGCACGCGCGCGAACCAAAACTGCCCGTGGTGCTGGTTACCAAAGACATCAACATGCGCCTCAAGGCCCGGGCGTGCGGGATCGCGGCCGAGGACTACAGCACCGACCAACTGGTTGACGACGTCTCGTTGCTGCCCAATGGTTATCACAACATGGACGGCTCATTCTGGGATCGGGTGAAGAATGTCGATACCCGTCAGGACCACGGGCGCACCTGGCACCAGGTGCAGCTGATCGACAACCTGCCAGCTGTGCACATCAATGAGTTCATCATCGACGAACAGGGTTTTGTCGGCTGGATCAAGGAGATCGAGGAAGACCGGCTGCTGATTCTCGACCTGCATCAGGAACCCCTGTTGCACCAGGAAGCCTGGGGCCTGAAACCGCGTGACATTTACCAGAGCCTGGCGCTGTACGCCTTACTCGATCCAGATATCCACCTGGTCAACCTGACCGGGGCTGCGGGCTCGGGTAAAACCATCCTGGCCCTGGCGGCGGCGATCGAGCAGACCATGGTCAGCAAGCGCTACCGTCGAATCATCGCCACCCGTAGTGTGCAGGGCCTGGACCAGGAGATCGGTTTCCTGCCCGGCACCGAAGCGGAAAAAATGGAGCCTTGGCTGGGCGCCATCACCGACAACCTCGAAGCCTTGCACATGGATGACGAAAACACCCATGGCAGCGTCGATTACATCCTCAGCAAAGTGCCGTTGCAGTTCAAATCCCTCAACTACATCAGGGGTCGCAGCTTCCAGCAGAGTCTGATTTTGATCGATGAATGCCAGAACCTCACGCCGCACCAGATGAAAACCATCATCACCCGTGCCGGCGCCGGTTCCAAAGTGGTGTGCCTGGGCAACCTGGCACAGATCGACACTCCATACCTGTCCGCGACCAGCTCGGGGCTTACGTACCTGACAGAACGCTTCAAGGATTTCCCCAACGGTGTGCACATCACCCTGCAAGGGGTGCCACGCTCGATCCTGGCCGAATACGCCGAATCGCATCTGTAACCGCTTCACCCGAACCGGGCGGCACCAAAGCCGCCCGGTTTTTTTATGCCTGAATGATTACCTGTGGGAGCGTGGCTTGCCCGCGATGGCTTCACCGCGGTGTACCTGCTGAACCGCAGCGCCTGCATCGCGGGCAAGCCACGCTCCCACAAGGTTGTGGTAACCCGACAATCAAACGTGCGGAAATTTGACTCGCAGGTTTACAATCGGGGCTCCTGATCAGGAGTAACCCCGTGCTGACTCATCTCGATTCCCAAGGTCGCGCCAATATGGTCGACGTCACCGAAAAAGCCGTGACGTTCCGTGAAGCGACGGCCCAAGCGCTGGTGCGCATGCTGCCCGAAACCCTGCAGATGATCGTCAGCGGCGGTCACCCAAAAGGTGATGTGTTCGCCGTGGCGCGTATCGCCGGCATTCAGGCGGCGAAGAAAACCAGCGATCTGATCCCTTTGTGCCATCCGCTGATGCTCACTGGCGTCAAGGTCGAGCTCAGTGCCGAAGGCGACGACACCGTGCGCATCGTTGCGCGCTGCAAATTGTCCGGGCAGACCGGTGTAGAGATGGAAGCCCTGACCGCCGCCAGCGTCGCGGCGCTGACCATCTACGACATGTGCAAGGCCGTTGACCGTGGCATGACCATCGAAAGCGTGCGTCTGCTGGAAAAGCTCGGCGGCAAGAGCGGCCATTTCCAGGCGGATCAGCCATGAACGTCACCGTGAAGTTTTTTGCCCGTTATCGTGAAGCGCTGGGCGTGGATTCGGTCAAGGTTGAAGGCGACTTCGCCACCGTCGACGACGTGCGCGCACTGCTGGCCGGCCGTGAGGGTGCTGATGTGCTGGGCGAGCAGAACCTGATGTGCGCCCGCAACGAAGACCTTTGCCAACTCGACGAACCGGTGAGCGATGGCGATGAAGTGGCGTTTTTCCCCACCGTGACCGGAGGCTGAGCCATGGCCATTCGCGTTCAAGCCATGGCGTTCGATCCGGGTGCTGAAGTCAACGCCATGCACGCTGCCAATGTCGGTGTTGGGGCGGTGGTGAGTTTTGTCGGCTACGTGCGCGACTTCAATGACGGACTCGACGTCGCCGGGATGTTCCTTGAACACTATCCGGGCATGACCGAAAAAGCCCTCGGCAAGATCGCCGTTGAGGCCGAGCAGCGCTGGCCGTTGCTCAAGCTCGAAGTGCTGCACCGCATAGGCGCCCTGGAACCGGGCGAGCCGATCGTCTTCGTCGGCGCCGCCAGCGCCCATCGCCAGGCCGCATTCGATGCCTGCGCGTTTGTCATGGATTACCTGAAAACCCGTGCGCCGTTCTGGAAAAAAGAAAACACCAGCGATGGGGCACGTTGGGTTGAAGGGCGTGACAGCGATCATGCGGCGGCGGATCGCTGGAAGCAGTAATTCCTGCCGTGTTCTTGAGTCCGTCTTCGCGGGCAAGCCTCGCTCCTACAGTTCGATGTTGTTCACGCAATGGGTGAACGACACAAAACCTGTAGGAGCGAGGCTTGCCCGCGAAGAGGCCATCCGCACCACCCAACTTCCCGTTGAATCACTCCGACCGCCGGCGCAGCAGAGCCGCGCGCACGCGATTGACGAATTGTACGTAGAAGTCCAGTATGGAATTATAAGTACAAAAAAGGCGTTACCCCCGTTTCTGCTCTTTCTTCTGTCTTGCCAAACCAACAACAACCCGCGAGAAAACGAACATGAAGAAATTCCCCCTCATCACCGGCCTGGCCCTGAGCCTGTTGGCGTGCAGCACGTTGTTCGCCGCCGATAAGACCCTGCGTATTGGCATCGAAGCGGCTTACCCTCCGTTCGCCTCGAAAACCGACAAAGGCGAAATCGTCGGTTTCGACTACGACATCGGCAATGCCCTGTGCGCGCAGATGAAGGTCAAGTGTGTGTGGGTCGAAGGCGAATTCGACGGTCTGATTCCTTCCCTGAAAGTGAAGAAAATCGACATGGCGCTGTCGTCCATGACCATCAACGAAGACCGCAAGAAGTCGGTGGACTTCACCCACAAATACTACTTCACCTCATCGCGACTGGTGATGAAGGACGGTGCCGTTGTCGATGACCAGTACGCCAGCCTCAAGGGCAAGACTATCGGCGTGCAGCGCGCAACCACCACCGACCGTTACGCCACCGAGGTTTTCGAGCCGAAGGGTATCAACGTCAAGCGCTATGGCAACAACGAAGAGATCTACATGGATCTGGCAGCCGGTCGCCTCGATGCGATTTTTGCCGACACCATTCCGTTGAACGATTTCCTGTCGATGCCGCGCGGCAAAGGCTATGCGTTTGTCGGGCCAGAGCTGAAGGACCCGAAATACGTGGGTGAGGGCGCCGGGATTGCGGTGCGCAAGGGTAATGCCGAGTTGGTCAGTGAACTGAACACGGCCATCGACGGCATTCGCGCGAATGGCGAATATCAGAAGATTTCCGAGAAGTATTTCAAGTCCGACATCTACGGCGATTGATCAATTGCCATCGCGGGCAAGCCCGCTCCCACAGGGATCAACGGTAAACACGGGATTTGTGTTTCATGAAGATCATTGTGGGAGCGGGCTTGCCCGCGATGAGGCCCTGTCAGCCGAAACATTTCTCAGGGCCTACCCCTTCAATTCCTTCAAATGCTTGTAAACCGTCGCCCGCCCCATGTTCAGCACATTGGCCACATAGTTCGAGGCGCTTTTGCCTTTGAACGCGCCTTCGGCGTGCAGCGCCAGCACCAGTTCGCGTTTGTGGTCGCGGGTCAGCACGCTCAGGCTCAGCTGACGCTCGCGCAGCCAGGCGTGGAGGAAGGTGTTGATCCGCTCCTGCCAGTCATCGCGAAACAGTGAATCCGGTTGCGGGATCAACTTGGTCGGCGACAGGAACAAGTCCAGCGCCGCCTTGGCATTCTCGAACAGCGAAATATTCAGATTGATGCACAGCACCGCCAGCGGATGACCGTCGCTGTCGCGCAGCACGCTGCTCAGGCTGCGAATTTTCTGACCATCCCAATTGAGCTTTTCGTACGGCCCGATGTTTCGTTCGCTGACATCGTCGCTGAGCATGTCCTCCAGCGCAGCGTCATCGCCGATTTCCCGTTTGGACAGGTTGTTGGCGATGTAATCGATCTTTTGCGTGCGCAGATCGTGCAGCACCACCTCGGCGTGGGGGAAGAACAACGTGGCGATCGCGTCGGCGATTGCCCGGTAATTATCCAGGGCCGGGTCTTTTTCAGGTGCATTCATAAGGTGGAGCTCCAGGCAGCATCAGCGCCCCATCAAAAAAGGGCGCTGGAAGTTTGCCGCAATCGTGTCGACACGTCACCTGAGGACGAAGATCAGCCCAGGCGAGCGGGGGAGAGCATCCCGGCGTCGAGGCCGAAACGGGTGAGTTGCTCGGGCAAGGCTTCGCCGCGTACCAGTGCGGCGCTGGCCTGGCCCATGGCGGGCGAGGTCTGGATGCCGTAGCCGCCTTGTGCCGCGACCCAGTACAGGCCCGGCACGTGCGGATCGAAGCCGGACAGCAAATCGCCGTCGCTGACGAAACTGCGCAAACCGGCCCAGGTTCGGGTCGGACGGCGGATGGTCAGCGTGGTGGCTTCTTCGATCTGGTAGATGCCCATGGCGATGTCCAGCTCTTCCGGCTGCACGTCGTGCGGTTCCACCGGGTCGGCGTTGGCCGGCGAGCCGAGGAACATGCCGGCGTCGGGTTTCATGTAGAACGATTCGTCGAGGCTGACCAGCATTGGCCAATGGTGAATGTCCACGCCTTCCGGGCCGGCGAAGATGAACGCGGCACGGCGCTTGGGTTGCAGGCCCAGTGGCTTGGCGCCGGCGAGTTCACCGATCTTGTCAGCCCAGGCACCGGCAGCATTGATGATCACCGGGGCGCTGAAGGTCTGGCCATTGGTTTGTACGTGCCACAGGCCTTCGGTGTCACGGGTTAGGCTCAGGACCTCGCTGTCGGTGTGAACCTCACCTTTATTGCGCCGGATACCCCGCAGATAACCCTGATGCAAGGCGTCGGTGTCGATGTCGCTGGCGGTCGGGTCGTAGATCGCGCCGTGGACTTTTTCCCGGCGCAGGATCGGCAGGCGTGCGCAGGCTTCATCGGCGCTGAGCAGTTGCATCTCGGTCACCGTAGCTTTGGCGCTGAGGTATTGATTGTTCAGCTCGGCCGGGGCGCCAGTGAAGTCCACGGTCATTTCGCCGCGCGGGGTCAGCAGCGGGTGCTCGCAGAAACCGGCTGGCGGGGCATCGAAGAAATCCCGGCTGGCCAGGGTCAGCGCGCGAACCTGCGGTGTGCCGTAGGCAGCGGTGAACAGCGCGGCCGAACGTCCGGTGGAGTGGTAAGCCGGATGGGATTCGCGTTCGAGCACGATCACCCGAGCGTGCTGCGACAGCCAGAAACCGGTGGAAGCGCCGGCAATCCCGCCGCCGATGATGATGAAGTCTGCCTGGCTCATGAACGTCTCCTGATGGGGCGAAAATGCCAAAATTGTAGAGCCCCCCTGCTGGACGGTGGGGCTGGCACCTTGGAACACTGGAACACTGGAACACTGGAACACTGGAACACTGGAACACTGGAACACTGGAACTGTAGGAGCTGTCGAGTGAAACGAGGCTGCGATCTTTTGATCCTGTTTTTTTCAAGATCGAGATCAAAAGATCGCAGCCTCGTTTCACTCGACAGCTCCTACGGGGAGCGGTGTTCAGGGGTAAAGGGTTGTGGTGTCAGGGCTGCAAGCGGTAGATGGCATTCGCCAGCGCGATGTCTTCCAGGCCCAGGCCGATCGAGCGGAAGAACACATGACGGTCGTAGTCAGGGCGTTTTACCTTCTCGCTGAGTAGATCGGGCAGGTCGCCGACGATGGCGCTTTTGTCCCAGCCATGTTGCTCGCCCGCAATCAGCATCTCGCCGGCCGAGCCCGGGGTGGTCAGACGATAGTCGCAGTACACCTGCATGTCATTGAGGCTCTGCGGCGGCACTTCGTGGGCACGCGGGGCGTTGGTGCTGATCGACGTGATCAGCGCCGGTTTGCTCAGGCTCGCCGGGTCGATTACCGGGCCGGCGGACGAGGTGCACAGCATGATCACGTCGGCGTCCTGGATGGCGGCTTCGCGAGTGTCGACGATGGTCAGGCGCGGATCGAGGCTTCTGAGCCGGGCCAGCTCCTCGGGGGGGCTATCGCTCAGGCCCGGCGAGTACAGGCTGATGCTCTGCCAGTCACGCAGGCCCTTCACATAATGCAGGTGCGCCTGAGCCACTTTGCCGCTGCCGATGATCGCCAGGCGCTGTGCGTTAACCGGTGCGAGCGCGTCGACCGCCACTGCGGTGGTCGCAGCGGTGCGCGCCGTCGTCAGTTCGCCGGCATCGCAAAGCAGCAGCGGTTGGCCGGTCTGCATCGACATCAGCAGGGTCCAGGCGGTCACCAAAGGGCCTTGCTCGCGGACGATGTAAGGCGAGGTCTTGACCCCGTAAACGCCATCTTCGGCCAGCACGCCCAAGTAGTTGATAAAGTCGCCGGCACCTTGTGGAAACTCCACCAGTTGCTGCGCCGGTTGCACCGCTTGCCCGGCGGCCAGGTCACGGAACAGTTTGCGCAGGATCTGCGGCACGTCGACCTGCGCCAGCAACTCGCGGGCCTGGGATTGGTTGATCACGTAAGGCGTACTGGACATGGTCGGCTCCGGGGCTGGAAATAAACTAATTTGTCTATTATGGACTTTTAGTTGTCTCGAACAAGCTCCTGTTGAAAAAACCAGACGAAAAAAAAGCGCAGTCCGTTTCCGGCTGCGCCTCTTTATCAATACGCCTGCGTTATGGACGCTTGCGCTCAACCGCCCGCAACAGATGCGTCGGTGGTGTCTCACAGCTGATCTTGCGACCCAGCAGCGCCTCGATGGACGGTAGCTGGTAGGAGTCGTCTTCACCGGCAAAACTGATGGACACGCCATCGGCGCCGGCGCGACCGGTACGGCCGATGCGGTGCACGTAGTCGTCCGGAACTTCCGGCAGGGTGAAGTTGATCACGTGGCTGATGCCATCGATGTGGATACCGCGACCCGCGACATCGGTGGCGACCAGCACGCGGATCTTGCCTTCGCGGAAACCTTCCAGGGTCTTGATGCGCTTGTGCTGCGGCACGTCGCCGGACAGCTGCGCGGCGTTGACACCATCGCGCACCAGGCGTTCTTCGATGCGCCGCACTTCATCCTTGCGGTTGGCGAAGACCATCACCCGCTCCCAACCGTTGTCGTTGACCAGGTTGTAGAGCAGTTTGTATTTGTCGGCACCGGCTACGGCGTAGATGTGCTGCTCGACGTTTTCGCTGGCCACGTTCTGCGACTCGATCTCGACGATCGACGGGTCGGTGGTCCATTGCTTGGCCAGGTTCATCACGTCTTCGGTGAAGGTCGCGGAGAACAGCAGCGTCTGACGCTCGTTCTTCGGCGGCGTCTGGCGAATGATCTGACGCACTTGTGGGATGAAACCCATGTCGAGCATCCGGTCGGCTTCGTCCAGGACCATGACTTCGACCATGTCCAGGTGCACGTCGCCGCGCTGGTTGAAGTCCAGCAGACGGCCCGGGGTGGCCACGAGGATGTCGCAGTGACGGGCTTCGAGGTTTTTGAGTTGCTTGTCGAAGTCCATGCCGCCCACGAACGTCATGACGTTGAGGCCGGTGTACTTGGTCAGGTCGGCGGCGTCCTTGGCGATCTGCACCACCAATTCACGGGTCGGCGCGATAATCAGCGCCCGCGGCTCACCCATGTAGCGCTCTTTCGGCGGCGGGGTTTCCAGCAGTTGGGTGATGATCGAGATCAGGAACGCAGCGGTTTTGCCGGTGCCGGTCTGGGCGCGACCGATGGCGTCTTTGCCCGCGAGGGTGAAGCCCAGCACTTGCGCCTGGATCGGCGTGCAATACGGGAAACCCAGGTCCTGGATGGCATGCATCAGTTCGGGGGCGAGTTTGAAATCGTGGAAACGGGTTTTGCCTTCCTGGGGCTCGACGGCGAAGTCTTCGAGTTTCCAGGGAATGACCGGCGCTTTTGGCTTCGGTTCGCGACGCGGTTTTGCAGGTTTTGGAGCTTCGCTGCGCGGTGGTTCGGCGGCGAGAATCTCGACAGGGTGGGCGGCCGGTGTGGTCACTGGCTCGTGTTTCGGTGCCGCTGCGGGTGCGGTCCGGCCAGGCTGATGACCGTCGGTGCGGTGGCTGGGGATGTGAGACGGAGCGCTGGAGACTGGCGCGAGCTGCTCAGTCTCGCTTTTACCGAACATTTTCTTGAGTGCTTTGAGCACGGTCATCTCATCAATTGATTAAGGAATATACGCCGGCCAGTGTAATGCAAGAATCGGGCGCGGCGTAGTGGGATGATCAATGGGCGCTTTTTAACGCAAAAGGCTAACGCAAGCGCTCGGCGAGCCAGACGCCGATATCACGAATTTCCTCGGGTAACACTTCATGGCCCATTGGGTATTCCTGCCATGTCACGGTGACACCATGCTGCTTTAAATACTCGTAGGCAGTGCGGCCCATGGAGTTTTGCACGACGTCATCGTACTGGCCGTGTAAAGACAGCACGGGAATGCGCTGCTGGCTGGCCGAAAGCTCCAGTTCATCGCTGAAGGTCGGTGCATAAGTAGAGAGGGCAAGTACGCCACCCAACGGCCCCTGCCATTTAAGGAAAGCGGCATGCAAGACCACGGCGCCGCCCTGGGAAAATCCGGCGAGGAAAATCCGTGAGGCGTCTATTCCGCTGGCTCGCTGTTCTTCGATCAAATCAATGACCCTTTGCGCGGACACTTCCAGCTGTTCGCGGTTGATCGCGCGCGCCGGGCTCATGGCCAATATGTCGTACCAGCTCGGCATCTCGTAGCCACCATTAATGGTGACAGCGCGGGTCGGTGCTTGAGGCAGAACGAAGCGAGTGCTCAGCAGGGTTTCCTGCAGCGCTTCGGCCACCGGGAGAAAGTCGTAGCGATCAGCGCCGAGGCCGTGCAGCCATATAACGCAGGCGTCTGCGGGCTTGACGGGTTGAAGTATCAGGGGCTCGGTCATGGCTGCTCCATTTTTGTGCGCGCGCTCTCATTAAGTGCGAGGTCTGAGTGCGTGTCTGGTTGATCAGTTAAGAAGATGTCGCAAGGCTACAAGTTTTGCTATTGACCTGCCGCTGAATCGCTTCTGCGGACGGTGTGGTACGGGCTTTGCTATGGGAGAACGGTGCAACCCATCTCGCGCCTTGCGGTAACACTATCAGTGTACTGCTGGCGACGGGATAGCAAAGAATCCGGTGATGGATGTTCGCCAGTGGCCGCTACGGGCTTCGCGAACGTGAAAGGGCTACAGCCCGTTCGGCCGATTGGTGAGAAGTGAGTTGTCCATGATGTGGATTTTCTCCTACTAGACTCATAGCGCAGGTCCTACGTCGGTTGACCCTAAAAAAAGCCAACACGGGTCGACTACGCCTCATAAGGGTGCGACAGGACTCAAGCTCCGACACAACAAGAGCAAAACTGGAGGTTTGAATGAAGATGTTGAAATCCACCCTGGCTATCGTGACTGCAGCCGCAGTACTCGGTGTCAGTGGGTTCGCTCAGGCGGGTGCAACCCTGGATGCAGTGCAGAAGAAAGGTTTCGTACAGTGCGGCGTAAGTGACGGTCTGCCGGGCTTCTCGGTTCCGGACTCTACCGGCAAGATCATCGGTATCGATGCTGACGTCTGCCGCGCTGTGGCCGCTGCCGTTTTCGGCGACGCGACCAAGGTCAAGTTCAGCCAGTTGAACGCCAAAGAGCGCTTCACCGCGCTGCAGTCCGGCGAAATCGACGTGCTGTCGCGTAACACCACCTGGACCAGCTCCCGCGATTCGGGCATGGGCCTGGTGTTTGCCGGCGTGACTTACTACGACGGCATCGGCTTCCTGGTGAACAACAAGCTGGGCGTAAAAAGCGCTAAAGAGCTCGACGGCGCCACCATCTGCATTCAAGCCGGTACGACTACCGAGCTGAACGTTTCCGACTACTTCCGCGGCAACGGTCTGAAATACACCCCGATCACCTTCGACACCTCCGATGAAAGCGCCAAGTCGCTGGAATCCGGTCGTTGCGACGTGCTGACCTCCGACAAATCCCAGCTCTACGCACAACGCAGCAAGCTGGCGACCCCGACCGACTACGTCGTTCTGCCGGAAACCATCTCCAAGGAGCCATTGGGCCCGGTCGTGCGTAAAGGCGACGAAGAGTGGTTCAGCATCGTCAAGTGGACCCTGTTCGCCATGCTCAACGCTGAAGAAATGGGTATCACCCAGAAAAACGTTGAAGCTGAAGCCAAATCCACCAAGAACCCGGACGTTGCTCGTCTGCTGGGCGCTGACGGTGAATACGGCAAAGACCTGAAAGTGAAGAAAGACTGGGTCGTGCAGATCGTCAAGCAAGTAGGTAACTACGGTGAAGTGTTCGAGAAAAACCTCGGCAAGAGCACTCCACTGGCCATTGACCGCGGGCTGAACGCTCTGTGGAACAACGGCGGCATTCAATACGCACCACCAGTGCGCTGATGGTTCTATCACCCGGTGGGCCAACCGCCGGGTGATGTTCTGTTCCATTATTTCCGGGGCACTTCATGCAAAATTCAATCGGCGCACCAAAGCAGAGGCTCAGCCTTAGCGATCCGAAAGTGCGTGCGTGGCTGTTTCAGATCATCACCATTGTGGCGGTGGTGTCGATGGGGTGGGATCTGTTCGATAACACGCAGACCAACCTTCAACACCGGGGCATTACTTCCGGTTTCAGCTTTCTGGAGCGCAGTGCCGGTTTCGGCATCGCTCAACACCTGATTGACTACACCGAATCGGACACCTATGCCCGAGTGTTTGTCATCGGCCTGCTCAATACGCTGCTGGTGACCTTTATCGGCGTGATCCTGGCGACGATCCTCGGGTTCATCGTCGGTGTGTCACGACTGTCGAAGAACTGGATCATTGCCAAGCTGGCGACAGTGTATGTAGAGGTTTTCCGTAACATTCCGCCGCTGCTGCAAATCCTGTTCTGGTACTTCGCGGTGTTCCTGACCATGCCGGGGCCACGCAACAGCCACAACTTCGGCGACACTTTCTTCGTCAGCAGCCGTGGCCTGAACATGCCGGCCGCGTTGACGGCGGACGGTTTCTGGCCGTTTGTCGTCAGCATCGTCGTGGCCATTGTCGCCATTGTGCTGATGAGCCGCTGGGCCACCAAACGCTTCGAAGCGACCGGTGTGCCGTTCCACAAATTCTGGGTGGGCCTGGCGCTGTTCCTGGTGATCCCGGCGCTGTGCGCCTTGATCTTCGGCGCGCCACTGCACTGGGAAATGCCCAAGCTGCAAGGCTTCAACTTCGTCGGTGGCTGGGTGCTGATCCCGGAACTGCTGGCGCTGACCCTGGCCCTGACGGTGTACACCGCGGCGTTCATCGCCGAGATCGTGCGTTCGGGCATCAAGTCGGTCAGCCACGGCCAGACCGAAGCGGCGCACTCGTTGGGTCTGCGCAACGGCCCGACCCTGCGCAAGGTAATCATCCCGCAAGCCCTGCGTGTGATCATTCCGCCGCTGACCAGCCAATACCTGAACCTGGCGAAAAACTCCTCGCTGGCGGCCGGTATCGGTTACCCGGAAATGGTCTCGTTGTTTGCCGGTACGGTGCTGAACCAGACCGGGCAGGCGATCGAGGTGATTGCGATCACCATGAGCGTGTACCTGGCGATCAGTATCAGCATTTCCCTGCTGATGAACTGGTACAACAAGCGCATTGCGCTGATCGAGCGGTAAGGAAAAGCGCATGAGCACTCATACTTTCAAACCTGACATGCCACCCCCGAACCGCAGTATCGGTGTCGTGGCGTGGATGCGCGCGAACATGTTCTCCAGCTGGCTCAACACCCTGTTGACCCTGTTCGCATTCTACCTGATCTACCTGGTGGTTCCGCCGATCCTGCATTGGGCGATCCTGGACGCCAACTGGGTGGGCACCACCCGCGCCGACTGCACCAAGGAGGGCGCCTGCTGGGTGTTCATCCAACAGCGCTTCGGCCAGTTCATGTACGGCTACTACCCACCGGAACTGCGCTGGCGCGTGGACCTGACCGTGTGGCTGGCAGTCATCGGCATCGCACCGCTGTTCATCTCGCGCTTTCACCGTAAAGCGGTGTATGGCCTGAGCTTCCTGGTGCTGTACCCGATCATTGCCTACTTCCTGCTGCACGGCGGCCTTTTCGGTCTGACCACGGTGGCGACCAGCCAATGGGGCGGCCTGATGCTGACCCTGGTGATCGCCACCGTCGGTATTGCCGGTGCGTTGCCGCTGGGGATTGTCCTGGCACTGGGTCGTCGCTCGAACATGCCGGCGATTCGAGTGGTCTGCGTGACCTTCATCGAATTCTGGCGCGGCGTGCCGTTGATCACGGTGCTGTTCATGTCTTCGGTGATGCTGCCGCTGTTCCTGCCTGAAGGCATGAACTTCGACAAGCTGCTGCGGGCACTGATCGGCGTGATCCTGTTCCAGTCGGCCTATGTGGCTGAAGTGGTGCGTGGCGGTCTGCAAGCGATTCCCAAAGGTCAGTACGAAGCGGCCGCAGCGATGGGTCTCGGTTACTGGCGCAGCATGGGCCTGGTGATTCTGCCGCAAGCCTTGAAGCTGGTTATCCCTGGCATCGTCAACACCTTCATTGCGCTGTTCAAGGACACGAGCCTGGTGATCATCATCGGCCTGTTCGACTTGCTCAACAGCGTCAAACAAGCCGCCGCCGACCCGAAATGGTTGGGCATGGCCACCGAAGGCTATGTGTTCGCGGCCCTGGTGTTCTGGATTTTCTGTTTTGGTATGTCCCGCTACTCCATGCATTTGGAACGTAAGCTGGACACTGGCCACAAGCGTTAGGAGCGTAGTTTATGAGTGAAGCGATCAAACAGCCTGTGAGCCCTGAAGGCATTATTCAGATGCAGGGCGTGAACAAGTGGTACGGCCAGTTCCACGTGTTGAAAGACATCAACCTGAACGTTAAACAGGGCGAGCGTATCGTCCTGTGCGGCCCGTCGGGTTCCGGCAAATCGACCACCATCCGTTGCCTCAACCGCCTGGAAGAACACCAGCAGGGCCGCATCGTGGTCGATGGCGTGGAACTGACCAACGATCTCAAGCAGATCGAAGCGATCCGTCGTGAAGTCGGCATGGTGTTCCAGCACTTCAACCTGTTCCCGCACCTGACCATCCTGCAAAACTGCACCCTGGCGCCGATGTGGGTACGCAAGATGCCCAAGCGCAAGGCCGAGGAAATCGCCATGCATTACCTGGAGCGCGTACGCATTCCGGAGCAGGCGCATAAATTCCCGGGGCAACTGTCCGGCGGTCAGCAACAGCGTGTGGCGATTGCCCGTGCCCTGTGCATGAAACCGAAAATCATGCTGTTCGACGAACCGACTTCGGCACTCGACCCGGAAATGGTGAAAGAGGTGCTCGACACCATGATCGGCCTGGCCGAAGACGGCATGACCATGCTCTGCGTAACCCACGAAATGGGCTTTGCGCGTACCGTGGCCAACCGCGTGATCTTCATGGACAAGGGCGAAATCGTCGAACAGGCGGCGCCGAACGACTTCTTTGATAATCCGCAGAATGAGCGGACGAAGCTGTTCCTGAGCCAGATTTTGCATTGATGGCAGGCTGACAGGTAAAACAAACCCGGCCTCGCGCCGGGTTTCTTATGTCTGCTGTTCAGGACACGGTGAGTGTTTCATGCTCTTTGTGAACGGTGTCCTTGAACCCTCTCAAGTCTGCGCCTTCGGCCAAGGTTCGCGCATCGACGAGCAAATGCGGGTAACGATCAAGCAAACGCATCAGCACCATCAATGCTTTGGGTGGAAGCAGTTCGCCGCGCTCATAACGAGAAAATGCGTTGTGTCCGCCTCCGGACAACAGCAGAACCGCTTCTTTTTGCGACAGATGCAGCTTGCGGCGGATGCGCTTCATCTCGTCGCCAATCATCTTTCTGCCAGCGAGGACCAACTCGTCGCCGGCATCCGAATGGCGCTCCGAGCAGCCGGGGTCGAGTATGACTTCCCCGCATGCCTGGCACTCCCATCCAGACAAATCATCAATCCGGCGCTCCATTCCTTTCACGCTCATGGTTTCACCGCGACCTTCGAAGTGCCGCATTCCTTCAGGTGCCCCGCAACTGAAGCATTGTTTAGTGTTCATGGGTTTTTCTCCTTGAATGAGATCACCGGAGGTTCACCGCCTGAGCAATAAGTGACCTTGATGTAAATCTCCAGATCGTGCGAAGTGATGTGGTACACGTCTTGCCAAACCCGATGATCGCTATAGGTCGTCATCGATTTGTACAACATCCGGCTGTGTAATTCGAAAACGACTTCCTGCATTTCCTTGCTGGTGAAACCCAGGTCTCTGCCGTATTTCCGTGCGGTCGTGGTAAATGCGTTTTTCCCAAGCCTCCTGACATCTTCCTTGATCACCATCAGGTTGTAATGGGGTGTGTTCTTCTCCATTCTTAAACCTATCCCTGAAATTACCCTTAAAGGGTAATTTTGACTAATCGAAAATCCCGCTCCATTTCCCTCTCTCTGACCGTAGGCGGTTGCCGTCCTACATGAAGCTGACTAACATGTCAGAAAATTCATCCTATGATTGGATGAAAGGGCGATTCCTATGTCAGACATTTCTCCATTAATTAAACGTTCCCTGGTCGATCAGGCCCTTGAACAGTTGCGCCTGCGCATCACCGAAGGTGTCTGGACTGTCGGTCAGCGCCTGCCCACCGAACCCGAGCTATCCGCTGAGCTGGGCATCAGCCGCAACACCGTGCGTGAAGCCATGCGCGTTCTGGCGTTTTCCGGGTTGATCGAAATTCGTCAGGGCGATGGTAGTTACCTGCGGGCGGTCATCGATCCGCTGGACACCATGAAGGCGCTGTCCCGCTGCTCCCACGAGCAGGCCCGGGAGACTCGACACATTCTGGAAGTCGAGGCCATCGGCCTGGCCGCGCTGCGCCGTACCGATGAAGACCTGGTGGCATTGCGCGAAGCGCTGGGTGTCAGCGGCAGCCATTACCACGGTGATCTCGACAGCTACATCGCCTGCGACCTGGTGTTCCATCGCCGTCTGGTGGACGCCGCGCATAACCCGACGCTCAGCGAGTTGTATGGCTATTTCTCCAGCGTCGTCGGGGCGCATTTGCGCGAAACCCTGAACATCACGCCCCGACGCCAAGAAGTGTTCGACCTGCACATCGAACTGCTCGATGCCGTCGAGCAACGCGACCCGGAAAGGGCCAAAGCCCTGTCGAGGCAGTTGATCAATGAACCTTGAAACCGAGAACCCCATGTCCAGCCACAACAGCAACCTGACACCCCCCAAGCGCACGGCGGAACTCGAAGAGTTGCTGATCGACGCCGAGGCCGATGACGAACAGGTGCAGCAAAGCCATCCGATTCTGCGGCGGCCGTGGCTGTTGTTGCTGGGGCTGATTCTGGTGGCGCTGAACCTGCGCCCGGCGCTGTCGAGCATGGCGCCGATGCTCAGTGAAGTCTCGAAAACCCTCGGTTTGTCGGCGGCTAAAGCCGGTTTGCTGACGACCTTGCCGGTACTCTGCCTCGGCTTGTTCGCACCATTGGCGCCTGTGCTGGCGCGACGTTTCGGCGCGGAACGGGTGGTGTTGGGGATTCTTCTGGCCCTGGGCGGCGGGATCATTCTGCGCAGTTCGTTCGGCGAGATCGGGCTGTTTGCCGGTAGCGTGCTGGCCGGCGCCAGCATTGGTGTCATCGGCGTTTTGCTGCCGGGCATCGTCAAACGCGACTTTGCCAAACATGCCGGGACCATGACCGGGGTCTACACCATGGCCCTGTGTCTGGGCGCGGCGATGGCGGCCGGCGCGACCGTGCCGTTGAGCGAGCATTTCGACAAGAGCTGGGCACTGGGCCTTGGTTTTTGGGTGGTTCCGGCGTTGGTTGCGGCGATTTTCTGGTTGCCGCAAGTCGGTCAGAAACATGCCACGCACAATGTCGCCTACCGGGTTCGCGGTTTGCTGCGTGATCCGCTGGCCTGGCAAGTAACGCTTTACATGGGGCTGCAATCGTCCCTGGCGTACATCGTGTTCGGCTGGTTGCCGTCGATTCTGATTGGTCGTGGTTTGACGCCGACCCAGGCGGGCCTGGTGCTTTCGGGTTCGGTGATCGTTCAACTGGCCAGCTCACTGGCGGCGCCATGGTTGGCGACGCGCGGCAAGGATCAACGCCTGGCGATCGTGATCGTCATGGCCCTGACCCTCGGTGGTTTGTTCGGTTGCCTCTATGCGCCGCTCGAAGGCCTGTGGGGCTGGGCGATCCTGCTCGGTCTGGGGCAGGGCGGCACGTTCAGCCTGGCGCTGACCCTGATTGTGCTGCGCTCGCGGGACGCGCATGTGGCGGCGAACCTGTCGAGCATGGCCCAGGGCTTCGGTTACACCCTGGCGTCCATGGGGCCGTTCGCGGTCGGTATCGTGCATGACTGGACCGGTGGCTGGACCGCATTGGGCTGGATCTTCGGCGTGATCGGTCTGGGCGCAATCATCGCCGGCCTCGGCGCCGGGCGTTCGCTGTACGTGCAAGTAGAAAGCGAAAAGGTCTGATAACCGCGCACTGGCGGTATTCGGCCCGCGAATGCCAATAGTGTTCCGCGCATTTGTTGACTATCGTGCAGGCACTCTTACGAAGCGATTTTGTAACCCAGGGAGCCTGCACATGAGTGATGCCCACAACGCATTGATCACCCAGTTCTACCAAGCCTTCCAGCGGCTGGATGCCGAGGCCATGAGTGCCTGCTACACCGATGATGTGGTGTTCAGTGATCCGGCGTTCGGCGAACTGCGCGGCCGTGATGCCGGCGACATGTGGCGCATGCTCACCACCCGGGCCAAGGATTTTTCCCTGTCGTTCGATAATGTGCGCAGCGATGAACGCACCGGCGGCGCTCATTGGGTGGCGACGTACTTGTTCAGCCAGACGGGCAACACCGTGGTCAACAACATTCAGGCACGCTTCGTTTTTCGTGACGGCAAGATTTGCGAGCATCACGACAGTTTCGATCTTTGGACGTGGTCCCGACAGGCGCTGGGTTTTAAAGGACTGCTGTTGGGCTGGACGCCACTGGTGAGAAACGCCGTTCGCGCTCAAGCCTTGAAGGGGCTGAAGGCATTTCAGGCCAGTCGCTGATAAGATCGCGGCTTGTTTCCTTTCAAGTCCTGATCGTTACGTGACCACCCTTAGCGAAAATTCTGTCGACGCCGATATCCCCGTGAGCAAGCCCTGGTTCGTCTATCTGGTTCGCGCGGCCAATGGTTCGCTCTATTGCGGGATCAGTGATGATCCCGTACGTCGTTTCGCCACTCAC
Organism: Pseudomonas sp. RIT-PI-q; assembly: GCF_001297125.1. Taxonomy (GTDB): domain Bacteria; phylum Pseudomonadota; class Gammaproteobacteria; order Pseudomonadales; family Pseudomonadaceae; genus Aquipseudomonas. The sequence continues at coordinate 180,795 of NZ_LHPC01000044.1, forward strand.
CAGAGTGGCAAGGGCGCACGCTTCTTTCTTTCCAGCCCGGCCGTGGCACTGGTCTACACCGAAGTCTGTCGCGACAAAAGCGAAGCGCTGCGCCAGGAGCGACTGATCAAAAAACTCAAGAAAAGCGCCAAGGAATGCCTGTGTAGGAGCTGGCTTGCCTGCGAAAGACGTTAACGATGACGCGTTTATACTGGATTGACGCGGCGTTCTTGGGTCCATCGCTGGCAAGCCAGCTCCTACAGGTCATCATTCTGATTGATCAGTGCCCATCAGGCAGATCTGTAGGCTGCCTCCGGATTGCGCGCTAAGCTGCGGATTCCTAATCCGTGCGGCGGAGCCGAGCATGTCAGAGTTGATTCTTCATCATTACCCGACGTCCCTTTTTGCCGAAAAGGCCCGCTTGCTGCTGGGTTTCAAAGGGCTGTCCTGGCGCTCGGTGAAGATTTCGCCGGTGATGCCAAAACCTGATTTGACCGCGCTCACTGGCGGCTACCGCAAGACCCCGGTGTTGCAGGTTGGCGCGGATATCTATTGCGACACCTCTTTGATCGCCCGCCGTCTGGAACAGGAAAAAGCCTTGCCGGCATTCTTCCCGGAAGGTCAGGAAATGATCGCCGCGACCTTCGCTGCCTGGGCCGATTCGGTGGTGTTCCAGCATGCGGTCAGCCTGGTGTTTCAGCCGGAATCGATCGCCGTGCGCTTCGGCCATTTACCGCCGGAAGCGATCAAGGCGTTCCTCGCCGATCGTGCCGCGTTGTTCAGTGGTGGTAGCGCCACTCGGTTGTCGGCCGAGCAGGCCCGGCACCAATGGCCGACGATCATGGCTCGACTGGAGCAGCAGCTTCTGCGCGAGCAGGGCGACTTCCTGTTCGGCGAGCCGTCGATTGCCGACTTTGCCCTGGCGCATCCATTGTGGTTTTTGAAGGCGACACCCGTGACCTCACCGCTTGTGGATAACTATCCAGCGGTGTCGGCCTGGTTGGCGCGGGTTCTGGGTTTCGGTCATGGGGCGCCGAGCGAAATGACGTCGCAAGAGGCGCTGGCTGTTGCACGCAACTCCACGCCCGCAGCGCTGCCGGACGAACAGTTCGATGAGCCGAATGGATTTGAGGCAGGCCAGCAGGTGGTGATCGCTGCGACCGATTACGGCGTTGATCCGGTGGCCGGGGAATTGCTATTTGCCGGCAGCGAAGAACTGATTCTGCGTCGCGAAGACGAGCGTGGCGGTGTGGTGCATGTGCACTTCCCGCGGTTTGGATTTCGTATCGAAAAACGCTGAACCCCGTAGGAGCGAGCGGTGCGGCGATCCGACTTGCCCGCGAAGAACGATGATGCGGTCTAGCTATTACACCGCGTCATCGTTCTTCGCGGGCAAGCCTCGCTCCTACAGGGTTAATTCAGGGCGGCGAGTATCGCGTCCGGGTCATACCCGCGGATCAGCGTCCCGTTCACATCAATGATCGGGATCCCGCCACCGCCCAACGCTTCATAGGCCTTGCGTGCCTCGGCATCTTTCTCGATATCGAATTCCTTGTACGGAATGCCTTTCTGGTCGAGAAAGCGCCGGGTCAGTTTGCAGTAACCACACCATTCGGTGGCGTAGAGCACAACATTGGCCTGGGCCTGGGTCTGCTCCGACACCACTTGGGAGGGGTTGAACACTCGCTCGATCTTGCCCCAATTCTGATAGACCACGACCACCAGCAGGATCAGCAGGAATTTCTTCAGCACGCCGGCCAACATCAGTTGCGTCGCTTGAGCTGGTCGGTCAACTGCGTCGGCAGGCCTTTGATGATCAGCGTGCCGGCTTCTTCGTCGTACTCGATCTTCGAACCCAACAGGTGCGCTTCGAAGCTGATGGACAAGCCCTCGGCGCGACCGGTGAAGCGGCGGAACTGGTTCAGGGTGCGTTTATCCGCCGGAATCTCGGGCGACAGGCCGTAGTCCTTGTTGCGGATGTGATCGTAGAAGGCTTTCGGGCGTTCTTCGTCGATCAGTTCCGAGAGTTCTTCCAGGCCCATGGGTTCGCCGAGCTTGGCCTGGCTGCTGGCGTAATCGACCAGGGTCTTGGTTTTCTCGCGGGCGGACTCTTCCGGCAAATCTTCGCTTTCAACGAAGTCGCTGAAGGCCTTGAGCAAGGTGCGGGTTTCGCCCGGGCCGTCGACGCCTTCCTGGCAACCGATGAAGTCGCGGAAATACTCCGAAACCTTTTTGCCGTTCTTGCCTTTGATGAACGAAATGTACTGCTTGGACTGCTTGTTGTTCTGCCACTCGGAAACGTTGATCCGCGCCGCCAGGTGCAACTGGCCCAGGTCCAGGTGCCGGGACGGGGTCACGTCCAGCTGTTCGGTCACTGCAACGCCTTCACTGTGGTGCAGGAGCGCGATGGCCAGGTAATCCGTCATGCCCTGCTGATAATGCGCAAACAGCACGTGGCCGCCCACAGAGAGGTTCGACTCTTCCATCAGCTTTTGCAGGTGTTCCACCGCCACGCGGCTGAACGCGGTGAAATCCTTGCCGCCCTCGAAGTATTCCTTCAGCCAGCCGCTGAACGGATGCGCCCCGGACTCGGCATGGAAGAAACCCCAGGCCTTGCCTTGTTTGGCGTTGTAGCTTTCGTTGAGGTCGGCAAGCATGTTCTCGATGGCGCTGGACTCGGCAAGTTCAGAGTCGCGGGCATGGAGAACTGCGGGTGTGCCGTCGGGTTTTTTGTCGATCAGGTGGACGATGCAATGACGGATCGGCATGGGCTTCTCGGCTGATTGAAGAGAGGAGGGCGTGCTCCCCGAAAAAGCGCTCAGTGTCCCGCAACCACTGGTTTTGGCGCGGCGCGAAGGGCAATTCGCAGCCGACCGCCGGTGCTTATGCAGTTTTTTACCGGTTTAGAGCAATAAAGCTGACCAAATGGGTAGCTAGAGGCGGATATTTCCCCGTCTCTGTGCTAGTTTTGCCCCGTCTTACGCGAAGTCACTGCGTTAAGCGTGCATTCAGCATCTGTCAGGTCGAACCAAACCCGGATTTCGGTATCTATAACCCCGATCCCGTGGTTATTGGCCGAGGGTGCCAGATCCAGAAGATCGGGCTCGATGGCTGACACTGCACTCTGCAATCCATATGAATTTGATAGGGAAGGAACACTACATGGCTCTTACTAAAGACCAACTGATCGCCGACATCGCTGAAGCTATCGACGCGCCAAAAACCACCGCGCGTAACGCTCTGGACCAACTGGGCCAAATCGTTGCCGATCAGCTGGAAAACGGCGGCGAAATCACTCTGCCAGGTATCGGCAAACTGAAAGTGACTGAGCGTCCTGCCCGTACCGGCCGTAACCCTTCGACTGGCGCTGCCATCGAAATCGCTGCCAAGAAAGTTATCAAGCTGGTTGTGGCCAAAGGCCTGACCGACGCTGTTAACAAGTAAGACTTGTTAAAAAAAACCGTGCTCCGGAGCAATCCGGGCACGGTTTTTTTGTGTCTGATTTTTTTTCAAGACATTACAGATCCTTGTGGGAGCGGGCTTGCCCGCGATGACGGTGTGTCAGTCGCCTTCCTTGTCATCTGACACATCGCTTTCGCGGGCAAGCCCGCTCCCACAGGGATTTCAGCGCTCAAAAATTTGAATTGTCAGGCTGAATCAGCTTTTTTTTACCCAGCGTTGACGCCATACCTGCTGCTCGGATTTGGTCTGGAAAGTCCAGGCAACGAAGCGGCTTTGTTTCTGCCCCTGGGACATTTCCACCACCTGGCTTTCCAGTACGCCGGCCTTTTTCAGCGCGGTCTGGATCACCGGCAGGTTCGAGGCTTTCGACACCAGGGTGCTGAACCAAAGCACTTTGTGCTGGAAATGCGCGCTCTCGGCAATCAGTTGCGTCACAAAGCGTGCTTCGCCACCTTCGCACCACAGTTCGGCCGATTGACCGCCAAAGTTCAGCACCGGCAGTTTACGTTTCGGGTCGGCGCGGCCCAGGGCGCGCCATTTACGCTCGCTGCCCTTGGTCGCTTCGTCCATCGAGGCGTGGAACGGCGGGTTGCACATGGTCAGGTCAAAACGTTCGCCGGGTTCGAGCAGGCCCAACAGAATGTGCTTGGGATTGCTTTGCTGACGCAACTGGATGGCTTTGTTCAACCCGTTGGACTGCACGATAGCTTTCGCGGCGGCAACGGCCGTCGGGTCGATTTCCGAGCCGAGGAAGTGCCAGCGGTAGTCGCTGTAGCCGATCAATGGATAGACGCAGTTGGCACCCATGCCGATATCGAGCACCTTGACCGGCGCGCCGCGCGGGATCTCGCCGTCGTTGACGCTGGCCAACAGGTCGGCCAGGAAGTGCACGTAATCGGCACGGCCCGGAACCGGTGGGCACAGATAGTCGGCGGGAATGTCCCAATGGGCGATGCCGTAGAACGACTTGAGCAGCGCCCGGTTGAACACCCGCACCGCGTCCGGGCTGGCGAAGTCGATGCTTTCCTTGCCATACGGGTTGATGATCACGAACTTCGCCAGTTCCGGCGTGGTTTTGATCAGCGCCGGGAAGTCGTAGCGACCCTGATGGCGATTGCGCGGGTGCAGGCTGGCCTTCTCGCGCGGTTCCACGGCTTTGGCCGGGGTGGCGGAGTCAGGCTTCTTGCGCGCAGGGCGGGGTGTGCGGGGGGCGTTCATGGGCGTGGTCGATTCGGGTATGGCTAAAAGTGGCGGGTATTGTCACCCATCCAGCCGTTGTGAACCCAATTGTAAAGTTCGCCGCTGTTCCCTGTGGGAGCGGGCTTGCCCGCGATGAGGACATCACATTCATCATTGATGTGGCTGCAAGGACGCCATCGCGGGCAAGCCCGCTCCCACAGGGATTTGTGGTGTTTTGGGGGGAAAGGGGCGGGCACAAAAAAGGGAGGCCATTGCAGGCCTCCCTTTTTCATCACGAGTTGCCGTTACAGGCTGGCAATCCGCGCATGTTGCTCGGCCAGCTTGCCCAAAGCCTGTTCAGCTTCAGCCAGTTTGGCGCGTTCTTTCTCGATGACGTCGCTAGGGGCCTTGTCGACGAAACCGGCGTTGGACAGCTTGCCGCCAACCCGCTGAACTTCGCCCTGCAAGCGCAGGATTTCCTTGTCCAGGCGCGCCAGCTCAGCGTCTTTGTCGATCAGACCGGCCATCGGCACCAGCACTTCCATCTCGCCCACCAATGCGGTGGCGGACAGCGGTGCTTCTTCGCCGGCAGCCAATACGGTGATCGATTCCAGACGCGCCAGTTTCTTCAGCAGCGCTTCATTCTCGGTGAGGCGGCGCTGATCTTCGGCGCTGACGTTTTTCAGGAACAGGTTCAGCGGCTTGCCTGGACCGATGTTCATTTCGCCACGGATGTTGCGCGTGCCGAGCATCAGTTCCTTGAGCCATTCGATGTCGTCTTCGGCAGCCGGATCGAAGCGCTCTTCATTGGCCACTGGCCAAGGTTGCAGCATGATCGTCTTGCCTTCGATTCCGGCCAGCGGCGCGACGCGCTGCCAGATTTCTTCGGTGATGAACGGCATGAACGGGTGCGCCAGGCGCAGCGCGACTTCCAGCACCCGAACCAGCGTACGGCGGGTGCCGCGCTGACGTTCGACCGGCGCATTTTCGTCCCACAGCACAGGCTTGGAGAGTTCCAGATACCAGTCGCAATATTGGTTCCAGATGAACTCGTACAAGGCTTGTGCGGCCAGGTCGAAGCGGAACTGGTCGAGTTGACGAGTCACTTCGGCTTCGGTGCGCTGCAGCTGCGAGATGATCCAGCGATCCGCCAGGGACAGTTCGTAGGCTTCGCCGTTCTGGCCGCAGTCTTCGCCCTTGTCCAGAACATAGCGCGCGGCGTTCCAGATTTTGTTGCAGAAGTTGCGATAGCCTTCGACGCGACCCATGTCGAACTTGATGTCGCGACCAGTGGAGGCCAGCGAGCAGAAGGTGAAGCGCAGGGCGTCGGTGCCGTAGCTGGCGATGCCCTCGGCGAACTCGTCGCGGGTCTGCTTCTCGATCTTCTTCGCCAGTTTCGGCTGCATCATGCCGGAGGTGCGTTTCTGCACCAGCTCTTCGAGCTCGATACCGTCGATGATGTCCAGCGGGTCCAGGACGTTGCCCTTGGACTTTGACATCTTCTGGCCTTGGCCATCACGCACCAGGCCGTGCACATAAACGGTCTTGAACGGAACCTGCGGCGTGCCGTCTTCGTTCTTCACCAAATGCATGGTGAGCATGATCATCCGGGCAACCCAGAAGAAAATGATGTCGAAACCGGTCACCAAGACGTCGGTGGAGTGGAATTTCTTGAGGAATTCGGTCTGCTCTGGCCAGCCCAGGGTGGAGAAGGTCCACAGGCCCGAACTGAACCAGGTGTCGAGAACGTCGTTGTCCTGTTGCAGCGCAACGTCCGGGCCGAGGGTGTGCTTGGCACGCACTTCGGGTTCGGCGCGACCGACGTAGACTTTGCCCGACTCGTCGTACCAGGCCGGAATCCGGTGGCCCCACCACAACTGACGGCTGATGCACCAATCCTGGATGTCGCGCATCCACGAGAAGTACATGTTTTCGTACTGTTTCGGCACGAACGCGATGCGACCGTCTTCAACGGCGGCGATGGCGGGCTCGGCCAACGGCTTGGTCGACACGTACCACTGGTCGGTCAGCCACGGCTCGATGATGGTCCCGGAGCGGTCGCCTTTCGGCACTTTCAGGGCGTGATCGTTGACGCTGACCAACAGGCCGGCAGCATCGAATGCCGCGACGATCTGCTTGCGCGCTTCGAAGCGGTCCAGACCGGCGTATTCGGCCGGGATCTTGCCGTCGATGCTTTCGTTCAGCGTGCCGTCGAGGTTGAACACCTGGCAGGCCGGCAGTACGGCGGCGTTCTTGTCGAAGATGTTCAGCAGCGGCAGGTTGTGGCGCTTGCCGACTTCGTAGTCGTTGAAATCGTGGGCCGGGGTGATTTTCACGCAGCCGGTGCCGAATTCAGGGTCGCAGTAATCGTCGGCGATGATCGGGATGCGGCGGCCGACCAGCGGCAGCTCGACAAATTTGCCGATCAGGGCTTTGTAGCGTTCATCGTTCGGGTTAACCGCAACGGCGGCGTCGCCGAGCATGGTTTCCGGGCGAGTGGTCGCGACGATCAGGAAATCGTTGCCTTCAGCGGTCTTCACGCCGTCGGCCAGCGGGTACTTGAGGTTCCACAGGAAACCTTTTTCGTCGTGGTTTTCCACTTCGAGGTCGGAAATCGCCGTGTGCAACTTGGTGTCCCAGTTGACCAGGCGCTTGCCGCGATAGATCAGGCCGTCTTCGTGCAGGCGCACGAACGCTTCTTTAACGGCTTCCGAGAGGCCGTCGTCCATGGTGAAGCGCTCGCGGCTCCAGTCGACGGACGAGCCGAGGCGGCGGATCTGACGGCTGATGTTGCCACCGGACTGATCCTTCCACTCCCAGACTTTCTCGAGGAATTTCTCACGACCGAGGTCGTGACGACTCTGGCCCTGGGCTTCGAGTTGGCGTTCCACCAGCATTTGCGTGGCGATACCGGCGTGGTCGGTGCCCGGCTGCCACAGGGTGTTGCGACCCTGCATGCGGCGGAAACGGATCAGGGCGTCCATGATCGCGTTGTTGAAGCCGTGACCCATGTGCAGGCTGCCGGTGACGTTCGGCGGCGGGATCATGATGGTGTAGGACTCGCCCGCGCCTTGCGGGGCGAAGTAATTCTCTGACTCCCAGGTGTTGTACCAGGAAGTTTCAATGGCGTGCGGCTGGTAGGTCTTATCCATGCGCGGCGGGACCCTATTGGCATTTATTCAGGAAAAGCCGGCAAGTATAGCGGGGATGTTCCGATGCGCGTAGAGCGAGGTGACAACGGGTGGGCGAAATTTGTGTTCGGTTGCAGGGCGATTTTTGTCTGTAAGGACGTCATCGCGGGCAAGCCCGGCTCCCACAGGGCTGATGTCGATCACAATGTTGTGGTACGACCGATAACCTGTGGGAGCGGGCTTGCCCGCGAAGGCAATCTATCAGGCCACCCGATTCAAATCGTTATGACGCGTTTCCTTCAAACACAGCACCGCGATCAAACCCAGCACCGCCGCCCCTGACACATACCCGCCGACATAACTCAATCCACCCATCGCCACCAGTTTCTGCGCAAAGAACGGCGCCGCCGAGGCGCCGACAATGCCGCCCAGGTTGTACGCCGCCGATGCGCCGGTATAGCGAACGTGGGTCGGAAACAGCTCCGGCAACAGCGCGCCCATCGGCGCAAACGTGACGCCCATCAGAAACAGTTCGATGCACAGAAACAGTGCCACGCCCCAGGTCGAGCCCTGGGTCAGCAGCGGTTCCATCAGGAACCCGGACAGAATCGCCAGCACCCCGCCGATAATCAGTACCGGTTTACGCCCGTAACGGTCGCTGGCCCAGGCTGAGAGTGGTGTCGCGGCGGCCATGAACAGTACGGCGAAGCACAGCAGTGCGAGGAATGTTTCGCGAGTGTAGCCGAGTGTGGATACGCCATAGCTCAGCGAAAACACGGTCGAGATGTAGAACAGTGCGTAGCACACCACCATCGAGCCAGCCCCCAGCAACATCGGCGCCCAGTATTGGCTGAAGAGCTCGACCAGCGGGATTTTCACCCGTTCCTGGCGAGCCATGGCGTTGGCGAACACCGGGGTTTCGTGGAGCTTGAGGCGCACGTACAGGCCCACCATCACCAGCGCGGCACTGAGCAGGAACGGTATCCGCCAGCCCCACGAGCGAAACTGTTCGTCATCCAGTGTCATCGCCAGGGTCAGGAACAGGCCGTTGGCCGCGAGAAAACCGATCGAAGGGCCAAGCTGCGGAAACATGCCGAACCAGGCGCGTTTGCCCTTGGGCGCATTCTCCGTCGCCAGCAACGCCGCGCCGCCCCATTCGCCGCCCAGCCCCAGACCCTGGCCGAAACGCAGTACGCAGAGCAGGATCGGCGCCCAGGCCCCGATGCTGTCGTAACCCGGCAGCACGCCGATCAGCGTGGTGCACACGCCCATCAATAATAGAGAAGCAACCAGGGTCGACTTGCGGCCGATCCGGTCACCGAAGTGGCCGAACAGCGCCGAGCCCAGCGGGCGGGCGAGGAAGGCGATGCCGAACGTAAGGAACGCCGACAGCATCTGCGCAGTGCCGGAGGTCTGCGGAAAGAACACCGGACCGATCACCAGCGCTGCCGCAGTGGCGTAGACGTAGAAATCGTAAAACTCGATGGCGGTGCCGATGAAGCTCGCGGTGGCCACGCGCGTGGCGGAGTTCGTCGGTTGCGCAGGCGTGGTTTCGGTATAGATCGTGCTGGTCGTCATGCAGTTATCCCTGACAGTCATGTGCCCGTTTGAGCGATTTATTATGGTCGAATACCCAGGGATGTGGGTTTAACGCAGAGTGCGGGTAGCACTGGATGTGGCGGGGCTTGGGTAAGCGGTCGGATTATGCCACGGGAAATGGTGCTTTTTGTAGGAGCCAGGCTTGCCGGCGAAAGCGGCCTCAAGAACGCCTTCGCCGGCAAGCCTGGCTCCTACGCAATCGTGTAATCAGGCGACTGTGGGCGCTGTCGCCGTATGCCAGATCAACACCCGGGTGACCCGATTGTCTTCGGTCTCCAGAATCTCCAGCCGATAACGGCCGATCTTCAGGCATACCGCGCTTTCCGGAATGGTTTCCAGCGCCTCGGTCACCAGGCCGTTGAGGGTTTTCGGGCCATCGCTGGGCAGGTGCCAGCCGAGACTTTTGTTCAGGTCGCGTATGGATGCGGCGCCATCGATCACCAGGCGCCCGTCGGCCTGCGGATGGATATGCGGGTTATCCAGGCTGTGCTGGCTTTCGAACTCGCCGACGATTTCTTCGAGAATGTCTTCCAGGGTCACGATGCCAAGCACTTCGCCGTACTCGTCGACCACCATGCCCAGGCGTCGCTGCTGCTTGTGGAAATTCAGCAATTGCAGCTGCAACGGCGTGCTTTCGGGCACGAAGTAGGGTTCGTGACTGGCAGCCAGCAAGGCTTCCAGGGTCAGGCTCCCATCGGCCAGCAAGTGGCGGATCTGCCGGGTGTTGAGCACCGCTTCGACCTGGTTGATGTCGCTGTGGAACACCGGCAGGCGCGTGCGTTTGTTGTGGCGCAGTTGTTCGATGATCTCTGAAAGGGAGTCGTCGAGGTTGATCCCGTCGACATCACTGCGCGGCACCAGAATGTCATTGACCGTAATGTTGTCCAGCGCGTGGATGCCCGACAGCGGGTGAGGGCGGCGAGTGGCTTGCTCGTGATCGTCGTGTCGATCTGTCGGTGCCTCGTCTTCGCTCTGCTGCACCACTTTGGCTTTACGGGCGAATGGTCGCATCAGCAACTGGCTGATGCCATTGAGCACCCAGGCGGCGGGGTAGAGGATTTTCAGTGGCGCGCGGAGCAAGGTGTTGCCCAAGGCTAGAATCGCATCCGGATAACGCACGGCAAGGGTGCGCGGCAGGTAGTCGGCGAACACCAGCAGAATGGCGCCAGCCCCGATGCAAGCGACCCATGGACCGTTTTCAGCCCAGGTAAAAATCGCCAGCAAGGTGCTGATGACTACTACCAGGGCGCGGCACAGGGTATTGCAGAGGATCAGGCTGTTGAGCGGAAAACTCAGCTTCGCCACCGGTTTGTCGCTTGAGCGCGAAGCGGTGCGTTGAGCCAGCAAGTGCTGTTGCGCCGCTTCGATGGCGGTAAACAGCCCCGACCATAAAATCAGCAGGGCCATGACTGCGAACATCGGCCCTATGGGCAAGTCGTCCATTAATGCCGCCCGTCAGATGTGCAGGATGTATTCGCGAACCAGTTTGCTGCCGAAATACGCAAGCATCAGCAGGCAGAAACCGGCGAGGGTCCAGCGAATCGCCTTGTGTCCGCGCCAGCCGAGGCGGTTACGGCCCCAGAGCAGCACGCTGAAGACAATCCAGGCCAGGCAGGCCAGCAAGGTTTTGTGCACCAGGTGCTGGGCGAACAGGTTGTCGACGAACAACCATCCCGAAATCAACGACAGCGACAGCAGGGTCCAGCCAGCCCAAAGGAAACCGAACAGCAGGCTTTCCATGGTTTGCAGCGGCGGGAAGTTCTTGATCAGCCCGGAGGGGTGTTTGTGCTTGAGTTGATGGTCTTGAACCAGCAGCAGCAAAGCCTGGAACACCGCGATGGTAAACATGCCGTAGGCGAGGATTGACAGCAGGATGTGGGCGAGAATGCCTGGTTCTTCGTCGATGATCTGCACGGTTCCGGCGGGGGCGAACTGTGCCAGCAACACGGTCGCAGCCCCCAGCGGGAACAGCAATACAAGCAGGTTTTCCACCGGGATCCGCGAGCAGGCCAGCAGGGTCAAGGCAATGACCGCGGCAGCGATCAGGCTGGCAGCGCTGAAAAAGTCCAGGCCCAGACCGATCGGCGTCAGCAGATGGGTGAACAGGCTGGCGCTATGAGCCAGCACGGCCAGTACGCCGAGCGTGACCAGCAGGCGCTTGTTCGCCTTGGCGCCGGTGGCCAGACGAGTGCCCTGATAGAGAGTCGCAGCGGCATATAAGCAGGCGGCGGCGAGGGTAGTAAGCAAGCTGGGTGACAAGGGGAGCATAAATCCTGTTAGGCAAGCCCGAAAGGCGCTGAGTTTGGCATAGAACCCACAGTGCACGAAAGACCATGCAACCTGACGGCGAGGTGTCCGCCGGGCGCAGTCTTCGCTATAATCCGCGACCTGCCCACGCCGCAGGCTCGCCGAGCACATGTTTATCACGGTCTGGGCCGCCATTACCTCGGTCTACATAGGGCCTGAAAGGATCGCGCATGTTTGAAAACTTAACCGACCGTCTCTCGCAGACGCTGCGCCATGTCACCGGCAAGGCCAAGCTGACCGAGGACAACATCAAAGACACCCTGCGTGAAGTGCGCATGGCGTTGCTCGAAGCCGACGTCGCCCTGCCGGTGGTCAAGGACTTCGTCAATTCGGTCAAGGAACGCGCCGTCGGCACCGAGGTGTCGCGCAGCCTGACGCCGGGCCAGGCCTTCGTGAAGATCGTCCAGGCCGAACTCGAAAGCCTGATGGGCGCGGCCAACGAAGATTTGAACCTGAGTGCCGTTCCGCCTGCCGTCGTGCTGATGGCCGGTTTGCAGGGGGCTGGTAAAACCACCACCGCCGGCAAACTTGCGCGCTTCCTTAAAGAGCGCAAGAAGAAATCGGTCATGGTCGTGTCCGCGGACGTTTACCGTCCGGCGGCGATCAAGCAGCTGGAAATGCTCGCGGGTGAAGTCGGTGTTACCTTCTTCCCGTCAGACCTGAGCCAGAAACCGGTCGACATCGCGCAAGCGGCTATTAAAGAAGCAAAACTCAAATTCATCGACGTGGTCATCGTCGATACCGCCGGTCGCCTGCACATCGATGAAGAGATGATGGGCGAGATCAAGGCGTTGCACGCCGCGATCAACCCGGTCGAAACGCTGTTCGTGGTCGACGCCATGACCGGCCAGGACGCCGCCAACACGGCCAAGGCCTTCGGTGATGCGCTGCCGCTGACCGGTGTGATCCTGACCAAGGTCGACGGCGACGCCCGTGGCGGTGCCGCCCTGTCGGTGCGTGCCATCACCGGCAAGCCGATCAAGTTCATCGGTATGGGCGAGAAGAGCGAAGCGCTCGAACCGTTCCACCCTGAGCGTATTGCTTCGCGCATCCTCGGTATGGGCGACGTGCTCAGCCTGATCGAGCAGGCCGAACAGACCCTCGACAAAGACAAGGCCGACAAACTGGCCAAGAAGCTGAAGAAGGGCAAGGGCTTCGACCTCGAAGACTTCCGCGATCAGCTGCAACAGATGAAAAACATGGGCGGCCTTGGCGGCCTCATGGACAAACTGCCGAACATGGGCGGTGTGAACCTGGCGCAGATGGGCAATGCCCAGAACGCGGCAGAGAAACAATTCAAGCAGATGGAAGCCATCATCAATTCCATGACCCCGGCCGAGCGCCGCGACCCTGAGATGATCAGCGGTTCGCGCAAACGCCGGATCGCCATGGGTTCGGGCACTCAGGTGCAGGACATCGGTCGCTTGATCAAGCAGCACAAGCAGATGCAGAAGATGATGAAGAAATTCTCCGCGAAAGGCGGAATGGCCAAAATGATGCGCGGCATGGGCGGTATGTTGCCCGGCGGCGGCATGCCTAAGATGTAAAGATTTCGCGCAAGGGCTTGCCCTTGTGCTGCCCCACACGGAAGTGGGATCTCCAGCAAACCCGCACTTGGCGGGAGCTGACTGGCCGTTTTCAACGACGGCTCTATAGCAAATCTTGATGGCGGCCGAAAGACCGTCGGAAAAAGACATTTGCAAAAGTCCGGATATTCCTTAGAATATGCGGCCTTTCGGGCACCTATGCCCGCTGTGCCTTTAGATTTGCAGCACCGACTACAGGAACGATGTTCACATGCTAACAATCCGTCTTGCCCTTGGCGGCTCCAAAAAGCGCCCGTTTTACCACTTGACCGTAACCGACAGCCGCAACCCGCGCGACGGTTCGCACAAGGAACAGGTTGGTTTCTTCAACCCTGTTGCTCGTGGTCAAGAAGTTCGTCTGTCCGTGAACCAAGAGCGCGTAGCCTACTGGCTGAGCGTTGGTGCACAACCTTCTGAGCGTGTTGCTCAGTTGTTGAAGGAATCTGCTAAGGCTGCGGCCTGAGCAATATGAACGCGACGCCAGCTGTTGCTGATGATTTGATCGTTATCGGCAAAATTTATTCTGTTCATGGCGTTCGCGGCGAAGTGAAGGTGTATTCCTTTACGGATCCGACTGAAAACCTCTTGCAATACAAAACCTGGACGCTCAAGCGCGAAGGCAGCGTAAAGCAGGTTGAGCTGGTCAGCGGACGCGGGAACGACAAGTTCCTGGTCGCGAAGCTCAAGGGTCTCGATGATCGTGAAGAAGCTCGTCTTCTGGCCGGTTATGAGATCTGCGTGCCACGCAACCTGTTCCCTGAATTGACCGACGGCGAGTACTACTGGTACCAGCTGGAAGGTCTGAAGGTCATTGATCAACTCGGGCAATTGCTCGGGAAAATCGATCATCTTCTGGAAACCGGCGCCAATGATGTAATGGTGGTCAAGCCTTGCGCTGGCAGCCTGGATGATCGCGAACGCCTGTTGCCCTATACGGAGCAATGTGTGTTGGTTGTCGATCTGGCCGCAGGCGAGATGAAGGTGGAATGGGATGCGGACTTCTAAACGTGGCTAATTTGCGCGTAGAAGTGATCAGTTTGTTTCCCGAGATGTTCTCCGCCATCAGCGAGTACGGCATCACCAGTCGTGCGGTGAAACAGGGGCTCTTGCAGCTCACCTGTTGGAATCCGCGAGACTACACGACGGATCGACATCACACTGTGGATGATCGCCCATTTGGCGGTGGTCCGGGCATGGTGATGAAGATCAAGCCCCTGGAAGATGCTCTGGTTCAGGCCAAGGCAGCAGCCGGGGAGGCGGCGAAGGTAATTTACCTGTCCCCCCAAGGCCGTCAACTGACTCAGTCGGCGGTACGCGAGTTGGCGAATTCGGATGCATTGATCCTGATTGCCGGCCGCTATGAAGGCATTGACGAGCGTTTTATTGATGCTCATGTCGATGAAGAGTGGTCGATTGGCGACTATGTACTGTCTGGCGGCGAGCTGCCGGCGATGGTCCTGATCGATGCGGTTACACGACTGCTGCCTGGAGCTTTAGGGCATGCGGACTCCGCCGAGGAAGATTCCTTTACGGATGGTTTGCTGGATTGCCCGCACTACACCCGACCGGAGGTGTATGCGGATCAGCGTGTTCCCGACGTATTGCTAAGTGGCAATCACGCGCACATCCGGCGTTGGCGTTTACAGCAGTCCCTTGGTAGGACCTTTGAACGACGCGCCGATCTTCTGGAAAGCCGCTCGCTTTCTGGAGAAGAGAAGAAGCTGCTCGAGGAATACATCCGCGAGCGGGACGATAGTTAACAACGTATCGATGGTAGATCCGACGATTTACCTTAGGAGCACAGCATGACTAACAAAATCATCCTTGCACTCGAAGCAGAGCAGATGACCAAAGAGATCCCTACCTTTGCCCCGGGCGACACCATTGTCGTTCAGGTGAAAGTGAAGGAAGGCGACCGTTCGCGTCTGCAAGCGTTCGAAGGTGTTGTTATCGCCAAGCGTAACCGCGGCGTAAACAGTGCATTCACCGTTCGCAAAATCTCCAACGGTGTTGGCGTAGAGCGTACTTTCCAGACCTACAGCCCGCAAATCGACAGCATGGCCGTTAAACGTCGCGGTGACGTACGTAAAGCCAAGCTGTACTACCTGCGTGACCTGTCCGGTAAAGCAGCTCGCATCAAGGAAAAACTGGCTTAAGTCCAGCTTCCGATGCAGAAAAAAGCAGCCTACGGGCTGCTTTTTTGTTGCCTGCGATTTATCGGTGCTGCCGGGGTTTGCGTGCATGATCCGGAACCGGGTTGTGTCTTCGATTCTGTAGGAGCGAGGCTTGCCGGCGAAGACGGACTTACATTCCACATTGATGTTGGCTGATATGACGTCTTCGCGGGCAAGCCTCGCTCCTGCAAGAGATCACGACGTCGTCACCGTAATTGCATCAGGCACTGTGAAGGTCTCTGCGGCTATGAAAGACTTACTCTCGGATTCCCGCTACCTGAGCCTTTATGCCCGCCATCGATCATCCACTGATAGACCAGTTCCTCGACGCCCTGTGGCTGGAGAAAGGCCTTTCCGATAACACCCGCGATGCCTATCGCAGTGACCTGGCCCTGTTTAACGGCTGGCTGCAGGAGAAGGGCCTGGAGTTGATCAATGCCGGGCGCGAATTGATCCTCGATCACCTGGCCTGGCGCCTCGAGCAAAACTACAAACCCCGTTCCACCGCGCGATTTCTCTCTGGCGTGCGTGGTTTCTATCGCTATTTGCTGCGGGAAAAACTGATTGCTGTCGATCCGACCTTGCGCGTCGATATGCCGCAACTTGGCAGGCCGTTACCCAAATCCCTGTCGGAAGCAGATGTCGAGGCGCTTTTAAAAGCTCCGGACTTGAGCGAAGCCATCGGTCAGCGGGATCGCGCCATGCTCGAAGTGCTGTATGCCTGCGGCTTGCGGGTGACGGAACTGATCAGCCTGACGCTGGAGCAGGTCAATCTGCGTCAAGGCGTGCTGCGAGTGATGGGCAAGGGCAGCAAGGAACGGCTGGTGCCGATGGGTGAAGAGGCGATTGTCTGGGTTGAGCGCTACATGCGCGA
Organism: Pseudomonas sp. RIT-PI-q; assembly: GCF_001297125.1. Taxonomy (GTDB): domain Bacteria; phylum Pseudomonadota; class Gammaproteobacteria; order Pseudomonadales; family Pseudomonadaceae; genus Aquipseudomonas. The sequence continues at coordinate 197,086 of NZ_LHPC01000044.1, forward strand.
TGGCCGTGACGAGCTGCTCGGCGGGCGGCCCAGCGATGTGATGTTCCCCAGCCAGCGCGGCGAGCAGATGACCCGGCAGACCTTCTGGCACCGGATCAAGCACCAGGCCAAGGTCGCCGGGATCGGCAAGTCGCTGTCGCCGCACACGCTGCGACACGCCTTCGCCACGCACTTGCTCAACCACGGCGCTGACTTGCGGGTGGTGCAAATGCTCCTCGGCCACAGCGATCTTTCGACCACCCAGATCTACACTCACGTAGCCCGCGCACGCTTGCAAGACCTGCACGCCAAACACCACCCACGCGGCTAGTCGCAACCCTTGTAGGAGCGAGCTTGCTCGCGATGATCTCAAAAGCGCCGTGTTGAGCCAGTAAGCACGCGTTATCGTTAACGACCATCGCGAGCAAGCTTGCTCCTACAGACTACGTCTTGCGACAGGCGCATTCGGCCACGCGGGCCTTATGTGGTAGGCTTTGCCGGTTTGCACGATGGGCGATTATGACCCGGTGTTTCGGCACGGGCGTTCTGATCGTCCCATTTGTCCGCCTTCAGGAGTTCTCATGCGTCTGACCCAGATTTTCGCCGCCGCAGCCATTGCGTTGGTCAGCACCTTTGCCGTCGCCGATGACGCGGCCGACAAAGCCATTCGTAAAAGCCTGGAAAACCTCCAGCTCGACGTTCCGGTAGAAACCATCACCGCCAGCCCGCTGCCAGGCCTGTACGAAGTCAAGCTCAAGGGCAGCCGCGTGCTCTACGCCAGTGCCGACGGCCAGTATGTGGTTCAGGGCTACATGTTCCAGCTCAAGGACGGCAAACCGGTCAACCTGACCGAGAAGACCGAGCGCTTGGGCATTTCCAAACTGGTCAACGAAATTCCGGTGGCTGAAACCGTCGTCTACCCGGCGATCGGCGAAACCAAATCGCACATCACCGTGTTCACCGACACCACTTGCCCGTACTGCCACAAACTGCACGCCGAAGTGCCCGAGCTGAACAAGCGCGGCATCGAAGTGCGTTATGTCGCGTTCCCGCGTCAGGGTCTGGGCTCGCCGGGTGACGAACAGCTGCAAGCGGTCTGGTGCTCGAAAGACAAGAAAGCCGCCATGGACAAAATGGTCGACGGCAAGGAAATCAAGGCCGCCAAGTGCGATAACCCGGTTTCCAAACAGTTTGCCCTCGGTCAGTCGATCGGCGTAAACGGCACACCGGCCATCGTTTTGGCTGACGGCCAAGTCATTCCGGGCTACCAGCCTGCGCCACAAGTCGCCAAACTGGCGCTGGGCGCGAAGTAAATTCGCATCGTCACGGTCAGCCATTGACGATCGTGGTCCGGCGGCAACAGGTGCCGGGCCATTAATAGAGAACCGCGAGCATGCGGTTGTTTTCACGGCCGGCCTTGAGTCGGCCGTTTTATGGGGAGTTCACAGTGAAACCGGTCAAAGTAGGCATCTGTGGGTTAGGAACCGTCGGTGGCGGGACCTTCAACGTACTTCAGCGCAACGCCGAGGAAATCGCTCGTCGTGCCGGGCGTGGAATCGAAGTGGCACAAATTGCCATGCGCACGCCAAAGCCTCAGTTCCAAACGACCGGTATTGCGATTACCAACGATGTGTTCGAAGTGGCCACGAACCCAGAGATCGACATCGTTATAGAGCTGGTGGGCGGCTACACCGTTGCCCGTGAGCTGGTACTCAAGGCCATCGAGAATGGCAAGCATGTGGTCACCGCGAACAAGGCGCTCATCGCCGTTCACGGTAACGAAATTTTCGCCAAGGCTCGCGAGAAGGGCGTGATCGTCGCGTTCGAAGCGGCCGTGGCCGGTGGCATTCCGGTGATCAAGGCGATCCGCGAAGGCCTGTCCGCCAACCGCATCAACTGGGTGGCCGGGATCATCAACGGCACCGGTAACTTTATCCTTACCGAAATGCGCGAAAAGGGCCGGACCTTCGAAGACGTCCTCGCCGAGGCGCAAGCCCTGGGTTACGCCGAAGCCGATCCGACGTTTGACGTCGAAGGCATCGACGCAGCCCACAAGCTGACGATCCTCGCGTCCATCGCGTTCGGTATTCCGCTGCAATTCGACAAGGCCTACACCGAAGGCATCACCAAGTTGACCACCGCTGACGTGAACTACGCCGAAGCGCTGGGCTATCGCATCAAGCACCTCGGCGTGGCGCGCAGCACGGCTGCCGGCATCGAGTTGCGCGTGCACCCGACGCTGATCCCGGCGGATCGCCTGCTCGCCAACGTCAACGGCGTGATGAACGCGGTGATGGTCAACGGTGACGCTGCCGGTTCGACCCTGTTCTACGGCGCCGGCGCCGGCATGGAGCCGACCGCTTCGTCGGTGATCGCCGACCTGGTGGACGTGGTTCGCGCCATGACTTCCGACCCGGAAAACCGCGTGCCGCACCTGGCCTTCCAGCCGGACTCGCTGTCGGCGCACCCGATCCTGCCGATCGAAGCCTGCGAAAGCTCCTACTACCTGCGCATTCAGGCCAAGGACCATCCGGGCGTGTTGGCCCAGGTGGCGAGCATCCTGTCGGAGCGCGGCATCAACATCGAATCGATCATGCAGAAGGAAGTCGAAGAACACGACGGCCTGGTGCCGATGATCCTGCTGACCCACCGTGTGCTGGAACAGCGCATGAACGACGCGATTGACGCCCTGGAAGCCTTGGCTGGCGTGGTCGGTCCGGTTGTACGGATCCGCGTCGAGCATTTGAACTAAGTCGTTTTTGTTCACCGGGCCCGTGAGCGGGCCCGGGTTTGCGAACACAGTCTATTGGAGCCAGTCATGCGTTATATCAGTACCCGCGGCCAGGCACCGGCCCTGAATTTCGAAGACGTCCTGCTGGCAGGTTTAGCCACTGACGGCGGCCTGTACGTGCCGGAAAACCTGCCTCGTTTCACCCAGGAAGAAATCGCTTCGTGGGCCGGCCTGCCCTATCACGAGCTGGCCTTCCGGGTGATGCGCCCGTTCGTGACCGGCAGCATTCCTGATGTCGATTTCAAAAAGATTCTCGAAGAAACCTACGGCGTGTTCTCGCACAACGCCGTGGCGCCGTTACGTCAGCTGAACGGTAATGAATGGGTATTGGAGCTGTTCCACGGCCCGACCCTGGCGTTCAAGGACTTCGCCCTGCAACTGCTCGGTCGTTTGCTCGACTACGTGCTGGAAAAGCGCGGCGAGCGCGTGGTGATCGTTGGCGCCACCTCCGGTGATACCGGTTCGGCTGCCATCGAAGGCTGCAAGCACTGCGAAAACGTCGACATCTTCATCCTGCACCCGCACAACCGCGTGTCCGAAGTGCAGCGTCGCCAGATGACCACCATCTTCGGTGAGAACATCCACAACATCGCCATCGAAGGCAACTTCGATGACTGCCAGGAAATGGTCAAGGCCAGCTTCGCCGACCAGAGCTTCCTCAAGGGCACGCGCCTGGTGGCGGTGAACTCGATCAACTGGGCGCGGATCATGGCCCAGATCGTTTACTACTTCCACGCAGCCCTGCAGTTGGGCGGCCCGGCGCGTTCGGTGTCGTTCTCGGTGCCGACCGGCAACTTCGGCGACATCTTCGCCGGTTACCTGGCGCGCAACATGGGCCTGCCGATCAACCAGTTGATCGTCGCTACCAACCGCAACGACATCCTGCACCGCTTCATGAGTGGCAACCAGTACGTCAAGGAAACCCTGCACGCCACGCTGTCGCCGTCGATGGACATCATGGTCTCGTCGAACTTCGAACGCCTGCTGTTCGACCTGCACGGTCGCAATGGCGCGGCGATTGCCGGTCTGATGGACACCTTCAAGCAGGGTGGCGGTTTCAGCGTTGAACAGGAACGCTGGACCGAAGCACGCAAACTGTTCGACTCCCTGGCCGTGGATGACGCACAAACCTGCGAAACCATTGCCGAAGTCTACGAGCAGACAGGCGAGTTGCTGGACCCGCACACCGCCATCGGGGTGAAGGCAGCGCGTGAGTGCCGTCGTAGCCTGGATATTCCAATGGTGATCCTGGGCACGGCCCACCCGGTCAAATTCCCGGACGCCGTGGAAAAAGCAGGCGTAGGAAAAGCGCTTGAACTGCCTGCACATCTTTCTGATTTGTTTGAGCGAGATGAGCGTTGCACCGTGTTGCCCAATGACCTGAAAGCCGTGCAGGCCTTTGTCAGTCAGCATGGCAACCGTGGCAAGCCTCTGTAACCGGTAAACGCTGTCACATTTTGAAGCCCGTCTCCTGACGGGCTTTTTCATGTGTGCATGCCACACTTGGCGCATTCATGTTCATGGAGTGCCGTCGATGAAGCACCGCTGCTGAAGGGCGGGCCAGTCGATTACAAGGAAGTGGCAATGCAGTTTTGCAAAGGGATAAGGCCAGCCGTGTGCTGGGTGTTTTTGATTGGCGTCATGGGCATTGCTCAATGGACGTCGGCGGCGCAATTGGCGATTCCTGAGGTCACAGGCGCCATGATCGAATTGGATGCGCAGGAGCTGAAATGGATTGCCGAGCACCCGCGAGTCATTGTCGTGTCGACGCAGTATCCGCGGTATCTGTTCAAGGATGAGCAGGGCCAGTGGAGTGGTTTGAACAACGATGTGCTCCTGCGCATCAGTGCCATGACCGGATTGCGCTTCGTGCACGAGGAGACATTTTCCACCGAACAAATGCTCGGGCGACTGGAAAATGGCTCGGCGGACATGAACACGACGCTGGCCATGAATGACGAGCGCAAGGCGTTCCTGGATTACAGTCATGCCTTCGGTGGCGCGGGCTGGGTGTTTGTCGGGCGGGCAGGGGAGCCGGTGCTGCAATCGCTGAAACAGCTGTCGAAACGCGTGTTGGTGCTGCCGGCCAGGCATGCACTCGAGTCGGTGATTCGCCGTGACCATCCGGCCATTGAGTTGCGCTCGGTCAAAACCTACGCCGAGGCCCGGGCGCTGGTCGAGAGTGGCGAGGCCTACGCCACCATCGAGAACGAAATCGGTGCGCACCTCTATCCGTCGGGACAGCTGCAGATCGGGCATACGCTGGAGGGAAAGTGGGACCCCGATTACCTGACGGTGCGCAAAGGCCATCCGCAGTTGCTGAGCATCCTCAACAAGGCGCTTGAGGCCTTTCCACCTGCTGAATTGCGCGCCCTTCGTCTGAAATGGCTCAACGGGATTGCCCCGGCTTCAGCGCCCACCACTTGGCAGCGGATGACACAGTGGGGCTGCTGGGGTGTGTTGGTCGCCAGCCTCTTCGGGCTGCTTTCCGTGCTTTGGAACCGTCGACTCGCGGCGCTGATTCAACAACGCCTGGCCGCCGAAAAAGACCTGCGCGATCAACTGGCGTTTCAGCATGCGTTGATGGACGCCATGCCCGATCCGGTGTTTGTGCGTGATCTGCAAGCGCGTTTGATCATGTGCAATAAACGTTATGAGGAGGGTTTGTCGACCCGCTTCGATCAGGTCCAGGGACGGCAGCTGATCGAACTCGATGTCTTGCCCAAAGCGACCGCCGAGCTGCTGCATGCAGAGTTCATGGCCCAGCTTGGCACTCGCAAGAGCCGTTTCAGTGAACGTCAGTTGCTGTTCAACAGCGGCGTCAGGGATATCTACCAGTGGACGGTGCCGTTTTACAGTGCCGATGGGCAATTGCGGGGCCTGCTGGGCGGTTGGAGCGATATCGGCAAGCGCACGGCGCCGAGGTGAGGCGACTGTTTTTTCTCTGTCATCTTTGCCGTGCATGCTCAACCGACCAGAGACGCCGGGTTGTCTGCAGTCGGTAACCAGAACTTTCTTCTCGGGCCAGTGGTCATTTAAGGTAGACATGCCCCAGGCACTTTGTTTTCGGACTATTGAGTGGTGATCGAGATGGAAAGTATCAGTCTATTGCTCGGTGAGGCTCTGAGCCCGTATCAGGTTACGTTGACCCCGTCGGGGGCCCATGGCGAATGCCTGGTGACACTGAAGAGTTCGACCGGCGCTATCGTGGTCGAACGGGAGTTCAATCAGGCCCAGTTGACCGATAAGCGTCTGCTGACGGATGTGGTCGACGGTTTGCATCGCGACGTACTGATTGCCGAAGGACGTCTGGAGCCCTGTGTCATCGCGGCATTGCGCAATGCGGCTCAGGACAAGATCCTGGCCAGCCGTAATTGAATTGTCGTTTTGTGGGAACCTTCCTGCTCCAGGGTCGTCAGAACATGTAACAGCAGGATCAAGCATTGTGCTCCGGTGCTTGTAGCTTGCTGCTACTGGTCTTTATGTAGGCCACGTTTAACCCCGAGTCGTCTCCCCACTTCTCGGGGTTTCTTTTGCCTGCGATTTGTCACTGCCCGGCCTGATGCTCGAAAAACTCCTTGGCCGCTTGCAGGTACTCACTGCGACTTTCCGGGTCGAGCCAAGCGGCGTAGGCCTCGCTCAAATGCTCGCGGGGCAGGGTGCGCAGCAGTTGGTTGATCTCGATGATCGCCTGTCGGCCCTGGGGGGTATCGGTGCAGCCGATGTAGCCCGACAGGTATTTGCCCGTGCCGCGAATCGGGTAGAACTGCAACTCATCCTCGGCGATGCCTTGTTGCAGGGCCTGGTAGCGAATTTCCGGACGATACCCCAATAGCAGCTGCAAGCGTCCCAGACGCTGCATTTGCAACAGGCTGCCCAACGCGTTGTTGCCGTAGTGGAGCGTCAGCGTCTTGGGTGGCGCTTGTTTGAGCTGCGAGTCGAGAAATTCGCCGTAGTTGCGCTCGGCAATAATGCCCAGGGTCACGTTGCCGGTGGCCAACAAGGCCGCAAGGTCAACCTCTCCCTCCTTGATGAAAGGCGTCAGGACCTCCCGATCAATACGTCGCACGGCCAGGCCATTGCTCATGGCGCGAAAGACCGGGATGGAAAACGCGATCCAGCGTTCGCGCTCCTTGCTCCAGTTCAGCGCCGCATCGCAGGTGAGGGAGGGCTCGTGGAGCATCTGCAATCCGCGAGCACGATTGACCTTGATCACGCTGTGTTGGTACTGAGGCATGCCGGCGATTAACGTCGGCAGCAATTGATCGATGACCCCTTGGCCCTTCTTCGGCCCTTCAAAAATAAACAGCGGCGGTAGATCCCGCTTCAGCCAAACCAGGTTTTCTTTCGATTGCGCCAACGTTAACGGTGCCTGACCGGCGAGGCAGAGGACAATCGCCAACGCGCACGCTGTTCGTCCGCTGCACGTCAGGCAGAGGTTGATGGGCCGCGCAATCAAGCGCCTCAGTTTAGATGGCTCCGTCTTCACGCAGCTTTGCGATCTGTTCCAAGTCGTAACCAAGATCGTGGAGTACCTGCGCATTGTGTTCGCCCAACTGCGGCCCGACCCATTCCGAAGTGCCAGGTGTCTCTGAGAGTTTCGGCACGATTCCCGGCATCTTGAAATCTTTGCCGTCCGGCAACTTGGCTTTCAGAAACATTTCCCGGGCCAGGTACTGAGGATCACTGAACATGTCTTCGGCGCTGAAGATCCGGCTGGCGGGTACTTCGGCCTGATTCAACCGCTCGATGATCGTGTCCAGCGGCAGAGAATTGACCCAACGATCAATGACCCCGTAAATCTCGTCGCGACGGCTATCGCGTCCGTCGTTGCTGGCCAGAACCGGGTCGTTGCCCAGGTCTTCGCGCCCGATGATCAACATGAAGCGCTTGAAGATCGCATCGCCGTTCGCGCCGATCTGTACATGTTTGCCGTCGGCGCTGGTGTGGATCGAGGAGGGCGTGATACCGGGCATGATGTTGCCGGTGCGTTCGCGGATGAATCCGAACACGTCAAACTCCGGGACCATGCTTTCCATCATGGCGAAGATCGCTTCGTACAGTGCCACATCGACCACTTGGCCCTGGCCGCCGTTGACCTCGCGATGACGCAGGGCCATCAGTGCACCGATCACACCCCACAGTGCGGCAATCGAGTCACCGATGGAAATCCCGGTGCGCACCGGTGGCCGGTCCTCGAACCCGGTGATGTAGCGCAGGCCGCCCATGGACTCACCGACCGCGCCAAAACCTGGCTGATCCTTCATCGGCCCGGTCTGGCCGAAACCGGAGAGACGCACCATCACCAGTTTCGGATTCAGTGCGTGCAACACGTCCCAGCCCAGGCCGAGTTTTTCCAGAACGCCGGGGCGAAAGTTCTCGATCAGGATGTCTGCTTCACTGAGCAGTTTTTTCAGAATCGCCAGGCCATCCGGGTGTTTCAGGTTCAGGGTCAGGGACTTCTTGTTGCGCGCCTGGACGAACCACCACAACGAGGTGCCTTCATACAACTTGCGCCATTTGCGCAGCGGATCGCCACCGTCCGGGGATTCGACCTTGATCACTTCGGCACCGAACTCACCGCAGATGCGCGAGGCAAACGGGCCGGCGATCAACGTACCCAATTCAATGACTTTCAGACCTGAGAGTGGTTTGGCGGTGAACGGCATGCTGGATCCTGTAGGACAAATATTGAGCGAAGGCGGAGTTTTAGCATAGCCGACCGTCAGTCGCCCGAAGTTGATCGCCTTCTATTCGTTGATTGCCTGCGGCATCGGTTAGACTTGCCGCCTTTCCTCGTATCAAGAAGCCCGTTCATGGCCCAGCCGTCCACGACCTACAAGTTTGAACTGAACCTCACCGACCTTGACCGCAGCGTCTACGAGAGCGTGAAGCAGACCATCGCCCGTCACCCTTCGGAAACCGAAGAGCGCATGACCGTGCGGCTGCTGGCCTACGCCTTCTGGTACAACGAGCAGTTGTCGTTCGGCCGTGGTCTGTCAGACGTGGACGAACCTGCCCTGTGGGAAAAGAGCCTGGACGACCGTGTCCTGCACTGGATCGAAGTCGGCCAGCCGGACGCCGATCGCCTGACCTGGTGCTCGCGTCGCACCGAGCGCACCAGCCTGCTGGCCTACGGCAGCCTGCGCGTCTGGGAAACCAAAGTGATCCCGGCGATCAAGAACCTGAAAAACGTGCACATCGCAGCGGTGCCTCAGGAAGTCCTGGAAACCCTGGCCAAAGACATGCCGCGCGTTATCAAGTGGGATGTGATGATCAGCGAAGGGACGATTTTCGTCACCGACGACCGTGGTCAGCACGAAGTCCAGTTGCAGTGGTTGAGCGGCGAGCGCGGCTGATTATTCGCCGCTGATTCGCGTTCCCCGGTTTTATCCTACGTATTCAAGAGAAGCACCTGTCACCCCATGCGCATCGAACCTCGCCTGCTGCCCGACACCCTGCCATTCCTTGGCGATCTGCCACCGCTGTTGACCCGTTTGTACGCAGCGCGGGGGGTGCAGACCGAGGCTGAACTGGATAAGAGCTTAAAGCGCCTGATTCCATACGAGCAGCTTAAAGGCATCGATGCTGCTGTGGATTTGCTGGTGACGGCGCTTGAACAGCGTCAGCGGATTCTGATCGTCGGCGACTTCGACGCCGATGGCGCCACCGCCAGTACCGTGGGCGTGCTGGGCTTGCGTCTGCTGGGCGCGGCGCATGTCGACTATCTGGTGCCGAACCGTTTCGAGTACGGCTATGGCCTGACACCGGAAATCGTTGAGGTGGCGCTGACCCGCACGCCGCAGTTGCTGATCACCGTGGACAACGGCATCTCCAGCGTCGAAGGCGTGGCGGCGGCGAAAAAGGCCGGGTTGAAGGTGCTGGTCACCGATCACCACTTGCCCGGCGACGAGTTGCCGCTGGCCGATGCCATCGTTAACCCGAACCAGCCAGGCTGCGAGTTTCCGAGCAAGGCGCTGGCCGGTGTCGGGGTTATTTTCTATGTGCTGATGGCGCTGCGTGCGCGATTGCGCAGCTTGGGCTGGTACGAGAGCAAGCCGCAGCCGAACATCGGTGAGTTGCTGGATCTGGTGGCCCTGGGCAGCGTCGCCGACGTGGTGCCGCTGGATGCCAACAACCGGATCCTGGTGCACCAGGGGCTGGAGCGGATCCGCGCCGGGCGTGCTCGTCCGGGGATCAAGGCGATCCTCGAAGTCGCCAAACGCGATCATGCGCGCATCACTTCCACTGATCTGGGTTTCATTGTCGGCCCACGCCTGAACGCGGCGGGGCGGCTGGATGACATGAGCCTGGGCATCGAGTGCCTGCTCACCGAAGACGCTGGCATGGCGCGTGAAATGGCGGCCCAGCTCGACGGCATGAACCAGGATCGCAAGTCCATCGAGCAGGGTATGCAGCGCGAGGCGCTGGCTCAGCTCAAGGATTTGCCGGTGGAGTCGATGCCGTTCGGTTTGTGCCTGTTCGATCCCGAGTGGCACCAGGGTGTCATCGGGATCCTCGCGTCGCGTATGAAAGAGCGCTATTTCCGCCCGACAATCGCCTTCGCTGATGCGGGAGATGGCTTGCTCAAGGGCTCGGGACGTTCGGTCCAGGGTTTTCATATTCGCGACGCCTTGAGCGTGGTGGCGGCGCAGCATCCGAACCTGATCAGCAAGTACGGCGGCCATGCGATGGCTGCCGGCCTGACGCTGCCGGAAGCGAATTTTCCGTTGTTCGCCGAGGCCTTTGACGCTGAAGTGCGTAGGCAATTACGCGAAGAAGACCTGACCGGGCGCCTGCTGTCGGACGGCACATTGGCGGTCGAAGAATTCCACCTGGAACTGGCGCGTGCCTTGCGCCACGCCGGCCCTTGGGGGCAGCACTTCCCGGAGCCGCTGTTTCACGGGGTGTTCCAACTGGTCGAGCAGCGCGTCGTCGGTGAACGCCACCTTAAGGTGGTGCTGAGAAGTGAATGTGGCTCGGTGAAGCTCGATGGCATCGCTTTTGGGATTGACCGCGATATCTGGCCGAATCCGACCATTAAATGGGTGGAATTGGCCTACAAACTCGACCTCAACGAGTTTCGCGGGAATGAGACTGTTCAACTGATGATTGCTCATATCGAACCGCGTTAAGCCCTTCGCGGGCAAGCCTCGCTCCTACAGGTACGGGTGATCCTGTAGGAGCGAGGCTTGCCCGCGAAAGCGATTTCCCTCACACCGAATCCCTCGGAATCCTCCCGCATCCCACGATGTCGACTAGGCTCTAAGCACTGCTTGATAATCCTTGTGACGTCTTGTCAATTTTTTGCCCGCGGGGGCGGGTGCTGCACCTTTTTCCTGTCACTCGTCGACTTTTCAAACAGAACCCTGGAGCCTGCCCACTGATTCGAGAGGTGCCCCATGAGTCTGCTGCTTGAACCCTATACCCTGCGCCAATTGACCCTGCTCAACCGCATTGCCGTGTCACCCATGTGCCAGTATTCGAGCGTCGATGGCCTGGCCAATGACTGGCACCTGGTCCACCTCGGCAGCCGCGCTGTCGGCGGCGCCGGCCTGATATTTACCGAGGCGACGGCCGTCACTGCCGACGGCCGCATCACCGCCGAGGACCTCGGCCTGTGGAACGATGAACAGATCGAGCCGCTGCAACGCATCACCCGTTTCATCGCCGCCCAGGGCGCCGTTGCCGGCATTCAGTTGGCTCACGCCGGGCGCAAGGCCAGCACTTTTCGCCCGTGGCTGGGCAAGCATGGCAGCGTCAAGCCTGATGATGGCGGCTGGGTCCCGGTCGGTCCGTCACCGATTGCTTTCGACCCGCAACACACGCAACCCAAACAGCTCGATGAAGGGGAAATCGCCAAGGTTATCCAGGCCTTTGTCGAGGCGGCAAAACGCTCGCTGACCGCGGGCTTCAAGGTGGTGGAAATCCACGCCGCCCACGGTTACCTGCTGCACCAGTTTCTTTCGCCACTGAGCAATCAGCGCCGCGATCAATATGGCGGCTCGTTCGAGAACCGCATTCGGCTGGTGCTGCAAGTCACCGAAGCGGTGCGGGCCGTCTGGCCGGAAGAGTTACCGGTGTTTGTGCGGGTATCGGCCACCGATTGGGTGGAAGACGGCTGGAACCCCGATGAAACGGTGGAGCTGGCGCGCCGCCTGAAAGGCTTGGGCGTGGACCTGATCGATGTGTCGTCGGGTGGTACGGCGGCCAACGCGGAGATTCCGACCGGGCCGGGTTACCAGACCCGCTTTGCCGAACGTGTACGCAAGGAGTCAGGCATTGCCACCGGTACGGTAGGAATGATTACCGAGCCGGCGCAGGCCGAGCACATTCTGCGCACTTGCCAGGCCGACATCATCTTCCTCGCCCGCGAGCTGTTGCGTGATCCGTACTGGCCGCTGCATGCCGATGATGACCTGGGAGGGCACAAGGCAATCTGGCCGGCGCAATACCAGCGGGCCACCCATCGGGACCAGCCGATCCATGAGTCGGATCTGCGCGACTGAAGATCAAAAGATCGCAGCCTTCGGCAGCTCCTACACGCAAACGCATCCCCCTGTAGGAGCGTAGGAGCTGTCGAGTGAAACGAGGCTGCGATCTCTTGATCCTGACCCAACAAAAAACCCCGCGCTCTTTCGAGACACGGGGCTTTTTTAATTGAGGCTGTCCAGTCAGGCCGCTTCGATCTTGCTGCGGTTCTGCTCGACCTTGTTCAGGTAATCCTTGAGCTTGTCCTGTTCTGCCGGAGTGGTGAACAAGCCGAGTTTGCTGCGGCGCCACAGAATGTCATGCGCGGTGGTCGCCCACTCTTCGCTGCACAGGTAATCGACTTCGCGGGTGTAGAGACCGCCGCCGATGTGTTCGCCCAAATCACTGAGGTTCTGCACGCCTTCGAGCATGCGCCAGGTGCGGCTGCCGTAGGTAGTCGACCAGCGGCGCGAGATCTCCGTCGGCACCCAGTCGAACTTGTCACGGATCAGCGAGCTCAGCGCCTGCGGGGTGGTCATGTCTTCGCCGCCCGGCAGGGTCGCGGTGGCCGTCCAGCTTGGCTTGATGTCCTTGAAGTACGGGGCCAGTTGCGCCAGCGCCGACTCGGCCAGTTTGCGGTAGGTGGTCAGCTTGCCGCCGAACACCGACAGCAGTGGCGCTTCTTCACCACTGCCCGACAGCGCCAGGGTGTAGTCGCGGGTAACGGCCGACGGGTTGTCGGATTCGTCGTTGCACAGCGGACGAACACCGGAATAGCTGTGCAGGATATCGTCGCGGCTGATGCGTTTCTTGAAATGCGAGTTGACCACTTTCAGCAGGTAATCGGTTTCGCCTTCGGTGATTGCGACTTTCGCCGGATCGCCGGTGTACTCGCGGTCGGTGGTGCCGATCAGGGTGAAGTGGTTCAGGTACGGAATGGTGAACACGATGCGCTGATCTTCGTTTTGCAGAATGTGCGCGTGTTCGCCTTCGTACAGTTTTGGCACGATCAGGTGGCTGCCCTGGATCAGGCGGATGCCGTAAGGCGATTCCATCTTCAGGTCGTCACGAATGAACTTGGCGACCCATGGGCCAGCCGCGTTCACCAGTGCCTTGGCGCGGATCGAAAACAGGCTGCCATCGGCACGTTCCAGGTGCAGGTGCCACAAACCCTTGGTGCGACGAGCGCTGACACAACGGGTCTGGGTGTGAACGTGGGCGCCATTTTCGCGGGCGGCCATGGCGTTCAGTACCACCAGGCGAGCATCGTCGACCCAGCAGTCGGAGTATTCGAAGCCTTTGGTGATTTCGCTTTTCAGCGGGCTGTCCGGGCCGAACTTGATGCTTTTCGAACCTTCGAGTTTTTCCCGTTTACCGAGGTGGTCATACAGGAACAGACCGGCGCGAATCATCCATGCCGGACGCAGGTGCGGGCGGTGCGGCAGCACGAAGCGCATTTGTTTGACGATGTGCGGCGCCTTGGCCAACAGCACTTCGCGCTCGGCGAGGGCTTCACGCACCAGGCGGAATTCGTAATGTTCAAGGTAGCGCAGGCCACCGTGGATCAGCTTGCTGCTGGCCGACGAGGTGTGGCTGGCCAGATCATCTTTTTCACAAAGGAACACCGAAAGACCGCGACCGGCGGCATCCGCTGCGATCCCCACGCCATTGATCCCACCACCGATGACGGCGATATCGTAGACCTCGGCGAGAGGGGGCGTAGGCAAGGTAGAAGTGGGCATCGGCTGGCCTCGGGCTTTTCTGATTTTCTGTATTGGAATTCGAACATTAATGTTCATTTGCGAAAATGGTAGCCCATAAAGCCGCGCACAGCCAGTTAACTTCGATTGAAAATACTCATCGAAGGGCGGTTAAAGGAAAATATTCGAACATTTAGAGGCGCGATAGAGCGCAAGAGATGTGTTGCCTGGACGACCGCCATCGCGGGCAAGCCCGCTCCCACAAGGGTTAACGCATAACCTGTGGGAGCGTGGCTTGCCCGCGATGGCGCCGCTACAGGCGCCGAGGATGTGAGGGGAGGTTAGACGACTTCGAGTCGAATCTTGTGCTGACTCAACAACTGCGCCAGCGCCGGCACAGGCTGCTGGTCGGTCACCAGGCAATCGATCAGGCTGATCGGCCCCAGGCGAATCATAGCGTTGCGCCCGAACTTGCTGGAGTCGGCGGCGAGGATCACTTGCCGGGCGTTGGCGATGATCGCCTGGGACACCCGCACTTCCTGATAATCGAAGTCCAGCAAACTGCCGTCTTCATCGATACCGCTGATGCCGACCAGGGCGAAGTCAACCTTGAACTGGTTGATGAAATCGACACTGGCCTGACCCACTACACCGCCGTCACGTCGTACGTTGCCGCCGGTCAGCAACACGTCGAAGTCGTCCTTGGCACTCAGCATCGAGGCCACGTGCAGGTTGTTGGTGATGATCTTCAGGTGGTTGTGGTTGAGCAGCGCGCGGGCAATCGATTCGGTGGTGGTCCCGATATTGATAAATAACGAGGCGTGGTCGGGAATCTGCGCCGCAATGGCTTCGCCGATGCGCTGTTTTTCATCGCGCATCTGATCGGCGCGCATGGCGTAGGCGGTATTTTCGACGCTGGAATCGTAGGCTGCGCCGCCATGGTAGCGACGCAACAGATTGGCTTCCGCAAGCTGATTGATATCGCGGCGGATGGTCTGCGGTGTAACGACGAACAGCTGAGCCATTTCCTCGATGCTGACATAGCCGCGTTCGCGGACCAGTTCGAGGATTTGCTGCTGACGGGGAGGCAGATTCATGGGGCTTCCTTTGGGCTGCCGTGCAAAAATTTGCCCATGATGCCGCAGGAATCCGCTCCCGACCAGTTACATACGGATACGACTACTCAGGTTAGCTTATTCAGCGCCTTCATGCGGTTCCCAATCACGGGTGCGACTGACCGCTTTCTTCCAACCGGAATAGAGTTTTTCCTTGGCGGTTTCGTCCAGGGCCGGCTCGAATTCGCGCTCGATCACAGCCTTGCCGCGCAACTCATCCAGGCTGCCCCAGAAGCCGCATGCCAGGCCAGCCAGGTAGGCCGCGCCGAGTGCCGTGGTTTCACGCATTTGCGGACGCTCGACCTGCGTGCCGAGGATGTCGGCCTGGAACTGCATCAGGAAGTTGTTCGCCACCGCACCGCCGTCCACGCGCAGGGATTTGAGGCGTTCGCCGGAGTCCTGTTGCATCGCGTCGAGAACGTCTCGGGTCTGGTAGGCAATCGACTCCAGCGCTGCGCGAATAATGTGGTCCACGCGTACGCCGCGAGTCAGGCCGAACAGTGCGCCACGGGCATAGGGGTCCCAGTACGGAGCGCCCAGGCCGGTGAAGGCCGGGACCAGGTACACGCCGTTGCTGTCCTTGACCTTGTTGGCGAAGTATTCGGTGTCGTGGGCGTCGTTGATGATTTTCAACTCGTCACGCAGCCACTGAACGGTCGAACCACCGTTGAACACTGCGCCTTCCAGTGCGTAGGCGACTTCGCCACGTGGGCCGCAAGCGATGGTGGTGAGCATGCCGTGCTTGGACTTCACGGCTTTGTCGCCGGTGTTCATCAGCAGGAAGCGGCCGGGGCCGTAGGTGTTTTTCGCCGGGCCGGGCTCACCGCACATCGGGCCGAACGGGGCGGCTTGTTGGTCGCCGGCGATACCGCCGATGGCGATGCCGCTTTTGGTGTGGCCATAGATTTCGGACGAGGATTTAACTTCCGGCAGCATCTCGCGCGGAATATCCAGCACCTCCAGCATCTTCGCATCCCACTCCAGGGTGTGGATGTTGAAGAGCATGGTGCGCGAGGCGTTGGTGTAGTCGGTGACGTGGACTTTGCCGCCGGTAAATTTCCAGATCAGCCAGCTGTCGACGGTGCCGAATAGCAGCTCGCCTTTGCGCGCACGTTCGCGGCTGCCTTCGACGTTGTCGAGGATCCACTTGAGCTTGGTGCCGGAAAAGTACGGGTCGGTGACCAGGCCCGTGGTGTCGCTGATGTATTGTTCGTGACCGTCGCGCTTGAGTTGCTGGCAGATCTCGGTGCTGCGGCGGCACTGCCAGACGATCGCGTTGTAGATCGGGCGGCCGGTGGTCTTGTCCCAGACCACGGTGGTTTCGCGCTGGTTGGTGATGCCGATGGCTGCGACCTGGTCGTGATGCAGGCCGGCTTGGGCCAGGGCCTCGACCATCACGGCGCTTTGGGTGGCGAAGATTTCCATCGGGTCATGTTCGACCCAGCCAGGCTGCGGGTAATGCTGGACGAATTCCCGTTGGGCGGTGCAGACCACGTTCGCGTCGCGGTCGAAAATGATCGCGCGGGAGCTGGTCGTACCCTGATCGAGGGCAATGATGTAGTTCTTGTTCTGTGTGTCGGTCATGTCGATTGCCTTGGACGAAAAAAGGAGTGGAGTCAGGCGCGCGATCAATTGGCAGGATCACGCGCCAGCGGAATCAAGAAGTTCTTGGTTTGCCGTCGATGGCCGGTGCTGCTTCCTTTGTAGCAGGTTCGGCACTCGGCAGATGACGGGCAATCAGCCCGCGATATGCCGCAGCACCCAGGCAGGCACCGACAATCGGTGCGAAAACCGGAATCAGGAAATACGGGATATCGCGCCCGCCGGTGAAGGAAATTTCACCCCAGCCAGCGAAGAAAGTCATCAGTTTAGGACCGAAGTCTCGCGCCGGATTCATTGCAAATCCGGTCAGCGGCCCCATCGAACTGCCGATCACCGCAATCAGCAGGCCGATCAGCAGCGGCGCCAGCGGGCCCTTTGGCAGGCCGTTGTTGTCGTCAGTCAGAGACATGATCACGCCCATCAGGATCGCGGTGATGATCACTTCAACCAGAAAGGCCTGGGCGGTAGACAAGACCGGGTTGGGGAAGGTGGAGAACACCGATGCCAATTCAAGGCTGGCCTGGGTGCCACGAACCATATGGTGAGTTTGTTCGTAATCGAAGAATAGATTGCTGTACAGCGTGTACACCAACAATGCGCCACAGAAGGCGCCCGCGACCTGGGCCAGTATGTAGAACGGCAATTTGCGCTTTTCGAAGTCAGCGAAAATGCTCAGGGCGATGCTGACGGCAGGATTGAGGTGAGCACCGGAAACCCCGGCGGTCAGGTAGATCGCCATGCTCACGCCAACGCCCCAGATGACGCTGATTTCCCACAGGCCGAAGCTGGCACCCGCTACTTTGAGCGCGGCAACGCAACCCGTACCAAAAAATATAAGCAGTGCAGTACCGAGAAACTCAGCCATGCATTGGCTGGAGAGCGACGGTTGTTGTAAAGCAGTTGTCATTGAAAACCTCTTTTTTGTTGTTGTCTGGCGCTTTTTTCATCATGGCCAAAGCGCGATTTCCTCCGAGGCAGAATCCCCATCCTGTTCCCGGTTTACTGCTGGGTGCTGCAGTGACACATTCGTACAGTATTCACATTCGAAAAAATATAGACAAGAAACGCTGCTGTCAAAGGTCGAAAGTGAACCATCAGTCACAATTCAACTATTAGTCACGTGAATGATCTTGTTGTTCACGGTGCCGGGGGAATGTGGACGAACGGCAAAGGGCGTCGCCAAGCCTTTGAAGTAATGCCGCAATAGAGCCTTTTATCGATCAATGTCCTAGAATCCAGCACAATATTTTTCTTCCGCCGCCCAGTCTGGAGCTGCCATGACCCCCGCATTGGATTTGTTGAAAAAAGTTCGTGCCGAACATCGCGTGCACAGTTACGAACATGATCCCAAGGCAGCGTCCTATGGGCTGGAGGCCGCGGAGAAACTGGGATTGGACCCGGCGCAGGTGTTCAAGACCTTGCTGGCGGCAAGTGAGAAAGGTGAATTGCTGGTGGCGGTGGTGCCGGTCGTCGGAAGTCTCGACTTGAAGGGGTTGGCTCATGCTGCGGGTGTGAAAAAAGTCGAAATGGCCGACCCTGCTGCTGCACAGCGATCCACCGGTTACCTGCTGGGCGGGATCAGTCCGCTGGGGCAGAAGAAGCGCTTGCGTACCTTCATCGATAATTCTGCCCAGCCTTTCGCCAGCATTTTCGTCAGCGCGGGGCGGCGAGGTCTGGAAGTGGAATTGGCGCCGGCCGTATTGGCTGAACATACCCAGGCAAAGTTCGCTGATATCGGCCGCGCCTGACGAAGGAGAAGGTTATGCAACTTGAGTTTCACCAGGTCGATGCGTTCAGTGATCGGCCATTCGGTGGTAACCCGGCGATGGTCTATCGCCTTGATGCCTGGCTCGCCGATGAGTTGATGCAGAAGATCGCCGCCGAACACAACCTCGCCGAAACGGCGTTCGTGGTGCGAGAAGGGCAGGCCTGGCACATCCGCTGGTTCACCCCAACGACTGAAGTGCCGTTGTGCGGTCATGCGACGCTGGCCAGCGCCTATGTGCTGTTTGAAATCTACAAGGAACCGGTCGAGCGTCTGGACTTCGTGTGCAAGTCCGGGCCGTTGAGTGTGAGCCGTGAGGGTGAGCGCCTGTGGCTGGACTTCCCGGTCATCGTGCCTTCTGAAGTAGGCGTGACCCTGGATGTCGAGCGCGCACTCGGTGTGGAAGCGGTCGATGTGTTGGGTTCGAATGAATTGTTTGTGGTGCTGGAGTCCGAGCAAGCCGTGCTCGAATGTCAGCCGGACATGGTCGCCCTGGCCAAGCTGCCGTGGCTGGGCGCAATCGTCACCGCCAAGGGCAGCAAGCATGATTTTGTGTCCCGTTACTTTGCGCCTGCGGTTGGCATCAATGAAGACCCGGTGACCGGATCGACCCATTGCAGCCTGATTCCGTACTGGTCGAAACGTTTGGGCAAGTCGAGCCTGACGGCTTATCAATGTTCGGCGCGGGGCGGGGAGTTGTTCTGCCGGCTGGAAGGGGACCGGGTGAAGATCGGCGGGAATGCGACGCTTGTTGCGAGCGGCAAATTATTGCTTGGCTGATTTTTTGTGTAGGAGCGAGGCTTGCCCGCGAAGGCGCCGTGTCAGTCAATAGTGATGTCGACTGATACGACGCCTTCGCGGGCAAGCCTCGCTCCTACAGGTTCAGGTGTTAGTAAGCGGTGCTGTGGCGCCGGACGCCGGATTCTGTCTCCGGAATCTGCGCCGCAGTGCTGCCGGACGCCTGGAACAGCACCAAGTGTTCAGCCGCGACACGAATGCCGACGTCCGACCCCACCTGATGATCAGCATGACTCGCAAATATCGACTCAAGCTGTGCGCCCGTCGGCAGCTGCAAGCGATACAAGGTGGACGCACCCTGGAAAGACTTGCCAACAATCCGCGCCTTCAACGCGCTATCCGGCGCATAAACGATGTCATCCGGACGCAACAACACATCCACCGCGCCACCCACTGGCCAGGTGTAGGCACGATTACCACGCAACTCGCCCAGCTCGGTCTGCACCGACTCCGGGCTGCTCAGCTGGCCGCGAATGAAGTAACCCTGACCGATGAAACTGGCCACGAACGGCGTCAGCGGTTCGTGATACAGGTTGTAGGGCGTGTCCCATTGCTCCAGCCGACCTTCCTTGAAAACCCCGACATGGTCACTGACCGCGAAGGCTTCTTCCTGGTCGTGGGTGACCAGAATCGCGCTGGTGCCACGGGCCTTGAGAATGTCGCGCACCTCTTGGCTGAGCTTGCGTCGCAGCTCGCCATCGAGGTTGGAGAACGGTTCGTCGAGCAGCAGCAGTTGCGGTTCCGGCGCCAGGGCGCGGGCCAGTGCGACACGCTGTTGCTGGCCACCGGACAGCTCATGGGGGAAGCGCTTGCCGAGGTTTTTCAGGTTGACCAGTTCGAGCAATTCTTCGGTGACGCGATCCTTTTGCGGGTGCTTGCGGATCCCGAAGGCGATGTTCTCGGCCACGCTCAAGTGCGGAAACAGTGCGTAGTCCTGGAACACCATGCCGATCCGGCGTTTCTCCGGGGCGAGGGTAAAACCGGCGCGGGAGATGGTCTCGCCCGCTAGCTGGATTTCACCTTCGTGCACCGGTTCGAATCCGGCAATGGCCCGCAGGGTAGTGGTCTTGCCGCAGCCCGAAGAGCCCAGCAGGCAACCGATATCGCCGGCATTCAAATGCAGGTTGAGGTTCTGCACGACCCGCTGGTCTTGGTAGCCGCAGGCGAGGTTGCGCAGGTTAAGCAGTAATGGCTGGCTCATGCGTGGTGGTACGAAGGCGGGACGAGAAATTCGAGCAGGGCCTTTTGTGCGTGGAGACGGTTTTCCGCTTGATCCCAGGCCACCGAGCGCGTGTCGTCGAGCAGGTCGACGCTGATTTCCTCGCCACGGTGGGCCGGCAGGCAATGCATGAACAACACGTCGGGGGCGGCCAGGTCGAGCAGGGCTCGGTTGACCTGGTATGGCGCGAACAGCTTCAGGCGCTTGGCGGTTTCCTCTTCCTGGCCCATGGAGGTCCAGACGTCGGTGCTGACCAGATGGGCGCCGCGCACGGCATCCTTCGGATCGCGCAGGATGGTGACGCGATCACCGGCCTTGGCCATGAACTCAGGGTTGGGCTCGAACCCTTCCGGGCAGGCGATGCGCAACTGGAAGTCGAACTGGATCGCCGCTTCTATATAGCTGTTGCACATGTTGTTGCCGTCACCGATCCAGGCCACGGTTTTGCCCTGGATCGAACCACGGTGTTCGAGGAACGTTTGCATGTCGGCCAGCAACTGGCACGGGTGCAGGTCATCGGACAGGCCGTTGATCAGCGGGACGCGCGAATTGGCGGCGAATTCGGTCAGGGTGCTGTGGGAAAACGTACGGATCATCACCGCATCGAGCATGCTCGACATGACAATGGCGGCATCGCCGATCGGCTCGCCACGGCCCAGTTGGGTGTCGCGCGGCGACAGGAAGATCGCCTGGCCACCGAGCTGGATCATGCCGGCTTCGAAGGAAATTCGGGTGCGGGTCGAGGACTTCTCGAAAATCATCCCGAGCACGCGGTTTTTCAGAGGCTCGAACAGTACGCCGCGGTTACGCAGGTCTTTGAGCTCAACGCCTCGACGGATCACGCTGACCAGCTCTTCGGGCGTGCAATCCATCAGGGAGAGAAAGTGCCTTGCGCTCATCATTGACTACCTTTTTGCAACAGACCGCAGATACTCAAAGCCTTGTTTAACTGAAAAACGGGCGAGACCTGCGGCGTAAGCCGCACGGGGCGACGAAATAGGGGAAGGCGCGATCTTATAATTAAATGTCGCGTCTTACCAATAGGGCTACGGTTTTTAGGGGATTTCAGAGAGGCTACGGGGTGACCGCAGTAGCGCTTTTGAAGCCTGTTTCCTGACAGCAGCCCACCATTTGTACACTGCGGTCGCGGGGCTTTGCAATCAACAGGGGCGGGGATCTCGCTCGGGTGGTCGGTTTCTGACCCGGTATTCGAGGTCTCGGCTGGCCATGTGCCTCGTCTGAAACACTTGCTAATGCAAAGTGCTGGGTTATAACTAACTCACGAACGACGCAGGAAGCCTTCGGAATGGAATCGAAAGAACAGCAACTCATGGAGCTACTCGGCCTCACCGCCCGCTCTCTGACCCACCTCACCGCTTCAATGACCTCGATGTCTTTCGAGTTGATGCGCAGTAACGACGAAGTGACGAAGGCCGCCGGCCGAAAGATGATCGACCGCATGGCCACGATCAGCACCGGGCTCGACGAGCACTGGCGACTGATCGGTGAACTCACTGGCGTGCACCTCGCGCAGGAGCAGATCGAAACCATTCAGGAGATTCAGTTGCAGGCGCCGCCGAGGATGCCGCCGAACTGATCCCGAGCGGCCATCGGCTGGCCTGATGGTCACCGATTCACAAGACGAACGTCGCTGGCGCAGTCGCGGGGCAGGCGCCATAGTTTTGTTCCCGCGGCCGATATTGCCCGCCAAGAACAAGACAGAGACTGGCCATGACCAAGACTCTCCATCACCGTGCCTGCCACCTGTGTGAAGCCATCTGCGGCCTGACCATCGAAACCACCGAGGTCGACGGCAACGTGCAGATCACCTCGATCAAGGGGGACCCCCAGGACACCTTCAGCCGCGGGCATATCTGCCCCAAGGCGGTTGCCCTGCAAGATATCCAGAATGATCCGGATCGCCTGCATCAGCCGATGTTGCGGGTTGGCAGCGAGTGGCAACCCATCGAGTGGGAAGACGCCTTCAATCTTGTAGCCGAGCGTTTGGCGGCCATTCAGGAACGTCACGGGCAGAATGCGGTGGCGGTCTATCAAGGCAATCCCAGCGTGCATAACTACGGGCTGATGACCCACAGCAATTACTTTCTCGGCCTGCTGAAAACTCGTAACCGGTTTTCCGCGACATCGGTCGACCAATTGCCGCATCACCTCACCAGCCATTTGATGTACGGCCATGGCTTGTTGTTGCCCATCCCTGACATCGATCACACCGATTTCATGCTGATCCTCGGCGGTAATCCACTGGCGTCCAACGGCAGCATCATGACCGTGCCGGATGTGGAAAAACGCCTGAAGGCGATTCAGGCCCGGGGCGGCAAAGTGGTGGTGGTCGATCCGCGCCGCAGTGAGACGGCGGCGATTGCCGATCAGCATTTGTTCGTGCGTCCGGGGGGCGATGCGGCGCTGTTGTTCGGGCTGCTCAATACCCTGTTTGCTGAAGGCCTGACCCACGACAGTCACTTGCCGGTGGACGGGCTGGATGAGGTTCGCCAGGCGGTGGCAGATTTCACCGCTGACGCCATGAGCCCGCTGTGCGCGGTGCCCGCCGAGCAAATCCGTCAACTGGCCCGGGATTTCGCAGCCGCGCCGACAGCGGTCTGCTATGGCCGCATGGGGGTGTCGACCCAGGCGTTCGGCACCTTGTGTCACTGGGTGGTGCAGTTGATCAACCTGGTCACCGGCAACCTCGACCGCGTGGGCGGTGCGTTGTGCACCGAACCGGCGGTGGACCTGGTGGCGTCCACGTCGGGTGGGCACTTCAATCTGTGGCAGAGCCGAGTGTCCGGGCGCCCGGAATACGGCGGAGAACTGCCGGTGTCGGCGCTGGCCGAAGAGATGCTCACCGAAGGGGAAGGGCAGGTCCGTGCGCTCATCACCGTGGCGGGCAATCCGGTGTTGTCGACGCCCAATGGCCGGCAACTGGAACAGGCACTGGACGGCCTGGAGTTCATGGTCAGCGTCGACCTGTACATCAACGAAACCACGCGTTATGCCGACCTGATCCTGCCCTCCACCTCGGCCCTGGAAAACGATCACTACGACACCACGTTCAATATGTTTGCGGTGCGTAATGTCAGCCGATTCAATCGCGCGATCCTGGCGAAACCAGAGGGGGCGTTACACGACTGGGAGATCTTCGTCGGACTGGCCAAGGCGTTTGCGGCGAAGACCGGCAAGGAATTGAAACCGACCATTGCTCCAGCGCAGATGATCGACCGTGGTTTGCGGATGGGCCTGTATGGCGATGCTTCAGAGCATAAATTGTCGCTGGCGACCTTGTTCGATCCCCCGCATGGGGTCGATCTCGGGGCGCTTAAATCCAACTTGGCGCCACGGCTGAAAACCGCCAACCAGTGCGTTCAGGCAGCGCCGGCAGTAATTCTCGCCGACCTGGCGCGCTTTGCGGCCTTGCAGGCTCCGGCGGCCGATGAGTTGCTGATGATCGGCCGTCGTCATGTACGCAGTAATAACTCGTGGATGCATAACTATCACCGTCTGGTGAAGGGCAAGCCACGCCATCAATTGCTGATGCACCCGGACGACCTGGCCAGCCGCGGGCTCAATGATGGGCAGCGAGTGCGGGTCAGTTCGCGGGTCGGCGTGATTGAAGTTGAAGTGCTTGGCAGTCTGGATATGATGAAAGGCGTGGTCAGCCTGCCTCACGGTTGGGGCCATGCGCGCCCGGGTGTGCAAATGACCATTGCCAGTGGCCAGCCGGGCTCCAGCGCCAATGACCTGACCGATGAGTGTCAACTCGACGAGTTGTCAGGCAATGCAGCATTGAACGGCGTGCCAGTGACCGTGGCGGCGGCTTGATCAAGTCTGTCGGGGAGACCGAGCATGGCGCTCGGGTTTCCGTTACAATGCGCCACCGTGCCGACCCCTGAGTCGGAAAGTTCAGCCGAGGTGCTTCATGGATATCATCGAAACGATTAAAGAGCAGATTGCTAACAACACCATTCTGCTTTACATGAAAGGTTCGCCGAATGCCCCGCAGTGTGGCTTCTCCGCGAAAGCCGCGCAGGCCGTGATGGCGTGTGGTGAAAAGTTTGCGTACGTGGACATCCTGCAGAACCCGGAAATCCGCGCCAACCTGCCAAAATACGCCAACTGGCCAACCTTCCCGCAACTGTGGGTCGGTGGTGAGCTGGTCGGCGGTAGCGACATCATGACCGAGATGTCGGCTGATGGTTCGCTGCAAGCCACGATCAAGGCGGCTGTTGAAGCTGCTGCTGCCAACAAGACCGAAGCCTGATTCGGTCTTTGTAGGAGCAAGGCTTGCCCGCGAAGAACGATGACGCGGTGCACATGCTGAACCGCGGCGCCTGATTCTCGGGCAAGCCTCGCTCCTACAAGAGCAGTCATTAAAAAGCCCCGCCTCTTTAAAAGAGAGCGGGGCTTTTTAGTGTCTCGAGTTCAGCGGGCGCTAACTTACTCTTCGCCCATCTGCGATTGCAGATAGTTCTCAAGACCGACTTTATCGATCAGGCCCAGTTGGGTTTCCAGCCAGTCGATATGTTCTTCTTCGGACTCAAGGATGTCTTCGAGCAGTTCGCGGCTGCCAAAGTCGCCAACGGTTTCGCAATGAGCGATAGCCACTTTGAGATCGGCGTGCCCGGTGCGTTCGATACGCAGGTCGCACTCCAGCATTTCCTGGGT
The DNA here is from genome assembly GCF_001297125.1 of Pseudomonas sp. RIT-PI-q. Taxonomy (GTDB): domain Bacteria; phylum Pseudomonadota; class Gammaproteobacteria; order Pseudomonadales; family Pseudomonadaceae; genus Aquipseudomonas. Next base: position 222,206 of record NZ_LHPC01000044.1, read on the forward strand.
GTGCTCGCCGATTTGCAGCTTGCCCAGGTCCTGGACGTTCGGCAGGCCTTCAAGGAACAGAATGCGCTTGATCAGCTTGTCCGCGTGCTTCATCTCGTCGATGGATTCGTGGTATTCGTGCTTGCCGAGCTTGTTCAGGCCCCAATCTTCGTACATGCGCGCATGCAGAAAGTATTGATTGATCGCGACCAGCTCATTGGCAAGGATCTTGTTGAGATGCTGGATGACTGTAATGTCGCCTTTCATGATGGGATCCTGCCCTGTATTAGCTGTCTATAAGGCAGAGTTTGAGCCGCGTAATTAAGAGTGTCAAACCTAAGTTATTGAAACTTAAGTGAAAATTAATCGGAATAAGAATGTTTGTGTTCCGCGTCTAGAGCGTAACCGATTGATTTGCGGACATAAAAAAACCGGACATAGAGTCCGGTTCTTTGAAATACGGTATTTACGCGGCTGTAAATTCTACAGGGTAGGGAATCGCAGCCTGGGCAGATTGCAGTTTGGTCAGTGTTTCGCGGACCACTTCCTTGGCAAGGCAGGCGCATTTGCCGCATTGGCTGGCGACGCCGGTGGCTTGACGGACTTCCTTATAGCTGCAGCAACCTTCATAGATTGCATCGCGGATTTGACCGTCGGTAACGCCAGTGCAGAGGCAGACATACATAAGTGAAAACCGTCGCTGGTTGTGACTCAATTGCGATGGATCTTAATGTTAACGAGAATGATTGTCAAAGTAGTTTCTGAAAGCTTTGCGTTATAAGCGCGCGTGACTGACGAACGGTTTTCTTCAAGGCCATCTGCCAGTAATCGGGGCAGTGGCAAATTTACCCGTCTGCGAAAAACCGTTGAGGACAGGTCAAAAACGCAGTGTATGATGGCCGGTCCTTATGAAGCGGGTGGGTGTCACAGGGCTGTCGCCTGAGGGTGGCAGGCTGGCGCAAACCCGGAACTTCACGTTTATACACCAGGAGATATTCAATGAGCGTACTCGTAGGCAAGCAAGCCCCTGACTTCACCGTACCGGCCGTACTCGGCAATGGCGAGATCGTAGACAGCTTCACCCTGTCGTCGGCCATCAAAGGCAAATACGGCCTGGTGTTCTTCTACCCACTGGACTTCACCTTCGTTTGCCCGTCCGAGCTGATCGCTCTGGACAACCGCATGTCTGACTTCAAGGCACGCAACGTTGAAGTGATCGCCGTGTCGATCGACTCGCACTTCACCCACAACGCCTGGCGTAACACCCCGGTCAACAATGGCGGTATCGGCCAGGTCCGTTACACCATGGCTGCCGACATCAAGCAGGAAATCATGAAGGCCTACGACGTTCAGTCCGCTGACGGTGTAGCGTTCCGTGGTGCGTTCCTGATCGACGACAAAGGCGTTGTCCGCTCGCAGATCATCAACGACCTGCCGCTGGGCCGTAACATCGAAGAGCTGGTTCGTCTGGTCGACGCGCTGCAATTCCACGAAGAGCACGGCGAAGTTTGCCCGGCCAACTGGAAAAAAGGCGACAAAGGCATGACCGCTTCGACCGAAGGCGTCGCGGCTTACCTGACCGAGCACGCTGCGGCGCTGTAAGGCACGTTCGAGGCATAAAAAAACCGGCCCTGGAGGCCGGTTTTTTTATGAGCGGTACATGACCCTTGTAGGAGCTGGCTTGCCAGCGAAGGCGTTTATTGCCACACCGCGCAATTGCGCGCGTATGGGAGGGACCCTTCGCTGGCAAGCCAGCTCCTACAAACAATCACGGTTAGTCGTTGAAGTCTTCCCAGCCGCCCATTTGCTTCCAGCGATTGACGATGCCGCAGAACAGCTCGGCCGTCTTCTCGGTGTCGTAGCGAGCCGAGTGAGCCTCACGACCGTCGAAGTCGATATCGGCTGCCTGACAGGCCTTGGCCAATACGGTTTGACCGTAAGCCAGCCCAGCAAGCGTTGCGGTGTCGAAGCTGGAGAACGGATGAAACGGGTTGCGTTTCATGTCCAGGCGCGCAACAGCGGCGTTGAGGAAACCCAGGTCGAAGCTGCTGTTATGACCGACCAGGATCGCCCGCTTGCAACCGTTGGCTTTCAGGGCCTTGCGGATGCCACGGAAGATATCGGTCAGCGCCGCTTCTTCACTCACGGCCATGCGCAGCGGGTGATCGAGCTTGATTCCGGTGAATTCCAGAGCGGCCGCTTCGATGTTCGCGCCTTCAAAAGGCTCGACGCGGAAGAAGTAGGTGTGATCGGGATACACGAACCCTTTTTCGTCCATGCCGATAGTGGTCGCGGCAATTTCCAGCAAGGCGTCAGTGGCAGAGTTGAAACCACCGGTTTCAACGTCGACAACGACTGGCAGGTATCCACGGAAGCGCTCGGCCATCGGGTGGCGTGAACCACCTCCGCCGCCTTGACCGTCCTGTTCGTCGTCGTAATGGTCTTCACTCACGCGTTTTCCTCCAGCAGGCGCCAGCGCAGTTTTTCACCGGCGCGCAGCGGGATTACGGTCAGCTCGCCAAATGGCAGGCTGGTTGGGGCGGTCCACTCTTCACGGACCAGGGTAATGCGATCGGTGTTCACCGGCAGGCCGTAGAAACGCGGGCCGTTCAGGCTGGCAAAGGCTTCGAGCTTGTCCAGCGCGTTGCGCTGTTCAAAGGCCTCGGCATACATCTCGATGGCTGCATAAGCGGTGTAGCAACCGGCACAGCCGCAAGCGGCTTCTTTGGCGTGCTGGGCATGCGGCGCCGAATCGGTGCCGAGGAAGAACTTCTCGCTGCCGCTGGTGGCGGCGTCGAGCAGGGCTTCCTGGTGGGTGTTGCGCTTGAGGATCGGCAAGCAATAGAAATGCGGCCGAATCCCGCCCACCAACATGTGGTTGCGGTTGTACAGAAGGTGATGGGCGGTGATGGTTGCGCCAACGTTGGCCGAGGCCTCGTTGACGAACTGCACGGCGTCTGCGGTGGTGATGTGTTCGAACACCACTTTGAGCGTCGGGAAGCGTTCGACCACACGACGCATGTGCTCGTCGATGAAGATTTTTTCGCGGTCGAACACGTCGACATCGCCACGGGTGACTTCACCATGAATCAACAAAGGCATCCCGACTTCGGCCATGGCCTCAAGTGCAGGGAAGATCTTGTCGATGCTGGTGACGCCAGAGTCCGAATTGGTGGTCGCGCCGGCCGGGTACAACTTGGCGGCGTGAATGAAACCGCTGGCCTTGGCCTCGCGAATTTCTTCAGGCTGGGTGCGGTCGGTCAGGTACAGGACCATCAATGGTTCGAAGCGACTGCCGGCCGGGCGTGCAGCGAGAATCCGCTGGCGATAGCCGTCGGCTTCAGCCGCATTACGCACCGGAGGTACCAGGTTAGGCATGATGATGGCGCGACCAAAGGTGCGCGCGACATCCGCAACGGTATTGGTCAACACGGCACCATCGCGAAGATGAATGTGCCAGTCGTCGGGACGCAGCAGGGTCAGGCGGTCGGACATGAGGGGATTCCAGGCGGGTCAAACTGAGGGGAATGCTACCGGAAAAGACTCTCTCAGGCACTCGCTATCAAGTTTTGCAGGAAGCTTCCGATATCCAACAGGTATGCCGTAAACAAGTGTGTGTCGGTCTTTTTGTTGTAGAAGCCAGTGGAGCCTCCCGTGCGCCAGCGTTATTTAGCCTTGCTCAGCGTGTTTGCCAGCCTTCCTGCGATGGCGCTCACTTTCCAGACGCGTCTGGAGAGCATCGAGTGGACCGTCGAAGGTGACAAATTCGAGTGCCGCCTGACGCAACCGATTACCGATTTCGGTTCGGGTGAATTCGTGCGTCGCGCCGGTGAGCAAGCGACGTTTCGTCTGAAGACCTATAACTCGATGATCGGTGGTGGTTCGGCGACCTTGCTGGCGGCCGCGGCACCGTGGCAACCGGGGCGTGGCGATATCAACCTCGGCTCCGTGCGAATCGGCAGCGGCAATGTGCTGTTCAACAGTTCACAAGTGCAGGCCGGGCGCCTGATCAGTGGCTTGATGGACGGCCGCAGTCCGGTGGTGCGGCATTATTCGGGCGATGGCCGGGTGTCGGAAGTGCGTCTGTTGCCGGTCAAGTTCAGCAAGGCCTTCAACGACTACCAGGGCTGTGTGGCGAAGCTGTTGCCGAAGAACTTCGAACAGGTCAAGCAATCTGAAATCGGCTTCCCCGGCGAAGGCATCGATCTCGACGCGCAGGCCAAGGCTCAATTGCAGGTGATGCTCGAGTTCATGAAGGCCGATCCGACGGTCAACCACATCGAGCTCGACGGTCACTCCGACAACAGCGGCAACCGCCTGACCAACCGCGACCTGTCGCGGCGTCGCGCCCTGGCGGTCATGGAGTTTTTCAAGGCCAACGGGGTTCAGGAATCACAGATCACCGTACGCTTTCACGGCGAACGTTATCCGTTGGCGCCCAACACCAATTCCGCCAATCGGGCGAAAAACCGTCGGGTCAACGTGCACCTCGCGCGGGTCGCGCCTACCGAGCAGCCGGCGCCTCAGGCCACGGTATCGGCGAGCGCGGCGAAGACGTCCTGAACCCGCTGAAATCGTCGCTCGCTCGACATAATCTGTCGCTTCGTCGTCATAAGCTGTCGCGCCTCTGTAAATTATTCTGCATGACCGGTAGACTTGACGGCTTTCCGTAGAACCCCGTGGAGTGATGGCATGGCGGACGTAAACAAGGTCGTTCTGGCGTATTCCGGCGGCCTGGACACTTCGGTGATCCTCAAGTGGCTGCAGGATACTTATAACTGTGAAGTCGTGACCTTCACCGCTGACCTGGGTCAGGGCGAAGAGGTCGAACCTGCACGCGCCAAGGCTCAGGCCATGGGCGTCAAAGAGATCTACATCGACGACTTGCGCGAAGAATTCGTGCGCGATTTCGTTTTCCCGATGTTCCGCGCCAACACCGTTTACGAAGGCGAGTACCTGCTGGGTACTTCCATCGCTCGTCCGTTGATCGCCAAGCGCCTGATCGAAATCGCCAACGAAACTGGCGCTGACGCCATTTCCCACGGCGCCACCGGCAAGGGTAACGACCAGGTTCGTTTCGAACTGGGCGCTTACGCCTTGAAGCCCGGTGTGAAAGTGATCGCTCCGTGGCGCGAATGGGACCTGCTCTCCCGTGAAAAGCTGATGGATTACGCTGAAAAGCACAACATCCCGATCGAGCGTCACGGCAAGAAGAAATCCCCGTACTCGATGGATGCCAACCTGCTGCACATCTCCTATGAAGGCGGCGTGCTGGAAGACACCTGGACCGAGCACGAAGAAGACATGTGGAAATGGACCGTCTCCCCGGAGAAGGCTCCTGACAAAGCGCAATACCTGGAACTGACCTACCGCAACGGCGACATCGTCGCACTGGACGGCGTCGAAATGTCCCCGGCCACCGTGCTGGCGACCCTCAACCGTATCGGCGGCGAACACGGCATCGGCCGTCTCGACATCGTCGAGAACCGTTACGTCGGCATGAAGTCCCGTGGCTGCTACGAAACCCCGGGCGGCACCATCATGCTGCGCGCTCACCGTGCGATCGAATCGATCACCCTGGACCGCGAAGTGGCTCACCTCAAAGACGAGCTGATGCCTAAATACGCCAGCCTGATCTACACCGGTTACTGGTGGAGCCCTGAGCGTCTGATGCTGCAACAGATGATCGATGCGTCCCAGGCTCATGTGAACGGCGTTGTGCGCCTGAAGCTGTACAAGGGCAACGTGATCGTCACCGGTCGTAAGTCCGACGAGTCGTTGTTCGACGCCAACATCGCGACCTTCGAGGAAGATGGCGGCGCCTACAACCAGGCAGACGCAGCGGGCTTCATCAAGCTCAATGCCTTGCGCATGCGCATTGCCGCGAACAAAGGCCGGAAGCTTTTCTGAGACCTTTGAGACCGTAACAGGACGTGTGGCCTTGTCGTCGACAAGGCCACACGTCTGAAAAGGGGATTGTTGCCTGACGTTGCGATGCTGCGTTCTTCTAGTTCCCGTATTTCCTTCCTGACTGTTTCTCTCTGGCGGCTCTTAAAGCGCTGCTGACGGCTGCGTGTCGGTTAACACGTGTTGATCAATGAGCGTCACGCCCTGCGAACACAAGTTGTAAGCCATGCAAAAAGTCATGCTGCTGCGTTTCTTTGGGTGCCTTGAATGTTTGAACGCGCTCTTCTTGAGTAACAACTCCGATTCGTTGCACGTGATGAACACGATCGCGTGTGCAAGCCTTCCCTGATCTTTCTGAATTTTGTCTAGCACGTCGCTGAACTGGGTCTCTTTGTGCATTCGGCGTGCATCAATGATGTACAGATCCTTTAGCCGCTCGGCCAGGCGGACGTGGTGTTGAACCGAGAAGGGGCGTTGCGAATCTGCCTCTGTTGGTGGGTCTTGTGTGGTTCGGGGACGCTGGACGGATTGCGCAGGGGCGGTGCTTTCCGAGCGCTCGGCACTGTCCATGACCTTTATGAAGTGCTTTCCTTTCTCAAAATCGGAAGGCGCATACAGTGACCGGTAGTTGAAGTTGAGCGTGATGAAGAATAGAAAAAGCAAATAAAAAGGAAAGCTGATCAGAAACCAGATATAGACCTCTCTTTCCTTGTTGTCGAGAAAGGGCAGGGAAACGGCAGCCGATGTTTCAGACAGTGTTGCGAATATCGCGATGAGGGTCATGGGGTTGGTAATTCGTTTTTTGAGTTTGGTCATATTTAATGCTCATGAAAGTTGTCTTTTCTCGAATGGTTAAAGTTAGGGTTAGGTGTTGATTTTAATAGTAGCGTTATTATTCGTGATTGGGTCAGGTTCGTTTGCCTTGTCGTAAAGTGTTAAATGGTTTTTTGATGACTTGCTGTGTGATATTTTTACTTAATTGTCATCACTCTTTCATGATTGATCAGTGGATTTTTTTTGCTGTAAGAATAAGTGGATACTTGGCGTGTGATATTTCTGGTATGAACGTCGATACGGTAAATATCGGTTACTTTTGAGCATTGCCTAGTAGCTGGCGTCCATTGGATCACCGCTGTCAAATCGGCTTATTACATTTTCCGGTCAAAAATCGATACAAAAAACTATTGAGAATAGGAATGCCGGCGAGCTGAAAAATCTTCTGATGCATTGTATTCGAAGAATTTTTGTAAGATTAATCCGCGTTGTTTGTAGGGAATGTCTCTTGGTGCAGGTGGCCGGGGGGGGCGGCATGCCATGGGTGAAACGACTAGGCTATTGTGCGGGCTCTAAAAATTCGAACAGCGAAATTGGACTTGCCCATGAATAAAGTGCTGATCGTGGATGATCACCCCGTCATTCGTCTTGCGGTACGTATGCTGATGGAACGTCATGGCTACGAAGTCATTGCAGAAACAGATAACGGCGTGGATGCATTACAACTCGCCCGTGAACTTATGCCGGATATTGTCATTCTGGATATTGGAATACCGAAACTGGATGGGCTGGAAGTCATTGCGCGTCTGACATCAACAGCGATGCCAATGAAAGTTCTGATATTGACGTCCCAGGCGCCTGGGCATTTTTCCATGCGTTGCATGCAATCGGGTGCCGCCGGGTATGTCTGCAAGCAACAGGATCTGACTGAATTGCTCAGTGCAATAAAGGCAGTATTGTCAGGCTACAGTTACTTCCCGAATCAAGCCTTGCATACCGTGCGTTCCAGTCTGGGCAATGCCAGTGAAGCTGATATGGTGGATCGCTTGTCGGGGCGGGAAATGATGGTGTTGCAGCAGTTGGCCCGGGGCAAAACCAACAAGGAGATTGCAGACGGAATGTTCCTCAGCAATAAAACCGTCAGTACCTACAAGACTCGTCTTTTGTTGAAACTCAATGCTCGCTCCCTGGTCGACCTGATCGAGTTGGCGCAGCGCAACGGGCTAGTGTGACTGCCTCGGCGTTTTATGTGATGTGATGGGGGCGGCGTTTGTCGGGGTTCGGCACTTAGTAAAAAGCCTCCGTTTCGGGAGGCTTTCAGGTGTCATAAGTCAAAATCGTAATCGGCCAATTGCTTTTGCAGTCGGCGCTCCTCCAGCAGATTGTCGATGGTGCGGCGTTTGCTCAGGTTAGTCTTCGCTACTTCAACCACCGGTTCAGCGTCATCGGCCTCAACAGGGGTGAAGTCGTCTTCTACGTCCAATTGCTCTTTGCCAGTGCTCATTTTGTTACTCCAGGCTAAGACTGCCTTTGGCGCTCCTTATATCGACATTCTCCCGGCGGGTAAAAAAGATTTTTTCAATCGATAAATCAAAAAACCTAATAGCGCCTCAATCGTCCGAGGTCTTTTCTTTGTATTCGCACAAATCTTCGATCCGGCAGCTGCCGCAGCGCGGCTTGCGGGCCAGGCAAACGTAGCGTCCGTGAAGGATCAGCCAATGATGGGAATCGAGCAGGTATTCCTTGGGCACGAATTTCATCAGTTTCTGCTCAACCTCGACCACGTTCTTGCCTGGAGCAATACCGGTGCGGTTGCTGACCCGAAAAATATGCGTATCGACGGCCATGGTCAGCTGGCGAAATGCAGTATTGAGCACCACGTTCGCGGTTTTGCGGCCGACGCCGGGTAGCGCCTCCAGCTCTTCGCGGGTCTGCGGCACTTCGCCTCCATGATGCTCGACCAGCAAGCGACACGTCTCGATCACGTTTTTCGCTTTGCTGTTAAACAGGCCGATAGTCTTGATGTACTCCGACAGCCCTTCGACGCCCAGCGCATAAATGGCCGCTGGCGTATTGGCCACCGGGTAGAGCTTGGCAGTGGCCTTATTGACCCCGACATCGGTCGACTGCGCCGAAAGAATCACAGAGATCAGCAATTCGAACGGCGAGGAATAGGCCAGTTCAGTCTTCGGTTCCGGATTGTCTTCGTGAAACCTGCGGAAAATTTCCAGGCGTTTTGCGGCATTCATGGGCAGTGCGTTTCCTCGAAAACAGTCAGTGTGAGGGCGTTGGGCGGGGCCAGGCCTGCCACGCGGCGATCAGCAGTCCCAGCAGAATGAATCCACCAGGGGCCAGGGTGGCCAGGCGCAAGCCACCGTCGGCGGTGAGTACCCAGCCTTGCCAGTCCGTTTGCGTAGCGCCAGTCAGCCACGACAGATGGCTGCCGATTGTCCCACCACCGATCAGCTCGCGCAGCAGGCCCAGGCCTACCATCAACGCGCCGAACAGCGCAGATAGGCGCAGGCGATCACGCCACGCATCCTGGAAAAAACCGCTGTGCTGCAGCACGACGCATTGCAAGGCGATCAATCCCGCGTAGAACCCCAAATGCTGGTGCCATGGCAACGACCAGACTTGCGCCGCGAGCTCGACGCAGCTGGTCAGCGTGGCCGCCAGCAGCACGCCGGCAAGCAAGTGTGTGCTCGGCACAAGTCGCGATCGCAAGACCGCCATACTCACACCAAAGGCACTGATCACCACGATGAACATCAGCCACAAGCCCAGCGCCATCACCAACGAGTCGGTCGCTCCGATCAGCGGGGCCAGCATCAACGAGTTCTGCAGCGTCGACGATTTTGTCATGGGGGGCTACTCCCGATCAGCTGTTGCCGGTGTTCATCGAAGTAGCGCAACGCATCATGGATGGCGTTGATCACCGCTCTTGAAGTGATGGTTGCGCCCGCGATCTGATCGAATTGTCCCTGATCTTTTTTCAAGGCCCAGCCATTATCGGCAGGTTCGGTTCGGGACTTGCCGGCGAAAACCTGAAGCCAGGTATTCGGCCAGTCGGCGATCCGCGCGCCCAGCCCTGGAGTTTCCGATTGCTTGAGGGTTTTGACGCCGAGCAATTTGCCATTGGCATCGATGGCGATCAGCAAATCGATGGCGCCGGCGTAGCCCAGGGTCTGGCTGCGCAGTAACACGGCGCTGGGTTGGCCAGCCTTGGTCGCACGGTAACCACCCAGCAGCGTGCTGTTGGCCAAGGCACTGTTTTCCAGTGTGAGCGGTTGTTCCAGTGGCTGATTGTCGTAGCTGTCAGTGGGTAGCAGGTCCAGCAGGTTGCGGCTATCGATCTGCCGTTGTTCGGCGGCAATCCGTGGCGCGCTGGCGTGTTGCACGAGGTAAGTCGCGCCGAGTCCGACGCCGGCCAGTATCACCAGGATCACAACGCTCGACGCTCGGCTCATGGCGCAACCCGCTCCTGCCTGGACACGATGAACCGCTCCAGTGCTGGCACGCAGAGGTTCATCAGCAATACCGCAAATGCCACGCCGTCCGGATAACCACCCCACGTCCGAATCAGATAGGTCAGCAGGCCCACGCCCGCGCCGAACAGCAGTCGCGCACCCGGGCTTTTGGCGCCGGACACCGGCTCGGTGATGATGAAGAAGGCGCCGAGCATGCTCGCGCCGGTGAGCAGATGAAACAGCGGCGAGCCATGGGAGTCGGAGCCCGAACCGTTCCAGCACAACAGGCTGATGATGAACAAACTGGCAAGCATGCCGACCGGCGCATGCCAGCTGAACACCCGCCGTTGCAGGAGAAACGCGCCACCGGCCAGAAAGGCCAGGTTGACCCATTCCACGCCACGGCCGCCGAAGTGGCCGAACGCCGGGTTGCCGGCGAAGAGTTCGTCCATCGTCAGGCTTTTGTTGATCCGCAGGCTGTCCAGCGCCGTGGCCTGAACCCAGGCATCCGGCGTCTGCTTGAGACTGAAACCGAAGACCTGCTGCAAACCGCCGAGCAGGTCCATGCCGTGAGACGACGGCCAGTGGGTCATCTGCTGGGGAAAGGTCACCAGCACCAGAGCGAAACCGAGCATTGCAGGATTGAACGGGTTCTTGCCTACGCCGCCGTACAGGTGCTTGCCGAACACCATCGCGAAAGCCGCAGCACACACCGTCAGCCACCACGGGCAATAAGGCGGCAAGGCCAGTGCCAACAGCGTCGCACTGACCAGCGCGCTGCCATCGCTCAAGGTTGGCTTCAACGCTCGCTTGCGCAGTTGCAACACACCCGCTTCAACAGCCAGCGCGGTCACACCCGCCAGCATCAGGTTGATCAGCACCCCCCAACCATACAACCAGAACAACACCAGCATCCCCGGCACAGTGGCCAGCAACACCAGCTTCATGGCCTGCTGAAGGCGCTCGTCGACCGATTCAAGGGGCGACATAGGCATCCACCTGACGCTCGGCTTCCAACAGACGGGCGCGAGCCTTGTCGATCAATTCGGCGGGAGTATCGGCGCGCCGCTCGAGTTTGCTGACGTCGGCGCGGGCGTAGGCCAATTCGGTTTTCAGCTGTCGAAGCTGGTTGTCGATGGGGCGCTTTTCGACGCGCACCAGGTCAGGCAAGGGTTGCTCGCTGGCCGCTTCAGCCGCATGCAGGGCGTGCTCGGCGTCGCGGAGCGCGCGCTCCAGGGTTTCGATTTGCTCGGCGGGTGCCTCGCTGGTTTGAGCTTTCTTGAGTTCGGCGCGGCGCATGGCCAACTGGATCTTCGCCCGTTTCAGCTCGGCATCCTTCGCCGGAGCGCTGGGCGCCGGTGCTGGTGGTGCGCTGCTTTCCAATTGCGCCAACGCTTGCTCGGCGGCTTCGAACTGCTGTTGCAGGACGATCAATTGCGACTGCTGCTCGAAGGTCGGCGGATGCCCGAATGCCTTGAGCGATTTGTTCAGTTGTGCCCGGCTCATGGCCACATCGATCTTGGCTTTCTTCAATGCCGCATCGGCATTTGCTGCTTTTTGTGCGCGAACGCGCTCAAGGGCGGCCTGTACCGGGTCGAGCGTGACTTCACTGGGCTGCGGCGTTGCGCGATGTGCTCGAGCCTGGCGTTCGGCAACTTTCTGCTGTTCTTCACGCTGCAAACGGGCGTTGCGCTGTTCGAAACGGCGGCGTGCATGATTGCGCTTGGCGGCGCGAGCCCGTTGCTCCTCAACGCTGAACGCCAGGCCACCGACAACCGGCAGCACCGTGGCCAGTGGCAACGGGCGCATCTCGATGCAATCCACCGGGCAGGGCGCCACGCAGAGGTCGCAGCCGGTGCATTCATCGATGATCACCGTGTGCATCAATTTCGCCGCGCCGACGATGGCGTCCACGGGGCACGCCTGAATGCACTTGGTGCAACCGATGCATTCGGCTTCACGGATGTAGGCGATCTGCGCCGGGGCCGAACCGCGAGTGACGTCCAGTTCCAGCACCGGCACTTTCAGCAGTTCGGCGAGGGCGGCGATGGTTTCACTGCCGCCGGGCGGGCACTTGTTGATCGGCTCGCCGCTGGCAATGCCTTCGGCGTACGGTTTGCATCCGGGGTGGCCGCACTTGCCGCATTGGGTCTGCGGCAGGAGGGCGTCGATGCGTTGAATCAGACTCATGTTTTGATCAGTCCACTGAATCCGAGAAAAACCACTGCGATCAGTCCGGCGCCGATCAGGTCGATTGGCAGGCCACGGAAGGGCAGGGGAACATCGTTATCGATGGTGCGCTGGCGCAAGTCGCTGAACAGACTCAGCACCAGCCAAAAACCTAACCCGGCGCCGAGACTCAGGGCTGTGGCATGAAACAAACCTTGGTCGTCCTGGGCGGTGATCAGCGCCAACCCAAGCACGCCAGCGTTGCCCAGCAGCAGAGGCCAGAGGCGATCGAACGGCAGCTTCGGCAATGCCTGTGAAAGCAGCTTCAGCAACGGGCCGATCAACAGAACGCTCAAGGGCAAAAACACAAAGAGGCGTAGCGAAGTCAGCTCCAGCGGAACCAGCAGCCAATGGTAGAGCGAGTAGCCCAGCACGCCGACGACCAGCATCAGGCACGTCGTCGCAATCCCCAATGCGTGGACCTTGTCGCGCTCGGCCCCCAGCAGAGGATCGACGCCCAGCGGCCAGTGCAACACGAGATTGTTGATCAGGGCAGTGCTGATAAGCGTGAGAAGCAGTTCGGTCATGATCTGGTTACCTGAGCGTCCGTATCCACACATCGTTGGGCTGATGATTACCCTTTGGGAGCTGTGTAGGAGCTGTCGAGAGAAACGAGGCTGCGATCTTTTGATCTTGCTCTTAAAAAACAACGTCAAAAGATCGCAGCCTCGTTTCTCTCGACAGCTCCTACACAGCTCCTACAAGGTGAGGCCGGACTTGATAGATAGTATGGGCCAGACATGAAAATCCCACAGTCATGCCAGGCACGACTGTGGGATCGTTTTAACGCAGAAACTTACTTGATGCGCTGACCTGGCTTGGCGCCGCTGTCAGGGCTGAGCAGGTAGATTTCTTCGCCGCCAGGGCCCGCCGCCATCACCATGCCTTCGGAGATGCCGAACTTCATTTTCCGTGGCTTGAGGTTGGCGATCATCATGGTCAGGCGACCATCGAGCTTGGACGGATCCGGGTAAGCGCTCTTGATGCCGGAGAACACATTGCGTTGCTCGTCACCGATGTCCAGGGTCAGGCGCAGCAGCTTGTCGGCCCCTTCCACGTGTTCAGCCTTGACGATCAGCGCGACGCGCAAATCGATGGCCGCGAAGGCATCGAACTCGATTTCCGGCGACAGCGGATCCTTGGCCAGTTCGCCGTTGCCTTGAGCGGTGGCTTCGCCGGTGTCGGTCTGGCTGGCGGTCAGGTCTTCTTTCGAAGCGTCGGTCATGGCTTGCACTTTCACCGGGTCGATACGGGTCATCAACGGTTTGAACTCGTTCAGCTGATGATTGCTCAGCAGCGTGGCGTGATCATTCCAGGTCAGTGGCGCGACGTTGAGGAACGCCTCGGCATCAGCGGCCAGCAACGGCAGCACCGGCTTGAGGAAGATCACCAGTTGGCGGAACAGGTTGATGCCCAGGGCGCAGATGGCCTGGACTTCTTCCTGCTTGCCTTCCTGTTTGTTCAGCGACCACGGTGCCTTGTCGGCGATCCAGGCGTTGGCACGGTCGGCCAGGCCCATGATCTCGCGCATGGCACGGGCGAAGTCGCGAGCCTCGTAGGCCTCGGCGATGCTCGGCGCAGCAGCGAGGAACGCTTCGGTCAATTCCGGCGCGGCGTTGCCGGCCACCAGCACGCCAGCGTTGCCTTTATGAATGAAACCGGCGCAGCGGCTGGCGATGTTGACGACTTTACCGACCAGGTCCGAGTTGACCTTCTGCACGAAGTCTTCGAGGTTCAGGTCCAGGTCGTCGACGCCACGGCTCAGTTTGGCCGCGTAGTAATAACGCAGGTATTCCGGCGACAGGTGATCCAGGTAGGTCCGGGCCTTGATGAAGGTGCCACGGGACTTGGACATTTTCTGGCCGTTGACGGTCAGGTAGCCGTGGACGTTGATGCCGGTCGGTTTACGGAAACCGGCGCCTTCGAGCATGGCTGGCCAGAACAGTGCGTGGAAGTTGACGATGTCCTTGCCGATGAAGTGATACAGCTCGGCGGTGGAGTCTTTGTTCCAGAACGCGTCGAAATCCAGCTCCGGCGTGCGATCGCAGAGATTCTTGAAGCTGGCCATGTAGCCGATCGGCGCGTCCAGCCAGACGTAGAAATACTTGCCCGGCTCGTCGGGGATCTCGAAACCGAAGTACGGCGCATCACGGGAGATATCCCACTGTTGCAGGCCGGCATCCAGCCATTCGGCGATCTTGTTCGCGACGGCGTCTTGCAGGGTGCCGCTGCGGGTCCAGGCTTGCAGCATTTCCTGGAAGTCCGGCAGTTTGAAGAAGAAGTGCTGGGAATCCTTGAGCACCGGGGTGGCGCCAGAGATTGCCGACTTCGGATCCTTCAGGTCGGTCGGTGCGTAGGTCGCACCGCATTTTTCGCAGTTGTCACCGTACTGGTCTTCGGTGCCGCATTTCGGGCAAGTGCCCTTGATGAAGCGGTCGGCCAGGAACATTTTCTTTTCCGGGTCGAAGTACTGGGTGATCGAGCGTTGGGCGATGTGCCCGGCGTCGCGCAGCTTCAGGTAGATCTGGCTCGACAGCTCACGGTTTTCTTCGGCGTGAGTGGAGTGGAAGTTGTCGAAGTCGACCAGGAACTCGGCAAAGTCGGCGCTGTGTTCAGCCTGGACGTTGGCGATCAGTTGTTCCGGGGTGATGCCTTCCTTTTCCGCGCGCAGCATGATGGCCGAACCGTGGGCGTCGTCGGCGCAGACATAAATGCATTGATTGCCGCGGTGCTTCTGGAAGCGCACCCACATATCGGTCTGGATGTATTCCAGCATGTGGCCAAGATGGATCGAACCATTGGCATAGGGCAGGGCGCTGGTGACGAGGATCTTGCGTGGCTCGGACATGGGGCTCGGCTACTTGATGAAACGGAGGTCGGCCACTATAAAGCGCCCGAGTATATTTTTCACCCTGTGCACCTGTTTCATTGGATGAACCGCCAGAAAAGATCGCAGCCTTCGGCAGCTCCTACAGGGATTGCGGTGAACTTGTAGGAGCTGCCGAAGGCTGCGATCTTTTCAGGTACGATACCCGCCTGATTTTCCAGTCTTGCTATCGGAGTTGCCCATGAGCGCCGTCAATCGCGCAGCGGTGGAAGCCGTCCTTCGCCAATACACCGACCCTTATCTGAACCAGGACCCGGTCAGCGCCGGGTGCGTACGCGGCATCGACATCCAGGGCGATCGCGTCAGCGTCCAGCTCGAGCTCGGCTATGCCGCCGGTCTGTTCAAGAGCGGCTGGGCGCAGATGCTGGAAATGGCCATTCAGGGCCTGGACGGCGTGACCAGCGCCCGCGTCGACATCACCAGCGTGATTGCCGCGCACAAGGCTCAGGCGCAGATTCCGGGCCTGGCCAACGTCAAGAACGTGGTGGCCGTGGCCTCCGGCAAGGGCGGTGTGGGCAAATCCACCACGGCTGCCAACCTCGCGCTGGCCCTGGCCCGCGAAGGCGCCAAAGTGGGGATTCTCGACGCGGACATCTACGGTCCGAGCCAAGGCATCATGTTCGGCATCCCGGAAGGCACCCGACCGAAGGTCAAGGATCAGAAATGGTTCGTGCCGATCGAATCCCATGGCGTCGAAGTGATGTCCATGGCGTTCCTCACCGATGACAACACGCCGATGGTCTGGCGCGGGCCGATGGTCTCCGGTGCCCTGTTGCAACTGGTGACGCAGACTGCCTGGGGCGACCTCGATTACCTGGTCATCGACATGCCGCCAGGCACCGGTGACATCCAGCTGACCCTGGCGCAGAAAGTCCCGGTGGCCGGTGCGGTGATCGTGACCACGCCACAGGATCTGGCGCTGCTGGACGCACGCAAAGGCGTGGAGATGTTCCGCAAGGTCAACATCCCGGTGCTGGGCGTGGTGGAAAACATGGCCGTGCACATCTGCTCCAACTGCGGGCATGCCGAGCATCTGTTTGGCGAGGGGGGCGGGGTGAAACTGGCCAACCAGTACGGCGTCGAATTGCTGGCTTCGTTACCGCTGGCGATGGCTATTCGCGAGCAGGCCGATGGTGGCAAGCCAACGGTGATCGCTGAGCCGGACAGCCCGATTGCGCTGGTTTACCAGGAACTGGCCCGCCATGTGGGCGCGCGGATTGTGTTGCAGGAAGCGGCATCGCCGGCGATGCCGAACATCACCATCAGCGACGATTGATGGCCTGAAACACATATTCTGTAGGAGCGAGCTTGCTCGCGATGAACGTCAATGATGGCGCGTGTTGTCTGGAAAAATGCGCCGCCTTCTCGTTCATCGCGAGCGAGCTCGCTCCTACAGGTCGTCCTGCGTTGCTTTAGATCCGCAACCCGCCATCCATTTCCAGGATCCGGCCGGTGTAGTAGTCGTTCTCGAAAATATAGGCCGCCGAATGGGCGATCTCTTCCGGCTTGCCCATGCGCTTGAGCGGGATCCCGGACGTCATTTTCTCCAGCGCTTCAGGCTTCATGCCCAAGGTCATTTCGGTTTCGATGAAGCCCGGAGCAATACCCGCCACACGAATACCGTAACGCGCCAGTTCCTTGGCCCAGGTCACGGTCGCTGCTGCCACACCGGCCTTGGCGGCGGAGTAGTTGGTCTGGCCAACGTTGCCGGCGCGGGAAATCGACGAGATATTGATGATCGCGCCGCTGTTGTTCAGCTCGATCATTTTCGCCGCGACTTCGCGGGTGCACAGGAACACGCCGGTCAGGTTGACGTCGATGACCGCCTGCCACTGGGCCAGGCTCATCTTGGTCATTTCGCCATCCTTGACCTTGATCAACAGCCCGTCGCGCAGGATCCCGGCATTGTTGATCAGGCCATGAATCGCACCAAAATCTTCGGCCACCTGGGCGACCATGTGCGTCACTTGTTCTTCATTGGCGACGTTGCAGAGATAGGCGCGGGCCTCGACGCCCTTGGCTTTGCAAGCCGCGACGGTGTCGTCGAGTTTTTCCTGGTTCAGGTCCACCAGCGCCAGCTTCGCGCCCTTGCCCGCGAAATACTCGGCCATGGATCGGCCTAAACCCTGGCAACCGCCAGTGATAATGATTACTTTGTCAGTGAGTTGCATTCGCATGCCCCAATAGCAGGTCAGAGTGGTTTCCTTCTAGAGGGCCTCTCGATCTGCACCTGATGTGGCCTGGTTGCACATGAGAACTGCCCCGATGGCGTCACTGGAACTTATCCCCAGGCGCCTGTCCGTTTTTTTGACGGATTCTATATAAGGAGTCATAAATTGAGCGTTGAAGCGGCCAAGAATGCCCGAGAATTGCTTCTCAAGGAATACCGTGGAGTGCTTTCGACACACTCCAAGGCGATGCCCGGTTTCCCGTTTGGCTCCGTGGTTCCGTACTGCCTGGACGGGCAGGGCCGGCCGCTGATCCTGATCAGCCGCATCGCCCAGCACACGCACAACCTGCAAAAAGATCCGAAATGTTCACTGTTCGTCGGTGAGCGCGAGGCCGAAGACGTACAAGCCGTTGGTCGCCTGACCTACCTCGCCGAAGCGGAAAAACTCGAGGACGAGGTGGCCATCGAAGCAGCGGCCGAGCGTTACTACCGCTATTTCCCTGATTCCCAGAGTTACCACAAGGCCCACGATTTCGATTTCTGGGTGCTCAATCCGGTGCGTCACCGTTACATCGGCGGTTTCGGCGCGATTCACTGGGTCGATCACCTGACCTTGGCCAACCCGTTCGCCGGCAAGGCTGAGCTGAGCATGGTCGAGCACATGAACGCCGATCACGCCAAGGCCATTGCCCACTACGTCGATCTGGCCGGCCTGCCGAAAACCGAACCGGCGCAACTGGCCGGTATCGATACCGAAGGCATGCACCTGCGCATCGGTCAGGGCCTCTACTGGCTGCCGTTTCAAGCACCATGTAATACGCCGACACAAGTTCGCGAAGCCTTGGTTTTCCTGGCTCACGCCGAGCATTGGCCGAAAAATGAAGTGGCCGACGCTTGAAATCACGAAACGGCGACGTCATCTAGGGAAGACTGGCAAGGCATTCTTGCGTTGAGGAACCATTTGATGCGCCCTTTTTTGTTGCTCTTTGTACTGTTCCCGGTGTTGGAGCTGTTCGTATTCGTCAAGGTAAGCGGCGCGATCGGGTTTTTCCCGGCGCTGCTGCTGGTCATTCTCGGCTCGATGCTCGGCGTGTTCGTGCTGCGTATCGCCGGGCTGGCTACTGCGCTGCGTGCCCGTGAAAGCCTGAGCCGTGGCGAGCTGCCGGCGCAGACCATGCTTGAAGGTCTGATGCTGGCGCTGGCGGGTGGCCTGTTGATTCTGCCGGGCTTCGTCACTGACGTGCTCGGCTTGATCATGTTGCTGCCGATTTCTCGTCGCCTGCTGGCCAATAAAATGCGCCAGCGTGCCGAGGAACAGGCGATCCGTCAGCGGGCGTTCGCAGATGACCTTCAGCCCCGTGGCGGTCCCGCGCCACGTCAGCCGCTGGGCCGTGAGCCCGACGTGATCGAGGGCGAGTTCGAACACCGCGATAGCAAGTAATCCGCTGCACTGCACGGCACCTTCGGGTGTCGTGTTCGTTTTCGGGGCAGCAACGTAAAAAATTTCGATCCCCGCCCTTGTAATAAGCTTATGCGCCCTTATGTAACGGCCACCGCAAGGTTTCGGGCGACCAGGCCAGAAAGCCTTCCGCGTCTCGCTTGTCGAGGCCCCCCCGGCCCCGCCGGATTTGTTAACCCCGCCGGGAAAACACCGGCCGATGAAAACCACAATTAGGAGAGATCGACAATGAAGCTTCGTCCTCTGCATGACCGCGTCGTCGTCCGTCGCAGCGAAGAAGAAAAGAAAACCGCTGGCGGTATCGTCCTGCCAGGTTCGGCTGCTGAAAAGCCAAACCAGGGCGAAGTCCTCGCTGTAGGCCCGGGCAAAGTCCTGGACAACGGTGAAGTGCGTGCGCTGTCCGTGAAAGTGGGTGACAAGGTTGTGTTCGGCCCTTACTCCGGCAGCAACACTGTGAAAGTTGACGGCGAAGACCTGCTGGTCATCGGCGAGAGCGAAATCCTCGCTGTTGTCGAAGGCTGATTCCCCGCTCATTTTCCCGCTACTACAAAGTATTTAAGGAATATCGATCATGGCTGCTAAAGAAGTTAAATTCGGCGATTCCGCCCGCAAGAAAATGCTCGCCGGTGTCAACGTCCTGGCTGACGCAGTAAAAGCGACCCTGGGCCCTAAAGGCCGTAACGTGATCATCGAGAAGAGCTTCGGCGCTCCGACCATCACCAAGGACGGCGTTTCCGTTGCCAAAGAAATCGAGCTGAAAGATCGCTTCGAAAACATGGGCGCGCAGCTGGTCAAAGACGTTGCCTCCCGTGCCAACGATGACGCAGGCGACGGCACCACCACCGCTACCGTTCTGGCTCAATCGATCGTCAACGAAGGCCTGAAAGCCGTCGCTGCCGGCATGAACCCGATGGACCTGAAGCGCGGTATCGACAAAGCGACCATCGCTATCGTTAAAGAGCTGAAAGCCCTGTCCAAGCCTTGCGCTGACACCAAGGCAATCGCTCAGGTCGGCACCATCTCGGCCAACTCCGACAGCTCCATCGGCGACATCATTGCCGAAGCCATGGAAAAAGTCGGTAAAGAAGGCGTGATCACCGTTGAAGAAGGCTCGGGCCTGGAAAACGAACTGTCGGTTGTTGAAGGCATGCAGTTCGACCGTGGCTACCTGTCCCCGTACTTCGTCAACAAGCCAGAGACCATGACTGCCGAGCTGGACGGTCCGCTGATCCTGCTGGTCGACAAAAAGATCTCGAACATCCGCGAAATGCTGCCAGTCCTGGAAGCCGTTGCCAAAGCCGGTCGTCCACTGCTGATCGTGGCCGAAGACGTTGAAGGCGAAGCCCTGGCGACTCTGGTTGTGAACAACATGCGTGGCATCGTTAAAGTCGCAGCCGTCAAGGCTCCAGGCTTCGGCGACCGTCGCAAGGCCATGCTGCAGGACATCGCTGTTCTGACTGGCGGTACAGTCATCTCCGAAGAGATCGGTCTGAGCCTGGAAAGCACTACCCTGGAACACTTGGGTAATGCCAAGCGCGTGATCCTGTCCAAAGAAAACACCACCGTGATCGACGGTGCCGGCGTTGAGGCTGACATCCAGGCTCGCGTTCTGCAGATCCGTCAGCAAGTGGCCGACACTTCGTCCGACTACGACCGTGAAAAACTGCAAGAGCGCCTGGCCAAGCTGTCCGGCGGCGTTGCAGTGATCAAGGTTGGCGCTGGTTCCGAAGTTGAAATGAAAGAGAAGAAAGCTCGCGTTGAAGACGCCCTGCACGCTACCCGTGCAGCCGTTGAAGAAGGCGTAGTACCTGGCGGCGGCGTGGCACTGGTTCGCGCTCTGCAGGCTATCTCCGAGCTGAAAGGCGACAACGATGACCAGAACGTTGGTATCCAGTTGCTGCGTCGCGCTGTTGAAGCGCCACTGCGCCAGATCGTTGCCAACTCCGGCGACGAGCCAAGCGTAGTCGTCGACAAGGTCAAGCAGGGTTCGGGTAACTACGGTTACAACGCTGCTACCGGCGAATACGGCGACATGATCGAAATGGGTATCCTGGACCCGGCTAAAGTGACTCGTTCGGCTCTGCAAGCGGCTTCGTCGATTGCCAGCCTGATGATCACCACCGAAGCCATGATCGCTGAGATCAAGGAAGACGGTCCAGCTGGCGGCGGCATGCCAGACATGGGCGGTATGGGCGGTATGGGCGGCATGATGTAAGCCAGCCTTACCCCTGTATTAAAAAACCCCGCCTGCGAAAGCCGGCGGGGTTTTTTATTGCCTTCAATTGGGTCGGTCGGGAGACCGGGTCGCGGCCATCGCGGGCAAGCCCGCTCCCACAGGGTCTGTGCAAAACCTGTGGGAGCGGGCTTGCCCGCGATGGCGTCGGATCAGGCGTTGACCGGTTGTGCTTCGGACTCTCGTTCCGTCTTGGAAGCCGGGCGATACAGGATGTAGTAGTACGACCCCAGGCAAATCAGCCAGCAGAAAATCGCGGTCCACACGTTATGCGAAAAGAAGTGCGCCCCCTGCATCATCCGGCCCACGGAAAACACTGAGCCTAACGCGAAGGCAAAGACAAACGCCGAGCGCGCCAGACGCGGACGACGGTCACGCAGCACGAAGAACAACGCAAACAGGGTGAAGCCAGTCGCCGCATGGCCACCGGGCCAGCAACGCCCGGGTTTATCGGTGTGCGGGCGAGGGCTGAGCAGTTCGCTGTAGGTTTCGTGACCGCCGAATTGCTCAAGGCTCCACGGGCATTGCACCGCGGTCACCGCTTTGACTGGCGTGACAAAAGACGTCGCGAGTGCCAGGGACAGCACCAGGCAGCCCAGCTCCCGCTTGATCGGTTTGAGCCTGTCCATGAAAAAAGACGCGATGAAGCCGATGATGGCCAGCACCGAAAAAACGATGACTATTTGTTTGGCGCGGGTATGCAGGATGTTTTCCAGGAAGTAACTGTGCCTCCCGATGAAGTCCCCCGCGACCGGGTCATAAAATAGCCTGGCCAGGTCCATGTCCAGGGACGTCAATTCAAGCAGCACCAGAATGATCGCTGCAATGGCGGGAACGCCCAGGCACACCCACAAATTGAGCGGTCGGGAGGCGGGGCGAACAGCGGTTGATGACATGACGGATCCTGAACAATGGAAATAGCCCCGGGGCATCAGCCCGAGGCTATTCGATTAACGTTGACTGACTTGGTCGGTGCCCTCCATGGGCGCCCTCCAGCCAAGCAGCTGTTGTTTGAAGCCATAACTGGCCGTTTGGTAATAAGTAATTGCCCGGGTGATCAACGGATCACTGGCGGTGGCTCGGGACTCGCGACTTTCGGTCAGCGCTTCATCGTGCCGACGCAACCCCTGGCGCGGACTCAGGATCGCCAGATCCTTGCCGTCAAACAAGCCCAAATGCTGATAGTTGCCAACCACTACTCGCGCGGGCAGCGGATTGTCCTGCAGCAGGTTGCGACCGAAGAACGTCGATTGATAATCGAGGTTCAACAGGCCCAGCAACGTAGGCGCGAGATCAATCTGGCTGGCCAGTTGCGCGGTCTCACGGGCATCGATCAGCTTCGGCGCATAAATGAACAGCGGAATCTGATAATTGCTGATCGGCAAGTCCTCTCTACCGGCACTGCCTGCGGTGTGGTCGGCGACGAAGACGAAAATTGTATTGTCGAACCACGGCTTTTTACGCGCCTGATCGAGGAACTGGCCGATAGCGTAGTCAGTGTACTTCACCGCGCCATCGCGACCGTTACCGGATTTGATGTCGATCCGATTATCCGGGTAGGTGTAGGGACGATGGTTGGAGGTGGTCATCAGTTGCAGCAGAAACGGCTGTTGCTTCGCATAGTCGGCGTCGGCCAGCTTCAGGGTCTGCTTGTAGAGGTCTTCGTCGGCCATGCCCCAGGCATTTTTGAAGTGAATCTCTGACTCGTCGACGCTGCTCTGATCGACCACGCGGTAACCGTTACCGCTGAAGAAGGCATTCATGTTGTCGAAGTAACCGCGCCCGCCATAGACAAACACGCTGTCATAACCCACGGCAGCAAGTTGCTGGCCGAGGCTGGCAAAACCGCTTTCACGGCCTACGCGCTTGACGATCGAACGCCCCGGTGTGGGCGGGATCGCCAGGGTAATGGCTTCCAGGCCGCGATCGGTACGGGTGCCCGTGGCGTAGAAATTGTTGAAGTACAGGCTCTGCTTGCGCAGGGCGTCGAGGTTCGGTGTCAGGTTGCGCTCGTCACCGTTGCTGCCCATGTATTTGGCGCTGAAGCTTTCGATGGTCACCAACACGATATTGGGTTTTCGTACAACGCCGGGATTGTCGATCATCCGACGAATGTCTTGCGGGTCTTCGCCGATGAAACGGGCGTTGGGCTCGCTCAGCTCGGCGCGAATCTGCTGGGCAACGACCGCCGGTGGCAGGCTGCTATAGAACTGCGGGTAATCCAGCTCATTGTTGCGAAAGGCGGCGAAGAACTGATACGGGCCATTGCTTGCCAGTTCGTTTTGGTAAGCATTGCCACCCTGGGCACGAGGAGCGTCCTGGCTGAGCAGTTGCAGGCTCAGGCCGGTGACAAGCAACAGCGCCAACGCGTTCAGCAGTCGGCCACGAAGGGGGGGCAACGGTGCGTCCAGCGCCGCATTGAATGGTTTGCGCAAGGCGACACTCAGGGCGACGGCCAGCACGGCGAGCAGGCTCAGCAGGGTGCCGATCGGGTAGGACTCAAGCAGGTTGTTCAACACTTCGTCGGAATACACCAGGTAGTCGACGGCGATAAAGTTGAAGCGCACGCCGAACTCGTCCCAGAACAGCCATTCGGCCACCGCGGTGAACAGCATGGCGAACAGGCTGACAGTCAGCAGCCCCTGAAGGAACCAGCGATGACCACGGCGGCGCCACAGGGCAGGCGGGCAGAGCAACAGGTAAAGGCCCATCGGCAGCGCCGCGTAGGCAATAAAACCCAGGTCGTAGAGCAAGCCCGTAGCAAAAACCGACAGGAAACCGCTGCCGGCCTCATCCAGGTGAGTGAGTAGCAGCATCGTTCGGGTCAGGAAGAAAATAATCAGCCAGGTGCCAGTGACGAGCAGCAGAAAGCGCGTTGGCGCCGTCTTGAAAAAGTCCATTGTGTTTACATTCCTTGATATCAATTGCGCGAGAGTCTCGCCTGGGCACTGTAGTCAGGTTGTGAACCGATAGTGAAAAACTTGTTAACCCCTTCATTTGGTTGAGTGAATTGATTCTCTCATTTCCCGGCGCTAGCCCTGAGCCACACTTGGCCTTAAGCTGCGCGGGCCAAGACGGCTGTTACTGTGTACGGAGGAGAAACCCATGCGAATTCTTTTGGTTGAAGACAACCGCGATATCCTGGCCAATCTGGCTGATTACCTGGGGCTCAAAGGCTATACCGTGGATTGCGCACAGGACGGTTTGTCAGGACTGCACCTGGCGGCGACCGAGCATTACGACTTGATCGTGCTCGACATCATGCTGCCCGGCATCGACGGCTACACCCTGTGCAAACGTCTGCGCGAAGACGCTCGCCGTGACACGCCGGTGATCATGCTCACCGCTCGCGACCAGTTGGACGACCGGCTGCAAGGCTTCAAGTCCGGCGCCGATGATTACCTGATCAAACCGTTTGCCCTGTCTGAACTGGCCGCTCGTATCGAGGCCGTCATGCGCCGTACCCAGGGTGGCGGCCGCCGCACCTTGCAGGTCGGTGACTTGAACTACGACCTCGATACCCTGGAAGTCACCCGCGAAGGCCGTCTGCTGAAACTCAACCCGGTGGGCCTGAAGTTGCTGGCCGTGCTGATGCAGAAAAGTCCTCATGTACTGCGCCGGGAAATTCTCGAAGAGGCGTTGTGGGGCGATGACTGCCCGGACAGCGACAGCTTGCGCAGCCACGTCCATCAATTGCGCCAGGTGATCGACAAGCCGTTCGCCAAACCGTTGCTGCAAACTGTGCACGGTGTGGGTTATCGCTTGGCCGAGGGCCGTGATGGAGTTTAAACAGAGCCTTGCTCAACGGATCATCATTGCCTTTGCGCTGATGAGCGCTCTGGTTGCAGGTGCCTTCGCCATGGGCATTGTGGCGACCGTGCACCTGGTGGAAGAAAAGCTGATTTCGGCAGGTCTGGGCGGCGACCTTCAGCGTCTGTTGCTGATGGACAGTGTCTCGGACTGGAGCCATCGCCCTGAGCCAGACCAACTGTTCTATTTCAGCGGCGGGCCGGGCGATTTCCAGCTGCCCAAGGATTTGCGGCACCTGGAACCGGGGTTTCACGAAGTGTTTCGCGAACAGCTGTCGTACCACGCCATGGTCGAAGTCGTCGACGGCCGACGTTATGTGCTGTTACAGGATCAGAGCGATTTCGAGGAGCGCGAACGCGTGCTCTTTGCCGTGGTGCTGGTGGGCTTTGTGCTGAGCCTGGCGTTGGCGGTGTTTCTCGGCTGGGTACTGGCGCGCAAGGTGATGGCGCCGGTCGTACGATTGGCCCGTCAGGTACGTCATCGTGATCAACTGCTGGGACTGGCGCCACCCTTGGCACCGGATTACGCCGCCGATGAAGTGGGCGAGCTGGCGGTGGCCTTCGACGCGACCCTCGGGCGCTTGCGTCAGGCCTTGACCCGGGAGCGGTTGTTTACCAGTGATGTCAGCCACGAATTACGCACGCCGCTGATGGTGCTGGCCAGCTCCTGCGAGCTGTTGCTGGAAAATCCCGGCATCGATCAGCGTGGCCGTGCCCAGGTCGAACGCATTGCCCGTGCCTGTGAAGAGATGCGCGAGCTGGTGCAAACCTTCCTGATGCTGGCGCGCGCGCAACGTGAAGACGCCAGCATGTCGCCACAGCAGTCCTTGAGCCAGGTCGCCGACGGACTGCTCAATCTGTGGCGCGAGCCGATCGAGGCCAAGGGGCTGAAGCTGATCTTCGAGCCGGGCAATTCAGCAAGCACGTGCTACAACGCCACCCTTCTGCACGCGGTCATGGGCAACCTGTTGCGTAACGCGCTGCATTACACCGAACGCGGGTTCATCCGCTTGACCCTGACGGCCACGGGGTTCCTGGTCGAGGACAGTGGCGTGGGCATTCCCGAGGAAAAACGCGAGGCGATGTTCGAACCCTTCGTGCGTGGCAACGAGAAACGCGGCGAGGGCCTGGGGCTGGGCCTCTCGCTGGTACAGCGGATCTGCGAAAACCAGGGCTGGAACGTCAGCCTGACGAACATGGAGCCCAATGGCTGCCGTTTTCAGGTTGAGTTGAGTCAGGGCGACATTTGATCAAATGCAAAGATCGCAGCCTCCGGCAGCTCCTACAGGGTGTACCCCATTCAATGTAGGAGCTGCCGGAGGCTGCGATCTTTTGGTAGTGGCCCCGAGCTATCGTCCGACTCATGTAAAACCTCGAAATAATTCCGGGTTTTACATGACAATTTTTTCACAAAGGTATGACCAGACGCTGACATGGCGCTACCTATCGTGGGTGCCATCAGAAGCTCAGGAGACCTAAAAGATGGACGGCCCGATCAAACTTGATTTTTCCGAAAAGTACGACGATCAACACGCTCAACGATACCTGCGCAAGCACAAGGATGGCCTTGGTCGCCGCCTGTCTCACTGGCGTGACGAACAACTGGCGCGTAAGGCGCTGGCACTCGTTGGTGAACCGGGGCTGGTCCTCGATTTACCGTGTGGCGCGGGGCGATTCTGGCCATTGCTGGCAGAAAAAACCAACCGTGCAATTATCGGGGCCGACAACTCCGAGTCCATGCTGAAGATTGCCATGCAGGCGCAACCCGCCGATGTGGTGAAACGGGTACAACCCTTGCACACTTCTGCATTCGACATCGCCTTGCCCGATAACGCCGTCGATAGCATTTTCTGCATGCGTTTGCTCCATCACATTGGTGAAGCCGAGCATCGACTGGCCATTTTGCGTGAATTCGAGCGTGTCTCGCGTGACAGCGTGATCCTTTCCTTATGGGTGGATGGCAACTTCAAAGCGTGGAAACGCAAACGCGCCGAGAAAACCCGTGGGCAGGAAGGTTACCAAAACCGATTTGTGTTACCGGCTGCTACGGTAGAAAAGGAGTTCGAGCAGGCGGGTTTCCGTATCCAGGAACAACTGGATTTTTTACCGCTCTATGCCATGTGGCGAGTTTACGTATTACGCAAGAGGTAACAGGATGGCAGTGCAATGTGCAGCAGAAAAGGACGTCGCTCCCCAGGACCGCTTCGACTATTTCTGGAATCTGCGTGGTGAATGGGTTGAAGAACCCAATGTTCGTCGCGGAGGAGAAAGTGGCGTGCAGCGCGTTTTCGGCAGCGACGGCCAGCTGCTCTACACCAAGCGTCAGACCGGGCATATTTATCGCAGCTGGTTACACCCGTTCGGTCGGCCAACGGTATTGCGCGAGCGCGATGCGCTCATCGGCTTGCGCCTGATCGACGTCCGTGTTCCGGAAATGATTTTCTGCGGCGCACAGCGCGATCCTGTGCACAAATGGCGTGCGTTGCTGGTGACCAAATCCCTGGATGGCTTCGAGGAGATCGAACACTGGTATGCGGGCGGAGGTCGTGAGCGCCACGGTGAAGCGGTACACGATCGTGTATTGAAGGACCTGGCCGAGAACCTGGCCCGTATGCACAAGGGTCGTTGGCAGCACAGCTGCATCTACATCAAGCACGTATTCGTGCGTGTCACAGGCGAAGGCGATGCGGCAAAAGTCGAAGTGGCCTTGATCGATCTGGAGAAGTGTCGGCAGCGGTTGACCGCCCGTCGTGCGGCTTCCCATGACATGAAGCAACTGCGTCGCCACTCGTCGTTCAGCACCACGGACTGGAAGAAACTCGTCTATTTTTATGAGACGGCGTTTGGCAGCGCTATCAAAGGTTTATAGCGATGAAACTCGAAATTGCGCGAGGTGTATTTTTATTAGGAGCCTTGGCAGTTGCTTCGCTGGCGGTGGCTGCCTGGGAGCAGCCCCGCACGCAAGTTCTCAGTTCAGTGAACGGTGACGCGCACTGTCCGTTGCCCCGAGTTGCCAAGGCATCGGTGGCAACTCATCCCGATCATGATTTATTGCTGTTCATGTTCGGACTTTCTCAAGGATTGAGGCCACAAAGTTGAACAGATTGAAGCCAAAATAAAAGGCCTCGCCAAAATGCGGGGCCTTTTTTTGTGCCCGGCCCCCCGGACTTGCCCCCGCTCAACTGCCCGCTCACCTGTAGGAGCTGGCTTGCCAGCGAAGGTCGTTAACGATGACGGTTTTCAACAGGATAACCGTGGCGTATTTGGGACCTTCGCTGGCAAGCCAGCTCCTACAGGGGATTGGTGGGCGACACCAATACGCGGTCGCACAGGATCAAGGTAGGAGGTTGGTCATGGGTGTTCTTTGGGTTTGTCGGGTTTAGCCAATAACGTGTACACGCACGGCAATACGAACAACGTAAACAACGTCCCGATCGACATCCCCGTGGCAATCACCGTGCCGATATCAAACCGGCTCACCGCCCCCGCACCCGTGGCGATGATCAACGGCACCATGCCGAACACCATGGCCGCAGTGGTCATCAACACCGGCCGCAGTCGAATGGCCGCCGCTTCCTCGACGGCTTCGCGCGCTGTCAGGCCCTTTTCCTTGCGCAACTGGTTGGCGAACTCGACGATCAGGATCCCGTGCTTGCTGATCAGCCCGATCAATGTCACCAATCCGACCTGGGTGTAGATGTTCATGCTCGACCAGCCGAGGAACAGCGGAATCAACGCGCCGCAGATCGACAGCGGCACCGTCACCAGAATCACCAGCGGGTCGCGGAAGCTTTCGAACTGGGCGGCCAGTACCAGGAAAATGATCGCCAATGCCAGCGCAAAGGTCACCCACAGGGCACTGCCTTCCTGGACGAATTGCCGTGAGGCGCCGGCATAGTCGAAGGCGTAACCCACCGGTGCTTCTTCCCGGGCGATCTGGCGCACGGTGTCGATGGCTTCACCCATGCTGACCAGCGGGACCCCGGACAGGATGGCCGAGTTGAGTTGCTGGAACTGGTTCAACTGCCGTGGCCGCGCCCGGTCGCTCACGGTGATCAGGGTCGACAGGGCCAGCAGTTCGCCCTTGGTGTTCCTCACATAATAGTTATTCAGCCATTGCGGGTTATCGCGGAAGGGCCGCTCGACCTGCGCGATGACTTTGTAGCTGCGACCTTCGATGGTGAATCGGTTGATCTCCGCTTCACCGAGCAACGTGGCCAATGTGCCGCCCAGATCCTGCATCGACACGCCCATTTGTGCGGCCTTGGCGCGATCGATATCCACCACCACTTCGGGCTTGTCGAAGGCCAGATCGACATCGACGAACGCGAACTTGCCGGATTCCATCGCGCGTTTTTTCACCCGATCCGTCACTTGCAGCAGCGATGCGTAATCGTTGGCGGAGTTGATGACAAACTGAAACGGCAACCCCTCGCCAGTGCCGGGCAGGGAGGGCAGGTTGAAGCCGAAGATCTGCAATCCCGAAATGCTCTCCAGTTTGGCCTGCACCTCGGGCAGGATCTGCATTTGTGTGCGGTTGCGATCGTTCCACGGTTTGAGCAGGAAGCCGCCGATACCCGATTGCACACCGTTGAAACCATTGATCTGGAACGAGGAGTAGTACTCGGGAAACGCCTTGAAGATGTCGACGAACTCGTCGGTGTAGGCGCTCAGGTAGTCGAGGTTGGCCGTTTGTGGAGCATTGGCCATCATGAAAATGATGCCCTGATCCTCGTCCGGCGCCAGTTCCGACTTGGTGAACTTGAGCAGCACCGGAATCAGGCACAGCACGATCACCGCGAACACCAGCACTACCGGCCGGGTGTTCAGCGTGCCATGCAGCATGCTCTGGTAGCGGCGCTTGAGGCCTTCGAAAATCAGGTCCAGGCGATGGGCCAGGCCGCTGGGGTTTTCATCGTGGCGCAGCAAAAACGCGCACATCATCGGCGACAGCGTCAGGGCGACGATGCCGGAGATCACCACCGCCCCGGCCAGGGTCAGGGCGAACTCCTTGAACAGCGCGCCGGTCAGCCCCGTCAGGAAGCCGATGGGCGCATAAACCGCGGCCAGGGTGATGGTCATCGAGACCACCGGCATGGCGATTTCCCGGGCGCCTTCGATAGCCGCGTCCAGCGGCGTCTTGCCTTCTTCGATGTGGCGGTGGATGTTTTCGACCACCACGATCGCGTCGTCCACCACCAGGCCGATGGCCAATACCATCGCCAGCAGGGTCAGCAGGTTGATCGAGTACCCCATCATCTGCATGAAGAACATCACGCCGATCATCGACAGCGGAATAGTGACCACCGGGATCACCACCGAGCGAAGCGCCCCGAGGAACAGGAACACCACAACGATCACGATCAGCACCGCTTCGAACAGGGTTTTCACCACTTCGTCGATCGAGGCCTGGATGAACAGCGTGGCGTCGTAGGCGATTTCACCCTTGAGGTTCGGCGGCAGCTGGGCCTCCAGGTCCGGCATGATCTTGCGTACTTCCTTGATCACGTCCAGCGGGTTGGCACCGGGCGTCGCCTTGATGCCGATGTACACCGAGGGGGTGCCACCGAAGGAACTGATGGTGTCGTAGTTCTCCGCGCCCATTTCCACCCGCGCGACATCGCTGAGCAGCACACGACTGTCGCCATCGACCTTGAGCGGAATCGCGGCAAAGGCTTCAGCGGATTTGAGCTCGGTGTTGGCGTTGATGCTGGTGACCACGTACTCGCCTTTCACTTCGCCGGCGGCGGAGAGGAAGTTGTACTTGCGCACCGCATCGGTCACGTCGCTGGCGCTCAGGCCGAAACCGGCAAGCTTCACCGGGTCCAGCCACAGGCGCATGGCGAATACCTGGTTGCCGAGAATCTCGGCTTCGGCCATGCCCGGCAGGGTCGCCAGTTTTGGTTGAATGACCCGCGACAGGTAGTCGGTGATTTGCGGGTTGCTCAGCTCCTTACTGAAGAAGCTGATGTACATCAGCGCCGAGGCGTCCGCAGCTTCTTTGCTCAGGACCGGGTCTTCGGCGTCCTGGGGCAGCTGGTTCTTCACTTCGTTGGCCTTGGCCAGCAGTTCGGTGAACAAGCGGTCGCTGTTGGAGCCAATGCGTGCGTAGATCGAAATCACCGAGAAGTTCTGGCGACTGACCGAGGTCATGTAGTCGATACCCTCGGCGCTGGCCAGGCTCTGTTGCATCGGCTGGGTGATGTAGCCCTGGATGGTTTCGGCATTGGCCCCGGGGTAAGCGGTGGTCACCGTGATCAGGGCGTTTTCCATTTGCGGGTATTGGCGCAGCGGCAGCTTGCTCCAGGCTTGAAAGCCCAGCAGCACAATCAGCAGGCTGACCACGGTGGCGAGCACCGGGCGGCGGATGAACGGGTCGGTAAAAGCCATGGGGATTCCTTGATCAGTTCGCGCGCGGCGGACTGTTCTTCTCGGCTAAAGTCTTGTCGTCGCTGATGGCAATGTGTGCGCCGTTGTCCAGTTTGATCTGGCCGCCCGTGACCACTTTTTCACCGTTCTGCACGCCTTTGGTAATCATCACCAGGCCGTCACGGCGTTCGCCGGTTTCGATGAACCGGCGTTCGGCGATCAGGATCGGCTGGCCCTTGTCGTCTTTTTCGAGGCTGCCGTCTTCAGCTTTTTTCTGTGCAACGACGTAGATCGAGTTGCCGTACAGCGTGTAGGTAATCGCGCTTTCCGGCACGACAATCCGTGGCTGCGGGTCGGGCAACAACACTTGCAGGCTGGCAAACATGCCCGGCAGCAGCTTGCCGTCGGGGTTGGCCAGGGTCGCGCGGACCTGGACGTTGCGGGTGCTGTTTTCGACTTTCGGGTTGATCGCAGTGATGATCCCGGGGAAGTTTTGCGTCGGGTAGGCCGAGGCAATGATCTGCACCGATTGGCCGATGGCGATCTTCGGCACCGACTGCTCAGGGATGAAAAAGTCGACGTAGAGACTACTGATGTCTTGCAGGGTGGCAATCATGGTGCCACTGGCGAGATAGTCACCGATGTCCACCTGACGAATGCCGATGGTCCCGCTGAACGGTGCGAGCAAGCGTTTTTTGGCCAGCGCCGCCTTGAGCTGATTGACCGTGGCCCGGCTCTTTTTCAACACCGCCGAGAGCCGGTCGAATTCGCCTTTGGAAATGGCCTGGCTGCCCACCAGTTGGCTACCACGACCGTAATCGACCTGCGCCAGCCCCAGGTCGGCCTGAGCGGTTTCGAGCAGGGCGGTCTCTACCACGCTATCAAGCAGAAGCAGCGGTTGGCCGACCTTCACCTTCTGCCCTGACTCAAACTGCAAATCGATGACGGTGCCGTCGGTCTCCAGGCTCAGGTCCACGCCTTGCAGTGCCTTGAGCGTGCCAACCGTAGGCAGGCGCGCTTGCCACGGGCGTTCGGTGGCGGTGGCCACAGCGACACTGATCGGCGGTTTCGGCGCGGAGAAGCCTTGGATCATCGTGTAGATGGAGAAGGCTTTGTAACCGGCCAGGACCAGCACGATCAGCAGAACAACACCCAACATGAT
Source organism: Pseudomonas sp. RIT-PI-q (assembly GCF_001297125.1). GTDB lineage: Bacteria > Pseudomonadota > Gammaproteobacteria > Pseudomonadales > Pseudomonadaceae > Aquipseudomonas. The sequence continues at coordinate 254,651 of NZ_LHPC01000044.1, forward strand.
CAGCATGCGGCGACGCAGCATATTTCCAGTTCCTTGGAGAAAATCAGGCGAGACAGTTGGGCACATTACCGCGAGTGGGAAGGGGATTCCAATGGATGTTTCCGGGCGTACCCCCCGAACTGTAGGAGCCGGCTTGCCGGCGAAGGGGCCGCTGGATGTGCAGCGATCTTTCGGATGCCTTCGCTGGCAAGCCAGCTCCTACGGGATTTCCATCACGCCATGAGGTGAAGGTGGTTGTCCCAGAGCCCGGCAGGCAGCTCCAATGGTTTTGCAACAAGATTTGTCTGGCGGCAATCGTAGTACCGGCAGCGCCCCTGACCCGAGGTCACGACAAACCCGTCGGCCACCGCACCCACCCCGGCGCAATCGGCAAGTGGCGCGTCCAGGCGCACTTCGCCGCTGTCCAGGTCCCAGATGAAAAAGCGGTTGCCCCGAGGCGCGGTCAGCGCGACCAGGCGTAATTCACTGTGCACGGCGACGCTGGCGGTGTAGTGCCCCATGGCCTGCAACTGATGTTCGGGCACCGGGAACGCCACGAACGGTTGGCCGGGACGTTTGACCGCCAGCAGCTCGGAAGACTCGTGGGACGCGCCCATGAACTGCTGGCCGGCGACGATGGTGCCGTCGCTGGCAATGCCCAAATGACGCACGCTGTTCATCTGCTGGGCGAGCGTCTCCTTGCTCAGCAGGGTGCCGTCACGTTGCATCAGGACCAGGCTCGGTTCCATCGCGTTGAGGTTCATCTCTACCCGGCTTTCGGCCTCGGTGCGAATGCCGCCGTTGGCGACTACCAGGGTTTCGCCGTCGGGCATCCACGACACCTGATGCGGGCCGATGCCATGGGTGGAAATCTCACCGCTGTGGATAAGTCGCTCACCTTCGAACTTATACACACCCAGCAAGCCGCGACCCGGATCGGACGTGTCGTTCTCGGTGGCGTACAACCAGTCGCCGCCCTTGTGAATCACCGCGTGCCCGTAGAAATGCCGGTTCGCCTGCGAGGTCACGGTTTGCAGCAGCGTGCCGTCGCGCAGGTCGATCAGGTAACTCTCGGTGCCCGGCCGCCGGGCCACGAACAGTGCGATCGGCTGCGTCGGGTGATTGATGATGTCGTGGCAGCGTTGGCCGACCTGGGTGGCAAATACTCGGGTGCCGTCCAGCCGATAACCGACGGCGTAGTGCTTGCCGTCGGTATCGTCCCGCGCCGACAGCAGCAGCGGGCTTTTGTCCTTGTGCTTGAACAGCGTCCAGCCGCCCAGTGTCACTGCTCCCAGCAGCAGACTACCTAAAGTCAGAGCTTGACGTCGCAGCATGGCACTCGCCCTCATCAGTCACCGTCGTTGGCGTTGAAGCCCAGTTGGATGCCCAGCGCCTTGGCCAGTTCGCCTTCGTGCAGGCGATGGACGACGTTGAGGCTGTCGTAGAGATCGTTGAGTTGCTGGCGACCGGCATCGTCGTTGAGCATTTCGGTCAGCGAGCGCTGGTTGCTGGCGAACAGTTTCAGGGACGCGGCGTAGGCGGCATCGATCTTGTCGGCCAAGGGCTTCTGCTCACTCGGCAACAAGCCGCGCAGGCCTTTGTTGTCGACGCCTTCCCACACGGTCTTGGCGGCGGCGAGGCTGGCTTCGAGGCCCGTCAGGGAGGACTGGCTGCGCCATGCATCGGCCTGGAACGGTTGCGGAACGCCCTTGGTCTGGCGGCCCATCGGCGTGCCGAGTTTCTTCTTCAAGCTGTCGAGGGCGGTAACTTGCACCCGCAGCAAATCGGCGATGGCTTCGTGGGAATCGGCGTAGCGCTGGTTCGGGAATTTGCTCATCTGCGCGAGCATGCCGTCGGTGGTGTTCCAGCTTTTCAGAATGTCTTCGGCCAGCAGTTTCTGACGCTCGCCAATCGCTTTCAGCAGTGGGCAATACTTGGCTTTTTGCGCGTCGTTGGCGACGTCTGGCTTGCTGTCGAACAGGATGTATTCGTAGGCGGAAAGGCCCTGAACCACGACGCTGGACTTGGCCAGTTCCGCGGCATCGATCTGTGGCTGCGCGGTGACCAGTTGCTCGACCTGACGGCCGACGAGGTTTTTCTTGTCCGGCCAGAACTGCACCTGCCAGGCACGATTGCCTTCAGCCAGCGGCCCGATCAGCAGAGGCTGAAGCTCGGCCCAGGCTTTCTGCGCGTGCAGGAAATCGGCGCGTGCGGTGTCGAGGTTTTCCTTGCCTTCGCAGTAGGCGAGTGCGCTGACGGCCAATTGGCGGTCGGCTTCAACCCAGCGCGTGTAGGTCGGCAGGATCACCGATTTGGCGATGGCCGCCGAGGTGACCGCTTGCGGATCCTGCGGCGAACAGGCGCCGAGCGCTAGTGCGGCAAGGCTGGTGAACAACAATTTGGGACGGAACATGTCGGGCTCCCGCTATGGAATACGTATTAAAGGGAATTCAAAAACGCCAGCAACGCAGCGCGCTGCTCGGCATTGAAAGACAAAACCTGTTGCTGCGCCGCGCTGGCTTCGCCGCCATGCCAGAGCACGGCTTCGAGCAGATTGCGGGCGCGGCCGTCATGCAAGAACTGGGTGTGGCCGCTGACCGCCTGCGTCAGGCCGATGCCCCACAACGGCGGGGTGCGCCAGTCGCGGCCACTGGCCTGGAATTCGGTTCGGTTGTCGGCCAGGCCGTCGCCCATGTCATGCAGCAGCAGATCGCTGTAAGGGCGAATCACTTGATTGGCCAGTTCAGGTTCGGCGGCGTTGGCGGCGGTGGTGTACTTCGGCGTGTGACAGGACTGGCAGCCGGCCTGGAAAAACAGGGTCTTGCCGGCCAGCACTTGAGGCGTGCCGACATCGCGGCGGGCCGGGACGGCGAGGTTGCGGCTGTAGAACAGCACCAGGCGCAGGATGTTATCGCTGACTTCCGGTTCGCCATCCGGACCATTGCCGTTGGGTGCCTGCTTGCACGCGGTTTGCGTGTCGGTGCAATCGTCGACGGTTCTCAGGCGAGTGGTCAGGCCCATGTCGCCAGAAAACGCGTGGACATTCTGTTGATTGAGGTTTGGTTGACCGGCTTTCCAGCCGAAGCGTCCGAGGACGGTTTTCTGTTGGGCGTCATCCCAAACACGGTTCGGCCGTCCGGTGATGCCGTTTTTTTCTTTTGCCTGGGCGTCGGCATTGGCCAGGATCGCCTCGTCGGGGATCGCTTCGAGCAAACCCAGACCAATCATCGGCGGTGCAATGCGCGCCGAGAACCGCGTGTCGGGGGGCATCGGGCCGTAGCCGAGGTGGCTGATCTGCAAGGTCGGTTTGCGCAGCTCGACCTCGGGGCCGTCCTTGAAACGGATCGGGACTGGCGTGTAGTCGACGCGCACTTTGCCTTCCGGAACCACACCGGGTACGGCCATGTCCTGGAACTGTCCGCCGTAGACCGGCTCTGGAACAACCCCAAGCTGCTCGATGACCTTGGCATACGCCGGCGCATCGGGAATCGACAGGCGCACCAGCATCGACACGGCATTCGGCGCGTCGGGCGTCGGCGGATGACCGCGGCCGTCCTTGATGTGGCAGTTCTGGCAGGCGTTGGTGTTGAACAGCGGACCGAGGCCATCGCGGGCGGTGGTGGTCGACGGCGCGATCACCCAAGGGTTACGGAAGAAGCTGTTGCCAACGCTGAAATCCACACGCCGCGAGGGTGGCAGGTTGGCGGACGGTAGGGAAAAGGCATTCTGATCAGTCTTGCGCACCGTCGCATTGCCACCGGAACGGGCTTCACCGGGTTCGGCCTGGGTGAACTTCGGGGCGTCATCGCAGGCACTCAGGCCCAGGGCCAGCAACAGTGCGGACAAGCGAAGAGGCGGCGAGGGCATCAGACATCCTGCAAGACGAGCAAAACAAGGGCGCAAAGTCTAACAGGGCAGCGGAAATTGAATAAGAGGAATTATCGTTTGGTTGATGTAGCGCAGGTTTTGGTGATGATCATTACATCAGGACAATCACAATCCCTGTGGGAGCGGGCTTGCCCGCGAAAGCGGTGAGTCAGTCAACACATATGTTGAATGTTAGGCAGTCATCGCGGGCAAGCCCGCTCCCACAGGGATCGCATCAGCAAAGGACAAAAAAAGGCGACCCGAAGGTCGCCTTTTTATTCAGCCAGCGTTGATCAGAATTCGTGATCAGCGTTGTCCGGGTTCAAGTCGCTGATGCCCAGTTTGCCAGCGGCGGCTTCGATCGAACCGGTCTGCTTGACCAGGGAGGCGATGGCGTCGCGGACGATCTGGTTGCCAGCGGTGTTGCCGGCAGCGATCAGTTGGTCGTAATGCTCACCCTTGTTGGCGTGATCGACAATGACCTGCATCTTGGCTTCGGTTGCAGCCAGGTCGGCTTTCAGCGCGGTGTCGGCCGCCGGATCGGCTTTGACCACCAGGGACGACAGGCTCGCGCCGGTCATTTTAGTGCCGTCGACGCGGGTGTATTCGCCCAGGTACACGTTACGAACGCCTTTGGCATCGTAGAACTGCGAGTTGTGGGTGTTGTCGCTGAAGCAGTCGTGTTCGTCTTCCGGGGAGTTGGCTTCCAGGGAAACCTTCATGCGCTCGCCCGCCAGTTCGCCCAGGGACAGGCTGCCCATGCCGAACAGCATTTTGCGCAGGCCGGACTCAGCCGGTTCCGCTTCCAGGGTGGCGCGGTAGTTGTCGGCCACGTTCGGCTTCCAGTTACCGACCATTTCTTCCAGGTCGCTGACCAACAGTTGGGTCACGGATTTCAGGTAAGCGCGACGACGATCGTTATGACCGCCGGTGGCGCCTTTGCCTTCCAGGTAGTCGGAAGCCGGACGGTTGCCCGCGCCTGGGCCGGTGCCGTTCAGGTCCTGGCCCCAGAGCAGGAATTCGATGGCGTGGTAGCCCGTGGCGACGTTGGCCTCGGAACCGCCCAGCTCGTTCAGGCTGGCAAGTTTTTCCGGGGTGATGTCTTTGACGTCGATCTTGTCTTCGCCGACCTGAACTTCAGTGTTGGCGATGATGTTGGCGGTGGCGCCCGGGTTACCGAGTGCGTGCTCGTAGGATTTGTCGACGTAGTCGATCAGGCCTTCGTCCAGGGGCCAGGCGTTAACCTGTCCTTCCCAGTCGTCGATGATGGTGTTACCGAAGCGGAACACTTCGCTCTGCAGGTAAGGAACGCGGGCAGCGATCCAGGCAGCCTTGGCGGCTTTCAGGGTGTCGGCGTTCGGCTTGGCCAAGAAGGCGTCGACAGCGGTTTGCAGGGTTTTCGCGGTGGATTCGGCATCGCTGTAAACGGCGAAGACCATGTCGGCGTAATGCGCGACAACGGCTTTGGCGGCGGCTTCGTCGACTTTGCTTGCAGCGGCAGGCGCAGCAGCCGGGGCTGGAGCTGTGGTGGTGGCGGCTGGAGTAGGCGCTTGCGGAGCGGCAGCCTTGTCTTTGCCTTCGCCACAACCGGCGAGGGAAATAGCGATGGCCAACAGACTGGCGGTAGCCAGAGGCATACGAATCATGGCGAACATCCTGCTTCGAGAGGGGGTAGAAAGGCGCAGCAAGCGCAAAACTGCGACATAATGCAAATCTTTCGCATTATGTGTAAAGGGTTGTACCTGGAAATATTTCTTATTCACAGAGCCTGCGGGCCTGCCCGCCACCTGTAGCAGCTGCCGAAGGCTGCGTTCGGCTGCGAAGCAGTCGTGAGATCAGACACCTGGGTGTGACAGACAAATCGTGGCGCCAGGGTTTACGACTGCTGCGCAGCCGAACGCAGCCTTCGGCAGCTGCTACAGGGCCACAGACGGTCAGTGGATCGCGGCGTTACTGCGCTGGGCCTGCTTTAGATAGACACTCAACTCCCGTGCCGGCAGCGGTTTGCTGTAGAGGTAGCCCTGACCTTCATGGCAGCCTTCGGAGATGATGTAGGCCTCTTGCTCGGGGGTTTCCACGCCTTCGGCAATGACCTGCATGCCAAGGCTCTTGCCCAGCTGGATGATGGCCCGAACGATCGTTGCATCGTCGTCGTCATCGAGCAGGTCCTGAACGAAGCTCTTGTCGATCTTGATCTTGTCCAGGGGCAGGCTTTTCAGATAGCTCAAGGACGAATAACCGGTGCCGAAGTCGTCGATGGCGATCAGTGCGCCGGAGCGACGCAGGCTCAGCAGGTGCTGGGCGGCGGTGCTGATGTCTTCCATCAGGCCGGTTTCGGTGACTTCCAGCTCCAGGCTGCGCGGTGGCAGGCGGTACATTTGCAGCAGGTTATTGACCACTCGCGGCAACTCGGCGTGGTGCAGTTGCACGGTGGACAGGTTCACCGCCATGCGCAGGTCGACGAAACCCTGGTCATGCCAGTCGCGCAATTGCTTGCACGCCTGGTCCAGCACCCACTCACCGATGGCGATGATGGTGCCGTTCTGCTCGGCCAGGGGGATGAACAGGTCCGGTGGCACCAGTCCATGCTCGGGATGCTGCCAGCGAATCAACGCCTCGACCCCCACCACCCGGTGATCGCGATAGCTGATTTGCGGTTGGTAGACAAGGTAGAACTGATTGCGGGTCAGGGCATCGCGCAGGTCTTTTTCCAGCTCGCGACGGCGGCGCATCTCGGTGTCGACGCTGGCGATATAAAACTGATAGCGGTTGCGCGAACGAGTCTTGGCCAGGGTCATGGTCTGCTCGGCTTTTTGCAGGAGCTTTTCAGTGCTGTCACCGTCCTCGGGGAACAGGGTGATGCCGATGGTGGCGCGCAGGCGGATTTCCTGATGATCAAGGGCAAACGCCGCTTCCAGGTCATCGAGAATACTTTGGGCCAACTCGGCCGCTTCGTAGGGTTGTTCGATATCGGCCTGGACCAGGGCGAACTGGTCGCCGCCGAGGCGGGCGAGGGCGCCGAGGCGACCGCTGTGGGCCCGCAGGCGATCGGCCAGGGCCAGCAGCAGTTGGTCGCCGGTCTGGTAGCTGAATTGTTCGTTGATGCCCTTGAAGTCATCGAGGCCGACACACAACACGGCGACCCGACGTTGCAACTTGCCGGCGTCGACGAGGATCTTGTCCAGTTGCTGCTGCAACTGTTGGCGGTTCGGCAGGCCGGTGAGGAAGTCGTATTGCGCCATGCGCAGCAGGCTGTTTTCCGCTTCGTGTCGTAGATGGGTATTGCGCTCGATAGACTCGAGCAACTGGTTGGCGGTATTGATCCAGATCCCCAGTTCGTTTTTCTCGTGGCCCTTGAGCTGCGGAATCTTGTGTTCGCTGGGGCGATCCGGATTGATTTCGGTCAGGTGCTCGATGATCCGCGACAGTGGTTTGGTCAGCAGCCAGTGATAGACCAGGTACAGCACCAGCCCCATGGCGAGGGCGCGCAATACGCCGGAGATGAAGATGATCACCGAACTGACGATGAACCCCTGGCCGTAAGTGGCGGTGTCGAGGGTGATGCTCAGGTCGCCGTAATACTCGCTGTAAGGACCACGACCCACCAGTTGGGTGGTGAAGGTGCGTTCCTTGCCGAGGATCAGGTCGGTCAGCCAGCGACTGTGGGAATGCTGCAACTCGCGGGATTTTTGCGCGAGCATCGCTTCGTTGGGATGGCCGATGGAGGCTTGGCGTACCGCATCGTCCTGAAACAGACCCTCGATCACTTGCATGCCCATTTCCCGATCCAGGCTGTAGACGGCCTGGGTAGAGGGATCGCGGAACATGTCGAGGATGCGCTCGGCATCGTTGGCCACGGCCTGGCGTGTTTTATAGGCATCGAAAACGATCTGCGCGCAGCTCAAGACCACGCCGACGATCAATGCCGACAGGAGCACGACCCGAAGCAACTTCACCGACAAGCTGTTCTTGAGTTCCAGCTTCAAAGGGTTATTCCTTGTTCCGTGCGGGTAGCGTCAAGTTGCCATGAGTATTGGCAATCCCGTGATGGCAGTCAAAGGGACAATCAATCACAGGAGGTTTTGCCTGTGGGCTTGGCGGATATGCTGTTGTTTGGAGTAATTGCCCTATTCGTACTGTGTCGGTTGTTGAGTCCTTCAACTTGAGGGGGATTTGGAGTTATTTTCCATTGGGTTGATGTTAGACGGCTGTGGCGTTGGGGCAAGGGGCGCAATGCTGCATTCATTGTGGGAGATTGGCCCGCGTTCTTCAGATGCACGGCGATCAAACTGTAGGAGCTGGCTTGCCAGCGAAGGCTATGTGTCAGGCGACTTTATTTTTGAGGGTGTACATATCCATTCCTGCGGTAACGGCTGCTATGGGTTTCGCCCTTACGGCGTGTCACTTGGAAAAGCCCCAAGTAACCAAGGGCTCTTGCCCCTTTCGTTCGGTGCCTCGCTGTGGCTCGGCATGCCCTCGCTCCGGTCCTGCTCCGTGGGCCCGCCGCCATCGGCCATCCCTGGCCCAGAGTGTGCAAAAACTGATTCCAACATCGTCGACGCGTAGCGCCGACGATGTTTGGCTGGCTGATTGCTCCTAAAGCGTTCTTCGTAGCTCCAGTCCGTTCTCAAGGCCGCTAGTAATGCTTTACAGCTTGTCCATCGGGCAAAGCAGGGGCTTTTCAGGCCGCCAACGCCTTCATCAAGCTCTGCGCACCGAGGATTTTCATCACCCGCTTCAAGTTGTAAGCGAGCACGTTCAAGCTCATTTC
>NZ_LHPC01000052.1 GCF_001297125.1 Pseudomonas sp. RIT-PI-q
CGCCACGTTTACCCTGTTGAAACGCGTCATCGTTAACGTCCTTCGCTGGCAAGCCAGCTCCTACAGGGGATTGGTGGGCGAAATGAATAAGAGGCCGCACACGGTCAAGGTAGGAGCTGGCTTGCCAGCGAAGATCCCGAATACGCCACGTTTATCCTGTTGGAACGCGTCATCGTTAACGACCTTCGCTGGCGAGCCAGCTCCTACAGGGGATTGGTGGGTGAAAGGAATAAGAGGCCGCACACGGTCAAGGTAGGAGCTGGCTTGCCAGCGAAGGTTTTGAATGCGCCACGTTTACCCTGTTGAAACGCGTCATCGTTAACGTCCTTCGCTGGCAAGCCAGCTCCTACAGGGGATTGGTGGGCGAAATGAATAAGAGGCCGCACACGGTCAAGGTAGGAGCTGGCTTGCCAGCGAAGATC
>NZ_LHPC01000039.1 GCF_001297125.1 Pseudomonas sp. RIT-PI-q
TCTTTCAACTCCTGCCAGGCTTCGATGAACTGAAGCAACCTGCTGCCGAAAACTGCGTAACTCTTTGTTTTCCAAGGAGTTTTCCGTTTCGACTGCGCCGGAAGTGGGGCGAATTATAGACACTCAGAATTTGCCGTCAACACCTAATTTCACAATTCTGTCATATAGGGCAAAAAAGCCCCGAAAACGCGAAGGCCGGCCCCAAGGGGCCGGCCTTCTTCCCTTCTACTTACAAGCTAGGGAATGCGAATTGCGAAGCTTCGTGGCTCGCACGCTGCGGCCAGCGCTGGGTGATGGCCTTGCGCCGGGTGTAGAAACGCACGCCATCCGGACCATACGCATGCAGATCGCCGAACAGCGAACGCTTCCAGCCACCAAAGCTGTGATAAGCCACTGGCACTGGCAGCGGTACGTTAACGCCGACCATGCCGACTTCGATCTCGTCGCAGAACAACCGCGCCGCTTCCCCATCGCGGGTAAAGATGCAGGTGCCGTTGCCATATTCGTGATCGTTGATCAGCTTCATGGCTTCTTCCAGGCTGTTGACCCGAACGACGCACAGCACTGGCCCGAAGATCTCTTCTTTATAGATGCGCATCTCTGGTGTGACGTTATCGAACAGGCAGCCACCCAGGAAGAAACCTTCCTCATGACCCGCCACGCTCAGACCACGACCATCGACCACCAACGATGCACCAGCCGAAACGCCGTCTTCTATATAGCCACTGACCTTGTCACGCGCCTGACCGGAAACCAGTGGCCCCATGTCCAGACCGCAGGTCGTACCGGCACCGATTTTCAACGCCTTGATCTGCGGCGTCAGTTTGGCCACCAACGCATCCGCCACCTGGTCACCGACGCACACCGCCACCGAGATCGCCATGCAACGCTCGCCGCAGGAACCATAGGCCGCGCCCATCAGTGCGCTGACTGCGTTATCCAGATCCGCATCCGGCATCAACACCGCATGGTTCTTCGCCCCGCCCAGCGCCTGGACGCGTTTGCCGCGCTTGGTGCCTTCGGCGTAGATGTATTCGGCAATCGGCGTCGAGCCGACAAAGCTCAGTGCCTTGACTTCCGGCGCTTCAATCAGCGCATCCACCGCAGCCTTGTCGCCGTGCACCACGCTCAACACGCCTTTAGGCAGCCCGGCCTCGATCAACAGCTGAGCGATCAACAGCGTGGAACTTGGATCACGTTCCGACGGTTTGAGGATGAAGCAGTTGCCGCAGACGATCGCCAGTGGATACATCCACAGCGGCACCATGGCCGGGAAGTTGAACGGAGTAATGCCAGCGACCACGCCCAGCGGCTGGAAGTCCGACCAGGCATCAATGTTCGGGCCGACGTTACGGCTGTACTCGCCTTTGAGAATTTCCGGCGCCGCACAGGCGAACTCGACGTTCTCGATACCGCGTTTCAGTTCACCGGCAGCATCTTCCAACGTCTTGCCGTGTTCTTCGCTGATCAGTTGCGCGATGCGCGCTTCGTTCTGCTCCAGCAGTTGCTTGAAGCGGAACATCACCTGCGCACGTTTGGCCGGCGGCGTGTTGCGCCAGGCCGGGAATGCAGTCTTGGCCGAGTCGATGGCTTTCTGGATGGTTTCGCGGCTGGCCAATGGCAGCTTGTGGATGACCTGGCCGGTAGACGGGTTGAACACGTCAGCGGTACGACCTTCTTCGGTCACCAGCTCGCCATTGATCAAATGCGGGATAACGCTCATGCGCAGCTCCTGAAAAATTGTTCACAGGCGCCCGTCAAAGGGCGCCTGTTTTTTATAGAGGGATATAGAAGAAGAAATCAGTCAATCTTGTTCAGCACTTCGCCGACCGCGTCGAACAGGCGATCAAGGTCTTGCGGCTTGCTGTTGAAGGTTGGGCCGAACTGCAGGGTGTCGCCGCCGAAGCGCACGTAGAACCCGGCTTTCCACAGCGCCATGCCCGCCTCGAACGGACGCACGATGGCATCGCCGTCACGCGGTGCGATCTGGATCGCACCGGCCAGGCCGTAGTTACGGATGTCGATGATGTTCTTCGAGCCTTTCAAGCCATGCAGCGCATTTTCGAAATGCGGCGCGACTTCGGCCACGCTCTGCACCAGGTTTTCCTTTTGCAGCAGATCGAGTGCGGCCAGGCCAGCGGCGCAAGCCACCGGGTGCGCGGAATAGGTGTAGCCGTGCGGGAATTCCACCGCGTACTCAGGCGTCGCCTGGTTCATGAAGGTCTGGTAGATCTCGGAGCTGGCAATCACCGCGCCCATCGGGATCGCGCCGTTGGTGACTTGCTTGGCGATGCACATCAGGTCCGGGGTCACGCCGAAGGTATCGGCACCGAACATTTTGCCGGTACGACCGAAACCGGTGATCACTTCGTCGAACACCAGCAGGATGTTGTGCTGATCGCAGATCTCGCGCAGACGCTTGAGGTAACCCTGTGGCGGAACCAGCACGCCAGCGGAACCGGCCAAGGGCTCGACGAACACGGCGGCGATGTTGGACGCGTCATGCAGTTCGATCAACTTCAGCAGTTCATCGGCCAGGGCGATACCACCCAGCTCCGGCATGCCACGCGAATATGCATTGCTCGCCAGCAAGGTGTGCGGCAGGTGATCGACGTCCATCATCGCCTGACCGAAGATTTTGCGGTTGCCGTTCACACCGCCAAGGCTGGTGCCGGCGATGTTCACGCCGTGGTAACCACGGGCGCGGCCGATCATTTTGGTCTTGGTGGCCTGGCCTTTCAGGCGCCAGTAAGCGCGGACCATCTTCACGGCGGTGTCCGCGCACTCGGAACCCGAGTCGGTGAAGAACACGTGATTCAGATTGCCCGGAGTCAGGTCGGTGATTTTCTCGGCCAGCTGGAACGACAGCGGGTGGCCGTACTGGAAGCCCGGCGAGTAATCCAGGGTGCCCAATTGTTTGGCGACCGCTTCCTGGATTTCCTTACGAGTGTGCCCGGCGCCGCAGGTCCACAGACCGGACAGCGAGTCATAGACCTTGCGGCCCTTGTCGTCGATCAGCCAGCTGCCTTCCGCCGCCACAATCAGTCGCGGGTCGCGCTGAAAATTACGGTTGGCGGTGTAAGGCATCCAGTGAGCATCGAGCTTGAGCTGGCTGGCCAGGGAAGACGGGGCGTTTTCGGGCAAGTTCATGGGGCAAAACCTCGCAGGGCAATGAGCGACATGGAGATGAAAAGCGTTCTTGCAGCTAAATTGCCACGGGGATAAAGTCGGTGAAATCCAACTCTTCTAACGTTCAGTCAGGCATTCACTAAACTATGAGCAGCCGTCGACCCGATCCACTGGCGCAAGTCAGCGACTTTGATATCCGCCTGTTGCGGATTTTTCGCAGCGTGGTGGAATGCGGCGGTTTCTCCGCGGCGGAATCGGTGCTGGGGATCGGTCGTTCGGCCATCAGCCAGCAGATGAGCGACCTTGAGCAGCGCCTCGGTTTGCGCCTGTGCCAACGCGGTCGCGCCGGGTTTTCCCTGACTGAAGAAGGTCGCGAGGTCTATCAATCGGCGTTGCAGCTATTGAGTGCGCTGGAAAGTTTTCGCACTGAGGTCAACGGCCTGCACCAGCATTTGCGCGGCGAATTGACCATCGGCCTGACCGACAACCTGGTCACCCTCCCCCACATGCGCATCACCCACGCCTTGGCGCAATTGAAGGAGCGTGGCCCGGACGTGCAAATTCAGATCCGCATGATCGCGCCCAATGAAGTCGAGCAAGGCGTGCTCGATGGTCGCCTGCATGTCGGCGTCGTGCCGCAAGCCAGTGCACTGTCGGGGCTGGAATATCAGCCGCTCTACAGCGAACGCTCGCTGCTGTATTGCGCGGTCGGCCATCCGCTGTTTTATGTCGACGACAAACAACTGGACGACGAGCGCCTCAACAGCCAGGACGCCATCGCCCCGACCTTCCGATTGCCCGCCGAGATTCAAGCGCATTACCAGGCGCTCAATTGCACCGCCAGTGCTTCCGACCGGGAAGGTATGGCGTTCCTGATCCTGACCGGGCGCTACATCGGTTACCTACCGGATCACTACGCCGCCCTTTGGGTGCAGCAGGGCCGACTGCGCGCGCTGAAACCCAAAGCGCGGTTTTATGACCTGAGCCTCGCGTCGGTCACCCGCAAGGGTCGTCGCCCGCATTTGGTGCTGGAAAGTTTCCTCGAGAGCCTGGCCGCTACACGCTGAAAAACTGTAGGAGCCGAGCTTGCTCGCGAAGGCGGCTTAACATTCAACATTAATGGTGACTGACACGCCGCCTTCGCGAGCAAGCTCGGCTCCTACAGGGATTGTGGGAGGCAGGTTTTATTGCGTCAGGACTTGTCTGGAGCCTGTGGGTGCGCTATCAACGCACTGGTTGCACCCACCTACCTGTTCGGAAGTGCCTATGACCTTTGAAGTCCCAGCTCACGGCGGCAAACCTGCCAGTCGCATTCGTCAGAAGAACGAAGAGACCATCATCAAAGCCGCCGAAGACGAGTTCGCCCGTCACGGGTTCAAAGGCACCAGCATGAACACCATCGCCCTGAATGCCGGGTTGCCCAAGGCAAACCTGCATTACTACTTCACCAACAAACTCGGTTTGTACGTGGCGGTGTTGAGCAACATCCTCCAGTTGTGGGACAGCACCTTCAACCCCCTGACCGCCGACGACGATCCGGCCGAAGCATTGACGCGATACATCCGCGCCAAGATGGAATTCTCCCGTCGCCAGCCGCAAGCCTCGCGGGTTTTTGCCATGGAAGTCATCAGCGGTGGCGAATGCCTGACCGAATATTTCAACCAGGACTATCGCGCCTGGTTCCAGGGCCGCGCGGCGGTGTTCCAGGCGTGGATTGATGCCGGCAAAATGGACCCGGTCGACCCGGTCAACCTGATCTTCCTGCTGTGGGGCAGCACCCAGCATTACGCCGATTTCGCCACCCAGATTTGCCGTGTCACCGGGCGCACCAAGTTGACCAAGCAAGACATGGAAGACGCCGGCGACAACCTGATCCGCATCATTCTCAAGGGCTGCGGCCTGACGCCTGCTATCTAAGACTCTTATGCCTTTTACCCTCAGCGGCTTTTGTGAATACCGCGAAGAAATTCGCAAAAGCCGCTTCATCACCTTCGCCGCGCCGATCAGCACACCCGCTGAAGCCCAGGCATTTCTCGAACAGCACAGCGACCTGAATGCCTCGCACAATTGTTGGGCGTGGAAGTTCGGCGATCAATACCGCAGCAACGATGACGGCGAGCCTGGCGGCACGGCGGGCCGGCCTATCCTGGCAGCAATCGAAGCGCAGGACTGCGACCAGGTCGCGGTACTGGTGATTCGTTGGTATGGCGGCATTCAACTGGGCACCGGCGGGCTCGCCCGGGCGTACGGCGGCGGTGCCAATAAATGCCTGCAAGGGGCGCCGAAGGTTGAGTTGATCAGTCGGGTGCCGGTGAGCTGCGCCTGTGCGTTTGGCGAGTTGGCGTTGGTGAAGCTTCGGGTGGCGGAACTGGGTGGGCTGGTTGTGCGAGAGGATTTCACCGCCAACGGGGTTGAACTGCAATTGGCTGTTGGCGAAGGGCTGATTGAAACATTGCAATTGCAGCTGGCGGATTTGAGTCGTGGGCGCATTCTCTTGGAGCGGTAAAAACTAGATCAAAAGATCGCAGCCTCGTTTTACTCGACAGCTCCTACAGGGATTGCAGTTGCCGGAAGCTGCGATCTTTTGGGGCATTAGTGATTTTCTGTGCGCTCCACACTTGCCCACATCTGCTGTGCACCCGGCTGTGGATAACCTGAGCACATACGGCTGTAACCCTTCTGTCATGCGGCTTTGCGGGCTTTGTTCATTTTTCGTCCAATCCACTATCGAAATTGCTAAATCCACGTAAAAACATAGAGTTAGAGCGGTTTATCACCTTTAGAAGATAGCCGCCCAGTGCTTATGCCCGACCTTTGAGCTTGCGCACAAATACTGTGGAGCAATCTGTGGATAACCCGTTCATGGCTGTCGCCGCACCATGTCCGGCATGGCTTTCGAGCGGTTGCTCGTTTTTTGATCAAATCATCACGGGCAAAAACCGAGCCTGATCAACGGCTTTGCTCTCTATTGGTGCCTGACTCCGAATCGACGAGGCGCCAAGCCGCTTGCTCAACGCCTCGGCTGATAAGTCTTTGCAGCTTTCCTGACTCAATGGCCAGGAAATTGCTTTATCCACAGGCATCAACTCAGTCGACTCGAGCCTGTCATGCCCATCTCCGTGCCGATCCCCGATCAAACACCTCGTCTGCAACTGCGCAACATCAGCAAACGCTACCCCGGTTGCCTGGCCAACGACGCCATCGACCTGAGCATTGCCCCCGGTGAAATCCACGCGCTGCTGGGTGAAAACGGCGCGGGCAAAAGCACGCTGATGAAGATTATCTACGGCGTCACCCACGCCGATTCGGGGGAAGTGCTTTGGCAAGGGCAACGCGTGTCCCTGCGCAACCCGGCCCAGGCTCGAAGCCTGGGGATCGGCATGGTGTTCCAGCATTTCTCGCTGTTCGAAACCCTCAGCGTGGCGCAGAACATTGCGCTGGCAATGGGCGCGGCGGCCGGTACGCCGAAACAGCTGGGGCCGAAAATCCGTGAGGTATCCCGGCGCTACGGCATGGCGCTGGAGCCGGAGCGACTTGTCCACAGCCTGTCCATCGGTGAACGCCAGCGGGTAGAAATCATTCGTTGCCTGATGCAAGACATCCGCCTGCTGATTCTCGACGAACCGACCTCGGTGCTGACGCCGCAGGAGGCCGACGAATTGTTCGTCACCCTGCGTCGGCTGGCGGCCGAGGGCTGCAGCATTCTGTTTATCAGCCACAAGCTCGC
The DNA here is from genome assembly GCF_001297125.1 of Pseudomonas sp. RIT-PI-q. GTDB lineage: Bacteria > Pseudomonadota > Gammaproteobacteria > Pseudomonadales > Pseudomonadaceae > Aquipseudomonas. Next base: position 6,857 of record NZ_LHPC01000039.1, read on the forward strand.
TGAAGTCCGCGCGCTGTGCCACAGCGCAACGGTATTGCGCGGCGGGCGAGTGGCCGGGCATTGCGTGCCGGCCGAGTGCACGGATCAGCAACTGGCGCGGTTGATGGTCGGTGAAGCGGCCGAGCTGATAGCGGACTATCCGAAGGTCATGGGCGGCGATGCTTTTTTGAACGTGATCGGCTTGTCCTGGCACAACCCGGACCCGTTCGGCTGCTCGCTGAAAGACATCGACCTGGAAGTACGCAGCGGCGAAATCGTCGGCATCGCTGGCGTGGCCGGCAATGGCCAGGATGAATTGCTCGCCTTGCTCAGCGGCGAAGAACGCCTGCACCGCAACGAGGGCAGGACGATCAGTTTCGGCGGCCAACCTGTGGCGCACTTGCGCCCGGATGCTCGACGCAAACTCGGCCTGGCGTTCGTCCCCGCCGAACGTCTGGGGCATGGCGCGGTGCCGGAATTGAGCCTCGCGGACAATGCCTTGCTCACGGCATTTCAACAGGGATTGGTGAGCAAAGGCCTGATCCAGCGAGGCAAGGTTGAAGCCCTGGCCGAACACATCATCCACCGCTTCGGGGTCAAGACACCCGATGCGCAAACACCCGCCCGCAGCTTGTCCGGCGGTAACTTGCAGAAATTCATCCTCGGCCGGGAATTCCTCCAGCAGCCGAAACTGTTGGTAGCCGCGCACCCGACCTGGGGCGTGGACGTCGGTGCCGCCGCGACCATTCACCGCGCGCTGATTGCCTTGCGCGATGCCGGCGCGGCGATCCTGGTGATCTCCGAAGACCTCGACGAACTGTTCCAGATTTGCGATCGACTCGGTGCCTTGAGCAGCGGCCGACTGTCGCCGCTCAAGGCGACAGTCGACACGCGACTGATCGACGTCGGCGGCTGGATGGCCGGCCAGTTCGATGCCCCTCAATTACCCGCGTCCGCAACGGTTTAACGGAGTTACCCATGCTGCTTTCTCTCGAACCCCGTGGCCAGCAATCACGCCTGATGTTGTGGTGCTCGCCGTTGCTGGCGGCGGTCCTGACACTGGGCTGCGGCTCGCTGCTGTTTATCGCTTTGGGCCACGACCCGTTGCTGACCTTACACACGCTACTGATCGCGCCGATCAGCGACGTGTATGGTGTCTCTGAATTGTTGGTCAAAGCGTTGCCGATTCTGCTCTGCGCGCTGGGGCTGGCCGTGGCCTATCAAGCGCGGATCTGGAACATCGGCGCCGAAGGTCAGTTGCTGCTCGGCGCGTTGGCCGGCAGTGCGTTGGCGGTGAATATCATCGACATGCAAAGCCGCTGGGCGTTGGTGTTGATCCTGTTCACCGGCACCCTGGCCGGCGCGGCGTGGGCCGGGTTGACGGCGTGGTTGCGCACGCGCTTCAACGCCAACGAAATCCTCACCAGCATTATGCTCAATTACATCGCCCTGAACCTGCTGCTGTTCTGCGTGCATGGACCGTTGAAGGATCCCGCCGGGTTCAACTTCCCGGAGTCGGCGATGTTTGGCGATGCCAGCCGGTTGCCGTTGTTGATCGAAGATGGTCGGGTTCACGCCGGGGTGTATTTCGCCCTGCTCGCGTTGGTGGCGGTGTGGGTGCTGCTGCAGAAAAGCTTCATCGGCTTCCAGATCAAAGTGCTCGGGCTGGACAAGCGTGCGGCCGGTTTTGTCGGCTTTCGCGAGAAGCGCTTGATTTGGCTGGCGCTGTTGATCAGCGGTGGTTTGGCCGGATTGGCCGGGGTCTGCGAAGTTACCGGACCGATCGGCCAATTGGTGCCGCAGGTTTCACCGGGCTACGGCTATGCGGCGATCACCGTGGCGTTTCTCGGCCGGCTGAATCCCATCGGCATTCTGTTTTCCAGCCTGTTGATGGCGCTGCTGTACATCGGCGGCGAGAGCGCGCAGATGAGCATGAATCTGCCGCAAGCGATCACTCAATTGTTCCAGGGAATGATGCTGTTTTTCCTGCTGGCCAGTGATGTGCTGATTCTCTACCGACCGCGCTTGAACCTGCGCTGGGCGCGCCGTGCGCCAACCACCGCCGTACACGCAGGAGCCCTGTGATGGATATCGATCTGCTGAGCAATATTTTCTACGCCATGGTCCGATGCGGAACGCCGTTGCTGTTGGTCGCGCTCGGTGAATTGATCTGCGAGAAAAGTGGCGTCCTCAATCTGGGGCAGGAAGGCATGATGCTGTTTGGCGCGGTGATCGGTTTTATCGTCGCGCTGAACAGCGGCAACCTGTGGCTCGGGGTGTTGCTGGCGATGTTGGCAGGGATGCTGCTGTCATCGTTGTTTGCGTTGGGCGCGCTGGTGTTCAACGCCAATCAGGTGGCCACCGGGTTGGCGTTGACGCTCTTCGGCGTGGGCCTGTCGACGGTTGGCGGCGCGGCGTGGGTCGGTAAACCGCTGGCGGGCTTCGAGCCGGTGGCGATTCCTTATCTGAGTGAAATCCCGCTGATCGGGCGGATGCTGTTTGCCCAGGATTGGCTGGTGTATCTGTCGTTCGTGGTGTTTGCGCTGGTGGCCTGGGTGATTCTGAAAAGCCGTGTCGGGCTGATGATTCAGGCCGTCGGGGAAAACCCGGACGCGGCAAGCGCGATGGGTTTGCCGGTGTTGGCTGTGCGTACCTTGGCGGTGTTGTTTGGCGGCGCGATGGCTGGATTGGCCGGGGCTTATCTGTCGCTGGCGTACACGCCGATGTGGGCGGAGAACATGAGCGCCGGGCGCGGGTGGATTGCCTTGGCGCTGGTGGTGTTTGCCAGTTGGCGGGTGTGGCGGTTGCTGCTGGGGGCGTATCTGTTCGGGCTCGCCAGCATCCTGCATTTGGTGGCGCAGGGGTTGGGGCTGGCGATTCCGTCGAGCCTGCTGGCGATGCTGCCGTATGTGGCTACGATTGTGGTGTTGGTACTGTTGTCGCGGGATGCGCTGCGGACGCGCTTGTATGCGCCGGTGTCGTTGGGACAGCCGTGGCAGGGCGGGCATTAGGCGGTGGCCGGGCGGGCCTCTTCGCGGGCAAGCCTCGCTCCTACAGGGTTTGCGTCGCTCTTGTAGGAGCGAGGCTTGCCCGCGATGAGGCCCTGACAGGCAACACCTGAACCACGCCCCACGCCAATTCAAAGAACAGGAAAATCACCAACAACGAACTGCCACCATGAACCAAGGCATAGAGTTGCCAAGTGGCAAACAGGAACGCCCCGCCGCGTCATACCGCCCAAACACCAGCTGCGGATCACGAATCCGCAACACCGCCCACACGCACACAATCGATCCCAACAGATTCGCCATCAGCATGTGCATCGGCTCAAACACCGGCAACTCCCCCGGCAGGTTGAAAGCCTGACTCACATTCACCAACAACCCATGCAAGGCCGCAAAACTCCACGGGGTAATAAACGCTGCCGTGACGATTAGGTCATACCACGCGCTGCCGCGCACCAGTTGCCGATATTGCGCAGAAGTCCACATCGCTCTTGCTCCAGAAAATCAGGGAGCAACAAGGCTAAAGCCTGGAGTATGCTCCAGGGTCAAGCCCTCTCGAGACGTCATGATGCGCATCGGTGAATTAGCCTTGGCCAGCGCCGTCAGCCGCGACACGCTGCGCTTCTACGAGCAGCGCGGATTGATCGCGGCGCCACGCAGCGCCAACGGTTATCGCGACTATCCGCCGGACATGGTGCAACTGGTGCTGTACATCAAGACCGCTCAACGGCTGGGCTTTACCCTCGGCGAGATCGGCAACAGCGTCGCCGCGTTGTGGCAGTCGCCCGATTCGGACAGCGCCGTCACGCAATTGCTGCAAGACAAGCTCAAGCTGATTGAAACCCGCATGGACGAACTCGGCGCGCTGCGTCACGAGTTGCAGCAACGCATCGGGCAACGCTGCCCATTGAATCCGTGATCCTCATTTATCAAGGAAGCCACTCATGTCTATGGCAAAAACCGCACTCATCATCGGCGCCTCCCGGGGCTTGGGCCTTGGGCTGGTGAAAACCCTGCTGGCCGACGGCTGGCAAGTCACCGCCACCGTGCGCAACCCGCAGAACGCCGAAGCCTTGCAGGCCCTGGGCAAGGTGCGGATCGAAAAACTCGACATGGATGATCAGCAGGCGGTCATCGCCCTCAGTCAACAGCTCAAGGGTGAAATGTTTGACCTGTTGTTCGTGAATGCCGGGGTCAAGGGGCCGGAGGTTCAGACGCCGGGGGGCGCGACGCTGGCCGAAGTCGGTCAGCTGTTCTTCACCAACGCGGTGGCGCCGATCAACCTGGCCCAGCGTTTTGCCGGGCAGATTCGTCCAGACACTGGCGTGCTGGCGTTCATGAGTTCGGTGCTCGGCAGCGTGACCATGCCGGACGCGCCGGAGCTGGCGTTGTACAAGGCCAGCAAGGCTGCGCTGAACTCGATGACCAACAGTTTCGTCACGCAGTTGGGCGAGCAGAAGCTGACGGTGCTGTCGCTGCATCCAGGTTGGGTGAAGACCGACATGGGCGGTGAAGGCGCGGATATCGATGTGGAGACCAGCACGCGCGGGTTGGTTGATCAGGTGAATGCGTATACCGGCAAGGGTGGGCATCACTTCGTGAACTACCGGGGTGAAACCATTCCCTGGTAACCCCGCAATACCCTGTAGGAGCGAGGCTTGCCCGCGAAGGCGGTGTCTCATGCAACATCGATATCGACTGACACTCCGCCTTCGCGGGCAAGCCTCGCTCCTACAGGTCAGGCGTCGGGTCCGAGAGAGTCGGGCTTGCCCGCGACGCGCTTTTGTTTGAAACTTCGCACCTCGCCTCCCCGGCGACCCTGGATCAGCAGACAGGGTAATCACTGAGCTGGCAACCCTGAACCCAACTTTCAGAGGAGCCGGCCAACATGCCTGCGACCCGTACCTGGTTAAAAAATCCCCTCGCCATTTTCACGGCCAATGCGCTCGATGCCCGTGGCGGCCTGGTGCTGCAAGACGGTTTGATCGTCGAAGTGCTCGCCGCTGGCCAGCAACCTTCCGCGCCCTGTGGACAAATCTTCGATGCCCGCGAGCATGTGATCCTGCCGGGACTGATCAACACCCATCACCATTTCTACCAAACCCTGACCCGCGCCTGGGCGCCGGTGGTCAATCAGCCGTTGTTTCCGTGGCTGAAAACCCTGTACCCGGTCTGGGCACGCCTTACCCCTGAAAAACTCGCCCTCGCCAGCAAAGTCGCGTTAGCCGAATTGCTGCTGTCCGGTTGCACCACGGCGGCCGATCACCATTACCTGTTTCCCGAAGGCCTGGAAAATGCGATCGACGTACAAGTCGAGAGCGTGCGCGAACTGGGCATGCGCGCCATGCTCACGCGCGGCTCGATGAGCCTCGGCGAAAAGGACGGCGGTCTGCCACCGCAGCAGACCGTGCAGGAAGGCGAAGTGATCCTCGCCGACAGCCAACGCCTGATCGCCGAGTACCACGAACGCGGTGATGGTGCGCAAATCCAGATCGCCCTGGCGCCGTGCTCGCCGTTCTCGGTGACGCCGGAAATCATGTCGGCCAGCGCCGATCTGGCGAATAAACTCGACGTGCGCCTGCACACGCATCTGGCGGAAACCCTCGACGAAGAAGATTTCTGCCTGCAACGCTTCGGCCTGCGCACCGTGGATTATCTGGACAGTGTCGGCTGGCTCGGACCGCGCACCTGGCTGGCCCACGGCATCCATTTCAACCCGGACGAAATCGCCCGCCTCGGCGCCGCCGGCACCGGGATCTGCCATTGCCCGAGTTCGAACATGCGCCTGGCTTCCGGCATTTGCCCGACGCTGGATCTGACCGCAGCGGGCGCGTTACTGGGCTTGGGCGTGGACGGCTCGGCGTCCAACGATGCCTCGAACATGATGCTCGAAACCCGCCAGGCGCTTTACATTCAGCGGCTACGTTACGGCGCGGAGAAGATCACCCCGGAGTTGGTCTTGGGTTGGGCGACCAAGGGTTCGGCGAGTTTGTTGGGGCGTAGCGATATCGGTGAGCTGGCGGTGGGCAAGCAAGCGGACCTGGCGTTGTTCAAGCTCGATGAACTGCGTTTCTCCGGCAGTCATGATCCGGTGTCGGCGTTGCTGTTATGCGGCGCGGATCGGGCGGATCGAGTGATGGTCGGTGGCAAATGGCGGGTGATTGATGGGCAGGTCGAGGGGCTGGATCTGAAAGGGTTGATTGCCGATCACAGCCAGGCGGCTCGGCAGTTGATCAGCGGCACCTGACACAACACCAACCAAATGTGGGAGCGGGCTTGCCCGCGATAGCGGTTTGTCAGCCAACAGAGATGTTGAATGTGATGGCCTCATCGCGGGCAAGCCCGCTCCCACAGTGTTATGTGTTGGGTTCAGAGACCGAGCAGCGACAACATGATGAACGTCGCAAACAGCACAAAGTGGGTCATGCCTTCGATGGCGTTGGTTTCGCCATCGTTAAGGTTGATTGCACTAACGATCAAGGTAAGAAAAATCATCACCGTCTGCACCGGAGTCATCGCCATCTGGAACGGCTGACCGGTGTAGAGCGCCATCGCTTCCATCACCGGCACGGTCAGGATCACCGTCGACAGCGACGCGCCCATGGCGATGTTGACCACCGACTGCATGCGATTGGCCAACGCCGCCCGCAACGCGGTCAGAATCTCCGGCGCCGCGGAAATCGCCGCCACCAGGATCGCCGTGATCACCGGCGGTGCGCCCGTCCCTTCCAGCCCCAGATCAAGGGTCTTGGACATCACTTCGGCCAATGCGCCAATCACCACCACACCGAACACCAACGTGCCGATGCTCAGGGCCAGATTGATCGGCGGCGGTTCTTCGGCGGGTTCTTTTTTGCGGCGCTTTTCCGGGTAGCTGTAGCTGAAAAAGTAACTGTGCGGGCCGACTTGCATGCGCAGGAACAAGGTGTAGAGCACGACCATCGCGCCGATGGTGAACGCCGAATACATCTTCCAGTTGGCCTCGGGGATGAACTCCGGCACCACCATGGAAACGCCCATGGCGGTGAGGATCATCACGCTGTAGCTGCGCGCCGAATCATCGTTGTACGACTGTTCGCCGTGCTTGATCCCGCCCATCAACGCAGCCAGGCCGAGGATGCCGTTGATGTCGAGCATCACCGCCGAATAAATCGTGTCACGCACAAGGGTTTTTGAGGCTTCGTTGCTCATCATGATCGCCAGGATCACCACTTCCACCAGCACCGCCGCCAGGGTCAGGATCATCGTGCCGTAGGGGTCACCGACTTTTTCGGCGAGCAGTTCGGCCTGATGGGCGACGCGCATGGAGGCGGCGACGATGAAGGCGATCAGCACCAGCCCGGATACCAGCGCGATGGGCTGGCCATTGCTGAGCATCCAGTGCTCCATCGGATAGGCGACGACGGCAGCGATCAGGGCCAGCAGCAGAAAACTTTCTTGCTTGAGGAGTGTGAGCATTGCGGGCCTTTTTGCCGAGTGGGGCGAAATCAGTGTGGTGAGCTACTGACTGCGGGGCGGCGCTAACGTTTCGTTACACCTTAGCGCACCAGTGGATGGCAGCAGTGCCAGGCCGTGCACTTTTATTGGCCTTGCGGGCCTCTTCGCGGGCAAGCCTCGCTCCTACAGGTCCAGTGCCAGTCTCACGGATTACGCAAAACCTGTAGGAGCGAGGCTTGCCCGCGAAGGCCGTTACACGGTTTCAGCCATTTGTTGTCCTGTTGGTCAGTGATTTGCATTGGCCTTGCCAACCTCACAACAACATGGAGTTCGAATTCATGCACAAACGTCCGTTGAAGAAGCTGCTTGGCGCTGTTGCGGCGGCTATCGGTCTGAGCGCCAGCCTGAGCGCCAGCGCCGCCGACCCGCTGAAAGTCGGCTTCGTTTACATCGGCCCGATCGGTGATCACGGCTGGACGTATCAGCATGAACAGGGGCGCAAAGCGCTGGCGGAAAAATTCGGTTCACAGATCACCACTAATTACGTGGAGAACGTCGCCGAAGGTGCCGACGCCGAACGGGTGATCCGCAACATGGCCAAGGACAAGTACGACTTGATCTTCACCACCTCCTTCGGCTACATGAACCCGACCCTGAAAGTCGCCAAGCAATTTCCCAAGGTGACCTTCGAACACGCCACCGGCTACAAGCAGGACAAGAACCTCGGCACCTACCTGGCGCGCACCTATGAAGGTCGCTATGTCGGCGGTTTCCTCGCGGCGAAAATGACCAGGACCAAGAAGATCGGCTACGTCGCATCCTTCCCGATCCCGGAAGTGATCCGCGACATCAACGCCATTCAACTGGCCCTGAACAAGTACAACCCGGGCACCGAGATCAAGGTGGTGTGGGTCAATTCCTGGTTTGATCCGGGCAAGGAAGCCGATGCCGCCAACGCATTGATCGATCAGGGCGTGGACGTGGTCTTCCAGCACACCGACAGCCCGGCGCCGATTCAGGCGGCCGAACGTCGCGGTGTGTACGCCGTGGGCTACGCTTCCGATATGGCCCACTTCGGGCCGAAAGCGGTGCTGACGTCCATCGTCAACGACTGGGGTCCGCATTACATTCAGGCGACTCAAAGCGTGCTCGACCATGTGTGGAAGTCGCAGGATTACTGGGGTGGTCTGGAGGAGAGTACGGTTGAGCTGCCGATCAGCGACCTGGTGCCGGTTGCGGTGAAAACCGAAGCCGAGCAGATCATCGCCGATATCAAGAGTGGCGCCTTCCACCCGTTCACCGGGCCGATCAAGGATCAGGCGGGCGTCGAGAAAATCCCGGCCGGCGTAAGCGCGACCAATGCGGAACTGGCATCGATGAATTACTACGTCGAAGGCATGAAGGCTGACATTCCGAAGTAATTCCTTCCAACAAAACAATACCTGTGGGAGCGGGCTTGCCCGCGATGACGGCGGCACATCCAGCAATGATGTAACTGACACACCGCTATCGCGGGCAAGCCCGCTCCCACAGGACCTTCAGCGCTTATAGGGTTGAGTATGACCAGTCTGCCAATCATCGACATCGCCCCGCTCTACAGCGATGACCAAACCGCCTGTCAAGCCGTCGCCACACAAATCGACCATGCCTGCCGCGAATGGGGGTTTTTCTATATCAAGGGTCACCCGATCAGCCCATCACGCATCGATGCCGTGCTCGGCAGCGCCAAACGTTTCTTCGCCCTGCCCGCCGCCGAAAAACTCAAGATCGACATCACCCAGTCCCGTCACCACCGCGGCTACGGCGCAATCGCCACCGAGCAACTGGACCCGAGCAAACCCAGCGACCTGAAAGAAACCTTCGACATGGGCCTGCACTTGCCCGCCGACCACCCCGAAGTACTGGCGGAAAAACCGCTGCGTGGCCCTAACCGCCATCCGACGCTGCCGGGCTGGGAACCGCTGATGGAGCAGCACTACATCGACATGCAGGCTCTCGCGCAAACCCTGTTGCGCGCGATGACGCTGGCACTGGGCATCGAGCGCGATTTTTTCGACCCTCGCTTCGTTGAGCCGGTCAGCGTGCTGCGCATGATTCATTCCCCGCCGCGCCACACCGCCAGTTCCACTGAGCAGCAAGGCGCCGGCGCTCACACCGATTACGGCTGCATCACGCTGCTGTATCAAGACGCCGCCGGTGGTCTGCAAGTCCGAAACGTAAAAGGCCAATGGATCGACGCGCCGCCCATCGACGGCACCTTCGTGGTCAACCTCGGCGACATGATGGCGCGCTGGAGCAACGACCGTTACCTGTCGCCGCCGCACCGGGTGATCAGCCCGCGGGGCGTGGACCGTTACTCGATGCCGTTCTTCGCCGAGCCGCATCCCGATACGGCCATCGAATGCCTGCCCGGTTGCCAGGATGAACAACACCCGGCGAAGTATCCGGCCACCACCTGCGCACAATTCCTGCTCTCGCGCTTCGCCGACACTTACGCTTATCGACGGGAGCAGGAAGCCGTGTGATGAACCTGCTGGTCAGGTTTTACCAATTGTTGCGTCGAGCATCTGTAGAATGCCGTCATTGCACCTGATGAGATTTCAACTATGTACGACTGGCTGAACGCCCTGCCCAAGGCAGAACTGCACCTGCACCTGGAAGGCTCGCTGGAGCCCGAGTTGCTGTTCGCCCTGGCGGAACGCAACAAGATCGCCCTGCCGTGGAGCGACGTCGAAACCCTGCGCAAGGCGTACGCCTTCAACAACCTGCAAGAGTTTCTCGACCTGTATTACCAGGGCGCCGACGTGTTGCGCACCTCTCAGGATTTCTACGACCTGACCTGGGCCTACCTGCTGCGTTGCAAGGCGCAGAACGTGATCCACACCGAACCGTTCTTCGACCCGCAGACCCACACCGACCGTGGCATCCCGTTCGAAGTCGTGCTTAACGGCATCGCCGCTGCGTTGAAGGATGGCGAGCAGCAACTGGGCATCACCAGCGGTTTGATCCTGAGCTTCCTGCGCCACTTGAGCGAAGAAGAGGCGGAGAAAACCCTCGACCAGGCGCTGCCATTCCGTGATGCGTTTGTGGCTGTCGGTCTGGACAGTTCCGAGATGGGTCACCCACCAAGCAAGTTCCAGCGTGTGTTTGATCGTGCCCGTCACGAAGGCTTCCTGACCGTCGCCCATGCCGGTGAAGAAGGCCCGCCCGAGTACATCTGGGAAGCCCTCGACCTGCTGAAAATCCAGCGCATTGACCATGGCGTGCGCGCCATCGAAGACGAGCGTTTGATGCAGCGGATCATCGACGAGCAGATCCCGCTGACCGTGTGCCCATTGTCGAACACCAAGCTTTGCGTGTTCGATCACATGTCCCAGCACAACATCCTCGACATGCTTGAACGTGGCGTGAAAGTGACGGTGAATTCGGATGACCCGGCGTACTTCGGTGGGTACGTCACCGAGAACTTCCATGCGCTGTATACCGATCTGGGCATGACCCAGGACCAGGCCAAGCGCTTGGCGCAGAACAGCCTGGATGCGCGGTTGATCAAACCGTAAGACCACCAATGTAGGAGCTGGCTTGCCAGCGAATGCGGTTTCACATTCGACATCAATGTTGAATGTGATGGCCTCTTCGCTGGCAAGCCAGCTCCTACAGGGGGGTTGGTGATCAGGCGATGGGTGTGGCCTCAGACAGTTCTTCCAGCGTCTTACCCCGCGTCTCCATCCCGAACACCCACACCACGCCCGCCGCAATCGCAAAACACATCGCGCCCAGCGCAAACACTCCGCCCTGCCCGGTCATCGGGAACACCAACCCGGTCACCAACGGCCCAAGCAACGAGCCCACGCGACCGATTGCCGAAGCGAAGCCCGAGCCCGTGGCCCGCGCCGACGTCGGGTACAACTCCGGGGTGTAGGTGTAGAGCACCGCCCACATGCCGAACAGGAAAAATTGCATCAACAGCCCCGAGGCGATCAGCAGGCTGACATTGCCGCCAAACACCGCACTCTGACCATAAAGAAACGCCATCACCCCGCCTCCCAGCAGGGTTACCACGCACACCGGTTTACGCCCCCAACGCTCGACCAGCCAGGCCGCCATCAGGAAACCGGGAATCCCGCCAAGGGAAATCAGCACGGTGTAATACACCGACTGGGTCACGGCGAAACCCGACTGTTGCAGCAGCGCACTGAGCCACGACGTCAGGCCGTAGAAACCGAGCAAGGCAAAGAACCAGACACTCCAGATCATCATCGTCCGCTGGCGGTACAGCGGCGACCAGATCTGCTGCAACGCGGAGAAGAAGGTGCCCGGCGTACTCGCCACGTGCGGCAGTCGAATCGGCTCTGGCAAATCCGGGCGTCCCAGCGAAATTCGGACCTTGCTTTCGATACCGAGCAACACCTTGTCCGCCGCGTCATGCCGCCCGGCCTGTTCCAGCCAACGCGGAGATTCCGGAATGAAAAAGCGGATCGCCAGGACAAACACCGCCGGCACCGCCAGGACCAGGAAGATGTCGCGCCAGCCAATCACCGGCAACAGGAAGTACGACAGCAGCCCGGCCGCGACGAAACCCAGCGGCCAGAAACCGTCCATCAACGCGATATAACGACCGCGCCCTTTGGCTGGAATCAGCTCGGACAGCATCGACTGAGCGATGGGAAACTCCATGCCCATGCCGATCCCCAAGAGGATGCGGAACAACGTCAGGGTTTCGACGTTTTGCGCCGTGGAACACAGGTAGCTGGCGATGCCCCACAATACGATGCTCCACTGGAACACTGGTTTGCGTCCAAAGCGGTCGGCCAGCATGCCGGACAATGACGCCCCCACCACCATGCCGAAAAAACTCGAACTGGCCAGCAACCCGGCCTGCGCCGTACTGAGGCCGAATTCGGTTTTAATCGAGCCGAGCAGGAACGTCATCATCGCCAGGTCCATGGAGTCGAAGAAAAACGCCAGGGCAATGATGATGAAAATAATCCGGTGATAACCGCTGATGGGCAGCCGTTCCAATCGTTCTGCCGCGCTGAAGCCTCGTGTTTCCATGCCACATCCCCCCAATCCGAAAGTCCCTGGATCGAGTGTGCGCGATAGCCGCCACGGGCTGTTGCTGGATGCGACCTGGCCACAACCCTGAACGACGCCCGAGCGCTCGGACGTCGATCTTGAAGGTGTCTACAACGCCATTTCCAGCTCGTTTTCCTTGGCAAAACGATTAATTTCACGCTGCCCCGCAGCGGAGGTCTGCAAGGCACGCGAATCGTTGGGCAGGCTCAACCAGCCGGACTGCATGAACAACTGCAGCAACGCCGCCCCCAGTGAGCCGCCCATGTGCGGGCGTCTTTCGCTCCAGTCAGGGCACGCGCAGGCGACCTTGCCGTTGCGATGAGCCAGCGCCTGGATGTACACACCGCGTGCCGCCAGTTGCGTAGCGCCCTTGTGCGTGATCGTGACCCGCTGATCGAACTGCTCGATCCAGCCCGCATCCAGCAGACGCTGGTAGAGATCGGCGGCCAGGGTGCCGCCCAAATGATCGTCACAGAGCCTGGCGCGCAACAATGACGAAGGCGCCGCCGGAGGTTTGGCACTGGGTGCCGTGCGATTGAAAATGTCCGGGAGTTGCCGTGGCGTACTGGCCAGGGTGGCGCTGGCCAGTGCCTCTATTGCGGCGCCGACTTCGGGCGCGGCCAGTCGAAAAAACCGTTTGCGCCCGCGCGCCTCGACTTTCAACAGACCTCCCGCGGACAAACGCCCCAAGTGTGCACTGGCCGAAGAAGGTGACAGGCCGGCCAACAATGCCAGCTCTTCGGTTTGTCGCGCCGAGCCGTCCATCAAGGCCCACATCATTGCGCTGCGCTTTGGGTCAGCCAGCAACGTGGCGACCTGACTGATGCAAGGTGCATGTTCCATGTATTCACTCCCTGTTGAATCGTTTCGTCTACTGCTCAGAGACATCTTGACCAGTAATGTGTCGTCGGCCAAGACGTGCAATCCGCCATAAGCCTGGGCAAAGCCTCTCACTCACACAGGCCATTGCTTCGCAGCTGTGGCGAAGGTCCAGGGTTGCAAGATCGACGGTGCGTACATGAGGCGGGCGCTAGTATAAGCGGGTTAACCGCCGGTTCTTGCCCACGGGAAAACCATTGCTGCTGATAGTTCCTGAGTGAAATTTCGCTTTTTACCTGCGACTAATGATCGATACCCGATAACGGCGGAAATTGACTGCTTAAACGAGCGCATCGGCTGGCAAGCATTTCCCGCAACAGGTTCACCGGCTTACTCAATTGTGCGCGATGGGCGCACAACAAATTCAGCGGTGCGCGCTCACACAGCAACTCCGGCATCAGCACTTTCAAGCGACCGGCCAGTACATCGGCGGCGACATCGAGCCAGGATTTGTAGGCGATCCCTGCACCCGCCACCGCCCACAGACGCACCACATCGGCATCGTCACTGAAACGATCACCGCTGACCGTCAGGCTGACCTCGCGCTTGCCGTCGTGGAAACTCCAGTGATCGTGGACGCGGCTGCCAAGCATGAACAGCAGGCAATTATGCTGGGCCAGTTGCTCCAGTTGCCGCGGCTCGCCCTGCCGGGCCAGGTATTCGGGTGATGCGCAGAGCACGCGACGGTTGTGCGGGGCGATGGGCAACGCCACCAGGCTTGAGTCTTCCGGCTCGCCGTAACGCAGGGCAATGTCCACCGGCTGGCGGAACAGATCGGCGATACGGTCGCCGAGTAGCAAGCGCACGGTGAGTTTCGGATGCTCACGCTGAAACTCGTCCAGCCACGGCAACAGCAGGTTGCGCCCGAAGTCCGAAGGCGCCGACAGCTGCAAAACCCCGCTGACCTGGTCCTGGCCGCTGGCCAACAACCGTCGGCCCTCATCGAGGTTGCTCAGGGCCGCCCGGGCGTACTCGAGAAATCCCTCGCCTTCGGCGGTGAGGCGCAGGCTGCGGGTCGAACGGGCGAGCAAGCGGGCGCCAAGTTGCTGGTCGATACGCTTCAACGCCGCACTGGCCCCCGCCGGCGACATGTCCATGCCACGCGCTGCCGCCGACAGGCTGCCCAGGTCCGCCGCCCGGACAAACAACTGCAAATCATCGAAACGAAGCATCTTCGGCCCTGATTATCAAAAAAATATTGAAAGAGACTGCTCTTTTAGCGGGTTTTATCTTGCGAAGAAATAACCAATCATCTGCTCCATCGAAATCACCCGTTCCCGGAGTCGACCATGTCCCAGCCGTTTACCGCTATTGCCACCCTCATCGCCAAAGACGGCCAGCAAGATGCCCTCGAACAACACCTGCGAGCGCTGCTGGAACCGACCCGCGCCGAAGCCGGTTGCGGTCAATACGACCTGCATCAGGACCTCGCCAACCCTCTGGCCTTCTACATGATCGAAAAGTGGAGCAGCGACGAAGCCCTGCAAGCCCATGACGCCAGCGCACATATCCAGAACTTTCGCGCCAAGGCCGGGGACTTTCTCGAACACTTCGATCTCAAGCGCCTGCGTACCGTGGCCTGATCCTTCCTTTATTACTTTTTCGGAGTTCCCTTATGAAAGCCATTGCCTACTACGCCTCCCTGCCGATCAGCGACGAGAAATCCCTGCAAGACATCGAACTGCCAGAACCGGTGGCCGGTCCGCGTGACCTGCTGGTCGAAGTCAAAGCCATTTCGGTGAACCCGGTGGACACCAAGGTTCGCCAGAACGTCCAGCCCGAAGGGGGCGCGGCGAAAGTGCTGGGCTGGGACGTGGCCGGGGTGGTCAAGTCGGTCGGCAGTGAGGTGACGCTGTTCAAGGCCGGCGACAAAGTGTTCTACGCCGGCTCCATCGCCCGCGCCGGCGGCAACAGCGAACTGCACGTGGTGGATGAGCGGATCGTCGGCCATATGCCGAAAACCCTCGGTTTTGCCGAAGCCGCTGCGCTGCCGTTGACGGCCATCACTGCGTGGGAACTGCTCTTCGAACGCCTGCAAGTGCGCGAAGGCAACACCGATGAAGGCCAGAGCCTGCTGATTGTCGGCGCGGCCGGCGGTGTCGGCTCGATCCTCACGCAACTGGCCCACCAGCTCACCGGGCTGAAAGTCATCGGCACCGCGTCCCGCCCACAAACCCAGAGCTGGGTGCGTGAACTGGGTGCCGACCTGGTGATCGATCACAGCCAGCCGTTGAGCGAAGCGTTGAAACGCGCCGGCCTCGATCAGGTAACCCACGTTGCCAGCCTGACCCAGACTGATCATCACCTGGACCAATTGGTCGAGGCGTTGGCGCCACAAGGCAAGCTGGCCTTGATCGATGATCCGAAGGCGCTGGACGTGACCAAGCTCAAGCGCAAGAGCCTGTCGCTGCACTGGGAGTTCATGTACACCCGCTCGCTGTTCGAAACCGCCGACATGATCGAGCAACACAAATTGCTTAACCGCGTGGCCGGGCTGATCGATGCCGGGACGTTGAAAACCACGGTGGGCGAGCACTTCGGGACCATCAACGCGGCTAACCTGCGGCGTGCTCATGAGCTGCTGGAAAGCGGAAAGTCCAAAGGCAAGATCGTGCTTGAAGGGTTCTGAAATAGATTGAAACAGTGTCGTCCGCCCGGACGACACCGTCAGTCCGAGAGTTGACCGTTGTCACAATGGTGATCGTATTCGGGGTCTACAATCGAAACTCCGCGGCACCATCTTTACAGAACATCTTTTACGAGAGGAGAGCTCAGCAATGAAGATCCTGATAAAAGAAGTGGCAACATCCTGCTGGCAGGTCCGCCTGGACCAACACGCCGTGACGTTCCGTAGCGAAGCCGAAGCGCGTGCCTTCACCCGCACCCTTGAAGCGCGCCTGCAAGCCCCTCATCAAATTCCCGTCCAGCAGCAGCGCGCTGCTGGCTGAGGCCATCCTCAGACCTGGGCTTGTGCCAGTGCCCGGGCATTTTGCAAACGCCGGGTGAGCATCGCGACGCTCACCACCAGAATTCCGCACAGGCTGATGACCATGGCCATCGGCACGGCGCTGCCATCGTGTAAAACCCCCACCAGCGCCGCAGCCCCGGCCGCGACGCTGAATTGCAGGCAACCGAGCATCGCCGACGCGCTGCCGGCCCGGGCGCCCTGCCCGTTCATCGCGCAGGCCGAGGCGTTGGGGAGAATGCAACCCAGGCTGGCGATGCAGACAAACAGCGGAATCAGCAACGGCCATAGCTGCTCGGTGTGCAATGCACTGACCGCGAGCAGCGCCAGGCCGCCACCGACGTAAATCCATACCGTGCGCGCCAACAAAAACGCCGGGCCACGCTTGGCCAGCAGTCGCGCGTTGACTTGCGCCACCAGAATGAACCCCGCCGCGTTGGTGCCGAACAGCCAGCCGAAATGCTCGGCCGGTACGCCGTACAGCTTGATGAAGACGAACGGTGAACCGGCGATGTAGGCAAACATCCCGGCGATGGCGATGCCGCCGGTCAAGGCGTGGCCGAGGTAGATCGGGTCCGACAGCAAGCGACCGTACTGACGCAGCGCCCCCGACAAGGGTTGACGCGGCACATGGGCCGGCAGACTCTCCGGCAGCCCGAACGCCACAGCCAACCCGGCCGCCGCACTGAAACCGGTCAGTACGAGAAAGATCGACTGCCAGCCCGTGGTGTTGACCAACAGTCCGCCGAGCATGGGGGCCAGAATCGGCGCCAGCCCCATCACCAGCATCAATTGCGAGAAGACCTTCGCCGAACCCACCGCATCGCATTTATCGCTGACCACCGCCCGCGAGATCACCATCCCCGCGCAACCACCCAGGGCCTGAACGAAACGCGCGCCGATCAGCCATTCCAGATTCGGCGCAAAGGCGCAGGCCACGGACGCAACGGTGAATAAACCGACGCCGGTCAGCAAGGGAATGCGTCGCCCGAAACGATCCGCCACCGGGCCGTAAGCCAGCTGACCAAGGGACAACCCGAGGAAATACGCCGCCAGGGTCAACTGGACGTGTTTTTCATCGGTGCCGAACGCGAGCGCCATCGCCGGGAACGCTGGCAGATAGAAATCGATCGCCAGCGGACCGAAAGCGCTCAAGGCGCCAAGAATCAGAATGGTACGGAAGTTCATCGGGCATCCCGTTGGACAAAGGTCGGCAGCCCGACAGTCTAGCCGCGCATCGACGCCTTGAACATTCCGATAGGTCGCTAACTAATAAAAAACCCCGGCAAACCACCGAACCTGTAGGAGCCGAGCTTGCTCGCGAAGGCGGCGCAACATTCAACATCGCATTGACTGTTCCACCGCCTTCGCGAGCAAGCCCGGCTCCTACAGAAATCGGCTCAGGCGACTTTGGCGGCGTAGCCTTCTTCGGTGATCGCGGCGATTACCTGCTCAGTGGTCAGCGCACTCTCGACACCGACTTCTTTTGCAGCCAGATCGACCCGCACACTGGCGGCCGGGTCCTTGGCTTGCAGCGCCTGAGTGATGGCTTTGACGCAGTGACCGCAGGACATGCCTTCAACGTTGAACACTTGCATGGGATGACTCCTTGAGTGAGGTTGCCTGCAGTCTCGAGCTTGCCACCATGGCAAGGTCAAGTTCTGCCGCAAACTGCCGGGCTGGCAATCGTCGTCGCGCTCGGCCAAGCTGCGTCCATCAATGACTCGACCTCAGGAGATTCAGCCATGCGCTGGTCAGCTCTCAGCCTGTTTGGCTTCCTCAGCCTTTTCGCCGCCGTGCCCTCGGTCAACGCCGCCGGGGAGGACTATGGCGTGCTGATCATTTCCCGCGAGCGCCTGGAAGTGTCGACCAACTGCGAGATCGGTGTGTACATCCAGGATCAGTTGTCGGCGCGGTTGTTCCAGGAACAGAGCGCGTCGTTCAACCTGCCGCCGGGTAATGTGTCGCTGCGCTTGAAGCTGCTGCCGGGTCAGGCGCCGGGTTGCAATCCGGGCATGCTTGCACCGGGTTCGCAGAACATCCTGCTCAAGGCCGGGGATGTGCTGAAGTTCCGGATTGCGATGACGCAAGAAGGGATGTACCTCAAGCCTGCCGCCCTGGAATATTGAGCCGGTAAAAAGATCGCAGCCTCGTTGCACTCGACAGCTCCTACAGGGGATACGAAACCTTGTAGGAGCTGTCGAGTGCAACGAGGCTGCGATCTTTTGATCTGAATCATGGCGCTTGACCTTGCCCGCATGGCAAGGTTGATCCTGTAGATATCTTCTACAGGGAGCGTGACCGATGTCCGAATCCACCACTTTCGATCTGCCGATTGCCGGCATGACCTGCGCCAGTTGCGCCGGGCGTGTCGAGCGTGCCTTGAGCAAAGTCATCGGCGCCAGTGCTGTCAGCGTCAACCTGGCCACTGAACAGGCCCGGGTCCAGGCGCCCAGCGACAGTCTGCCGGCCTTGATGGACGCCGTGCAGCAAGCCGGCTACAGCGTGCCGCAACAGAGCCTGGAATTGAGCATCGATGGCATGACCTGCGCGTCGTGTGTCGGCCGGGTCGAACGGGCGCTGGCCAAAGTGCCGGGGGTGAAAAGCGTCAGCGTCAACCTGGCCAACGAACGCGCCCACCTCGAACTGCTCGGTCAGATCGATCCGCAAACCTTGATCGCTGCCGTGACCAAGGCCGGTTACAGCGCCAGCGTCTGGGAAGTCGAACACCCGCAAACCGACAATCAACAAGCCCGTCTGCACCGTGAGCGCTGGGTCTTGATCATGGCGATCGCCCTCGCCTTGCCGCTGGTGTTGCCGATGTTGCTACAACCGTTCGGCGTGCACTGGATGCTCCCGGCCTGGGTGCAATTTGCCTTGGCCACACCGGTGCAATTCATCTTCGGTGCGCGCTTTTATGTGGCCGCCTGGAAAGCCGTGCGCGCCGGTGCCGGCAATATGGATTTGCTGGTCGCCCTCGGCACCAGCGCCGGTTACGGCTTGAGTCTTTACCAATGGGCCACCGCCGCCGGGGGCATGCCGCACCTGTATTTCGAAGCCTCTGCGGTGGTCATCGCCTTGGTGCTGCTGGGCAAATACCTGGAAAGCCGCGCCAAGCGCCAGACCGCCAGCGCCATTCGCGCCCTCGAAGCCTTGCGCCCGGAGCGGGCGATTCAAGTGATCGACGGCCGCGAACAGGATGTCGCCATCAGTGCGTTGCGCCTCAACGACCTCGTGATGGTCAAACCCGGTGAACGTTTCCCGGTCGACGGTGAAGTGGTCGAAGGCCAGAGCCACGCCGACGAAGCGCTGATCAGCGGCGAAAGCCTGCCGGTGCCCAAACAACCTGGTGACAAGGTCACCGGCGGCGCGATCAATGGCGAAGGCCGGTTGCTGGTGCGTCCCCAGGCGCTCGGCGCGGAAACCGTGCTGGCGCGCATCATCCGTCTGGTGGAGGACGCTCAAGCCGCAAAAGCGCCCATCCAGAAACTGGTGGATAAAGTCAGCCAGGTCTTCGTACCCGTGGTTCTGCTGCTGGCCTTGGCCACCTTGATCGGCTGGTGGTTGTATGGCGCGCCGATAGAAACGGCATTGATCAACGCCGTCGCGGTGCTGGTGATCGCCTGCCCTTGCGCACTGGGGCTGGCCACGCCGACCGCGATCATGGCCGGCACTGGCGTCGCAGCGCGCTACGGGATTTTGATCAAGGACGCCGAAGCGCTGGAACGTGCGCATGAAGTCAGCGCGGTGGTGTTCGACAAGACCGGTACGCTGACCTCGGGTGCTCCGCGCATCGCGCATCTGAGCGCCATCGACACTGACGAAGCCACCCTGCTGCAAATGGCCGGCGCCCTGCAACGCGGCAGTGAACACCCGCTGGCGAAGGCGGTGCTGGATGCTTGCGCCGAACGCGGTTTGAACGTGGCCGATGTCACCGACAGCCAATCGCTGACCGGGCGCGGCATTGCTGGCTCGTTAAAGGGTCGTCGGTTGGCCTTGGGCAATCGTCGCCTGTTGCAAGAAAGCGGTTTGAGCGCAGGTGAATTGGCTGACTCGGCAACAGCCTGGGAAACCGAAGGCCGGACCCTGTCCTGGCTGATCGAACAAAGCCCCGAGTCGCGAGTGCTGGGCCTGTTTGCCTTTGGCGACACGCTCAAACCCGGCGCCCTGCAAGCCGTTCAACAACTCAGCGCACGGAACATCAGCAGCCACCTGCTAACCGGCGACAACCGTGGCAGTGCCAAAGTGGTGGCCGAGGCACTGGGCATCAGCGATGTCCACGCCGAAGTGCTGCCAGCCGACAAAGCCGCCACCGTCGCCCTACTGAAGAAAACCGGGGTGGTCGCGATGGTCGGCGATGGCATCAACGACGCCCCGGCCCTGGCGGCCGCCGATATCGGCATTGCCATGGGCGGTGGCACCGACGTGGCCATGCACGCGGCCGGGATCACCCTGATGCGCGGCGATCCACGGCTGGTGCCGGCGGCGCTGGAAATCAGCCGCAAGACCTACGCGAAGATTCGCCAGAACCTGTTCTGGGCCTTTGTCTACAACCTGATCGGTATTCCGCTGGCAGCCTTCGGCTTCCTCAATCCGGTGCTGGCCGGCGCTGCCATGGCGTTGTCGAGCGTCAGCGTGGTGAGCAATGCGCTACTGTTGAAAACCTGGAAACCCAAGGATCTGGAGGACACCCAATGAACATCGGCCAAGCGGCCCGCGAAAGCGGCCTGAGCGCAAAGATGATCCGTTATTACGAGTCCATCGGTTTGCTCAAGGCCGCCCATCGCACCGACAGCGGGTATCGGATCTATGGCGACGACGACCTGCACACCCTGGCGTTTATCAAGCGGTCGCGGGATCTGGGTTTCTCACTGGAAGAGGTCGGCAAACTGCTGACCCTCTGGCAGGCCCGCCAGCGCGCCAGTGCCGACGTGAAGGCGTTGGCCCGCCAGCACATTGACGAGCTCAATCAGAAAATCCTCGAACTCGGTCAGTTGCGCGACACCCTGCAGGACCTGGTCGAGCATTGTCATGGCGACCATCGCCCGGACTGCCCGATTCTCAAGAACCTTGAGTCTGGCTGCTGCGCCGCACCCGCTCGCCCCTGATGGCCAACCCCTTCACCACCAGCAACGTGGTGAGGGGAATGCCGTGGAACAGCAGCACCACGGCACCCGGCGTCCACCACGAATAGAACGGCGCGGCGATCAGCATGCCGACGCCGAACCCGGTCATTTGCAGCAGGGTCAGGAAGCTGAAAATCGGCAAGCGCAGGCTGTCCGGCTCACGTTGCAGACGCGACATCAGGCCGACTTCCGAAAAGCCGTCGCCCAATCCCGCCGGCAACGCAAACAGCAGCAAACCGTAGAGCGTGTGCTGCTGGAACATCAGGATGAAGCCGCAGGACATCAGCAACACGCCGAAGAAGAATCGCCGCTCCAGGTTCACGTTGTCCGAGCCTTTCAGGCGGCTGGCGATCCGCGCACCGATGAGTTTGCCGCTGGCCCAGACCGCCAGCATCAGCCCCAGCGTGGTGCTGGCCGACTCGGGTGTCAGCCATTTGGAAATGATCGGGAAACCCACGTTGTGCGCAGCGCTGCCAAGGGTGTCGGCCATGGCGACCGCGAGCATCGCGGCCACCACCGGTGTGCTGCGCAAGCCTTGGCGCAGGGCTGACCACTCTCCCCGCTGATTGGTTGAATCGACACTGGGCGCGGGCTGGGAAAACCGCAGCGGCACAATGAACAGCGCCGCCAGCAGATACGTGACGACGTTCAACGCGAACACCGTTTCAAAGCCGAACGCCGCCACCAACAGCCCTGCCACCAGACTTCCACCGACCATTGCCGCTGAAGACGCCGAGGTGATCCAGGCGTTGGTCTTAAGCAAGTGTTCGCCGTCGATCAAGTGTGGCAACTGGCTGTTGAGGCCAATGGCGAACATCGAATTACCGAACCCCAGGCCGAAGGCGATCACCGGTAGCAGCAGTGCTTGTTGCGCGACTGGCAACACCAGCAACAGACCCAGCAACACAGCACGCAGGATATCGAAGGCAATCAGCGGCAGGCGCCCGGTCCAGCGCCGGTAAAAAGTGGTGCCGATGAGACTGGCAAAAATGCCTCCGCCGACGCGGCTGGCGAGAAAGATGCCGACGCTCATGGCGCTGTTGCTGAGCAAGTAGACGTAAGTGGCCAGGGCGACCATGTTGAGGAAGGCACCGAAGTCCGAGATCAGACGGGCGCAAATGATCAGTTGAGCGTTGCGGGTGGAGTTCACATTCAATCCTTGAGTGTGGGTAGAGGCTGCACTGTAGGAGCGAGCTTGCTCGCGATGGTCGTCAACGATAATGCGGTGAGCCTGACACGGCGCGGTGTTCTCGGGTTTTTCGCGAGCGAGCTCGCTCCTACAGGGTGTGGGGGTTACGAAAAACCCGGCCGAAGCCGGGTTTCTGATTAACCGATCACTGCATCCAGGGCGGAGGCGGTTCTTCGGTTTTGCCTGGGGGCGCGTCATCAGCGGCGCGCACCGCTTGCTTGCGCTCTTCATCGAGGCGTGCAGCCTCGATTTCGCGCATGATCCCGCCAACGTCGGCGATCTCTTCCGGCTCGTCGAACTCGCCGGTCAAGAGGCTGGCCGGGTGCAAGGTGCCGGCTTCGTACAACGCCCACATTTCCTTGGCGTACTTGGTCTTTTTCAACTCCGGCGCAAACCGCCCGAAGTAGGACGCCATGTTGCCCACGTCCCGCTCCAGCATGTTGAACGCGTGGTTGTTGCCCGCCGCGTCGACTGCTTGCGGCAAGTCGATGATCACCGGGCCGGTCGGGGTCAGCAGCACGTTGAACTCGGACAAGTCACCGTGCACCAGGCCGGTACACAACATCAGCACGATCTGCGAGATCAGGAACGCGTGATACTCGCGCGCCTGGTCCGGTTCCAGCACCACGTCGTTGAGACGCGGCGCGGCATCGCCGTACTCGTCGGCCACCAGTTCCATCAGCAACACGCCTTCCAGGAAGTCGTAAGGCTTGGGAACCCGCACGCCAGCACCGGCCAAACGGAACAACGCCGCTACTTCGGCGTTCTGCCAGGCGTCTTCGGTTTCTTTCTTGCCGAACTTGGAACCCTTGGCCATCGCCCGGGCCTGACGGCTGTTGCGTACCTTGCGGCCTTCCTGATATTCGGCCGCCTGGCGGAAACTGCGTTTGTTCGCCTCCTTGTAGACCTTCGCGCAACGTAGCTCGTTACCGCAGCGCACCACATAAACAGCTGCTTCTTTACCACTCATGAGTGGGCGCAGCACCTCGTCGACCAGACCGTCCTCGATCAGGGGTTCAATGCGTTTTGGAGTCTTCATCAGCTTTTATTGTGGGTCCTTTATTACCAAACACGCGAAAGTCATTCGTTATACGGCAATCCACTCATTCGGGGGAGGGGTTGCCGACCTATGAACGCTGCCATGAACATCTAGAAGCACACAATGTGCCGGAAAAACCCGGCAAACCCACCGCCCGTCATCCGCCGTGCAGAATCATAGCTGAGCCTGTGTCACGTGTTGCTGTAGGGCTTTGAGGGCATTTGCGACAGAAGCTGACACCTCAATTCATACCCTTCGTAGGATTTTTCTCAATAAGCCTCAATTTCCGCCTCCAGCAGCCGAAGTCCTCAGTGACAGAGTGATTTGTCCGACAATCGTTTCGACAGAAAACAACGATGGCGCACCAGGGAACCCGGTGATCAAAAACGTTTACGGCTGCCAATAATCCGCGAGTCATCTGCACTGCGTGGGCCTACAAGAAAATCTGGAGCGCGGATGAACATCAAACAGAAGTTGACCTGGGCGTTTGCAATCATCGCCTGCCTGCCGGTGGTGCTGGTCGCTACCCTCGTTGTGCTGAACTTGCGCAGTGATGCCAAGGACGAATTCGTCGACAGCAGCGGCCGCGAAATCCGTCAGGTCAGCAATGCCATGCAGCTGTTCTTCGACGGCATCAGCCAGAACGTCGAATACCTGGCCAAACAACCGCTGATCAAGAACTCGGATGACAGCCTCAAGACTTACATGAGCGCCAACGCCGAGAGCATTCCTCAGGGCGAGATGGACAAAAAGATCTTCGGCTTCCTGCAGGACCTGGGTAACGCCCATCCGTCCTATGCCTACGCCATCATCGGTACTGCCGCCGGCGGTTACGTGTCGTGGCCGGACGATGCCAAGCTGGCCAACTACGATCCGCGCCTGCGCCCCTGGTATAAGGCGGCCCAGGCCAAACCGGGCAAGCCGTTCCGCACCGAGGCTTACTACTGGGCCGAAAATGACACGTCCTACGTCAGCACCGTACGCACCGTCGACAACAAGCTGGGCACCAACGGCGGCGTGGTCAGCATCGACGTGTCGCTCAAACAGATGACCGAACTCGTCAAACAGATCAAGCTGGGTGAAAGCGGTTACCTGATGCTGCTGGAAAACTCCGGCACCGTACTGGTCGATCCGAAGCAACCGGAACACAACTTCAAGGCACTGAGCAGCCTGGGCGAAGGCTATGCACAACTGGCCAAGGCCGGCAAAGGCCTGGTCGAAGTCGAGCTGAACGGTGAGCGCTACATGGCCAACGTCTGGCCGTCGGAGCAATTGGGCTGGACCTTCATCGGCCTGATCAAACAGAACGACGTAATGAGCGCCGCGACCCAACTGACCTGGTTGATCGCGATCATTGCCGCCGTCCTGGCAGCCATCTTCGCCGTTGTGGGTGCCAGTTTCGCCAGCGTCATCGTGCGGCCGATCCGCAGTGTGGCCGATGGCCTGGAAGGCATCGCCCAAGGTGAAGGCGACCTGACCAAGAACCTGCAAATCCGTGGCAGCGACGAAACCGCGCAACTGGCGAACTGGTTCAACCAGTTCCTGGCGGCGATTCGCAACCTGATCCAGAGCATCGGCGGCGCCGCGACCAAGATCCTCGCCACCTCCAAGAGCTCGACCCAGGTCTCCAGCGACATGGCCGAAGCGGCCGGGCGCCAGCGTGAAGCGGTGGACATGGTGTCCACGGCCTTCCACGAGATGGTCGCCACCGCCAACGAAGTCGCACGCTCTTGCAGCCAGGCGGCGGAATCCGCCGACAGTGGCCAACGCCAGGCGCGCGAAGGTCAGCAGCAGATTGATGCGGCAGTGACCAGTGTCGATCGCCTGAGCCAGGAAATCGAACAGTCGGCCCAGTCGATGCAACAACTGGAACGCGACAGCAACGACATCCAGTCGATCCTCGGGACCATCCGCTCGATCGCCGAACAGACCAACCTGCTGGCGCTGAACGCGGCCATCGAAGCCGCGCGGGCCGGTGAGCAAGGTCGCGGTTTTGCGGTGGTGGCGGACGAAGTACGGGCGCTGGCCAAGCGCACGGCGGATTCCACGGCGGAAATCGACGGCCTGCTCGGCAACCTCGCCAAGCGCACCAGCCAGGTGACGCAGCAGATGCATGCGAGCCTGGAAGTGTCCCAGCAATCGGTGACCCGCATCGGCGAAGCGCGCAGCAGCTTTGGCTTGATTCGTGAGTCGGTGGATGTGATTCGCGACATGAACACGCAGATCGCCACGGCGGCGGAACAACAGCATCAGGTGGCCGAAGACATCAATCGGCACATCAGCCAGATTCATGGTGATGCGCAGTTGGTGGCGGAACTGGCGAACTCGGCGCGGCTGGATTCGCAGAGCCTGGCCGGGTTGTCGAATGAGCTGGATGGGTTGGTTCGGCGGTTCAGGACCTGATCCTCAATCCCGGTGGCCGCATCGCGGCCAATCGCGGGCAAGCCCGCTCCCACAGGGTTTTGCACTGTCCTTGTGGGAGCGGGCTTGCCCGCGATGAGGCCGTCACTGTTTGAACAACTCTCCCGGGGTAAACCCGAACAAACTCTTGAACGCCGCAATAAACGCTGACGTCGAGTCATACCCGCAAGACAGCGCGGCATTGGTCACGCTGTCGCCCTCCTCCAGCAAACTCAACGACGACAGCAGCCGCATCCGCTGCCGCCACCCTCGAAAGCTCAAGCCTGTCTCGCGCTGAAACAAGCGCATCAAGGTCTTCTCCGACGTCCCCAACCGCTGCGCCCATTCCTGCAAGGTCACGTTGCGCTCCGGGCTTTCGATCAGTTCGTTGCACAACCCCAGCAACCGCTGATGTCGCGGCAACGGCAGGGAAAAGCCGACCTCCGGCAAACTCGCCAACTGATCCAGCAGCACATTCACCAGCCGCGACTCCTGGCTGTCGCCTTGCGGGTATTCCACGGGCAGCAGGCAAAAACTCTTGATCAGCTCCCGCGCCAACGGCGTCACTTCCAGCACCCGGCAACGCCCGTCCGCCCATGCGCAATCCTCGCGGCGCACATACAGGCTGCGCATCTCGGCGCGCATCGAGGTCACGACCTGATGCTCCAGATCCGCCGGAATCCAGATCCCCCACTGCGGCGGCGCAAAGAAACTGCCCTCGGCCGTGTGCACACCGAGCACGCCGCTGATGGCGTAGGAAAACTGTACCCAGTCGTGACGATGCGGCGGCGTCCACGAACCGGCGTTCAGGCTTTCCGCACGGGCATACAGCGCACGCGGCAACGCCGACAGCGTCGGAATCGTCCGTTCGAGGGAAATTTGTCCGTTAGTCGGCATTGATTGGCCTTATGTCGCAAGACGGCTGACAAGGCCGACGTTAGGCTAAGTCACCATTTCTTACAAATGTATTCGGTGCCTGTCATGCATGCCTTCAAACACCTCAAACGCGTCGTCACCGACTGGTTCTTGTGCGGCATGCTGATCGCCACGCTGCTGTCGTATTTCTTCCCGAGCTTCGGCGCCACCGGCGGTGGCATGCATGCCGAGTACGTGATCAACATCGGTGTGTTCCTGGTGTTCTTCCTGCACGGGGTCAACCTGTCCAGCGAGCAGATCAGCCAGGGTTTGAAAAACTGGAAGCTGCACGTCATGGTCCAGGGTTTCACCTTTGCGGTGTTTCCGCTGATCTGGCTGCTCAGCGACAAGCTGCTCGGTTCGCACATTCCTTCGCTGCTGATGCTTGGTTTCCTGTACCTCTGCGCCCTGCCCTCGACCATTTCATCTTCCGTGGCCCTGACCGGCAGCGCGGGCGGTAACGTGCCGGCGGCGATCCTGAATGCGAGCCTGTCCAGCGTGCTGGGGATTTTCATTACGCCGTTACTGGTGAGCTTCGTGGTCGGCAGCGGGGCGGGTGGCATCGACCTCGGTTCAACCCTGCTCGACCTCTGCGCCATGCTGTTGTTGCCGCTGGTGCTCGGGCCATTGGTGCGGCCGGTTTTCGGCCAGTTTTTCGCCCGGCACCAGCGCTACACCTACGTCGTCGACAAGCTGGTGATCCTGCTGCTGGTGTACGCGGCGTTCTGCAATTCGATGGCGTCGGGGGTGTGGCAGCAACAGGGCGACAGCGTGATTCTCACCGCGCTGATTGGCAGTGCGATGCTGCTGGCGGTGATCCTGTGGATGACCACCCGCACCGCGCGCGCCTTGAAGTTCAGCCAGGCCGATGAGATCGCGGCCGTGTTCTGCGCCAGCAAAAAATCCCTGGCGGCGGGTGCGCCGATGGCGGCGTTGATCTTCGGTGCCAACCCCGGCCTGGGGCTGATCCTGCTGCCGATCATGATCTACCACCCGTTGCAGCTGATCGTCTGCTCGGTGATGGCCGAGAGTTACGCCAACCGCAAACACACCGTGCCGCAGGATGCCGAACTGCTCAGCGCTCGATAATCGCCGTCACGCCCTGGCCACCCGCGGCGCAGATCGAGATCAACCCTCGACCCTTGCCCGCCGCATCAAGCAACTTGGCCAGGTTGGCGACAATGCGCCCACCCGTAGCGGCAAAGGGATGCCCGGCGGCCAGTGAGCTGCCTTT
The DNA here is from genome assembly GCF_001297125.1 of Pseudomonas sp. RIT-PI-q. GTDB lineage: Bacteria > Pseudomonadota > Gammaproteobacteria > Pseudomonadales > Pseudomonadaceae > Aquipseudomonas. The sequence continues at coordinate 35,101 of NZ_LHPC01000039.1, forward strand.
GACATTGAGTTTGCTGCGGTCGATGGAACCCAGCGGCGCGTCGAGGCCAAGGCGGGTTTTGCAATAGTCCGGGTCTTCCCAGGCCTTCAACGTGCAGAGCACCTGTGCGGCGAAGGCTTCGTGGATTTCGTAGTAATCGAAGTCCTGCAAGGTCAGGCCATTGCGCGCCAGCAAGCGTGGCACCGCATACACCGGCGCCATCAACAGGCCCTCGGCGCCGTTGACGAAATCCACCGCCGCCGCTTCGCCATCGCGCAAATACGCGAGGATCGGCAAGCCGCGTTCCTTCGCCCATTCCTCACTGCCCAGCAGCACCAGCGACGCACCGTCGGTGAGCGGCGTGGAGTTGCCGGCGGTCATAGTGCCCTTGGCACTTTTCTCGAAGGCCGGTTTCAGTGACGCAAGCTTTTCCAGGGTCAGGTCCGGGCGCAGGTTGTTGTCGCGGGTCAGGCCGAGGAACGGCGTCATCAAATCGTTGTGCCAGCCCTCGGTGTAAGAGGCGGCGAGCTTTTGATGACTCTCCAGCGCCAGTTGATCCTGCTCGGCGCGCGGAATGTTCCAGGTCTGCGCCATCAACTCGCAGTGTTCACCCATCGAAAGGCCGGTGCGCGGTTCGCCGTTGCGTGGAAATTCCGGGATCAAATGACGCGGGCGTACCTGCAAAAAGGTTTTCAGTTTGTCGGCGGTGGTCTTGGCGCGATTGGCTTGCAGGAGGATTTTGCGCAGGCCTTCGTTGATGCCGATCGGCGCGTCGGACGTGGTGTCGACGCCACCGGCGATGCCGCAATCGATCTGGCCGAGGGCGATTTTATTCGCCACCAACAATGCCGCTTCAAGACCGGTGCCGCAGGCTTGCTGGATGTCGTAGGCCGGAGTGGTCGGCGACAGTCGTGAGCCGAGCACGCATTCTCGGGTCAGGTTGAAGTCCCGCGAATGCTTGAGCACCGCCCCCGCCGCCACTTCGCCCAGGCGCAGGCCGTGCAGGTTGAAGCGTTCGATCAAGCCTTCGAGCGCTGCGGTGAGCATCGCCTGGTTACTGGCGGTGGCGTACGGCCCGTTGGAACGGGCGAAGGGAATACGGTTACCGCCGATAATCGCGACGCGGCGCAGCTGAGTCATGAAAAGCTCCTGATGAACTATCTGAAAGTCGACGCAATCCCTGTGGGAGCGGGCTTGCCCGCGAAAGCGTTGGGTCAATCAACACCGATGTTGGATGTGCCGGCCCCATCGCGGGCAAGCCCGCTCCCACAGTGAATGCATTGCCACACAAATCCACCGATCAAACTAATCTGCTTTGATCAAGCGTAGGCCTAATCTCATGGATCGAACGACTGATCGCCATTCGTGGTCCACACTTTGAACCCCAGCTGCTGGAGCGCGTTCCATGTCTGACCGCTATGTCGACTTCGCCAATTCGTCCATCGGCCATCGTTTGGTCGGGGCCCTGGGTCTGCCGTCGCCGGTTCGGCTGGAGCGCTGGCAAGCCGGCCGGCTGCGTCCCGTCGAAGGGGCGCTGTTGAGCGGCGGCGGCCCGCTGGCGGAGAAAGTCAGCGCCTTCGCCAACCGCCTGACCGACGCGATTTACAGCTACGGCGCCGAGCCTTCACTGGCGACGGCCTGGATTCCCGGCCACGGCCCCAAGCTCAAAGCCGTGGTGTTCGACGCCAGTGACCTGGTGCAGACCGATCAGCTCAAACAGCTGCGCGAGTTCTTCCAGCCGTTGATGAAAAACCTCGATCACAGCGCGCACCTGGTGATTCTCGGGCGTGCGCCGCAGACTTTGAGTGACCCGTTCGCCGCCAGCGCCCAACGCGCACTGGAAGGCTTCAGCCGTTCGCTGGCCAAGGAACTGCGCAGCGGCGGCACCTTGCAGCTGATCCAGGTCGGCGAAGGGGCCGAGGATCAACTGGAAGGCCCGTTGCGGTTTTTCCTCTCGCCGAAAAGCGCGTTCGTCTCCGGACAGGTGATTCGCCTGGAGGCCTGCGACACCCAAGTGACGGACTGGACTCGCCCACTCTCCGGGCGCAAGGCATTGGTCACTGGCGCCGCACGCGGCATCGGTGCCTCCATCGCCGAGACCCTGGCCCGTGACGGTGCCGACGTCATCCTGCTCGACGTGGCACCGGCCAAGACCGACCTCGAAGCCCTCGCCGCACGCCTCGGCGGGCGCAGCATCACCCTCGACATCTGCGCCGAAGACGCTGCCGCACAGCTGATCGAACAGTTGCCCGACGGCATCGACATCGTGGTGCACAACGCCGGCATCACTCGGGACAAAACCCTGGCCAACATGACCCCGGAATTCTGGGACGCGGTGCTCGCGGTCAATCTCAATGCGCCGCAAGTGCTGACCAAGGCCCTGCTCGACAGCGGCACTTTGAGTGACAACGCCCGAGTGATTCTGCTGGCGTCCATCAGCGGTATCGCCGGCAATCGCGGGCAAACCAATTACGCCGCGAGCAAGGCCGGGCTGATCGGTCTCGCCGAGGCCTGGGCGCCGCTGCTCAAGGAGCGCGGCATCAGCATCAACGCGGTCGCGCCGGGCTTCATCGAAACCCAGATGACCGCGCACCTGCCCTTCGGCTTGCGCGAAGCCGGTCGGCGCATGAGTTCGCTGGGCCAGGGCGGCTTGCCGCAAGACGTTGCCGAAGCGGTGGCGTGGCTGGCGCAACCGGGCACAGGCGCGTTCACCGGGCAAGCGCTGCGGGTGTGTGGACAAAGTGTTTTGGGGGCTTAGGCATGATTACCGATTGGCACACACTCAACCGCGAACCGAGCCTGCCACCGCTGTACGCCAGGGCCGCAACGCGCCGCAAAATCACCGGCACTACCCTGCCCGACTCGGGTTTGCGTTGCTGGCTCAACGTCGATCCGCAACGTTTGGCGGCCTATCGCAACGTCTGTGGTTTTGCCGACAACGGTTTGCTGCCGCCGACCTATCCACACATCCTCGCGTTTGCCTTGCAGATGCAATTGCTCACCGCCAAGGAATTCCCGTTCCCGCTGCTGGGGCTGATCCACCTGAGCAATCGCATCCGTGTGCTACGGCCCATGGGCGGTGTCAATCGTGTGCGGGTCAGCGTGCAGGTGCAGAACCTGCAACCCCATGCCAAGGGTGCAACGTTTGATCTGGTGACCACCCTCGATGATCAGTTGGGGCCGCTGTGGGAAGCTGAAAGCCGGATGTTGTGCCGTGGGGTAAAACTCGAGGGCGAGCCGGTCGAAGAAATGCTGGCCTCGACACTGGCAATGACAGAAGTGGCCCACTGGAAAGCGCCGTCAGACATTGGCCGGCAGTACGCCAAAGTGTCCGGCGACTACAACCCGATTCACCTGAGCGCCCTCAGCGCCAAACTCTTCGGATTCCCGACGGCGATTGCCCATGGGTTGTGGAACAAGGCACGCACCCTGTCGGCGCTTGCCGACCATCTGCCGACGGCGAATGTCGAGATTGAAGTGCAATTTCGCAAACCGGTGCGGTTGCCGAGTGAGGTGACGTTGATGGCCAGTGCGGCAGGGTCCAGTGGGGATTTGCAGTTGTTGGGGGCGGGCGACATTGAACATATGGTTGGGCATTGGCGGCCGGTTGCGTGAGTGTTTGGCGGGGGGATTTTGGCGCCTGTCAGGGCGCCTTCGCGAGCAAGCCCGCTCCCACATTTTGAGTGGTGTGTATCATTGAGGGATTGCCAGGATCGAAGGCCATCATCGCGAGCAGGCTCGCTCCCACCTTTGGACCGGGTGTACCCGCGAGAGATTTGCCGGTTCGAATGACGCCATCGCAGGCAAGCCAGCTCCCACAGTTTGAGCGGTGTGCATCTGTGAGGAATTGGTCGGGACGAAGGCCGTCTTCGCGGGCAAGCCTCGCTCCTACGGAAAATCAAAAGCACAGCGCCGTACCGCTTCGCTTCCCACCACTCATCAGGCCGAGCGTTAGCTCGCCTTCAGCTTTTGATTTTGATCCACCCGCCCCTTCGGGAGGCTGAGTGCAGGTGTTCATCTGGGGGCAGGCGCGTAGCGCCGTTCGACGCAGTCGAACACATCGAGAGGAGGTCGTCGCGAAGCAGACCGGAGGCGATGCGCCCAGATGAATACCGGAGCGAAGGAACGCCGAGCCTAAGCGAGGGGCCGGACGCCGGGGCAAGACTTTTTGGTTCCTTTTGTGGCGTCTGACAAAAGGGACTCGCCGTAACGGCGAAACCCTAAGCCGCCGTTACCGCAGCAACGGATATACACCCAAATCACCCAAGAGCCTGGTCGGCCCACAGGCCGCCAAGACACTCACTTAGGAGGATAGTTAGCCAATATCCGCCCGACCGTTTCACGTATCGCCGTGCTGCGATCAGACGGGTTCGGTGTGCGGCTGAGCATCTGCTCGTCACTGCCGCGCCACACCAGTTTGCCGTCCTTGCCGTCGAGCAGGTCAATCTGGATAGTCGCCACCTTGTAGCTGACATTGCGGGTTTCGTTGTACATCGGCGCGCCCCAGTAGCCGTTCCATGGATTGCCCCAACCGCCGCCGTAGTTGGTGGTCACTTGTTGCTGGCGCTCTTCGACGATCAGGTAGGTCTGCACGCTCAAATCGCCTCGGGTGCCGGCAGCGGCAGGACGCAAGCCGCGCTGATCGAGTTGATCGGCAACCGATTGACGGACGCGTTGCTCGGTCAGGTCGCTCTTGATCCGTGGGTCATCGGGGCGATATTGCAGGGCGGGTTCTTTCCAGCTCCAGCTGCGATAGGCGGCGAAGTCGCGGCTGGCGTCAAAGTCATGGTTGACCTGGTTAGCGGCGCAGGCACTGAGCAGCACGGCCACAGCCAGTAAAGCGAGACGGCGGAACATGATTGTTCTCCGATTGAAGACATGAACCTGCACAATGCTTCTCAACTACAGAAGCTAACTAGGAGGATACGCCGACATTGCCTTTTCGACAGCCTCCCTGATGGCATCCATACGCTGACTTTCAGTGCCCCGATTGCTGGTTTCGCCACTGGCGCTCCACACCGGTTGGCCGGTGCCGGCGTCGAACATATTCACCTGCACCACCACGACCTGTTCTTGATAAGTGCGAACGATCGGCACCGTGTTGTACATGCCATAACCGCTGCCGTAACGGTTGTAACCGCCATAACCACCGCCGTAGTAACCGTAGTCGTCCTGAACCTGGCGCAAACGGGTTTCCAGGTGCAAATCGGCGCTGACAAACAGGTCCGCCGGACGGTTGTCGTGCAGCGGGCGCAAGCCGCGTTGATCGAGGGCATTGCTCACCGCTTCGGCGACCTGCGCCGAGTCCGCCCACGCAGTGCCCGGCGGCAGGTGCCCGTTGAGCCAGGCCCAGCTGCGATAGCGCCCATAGTCACGCGGCGGTGCCGGGTAGGCGCTGCGGTCGAAGGTGCTGGCCGCTTGTGGCGGCGCCGGTGGCAATGGGTTGGAGGTCGCCACATAAGGGTTATCGCCCTGGCAGGCCGCCAACCCCAGGCAGATCACCAGTAACCCTGAACGAGTTTTCATTTCACGCTCCAATCAGACCGGCCGACAGATCCAGTGCAAGTAGCGCCCAAGCCCGGCAAAGCTCGGGTGACGACGGTGGGCGAGCTCCATTTCCAGCAAGTCCACCAACTCGGCGCGGGCCTGGAATTCCACCGGCATGTAGTCGTGAAAAACCCGCACCCCACTCTGAGTTTCGACCTGCCACAGGCCTTCAAGTTGCGCCGCCAATTCACGTGGATCGAGGGGCTGCTGCGGGGTCAGGCTCTGCTTCTCGCCGGCCATGTCGTTCTTGCGCATTTTGCGGAAGTGGCCCTTGAGCAGGTTGCGGTAGATCAGCGCATCGCGGTTGTAGAACGCCAGCGACAACCAGCCGTCTTTTTTCGTCAGTTGATGCAAAACCGGCAGGATCGCGTGGGGTTCGGCCAGCCATTCCAGCACGGCATGACACAGCACCAGGTCGTAAGGTTCGGTGAGCTGACCGAGCAAATCCTGCCATGGCGCCTGAATGAACGTAGCGGTCTGCCCGGCGTCGGCAAAGCGCTGGCGAGCGCCCTCAAGCATCGGCTCGGCAGGTTCGGCCAGTGTGACGTCATGACCGCGCTGGGCCAGCCACAACGACATGTGGCCAAGGCCGGCGCCGATGTCGAGTACGCGTAACGGTCGGTCCGGCAGGGTTTCGGCCAGGTCGGCCTGAAGTACCGCCAGGCGGATCGCGCCTTTGGCACCGCCGTAGATTTTTTCGGCGAAGCGGGTCGCCAGTTGATCGAAATGACGGTCGCTCATCAGCTGAACCTCCGTTCGCTGTCCGCGAGTTTGCTGCGCACCACTTCATTCATGTCCAACCCCAACTCGCTGCACAGGAGCAATAGATAAAGCACGATGTCGCCGACTTCCTGCCCGGCGTGGGCGAGTTTGTCCGCCGGTAACTGACGTGACTGGTCTTCGGTCAGCCACTGGAAGATCTCCACCAGCTCGGACATTTCCACGCTGGCGGCCATGGCCAGGTTTTTCGGGCTGTGAAATTGCCGCCAGTCATTGCGGTCACGAATGGCGTGCAGGCGTTCGGTCAGTTCAACAAGGTTCATCGGGCTCTCCTGAAGGCGTATAGCTTCGTGGGGATCCTCAATCAAGGCAAGGTCTATGTAGCAGCTGCCGAAGGCTGCGTTCGGCTGCGTAGCAGTCGCCAATCCGGTATCCCCATTCAACCTGGAAAACCGCGCCGCCTGATTTGACGACTGCTTCGCAGCCGAACGCAGCCTTCGGCAGCTGCTACATGGTTCTTGCGCCATAATCAGAAGATCGCAGCCGTCGGCACCTCCTACCGGGAACTCGACACCGCGACAATGGCCCAATCGCCATCACACTCATCAGGACGATCCTCACATGCAGGTAGAAAGCTTTTTCGAATGGCTCGGCCAGGCGCTCGGTTCGGTCATCCGGTTCATCGTTGATGGCCTCAGCGGCTTGTTCAATCTGCTAAGCCATGCGGGCAGCAACTTTGTCGAAGGGATGTCCCGTGCGCTGGGTATGGACACCTCGATCATCAACATCATCGCGTTGATCCTGGGGTTGATGCTGTTGTGGTCGGCGATTCGGGCGTTCATGAATGCGTCGATCATCATGGGGATCATCTGGTTGCTGTTGGGGCTTTGGCTGTTGAGCTGGATTATTCATTAACAGCACAAACCCCTGAGGGAGCGGCAGAGTTCAAATGTGTCGCTACAATGCCCGCTCCCCAAGGAGCCTGCATGTCCACCAACCTGATTGCCGACTGGCGCGACCGCCCGACCCATCGTCGGGTCTGGGCGCTGGCCGCGCCGATGATTCTCTCGAACATTTCCGTACCGCTGGTGGCGCTGGTCGACAGCACCGTCATCGGTCACCTGCCCCACGCCCATCAGTTGGGTGCTGTCGCAGTCGGCGCCAGTCTGTATACCTTTCTGGCCTGGGCCATGGGTTTTTTGCGCATGGGTTCCACCGGGTTCGCCGCCCAGGCTGCCGGGCGCGGGGATGGTGCGGCGCTGCGGCAGATTTTGCTGCAGGGTCTGTTATTGGCCATGGGCCTGGCCGTTGTGTTGGGAGCGCTGGGTGTACCGTTGAGCGGCGTCGCGCTGCACTTCATGCAACCCTCGGCAGAGCTGGACCAACTGACCCGCGAATTCTTCCACACCCGGCTGTTCGGCCTGCCGGCCGCATTGGCCAGTTACGCATTGGTCGGCTGGTTCCTCGGCACACAGAACGCCCGGGCGCCGCTGGCGATTTTGCTGAGCACCAACCTGGTCAATATCGCGTTGAACCTGTGGTTCGTCCTTGGGCTGGAATGGGGCGTGGTCGGTGCCGCCCGGGCCTCGGTGATCGCCGAATGGACCGGCGCCCTGATCGGCCTGCTGATGACCCGCAAGGCCCTGCGCGCTTACCCCGGCGACATCGCCTGGGCCGCGCTGGCGTTGTGGCAGAGCTGGCGACCGCTGTTGGCGGTCAACCGTGACATCTTCATCCGCAGCCTGGCGCTGCAATCGGTATTTTTCCTGATCACCGTGCAGGGTGCGCGGTTGGGCGATGCCACCGTTGCCGCCAACGCGCTGCTGCTCAACGGCCTGCTGCTGACCGCTCACGCGCTCGATGGTTTGGCCCACGCCGTGGAAGCCTTGTGCGGGCATGCCATCGGCGCGCGTGATCGGGAGGCGCTGCGCCGCTCATTGGTGGTGGCCTGCGGCTGGTCGTTGCTGGCGAGTCTGGGTTTTGCCGTGTTGTTCCTGTTCGCCGGGCATCTGTTTATCGAGATGCAGACCAACATTCAAAGCGTGCGCGACACCGCGTTCATCTACCTGCCCTACCTCGCCGCGCTGCCACTGATTGCGGTCTGGAGTTACCTGCTAGACGGGCTGTTCATCGGCGCCACACGCGCCCGGGAAATGCGCAACGGCATGCTGCTGACGGTGGCTCTGCTGCTACCGTTCGCCTGGGCGCTACAAGGTTTTGGCAACCATGGGCTGTGGATAACGTTCTTGTTGTTCATGTTGCTGCGCAGCCTGACCCTGGGCGCGTTCGCCTGGTTTCTGCGCAAGAACGACGGCTGGTTCGCAGGCCGCGCTCACTGAGTCGGCGTGGTTCTAACGAAGGCCGTGACCTGATCCAGCACCGGCGCCAGACCGCGCATCGGTCGGGACAGCGTCGCCACCAGCGTGGCGTGGCCGGTGCGGGAGAAATACAGGTCCTGTACCGGCACGCCCGCCTCGCGCAACTTGAGTGCCAGCCCACCGGTGTTGCGAGTCGGGTTGACCACATCATCGTCCCTTGAGGCCATCAACAAGGCCGGCGGTGCACCGCGCGTCACATGGTTGATCGGCTGTGACCGGGGCGGTGAATCCGGCCAGAAGAACACCGGGCGAACTTGTGGATTCTGGATCGGCAGAAAGTCATAAGGTCCGGCCAGACCGATCCAGCCGCTGAGGTTGTGCGGCGACATCCCCACCGCGCCCAGTAACCCGGGGTCGAGCGCCAGCATCGCGACGTTGTAGGCGCCGGAACTGTGGCCCATCAGGTACAGGCGCTGCGGGTTGCCGCAATACTGCCGAATGTGTTCATGGGTCCAGGCCACGGCCCGGGCGCCATCCTCGAGAAACAGCGGATAACGCACCTGTGGATACAACCGATAATCCGCCAGCACCGCAACGATTCCCCGGGACGCCAGCGCCTCGCCGACAAAGCCGTAATCGCCGCGTGAACCGCTGTTCCAGCTGCCACCGTAGAAAAACACCACCACGGGAGCGTTTTGCATGGGATGGCGTGGCACATACACATCGAGTTTTTGCCGCGGATCACTGCCATAGGCAATGCCCTCGGTCTTGTCGAAAGTCCCGTCGGGGGTCAGGGCATTGAGCATTTTCAGCGGTGAGCACGCCGTCGTCGCGGCCAGTAAAACGCCGACGATTGCCACGCTGATCAGCCGCTGGAATGTGCTCGCCATCGATGTCGAACCTCGGGCTCAGGGTTGATCGTTCTGCCACCGGTTGCGCAGGCTGTCGAGACGCTCCTGCTGGGTCAGGCCCGCCAATGACCGCACAAGCACAGCGCCGGGGTACTGCAAGCGTAGCCATAACCAGCCGTCGAGCACCGGGCGTTCACTGAAGCCCAGCGCCAGCCCTTCCTGCACATGGGCCCATAGCGTGTTGTAATCGGTCGCGGTGGACAGGCTCCAGCGCCAGGTGTGCTGCTCCAGCAAGCAGGTTTGCAGTTTTTCCAGTTGACGGGGGCTAAGACTTTCTTCGACCGCCAATGGGCTGACGGCAAGCCCCGGGTTGAGCAACTGCTGCCAGCCCTGGCTGCCGATTGCGCGGTCGGCCCAGGTCCCGCCGAACCAGCGCAACTGACTGATCGGCCCCAGCCAGCGACTCAGTTCCCGGGCATCGCAGGCATCGAAAAAGTAACTGGCGGTGTGTGGGTTGTAGTAACTCAGCACGGCCCGGTGATGCAGGCCGAAACTGACCGTGAGCATGCACCGCAAATGCGCCAGCAGCTCCGATGACGAAGCCTCGCTGAGCAGCAACAAGCCACGCCAGATGTGCGCTTCGCTGTGGCATAAGCCGGTCACCGCGGGGCATGTCCGCAGGTCGATCAGGGCTGGCCCGTGTTCGCGCAATACATGCAGCTCCGTGCCTTCGAACAACCAGAACCACCGTGCCTGCGCAAACGCTTGTTGCAGCATCGCACCCGCCTGCGGCGCACCCGGTACATCCAGCAATAGCCATTGCGCAGGCCTGCCGATCATGCCGCACCGCTCCGGCCAAATCCCATTACCGCCCGGCAGGTGCAGTGCGCCTGCGCGCAATGGTTAAAGCTGCCGCCGCCGGGTAACAGACACAGCAACATCAAGGGCTCGCCCGATTGCAGCCATTGCGCCAAGCCATCGACAGCCAGAACCGCCTCGGTCGCGGGCACCTCAGCCTTTTCGACAGACGTCGAACTATGAAAAATGCCGCTGATCAGCGGTTGATCCGGATCACCCTCGACAAAACTCACCACCACCTCCGCTCCCCCGCTCAACGGCGAAACGTGTACCCCTTTGAGTTCCGCGGCCAACGGCAGCCAACAGTGGCTGGGCGTCGCGCCCTCGCCCTGATAGAGCCAGTCAAATTGCACGGCAACCGGTCTGGACGGATCGGGGCGTGATTCATCGACGTCGACCACCCAGGCGCGTTGCAGGCTGTGCATCCTTGGTTTCACCGCCACATGAGGCACAGCGAAAGGCACTTCCCAGTGGATCGCGCGAAGCTGGTTGCTGTAGGGGGTTACCGGGTCGTGGTTGCCTTGATGCTCGACATGGGTCAGCAGCCAGAGATGATTCCACTCGGCGACCGGATGACCGGACAACGGCATCAGCCGGCCACTGCGCAGCGTCGTCAGGTCGGTGCGGCCTTCGGCACTTTGCGCCGTTGCATCAACGCATCCCTGAAGCGAGAACTGACGCACCGCCGGTTGCTCGCTTTCGACCTTGAATACCGCGTTTTCGCCGAGGCGAAAAGTCCCCTGCCCTTCACCGAAGACCACGCAGTGTCCGCGTGCGCCGTGCTCGAAGTGGTAGTGGATTTTCTCCTCGGCGCACAGGCGCTGGAGAAATTGCAGATCCGATTCCCGGTACTGCGTACAGAAATCACGGGGTGGATACTCGCCACTCAATTCAAAGCGCCGCTGCTTGCCGGCAATGCCGTGTTCCCTGAGTACCTGACTGAGGATATCCGGCACTGAGCGGGTGCTGAAGATCCGCTGGCTGAAACGCTGTGAAAGGCACGCCAGCTTCGGGCCCAGCCGCACGTGGCAGAGCCTGTCATTTGGGCCGTGATCGCGCGGGACGAGCGCATGCAATTGTCCGTGGAAGCCGTCTCCCACTGGCCCGATGTGCAAAAAGGCCGAACGGTACAGCAGGCTTGCAAGGTCGAGCGCGGGGTCTTTGATCAACAGATCCACATCGAACACGAACGGTTCGCTGATGGCTTCTCTACCGGTAAAGGCCAGAACCTCAAAGGCGTCGGGCAGACCTGCTACGTCCAGACGAAATGAAGGCTCGTTGACTGGATCGAACATCGGCGATTCTCTACAGGAGGGACGGCCGGGGATTCTCGCTGAGAGACATGGCCGAGTAGAGTGCCGAAGTACAACTTAGGAAATGGCCTACGCGAAAAGAAGACCATATGGCTTGGATCGCCGGGAGCGTAGGGCGTTTCGCTTGGAAAGAGAGAGTCACCGCACCAGGTCATCTGAAATTTCCGCAGCGTGCGGAACATTTTCAGACAACCTGATGGCAGCGACGACTTACCTCAAGAAGACAGGTAAGACGAACGGGTCAGGCCCAGACGCAAGGCATCGAGGAACTGGGTGCGTTCGGCGGCCGTGATGCGGGCGCTGGCGCACTTGTCACGGTAGTGGGTCATCAGCTCTTCCGGCGACAAATGCACGTAACGCAGCATGTCTTCGATGGTGTCGTGGGTTTCGATACCCGCGTGGTACACGCTGCCGTCCGCATTCTGGTAGATGTTCACTGAGTCGGTGTCACCGAACAGGTTGTGCATGTCGCCGAGAATTTCCTGGTAAGCGCCGACCAGGAAGATCCCCAGCAGGTAGTCTTCACCCTCGTTCAGCGCGTGCACCGGCAGACTGGTTTCGATGCTCTGCTCGTCGACGTACTGCTTGATCTTGCCGTCGGAGTCGCAGGTCAAATCCTGCAGCACCGCACGACGCAGCGGCTCTTCGTCGAGACGGTGCAGCGGCAGGATCGGCAGGACCTGGCCGATGGCCCAGGTGTCCGGCAGGCTCTGGAACACCGAGAAGTTGCAGATGTATTTGTCGGCAAGCTTGTCGTTGAGTTCGTCCAGCACCTGGCGGTGGGAACGCTGACGGGCTTTCAACGAGTTGTGCAGGCGACGGCACACGGCGAAGTAGCATTGCTCGGCCAGGGCTTTCTCGGCCAGGGTCAGCTTGCCATCGGCGTATTGGGTCGCCACATCGCTCATGTAGTGAGTGGCGCGCCAGTAGGTCTCGGTGACCATTTCGATGTCGGTCGGACCCAGCAGGTCCACCAGCCACTGCACGGTTTCCGGCAGTGCTTCCTTGTTCTCGATTTGCGGCACGTCGTCGTTGTGCTTCTCGACGTCGGTCACTTGCACCACCAGCATGGCGTGGTGCGCGGTCAGGGAACGGCCGCTCTCGGAGAAAATGTTCGGGTGCGGCAGGCTCTGCGCGTCGCAGAATTCCTTGAGCATCCCGACCACGACACCGGCGTAATCGTCCATGTCGTAGTTGATCGAGCTGGCGTTACGCGAGTGCGTACCGTCGTAGTCCACGCCCAAACCGCCGCCGACGTCGATGTGATCCACCGGCAGGCCGAGGTTGCGCAATTCACCGTAGTAACGGATCGCTTCCTTGAAGCCGTGCTGGTAGTCCGCCAGGTTGGCGATCTGCGAGCCCATGTGGAAGTGCAGCAGGCGAATGCCCTGATCCAGGCCCGCCGCGCGGAAACGCTCGACCACCGACAGCAGTTGCGCCGCCGACAGACCGAACTTGGATTTCTCACCGCCCGTGTCGGCCCACTTGGATGAGGCCAGGGACGACAGGCGCACGCGCAGGCCAACCTGAGGCTTGACCTTCAGCGACGCGGCTTCTTCGATCACCAGCTCAACTTCGGATTCTTTCTCGATCACGATGAACACGTTGTGGCCGAGTTTCTGGCCCATCAGCGCCAGACGAATGAACTCGCGGTCCTTGTAACCGTTGCAAACGATGGTGCCGCCCTTCGGCGCCAACGCCAGCACGGCCAGCAGCTCAGGCTTGGAGCCGGCTTCCAGGCCGATGGACACGTCCTGGGTGGCGATGATGTTTTCGATCACCGCTTCTTGCTGGTTGACCTTGATCGGATACAGCGCGGTGTACTTGCTCTGGTATTCCAGACGCTCGATGTTGGCATCGAACGCACCCGTCAGCTGACGCACGCGGTCCTGCAGGATGTCCGGGAAACGCACCAGCAATGGCAAGGACAAGCCGCTCTTGCGCAGCTGGTCGACTTGCTCGAAGAGATCGATAGGCGAACTGGTCGGACCGTTCGGGCGAACTTCGACGCGACCGGCGTCATTGATCGCGAAATACCCGGCCCCCCAATGGCGGATCCCGTAAACACTGCGGCTGTCCGCAACTGTCCATTGGCTGCCATCGTCTTTACGTGTGCGTCGTACGGACATCGAAGTCCCCTATAAAGAAGTCATAGTGCGTCGCCTGAGTTCAGGCCGGCGCAGTCTAAAGAATGAAAATGACGGTTCGTCAACGAGGGGATAGACCTCGCCGACCGCGGTGAGTTTAGAAACCAGTCAGAACAGGCTCTGTGAAAACCATGTAGACGACGCCAGGCCTGTTGTCAGGACCGGATCAAGCCGAGGGTGGTTTTCACAGAGGCTGCTAGCCGCCGGACTTCTTCGCTTTGAAACCGAGTTTGATCAGCTCGCTCAAGAGTAGCTCGACATGATCGCCCTGGATTTCGATGATTCCGTCTTTCAACGCCCCGCCCGTCCCGCAACGTTTCTTCAACGTCGTGGCCAGGTCCTTGAGCGCGTCTTCGGCCAACGGCACGCCGGTGATGGTGGTCACCGTCTTGCCGCCACGGCCCTTGCTTTCGCGACGCACGCGAGCGATGCCGTCGCCGGCCGGGATAACGGTCTGTTTGCAGATACAGGCGTCCACCGGTTTACTGCAATCCGGGCAATGACGACCTGCGTCGGTGGAAAATACCAGGCCACCAAGGGCGGCGAAGGATGCGGCTTTTTTGGCCACCGGCAATCCTCTTGGGAGGACAAAGACTGGTCGCGGCACTTGGGCAAGTGCCATCGACCGCGAAGCCCCACTCAGGCAGGGGCAGCGCTACTGAACCGTTATACATCGGTGCATGAGCGTAGGAATGTAGGAGCGTAGGAGCTGTCGAGTGCAACGAGGCTGCGATCTTTTGATCTTGCTTTTAAAAACAGAATCAAAAGATCGCAGCCTCGTTGCACTCGACAGCTCCTACGACCCCTACGGCTCCTACATTCCTACAACAAGCAATGCCGGTTCAGTTTGAAAAGGTCGCGCAGTGTAACGGCAAAAAGCCGACTTGCTAAGAGCCAATCGGCGCCAATTTATGCCTCTTTTGCGACGTCTTGCCCACGAGCCCGAAGATAGCGCTTCAACGCAGCCAGAGAGTCCGGGCAGTAAGGCTTTTGCTGGATTTCGAGCATGACCTGGTCGATGGCGATAAAGCGGGCCTCGAGCACTTCTTCCGGTTGCAGGATCAACGGACCATCCCACACCGCCGAAAACGCCGAACACCAGAGGCGATTCCCGGTGTCTTCAAAGAAGAAATGGTCATGGGCGGTCAGTTCCACGCCGCTCACCCCCAACTCTTCCTCAAGCTCACGGGCCGCCGATTCGGCGTAGGTTTCGCTGGCGAGCACCATGCCTCCGGCCGCCACGTCCCAGAAACCGGGATAAATCGCTTTGCTCAGGGTGCGCCGATGTACACAAAGCTCACCGGCCGAATTGAACAGCATTATATAAGTGCCGCGCCCGATCAGCCCACGCTCGCGCAGGTCTGAGCGGACCAGAGCGCCGAGCAGGTTGTCCTGCTCGTCGACCCAGGCGATCTGTTCGGCATCCGAAGCCGCGCGATGGGCGGCTTCTCTGGCGCTATCGACCATGACTCAGCCCTGATTGAGCAGTTGACGCAAATCGATCACCGCGGCGTTGGCCCGGGAAATGTAGTTGGCCATGACCAGCGAGTGGTTGGCCAGCACACCGAAACCGCTGCCGTTGAGGATCATCGGGCTCCACACCGGTTCTTGCGACGCTTCCAGTTCACGAATGATCTGGCGCACGCTGACCGTGGCGTTCTTCTTGGCCAGCACATCGGCGAAGTCGACTTCGATGGCGCGCAGCAGATGAGACAAGGCCCAGGCTTGACCGCGGGCTTCATAGAACACGTTGTCGATCTGCATCCACGGGGTTTCAACGATTTCTTCGTCAACCTGCGGCACCTGACCCGGAGCCACGACTTCAGTTTTCAACGCGGTATTGAGCTTGACCCGGCCAACACTGGCCGACAGCCGTTGCGACAACGACCCCAAACGAGTCCCGACATCGCCCAGCCAGTTGTTCAGGTTGTCGGCGCGAGCATAGAACAGCGCGCTCTTCTGGTTCGGATCGGACAGGCGTGCCTGATAACGACTCAGGGAATTGATGCCTTCTTGATATTCGGACTCACTGGACGGCAGCACCCAGCTTTTATTGTCGAAGTTGAAACGCGGTTCAGCCTTGGCCAAATCAGCGTCTTCGGTGGACTGCGACTGGGAACGGGCGAAGTCTTTACGCAACGCACGGCTCAAATCACGCACCTGGACCAGCACGCCATATTCCCAGCTCGGCGTGTTGTCCATCCACAGGCCTGGCGGGAACCGGTCGTTGGAAATATAGCCACCCGGCTTAGTCAGCAACGTACCGGCAACGGTCTTGAGGGTTTCGACCGTGGTGTAGCCGATGACCATCTGCTTGCCTTCTTTCTCGGCGGCCAGTTGGGCATTTTGCTGAACCGGGAACAAGGCAGGCTCCTGACTCCAGTACCAGCCCAGGGCAATCGCCACCAGCAGATAAAGGCCGATCAGAGTGGCCAGCGCCCGGCTGAACAACAGGCCGCCAAAATAACTGCGGGTGGCCGATTTCGGTTCAGCAGCACGTTCAGGCGCACTGCCCGCGCGGTTCTTCCAGTCCAGCATGGCGATATCCTTTCAATCACTTGAGTTCATCGGTTCGACCACAACCCTACGCCATCGTGCCTCGTTTGCCGCGCATTAATCTGCGCGCAGCAACGAGCCACACAATCGCATCGTCGACGCGACACTATAAATGAAGCGCACACTTTGTAGCAGCTGGCGAAGCCTGCGTTCGGCTGCGAAGCAGTCGTAAACTGAGCGCGAGGTAATCCTGAAAGACCGCATTGCCTGATTTCACGACTGCTTCGCAGCCGAACGCAGGCTTCGCCAGCTGCTACAGGTAGACGCACAGCCCTGCACTATCCGACTGCCTGGTCACAAACTGAATGGCGTCGCATTACAGATTATTGACGTACGACACTCATCCCATACAAAAGAGGTGCTAGCATAGAGCCACCAGTCGACCTCAGCATGCACCCTAACTAGTAGTCAGGATATGACCGAGCCAGAAGACCCCAGCCGTGAGCGCCTCAAGCACCACTTTGCCCAGCGGGTAATTCATCAGGCACGTCAAATTCTTGAGATCTGGCAACGCCTGCAACGCAGTGAGTGGTCCACCACCGACCTATCGGAACTGAGCGAGGCCAACCTGCGCCTGCTGCGTTTTGCCGAGCGCTTCGAACAACCGGAACACACCCAACTGGCGCGCCACATCGGCCAGTCGCTGGAGGCTGTCGACGCCAATCGCGGACGCCTGAGCAGCGGACTGATCACTGACCTCAATCGCTTGATGCAGCGCCTGTCTCGCACCGGGCTGCGTCATGGCGACCAGCTCGAGCAAACCTTCCTGCCGCCACTGCGCAAGCCGATCTACGTGATGCTGCAGGATCACGACCGTGCCGAGCGCCTGGCCAAGCAACTGGAATTCTTCGGGCTCAGCGCCCAGTCCCTGGACAGCGTAGCGGCGTTCCGCTCTTCGATGGTCGAACGCTTGCCAGCGGCGATCGTCATGGACGTGGACTTCAGTGGCACTGGTATCGGCCTGAAACTGGCCGCCGAGGCCCAGATTGGTCTGGATGAACCCTTGCCATTGCTGTTTTTCAGCCTGCACGAAACCGACACACCGACCCGACTCGCCGCCGTGCGTGCCGGTGGCCAGGAGTTTCTGACCGGCACCCTCGAAGCCTCGAGCCTGCTGGAGAAAATCGAAGTCCTGACCTGCGTCGCCCAGTACGAACCTTATAAAGTGCTGATCATCGACGACTCGCGCGCCCAGGCGCTGCACACCGAACGCCTGTTGAACAGCGCCGGAATCGTCCCCCGGACTTGGACCGAGCCGACCCAGGCGATGGCCGAACTGGCGGATTCCCAGCCGGACCGGATCATCCCCGACATGTACATGCCGGCCTGCACCGGTACTGAACGGGCCAAGGTGATCCGCCATAACGACCGATACGTCAGCGTGCCGATCATTTACCTCTCGGCCGAAGACGACCTGGACAAGCAACTCGACGCCATGAGCGAAGGCGGCGACGACTTCCTGACCAAACCGATCAAGCCGCGCCACCTGATCACCACCGTGCGCAACCGCGCGGCACGGGCACGCAATCTCAAGGCACGGATGGTCCGCGACAGCCTCACCGGGCTGTACAACCACACGCACATTCTGCAATTGCTCGAAGACTGCAGCTTCCGCGCTCGCCGCGAAGACAAGCCGTTGAGTTTTGCGATGCTCGACATCGACCATTTCAAACGGGTCAACGACAGCCACGGCCATCCCATGGGCGATCGGGTGATCAAGAGCCTGGCGCTGTTCCTCAAGCAACGCCTGCGCAAGACTGACTTCATTGGCCGTTACGGCGGCGAAGAATTCGCCATCGTCATGCCGGACACGGATCTCGAATCGGCCTATAAAGTCCTGGATGAAATCCGTCAGCGCTTCGCCGAAATTCACTACCCTGCTCAGCCCCAGGACTTGTGGTGCACCTTCAGTGCCGGGGTGGTCGAGTTGTGCGAAAACACCGACGGTCTGATGATGGCCAGCCAGGCAGACGAGGCGCTGTACCGCGCCAAACATGCCGGACGCAATCGCGTGCAAGCCGCGCGAACGTCAAAGCAAAGTGCCACCTTTTCATCGGAAACGACCCTCTCGGTCATAACCCTGTAACACAAACGCAATAACTTCAGGCGCTTACCATTCTGCCGTTGGTAGACCCGCGATGCGCCTGAAGCTGCTGACCAATCTCAATACCCTCCTTTTAGTCGCCGTCTGCGTGGCCCTCGGCGCGACCCTTTGGTGGTCGCAAAAAGCCCTGGAGCGCCCTTATCTGTTGATGGAGCGTTACCTGGGTTTGTCTCAACAATTCCAAAACGAAGTCGCGCGCAACATCGAGGATTACCTCGCCAGCGGCGATGCCCTGCGCCTGAGCAGCGCCAGCCAGGCCATCGACAGTCTGCAAAAGCAACTCGGCGAACTGCCACCGGCATTGGCCGAAAGCCTGCGTCCGAGCCTGACCAACCTCAATGAATTCAGCAAAACCGACCTGCTCGCCGCCGGCAAACTCGCAGGCGACCCGCAGGCATTGCTGCTGCAAGCCGAACGGGAACTGGGCGCCAGCCTCGATCAGCTCAGCCAATACGCCAGCGCCAACGGCGCCTACCTGACGCCATTGCTCGCCGCGTCCCAGCACCTGGGCAAACTGTCTCTGGCCCGGGACAAACTGGTCAGCAGCGGTCGCAGCGAACTGGCCGCCGATGTCGAGCGTGAAGTCGGCAACATCCGCTCCCAGGCTGAGCTACTGGAGGCCTTGCCGTTGCTGGGTGTGACCAGCAGCAGTGAATCGAACACGGATGATTTCGCGGCGATGATGGGCCTGGAGAACACTGAAAAAACCGTCGCCGAAGACGCAGGTGTCGGCCTCAAGCGTGAACTCAACAGCCTCCTCACCCGCTACCCGGCCGAGCTGACGCGCACCCGCGAACAGATCCAGAAACGCGCCGACCTGAGCGCAGCGACTCACCTGAAAATCACCGCCGTGCAGCAGGCCATCGCCGGGCTGGAACCGGTGGTTCGCGCCCAGCACGGGCAGATCCAGAGCGAAGTGCGGCTGATGCAAGGGCTGATGATCGGCCTGATTCTGCTGATCGCGCTGCTCATCGATACCCTGCAACGACGCCTGGCCCGAACCCTGACCAACCTGGCGCCGGCGCTCTCGACCTGGGCCGAAGGCGACTTCAGCCGGGACATTGAATTGGGCAAGACCAATCGCGAACTGCATGATATCCAAGCCTCGCTCAACCGCTTGCGCGCCTATCTGGTGGACCTGGTGGGGACCATTCGCCTCAACGCCGAGCAGGTCGCCGGCAGCAGCCGCACCCTGGCCGAGCTGAGCAACGACCTGCACAGCGGCGCCGAACATCAGGCCGGCGACACCGCACTGATCCGCGATTCCCTCGGCGAACTGGAAGCGACCATCCAGCAAGTCGCCGGTGATGCCAGCCAGGCCGCCGATGCCAGTCGCCATGCCGGGCTGGCGGTGGAGCATGGGCAGAAAGTCATCGGCCTGAGCCTGACCGGCCTGCATGCGCTGGTCGGCGAAGTGCAAGGCAATGCGCAGATGATCGAGCACCTGGCCGAGGAGTCGGCCACCATTGGCGGCGTGTTGACGGTGATTCGTTCGATTGCCGACCAGACCAACCTGCTGGCCCTGAACGCGGCTATCGAAGCGGCCCGCGCCGGGGAAATGGGCCGGGGGTTTGCGGGGGTGGCTGAGGGAGTTCGCTCAGTGGCGCAACGCACCGCCGGCGCCACAGCGGAAATCCAGACCTTGATCGCCGGTCTGCAACCCGCCGCGCGGCAATCGGTGGAAGGCATGCGCGCCCAGGTCGAACATGCCGAGGCCACCGCTAATCAGGCGCAAGCGGCCGACGGCGCGCTGGATAAAATCGTCGGCGCGATCCAGACCATTTCCGACACCGCCGTGCGCATTGCCGATGTCACGGCCCAGCAGAGTGGCGCTGTCAGCGAAATCCGTGATCACAGTGAGCGGATTCACCAATTGGGCGGGGATAACCTGCTGCGCATCGGCCAGGGGCGTGAGCAAGGGGAAAATTTGTTGGTGTTGGGCGGGCGGTTGCATACAGCCGTTCAAGCCTTCCGCGTCTGACAGACCGCCGCAACCCTGTAGGAGCGAGGCTTGCCCGCGAACCAGGCGACGCGGTCTTTCAGGCAAACCGCGTTATCGTTCTTCGCGGGCAAGCCTCGCTCCTACAGTCGGGGGCAATCCGCACGACTGTCCGCTATCATGCCCCCAACTCCGATACGCGAGATTGTCATGCGCCGTTTGCTTTGCCTGCTGCTTTTAATGCTCGCCCTGCCGGCCACCGCCGCCGGGTTGCTGGAGAGTCGGCCCAGTTCCACCCTGGGCTCGATCAACAACAGCGCCGACTTCCTGCCGGTGCGCGAAGCCTTTCAACTGAGCCTGGTAGAAAGCACGCCGCAATCGATCAAGCTGCGTTTCGTCGCAACCGAGGGTTACTACCTCTATCGCCATCGCTTTCAATTTCGCGCCGATCCCGTCGATGTCAGCCTGGGCACGGTGCAACTGCCCAAGGGTGAACAGAAGCACGACGAGTACTTCGGCGACGTCGAGGTTTACCACGGCATTCTCGACGTAGAACTGCCGCGCACCGATCCACGTGCCTTCACCCTCGCCGTGACGTATCAGGGCTGCGCCGACAAAGGCCTGTGCTATCCGCCCGAGACCGAACGCCTGAGTATCGACGGCACCGGCAGCGCCACAACAAGTTGGGGCTGGCGAGAACTCGCACTGTTTTTCCTCGCCGGGATCGGCCTGACGTTCACCCCTTGCGTACTGCCGATGTTGCCAATCCTGTCCGGCGTGGTCTTGCGTGGTCAGGTCGGTGGTTTGCGCGGTTTCAATCTGTCCCTGGCTTACGTGCTGCCGATGGCTGCGTGCTTCGCCCTGCTGGGGGCGTTGATGGGGATGTTCGGCGCGCAGCTCAATCTTCAGGCGCGACTGCAATCAGCCTGGGTGCTGGTGCCGTTCGCCTTGTTTTTTGCGGTGTTTGCCCTGGCGATGTTCGGCGTCTTCGAACTCAAGTTGCCGCACGCCATCAGCAGTCGGCTGGACCGTATCGCCGGCCGCACCGAAGGTGGCTCATTGTGGGGCGCAGCCGTGCTGGGCGTGGTTTCGAGCCTGCTGGTTTCGCCCTGCGTCTCGGCGCCGCTGGCCGGCGCGCTGCTGTACATCAGCGCCAGCGGCGATGCGCTCGGCGGCGGATTGAAACTGTTCATGCTTGGCCTCGGCATGGGTGCGCCGTTATTGCTGGTGGCCACCGGCGGTGCCGCCTGGCTGCCGAAAAGCGGGCCGTGGCTGATCTATGTGAAAAACGCTATTGGCGTGTTGTTGCTGGGGCTGGCGATCGGTCTGCTCAGTCGAATCATGCCGGGCCAGATCACCTTGCTGCTGATCGGCTTGCTGTCCGGTGGAGTCGGGTTGTTCATGGGCGCGCTGGAGTTCGTCTACAAACCGCCGCGAAAACGCCTGGGGCAATTGCTCGGGATGTTCCTGCTGTTTTACGCGCTGGCCTGCTGGTATGGCGCGTTCAGTGGCCAGACCGATCCGCTGAACCCGATTGGCCAGCCGCGCATCGTCACGAGCAGCGGACAATCGCAGGACAGTAGCAACTGGCAAACCATCAGCACGCCCACCGAACTGGATCGCGTCCTCGCCGAAGGCAAAATCTCCGGCATGCCGCTGCTGCTCGACTGGTATGCCGACTGGTGCATCAGCTGCAAAGTCATCGAGCATGAGGTACTAAACGACGCCAAGGTCGTCGAACGCCTCAAGGGCTATCGACTGATCCGCTTCGACATCACCGCCAGCAACGCCGAACAACGCGCTCTGCTCGATCGCTACAAACTGTTCGGCCCTCCGGCATTGATGTTTTTTGGCAAAGACGGCGTCGAACGTGCGGATGTCCGGGTCATTGGCGAGATCAACGCCACGGACTTCGCCGAACGTGTTTCGAAAGCAAATGACCGGATTTAATCGCTCGGTCATATATTTCGCGCAAACATCGGCTATCGTGCTGGCTATTGCATAGAACTGGACAGTCACAAAGGCTTTGCGGCATAGTCGCCGGGTTCTGACAATTGCACACAGATAACAAGGAACAGCAGATGGCGACGCTACTGGTTCTGCACGGACCCAACCTGAACATGCTCGGCACCCGCGAACCGGGCACCTATGGCGCTACGACGCTGGCGCAGATCAACCAGGACCTGGAACGCCGTGCCCGTGAAGCCGGCCACCATCTACTGCACCTGCAAAGCAACGCCGAGTATGAATTGATCGATCGCATCCACGCTGCCAGCAGCGAAGGTGTGGACTTCATTGTGATCAACCCAGCAGCTTTTACGCACACAAGTGTCGCATTACGTGACGCGCTGCTGGCGGTGAGCATCCCATTCATCGAAGTGCATTTGTCTAACGTGCACAAACGCGAACCTTTCCGCCATCACTCTTACTTCTCCGACGTTGCGGTGGGAGTGATCTGCGGCCTTGGCGCCAGCGGTTACCGACTGGCCCTGGAGGCCGCGCTAGAACAGCTTGAAACACAGGCAACGACTTGAACTACAAGCGTTAAACGCCCCTGACCGACCCTTGGGAGTTGATGATTCATGGATATCCGTAAAGTTAAGAAACTGATCGAATTGCTGGAAGAGTCCGGCATCGACGAACTCGAGATCAAGGAAGGCGAAGAGTCCGTACGCATCAGCCGCCACAGCAAGACCCCGGCTCAGCAGTATTACGCACCGGCTCCAATGCATGCTCCGGCGCCAGCGCCTGTTGCTGCTGCCCCGGTTGCCGCTGCCGCGCCTGCTGCTCCGGCCGCGCCAGTGCTGAACGGCACCGTTGCCCGTTCGCCGATGGTCGGTACGTTCTATCGCAAATCCTCGCCGTCCTCGCCGTCCTTCGTTGAAGTGGGCCAGACCGTGAAGAAAGGCGACACCCTGTGCATCGTTGAAGCGATGAAGATGATGAACCACATCGAAGCTGAAACCAGCGGTGTGATCGAATCCATCCTCGTCGAAGACGGCCAGCCGGTTGAGTACGACCAACCGCTGTTCACCATCGTTTGAACCGCGGAGAAACTTTGATGACTGCGAAGTTGGAAAAAGTTCTGATCGCCAACCGCGGTGAGATTGCCCTGCGCATCCTGCGCGCCTGCAAAGAGATGGGCATCAAGACCGTCGCCGTTTACTCAAAGGCTGACAAAGAGCTGATGCACCTGGGCCTGGCAGACGAATCCGTCTGCATCGGTCCGGCCTCGGCCGCCCACTCTTACCTGCACATTCCGGCAATCATCGCGGCCGCTGAAGTGACTGGCGCTACCGCCATTCACCCAGGCTACGGTTTCCTTGCGGAAAACGCCGACTTCGCCGAACAGGTGGAAAACTCCGGCTTCGCGTTCATCGGCCCGAAAGCCGACACCATTCGCCTGATGGGCGACAAGGTATCGGCCAAGCACGCCATGATCGCTGCAGGCGTTCCAACCGTTCCGGGTTCCGACGGCCCGCTGCCGGAAGACGAAGAAACCGCTCTGCGCATTGGTCGCGAAGTCGGTTACCCGGTGATCATCAAAGCCGCTGGCGGCGGCGGTGGTCGCGGCATGCGCGTTGTGCATAAAGAAGAAGACCTGATCTCCTCGGCGAAACTGACCCGCTCCGAAGCGGGCGCGGCGTTCGGCAACCCGATGGTCTATCTGGAAAAATTCCTGACCAACCCACGTCACGTGGAAGTCCAGGTGCTTTCCGATGGCCAGGGTCATGCGATCCATCTGGGAGACCGCGATTGCTCGCTGCAACGTCGTCACCAGAAGGTTCTCGAAGAAGCGCCGGCACCGGGCATCGACGAGAAAGCTCGCGCCGAAGTCCTCGCTCGCTGCGTCAAGGCGTGCATCGACATCAACTACCGTGGCGCAGGCACTTTCGAGTTTCTGTACGAGAACGGCGCGTTCTATTTCATCGAAATGAACACCCGCGTTCAGGTTGAGCACCCGGTTTCGGAAATGGTCACCGGCATCGACATCGTCAAGGAGATGCTCAGCATCGCCGCTGGCAACAAGCTGTCGTACACCCAGGAAGACGTCGTCATCCGCGGTCACGCACTTGAATGCCGGATCAACGCCGAAGACCCGAAAACCTTCATGCCAAGCCCGGGCACGGTCAAGCATTTCCACGCGCCAGGCGGCAACGGCGTTCGCGTCGATTCGCACCTGTACAGCGGTTATGCCGTTCCGCCGAACTACGACTCGTTGATCGGCAAGCTGATCACCTACGGCGCAACCCGTGACGAAGCCCTGGCGCGCATGCGCAATGCGCTGGACGAAATCGTTGTCGACGGGATCAAGACCAACATCCCGCTGCACCGCGACCTGGTCCGCGACGAAGGCTTCTGCAAAGGTGGAATCAACATCCACTACCTGGAACACAAGCTGGCTGGCGACAAGCACTAAGCTTTAGCCCGATCAACAAAGCCGCCTTCGGGCGGCTTTGTTGTTTCTGGACATTTCATATCATCCGCAACAACCCCCTGTAGGAGCGAGGCTTGCCCGCGAACCAGACGCTACGGTTCTGCAGGCTTACCTTGTCATCGTTCTTCGCGGGCAAGCCTCGCTCCTACGAAGAGCATGCATCCGCCTTATCGTCTTCTACCGCGCGCTCGCGTAAACTTGCGCGCTTCTCGCAGCCCGCTAGGCTGCAATCAATATTTTTCAAAGGTGCCCGCCATGCCTTGGCTGCAAGTCCGTCTCGCCATCAGCCCAGAACAAGCCGAAACCTACGAAGACGCTTTCCTTGAAGTGGGCGCCGTATCGGTGACCTTTATGGACGCCGAAGATCAGCCGATTTTCGAACCGGAACTCAATACCACCCCGCTGTGGTCCCACACGCACCTGCTGGCGCTGTTCGAAGGTGGCACCGAGCCCGCCAGCGTGCTGGCCCACCTTGAGTTGCTGACCGGTAGCCCGCTGCCCGAGCATCACAGCGAAGTCATCGAAGACCAGGATTGGGAACGCAGCTGGATGGACGATTTCCAGCCAATGCGCTTCGGTCAACGCCTGTGGATCGTCCCAAGCTGGCACGCCGCCCCTGAACCCGACGCTGTGAACATTCTGCTGGACCCGGGCCTGGCGTTCGGCACCGGCACCCACCCGACCACTGCGCTGTGCCTGGAATGGCTCGACGGTCAGGACCTGAAAGACTGCAACGTCCTGGACTTCGGTTGCGGCTCGGGGATCCTGGCGATTGCCGCCCTGCTGCTGGGTGCGAAGGAAGCCGTCGGCACCGACATTGACGTGCAGGCGCTGGAAGCATCCCGCGACAACGCCGGGCGCAATAACATTGCCGAAGCACTGTTCCCGCTGTATCTGCCGGAAGATCTGCCGCAGGTTCAAGCCGACGTATTGGTCGCCAACATTCTGGCCGGCCCACTGGTTTCCCTGGCGCCGCAATTGTCCAGCCTGGTCAAGCCGGGCGGCCGTCTGGCGCTGTCGGGCATCCTCGCCGAGCAAGGTGAAGACGTCGCCAAGGCCTACGCTCAGGACTTCGATCTGGACCCGATCGCCAATCGCGATGGCTGGGTGCGCATCACTGGCCGTCGGCGCTAGAATGGGCGCCTGCATAAACCGGATCGCCGCATGACCGACAGCTTCGTCACCCAGTGCCCGCATTGCCAAACCAGCTTCCGCGTCAGCCATTCTCAATTGAGCGTGGCCCGTGGAGTGGTTCGTTGCGGCTCGTGCTTGCAGGTGTTCAACGCCGCCAAGCAGTTGCTTGAGCAACGGGTCGGCAAAGATGCGCCCGCGCCGGTGGCCCCGGCCATTGTCGAGCAACCGGAACAGCGCGCCATCAGCCAGAAGCAATGGACCGCCGCCGAACTGGATCTGGACAGCCTCGATCTGGACGAAGAACTCGCCCGTCTCGAACAGCGGGAAATCCAGCCGACCACGGAATTCGGTCGGCACCGCGAAGACAGCCTGAGCGCGCGACGCGATCACGCCGAGACCGAAGAGCCCTGGTCCGACAGCCTCTTCAGTGAATCGGCTGCCGATCGTGCACAGGCGGCTGAAGATGACTTGCCGGAACTGGAGCTTGAACCGAGCAATCACGAGCGCACCGAACCTTCGCTGTCCCTCGAACCGGTGGAACTCGACGATGAGCCGCAGCCACCACAGTTGCGCCTGCACGACCCACTCGACGCCCCGCTGCATCACGAACGCCTATCGGCGACCGACGAGATCGACGACGACCTGCCTTCGATCGAGCCCCTGCGCAAGAAGCGCGAACCGGCTGTCCGCGTGGAAGCGTTGCACGACCTGACCGACGACCCGCTGCAACTCGATTGGCAAAAACGCCGCTCACCCTGGGGTCGCCGGTTTTTCTGGGTGCTGCTGATTGTGCTTGGCGCCGCCGCGCTCGCCGGCCAGTACGTTGCCTACCACTTCGACGAACTGGCGCGTCAGGACCAGTACCGTCCGTGGTTCCAGCAACTGTGCCCGCAAATCGGCTGCACCGTGCCGTCCAAAGTCGACATCGCGAAAATCAAAAGCAGCAACCTGGTGGTCCGCAGCCACCCGGACTTCAGCGGCGCACTGGTGGTCGACGCGATCATCTACAACCGCGCCCCGTTCTCCCAGCCCTTCCCGCTGCTGGAACTGCGCTTCGCCGACCTCAACGGTCACCTGATCGCCAGCCGTCGCTTCAAGCCCGGCGAGTACCTCAACGGCGATCTCGAAGGCATGGCCGAAATGCCACCACAAACGCCGATCCACATCGCACTGGACATTCTCGACCCAGGCGCGAAAGCCGTGAACTACAGCCTGAGCTTCCACTCACCCGAGTGAAACGCTTCAGTGTTACGGCTTTGACGGCACATTTCTGACAGAGACCGCTCAGACCAAACCGCTGGCGATAACAGAATAACTGTTCAGATTTTGTTCAATTCAGCCTTTATCCAGTCATCGAGAGCGGGTATCATGCCAACCCTTTTTCGAACTCTCATGATCCGGCCCCACAACAGGGAAGTCCTATGTCGGCGGTACGCATCGGTCCATACACATTGCACAACGGCTTGATCCTCGCCCCCATGGCGGGCGTCACCGATCAACCCTTTCGTCAGCTGTGCAAGCGATTGGGCGCAGGGCTAGTAGTCTCGGAAATGGTCACCAGCGACATGAGTTTGTGGAACACCCGCAAGTCGCGCATGCGCATGATCCACGAAGGTGATCCCGAGCCACGCTCGGTACAGATCGCCGGTGGTGATGCACAGATGCTGGCGGATGCGGCCCGGGCCAACGTCGAACTGGGCGCACAGATTATTGACATCAACATGGGTTGTCCGGCGAAGAAGGTCTGCAACAAGGCCGCCGGTTCCGCACTGTTGAAGGATGAAGCACTGGTCACCGAGATCCTGCAGGCTGTCGTGGCCGCGGTTGATGTGCCGGTCACCCTGAAGATCCGTACCGGCTGGGACCGGGACAACAAGAACGGCCTGACCGTGGCGAAGATCGCCGAGCAGGCAGGCATTACGGCGCTGGCGGTGCATGGCCGCACCCGTGCCGATCTGTACACCGGTGAAGCCGAGTACGACACCATCGCCGCGATCAAGCAGGCAGTGTCGATGCCGGTCTTCGCCAACGGCGATATCGATTCGCCAGAGAAGGCCCGGTACGTGCTCGACGCGACCGGTGCCGATGGCCTGTTGGTAGGCCGGGCTGCCCAGGGGCGGCCATGGATTTTTCGTGAGATCGACCATTTCCTGCGTACCGGCGAGAAACTCCCGGCGCTGGAGCTGATCGAGGTGGAACGCATTCTGCTAGAGCATCTGGCTGCGCTACACGTTTTCTATGGAGACGTGATGGGCGTACGCATTGCTCGAAAGCATGTGGGCTGGTATCTCGCAACCTTGCCGGGCGCCAGGGAGTTTCGCGCCCACTTCAATCGTTTGGAAGATACGGAAGCACAATGCGCCAACGTTCAGGGCTTCTTCGCCGAACGTTATAAGAGCCTGGCAGGGGACGGAGAGTGGGTGGCCGCATGACGATGATGACCGAGACTTTAGTGAGTGGAACAACACCCGTGAGCGACAACGTGAATTTGAAACAGCACCTCAATACGCCGAGCGAAGAAGGTCAGACCCTTCGCGGGAGTGTCGAGAAGGCGCTGCACAATTATTTCGCCCACCTTGAGGGCGCTGCCGTCACGGATGTGTACAACCTGGTGCTCTCCGAAGTCGAGGCTCCCCTGCTCGAGTGCGTGATGAATTACGTCAAGGGCAACCAGACCAAGGCCAGCGAGCTGCTCGGGCTGAACCGAGGCACGCTGCGCAAGAAACTCAAGCAGTACGATTTGCTGTAAGCATTCAATCAAACCAGAAAGGCGCCCGCGTAAAACCGGTCGCCTTTTTTGCTGACTCCTTTGCTTTTGATGGAAATTGAAATGACCGACCAGACTACCCGCCTGCCGATCCGCCGCGCCTTGATCAGCGTTTCCGACAAGACCGGGATCCTCGAATTCGCCAAAGAGCTTGAAGCCCTGGGCGTCGAGATCCTCTCCACCGGCGGGACGTTCAAGCTGCTGCGCGACAACGGTGTTGCTGCAGTGGAAGTCGCGGACTACACCGGTTTCGCAGAAATGATGGACGGTCGGGTGAAAACCCTGCACCCGAAAATCCACGGCGGGATCCTCGGTCGTCGCGGTATCGACGACGCGATCATGAACGAGCACGGCATCAAGCCGATCGACCTGGTTGCGGTCAACCTCTACCCGTTCGAAGCAACGATCTCCAAACCAGGCTGCGACCTGCCGACCGCTATCGAGAACATCGACATCGGTGGCCCGACCATGGTTCGTTCGGCAGCGAAGAACCACAAAGACGTGGCCATCGTGGTCAATGCCAGCGATTACGCCAATGTGCTGGAAGGCCTCAAGGCCGGCGGCCTGACCTACGCTCAGCGTTTCGACCTGATGCTCAAGGCCTTCGAACACACCGCGGCCTACGACGGCATGATCGCCAACTACATGGGCACCGTGAACCAGGCGGCTGAAACCCTCAGCACCGAAGGCCGCAGCGAGTTCCCGCGCACCTTCAACAGCCAGTTCGTCAAGGCTCAGGAAATGCGCTACGGCGAGAACCCGCACCAAAGCGCGGCGTTCTACGTGGAAGCCAAACCGGCCGAAGTCGGCATCGCCACCGCGACCCAACTGCAAGGCAAAGAGCTGTCGTACAACAACGTGGCCGACACCGACGCCGCGCTGGAATGCGTGAAGAGCTTCGTCAAGCCAGCCTGCGTGATCGTCAAGCACGCCAACCCGTGCGGCGTGGCCGTGAGCCCGGACGCCGAAGGCGGCATCCGCCAGGCCTACGAACTGGCCTACGCCACCGACACCGAATCGGCATTCGGCGGCATCATCGCGTTCAACCGCGAACTGGATGCAGAAACCGCCAAGGCGATCGTCGAGCGTCAGTTCGTCGAAGTGATCATTGCCCCGAGCGTCAGCGAAGAAGCTCGCGCCATCGTCGCTGCCAAAGCCAACGTACGCCTGCTGGCCTGCGGCGAGTGGTCGGCTGATCGCGCTGCTGCCTGGGACTACAAACGCGTCAACGGTGGCCTGCTGGTGCAGAGCCGCGACATCGGCATGATCAGCGCCGATGACCTGAAAGTCGTGACCAAACGCGCCCCGACCGAACAGGAAATCAACGACCTGATCTTCGCCTGGAAAGTCGCCAAGTACGTTAAATCCAACGCCATCGTCTACGCCAAGAACCGCCAGACCATCGGTGTCGGCGCTGGCCAGATGAGCCGCGTGAACTCCGCGCGTATCGCTGCGATCAAGGCTGAACACGCCGGTTTGCAGGTGGCAGGCTCGGTAATGGCCTCCGACGCGTTCTTCCCGTTCCGCGACGGTTTGGACAATGCGGCCAAGGTCGGCATCACTGCAGTGATCCAGCCGGGCGGCTCGATGCGTGACAACGAAGTGATCGCAGCCGCTGACGAAGCCGGCATCGCCATGGTCTTCACCGGCATGCGCCACTTCCGTCACTGATTGTTGCTCTTGTAGGAGCGAGGCTTGCCCGCGAAAGGGCCGCCGCGGTGCATCAATGAAACCGGGGTGATGCCTTCGCGGGCAAGCCTCGCTCCTACAGGTTCGGTGTATGGCAGATGCAGGCACCCCGCGGGGTGCCTTCCAGAATTAGCGTCATCCGAGGTTTTTTGAAATGAATGTTTTGATCATTGGCAGCGGTGGCCGTGAACACGCCCTGGCCTGGAAAGTGGCTCAGGATCCGCGCGTGCAGAAAGTTTTCGTGGCCCCCGGCAACGCCGGCACCGCCATTGAAGCCAAGTGCGAGAACGTCGCCATCGACGTGCTGGCCCTTGAGCAATTGGCCGATTTTGCCGAGAAAAACGTTTCCCTGACCATCGTTGGCCCGGAAGTGCCGCTGGTGGCGGGCGTGGTTGATCTGTTCCGCTCCCGCGGCCTCGATTGCTTCGGCCCGACCGCTGGCGCCGCGCAACTGGAAGGTTCGAAAGCCTTCACCAAGGACTTCCTGGCTCGCCACAAGATTCCGACCGCCGAATACCAGAACTTCACCGAGATCGAGCCAGCCCTGGCTTATCTGCGTGAAAAAGGCGCGCCGATCGTGATCAAGGCCGATGGCCTGGCCGCCGGCAAAGGCGTGATCGTCGCCATGACCCTGGCCGAAGCCGAAGACGCCGTGCGCGATATGCTGGCGGGCAATGCGTTCGGCGAAGCCGGTTCGCGCGTAGTGATCGAAGAGTTCCTCGACGGCGAAGAAG
Organism: Pseudomonas sp. RIT-PI-q; assembly: GCF_001297125.1. Lineage (GTDB taxonomy): Bacteria > Pseudomonadota > Gammaproteobacteria > Pseudomonadales > Pseudomonadaceae > Aquipseudomonas. The sequence continues at coordinate 66,195 of NZ_LHPC01000039.1, forward strand.
CCAGCTTCATCGTCATGGTCGACGGCAAGAACGTATTGCCGATGGCCACCAGCCAGGACCACAAACGCGTCGGCGATGGCGACACCGGTCCGAACACCGGCGGCATGGGTGCCTACTCCCCGGCGCCAGTCGTCACCAGCGAAGTGCACAAGCGCGTCATGGACCTGGTGATCTGGCCGACCGTGCGCGGCATGGCCGAGGAAGGCAATGTCTACACGGGTTTCCTGTACGCCGGCCTGATGATCGACAAAGCTGGTAACCCAAAAGTTATCGAATTCAACTGCCGTTTCGGCGACCCTGAGACCCAACCGGTGATGCTGCGCTTGCAGTCGAGCCTGGTGTTGCTGGTCGAAGCAGCCTTGGCGCAAGCCCTGGACAAGGTCGAAGCGCAATGGGATCCACGTCCGAGTGTCGGTATCGTGCTGGCCGCAGGCGGCTATCCTGGCGACTACGCTAAAGGCGTGGCCATCAACGGTCTCGATGCTGCCGCGGCACTGGAAGGCAAAGTCTTCCACGCCGGTACTGCGCTCAAGGACGGTCAGGTGGTAACGGCCGGTGGTCGGGTACTGTGCGCCACGGCCATGGGTGCCAGCGTCGATGCTGCCCAGCAGCAGGCTTACAAGCTGGCAGCCAAGATCGACTGGGAAGGCTGTTTCTATCGCAAGGACATTGGCTACCGTGCCATTGCCCGCGAGCGTGGTGAAAATCAGGAATAGACCCGCCATTCGGCGAGGCAAGGGCGTTGGGCCCTTGCCGGACTATTCGGGCGCCGCGCATAGTTATATTCTGGCATCAACCTACGAAGGGATTTCGCCGTGCGCTGGCTCAGGATTGCCATAGGTTTAACCGTCACTCTGCTGACCTTGCTCTGCATGCTCCCGGCCCAGGCCGCGCAAGGCAGTGGCTGGGCGGTATTGCTCGACGAACAGGGCGACCTGCAGCTGAGCGACATCCGTTCTGCTCGCTACACCAATCAATTCAGTCCCATTGACCTCGACCGCCTCACCGCAGCCGAGCCCGAGGGTGCGTTATGGCTGCGTTTCAGGCTAGCGCCCGGCAAGCACGAACAATTGCTGCGGGTATTCGCTCCAGACCTGTCGCACTTCAATCTGTATGTGCTGGACAACGATACGCTGATCGAGCAATTGAACACCGGCACCCAGCAGCCCCAAGGCGAGCGACCACTGCCCAGCAGCGACTTCATGGTGCCGTTGCCGCAAAGCGACAAACCCCTCGACGTTTACCTGCGACTGGTCTCCGATCACCAGTTGAGGCCCTTTATCACCCTGCAATCGGCGGTCACGACCGCAGCCAACCAGAATCAGACGCTGATCTACGGTCTGTTGTTCGGCTGCATCGGCATGCTGATCCTGCACAACCTCATCCGTTACGCCTACACCCGTTCGCGCAGCAGTCTCTGGCTGGCAAGCTGCGAAGCACTGCTGATGCTCAGCCTGGCGCTGCTGCTGAACCTGGTGGGGCCATGGTTGCCGAACTGGCACGCGATACAAACACCCGGCGCTTACCTCGCCTTGCTGATGACCGCACCGTGCGGCCTGATGTTCGCCTATCGTTTCTTCGCACCGCTGGGCCCGCACCCGCTGAACAAAGTGCTGCTGGGTGACATCCTGTTCATCATTGTCTGCGGCCTGCTGCTGCTGTTCGTCAACACGCTGCCGCTGAACATCATTACCTACGCGCTGGTCGCCCTCGCGGGCCTGACCATGTTGTTCGTCAGCGCCTTTCACTGGCAGAAAGGCTATCGCCCGGCGCGGCTGTTCGTGGCGGCCATGGTGGTGTTCAACCTCGGGACGCTGATTATCCTGCCGGCCCTGCTGGGGCTGACCCTGATTGAACCGCATGGCCTGATTACCACCTTGCTGGCGTTCATCTGCATCAGCGGCCTGCTGATGAGCATTGCCCTCAGCGAACGCCAGCGCAGCATCACCGAGGACCGTTTCAGCGTCAGCCGTGACCTCGCGGCCAGCAACGCCGAGATCAACGCCAAGGCCGAATTCCTGGCGAAGATCAGCCACGAAATCCGCACGCCGATGAATGGCGTGCTGGGCATGACCGAGCTGCTGCTCGGCACACCGCTCTCGGTCAAGCAGCGCGACTATGTGCAAACGATCCACAGCGCCGGCAATGAACTGCTGACCCTGATCAACGAGATTCTCGACATCTCCAAGCTTGAATCCGGGCAGATTGAGCTGGACGATGTGCAGTTCGATCTCAATGCACTGATCGAAGATTGCCTGAGCATCTTCCGCGCCAAGGCCGAGCAGCAGAACGTCGAGCTGATCAGCTTTATCCAGCCGCAAGTCCCGCGGGTCATCAGCGGTGACCCGACGCGCTTGCGCCAGACCTTGCTGAGCCTGCTGGAAAACGCCCTGAAGAAAACCGACGAAGGCGAAATCCTGATCGTCGTCGCCCTGGACGAACGCAGCGCCAAGCCGCGCCTGCGCATCGCCGTGCAGGACAGCGGCGAACCCATGGATGCCGAAGAACGCGACGCACTGATGCACGCCGAACTGCACAGCAAAAACTTCCTCTCGGCCACTCGCCTGGGCGGTAATCTGGGGCTGGTGATCGCCCGTCAACTGATTCGCTTGATGCACGGGGAATTCGGCATCAAGAGTGGCAGCAGCCAGGGCAGCACCTTGTGGCTGACCTTGCCGCTGGACCCTGACCGCCTCGAACACCCGACCTCCGACCTCGATGGTCCGCTGCAGGGTGCACGGGTGCTGGTGGTGGACGACAACGACACTTGCCGCAAGGTGCTGGTGCAACAGTGCAGTGCCTGGGGCCTGAACGTCAGTGCCGTAGCGTCCGGCAAAGAAGCGCTCGCGCTGCTGCGCACCAAGGCGCACCTGCGCGACTACTTCGACGTGGTCCTGCTGGACCAGAACATGCCTGGCATGACCGGCATGCAACTGGCGGCCAAGATCAAGGAAGACCCGAGCCTGAACCACGACATCCTGCTGATCATGCTCACCGGCATCAGCAATGCGCCGAGCAAGATCATCGCGCGCAACTCCGGGATCAAACGCATCCTCGCCAAACCGGTGGCCGGCTACACCCTCAAGACCACGTTGGCGGATGAACTGAATCAGCGCAACAAAGGCCTCACCGTGTCGCCGCACCTGCCCACCGGCCCGACCCTGCCGGTGAAGGTCCCCAGCGACTTCCGCATCCTGGTGGCCGAAGACAACAGCATCTCGACCAAGGTTATTCGTGGCATGCTCGGCAAACTCAACCTGCAGCCGGACACCGCCAGCAATGGCGAAGAAGCCTTGCAGGCAATGAAAGCCCAGCGTTACGACCTGGTGCTGATGGATTGCGAAATGCCGATCCTCGACGGCTTCTCGGCGACCCAGCAATTGCGTGCCTGGGAAGTCGGCAACCAGCGGGTTCGCACCCCTGTGGTGGCGCTGACCGCACACATCCTCGCCGAGCATAAAGAACGCGCGCGTCAGGCCGGCATGGACGGGCACATGGCCAAGCCGGTCGAGCTGTCGCAGTTGCGCGATCTGATCGAGCACTGGGTTGCCCAGCGTGATCAGCAGAACCGCGCGGCGACTCAAACGTCCTGAGCCGACAGACCCCGCAGCGCCTGATAGACTCCCCCTCGACTTCCCTCGCCAGTGAGCTTGCACCATGCTCCACGTGTTGTTCAGCGTTTACCTGAAGATGCTGGTGCTCTACAGCCCATTCTTCGTTTTGTCCTGCTTCATCAGCCTTACCCGCGGCTATTCGCGCAAGGAACAACGTCGGCTGGCCTGGAAAGTGGCGACCGCCACGCTGGTCTCCAGCGTCTTGCTGTATTTGTTCGGGCGGGTGATTTTCAGTGTCTTCGGCATCACCGTGGACGCGTTCCGCATCGGTGCCGGCAGCGTGCTGTTTATCTCGGCGCTGGGCATGGCCCAGGGCAAGTCGGCGGTGCAGACCGACAACGTGCAACAGGACGTGACTATCGTCCCGCTCACCATCCCGCTGACGGTCGGCCCCGGCACCATCGGCGCCTTGCTGGTGATGGGCGTGAGCCAGCCGCACTGGGACGACAAGCTCACCGCGATCATCAGTATTGCCCTGGCCAGTTTCACGGTCGGCGTGGTGCTTTACCTGTCCAACCGCATCGAGCGCATTCTCGGCGACCAGGGTTTGCAGATTGTCAGCCGCTTGATGGGGTTGTTCGTCTGCGCACTGGCGGCGCAGATTATTTTCACCGGGGTGAAGGGGTATCTGGTGCCATGACGGCGCCACAAAAAGGCGAGAACTTCGAGCCCCGAAGTTCTCGCAAAGATTTACAGCGGAGTCTTGAAGTACGCCAGCCGGCTCTTGTCGACCTCTGACTGAATAATATCCTTGACCACGTTATAAGCTCGTCGATTCAACGTCCGACGTGTAGCGGCGTTATACAGCCTGATGTCTTCTTTTCGAAACTTGAAAAACAACACTTTGGTAATTATCTCGCGGGACTCCATTTGCATGGCACATGCAATCATCGTAGGCCGGCCTCCCAACGAAACACAGGGAACGGCCTGGAAGTTTGCGGCTTTGTTCTTTTTGCTTTTAAGTTCCACCAACTTGATCGCCCCGTCATTTTTCTCCAGAGCATTAAAGGCTGCAGAGATCAACGGCAGAATTTGCAACTTATCGGCGCCTGCGACCAGCGCGATAATCTTCAGGGCCGCCTCATCCAACGTGAGATCAACTTCCTGACTGACGTACTCCTTGTACGGGTCGTTCACGGTCGGCCAACCGCAATTCGTCACTGCCTTGCTGTACTCGCCATACCACTCACGACGCTGGGTTTCACGATTGAACAGTTTGTCGGCACGGATTTCCGCATAAAGAATCGTGTCATCGAATGCCTGGCGATCATCCTCCGACAATGCTTGATCGTAAGCAGCGACAGTCGAACCCAAAACGGCAGCCGACTCACCGCCGGCTGTTTCAGAAAGACTGCTTAGGTGTGCCATGCGTTTTCTACGCGTTAATACTGTCGGCGCCTCGGTCAACCCAAAATACTTCAGCTGCGCCGCATAGTCGAAAGTTGCATCAATAGTTGCGCTTGCATTCATCTTGATCACTACCCTGTTATTAATAAAGCCTGCTTCATGCAGACCACTAGAACCTAACAACCAGATCTTCCACAGTCAAACCGGTAGAACATCAATGTTATTTAAAATATTTCGCAAAGCCGATAGCGCTCGCCACTAACAAGCCAACAGCAAAGTATTTAATTTGATATGGCCGGCATTGCGCCGGCCACTCATTAATTTACGGCTTGTTGCCATACCAACGCGGCGTGTACACCCACTCCCCACCGTCTGCACGGGGAAACACACACGTGGTCGAGGACCCGATAAGGACCATGGTGCGCATATCCACCTGATCGGGGGTCAATTGCCCCAGGGTGGTGACCCGCATGGTCTGCCCTGGACGACCGATATCGCGGCCCAGCACAACGGGCGTGTGAGGGAGGCGATGCTGCGCGACGATCTCCAGCGCACGACCTAATTGCCAGGGTCGCGAGCGGGAAATCGGATTGTAGAAAGCCAGTGCCAGATCCGCTTCGGCGGCCAGGTCCAGACGCTTCTCGATGATCGACCAGGGCTTGAGGTTGTCCGACAGCGACATTACGCAGAAGTCATGCCCCAGCGGCGCACCGGCCTGGGCAGCCGTCGCCAGTGATGCCGAGACGCCCGGCAAAATCTCCAGATCGACGTTGTGCCAGTTGGCATCCGTGGACTCGTGCAAGGCTTCCAGCACGGCGGCAGCCATGGCAAAAACCCCCGGATCGCCAGACGATACCACCACTACCGACCGCCCTTGGGCCGCCAGTTCAAACGCATGACGGGCTCGCTGCATTTCTTCGCGATTGTCGGTGCAGTGCATCACTTGATCAGCACGGAATGGCCCGGCCATGCGCACATAAGTCTCGTAGCCCAGCACATCATTGGCGCGAGCCAGCTCCGCCTTCACCGCCGGCACCATCAGCTCGGCAGCACCCGGCCCCAGACCAATCACTGCCAGCCGCCCGCGCGGGCGACCGATCGTTAATGGGTCAAGCGGCTGCTCGGCAACCGCGATGGAAATCTCGTCGTCGCCGTAGAAGGCAGCTGGCTGTTCGGTAGCACGGCGAGCCAGCGCCCGAACGCTCTCTGCGCCGGCAGCAAATCGCAACGGCACACCCAACTCCAGCGCGGCTTCACGTAGCCCCGGGCTGGCCAGTTCAGTGTCGGCGGCCAGCAAGCAGGCCACCGATTGCACGGCAATTTTCGCTTGATGCAAAGCTGCTCGAATCGAGCCCGGCAGATTCGCCACGTCACCACTCACCGCGACCAAGACATTGCGCGGGTAGATCATCAATTCGTTGGCCGCCGGCTCACGCTCGGCATGGCCGACATGAACCGTCAGCCGCGCCTGTGGATCTTCAGGCAACTGCGCTTGCGCCAACCACGGCGCCGCACCTTCGATGCGCACCGTTTCACCGGCCAGCAGATCGGAAACGAAACGCTTGCCCAGCTCCAGATCCCCCAAGGCATAACCGCTGGGTGGATTGAGCAGGCAGGTGCCAAAACGCAACTCACCGCTGGTGGTGATGGCGGCAACCACGTCGAGATGGGCGGCAATCTCCCGCGCCAGCACGTTCACGCCACCCAGGCCACCGAGCAGCGGCACCACCGCACTGCCGTCTTCGGCCACCACCAGCACCGGCGGCTCGGCACCTTTCTCCAGCAGCAGTGGCGCCAGCGTGCGAATCACAATCCCGGCCGCGCACAGGGCGATGATCGGCGTGTCCTGCTGATACAGCTCGCGCAGGGTCGCGCCGAACTCGCGATAGACGCGGTCCGCGCCGTCGACCCGCTCTGCCAATCCGTGAATCAGTGAACCGGGGTACACCTGCTGAATTTTGCGCGCAGTGGCAAGGCTGCCGTTACCAAGAATGACAATCGCCGGAGCATTAAGGGCCATCAGCCTTGCCACCTTTCACCCGGAACGATGATCAACGAGAAGTACGGTGAAGACATCGGCTCGACCTGATCCAGCGGCACGATCTTTTGATTGGCCATGGTTGCACGTTCGACGTACAGCGCCCGCTCGGCCAGGCCAAGCTCTTCGAGCACCTGACGAACCTTGGGGAAGTTGCGCCCCAGTTTCATGATCACTGCGGCATCGGCATCCGCCAAACGCCGCTTGAGGTCGTCGTGCGGCAACACACCAGACAACACCGACAGGCTCTGGTTGCGATACACCAGCGGCGCACCGAGTACCGAAGCACCGCCGAGCATCGAGCAAACGCCCGGCACGACTTCGGCTTCATAGCGTTCAGCCAGGCGATCGTGCAGGTACATGTAGGAGCCGTAGAAAAACGGATCACCTTCGCAGATCACCGCCACGTCACGGCCCGCATCGAGATGCGCGGCGAGTTCTTCACCCGCGGCGTCGTAGAAATCGCTGATCACTTGCTCGTAGGACAGCGGAGCCGGCAACGCCTCGGTGGTCACCGGGTAAACCAGCGGCAGCAAGGTTTGCGCGTCCTGCAAATGCGCTTCGATGATGCCGAAGGCATTGCCCTTTTTACCCTTGGCCACGAAGTACGCCACCACCGGCGATTCGCGCAGCAGGCGCAGGGCTTTGACGGTAATCAGTTCCGGATCACCCGGGCCGACGCCGAGGCCGATCAAACGTCCAGGTTGCTGCATCATTCGATCTCCGTGGCGAGGGCATTGACGGCAGCCGCGGCCATGGCGCTACCGCCCAACCGGCCTTGCATGATGACGAAGGGCACGCCGCGACTGTCTGCCGCCAGCATAGCCTTGGACTCTGCAGCGCCGACAAAGCCCACCGGAAAACCGAGGATCAGCGCCGGTTTCGGCGCGCCGGCGTCGAGCATTTCCAGTAGATAAAACAACGCGGTTGGCGCGTTGCCAATCACCACAACGCTGCCTTCCAGATGTGGGCGCCACAGTTCCAGCGCCGCGGCGGAACGGGTGTTGCCCAGCTCACGAGCGAGGTCTGGAACGCTTTCATCACGCAGGGTGCAGATGACCTGATTGTTCGCCGGTAAACGCGTGCGGGTCACGCCTTCGGAGACCATCCGCGCATCACACAAAATCGGCGCACCGGCGGCCAGCGCCTCGCGCCCGGCCTTGCCTGCGCCTTCGGAGAATTGCAGGCCGTCAATCGCATCGACCATGCCGCAGGCATGAATCACGCGCACGGCGAGTTTTTCCAGATCGGCCGGGATGCGCTCGAGGTTGGCCTCGGCGCGAATGATCGCGAAGGAGTTGCGATAGATATCCTGACCGTCGCGGATGTAATCAAGCATCAAAAAGGGCTCCGTGAGCGGGCGTCGAGCAAGGCGCCGACCGCTTCAATAGTAAGGTTGCGTGCGTGCAGGGCGCCGAAACCCGGCTGCCCCGCTTCGCGAAAATAGAGGTCGTAGTGACCGGGACTCACGGCCAGCAGCGTGACGGGCGCGACGTGCGCGGCGGCGCAGGAACGCGGGCAACCGGACAGGTGCACGCTCAGCTCAGTGTCTTTTTGCTGCAGCAATGCGGCCAGTTGCAGCCCATCGTTTTTGGTGTCGGCCCGCGATTTTTCGCAGCCAGCCGAGCCGGTGCAAGCGATGACCCGCGCCAGCGTCTGCGCGGGAGAGCAAAGCCATCCAAGTTGCTGCAAGCGCTCGCAGACGTGCGGCGCATCACGCTCGCACAGGTTGGGCAGCAGCAACCCTTGCCATGGCGTGAATCGCAACGTGCCGTCGCCGTACTCATCGGCCAGGCTGGCGGCACCTCTGAGCATCAGCGGATCGAGCCGACCAAGAGGCGCGACGGTGCCGACATAGACTCGGCCACGAATACGTTGCTGGTGGATACCCAAGTGCAGCGACTGCGTGTCGACACGACGACACCCGTTGCCAACAGCCACCGGCGCAACGCTCAGGCGCTCCGTCAATTGCGCCAGAAAATCAGCCGCCGGGTACTCGGCCAGCAGGTGACGCATGCGTGTCTGGTCGTTGCGGGCCAGGTCGAGGAACAGCTCAAGAATCTTGAATACCAGTTCATGCCCAAGGGCCAGGGGCACGGCGGCCAAGGGCGGGTCGATCGGGCTTCCCGCCAGACCAAACGCCAGCATCATCCGGCCTTCCACCTCGGTCGCGGACAGCCACACGTCATGGTGATGTTCGAGCATCGCCAACGCCTCACCGGCGTCGAGTTGCACGGCAAACTTGGCGGACAATTGATGAAAGCGTTGGTGACTTTGCAAGCTGGCGAGTATTTCCTCGGCCAGCGGACGAATGTCGACCAGCATGTGCCGATCAATCCCGGCACAAGGGCTCAACATCAGGTTGCGCACATCATCGCCGCTGACGGTCGACGATCCCAGTCCGGCGCCCACCAGCCGCTCGACCAGCGCAGCATGTGCCTCGCCGATGCCGCGAATCTGCAGGTTGGCGCGATTGGTCGCTTCGATGACACCGCCGGCGAACTGCTGCGCAGCCTCAGCGACTGCCCTGGCCTGGGCACTGCTGATCGAACCACCGGGCAACTTGATACGACAGATCCCGCCGTCCAACGCCTGGACGACACGAAACAACCCCGGACAAGCCGAGGGGCGCGCAGTCTCTACGAGCGGCGGTACAGAGGGTGATGTGTTCAAGGTGAACCCGTGCAAAGCACTTCCTGGGCGGAGGCCGCGTATTATGCCTGCTTTGCAACGGGGTATGAAAAGCTTGTCGGACGACCAGAGCATTCACTGCCACGGCGCAAGACCCTGCCGAATGAATGCCGGTCCCTCGTCAAATCCGCATGAGATAGTCGCGGCTGCGCTCGGTAATCTTGGCCCGCATCGCGGCGGCCACCTGACCGAAGCGCTTTTTGTCCAGCGTAAACGCCCCATAGTGCTGAACCAGCGTGACCTCGTGATCCAGCCACTTGATGAATAGAAACTGCTCCGGAATCACTTCTGCGTCATACCAGGAGTGCAACAGCATGAGGGTCAGTTGACCCTTGGCATCATAGGCACAGGGCATCGTTTGAAAATGCCGACTGCGCTCCCGCCCACTTTTTTGCGCGAACAGGATGGATGCCTGCAGATTGTCTTTCAACGACTTGAACGCCTCCATCGCAGCGTCGTACACAGGCACGCTGACGTTGGGTTTCAATGTTTCAAGGATCGCACTGGTGATTGGCTCATACAGTACGGTCAGCTGGCTTTCGAGCATGACTGGGCGTTGATGTATCCAGCCGAGATTCCATAGGCCCAGCGTGTAATGCTGCAACCACTCATACCATTGGGTTTCGCGGTTATAGCGCGTGTCGGTGTATTGCTCGAGGTAAAGCGCGCAGTCCAGCACGGCCTGTTCATCGTCTTCGGACACAGGCCCTGCGACGGCGACAATTGAGCTACCCGCCACGGATGCACGAACGTTGGTGGAGGTGCTGGCGGCCAGTGTGCGTGGTGTGGCGTGCGGGCCTCGCGCGTCAGGTGCAGGGAGCAGTCCAAGAAAGGCCAGGCGCTGCTCCAGCATCGGATATTCCATAGAGGTGTCAAACATAAAATTCCTTTTTATATAATTAAACTCAGTATTGGTTACTACATTTTCAAACTAACCAAACATGGCGCCCTACAACACCTTCGATATGGCACAAGATATTTAACGCCGCACAACTTAGTTCACCTTTTACCCGCCATACATCCTCCCAATCCGGCTTCCCGCCAGTACGCGGCATGCGTGAAAAACAGCGCAGGCGCGGTATCATCCCGCGCAGGCCCGAACCCGGTGACAACCCCTGCGGTGGGCGTTTTTTTGAGGAGCACGCAGTGACACCCTGGCTGACGGTAGTAGGCATCGGTGAAGACGGTTTCAAGGGTCTGGGCAAGAACGCCCGGCACGCGCTGCTGCGTGCCTCACGGATCTTCGGTGGCCAACGGCATCTGGATTTGCTGCCGCCGTGCATTCGTGGCGAGCGCCAACGCTGGCCAAGCCCGTTTTCCGTAGAGCCAGTCATGGCTTTGCGTGGCGAACCCGTCTGCGTGCTAGCCAGCGGCGACCCGATGTTTTTCGGCGTGGGCGCCAGTCTTGCGCGGCAATTGTCCTGCGACGAAATGCTGATCCTGCCGGCGCCCTCCTCTTGCTCTCTCGCCGCCGCGCGACTGGGCTGGTCGTTGCAGGAGGTGGTAACGCTTTCGGTGGTCGCCCGCCCCATTGCCGCACTCAACGCGCAATTGTTCAGCGGCGTGCGTTTGCTGGTGCTCTGCAACGACGGCCAAAGCCCGGCCGCGATTGCGGCGCTTTTACGTGAGCGCGGTTTCGGTCCAAGTCGCCTCACGGTGCTGGAGCACTTGGGCGGCGCAGCCGAACGACGCATCGACGGCATCGCCAACGACTGGAGCGATCCGGTCATCGCTGATTTGAATCTGATCGCCATCGAGTGCATCGCCGAACCGAATACGCCGCGCCTGTCACGCCTGGCCGGCCTGCCGGACGTTGCGTTCAGGCACGACGGCCAACTGACCAAACGTGACGTGCGCGCCATCACCCTTGCCCGCCTCGCCCCGACACCCGGTGAACTGCTGTGGGACGTCGGCGCTGGCAGTGGTTCGATCGGCATCGAATGGATGCGCGCGCATCCGAGCTGCCGGGCGTTGGCCATCGAGGCGGATGAAGGGCGACAACAATTGATCGAGCACAACCGCGACGCCCTCGGCGTGCCCGGCCTGCAACTGATTCGCGGCAGCGCGCCGCAAGCCCTCGCCGGGCTCGAACGCCCGGACGCGATTTTCATCGGTGGCGGCGTCACCCGCGACGGTGTGCTGGACGCGTGCTGGGCTGCACTCAAACCGGGTGGCCGGCTGATCGCCAACGCGGTCACGCTGCAAAGTGAAACGACCTTGATGGCCTGGCGTGAGCGGCACGGCGGCGAGCTGACGCGTATTCATATCGCTCAAGCCCAGCCGTTGGGCGACTTCGATACCTGGCGCCAGGCGTTGCCGATTACTGTGCTGGACGTGGTCAAACCCTTCGATGCGTGACGAAACCGCTGAACAACCCGCACCGCTGCGCAGCGGCCTGACCACCGGCAGCTGCGCCACCGCCACCAGCCTTGCGGCCGCTCGACTGTTGCTGTCCGGGACGAGTTCGGACGCCGTGGAAATCGTCCTGCCCAAAGGCAAGCAGGTGCAGATGCGACTGGAGTTCTGTCGGCTGTTGGATGACGGCGCCGAAGCCGGAACCCTCAAGGACGCCGGCGACGATCCGGACGTAACTCACGGTGCCCTGCTCTATTCCCGCGTGCGATTGAGCGACGAGCCGGGCATTCGTTTCAACGCGGGTCGAGGTGTCGGCACAGTCACCCGACCAGGTTTGGTACTGGGCGTCGGCGAACCGGCAATCAATCCGGTGCCGCGCAAGATGATGACGGATCACCTGATGCTGCTGGCCGAAGAGCTCGATTATCGCGGCGGTTTCGAGGTCACGGTGAACGTCGAGGGCGGCGAGGCGCTGGCGTTGAAAACCATGAACCCGCGACTGGGGATCCTCGGCGGACTGTCGATTCTCGGCACCAGCGGCATCGTCCGGCCGTTCTCCTGCGCGGCTTACATTGCCTCGATCCATCAGGGCATCGATGTGGCCAAAACCAACGGTTACCTGCACATCGCTGCGTGCACCGGCAACGCCAGCGAAGACACCATGCGCCAGGTCTACAACCTGCCGGAAATCGCCCTGATCGAAATGGGCGACTTCGTTGGTGCGGTGCTCAAACACCTGCGCAAAGTGCCGGTGGCTAAACTCAGTATTTGTGGTGGCTTCGGCAAGATCAGCAAACTGGCAGCCGGGCATATGGATTTGCACAGCCGGCATTCGAGCATCGACCTGCCGCAACTGGCCGAATGGGCGGCTGCGGTCGGCGCTGATGAGGGGTTGCAACAAAACATCCGCGAAGCCAACACCAGTCAGCAGGCGTTGGCCATGGCCAGCGCCGTCGGGATCGCCCTCGGTGATGCGGTGTGTCAGCACGCGCTCGACTTCGCCCGCAGCGTGGTCCCGGCGCAGGTGCAAGTGGAAGTCTTTGCCATCGATCGCCAAGGCGGGATTGTCGGCCACGCAGGAGCTTTTCAATGAAGCGCATTTTGTTGCTGGGCGGCGTGACTGAGGCCTTGGCCATTGCCAGAACCCTTGGGCCACACCACATCTACAGCCTGGCCGGCGTCGGTCGCGTGCCGACGGACCTGACCTGCGAGGTTCGCGTCGGTGGCTACGGCGGCGCTGAAGGGCTGGCACAGTTCATTCGCGATCAAGGAATCGATCTGCTGCTGGACGCGACTCACCCCTACGCCGCACAAATCAGTCAGAACGCCGCGACAGCCGCGCAATTGACCGACATTCCTTGCTGGGTACTCCGGCGCCCGGCGTGGCAACCCCAGCCCGGGGATGACTGGCGGGAAGTCAGCGACTGGGCGGAACTGATCGACGCCTTGAAACCCTTCCGCCGACCGCTGTTCACCCTGGGCCGCGAACCGTTGCAGCACCTGGATGAAATCCCCCCGGAGCAATTCTGGACCTTGCGCGCATTGGAGGTTTATCCGGGTAACGAGCGTTGTGAAGTGATTGGCGCACGTGGACCGTTTCTGATTGAGGATGAGCGCGAGCTGTTTGAACGGCGGCAGATTGATGTGCTCATCAGCAAGAACAGCGGGAGTACCGCGACCGAGCCGAAGCTGGAAGTGGCGCGGGAGCGTGGGGTGCCGGTGGTGGTGTTGAAGCGGCCGGTGTTGCCGGGGGTTGAGCGGGAGTTTGGCTCGGTCACAGACGTGCTGACTGCCCTGACAGCAGAATCAATACAAAACCTGTAGCAGCTGGCGAAGCCTGCGTCCGGCTGCGCAGCAGTCGTCAATCCGGCTTGCACGGTATGTCTGATGTACCGCGTGTTCTGATTTTACGACTGCTGCGCAGCCGAACGCAGGCTTCGCCAGCTGCTACAAAAATGTGTGGGGCCTGGGCTGGACGGTACTGGCAATCTGGAATTCGCGACTATCATGAAGGCTATGAAAGCCTCGCGCTGCGACACCACACCGCACGCGGTCTTTTTACTTATCGGCACTGATCAGGCTAAATAGCCGCGCCTGATCGCCCACCCACCGGATTTTTGTCTATGTCCCGACAACGGCTCGCAATTGCCTGGATCGCCTGCTTCGCAGTGCTGTTCAATCTGCTCGCCATGCCGATGTCCGGAGCGATGGCGCAGACGGCGAAATCGCCCGCCGAACAATTGTTGTGGGGCAGTTTCTGCTCGTCCAGCGGGACGAAGATGGTGGCGATTTCCCTGGGCGATATCGAGCAGAAAGCGCCGCAGAGCGACGATCATTCCAACATGCAGCATTGCTGGTGCTGCTCCGGCTCCGCACCATTGGTAGCGTTGCCAAATCATGTTCCGCAGTTGTATTTCGCACGTTTCGAAGCCAATCGAAGCCTGCCTCCCACCGCTCTCGATACCCCGACACCGCGCCAGCAATGGCCGAGCCTCAATCCTCGCGCCTCCCCTCTGGTGTGATTTCTTCGCGCAATCGACCTGCGTTTTGAATCGCTCTGGAGAACTGCCATGTTGAACAAACTCATCGTTCTGGCCGCATTGCTGCTGCCTGCCTGCTTAGCCAATGCCCACCAATACAAGGCCGGCGAGCTGCAAATCGCTCACCCCTGGTCGCAAGAGTTGCCGCCCAATGCGCCGACCGTTGCGGCGTACTTCGTGATTCACAACGAAGGCAAAACCGCCGACCGACTGCTCAGTGTCGACTCGCCAATTGCTGACGTTGCCCAGCTGCACGAACACATCATGCAAAACGACCTGATGAAAATGCAGCAGGTGCCCAGCGTGGAAATCCCCGCCGGTGGCGAAGTCACGTTTGCGCCGATGGCCTACCACGTGATGCTGCTAAACCTGAAGGACCGCAGCCTGCTGAGCGACGGCAAGCGCTTCCCGCTGACGATGCATTTCGAGAAGGCCGGTGACGTAACGGTCGAAGTGTCGGTGCAGAAGCAGGCGCCGGACGCCATGCAAGCGCACGTGCACACTCAGTAATCAGCAGAGCTGAATACGCCCATGCGCCCGCTTAGCGCCAGGTCATCCACATACCGTCGTCAGCCATCAAGCCTGACGCGCGGCAGCTGGATCAGCCTGTTCGCCATGTTGATGATCTTTATCGGCCCGCTGATTTCCCAATCGATGCCGATGGATCAACGCGCCTCGGCGCTGATGCAAGTCTCCATGAGCATGGACATGTCGGCACTGGAGCACGCCGAACATGGCGCGCAACCCGACGCCGAGCACTGCCCGCCAACAGCTTCACATCATGCGCTCTGGGAAAAATGCGGTTATTGCAGCCTGCTGTTCAACTGCCCGGCGCTGACCGGTGGTGTGTCGTTCGCTGCCTTCGACACCCCGCCCGCCAACACCTTCACTACCCCATCCCCTCGCCTGGGTCATGCCCGGCAAACCTTCTTCCCCGGTGCCCGCACCCGCGCCCCGCCGATCATCGCGTAAACACTGTTTGCCCCTATTAATGTCGCCTGGCACACCGCATTCGCGAGCAAGCTCGCTCCTACAGGGGTGTGCAGCGACCGTGAACCCATAACTAAAAAATCCGAGCAACAGCGGAGCACACGTGATGAAACAGCCCAAAGTGAATTTCTACAACCTGGCGTGGCGCTGGCATTTCTATGCCGGTCTGTTCGTTGCGCCATTCATGGTGATGCTGGCCCTGACCGGTGTCATTTACCTGTTCAAACCGCAACTCGATCCGTTGATGTACGGCAGCCTGATGAACGTCCCGGCCGGGCATCACAGCCTGCCGGCCGACGACCTGCTGAAACGGGTCAAAGCGGCTTATCCACAAGCAACGATCAAGCAGTACCTGCCGCCGGTCAACGCCGAACGCAGCGCTCAATTTGTCGTGCTCAATGCCGGCAATGAACTGAACGTGTTCATCGATCCGTACCAGGGTGACATCCTCGGCGAGCAAGACGCCAAGAAGAATCTGCAAGCGGTTGCGCGAGCGATTCACGGCGAATTGATGATCGGCACGGTCGGTGATCGGCTGGTAGAACTGGCCGCCGGCTGGGGCGTTGTGCTCGTAGTCTCCGGGGTGTTCTTGTGGTGGCCGCGCGGCCAGGCAGCCGGCATCTTGTGGCCACGTTTGAGCAGTCGCGGTCGAGTGCTCTGGCGTGACCTGCACGCGGTGACCGGGTTCTGGGGCGCGTCGTTGCTGTTGGTGATGTTGCTCAGCGGCATGACCTGGACCGGTTTCTGGGGCAAGCAATACGCGGGCGTCTGGAACGTATTCCCGGATGCGATGTGGAATGACATGCCCAAGTCCGACGTCGAGGCCCGCAGCCTGAACAGCGCCACTCGCCAGACCGTGCCCTGGGCCATGGAAAACACGCCGATGCCGATGTCCGGCGATCACGCCGAACACATGAACCACGGCGGCGCGCCAGCCGGCCCTGCGGCACCGACCATCAGCCTGCAAGACGTGCAAAACATCGCCGAGCGAAGCATGGTCGAACCGGGCTACAGCATCACCTTCCCGACCACCGCGACCGGCGTGTTCACCATCGCAGTATTCGCTGACGATCCGCGCAACGACGCCACCCTGCATATCGATCAGTACACCGGCGACGTTCTCGCCGACGTGCGCTACGAGCAGTACGGCACCGTCGCCCGCGCCACGGAAATCGGCGTGATGCTGCACGAGGGCAAGATGTTCGGGTTGTTCAATCAGATCATCGTGCTGCTGATCTGCCTGATGATTTTGCTCAGCGCCGTCAGCGGTGTGGTGATCTGGTGGAAGCGTCGTCCGCAGGGCAAACTCGGAGTGCCACCGCTGCGCCATGACCTGCCGAAATGGAAAACCGCGATGGTGATCATGTTTGGCTTGGCGGTGGCGTTTCCGTTGGTGGGCGCCTCGCTGGTTGTGGTGTGGTTGCTGGATCGGCTACTGCTGTCGCGTTTCAATCGGCAAACTGAATCGGCCTCAACGTCATTGTGAGTCTGACGAGATGCGCGGGGCTGAAGGAACGGTAAACCTCCCGCGCGTCACACTGGCAACTCAGGTTTCCTTCGGGCAAGCCCGGATCGATCACAACAGTTGTGTACGACATGAATCCTGTAGGAGCTGCCGAGTGAAACGAGGCTGCGATCTTTTGATCTTAAAAAATCAAGATCACAAGATCGCAGCCTCGTTTCACTCGGCAGCTCCTACGGAAAATGCGATCGGGCTCCACCCCCGCGTTGATTGCAACCCTTCGCCCCGATGTGGCGCATCCTGACGCACCACCGCCCCAGCCTCGTCCTCTTATGGTGCGCCCTCTAAACCGCGCAACCGCTCTAATACGACATTTCCCTGCCTTTTGCCGACCAGGCACAGCCCTTGCTAAAGACCCTTCAGTAGTCCGCATCTGCCAACCAAGAAAAACTTCTAACGTTCATGGAGATCGCACAATGAAGCGTCGCAGCTTGATCAAGGCTTTCACACTCACGGCATCCATTGCCGCGATGGGCATGACCTGGACTGTCCAGGCCGCCGAGACCATCAAGGTCGGTATTCTGCATTCGTTGTCCGGCACCATGGCGATCTCCGAAACGTCACTCAAAGACATGGCGTTGATGACCATCGACGAGATCAACGCCAAGGGCGGCGTGAACGGCAAGATGCTCGAACCGGTGGTGGTCGACCCGGCCTCGAACTGGCCGTTGTTCGCCGAGAAAGGTCGTCAGCTGCTGACCCAGGACAAGGTCGCGGTGGTGTTTGGTTGCTGGACGTCGGTGTCGCGTAAATCGGTCTTGCCGGTGTTCGAAGAACTCAACGGTCTGCTGTTCTACCCGGTGCAATATGAAGGCGAAGAGATGTCGCCGAACGTGTTCTACACCGGCGCCGCGCCGAACCAGCAAGCGATTCCGGCGGTGGAATACCTGATGAGCGAAGAAGGCGGCAGCGCCAAGCGTTACTTCCTGCTCGGCACCGATTACGTCTACCCGCGCACCACCAACAAAATCCTGCGCTCGTTCCTGCACTCCAAAGGTGTGGCCGACAAGGACATCGAAGAGGTCTACACCCCGTTCGGTCACAGCGACTATCAAACCATCGTCGCCAACATCAAAAAATTCTCGGCCGGTGGCAAGACCGCGGTCATCTCCACCGTCAACGGCGACTCCAACGTGCCGTTCTATAAAGAGCTGGCCAACCAAGGCCTCAAAGCCACCGACGTGCCGGTCGTGGCGTTCTCGGTGGGCGAAGAAGAACTGCGCGGCATCGACACCAAACCGTTGGTGGGCAACCTCGCGGCGTGGAACTACTTCGAATCGGTCGAGAACCCGGCGAACAAGAAATTCGTCGCCGACTGGAAAGCCTACGCCAAGAAACACAACCTGCCGGGCGCCGACAAAGCGGTGACCAACGACCCGATGGAAGCCACTTACGTCGGCATCCACATGTGGGCGCAAGCGGCAGAAAAAGCCAAGTCCACCGACGTCGACAAAGTCCGCGAAGCCCTCGCCGGCCAGACCTTCGCCGCGCCGTCCGGCTACACCCTGACCATGGACAAGACCAACCACCATTTGCACAAGCCAGTGATGATCGGCGAGATCCAGGCCGACGGTCAGTTCAACGTGGTGTGGCAGACCGAAGGACCGATCCGCGCCCAGCCGTGGAGCCCTTTCATTCCGGGCAACGACAAGAAGCCGGAATATGCGGTGAAGAGCAACTAAAGCCACCTGTTCGCATTCACACAAAACCTGTAGGAGCTGGCTTGCCAGCGAAGGCGTACTGACTGACGCCAAAAGCTTCGCTGGCAAGCCAGCTCCTACAGGGTCCGCGCATGACCAGGACATTTGATATGCCCACTGCCCTTTACCGTCTGATTCTCGCCATCGCGCTGTTGCTGCCGATGGCCGCCCATGCCGGCGATGCCGAAGACTTCGTCGCGGCCAATCCCATGCAGCAAGCCAAACTTCTGGAAGCCTGGGCCGCGCAGCCCGATCCGGCTCGAATCGAGCTGATCAACGCCCTGCAACAAGGCGAGTTGACCGTCGACGGCCAGCCGAAAACCCTGCGCCTGAATAACCGCCTGCGAGGCCTGATCGACACCGCGCTGGCCAGCCACCAACTGCTCGCCGCCGACGCCAAAATCCGTCTGGCCGCCGCGCAGCAATTACAGAAAAGCGCCAAGCCGGCGCAGCTGAAATTCCTCGACCTGCAACTGGCGGGTGAAAAAGATCAAAGCGTTCATGCCGCGCTGAGCCTGGCGCTGGCCCATTTGCAACTGGTGGACAGCGACCCGGCCGTGCGCCTCGCCGCTGTGCGCCTGCTCGGTGAAACCGGCGCCCCGTTGGCTCGCACCCGCCTCGAAAGTCTGCTGGAGCCGGGTGTCGAAATCGATGCCGGTGTGCGCACCGCCGCCGAAACCAGCCTCGCGCAGGTCAAGCGCAAACTGCTGATCGGCGAGATGCTCGGCCAGGCCTTCAGTGGCATGTCCCTCGGCTCGATTCTACTGTTGGCAGCGTTGGGCCTGGCGATCACCTTCGGCCTGCTCGGCGTGATCAACATGGCCCACGGCGAGATGCTGATGCTCGGCGCGTACTCGACGTACGTGGTGCAGCTGATGTTCCAGCGCTTCGCGCCGCAAGCCATCGAGTTCTACCCGCTGATTGCGTTACCGGTGGCGTTTTTTGTCACGGCCGCCATCGGTATGGCGCTGGAACGCACGGTGATCCGTCACCTCTACGGCCGCCCGTTGGAAACCCTGCTCGCCACCTGGGGCATCAGCCTGATGCTGATCCAGTTGGTGCGGCTGGTGTTCGGCGCGCAGAACGTTGAAGTGGCCAACCCGGCGTGGTTGTCGGGCGGGATTCAAGTGCTGCCCAACCTCGTGCTGCCGTACAACCGCATCGTGATCATCGCCTTCGCCCTGTTTGTGGTGGTGTTGACCTGGCTGCTGCTGAACAAGACGCGCCTCGGCTTGAATGTGCGCGCCGTCACCCAGAACCGCAACATGGCCGCCTGCTGCGGCGTGCCTACCGGGCGCGTGGACATGCTCGCCTTCGGCCTCGGCTCGGGCATCGCCGGCCTCGGCGGCGTGGCGCTCAGCCAGATCGGCAACGTCGGCCCGGACCTCGGCCAGAGCTACATCATCGACTCGTTCCTGGTGGTGGTGCTCGGTGGTGTCGGGCAGTTGGCCGGTAGCGTGCTGGCGGCGTTCGGGCTCGGCATCGCCAACAAGATTCTCGAACCGCAGATCGGTGCGGTGCTCGGCAAGATCCTGATCCTCGCGCTGATCATTCTGTTTATCCAGAAACGTCCGCAAGGCCTCTTCGCACTGAAAGGACGGGTGATCGACTGATGAACCAGCCCCTGATGCTCACGGCCACGCAAAAGGCCGGCCCCAAAGTCACGATCGCCGTCGGCGCGGTGATCCTTGTTTTGCTGTTGGCGCTACCGTTGATGTCGCTACTGTCGCCCGTCAGCGTTTTCCACGTCTCGGCTTACACACTGACGTTGGTGGGCAAGATTCTTTGCTACGCCATCGTTGCCCTGGCGCTGGACCTGGTTTGGGGTTACGCCGGTTTGCTGTCTCTCGGCCATGGTCTGTTCTTCGCCCTCGGTGGCTACGCGATGGGCATGTACCTGATGCGCCAGGCCTCGGGCGATGGCTTGCCGGCGTTCATGACGTTCCTGTCGTGGACTGAATTGCCGTGGTACTGGACCGGCACCAGCAGCTTCCTCTGGTCGATGTGCCTGGTGGTGCTGGCGCCGGGATTGCTGGCGCTGGTGTTCGGCTTCTTCGCCTTCCGCTCGCGGATCAAGGGCGTGTATTTCTCGATCATGACCCAGGCCCTGACCTTCGCCGGGATGCTGTTGTTCTTCCGCAACGAAACCGGGTTTGGCGGCAACAACGGCTTCACCAACTTCCGCACCATACTCGGCTTTGGCATCACCGAACCGGGCACTCGCGCGGTGCTGTTTTTCGCCACGGTGGTGTTGCTGGTGGCGAGCCTGTTCATCGGCTGGCGCCTGGCGCAAAGCAAATTCGGCCGGGTGCTGACGGCGCTTCGCGATGCGGAAAACCGCCTGATGTTCTGCGGCTACGACCCGCGTGGCTTCAAGCTGTTTGTCTGGGTGCTGAGTGCGGTGTTGTGCGGTTTGGCCGGTGCGCTGTACGTGCCGCAAGTCGGGATCATCAACCCGAGCGAAATGTCGCCGACCAACTCCATTGAGGCGGCGGTCTGGGTCGCACTGGGCGGGCGCGGCACGCTGATCGGCCCGTTGCTGGGTGCCGGCGTGGTCAACGGCATGAAGAGCTGGTTCACCGTAGCCTTCCCCGAATATTGGCTGTTCTTCCTCGGCGCCCTGTTCATCGTCGTAACCTTGTACCTGCCCAAAGGCGTGATCGGTCTGCTGAAGAAAAGGGGCGAACAATGAGAATCACACCAACGGCGGAATTCATGCTCGAACCAGCCTTTTTCCCAGTGGAACCCAACAAGGACGCCGGCACCAGTCGCGATACGATCGGTCTCGGCCAACGCGCCGGCCCAGGCCTGAACACTCGCCACGGCACGATCCTCACACTTGAAGACATCAGCGTCAGCTTCGACGGTTTCAAGGCGCTGAACAATCTGAACCTGTACATCGGCGTCGGTGAACTGCGTTGCATCATCGGCCCCAACGGCGCGGGCAAAACCACGCTGATGGACGTGATCACCGGCAAGACTCGCCCCAGTCACGGCAAGGCCTGGTTCGGCGAAACCCTGGACCTGACGCAGATGAGCGAAGTGCAAATTGCCCAGGCCGGCATTGGCCGCAAGTTTCAGAAGCCGACGGTGTTTGAAGCGTTGAGCGTGTTTGAAAACCTGGAGCTCGCACAGAAGACCGACAAGTCGGTGTGGGCCAGCCTGCGGGCTCGCCTGACGGGCGAACAACACGATCGCATCGCCGAGGTGTTGGAGACCATTCGCCTGACCACCTCGGTCAATCGCCCGGCAGGGTTGTTGTCTCACGGGCAAAAGCAGTTTCTGGAAATCGGCATGTTGCTGATGCAAGACCCGCAACTGCTGCTGCTCGATGAACCGGTGGCGGGCATGACCGACGCCGAAACCGAATTCACCGCCGAGTTGTTCAAAAGCCTGGCCGGTAAGCATTCGCTGATGGTGGTGGAACACGACATGGGCTTCGTCGGCTCCATCGCCGACCACGTCACCGTGTTGCACCAGGGCAGTGTGTTGGCGGAAGGGTCGCTGGAACAGGTGCAGGACAACGAGCGCGTGATCGAGGTTTATCTCGGAAGATGATTTAGCTCCCGTAGGAGCGAGGCTTGCCCGCGAAGCTTTTGGCGGCCTTGAGGTCCCCTTCGCGGGCAAGCCTCGCTCCTACAAGGGATTGAGGAGATTTTGAAGATGCTGCACGTTGACAAGCTGCACCAGTACTACGGTGGTAGCCACATCCTGCGCGGCCTGACGTTTGAGGTGAAGGTCGGTGAAGTCACTTGCCTGCTCGGGCGCAACGGTGTGGGCAAGACCACCTTGCTCAAATGCCTGATGGGTTTATTGCCAGCGAAAGAAGGCTCGGTGAACTGGGAAGGCAAACCGATCACCACGTTCAAGCCGCACCAACGGGTGCATGCCGGGATCGCCTACGTGCCCCAGGGTCGGGAAATCTTCGGTCGGCTGACGGTGGAAGAAAACCTGCTGATGGGCCTCTCACGATTTCCCGGTGCCGAAGCCAAGGAAGTCCCGGCATTCATCTACGAGCTGTTCCCGGTGTTGCTGCAAATGAAGCAACGACGCGGCGGAGACTTGTCCGGTGGCCAGCAGCAACAACTGGCCATCGGACGAGCGCTGGCCAGTCGACCACGCCTGCTGCTTCTCGACGAGCCCACCGAAGGCATCCAGCCGTCGGTGATCAAGGAGATCGGCGCGGTGATCAAGAAGCTCGCGGCCCGTGGCGACATGGCGATTTTGCTGGTGGAGCAGTTCTACGATTTCGCCGCCGAACTGGCTGATCAATACCTGGTGATGTCCCGGGGTGAGATCGTGCAGCAAGGGCGCGGCGAAAATATGGAAGCCGAGGGTGTGCGCGGACTGGTTACGATCTAATCTGCAGCGTCCTGACGATAATTAGAAACCATGAATCTACCCATTCCCACTGCCCTGTTTACCCCTAGCTGGCACGCCGAGCTGGAACTCGGCTACGCGCGTTTCGGCGACAGCACGCGCCCGGTCCTGCGCCGGCATAAAGGCCCGCTGCGGGTGCAGAAGCACCTGTATGCCGAAGGCCCTGAAGTCTGCCAACACATCATCGTGCATCCGCCGGGCGGGATTGCCGGCGGTGATCGGCTGGACATCTCGGCCAGCGTCGGCTGCGATGCCTGGGCACAAATCACCAGCCCTGGCGCGGCCAAGTGGTATCGCGCCGCCGGCCCCGCTTATCAGCAGCTGACCTTGAAAGTAGCGGCCGGTGCGACACTGGAATGGCTGCCACAAGAGACGATCATTTTCAGTAGCGCCCAGGCTGAACTCAGTACGTCCATCGACCTTGAAGGCGATGCCCGGCTGTTCTATTGGGACGTCGTGGCGCTGGGTCGCCCGGCCAGCGGCGAGCGTTTCGACCTCGGGCATTTCCAGGCGCAACTGAACATCCGCCGCGACGGCCAGTTGCTCTGGCACGAACGCCAGCGCATTGTCGGTGCTGATGGTTTGCTCGATTCGCCGATTGGCCTGGATGGGCAACCGGTGTTTGCGACGTTGCTGATGACCGGGGAGATCGATAGCGATTTGCTGGAAATCTGCCGCTCGCTGCCCAATGACGTGCGCGGGGATTTGACCCAGTTGCCGGGGCTGTTGGTGGCTCGATGCCTGGCCAGTGAGGCGCTTTTGGCACGCGGCTGGCTAATTGATTTATGGCGATTGCTCCGGCCGGCGTTGCTCGGCCGAGGAGCCGTGCCCCCCAGAATATGGAGCACCTGAACACATCCCTCCGTAGGAGCGAGGCTTGCCCGCGAAGCTTTTGGCGGCCTCAAGGTCCCCTTCGCGGGCAAGCCACGCTCCTACACAGGTTGAGTGACCCTTTTAACTGCCGATTATGGATTCCAACGATGGACCTGACCCCACGCGAAAAAGACAAGCTGCTGATCTTCACCGCCGGCCTCGTCGCCGAGCGGCGTTTGGCGCGCGGCGTGAAACTCAATTACCCGGAAGCCATGGCGTACATTTCCGCCGCGCTGCTCGAAGGCGCTCGTGACGGCCGGACCGTCGCCGAGTTGATGCACTTCGGCACCACCCTGCTCAGCCGCGAACAAGTGATGGAAGGTATCCCGGAAATGATCCCGGAGATCCAGGTCGAAGCGACGTTCCCCGACGGCACCAAACTGGTCACCGTTCACCAACCGATCGCCTGAGGCCGCGCCATGACATACGACATTCGCGATGCAGTGCACGCCGACCTGCCGGCGATCCGCGACATCTACAACGACGCCGTGCTCAACACCACGGCAATCTGGAACGAACAGGCCGTGGACCTCGGCAATCGCCAGGCCTGGTTCAGCGCCCGGCAAGCCCAGGGTTATCCGATTCTGGTGATCGTCGACGGCGACAACACTGTGCTGGGCTACGCTTCATTTGGTGACTGGCGGCCGTTCGACGGTTTCCGTCATACCGTCGAGCACTCGGTGTACGTGCGCAGCGACCAGCGCGGCAACGGTCTCGGCCCACAGCTGATGACCGCGCTGATCGAACGCGCCAAACGCTGTGACAAGCACATAATGGTCGCCGCCATTGAAAGCGGTAATGCCGCGTCCATTCGCCTGCATGAACGGGCCGGTTTCGTCACCACCGGGCAGATGCCCCAAGTGGGCACCAAGTTTGGCCGCTGGCTGGACCTGACTTTCATGCAACTGACCCTCAATCCTGGCGCGGCGCCGCCGCCCGCCCACAAGGAGTAACTCTCGATGAACGCCGCCCAACTGCGACGCGTCAATATTGAAAGCTTTGCGCACTATCGTCAGGGTTTGATTGACCTGCTGCTCGACGCCGTCGGCTATGGCGCCAGCGTCGGGTTCATGGCCAATCTGGACGCGACCCAGGCCCGCGCCTATTTCGATGACGTTCAGGACAACCTGAACAAGGGCAACGTGCTGCTGTGGGTGGTGGTCAAGGACGAACAGGTACAGGCCAGCGTGCAACTGACCCTGTGCCAGAAGGCCAACGGCCTGAACCGCGCCGAAGTGCAGAAACTGCTGGTGCGTGAACACGCGCGTCGTCGTGGCCTGGGCCAACAGTTGATGAGTGCTTTGGAACAAGCCGCCCTCCAGCACAAGCGCGGCATGCTCTACCTCGACACCGAGGCCGGCTCCCCCGCCGAAGATTTCTACAAAGCCCTGGGCTACACCAAGGCCGGTGAACTCCCCGACTACGCCTGCGACCCGAGCGGCCAGTACAAACCGACCGCCCTTTACTACAAGATTCTCCAAGGAGCCCATTGATGATTCCCGGTGAATACCAGATCCAGCCCGGCGACATCGAACTCAACGTAGGCCGTCGCACCGTCAGTGTGAAGGTGGCCAACAGCGGCGACCGGCCGATCCAGGTCGGCTCGCATTACCACTTCTTTGAAACCAACGACGCCCTGCCCTCCGCCCGCGCCGCCGGCCGCGGCATGCGCCTGACCATCCCCGCCGGCACCGCCGTGCGCTTCGAACCGGGGCAGAGCCGCGAGGTCGAGCTGGTCGATCTGGCCGGGCATCGCCGGGTGTTTGGCTTTGCCGGGCGGATCATGGGCGACCTGTAATTTATTCGCTGTCTGTACTGGCCTCTTCGCGGGCAAGCCTCGCTCCTACAGGGGAATTCGTCACCTTGTAGGAGCGAGGCTTGCCCGCGAATGCGATCTCAAATCCAAACTAATTCTCAAGGCATGTACATGAAGATTTCCCGTCAAGCCTACGCCGACATGTTCGGCCCCACCGTTGGCGACAAGGTCCGCCTGGCCGACACCGAACTGTGGATCGAAGTCGAAAAAGACTTCACCACCTACGGCGAAGAAGTGAAATTCGGCGGCGGCAAAGTCATCCGCGATGGCCAGGGTCAAAGCCAGTTGCTGGCTGCCGAGGTCGTCGACACCCTGATCACCAACGCCCTGATCATCGACCACTGGGGCATCGTCAAGGCCGACGTCGGCCTCAAGGACGGGCGCATCGCCGCCATCGGCAAGGCCGGTAATCCGGACATCCAGCCCAACGTGACCATCGCGGTCGGCGCCAGCACCGAAGTCATCGCCGGTGAAGGCATGATCCTCACCGCGGGCGGCATCGATACACACATCCACTTCATCTGCCCGCAGCAGATCGAAGAAGCGCTGATGAGCGGCGTCACCACCATGATCGGCGGCGGCACCGGCCCGGCCACCGGCACCAACGCCACCACCTGCACCTCCGGCCCATGGCACCTGGCGCGCATGCTCCAGGCCGCCGACGCGTTTCCGATGAACATCGGCTTCACCGGCAAGGGCAACGCCAGCCTGCCGGAACCGTTGATCGAACAGGTCAAGGCCGGCGCCATCGGCCTCAAGCTGCACGAAGACTGGGGCACCACCCCGGCGAGCATCGACAACTGCCTGACCGTGGCCGATCAGTACGACGTGCAAGTGGCAATTCACACCGACACCCTCAACGAATCCGGCTTCGTCGAAACCACCCTCGCCGCCTTCAAGGGCCGCACCATCCACACCTATCACACCGAAGGCGCGGGCGGCGGGCATGCCCCGGACATCATCAAGGCCTGCGGTTTCGCCAACGTGCTGCCGAGCTCGACCAACCCGACCCGGCCATTCACCCGCAACACCATCGACGAACACCTCGACATGCTGATGGTCTGCCACCACCTGGACCCGAGCATCGCCGAGGACGTGGCGTTTGCCGAAAGCCGCATCCGCCGCGAGACGATTGCCGCCGAAGACATCCTCCACGACCTCGGCGCGTTCTCGATGATCAGCTCCGACAGCCAGGCCATGGGCCGCGTCGGCGAAGTCATCACACGCACCTGGCAAACCGCCGACAAAATGAAAAAACAGCGCGGCCCGCTGCCTCAGGACGGCGAAGGCAACGACAACTTCCGCGCCAAACGCTACATCGCCAAGTACACCATCAACCCGGCAATCACCCACGGCATCAGCCATGAAGTGGGCTCGGTCGAAGTGGGTAAATGGGCTGATCTGGTGCTGTGGCGCCCAGCGTTTTTCGGGGTCAAACCGACGTTGATTCTCAAGGGCGGCGCCATTGCCGCCAGCCTGATGGGCGACGCCAACGCCTCGATTCCAACGCCGCAACCGGTGCATTACCGCCCGATGTTCGCCAGCTACGGCGGCTCGCTGCACGCCACCAGCCTGACGTTTATCAGCCAGGCTGCACAGGAAGCGGGCTTGCCTGAAGCCCTCGGGTTGAAGAAGAAAATAGCCGTGGTCAAAGGCTGCCGCGAGGTGCAGAAAACCGACCTGATCCACAATGATTACCTGCCGAACATCGATGTCGACCCGCAGACCTATCAGGTCAAGGCCGACGGTGTGTTGCTGTGGTGCGAACCGGCGGATGTGTTGCCGATGGCGCAGCGGTACTTCCTGTTCTGAGCTGCGTCCGCCCCTGTAGCAGCTGTCGAGCCTGCGGGGCTGCGTCCGTCTCTGTAGCAGCTGTCGAGCCTGCGAGGCTGCGTTCGGCTGCGAAGCAGTCGTAAAACCTGAGAGCGAGGTGTATCTGAAACACCGCATTGTCTGATTTTACGACTGCTGCGCAGCCGAACGCAGCCTCGCAAGCTCGACAGCTGCTACAGGGCCGGACGCAGGCTTCGACAGCGGCTACAGGGATCGCGTTTCGGCATTACGCCGATCGGGTTTGTTGTTTGGCGAGTATTGCCGCCATTTCCGGTTCATCCAGATGATCCAGCGCCTTATCCACCAACAAATGCACCCCATCAGCCATGCGGCTCAGCGCCAGGGCCACGGAGCGGCTTGAGCCTTGCACATGGTCGGCGAGGTTGGCGGCAATGGCACTGATGGACAGCAGATCTTCCGAAGCGTTGGCCAGCAGTGATTCAGTGTTGACGTCCGTGCAGACGCTGAAGAGCTGGCCTTTGCGTTTCGGTGGTTTCTTTTCGCTGGGCGGGAAGTGATGGTCGAGGGCGCGCTCGGCGGCTTCGTGGAGCTTGTTGGAGTCGAGGGATTCGTAGGGCGAGGCCGGATCGGTGTCCGGTGGATTCGGTGTGTCTTTGAACATAATTGAAACTCCGATGCTATTTGAAAAGGAGCCCTCATCCTCTCGCTACCAAACGAAGGGTGGCGGCCATACGAAGGTTGGTAGACCGGGCATCGTAACCGGCGCCCCCGAAGGGACCCTGCGCATGGCCACCATAAAACACAGCCCCAAGACAGGGCCGAACAAGGTGACGCTACGCGTCGATGCAACAGGTCTACCAAACCCGATCGCTGTTTTTCAGCGACACGGAAACGATATGCCCAGACACAAAGACGCACAAGCCAGCGGATTCTGGCGCAGCTGTAGGCAACGGCACAAGGTTTTGTAGCTTTCATCAAGTAACGTTGAGGCGGTTTAAACAAGCGCCGCCAAATAGCGTTTAATCCGCGAAGATGAACACCTATACACGATGAAACGTTGAAAAAATCGAGGAAGTATCCGACGGCATCAGCGGTCGTGTATTTCTCGCCAAAGGGGCTACTATTCGATTCGCTGTCCTTCGACTCAAGTTCAGGTAACCACCATGCGTCTTTCCGAATTCATCGTGCAACAGGTTGATCGCATCGTCGATGAGTGGGAGCAGTTCGCCAAAACCATCACCCCCGCCGCCGAATCCATGGACCGCGCCGCGCTGCGCGACCACTCAAAATCGATTCTGCTGGCCGCTGCACGGGACATGAGCAAACCCCAGACCGCCAGCGAGCAACTGGCCAAGGCCCGTGGCGAAGGCCCGGAAAAAACCCCGAGCCTGGACGAGGCCGGCGCCAGCCACGGTGAACTGCGCCATACCGTAGGGTTCGACCTGGTGCAGATGACCAGCGAATTCCGTCACCTGCGCGCCTGCGTGATTCGCCTGTGGGTCAACAGCCTCGAATCCCCGGACATGTCCTATTTCCAGGACATGATCCGCTTCAATGAAGCCATCGACGAAGCCCTCGCCGAATCCACCGCCGCCTATGCCGAGCAGGTCAATCGCTCGCGGGACATCTTCCTGGCGATTCTCGGCCACGACCTGCGCGCCCCCCTGCAAGCGGTGAGCATGTCCACTGAAATGCTGATGCGCAAAACCACCCTCGAAGGCGACGCACTGATGTGTGCGAACCACATCAAGCGCGGCACCCGGCACATGGCGATGATGGTCAGCGATTTGCTGGAATTGGTGCGCAGTCGCCTGGGCAAGAGCCTGCCGATCGAACCGGCCCCGATGGACCTGGCCGAGGCGGCCCATGAGGCGATAGCCCGGGCCTGTGCCGGTCAACCGGAATGTGCTCCGACGCTTGATATCCAGGGTGATACTCGGGGGGTGTGGGACCCGCGAAGACTCGATCAGATGCTGCAGAACCTGATCGGCAACGCGTTGCAGCATGGCTCGAGCAAGCGCGAGGTCACCTTGACCCTCATGGGCGATACCGACAGCGTTCGACTGACCGTGCACAACGACGGCATACCGATTCCGGCAGACGCTATCGCGACGATTTTCGATCCGCTGGTGCGCAGCGCCGACGAAGAACTGGGCGAACCCACCACGAGCCTCGGTTTGGGTTTGTTCATCGTCAAGGAAGTGGTCAACGCCCATCAAGGGACGATTGAAGTCAGTTCCAACGAAACCGAAGGCACGATGTTCACAGTGGTGCTGCCCCGCAACGCCCTGTAGGAGCTGTCGAGTGAAACGAGGCTGCGATCTTTTGATCGTGACCTTCATCGGTATCCCTGGCGCCAAACATCAAAAGCCAGATCAAAAGATCGCAGCCTCGTTGCACTCGGCAGCTCCTACAGGACGCGGTGTAGCTGTTTGTCGGTGGTCGACCTATCAGTTCTGATAGTTCCCAATGCTAGGCTGATCGAGTAAAACTGGAGGCCTGATCATTCGAAGAATTCGATAGGGAAGGCCTCGTCATGCCCCGTTCACAGGTTGATGATCGTCACGACTTGCGCCAGTCACGCACCGTATTGCTGGCAACCGATAAACAAAGCTCGGTCATCGCCAAACTCGCGGGGGATAAGCCTGGCGCCATCGCTTACACCGCCTACGGACAGCAGTCTGCGCAGCAGCAGGTTGTGGTTGGGCTGGGATTCAACGGTGAGCTGTGCGAAGCGCGTCTCGGCTGGTATTTGTTGGGCAATGGCTATCGTGCTTACAACCCGACATTGATGCGTTTTCATAGCCCGGACAGTTTGAGTCCGTTTGGGAAGGGGGGATTGAATGCGTATATGTATTGCGCGGGGGATCCGGTGAATTTTTCGGATCCGACAGGACATATGCTCAAGAGCCTAGTAAGCGCTCTTAAAATAAAACCGAACAAAGGTTTAACCAGTTCACCCAGCACGTCGAGCTTAAGCCCTCTCATTCCGAATGCCGCTAAAGCAATTCCATCTAAGACCGCCTACAAAACTATCCAAGCACAGACCAAGGAGGTTCAAAAATACGAGGTTAAGGATATAGGGCCTTGGAAACGCACTGAAACACCTCCGCCAATTCCACCAAAGAAACAGCTGCCTCGTTTTAATGACACAGGAGGACAGGTAAGCATCGCCAGCACAGCTTCCGATCAACCACCTATTGAAATCTGGCATAGCAGACCATTTGTAT
Organism: Pseudomonas sp. RIT-PI-q; assembly: GCF_001297125.1. Classification (GTDB taxonomy): domain Bacteria; phylum Pseudomonadota; class Gammaproteobacteria; order Pseudomonadales; family Pseudomonadaceae; genus Aquipseudomonas. The sequence continues at coordinate 97,085 of NZ_LHPC01000039.1, forward strand.
TCCCTGAACCGCCGCTCCCTGCCTCACGAGAACTTCCGGGTGGCCCTACGCGTTTTTACAGTTTCAGGAATGGCAACTTGAGCAGTGTGGAAAAAATATCAATGAGTGACATCCAAAAAAAAATCGAAGCCGCGAGAAAAAATTAGGAATGTGGTCGTCAGCATTGACGACCGCGGTCCCCGCAAGCCCGATCCCTACTCCACCACCAACCGTCCCAAACGCTGCTTCAACATCCGGTTCTCCGCCCGCAGCTGCTGGACCTCTTCCAACAAGTCCAGCGCCAGCGCCACACCTTCCCACTCCAGTTCCAACTCCCGACGCAGCTTGGCGGCACGCTTGGCCAGCACCAGCTCATAGTCGGTGAACCGCCAATCCTTGGGCTGTGTGCCCTGAGGTTCGAGGATGCCGTGTTCGACGATTTCGATCACGTAGACGTCCGACAGGTCGGTCGCCTCACAGAATTCTGCCATGTCCAGTTGAACGATCAGGGGGTTGCTCATGATGGGCTACTCCGTCTCTGGGATCAGAAGTTTTCTCGCGGGTTGAACGCGGCTTTTTCGGCCAGTTCCTGCCACAGCGCCTTGACCTCATCGCTGCTGGTTTTGGGCATGACGGCCTTCAGTTGCACGAACAGGTAGCCACGCTCGCCGGCCTTGTTCAGCAGGCCGTGGCCCTTGGCGCGCATGCGCTGGCCGTTCTGGCTGCCGGCCGGGACCTTGAGGTTGATCTTGCCGGTGAGGGTCGGCACCGCGACTTCCGTACCCAATGCCAACTCCCAGGGAGCCAGGGGTAAGGTAATGATCAGGTTCTCGCCTTCGACGTCGTATTTCGGATGCGGCGCAAAACGAATGATCAGGTACAAATCGCCATTGGCGCCGCCACCGACACCCGGTGCGCCCTGCCCCTTGAGGCGGATGCGCTCGCCGTCGGCCACGCCGGCCGGGATTTTCACGTTCAGGCTTTTGCTGGTGTTGCTGACATGCTGGCCGGCAGCGTTGTACTGCGGCACCTGGAAGGTGACCTTCTTCGATTCGTTCGAGAGGGTTTCTTCCAGAAAAATTCCGAGTTCCATTTCCACGTCGTGCCCTCGACGTCCGGTGCTGCGACGCGACTCTCCACCCCCAAAACCGGGGCCACGGTTGCCGAAGATCGAACTGAAGAAGTCCGAAAAATCACCTGTGTCCTGACCTCCGCCGAAGCCACCGGCACCACGCCCCTGCCAACCTGGCGGGCCCTGGAACGGTTGGCCGTGCTGGCCGTATTTGCGCAAGTCGTCGTATTCGGCGCGCTTGTCGGCGTTTTTCAACGCTTCATAGGCTTCCGAGGCATCCTTGAACTTGGCTTCGGCGTCCTTTTCCTTGCTGACGTCGGGGTGGTATTTGCGCGCCAGCTTGCGATAGGCGGCCTTGATCGCCTTATCGTCCGCTGTCGGCTCCACGCCGAGAATCTTGTAATAGTCTTTGAAGTCCATCTAAGGATCACCATCCGTTATCGATATCGCGCCACCACCGGCAGCATGCGCTTGTTACCAGCCGCTAGGTTGACCGATCTCAAGGTTGTGACCGGGCAGCGCATCAGAAGTTTATCGGCAGCAGGTGGCGGTTCTTGCGACCGCCGGATGGCTGCCAGGGCCAATGCAGACAAGTTTGGGGCAAAGGATAGTCTTTCAAGGCGCTAATAGCTGAGATTTAGCGGATAGTCGGCCTTCGAATATTCGCCGCACTGACATACACTGCGCGGCCGTTTTTTAACCGGAACTCGATAGACATGAAAAACGCATCTCCAGCCCGTGCCTGTGGTATCGACTTCGGCACGTCCAACTCCACCGTCGGCTGGCTGCGCCCCGGCATGGAAACGCTGATCGCGCTGGAGGACGACAAGATCACGCTGCCCTCGGTGGTCTTTTTCAATATGGAAGAACGCCGCCCGGTGTACGGCCGGCTGGCGCTGCACGAGTACCTGGAAGGCTACGAAGGCCGGCTGATGCGCTCGCTCAAGAGCCTGTTGGGTTCCAAGCTGATCAAGCACGACACCAGTGTCCTCGGCACGGCAATGCCGTTCAAGGACCTGCTCGGGCTGTTTATCGGTCAATTGAAGAAGCGTGCCGAGACTGCCGCCGGTCGAGAGTTCGACGAAGTGGTGCTGGGCCGACCGGTGTTCTTCGTCGATGACGATGAAATGGCCGACCAGGAAGCCGAAAACACCCTGGTGGACGTGGCCCGCGCCATTGGTTTCAAGGACGTGTCGTTCCAGTACGAACCGATTGCGGCGGCGTTCGACTATGAGTCGACCATCGAAAAAGAAGAGCTGGTACTGATCGTCGACATCGGCGGGGGTACGTCCGACTTCTCGCTGGTGCGCCTGTCCCCTGAGCGCCGCACCCACGACAACCGTCACGATGACATCCTCGCCACCGGCGGCGTGCACATCGGCGGGACCGATTTCGACAAGCAATTGAGCCTGCAAGGCCTGATGCCGCTGTTCGGCTACGGCAGCCGCATGAAGAGCGGCGCCTACATGCCGACCAGCCACCACATGAACCTGGCGACCTGGCACACCATCAACTCGGTGTACTCGCAGAAGTCGACCCTGGCACTGGGCAGCATGCGTTACGACATCGAAGACACCGGCGGCATCGATCGCCTGTTCAAGCTGATCGACCAGCGCGCCGGTCACTGGCTGGCCATGGAAGTGGAAGAAACCAAGATCCAGCTGACCCACGCCGACAGCCGTCATGTGCCGCTGGACCGCATCGAGCCGGGGCTGAGCGTGGAGCTGAGCCGGGCGCTGTTCGAATCGGCCATCGACAACCTGCTGGAGCGCGTGCGCAACAGCGTGACCCAGCTGCTGACCGACGCCAATGTGCGGGTCGATCAGGTGGATACGGTGTTCTTCACCGGTGGTTCGAGCGGGATTCCGGCGCTGCGCAACAGCGTCTCGGCGATGTTGCCGAATGCGCGGCATGTGGAAGGGAACATCTTTGGCAGCATCGGCAGCGGGTTGGCGATCGAGGCGATGAAGCGTTACGGCACGATGGATTGACCTGAAACCGAGTCGCCCCCATCGCGGGCAAGCCACGCTCCCACAGGATTTGCGTCGTTCGCCGGCATTGAGTACGGCACAAAACCTGTGGGAGCGGGCTTGCCCGCGATAGCGTCAGATCAGGCGATACCTATCTGCCAGATCAAACCATCCCCACCAGCTTCAACTCACTCTTCAGGTACGCGTAATAAATCGGCCCCGCCACCACCCCCGGCAGGCCGAACGCGGCCTCGAACACCAGCATTGCCAACAGCAACTCCCACGACTTGGCACTGATCTGCCCGCCGACGATGCGCGCGTTGAGGAAGTATTCGAGCTTGTGGATAAAAATCAGGTAACCCAGCGCCGCCACTGCCACCCAGATCGACAGCGACAGGCCGACGATGGTGATCAGGGTGTTCGACATCAGGTTGCCGATCACCGGCAACAAGCCGAGCAGGAAGGTCAGCACGATCAGGGTTTTGGTCAGCGGCAGCTTGATGCCGAACATCGGCAGGACCACCGCCAGGAAGATCCCGGTGAAGAAGGTGTTGAGCAGGGAAATCTTGATCTGCGCGAACACGATGTTGCGAAACGCCTGGACCAGCAGGTGCAGCCGGTCAAACAGCGCGGCGGCCAGCGGCTTGCGCTTGGTCACGTCGGGCACTCGCTGCAAGGCAATGATCGCCCCCAGCACCATGCCGATCAGCAGCGTCACGAACATGTGCGCCGCGTCCTTGCCTACCAGTTGCAAGTCGCTGAGGTGTTTGCTCAGCCAATCGCCGATGGCCACGCGGAATTCGGCGGCACTGGCCGGCAGATAGGCGTCGATGAACGGCGGCAATTGCCCGCGCGCGCGGTCGACCACGTGCATGAACTTGTCGAGCGACGCGCCGGGGTTTTCCGCTTCGTGCAGCAGAAAGCTGATGGCGCCGGCGAAGATCAGTGTCAGCACGCTGACCACTAACGTCCCGAGCAACGCCACCGCCAGCCAGCGCGCACGCCGACCTTCGATCAGCCGCTGCAATTGCGGGGTGAGCATGTTGACCAGTTCGAACACCAGCAGCCCGGCCAGCAGGCTGGGCAGCAGGCGCAGCGGAATCACCAGCAGCAGCCCGCCGAAAATAATGATCCAACTGATTAGCAGCAAAACGTGACGCTGAGAAAACGTTGGCATACAGCCTCAAAACGAACGGCGTAAAAGGATTGGCAGTCTGCCAGCGTTCCGGTGCCAGCACTAGGGATTGTGGTGGTCGACCTTAGTGGGGCTTTTCACCGCTCTCTCGGGCCTCATCGCGGGCAAGCCCGCTCCCACAGGGATCTCGGATGTCTGCACATTTTTTGTTCAGACGGATGCCATGTGGGAGCGGGCTTGCCCGCGATGAGGCCAGTAGGGTCACCGCAAATTTCCCCTACTTATTTGTTCTTCAGGCAATTACTCATGAACGCCTTGCGCTCATCGCCCTTCAAGGCTTTGGTGGCGGCGTCGGCGTTGCAGGTTTTCATCTTCTCTTGCTGCGGGGTCAGGGTTTTCGCGTCATTGGCGGCCGGCGCCGATTTCAGGCACGTGCTCATGAATGTCTTGCGCTCATCGCCCTTGAGGCTTTTTGCGGTAGCGTCGGCGTTGCAGGTGGTCATTTTGTTCTGTTGGGCCGTGGCGGCGAAGCCCTGGGAGCAGAGCAGCAAGCCGATCATCAACAAAGGGACACGCAACATCTTCATGGAGTTTTCTCCTTTTACCGCACCGAGGGGCACGGCCTCGTTGTGCAGTGTAGACAAAGCCTGTTACACCTTCCTGCCCTCAAGGTGGCTGCGGCGATACTGCTCCGGCGTGCACCCGGCCTGACGCTGGAACATCGCGATAAACGCCGAGCCGGTGCTGTAGCCCATGTCGAAGGCGATTTCCTGGATGCTGCGGTGGCTGTCCAGCGCTTCAATCGCCGCGAGAAACCGCAAGCGCTGGCGCCACTCACCAAAACTCATGCCCAACTCGCGCACGAATTGCCGCGCCAGGGTGCGTTCGCTGACATGGATCTGCACCGCCCATGCCGACAAGGGCCGGTTATCCCCAGGCTCGGCCTGCAAGGCTTCGAGTATCCCGAGCAGCCCGGGACTGGTGGCGTAAGGCAAATAACACTCATGCACCGGCGCCTGTTGCAGCTGATCCACCAACACCTGGGCCAGACGTTTGTCCGCGTCCTGCTCGGGAATCTTCACGTCCCGGGCAGCAAAGTCTTTGAGGATCGCTTTGAGGATGTCGCTGATGGCCAGGGTGCAGGCCTGTTGCGGCAGATCGCGGCACAACGGCGGATCCAGACACACCGCGCGGTAGTTGATCGGCTGGTTGCTGTAGAAACTGTGTTCGGTCTGCGGCGGCACCCACACCGCGTATTGCGGCGGCGACATGAAGCGGCTGCCGCCGATTTCCATGTGCAACACGCCGTGGGCCGAATACTCCAGCGTGCCCCACGGATGCCGGTGAGCCGAGGCAAAACGGTGCGCGTCAAAATCGGCATAGCGGAAGTACACCGGGGCCGGCAGTTGGCTGAAATCCAGCAGGTCGATGTGTTTACTGGTCATGCTGTCCGTCATCAGGGGCCGATTGTCTGGATCGAAGTATAGGCTTGTATCCAGACAGGCGATAATCACCCCTCATTAATGTTCTGGTTTTATCCGATGCAATACGCTTATCCCCTGCTGGCCATTTTCATCTGGGCCGGCAATACCGTGATCACCAAAATGTCGGCCGGGGCGATCTTCCCCGCCGAGATCGGTTTCTACCGCTGGCTGCTGGCCGGTGTTTTATTCACGCCCTTTATGCTCAAACCCGTAATCACCCATTGGCCGCTGATCCGCCCGAACCTGGGCAAGATTTTCATCCTCGGCGTGCTGGGCATGGCGGTCTATCAGAGCCTGGCGTATTTCGCCGCGTCCCTGACCTCGGCCACTAACATGGGCATCATTCTGTCGTTGATGCCGTTGATGTCGTTGGCCATGGCGATTATCAGCCTCGGCCAGCGCCTGACTGCCGGCGCATTGGCCGGTGCGGTGCTGTCGTTTGCGGGGGTGCTGGTGGTGGTGTCGTCCGGCAGCCTCGCCACGCTGCTGGAGCACGGGGTGAATCTGGGCGATGCGATGATGCTGATCGCAACCCTGGCCTACGCGATCTACAGCACCCTGCTGAAAAAATGGCAGCTGCGTTTGCCGCCGCTGGTGTTGTTGTATTTGCAGGTGCTGGTGGCGGTGGTAGTGTTGTTTCCGCTGTTTCTGTTCTCACAGAAAACCGGCCTGACCTTGCGCAATATTCCGCTGGTGCTCTATGCCTGCCTGCTGGCTTCGATGATTGCGCCGTTGGCGTGGATGCAAGCGGTGGTGCGCCTTGGGCCGAGCCGGACCACGCTGTTTTTCAATCTGCTGCCGCTGATTACTGCGCTGATTGCGGCGGTGGTGCTGCATGAGCAGTTGGCGCTGTATCACTTGGTGGGTGGGATGTTTACGTTGGGTGGGGTGATTCTTTCTGAGCGCTGGACGACGGTGTTGGGCAGAAAGATAAGTGTTGCCTGATCTGACGCCTTCGCGGGCAAGCCTCGCTCCTACAGGTATTACCAAACCCTGTGGGAGCGTGGCTTGCCCGCGATGAACGATAACGCGGTCTAAACCCCTGCAGCCTTTAACCGCGCCGCATGCTCGACAAACAACCGAATCGGCTCCGCCCCCTTGCCCACCAACCCCAGCGACTGATTGACGATATCGAAGTGATCCATCGGGTACTCATCGCCGATCACCGTCCCCAAGTGCGAGCTGTAACGCCCGACCATCCCGTCGCAATGCCCGGTTTCGCGAACGAAGGTCCTGGCAAACAACCGGCAACTGCGATTAGTCCCGTCGAACAGGTTGCGCCCGCGATCAGTCTTGCCCGGCTGCAACGTCCCGGACCAGGAGTAATAACGCACGCCGTTGACCTCTTCCGGCCCATGCCCGCCCCACGTCTGCGGCAAGCCCTGTGGATAACGCTGGTTGAACAGCGCCACGCCTTCCGTCGTCAGCGAATGATGGGAGGCATGGATATCCACCGGCAGCTTCGGCCCGCGATAGCCGGTTTCCAGCAGGCTCATCAGCGCCGCGATCCAGCGCAGCAAAACGCTCAGGATCCGCCCCATGGCGCTGTCTCCCGGATAGTGTTTGTGCAGGTAATCCGCCAGCTCCGACCCATGATTGGGCCCGGCCACCGAAGTAACCGAGGCGACCCGGTCCGGGCGTTTGGCCGCTGCATAGCGGGCGGTCAACGAGCCTTGGCTGTGGCCAATCAGATTGACCTTCTCGGCCCCGGTTTCCCGGAGGATTTCCTCGATCCGCGCCAGCAGTTGCTCGCCGCGCACTTCGCTGGAATGCAGCGGCGAGACCTGCACCGCGATCACCGTGGCGCCACCCCGACGCAACGCGGCAATGATCCCGTACCAATACGGGTAGAGCAGCAGGCGGATAAACCCGAGCATTCCCGGGACCAACACCAAGGGGTAACGCGTGGCGGAACCTTGCGACATGGGTGAACGTCCTTGTGATCGATGAGGTGACGCAAGGCTGAATGCAAGACACCCGCCAAGCATCGTCACCGAAGATGACAACTCGACGACCAGTTTATGACATCCGCCCTATTTCAGCCCCACCACGCCCGCCACGATCAGCCCGACCGACACCAGTTTGACCGCTGTCAGGCTTTCACCGAGCAGCGCGAAGCCAAGAAACACCGTGCCCAGTGAACCGATGGCGGTCCAGATCGGGTAGGCAATGCTCACCGGCAATTCGCGCATGGCCAGGGTCAGGAAATAAATCCCGCCCACTGCCGCCACGACGGTGATCAGCGACGGCCAGAGCCGGGTGAAGCCTTCGGCGTATTTCATGCCCATGGCGAAGGTGACTTCGAACCCGGCGGCGATCAGCAAAAACAACCAGGCCATCTAGAACTCCCTGGCCAGCGCCAGCAATCGCTGCTCGGCTTCGGCCGCCGAAATCGCGAAGGTGCGCTCGGCGGACTCTTCACCCTCGGCGGCGACCACGGTGACATCGGTGATGCCGATGAATCCCAGCGCGGTGCGTAATAGCGGATCGGCGTGGTTCAGGGCTTCCAGCTCACCTCCTGGCCCGAAACCGGATCCGCCGCGACTGGTGACGATCAGCGCCTTCTTGCCCAGCACCAGTGGCTCGTATTGGGCGACGCCATTGTCGAGGGTGTGATTGAAGGTCAAGCCGAGCCGTACGATCTGATCGATCCAGGCCTTGAGGCCGCTGGGCACGCTGAAGTTGTGCATCGGCGTGGAAATCACCAGCACGTCATGACCGAGCAATTCGCCCACCAGCTCATCACTGAACGCCAGGTCAGCCTGCATCGACAGCGGGCGGGCATCGGGCTCCGGGTAAAACGCGGCGGCGACAAACGCCTCGTTGACCGGCGGAATCAACGCTCGGCCGACTTCGCGACGCGTCAGATGCGACTGAGGATTGAACGTCTGCCACGCCGACAGAAACACTTCGGCCAAACGCCGTGAATGTGAACGGTCGCCACGGGGACTGGCGTGAACGGCAAGAATTCTGCTCATCTGAATCTCCTGAAGGACTAAACTGCTTGTGGCTTGCAGCTTGAAGCTCTTAGCGGCCTGCCTTCAAATGAGTAGAAATCAGTCTGGATGAATCCATTTCATCCATGGAGTGTTCAATGTTTGCTTCGCTGCCACTGACCGCCCTGCGTGCCTTTGAATCCGCCTCGCGCCTGCTGAGCTTCAAGGCTGCCGCTGAAGAACTCGCGGTGACGCCGACGGCGGTGTCCCATCAGATCCGTTCGCTGGAGAGTTGGCTGGGTGTGCCGCTGTTCGAGCGACTGCCCCGGCAAGTGCGCCTCACCGACTGTGGCGAGCGGCTGTTCCGCAGCCTGCACGGTGCTTTTCTGGAAGTGGCGCAAAGCGTCGACACCTTGCGCCCGCAACGCAGCGGCGCGAGCCTGACGATCTCCACCACGGCGGCCTTCGCCGCGTTATGGCTGGTGCCGCGCCTGGGACGGTTCTACGCCCGGCACCCGAACATCAGCCTGCGGCTCGACACCCATTGCGAGGTCATCGATTTGCATCAGGACGCCAGCGTCGATCTGGTGGTGCGCTACAGCCTCGATGACTACCCGAACCTTTATGGGTTGTGCCTGTTCGATGAATCGTTCGGGGTCTATGGCTCGCCGGAGCAAGTGGCGCTGGCCGCCAGTCGGACACCGACGTTGATCAGCGTGCGCTGGCACAACTCCAAACTGTACGCCCACGGCTGGGAAGCCTGGTGTGCGCAGTCCGGCGAGGCTTGGCTGACAGGACAACCGGCCGTGCGTGAATACGACGAAGAGCATTACGCCCTGCAAGCGGCGATTGCCGGGCAAGGCCTGGTGCTGGCGAGCAATATTCTGGTGTCCGAGAGCGTGGCCAGCGGGTTGCTCGTGGCTTATCGGGGTGATGTTCAGGTCGATGGCGCCGGGTACGCCGCGCTGTGTGTACCGGGTCGCGAGCGACATCCGCCCGTCCGCGCATTTTTTGCGTGGTTGCAGGAGGAAGCTCGATTGTCTGGTCTATTGCCAAGATCGCAGCCTTCGGCACAGCACATTCCCCTGTAGGAGCTGGCGCTGCCTGCGATCTTTTCGATTGCCAAAATACTTAAAACTTTTCGCGACGCTCATCACTCACACCTTAAGTAGCGATCACGTCCTCAGAGGCGTGACGCCAACCGGATTAGCCTCCAGGAGATCGAGATGAGCGACATGCATTTGTCTGATGTAACCACCCTCCGCGAACGTGCCCGCAAGAACGTCGAGAATGGCGCCGTGACCGAAAGCTACAGCGCCGACCGTGAAGAAGTGCTGCGCCTGCTCAACGCCTCGCTGGCCACCGAACTGGTCTGCGTGTTGCGCTACAAGCGCCACTACTTCATGGCCAACGGCCTGAAAGCCCAGGTCGCCGCCGACGAATTCCTCGAGCACGCGACCCAGGAAGCCGAACACGCCGACCGTCTGGCCGAGCGTATCGTGCAACTGGGCGGAGAACCGGAGTTCAACCCTGACCTGCTGTCGAAAAACTCCCACGCCCAATACGTGGCCGGCAATTCACTCAAAGAGATGGTCTATGAAGACCTGGTCGCCGAGCGCATTGCCATCGACAGCTACCGCGAGATCATTCAGTACGTGGGCGAAAAAGACCCGACCACCCGGCGCATCTTCGAAGACATCCTGGCCCAGGAAGAAGAGCATGCCGATGACATGGCCGACCTGCTGAGAGATATGTAGCGCCAGATAGACCGCCATCGCGGGCAAGCCTCGCTCCTACAGGTCACTACAAAACCTGTAGGAGCGAGGCTTGCCCGCGAAGAGGCCCTCAAATCCACCCAACTACTTGGTGGGCTTGACGGTCACCGGCGCCTTGCCCGCCTTCATCTGCTCCAACAACGGCGCACACTGATTCGGCTCACCCCCACTCGGCGCCACCAGCGCCAGCAACCCCGCCGCCGGCGCGGCAATCACACCCAACGCCACCATCCCCGCCCCACGCAGCAACAGCGGCACCGCTTTCACACCGGCATCAGGCTTGATGAACTTGCCCCGCACATACAGCGGCGACCGCAGCGAAATCAACCGCCAGCCTTTCGATTCCGGAGTAATGGTCAGGTCCAGCTGCTCGGTGGCCATGTTCGCCGTGCCATCGATATAAATGATCGCGTTCTCGGTATCGAAGACAAACAGCCGTGTGGTCGCCAGACCGGTCTTGATGTCGAAGTCGGCCGCCGCGCAATTGATCTTCACTTCCTTGTCGCCAAAGATCCTGCCGACCACATAGTTGCCAACGTTGAGCCCGGCCAGCTCCATCAACTCTCGGCTGATCGCGCCGTCGTTGATCAGCATTTTCAGATTGCCATTGGCACTGCCCAGCAATTTGGCCACCGAGTTGCCGCGCCCCGTGATGTCGGCATCGCCATTGAGTTCGCCGAAACTGGTTTTCATCGGTTCGAAAGTCGGGAACAGTTGCTTGAGCTTGAACTTGCGCGCGGTCAGTTTGGCCCGGCCTTCCAGTGGTTCGGTGTGACCGTTCAAGCGAATCTGCGCATCCAGCGTGCCGCCGGCCACGCCGAAGCGCAGTGGTTCAAGGCTGAGCACACCGTCAGTCAGTATCAGGTGGGTATAAAGGTCTTTGAACGGCAGCTTTTCGCTATGGACGATGCGCTTGCCGGTGAATTCGACATCGGCGTCCATATCGCGCCAGCGATCAGTCTTGAACTCTTCGACCGGCAACACCTTGTCCGCTGGCTGCTTGCTTTCACCGCCACGGGCCTTTTGCTTAGCGTTGGAGTCGGCGCCGATCAGCGGTGCGAGGTCGGCAAACAGCAGTTGATTGGACACCAGCGAGCCGCTGAGTTTGGGCCGTGGCTGGCTGGCGACGTAGGCCAGGCTGCCATGGATGTCGCTCTCGCCGATCTTGCCATTGAACTCTTCATAGCGAAATTGCGCGCCTCCCGCCTCGTGCAGCTTGGCGATCAGATGACCGTCGGTGGCATACGGCGGCGTGTCCGGCAGGGTTACGCCGGTCAGCGGATATAGATTACCCAGGCTGCTGCCAGCCAGTTTCAGGCGCAAATCCAGAGCACCGAGGTTCAGCGGATCGGTCAGGGTGCCGGCCAGTTCGACGCTGGTATCGGCAATCTTCACCTGGGCCTGGAGCGGAAACGGCTTGGCGGCGTCCTGCAGCGCCAACAGGCCGCCGACCTTGCCGTCGCCAGCCAGTTTCTGACCGTGGTATTGGCCTTTGACCTTAATGGCAAACGCGTAATCCTGCGGCGCGGCGCCCTTCTCCAGCGCGCTTTTCGCCGCTTTGTCGCCCACGATGTCGCTGAACGGAATCGGTTTGCCCAGCGGGTCGATGATCAAGTCGAGCTGAGTCTTCAGGTTCTGGTCGTCGAGGGTGACGTGGCCCTTGTCGAAGCCAATCGCGCCGATGTCCACCACCCACGGTGAAGGCTCGGCGTTCGGGTCTTTCGGGTCGAACTTGAAGGTCCAGTTGGCGCGACCATCGGCCAAACGCTGCAAATCGGCATTGGGTTCGGTGAGATCGATACGCGGGATCACCACGCGCTGGGCCAGCAAGGCCAGGGGCGAGATGCGCAGCTCGACACGCTTGAGGGTGACCATCTGCGGTTGCTTCGACCAGTCAGGGTTGCCCAGGCTCAGGTCTTCGGCCACTACATGCGGCCACGGCACCCAGGCACGCCAGCCGCCTTCATCGAGTTCGCGCCGCCAGACCACCGCCAGGTTGCCATTGATGGCGAACGGACGGTGCAGCTCTTCGGACACTTTGGCATTGAGCGGTGGTTTGATCCGGTTCCAATCGAAGAACACGATGACCAGAACCAGCACGGCCAGCAGGACAACCAGACTGGCAAAGGTCCAGACAGCAATTTTACGAGTGCGCGTCATTGCACAGGGCTCCTGATACGACTGAGCGCCCTGACTGCGACGCACGTGTGAAACGTTAGGCCAGAACCGGCCTGCCATGGAATCTACGACTGAAAAACGGCCCGCAGGTTTAATCGAAACAGCGCTTAACGCTCAAATAATCGGCAGGGAACACCTTGCCCTCCGAATCGAGCGTTACCGCACCCGCACTTTTGCGAGGCGCGAGTGGGTCGAAAATACCCACGTCGGCGCAAAAACCTCCGCCGGAAACGCCCGTTCTAGAGCCTTTCAACGGAACAATCAATTCCGTTGATTATTACCATTGCGTTTATGAACTTTTATATCGACTTATCGAGAGTAGCATTGCCCTCGTACCCACTTTATCGCCCTCCTACGGAGCACCCAATCATGAAACGCCAATTACTGCTTAGCCTTACCCTCTCTCTTCTAGCCAGCTCTGCTTTTGCACTGCCAGCGGCTGACCAGGCAACCCCACAAGTGAAATCCACCCACTCGGTGTTCAGCCAAACCGTCGCCGAAGGTGGTAATGATCGCCTGAAAGAAAAAGGCCTGATCACTCAAGATGGTTCGGACCGCACTCCACAAGGCCAATCGTTGGCTGCCGATGGTTCCGACCGCACTCCACAGGGCCAAACCCTGGCGGCTGACGGTTCCGATCGCACCCCACAAGGCCAAACCCTGGCTGCCGACGGTTCCGACCGCACTCCACAAGGCCAAACCCTGGCTGCCGACGGTTCCGACCGCACTCCACAAGGCCAAACCCTGGCTGCCGACGGTTCCGACCGCACTCCACAAGGCCAAACCCTGGCTGCCGACGGTTCCGACCGCACTCCACAAGGCCAAACCCTGGCTGAAGGTGGTGGTGACCGTGTAATCGAACGCAACAGCGGCCTGAGCTAAGCGTATGGCGGCCTTGAAAAAAAGCCCAATCCCCGGATTGGGCTTTTGACTTTAAAGCGTTTGACCTTGTAGAAGTCGCACTTCCCCGCGTGATCCCCTCGATAGTCGTTCGACGCCGGCAAAGCCGATTTGCTAGAGTGCGCCGCTGTCTTATCCAGAAAACACCTTTGCGATGCTGCCCCGCGCCGAACAGAAACAACAGACCCGCACCGCCTTGATGGACGCTGCTCGCCATTTGATGGAATCCGGCCGAGGATTCGGCAGCTTGAGCCTGCGCGAAGTCGCGAAAACCGCCGGGATCGTACCGACCGGTTTCTACCGCCACTTCGCCGATATGGACGAGTTGGGCCTGGTGCTGGTCAGCGAAGTCGGTCAGACCTTCCGTGAAACCATCCGCCTGGTGCGCCACAACGAGTTCGTCATGGGCGGCATCATCGATGCCTCGGTGCGTATTTTTCTCGACGTGGTGTCAGCCAATCGCTCGCAGTTCCTGTTTCTGGCCCGCGAGCAGTACGGCGGTTCGCTGCCGGTGCGCCTGGCCATCGGCCGCTTGCGCGAAGACATTAGCTCCGACCTCGCGGCCGACCTGTCGCTGATGCCAAAACTGCAACACCTGGACATCGCCGGCCTGAGCGTCATGGCCGACCTGATTGTCAAAAGCGTGTTCGCGACCTTGCCGGACATCATCGATCCGCCGGCTGAAGCGCTGCCTGAGCACCTGACACCTCAGGCAAAAATCACTCAGCAGCTCAGGTTCATATTCATCGGGCTCAAGCATTGGCAAGGCCTGGGCAGCACGGAATAACACGCACAACACCGACCTGTAGGAGCTGGCTTGCCAGCGAAGACGGCCTTTCGGTCGATAAAGATGCCGCCTGACCCACCGCTTTCGCTGGCAAGCCAGCTCCTACAAGGGATTTGCGGCGTTGCGCACAATGTGGAGCACGCCGTGCGCCGTCATTTGGTGCGCCCGCTAATGCCATGCACCGAATTGACGCAACAATCTGAAACACCATCTAAGTTCCTACAGGCATTTCCTACAGATCGCCCGATTGGCAAGCCCCTTGCTCTAGCCTGACTATCGTCCATTGCTGGAAGCCTTCCGATGCTGGTGATTCATCGCAGAATCGACCCTCAACCTGTCTGGGCCGCCGAGTTGCACCTGAACTTCGAAGCCCGGAGCAAAAGCCGTTTGCGCTGTTTCAGTGCCGAGGGGGAAGACGTCGGGTTGTTTTTGGAGCGCGGCCAGCCGCCGTTGTATGCCGGCGAATGCCGGGAGGCCGGGGCCGGCCGCACCGCCCGCGTCTGCCCCCGCCCCGAACAACTGCTGCACGTCACCTGCCCCAATGCCTTCGAACGGACCCGCGCCGCCTATCCCCTGGGCAACCGCCACGTCGCCCTGCAAGTCGGTGACGGCTGGTTGCGCCTGCTCGACGATTACGTGCTCAAGGCAATGCTCGAACACCTGGGCGCCAGCCCCGAGAACATTGAAGCCCCGTTCCAGCCGGAACACGGCGCCTATGGGGGTGGCCATCCCCATTCGCGCCATGGCGAAGAAGATTTCAACTCCCCGCCGAAACTGCACCAGTTCGGCGTACGTTTATGAACCCCGCCTGGGCACTGCTGCGTCTGGCCAGTCCGCAACTGCCGATTGGCGGCTACAGCTATTCCCAAGGTCTGGAAATGGCAGTGGATAACGGCCGGGGGAATGATGCAGGCAGTGCGCGCCGCTGGATCAGCGACCAGTTGCTGCTGAACCTGGCTCGGTTCGAAGCACCGTTGCTGCTCGCCCATTGCGTGGCCGCGTCCGAGGAACACTGGGGCGAACTGCTGCAGCGCTGCGAAGAACACCGCGCCAGTCGGGAAACCCGCGAGCTGCATCAGGAAAGTCGGCAAATGGGCTATTCGTTGCAGCAACTGCTCAACGGTTTGCCGGAACTGGATGCGCCGGCCCGCGCCTTTCTCGAACAACGCCCCGAGCCCCCCCGGGCCCTCGGCGGGGCACTGGCCGCCCGCGCCTGGAATATCAGCCCGCAAGATGCGCTGGCCGCCTGGCTCTGGAGCTGGCTGGAAAACCAATTGGCGGTGTTGATGAAAACCCTGCCGCTGGGCCAGCAAGCCGCACAGCGCCTGACCAGCGAACTGCTGCCGCTGCTGCAACAAGCCCAGCAGGACGCCAGCCGAATCAATCCCGAACACTATGGCAGCGCCGCTTTCGGCCTGTCCCTGGCGTGCATGGCCCATGAGCGCCAGTACAGCCGACTGTTCCGTTCCTAGGGCCTTTTATTTTGGGCCTTTTATTGTGGAGAAGCACATGAACACACAACCTCTGCGCGTCGGCATCGGCGGCCCGGTCGGTTCCGGCAAAACCGCCCTGACCCTGGCCCTGTGCCTGGCCCTGCGCGACCGCTACAACCTGGCCGTCGTGACCAACGACATTTACACCCGCGAAGACGCCGACTTTCTGGTGCGCAACGAAGCCCTGGCGCCGGAGCGGATCATCGGCGTGGAGACAGGTGGCTGCCCGCACACGGCGATCCGCGAAGACGCTTCGATCAACCTCGAAGCCGTGGATCAATTGAACCGGCGCTTTCCGGGTCTGGACCTGATTCTGGTGGAGTCCGGCGGCGACAACCTCTCGGCGACCTTCAGCCCGGAACTCTCCGACCTGACCATCTATGTGATCGATGTCTCGGCCGGCGACAAGCTGCCGCGCAAGGGCGGGCCGGGGATCTGCAAATCCGATTTGCTGGTGATCAATAAAGTCGACCTCGCGCCGCTCGTAGGCGCTTCGCTGGAGATGATGGACAGCGACACCCAGCGCATGCGCAACGGCAAGCCGTTCGTCTTCAGCAACCAGAAAACCGGCCTGGGCCTGGAAGAAATCATCGCGTTCATCGAGCGCCAGGGTTTGCTGACCGCCGCCTGACTCTTTATTAACAAGAAGTTATCAACAAGGAAGCTTATCCATGACACTTAAACGCATTCTGGGCGCCATGGCCCTGCTGCTGACCCCGGCCATCGCCTTCGCCCACCCTGGTCATGGCGATAACGGCTTGATCGCCGGCATCAGTCACCCGATCGGTGGCCTCGACCATTTGCTGGCGATGGTGGCCGTCGGTTTGTGGGCCGCGCAGCAGAAAGGCGCGGCGCGCTGGGCGTTGCCGTGCACTTTTGTCGGCATTATGTTGATCGGCGGAATTCTCGGTTTTGAAGGGCTGAACCTGCCGGCGCTGGAAAGCGGGATAGCGGCGTCGGTACTGGCGTTGGGGCTGGCGGTGGCGTTGGCGGTGCGTCCGCCGTTGAGCTTGGCGGTCGGTGCGACGGCGTTGTTTGCGTTGTTCCATGGCGTGGCGCATGGGTTGGAGCTGCCTGAGATGTCGAGCCCTTGGGCGTATGCCGCAGGGTTTGTCGCGGCGACGGCGCTGTTGCATGCGGCCGGTTATGCGATGGTGCGAGTGCTGCCTCAGGCGGCGGCGCCGTTGGTTAGGTTGGCGGGGGCGGCTTCGGCGGCGACTGGGGTGTGGTTGCTCGCAGGCTGAAAGCTTTATTGGCTTTGATGGCCTCTTCGCGGGCAAGCCTCGCTCCTACAGGGTCAGACGACGGATAACCTGTAGGAGCGAGGCTTGCCCGCGAAGGCGGCCTATCAGGCATCACAGCTCCCAAGCCGTCCTCTCTGCTACCATGTCGCGCAATCGCCCCTGCCGTGACGACGCCAGCCAATGCCGCATGCTTCCCGCTCCGCCTCCCAGCCTGAATTGACCGCCCTGTTCGCCTCGGTGCAACAGCATTTCCAGGACGTGATCGTGCCACTCTGGCAAGTCCCCGGCTGGAATGCCGACATGGCGCTGCCCTTTGAGGCACTGGACGCCGAGCATCAACCGCTGCCGCCTCAACGCTACCGGGCCATGGCCTGCGCGCGGCAGCTGTATGTGTTTTCCAGTCTGATCGGCCAAGTGCCGGCCGCCGAAGAGCGCGCTGCGGCGCTGTTCCGCTCTTTGCAGCAACATTTCCACGATGGCGAACACGGTGGCTGGTTCTACAGCATCGACCCACAGGGCGCGCCGCTGGATCAGCGCAAAGACCTCTACACCCACGCGTTTATCCTGTTCGCCTGTGCCCACTACTGGGACAAAGTGCGCGAACCGCTGGTGGAATCGGTGCTCAACGCCGCACTGGAAGTGGTTGCGCAGCGCTTCGCAACGGGCGACGGCCTGTACGAAGCCAGCCTCGACCGTGATTGGTCATCACTGAACACCGGGCCACTGCAAAATCCACTGATGCACCTGGCGGAAGCCTTCCTTGCCACGCTGTCGGTACGCGAAGACATTGCCGTACAAGGTGCGCTGGTCGAGTTATGCACAGCCATGCAGAAGTGCTTTATCGATCCACAACACGGCGTGTTGATGGAAAAGCCGCTGGGGGCTGTGGATAACTGGTTTGAACCGGGGCATCAGTTCGAGTGGTATTTCCTGCTGGAATCTTCGTCGTTGCTGCGCGGCTCGCCACTGCACGCGTCTCTGGAGCGTGCGTTTGCGTTCACCGAACAGCTGGGCGTCGATTCGCAGACCGGTGCTATTCGGGCGATGCTCGATCTGGATGGCCCTCCCAAAGACGCTACCCAAAGAATCTGGGCCCAGGCCGAATACCTGCGGGCACTGACCTTGCGACCGGATAGCGAGACTTCAGTGCTGCGCCAGTTGCAGGCGTTGCAGCAGCGTTTTCTGCATGCCGGGGGCTGGTATGAGTGTCGGGATGAGCGCGGTGACGTGAGCCGTCGGGACATGCCTTCGACCACGCCTTATCACTTGGCTACGTGCTATCGCGGGTTGGTCGATTATCTAGCTTGATACCGAAAAGATCGCAGCCTGCGGCAGCTCCTACATAGACCGCATTCCCCTGTAGGAGCTGCCGAAGGCTGCGATCTTGGCGATCAAACGCCCACCGGCAATCTCAAGGATCAGGCAATCCACTTCCGGTCCCCGGTAAAACTGATCGTCAGCCATCTCGCCGCATCGGGCTTGCCAAGCTTCGTGGAAATCTCCTCGCGCAGGCGGTCCAACTGCCCGACGCTCTCCAGCCGGTAATCCGCCGGCAACACCACATGAATCTCGATGAAACGCGCGCGCCCGTGCTTCTGCACGTAGGAAACGTAGTCGTCGAAACCATGCTCGATGGTTGCCGCGTCCATTACCTGGCGCACCTTGTCGTCCAGTTGATCCGGCGCAATCCCCAGTACATCGCGCAAGGCCGGGCCGAGGATTTTGAAGGCCGGTGCGAGCATGCTCAGGGCCAATAGAATCAGGATCAGCGGGTCGACATACACCGCCCACTGGCCATAACCCTGTGACTTGAGCAGCAGCGCAGTCAGAAAACTCACCAGCAGGCCCACCGACAGCATCGCGTCCACCAGCCAACTGATGTTGTCGAACTGGATCAGCGTTGATTTGAGCTTGCGATTGCGGTGGCGGACGTAGAAGAAATACGCGAACTCGACAACGGTAAACACCGCCGCGTAGATGATCACCAGTCCGAGCTCGATCTCGCGGCCACCATTGATGATGCCGAACACACCGTTGAGAAAGGCGTAGATGGCGATCAGGAACAGGAAGCTGCCTTCGATCAGCAGCACCATCGGCTCCAGGTGCCAGAAGCCAAACTGGAAGCGCTGGTTACTTTCCTTGGCGATCAGCTTGGCGGTGATCAGCATCAGGACTTTGATAAAGGTCGCGATCAGCGAAAAAAAGCCATCGAACAGGATGGATTGGGCGCCCGAAATAAAACCGGTGACAATCCCGGCGATCGCCACGGCGAGCATCAGGATGGTCGATTGTTTGAGCAGTGACTGCTCACCTCGGTTACTCACGTAGCCTCCTCTGAAAACCTTGAAACCGCTGGGTGCGGTGGGGTCGTTGGGCGAGGAGTTTAGCTTATGAAGTGTTTTGCCTGTGCTGGCCCCTTCGCGGGCAAGCCTCGCTCCTACAGGGGTACGCATTCCTCTGTAGGAGCGAGGCTTGCCCGCGAATAGCCGTTACGCGGTCTTACGGCTTGGCATTGCGCTCAATGGCAAACCCGCTCCAGGTCTGGCTCACCGGCATCAGCTCCAGGCTGTTGATGTTGATGTGCGCCGGGGCGTTGAGCACCCAGAAAATAGTATCGGCAATGTCCTGCGGCTGGATCGGCTCGGCCCCGGCGTAGGTCGCGTTGTAACGCTCCTGGTCACCGGCGAAACGCACCAGCGAGAACTCGCTCTCGCACAAACCTGGCTCGATGTTGCTGACGCGCACGCCAGTCCCTTGCAGGTCGCAGCGCAGGTTCAGCGAGAACTGTTTAACGAACGCCTTGCTCGCGCCATACACATGGCTGCCCGGGTACGGGTAGCTGCCGGCGATGGAACCCAGGTTGACGATACTCGCGCCACGACCATGGGCGATCAGGCGCGGCAACAGCAGACGAGTGCTGTACATCAGGCCTTTGATGTTGGTGTCGACCATCGTGTCCCAATCGTCGAGGTCGCACTTCGGTGCCGGGTCGACGCCCAAAGCCAGGCCGGCGTTGTTGATCAGCCCGCGCAGTTTGGCGAAGGACGGTGGCAGGTTGGCAATCGCTTCCTCCATGGCCTTGCGATCACGCACGTCGAGTACCAGGCCATGGACTTCGGTCTGCTTCGACAACTCCGCGCACAGGGCATTGAGGCGCTCTTCACGACGGCCTGTCAGCACCAGTTTCCAGCCAGCCTCGGCAAAACGACGGGCACAAGCTTCACCAAAACCGGACGTCGCGCCGGTAATAAACAGGGTGTTGGACATCGTGTTCTCCTTGCTTCGGCTGACGGGCAGCCATTGGAATAGAAAATCAGCTGGCAGCATGCCCGGCCCGGCTTCTACCGGCAACTGGCGCTACGCAATTGGACGCCGCCAATTACCTGTAGCAGCTGGCGAAGCCTGCGTCCGGCTGCTCAGCAGTCGTAAAGCCAGAGCACGCGGTTATGCAGTTGAAATGAAGTCGACTGGATTACGACTGCTGCGCAGCCGGACGCAGGCTTCGCCAGCTGCTACAGGGACCTTGTTGCTGTACAAAAAACGATCATATTGTTGGACGCCTTGTTCGCCGTGGCCTGCAGCCATGTACACGCACCTTATCCACAGGCCGGTCCACAGTTTCCGGGGGCAAGTGGAAAAGCTGAAACCCGCTGTGTACAAGGCTTTGCGAGCTATTTTGAAATTTTTTTGCTTGACCCTCAACAGCCTGCTGTGTAGCCCCAAGGCAATTTGCACGATTGAAGGTGAAACCGACGATGGCTCCAAGCCAGTAACTACGGCCTTCAGCCGAGTCTTTCCAGAGTTTAACCACAGACTTATCCACAGGCTGCCGTGACTTATTTCACCTCGCTTTCATCGCCAACAAAAAGGTTGACAAAGCCAGCTCAAGGTTCAGCAAAAACGCCTGATCAAAAAACAACCACATCTCTGGAAGCCACGGTTTAAAAGGCTCTCAGCCAGCTACTCCCACGTTATTCACAGCCAGCTCCACAGCAAACGGGGACAAGTCAAAACCGTGACAAAACAACTATTTGCAGCGGCTTTATGTCGCGGTTTGAGAGCTTGTGAATATTGTTTTCCACAATTTCCCGAAAGCACACCACTCGTCCCTGTAGGAGCGAGCTTGCTCGCGATTGACGTCAACGAAAACGCGAGCATTCTGGATGAATGCGTCGTTCTGGAGACCGTCGCGAGCGAGCTCGCTCCTACAAGGGGATTGTGGTGAATTGGGGGTGTAAAAAAGCCCCGGCGATTGCTCGTCGGGGCTTTTGATTGGAACAGCGAACTCAGTGTCCGCCGAGATAAGCGTTACGCACTTCCTCGTTGACCAGCAGTTCCTTGCCGGTGCCCGTGATGCGGATCTCGCCGTTAACCATCACGTACGCCCGGTCCGACAGCTTCAGGGCGTGGTTAGCGTTCTGCTCCACCAGGAAGATGGTCATGCCGGTTTTCGCCAGTTCCCGCAGGGTCGCGAAGATCTGTTTCACCACGATCGGCGCCAGCCCCAGGCTCGGTTCATCGAGCAGCAGCAATTTGGGTCGGCTCATCAGTGCACGGGCGATGGCGAGCATTTGCTGCTCGCCGCCGGACATGGTCATGGCCCGCTGGGTGCGCCGCTCTTCGAGCCGTGGAAACAGCTCGAACATGCGCTGCATGTCTTCCTTGGCGTACTTGTCGCCAATCGGAATGGTGCCCATCTGCAGGTTTTCCTCGACGGTCATGTCGGGGAACCCCCGCCGGCCTTCCGGCGATTGAGCGATGCTGTGAGACGCGATGTAGTGGGACGACTTGTGGGTGATATCCACACCCTGATAGATGATCTGCCCGTCCGCCGCCCGCGGCTGACCGAAGATCGACATCAGCAGCGTCGACTTGCCGGCGCCGTTTGAGCCGATCAGGCTGACGGTCTCCCCTTCATTGATGTGCAGCGAAACTTTTTTCAGGGCCTGGATCGGCCCGTAAAACACATCCAGTTCCTTGAGTTCGAGGATGGGTTGGCTCATAGCACCACTTCCTCTTCATCAGCGCCCAGATAGGCCGCAATCACTTTCGGATCGTTACGGATTGCATCGGGGCCGCCCTCGGCGATAACGATGCCGTGGTCCAGCACCACGATGTGGTCGGAAATGCTCATTACCATGCCCATGTCGTGTTCGATCAGCACCACGGTCAGATCGTGCTCATCGCGCAGCAGCCGGATCATCGCGCTCAGCGCTTCGGTTTCCTGAGGGTTGAGGCCGGCAGCCGGTTCGTCGAGGCAGATGATCTGCGGACGGGTGCACATGGCCCGGGCAATTTCCAGACGGCGTTGCTGCCCGTAGGACAGTTCACCGGCCAGGCGGTTGGCGCAGTCCACCAGGTCCACCACTTCCAGCCAGTAGAACGCGTGGTCCAGCGCATCGCTTTCGGCCTTGCGGTAACCCTTGGTGTTGAGGATGCCCGCCAGCATGTTGCGGTTGACCCACATGTGCTGGGCCACCAGCAGGTTTTCCAGCACCGACATTTCCTTGAACAGGCGAATGTTCTGGAATGTCCGCGCCAGGCCGGCACGGTTCACCAGATGAGTGCCGCCGAAGGCCTTGTAGAACAGCCGGCTGGCGAAGGATTTCGGCGAGACGAAATCGACCGGTTTGAACGATTCGCCCAGCAGCTTGATGACGTTGGTCTTCTCGCCGCGAATGTTCAGTTCTATCTTGCCGCCGGAGGCCTTGTAGAAACCGGTCAGGCAGTTGAACACCGTGGTCTTGCCGGCGCCGTTGGGGCCGATCAGGGCGAAGATCGAGTTGCGGTGGACTTTCAGGCTGACATCGCTCAACGCCTTGATGCCGCCGAAGTGCATCATCAGTTTCTCGACCGAGAGTACGACTTCGCTCATGGCGCTACTCCTTTACGCGGGGTCACACCGGTACGGCTGATCCGAATCAGGCCGCGCGGTCGCCAGATCATCATCAACACCATCAGGATGCCGAACAGCAGCACGCGGTATTCCGCGAAGCCACGCAGCAGTTCCGGGGCGACGGTCAGTACGAAGGCCGCAATCACCACGCCGATGGTCGAGCCCATGCCGCCGAGTACCACGATGGCGAGGATCAGGGCCGATTCAAAAAAGGTAAACGAGGTCGGGTTGACGAAACCCTGGTAAGTGGCGAAGAACACGCCGGCCAAACCGGCAGTCGATGCACCAATGGTGAACGCCGAAAGCTTGACCAGTACGTGGTTCAGGCCCATGGAACGGCAGGCGATTTCGTCTTCACGCAAGGCTTCCCAGGCACGGCCGACCGGCATGCGGGTCAAGCGATGCTTGATGTACAACACGGCCAATACCACCAGGAACAACACCGCATAGATGAAGTAATACTTCACGTCCGGGTTGTAGGCGATGCCGAAAAACTCATGGAACGGTACACCGCCATCCTTCGCTCTTTTGCCGAACTCAAGGCCGAAGAAGGTTGGCAACGGAGCGGCCATCCCATTCGGGCCACCGGTCAGGGAGAGCCAGTTGTTGAGGATCAAGCGGATGATTTCACCGAAACCCAGGGTCACGATCGCCAGGTAGTCACCGTGCAGGCGCAGCACCGGAAAACCGAGGATGCAACCGGCAAGCCCTGCCGTGATCGCCGCCAGCGGCAGCACCGTCCAGAAACCCAGGCCGAGGTATTGATAACCGAGCGCCAGGCCGTAGGCACCGATGGCGTAGAACGCCACGTAACCCAGGTCGAGCAGGCCGGCCAAACCGACCACGATGTTCAAACCCAGGCCCAGCAACACATAGATCAGCCCGAGGATGACCACGCCCAGCAGGTAGGAGTTGGAGAAGAACGGGAACACCACGGCTATAACGATCACCAGAGGGACGATCCAGCGCAACCGGGATTTGTAATCAGGCGGCAGAACATGAACCCCGGAACCGGTGCTTTCAAAACCCTCGAGAATTCTCAGGCCCTTGGGCGTTTGCAGGAACAGGCTCAGGGCAAAGCGGCCAGCCATGACGATAGCGACAATCCATGCCACGCGAGTCGGCTGCAGGTTGAAGCCATAGCCGTCGAGGACGATGCCGACAATCGGGCCGAACACAATCAGGGCGACCAGGCCGGCGAGAATCGCGTCAACCAGACTTCTTTTGATATCAATGGTTTTTTTAGTGGTTGAAGACATCGCTTACACCTTCGACACAAGAGGACGGCCGAGCAGGCCTTGGGGCCGAAAGACCAGAACGAGAACGAGCAGCGAGAAGCTGAAAACGTCTTTGTAGTCCGAGTTGACCAGACCTGAGAACAGCGATTCGGAGATCCCGAGGATGATCCCGCCGAGCATGGCGCCAGGTAGCGAGCCAATGCCGCCGAGTACCGCGGCAGTGAACGCCTTGATGCCGATGACGAAGCCTGCGTAGAAGTCGAACGTGCCGTAGTTCATGGTGATCAGCACGCCGGCCAGGGCCGCCATCGCTGCACCGATGATGAACACATAGGAAATCACGCGGTCGGTGTTGATCCCCAGGATCGAGGCCATCTTGCGGTCTTGCTGGGTGGCGCGGCACATGCGGCCGAGCTTGGTGTACTTGATGACGTAGGTCAGCAGGGCCATCCCGGCAAACGCTGCGACCAGAATGAAGATCTTGGTGTAGGTGAGCTGGACGAAGCCGGTCCCGACTTCAACTCGCCATGCACCGGTAAGCAGTGTAGGTACACCCTGTTGACGGGCGCCCTGGGCGATCTGTGCATAGTTTTGCAGGATCAGGGAAATACCGATGGCGCTGATCAGCGGAGCCAGTCGGGTGGAGTTACGCAGCGGTTTGTAGGCGACGCGCTCGATGACCCAGCCATACACCGCCGTGACGACGATGGTGAAGACCAGTGTGCCAAGCATCAGCAGAGGGAAGGATTCAATACCGAAGTATGCCAGCAGAGCCAGACTGATCGCCGCGAGGTACGCAGAGATCATGTAAACCTCGCCATGGGCGAAGTTGATCATGCCGATGATGCCATAGACCATTGTGTAGCCGATGGCGATCAGGCCATAGACCGACCCGAGGGTCAGGCCGTTGACCAGTTGCTGCAGGAAAATACCATCCATAACGCAATCTCACACATTTGAGAGACTGCACAGAAGCCGGGTGCGACGGACCGGGGTTCAGCCGCCGGCGCAACACGGTTGTGTGCAGCTCTACGAGAAAAGACAGGTACTGCACGGACATGTTCTTCGAATCCCCGACGCACAAGGCGTCGGGGAATCAACCGCTCATATCACTTCTGTTTTTCCAGTTGGTGGTATTTGCCGTCCTTGTCCCACTGGTAAACCACGTAGTCGGAGATCTTCAGGTCGCCCTTGGCGTCCCAGGTCTTCTCGCCCATCACGGTTTGTACCTTGTTGGCTTTCAGCCATTTGGCAGCGTCTTCGCCCTTGTTGGACTTGGCGCCATTGAAGGCAGCGGCCAGGGTCTGGACCGAGGCGTAGGCGTACAGGGTGTAGCCTTCAGGCTCGGTGCCTTTTTTGCGGAACTCGTCCACGACCGTCTTGCTGTCTGGCAGCAGGCGCGGGTCGGCACCGAAGGTCATCAGCACGCCGTCGACGTATTGCGGGCCGCCAGCGGTGGTCACCAGTTCGTCGGTCACGATGCCGTCATCGGACATGAACTTCACGTCTTTCAGGCCTTCGGTACGCAGTTGTTTAACCAGTGGACCGGCTTCCGGGTGCAGACCGCCGAAGTAGACCACGTCGGCACCGGCCGCACGGATCTTGGTCACTACGGCGCTGAAGTCTTTCTCGCCGCGGGTCAGGCCTTCGTACAGCACCGGCGTCACGCCGCGCTTGACCAGCTGAGCCTTGGTGGCATCCGCCAGGCCTTGGCCGTAGGTGTCCTTGTCGTGCAGCACGGCAACTTTTTTGCCCTTGAGCACATCAACGATGTAGTCGCCGGCGACGATGCCTTGCTGGTCATCACGCCCGCACATACGGAACATGGCGCTCAGGCCGCGTTCGGTAACGGCCGGGTTGGTGGAACCTGGAGTGATGGCGATGATGCCCGCTTCGTCGTAGATCTCGGAGGCCGGGATCGTCGACGAGGAGCAGAAGTGACCGACCACACCGGCAACTTTCTGGTTGGTCAGGTCCTTGGCGACCGTCACAGCCTGTTTCGGTTCGCAGGCGTCATCGCCCTTGACCAGTACGATTTTTTCCCCGTTTACGCCGCCCGCTGCGTTGACCGCATCGGCCGCAGCTTGTGCACCCTTCATGTACTGCTCGCCAAATGCCGCGTTGGCGCCTGTCATCGGGCCCGCCACACCGATTTTCACATCAGCCTGTGCAAACGCAGAAACACCCAACGCAGCTGCCACTGCGAGGGCCAGAAAGCCTTTCTTGTAAAACGTCTGGGACATGAGGTGGTGCTCCAAGGTTTTTTTTTAGTTGGCACTGCGACTTCTCCGAATGCTCAGAGCAAGGGCCGTGCCATCGGTTTTTTATTCTGAAAAAAGTCACTGCTTTATTGTTATTTTGACTGTTTCGAGCCCATTTTCATTGGGCGTGCAACCGTCTAAACCGCGGAAGGTGAAACCATTTATTTTAAAAGGCGCAACCCTCGTGCGCCATCATTGCAACCGCGGCGCCAAACGGCGTGCAACCAGCCTGTAACAGCGTACGTCACCGAAGTGCACACTGCTGGTGCGGAACTGCTACAACCCGCACCTTTTACAGGCTAGTCGCTGCGCCGAAAAGCGCCGCTTCCAGCAACAAATTTCAACAATCAAATAACGATCCGCAAGCACTGGCCTGCGTGATACAGCGAGAACCCGGCTTCGTACAGACAGCTGCGCAATCCTGCGCCAGCCAGTGGCTGCATGGGTGCGAAAGGAATCGGTAGCGCTTGCGGATTTCCGTTACACAAGTAATCGGCAAAGGCTTTCCCCACTACAGTGCCAGTGGTAACGCCCCGCCCGTTATAACCGGTGACTGCCACTAAACCGGGCGCCGGTTCGAACAGGCGCATCAAATGATCGGGGGTGAAGGCGATGCAACCGGTCCAGGTGCATTCCCATTCCACCGGTTTGAGGTAAGGGAAATAGTGCTGCTGAACCCGATCGGCCCAGGCCTTGAGGAACCAGGTGGGTTTCTGATTGCCATTGCCCAGGCTGCCGAGCAACAGACGGCCATCCTTGTCGCGACGAATGCTACTGAGTACCTGACGGGTGTCCCAGGAACCCTGGCCACCGGGAAGGATTTGCTGCGCGGCGTCTTCGGTCAGCGGCACCGACGCCACCTGATAGTAGTAACCGGGGAAGAAATTGCGCCGCAATTCCGTCCAGTCACCTTCGGTGTAAGCGTTGGACGCGATCACCACTTGCTCGGCCAGCACCGAACCCTGAGCGGTTTGTACCGACCAGCGCTGGCCCTGACGCTCAAGTCGGGTCACCGGAGAATGATCGAACAATTGACCGCCGAGGCCGATGGCCGCTTTGGCCAGCCCCGTGGTGTAGGCCATCGGGTTAATCGTGCCGGCACGTCGATCAAGCAGCGCGGCGGCAATTTTCTTGGTGCCCGTCGCTTGCTCGCAGGCATGCCCTGTCAGCAGTTCAACCGGGGCGCCGCGACGTTTCCATTGTGCTTCACGACTGCGCAAGTCGGCTTCGCCGCGGGCGTTGTGCGCCATGTGCAGCGTGCCTTCGCGGCGCAACTGGCAATCGATGTTGTATCTGTCGACCAGGCTGAACACCAGGGACGGTGCTGCGCCCAGCATGCGGTTGAGCTGGCTGCCAACCGCTTCGCCGAAACCGGCTTCGATCTCGTCCGGTGGAATCCACATGCCGGCGTTGACCAGCCCGACATTGCGCCCCGAACCACCATGACCGGCGCGATGCGCTTCCAGCACACACACGCTTTTGCCCTGTTCCAGCAAATGCACCGCCGCCGACAGCCCGGTGAAACCGGCGCCGATGACGCAGACATCCACCTTCACCTCGCCCTTGAGCGCCGAGTTGTCGGGCCTTTGCGGCGTCAGTTTTTCCCACAGACACTCTTCGCGTAACGGCATTGCCAGACTCCAACAGAAACCTAACAAACAACAAAGCAAAAGCTTCGCGGGCAAGCCTCGCTCCTACAGGGATCACATTAAACCTGTAGGAGCGAGGCTTGCCCGCGAAGGGGCCTATCAGTCGAACGTAATGCCCTGAGCCAACGGCAACTCCAGCGAATAGTTCACGGTGTTGGTCTGACGGCGCATGTACCCGCGCCATGCATCCGACCCGGATTCACGACCACCGCCGGTCTCTTTCTCGCCACCAAACGCGCCGCCAATTTCCGCGCCGCTCGGGCCGATGTTGACGTTGGCGATACCGCAATCGCTGCCCACATCCGACATGAACTGTTCGGCTTCACGCACGTCGGTGGTGAAGATGCACGAGGACAGGCCTTGCGGCACCGCGTTGTTCAGACGCAGGGCTTCGGTGAAATCCTTGTAACCGACGACGTACAAGATTGGCGCGAAGGTTTCGTTGCAGACCACGTCGCTCTGCTCAGGCATTTCAACGATGGCCGGCGAGACGTAGTAAGCGTTGGGGTATTTGTCTTCCAGCTGACGCGTGCCGCCGAATACCCGGCCGCCTTCGCTCAAGGCTTGTTCCAGCGCGTCCTGCATGTTTTCGAAGCTGTGCTTGTCGATCAGCGGACCGATCAGATTGCCCTCAAGCGGGTTGCCGATGCGGACCTTGGAGTAGGCAGCCTTGAGGCGGGTGACGATTTCATCCTTCACCGACTCGTGGGCAATCAGGCGACGCAGGGTGGTGCAACGCTGACCGGCCGTGCCGACGGCGCTGAACAGGATGGCGCGAACGGCCATGTCCAGGTCGGCGCTTGGGCCGAGGATCATTGCGTTGTTGCCGCCCAGTTCCAGGATGCTGCGAGCGAAGCGTGCGGCAATTTTCGGTGCCACTTCGCGGCCCATGCGGGTGCTGCCGGTGGCGCTGATCAGCGCGACACGCGGGTCATCGACCAACGCTTCGCCAGCATCGCGACCGCCGATGATGACTTGACTCAGATGCGGAGGGGCATCACTGAAATTCTTCAACACGCGGTCGAACAGCGCCTGGCAAGCCAGTGCGGTCAACGGAGTTTTTTCCGACGGTTTCCAGATCACCGGGTTACCGCAAACCAGCGCCAGCGTGGTGTTCCAGGCCCAGACCGCCACCGGGAAGTTGAACGCGCTGATCACGCCGACGATGCCCAGCGGGTGCCAGGTTTCGCGCATGTGGTGGCCAGGACGCTCGGAAGCGATGGTCAAACCATACAGTTGACGGGACAGACCGGCCGCGAAGTCGCAGATGTCGATCATTTCCTGCACTTCACCCAGGCCTTCCTGAGTGATCTTGCCGGCTGCCCAGGAGACCAGCTCACCGAGGTCGGCCTTGTATTCGCGCAGGATGTCGCCCAGTTGGCGCACCAATTCGCCACGGCGCGGAGCCGGGACCTTGCGCCACAGTTCGAACGCATGATCTGCACGACTGATGTGCTGCTCGACTTCAGCGGCACCTTCCCAGTTCACGGCGGCGATCTGGCTGCCGTCGATAGGCGAATGCACCGGCACTTTGCCGTTCTGGTACAGGGCCGGGTTCACACCAAGACGATCAAGCAATGCGGCAACCATGGGTCACTCCTCGAGCAAAAAACAGAAAACGTCCAGCCGGAAAATCACAGCTGATCAGACCTGTAGTTTTAGCGCCCCTGAGGTTACCCAACAAACGACCTTTAAGAGAGATATCATTCCGTTTATTCATGCTGCGAATCTGCCGGTACAAAAAGCAGAGAGAAATAAGAAAAAGGACCACCCATGCTGAATAAACGCTACTTGCCGTCGATCACCGCGCTGCAGTGTTTCGAGGCTGTTACACGGCATTTGAGCTTCACCCGGGCCGCCGAAGAGCTGAACCTGACCCAGAGCGCCGTCAGCAAACAAGTCGCGCAACTCGAAGAGTTGTTGCAGCACCTGCTGTTTCGCCGGGTGCGTCGACGCCTGCAAATGACCCCGGCCGGCGATTTGTACCTGGTGGAAGTACGAAAAATCCTCACGCAGGTCGAGATGTCGACCCATTACCTGCGCTCCTACGGCGGTGAAACCGAAGTCTTGCGTGTTTCAACGCCCCCGACCTTCGGCGCGCGCTGGCTGGTCCCACGCTTGAAGGGCTGGCGCCTGCGGCATCCGTCGATCCATCTGGACCTGTGCAGCGAGCAAGAGGCCGACGACCTGCTGCAAGGTCGCAGCGACCTGGCGTTCTATTTTGGCCAGGGCTCACGGCCCGGCACCGAATGCCTGAAACTGTTTGGTGAAGAGCTGGTGCCGGTCTGCGCCCCCGGCAGCCTGCCGGACACGCCGTTCACCGACCCGACGCAACTCACCGACCTGGTCCTGCTGCAAAATGCCTCGCGGCCCCAGGCCTGGCACGACTGGTTCGACAATCAGGGCTACCACACCGAACACAGCTACCACGGCCCGCGTTTCGAAACTTTTTATATGTGCATCCGCGCAGCGCAAGTGGGCTGCGGCGTGGCGCTGCTGCCACGGTTTCTGGTGGAAGAGGAATTGGCCGACGGCAAACTGGTCATTCCCTGGCAGCATGCCATGCCCAGTTCCGACGCCTATTACCTGGCGTACCCGGAGCACTCGGCGGAAGTGCCCAAGGTGCGGGATTTTGTGAAGTGGATGCTGGAGCAGGTCGACAGCCCGGACACACCGAAAACTTGAAGCGCCACACACCCCTGTGGGAGCGGGCTTGCCCGCGATAGCGTCAGTAAATCCAACATTTATGTGGCTGACTGATTGCTATCGCGGGCAAGCCCGCTCCCACAGGGGTGTGCTGCGATCTAAAAAAACGCTGGCAATCCCCACCATTGATATGCGCCACTAGCGCCATTCATTGAAACAGCTGCAACGCCGCGGCCACGCGCCGCGACCAGCCTGGAGATACCCGTTATGAGCGAGAGCGTGTTTGGCGATCGCATCGTGCAGAACCTGCTCGACACCGACTTCTACAAACTGACGATGATGCAGGCGGTGCTGCACAACTACCCTAACGTCGAAGTCGAATGGGAGTTTCGTTGCCGTAACAGTGAGGATCTGCGCCCGTACCTCGCGGAGATCCGTTTCCAGATCGAGCGCCTGGCCGAGTTGAGCCTGAGCGCTGACCAGCTGAGTTTCATGGAACGCATCAGCTTCATGAAACCGGACTTCCTGCGTTTTCTCGGGCTGTTCCGCTTCAACCTGCGCTACGTCCACACCGGCATTGAAAACGGCGAGCTGTTCATCCGCCTGCGCGGGCCGTGGCTGCATGTGATTCTGTTCGAAGTGCCGCTGTTGGCGATTGTCAGCGAGGTGCGCAACCGCTATCGCCACCGGGAGGTCGTCCGGGAGCAGGCCCGCGGGCAGCTCTATCGCAAATTCGACGGGCTGACCGCCAATGCCGGCAGCGACGAATTGTCCGAATTGCAGGTAGCCGATTGCGGCACCCGCCGGCGCTTTTCGTACCGCGTGCAGGAAGAAGTGGTGAACGTGCTCAAGCACGACTTCCCCGGGCGTTTCGTCGGCACCAGCAACGTGCACCTTTCCCGCGAATTGGACATGAAACCGTTGGGCACCATGGCCCACGAGTGGATCATGGCTCACCAACAACTCGGCCCGCGACTGATCGACAGCCAGATTGCCGCCCTCGATTGCTGGGTCCGCGAGTACAGAGGCCTGCTGGGGATCGCCCTCACCGACTGCATCACCACCGATGCCTTCCTCGGCGATTTCGATCTGTATTTCGCCAAGCTCTTCGACGGCCTGCGCCACGACTCCGGGGATCCGGTGATCTGGGCCGAAAAAGCCATCGCTCACTACCACAAGCTCGGCATCGATCCGATGAGCAAGACGCTGGTGTTCTCCGACAGCCTGACGCTGCCCAAGTCGCTGGAAATATTTCGCGCATTACGCGGTCGGATCAATGTCAGCTTTGGCATCGGCACCAACCTGACGTGCGATATTCCGGGTGTCGAACCGATGAGCATCGTGCTTAAAATGGCCGCCTGCAACGGCCAACCGGTGGCAAAGATCTCCGATGAGCCTGGCAAGACCCACTGCAAAGACCCGAATTTCGTCGCCTATTTGCGACATGTTTTCAAAGTACCTGCCGCCCTTTCCAGCACATCAAGCATTACTAGCAAGGAGTGAATTCATGCAAGCCGAACAGCGTGAGATTGCTGAGCAGCTCAAGGTTCAACCGCCGTTCGCCGACCAGGCCGCCCTCAAAGCTGAAGTCGCCCGGCGGATTACGTTCATCCAGGATTGCCTGGTCAATTCCGGGCTCAAGACCCTGGTGCTCGGCATCAGCGGCGGCGTCGATTCCCTGACCGCCGGCCTGCTGGCCCAGCGCGCCATGCGCGAACTGCGCGAGCGCACGGGTGACGACAGCTACAAGTTCATCGCCGTGCGCCTGCCGTACGAAACCCAGTTCGATGAACACGACGCCCAGGCGTCGGTGGATTTCATCGCCCCGGACGAGCGCCACACCGTGAACATCGGCCCGGCGGTCAAATCCCTGGCCAGTGAAGTCGTCGCTTTCGAAGGCAAGCAGGCGGTCTCGGTGGATTTCGTGCTCGGCAACACCAAGGCGCGGATGCGCATGGTCGCCCAGTACACCATCGCTGGCGCAGCCAATGGCCTGGTGATCGGCACTGACCACGCGGCGGAAGCGGTGATGGGTTTCTTCACCAAGTTCGGTGACGGCGCCTGCGACCTGGCACCGCTGAGCGGTCTGGTGAAAAACCAGGTTCGGGCCATCGCCCGCAGCTTCGGCGCGCCGGAATCGCTGGTGGAAAAAATCCCGACGGCGGACCTTGAAGACCTCGCGCCGGGCAAACCGGACGAAGCGTCCCACGGCGTGACTTACGCCGAGATCGACGCGTTCCTGCACGGCGAGCCGGTGCGTGAGGAAGCGTTCAAGATCATCTGCAATACGTACAAAAAGACCCATCACAAACGCGTGATGCCGTTTGCGCCTTGATCCATGAGTGAATTAAAAAGCCCGCTGAAGCGTTGAGCTTCTGCGGGCTTTTTCTTTGGCTTAAGCATTTATCGATGCTACCGGCCTCATCGCGGGCAAGCCCGCTCCCACATGGACACCACTGAACCTGTGGGAGCGGGCTTGCCCGCGATGAATGTTAACGCGGTGAACCTGCTTACTTCAGGGTCACAGTGCCTTTCATCATCGAGATGTGGCCAGGGAACGAGCAGAAGAAGCCGTAGGCTTCGCCGGCAGCCAATTTCGACACATCGAAGGTCACCGAATCGGTTTCCTTGGCACCAATGATTTTGGTGTGAGCGATGATGCGCGCGTCACCTTCCGGCAAGTAGTTCTTGTCGATGCCTGCGGCCAGGCCAGCGGTGGCGATCGGCTGCATATCAGCTTCTTTGCTCAGCACCCAGTTATGGCCCATGACGTTTTTCGGCAGGCTGCCGGAATGGGTCAGCTCAACGGTGAAGGTCTTGCAGCTTTTGTCGATTTCGATGGCCTTGGTGTTGAAGGACATCTGATCAGTAGAGTCGACAGTGACCTTGCATTCAGCAGCCATCAATTGACTGCTGGCCAGCGTCAGCAGGGATACCGCAACAAGTTTGGCAAACATGGTGAATCTCCAAGGCAGGGTTAACAAAAGTGCGAATGGACAGAAGACTGCCTGAAAACTTCGCAAGTTCCTATGACCTGAATCAAAAATTGTATACAACTTTCGGGCTATGACACCTATCGAAACAATCTACCAGCCAGACGTCTAGGGCGGCCCTATCATCAGGTCGTCATCACTCATCTGGAGCGCCAGTCATGTCCATCAATAGCCTGTTGTGCAGTTTGCTCGCCGCCTACGCCTGTGGCGCCAGTGGCACCTACGAAACCCCCAAGCGCGAAGTTTAGCCCTTGGAACGCCGCTTGCCTGCCTTTACTCTGTGGCGATACCGACCATGGAGTAAGGCATGTCTTTAGCGTCCGTTTGTGTATTTTGCGGTGCCAGCACCGGCACCAACCCGGCTTATCGTGAAGCGGCTGTCGCCTTGGGGCGAGCATTGGCCGAGCGCAAGCTGACCCTGGTCTATGGCGGCGGCGCCGTCGGCCTGATGGGGGTCGTTGCCGATGCCGCCCTGGCGGCCGGCGGTGAAGTGATCGGGATCATCCCGCAAAGCCTCAAAGACAAGGAAATCGGCCACAGCGGCCTGACCCGCCTGGAAGTCGTCGACGGCATGCATGCGCGCAAGGCGCGAATGGCAGAACTCAGCGACGCGTTTATCGCCCTGCCCGGCGGCCTCGGCACGCTTGAAGAACTGTTCGAAGTCTGGACCTGGGGCCAGCTCGGTTACCACGGCAAACCGCTGGGTTTGCTCGAAGTGAACGGTTTCTACAGCAAACTGACCGGTTTTCTTGATCATATCGTCGGCGAAGGCTTCGTTCGCGAAGCGCACCGTGACATGCTGCAAGTGAGCGAATCGCCGCAAACCCTGCTCGATGCCCTGGACGCCTGGCAGCCGACAGTGGTGCCCAAGTGGACGGAGCAAAAACCCAGCTAACGGCTCGGCACCGATACAGGGCAGAATATGCGCCGCTCAACCTCACCTTCGACCCCAGAGGATCGCCCATGGCTAAACCTAATTATTCCTTCGCCAAACGTCAGAGAGACTTGGCCAAGGAGCAGAAGAAAGAGGAAAAGCTTCAGCGCAAGAAAGCTACAGCTGAAGAAGAAGCAGCAGCACTGAACCCGGATGCCGAAGGCGAAGTGGCTACAGACGAAACTGAAGCACCGAAAGATCAGGCGCCCGACGCCTGAGACCCTCAGGGCCCGATGATCTGATCAGGCCCACCGGATCTGTGTCCAGGGTCAGCAGTTTCGCTGCTGCCCCTCACAGGCCAACCCTGAAAATCCCCACATTCCCCCTGTAGGAGCTGGCTTGCCAGCGATGGTCGTTAACGATAACGCTCCACGCCTGACACCCCGTGGCGCTCTCGGGTTTTTCGCGAGCAAGCTCGCGCCTACAGAAGTTTTAGTTAATCCAGTGGCATTACGGTGACGCGGACTTCCGGGTCGTGGTTGCCGCCGCCCAGGATCACCCCGCGCAATGGCGAGACGTCGGAAAAATCCCGGCCCCAGGCCAGGGTGATGTGTTCCAGCGCCGGTTGTACGTTATTGGTCGGATCGAAATCGACCCAACCCAGCACCGGGCAAAACACCGAGACCCAGGCATGTGACGCATCGGCACCGATCAGCCGAGGCTGGCCGGGCGGTGGCTGGGTCAGCAGGTAGCCGCTGATATACCGGGCAGCCAATCCACGAGAACGCACGCAGGCGAGCATCAAATGAGCGAAGTCCTGGCAAACGCCGCGTCGGCGCTCCAGCACTTCCACCAACGGCGTCGCCACTTGAGTCGCCTCCGCATCGAAGGTGAATTCGCTGAAGATCTTCTCCATCAAGGCCTGAACACCCAGTAACAACGGCCGCCCCGCAGGGAAACAACTTTCCGAGAACTCGACAAAGTTGCGTTTCAAATGCACGTAGGGCGATTCGAACCGGTAGCGGCACGCTTCCAGCAAAGCAGGACTTAGCGGCTGACTGCTGTAGGTCAGCGCGTTGCGGGTGTCTTCCCAGGCCGGTGATTGGTTGAAATCAAGCGTGGGCCGAGCCAGCACTTCGACGGTGAGCCGAGCGTTGACCAGCAACTCATCATGCGGCCGTTCGAACGCCAACCGGGTCAGCGGGTTGCCGAACACATCCAGCTCATCCCGACGCGAGGTCGGGTCGGGGCTGATCTGCAATTGCTGCTCGGTGCAGCGCTGCCAGGCACAGGGGCGCGGCCATAGGTGCGCCAGTTGCTGAGCCAGGGACACCGGGCTGTCGTAGTGGTAGTGGGTATCGTGGAGAATCTGGTAATGGGCGCTCATCAGACGGACACCGTGCGCTGGCTGACATCATCGACATGGGCGAAATGGCGCAAGGCCAGGCGATCCGACACCTGGCCACTGGCATCGGCGATCTCTTGCAGCAGATCAGCCAAGCCTTCGACGGCGGCGCGGACGCTGGTTTCGCCGAACAACGGGTTTTCCAGACAGCCCAGGTCGAAGCGCGCCAGTCGCTCCACCAGGTATGGAAGGCCTGCTTCACGGGGCACGCCAAAGTCGTCGTTCAAGCGTTTGAGCGTGCGGGTCACCAGCTTCAACTGGAACAACACCGCGTGAGGGTTCTGTTCGTCGAGCAACAACAGGTCCAGCACCGGGATCAACTGCGCCACCGCCAGATATCGCGAGCGATAGGTGATGCTGCTGTTGCCCAGCTCCAGCAGCCATTCGAGGCCGGCCTGATCGAAAGCCCCGGCACCACGCAGAAACGCCGCCAGGCTCGCGCTGAGAAACTGCAGGCGTTCGATCCGGCGGCCGATCATCAGGAAACGCCAGCCTTCGTCTCGGGTCATGTCGTCCAGGGCAAAACCGGACAGCGCCGCCAGGGACATCACCAAGCGGTTGAGGAAATCCATCAGCTCGCCAAAATCCGGCTCATCGGTTTCCAGCTCCATGGCCTCGCGCTGCAACTCCACCAACGCCTGCCAGTTTTCCCGTGAGAGCTTGCCGCGCACCTGCGAGGCCGCCCACTGCAAGCGTTGCAGATTGGAGCGCAAGCTGAACGGCCAGTCATCGCCGAGCAACGCCGCCAGCAACCGTTCGGGCAACTCGCCTTCATCAGGCAACAGATTCAGGCGCTCGCCCAGATCGACCGCCGCCAGCAAGGCTTGCGGGTCATCGCCATCGACGTAGCGCGCCAGCATGATCCGCAGCAACCGCGCGCTGTCATCGCAACGCTCGCAATAGCGGCCGAACCAGAACAGGTTTTCCACCACCCGCGACGGCAGATACGGATCACGTCGCACCAGATCATGTACGCCAATCGTGCGCTGGGTTTTCCATTGCTCGCCACTCGGCGGACGATCCCCCAGCACCCAGGTGTCCTTGCTCGCGCCGCCGCGCTGCATCGACACCACTTCAGCGTCAGCTTCGGCGGCTACCCGGGTCAGGCCGCCGGGCAATACCCGATAACCGTCGCGACTGGCCACCGCGTACACGCGCATGCCGATGGCCCGGGGTTGCAGTTGACCGCCCTCGGCTTGCCAGATCGGCGCCTGAGACAATTGCGCGAGTTCTTGCGCGACATAGGCGTAAGGGCGAGCCTGCATGCGCTCGGCCAGGATTTGGCGCTGTTTTTCGCTCAAATCGCGTCCAAACACAGGCGTAAAGCTCTGCGACGGAAAGGCCGGTTTGATCAGCAGTTCCGGAAGTTTTTCCAGCGCCTGCGCCAGTACGGGTTCTTCACCACACCACCAGGTTGCAATGGACGGCAGGATCAGTTCTTCGCCGAACAGGAATTGATTGATCCGGGGCAGGAAACCCAGCAACCCCGGCGACTCCAGCACGCCGCTGCCAAGGGCATTGGCCACCAGCACTCGCCCCTGCCGCACAGCTTCGAGCAGGCCCGGCACGCCAAGGGCCGAGTCGGTGCGCAGTTCCAGCGGGTCGCAAAAGTCATCGTCGAGCCGGCGCATGATCGCGTGAACCCGGCGCAGGCCGCTCAATGTTTTCAGGTAAACCGTGGCGTCCCGGACGGTCAGGTCGCCGCCCTCCACCAGTGGATAACCGAGCTGGCGCGCCAGGTACAAATGCTCGAAATAGCTTTCGTTGAAACGCCCCGGCGTCAGCAACACGATGAGTGGCGCTTCGTCATCGCTCGGCGCCTGACGGGCGAGCGTCTCTTGCAGCGTGCGGAAGAACCCGGCCAGATGCTGCACCTTCAAATCGCGGTACAACTCGGGAAAGGCCCGGGACACGATGGTGCGGTTTTCCAGCGCGTAACCGGCACCGGACGGCGCTTGCGTCCGATCCGCCGTCACCCACCAGCGACCGTCGGGTGTGCGCGCCAGATCCACGGCATACAGATGCAGAAAAGCCCCGTCGGGCGGCGTGATGCCCTGACACGGCCAAAGGAAGTTGTTGTGACCGAACACCAGTTCAGCCGGCAGCAAACCTTCGGCGATCAACCGTTGCGGCCCATACAAGTCCGCCAGCACTGCGTTGAGCAAGCGTGCCCGTTGGGCGATGCCGGCCGACAGGTGCTGCCATTCATCAGCGGCAATCACATGGGGCAGCAGGTCCAGTTCCCACGGCCGATCGGCGCCCTTGGGGTCGGCGTAGACGTTATAGGTCACGCCGTTTTCCTGGATCTGCCGGGTCAGCAGCGCCTGACGCTGCGCCAGTTGCGCTGGCGTGCTGCGTTGCAATTGGTCGAACAGCCGACGCCAGTGCAGGCGCACCGCGCCGCTGTCGTCGAGCAGTTCGTGATAAGTGCCCGCCGTCAGCGGGTAGCGGTCTAGCAGGTCAGGCATGGAAAGCTCGGCAGACAGCAAGGAACGGTCAGACTAACGCAGGCTCATGACGCCCGGATATACGAAAAATCCGAGCGTCGCGTACGGTTTAGAAACGTCGTAAATCGAGAGTGAACGGTAGCTCGTCGTTCATTTCGAGAATCGGTATAGGAAGTTTCCCAGGGGTGTGTCCGATACGGAAGAAACGCGCCATTCGCCGACTCTCGGCCTCATTGGCGTTCACCGGCAGACTGTCGTAGTTGCGCCCGCCCGGATGGGCGACGTGGTACTGACAGCCGCCCAGCGAGCGTCCCATCCAGGTGTCGAGCAGGTCGAACACCAGTGGCGCATGCACCGGTATCGTCGGTTGCAGGCAGTTGGCTGGTTGCCAGGCGCGGAAACGCACACCGGCGACAAATTCGCCGACTCGCCCGGTCGGCTGCAATGGCACCGGAATGCCGTTGCAGGTCAGCAAATAACGCTGCGGCGCCAGGCCGGAGAGTTTGACCTGCAAGCGTTCCAGGGACGAGTCGACGTAACGCACCGTGCCACCGACGGCGCCCTCCTCGCCCAACACGTGCCAAGGCTCGAGCGCCTGACGCACTTCCAGTTCGATGCCGCTGACCGCGTAATCGCCGACCTTGGGAAAACGGAACTCCAGATGCGCCGCAAACCACTCGGCCCGCAGCGGATAACCGGCCGCGTTGAGGTCGACGATGACGTCGGCGAAATCCTGCTCGATAAAGTGCGGCAACAGGAAGCGGTCGTGCAGTTCAGTGCCCCAGCGCGCCAGTTTTGGCGGCGCATAAGGCTCGCGCCAGAAGCGCGCGACCAACGCCCGCAACAACAATTGCTGAGCCAGGCTCATGCGTGCGTGGGGCGGCATCTCGAACGCTCGCAACTCCAGCAATCCAAGGCGCCCGGTGGCGCCATCCGGCGAGTAGAGCTTGTCGATGCAGAACTCGGCGCGGTGCGTGTTGCCGGTGACGTCGATCAGCAGGTTACGCAGCAGCCGATCCACCAGCCATGGCGCGCACTCCTCGCCTGGCTCGGGCATTTGCGCAAAGGCGATTTCCAGCTCGTACAGCGCATCGTTACGCGCTTCATCGACGCGTGGCGCCTGGGACGTCGGGCCGATGAACAGTCCGGAAAACAGGTAGGACAAAGACGGGTGGTTATGCCAGTAACTGATCAGGCTGCGCAGCAGATCGGGACGCCGTAGAAACGGTGAGTCAGCCGGCGTCGCGCCACCCAGTACGAAATGGTTGCCGCCGCCGGTGCCGGTGTGCCGGCCATCGATCATGAATTTCTCGGTGGTCAGTCGTGTCTGGCGCGCTTCTTCGTAGAGAAATTCCGTGCGTTCGACCAGTTCGTCCCACGTCGCGGACGGCTGAACGTTGACCTCGATCACGCCCGGATCAGGCGTGATACGGAAATTGCTCAGGCGCGGATCGCTCGGCGGCTCGTAGCCCTCCAGCAACACCGGGCAATGCAATTCTTCGGCAGTGGCCTCGATCGCGCTGACCAGTTCCAGATAATCCTCGACCCGCTCCAGTGGTGGCATGAACAGGTACAACCGGCCTTCCCGCGCCTCGGCACAGAACGCCGTGCGGGTTAGCCAGTCGGCGGATTCGTCGATCTTCGGTGCACGCTCCTCGGCAACCGCTGCGGCGCCTTGGCTCTGCAGTTGCGCCGTGCCCGGCAGTGCAGGGAACTCCTGATTCGGGTCCACTGGGTGAATGAACGGGTACTCCGCCGCTTTCACCCAAGGCTGCGAGCCGAGCGGCAAGCGATAGCCCAAGGGCGAATCCCCCGGCACCAATCGGCAATGCTCTTCACGCAGATACCAGCGGCCGCTCTGCCATTGATCACCTTTGGCGGTGCGCGCCAGCGGCAAGACCTGGCCGATCACCTTGTCGAGGCCCTGACTGAAGACTTTGCGCAGGCGTGCACGCTCCAGCGGTTCTTCCAGACGCGAGTCTTCGGCGCTGACGTTTTGTGGCAAGGTGCCTTCGCGCCAGAGGTAATAGAAATTGTCTTCGTAGGCCGGGAACACAAACCGCGTGGGAATTTTCAGGCGCTCGGCGACACTCGCCAGAAAACGCCCGGCCAGCTCACCGTTGGCACCGTAGTCTTCGTGCTCATCGGCGATCAGCGCACTGTTGTGCCAGATCGGCACGCCATCGCGGCGCCAGT
Organism: Pseudomonas sp. RIT-PI-q; assembly: GCF_001297125.1. Taxonomy (GTDB): domain Bacteria; phylum Pseudomonadota; class Gammaproteobacteria; order Pseudomonadales; family Pseudomonadaceae; genus Aquipseudomonas. The sequence continues at coordinate 137,643 of NZ_LHPC01000039.1, forward strand.
AGCCATTCAGCGACCAGCGCGGCAGTTGCTCGCCGGGATACCACTTGCCCTGGCCGAAATGCACCAGGCCTTTGGGCGCGTAGTGCTTGCGCATGCGCTGGAACAGTTCGGCGGACAGACGACGTTTGTCCGGTCCGAGGGCTGCGGTGTTCCACTCGGCGCCGTCCGGGTCATCGATGGACACGAACGTCGGCTCGCCGCCCATGGTCAGGCGCACATCGCCTTCCAGCAAGTCGGCATCGATCTGCCGGCCCAAGGCCTGGATCGCCAGCCACTGGTCTTCGGTGTAGGGCTTGGTGACTCGCGGCGCTTCCCAGATCCGCTCCACGGACATTTCGTGGGTGAACTCGCACTCGCACGGTTCCACCAGGCCGCTGATCGGTGCCGCAGAGGACGGATCGGGACTGCACGCCAACGGAATGTGTCCTTCACCGGCAAACAGCCCTGACGTCGCGTCCAGGCCGATCCAGCCTGCGCCGGGCAAATAGACCTCGCACCAGGCGTGCAGGTCGGTGAAGTCCACCTCAGTGCCTGACGGGCCATCGAGGCTTTTGACGTCGGCGGTGAGTTGAATCAGGTAGCCGGAGACGAAACGCGCTGCCAGACCGAGGTTGCGCAGCAATTGCACCAGCAACCACGCCGAATCGCGGCATGAACCGGAGGCATGTTCGAGGGTGTGTTCGGGCGTCTGCACGCCCGGTTCCATACGAATCAGGTAGCCGATGTCTTCGCTCAGGCGCTGATTGAGCGCGACGAGAAAATCCACACTCGGCAGCGGCGTACGGTCGATGCCTTCCAGATACGCCTGGAACTTCGGCGTCAGCGGCAAGGTTTCCAGATACGGCGCCAGCTCTTTGCGCTCATCTGCGGCGTAGGCGAAAGGGATCTTTTCGGCGTAGGGCTCGAGGAAGAAGTCGAACGGATTGAAGACCGCCATCTCCGCCAGCAGATCGACTTCGATCCGCAGTTCAGAAGTTTTCTCCGGGAATACCAGACGCGCCAGGTAGTTGCCCTGGGGGTCTTGCTGCCAGTTGATGAAATGCTGCTCGGGCGAGACTTTCAGCGCATAGGACAAAATCCGCGTGCGACTGTGGGCCGCCGGGCGCAGGCGAACGATCTGCGGACCGAGCTCGACGGCGCGGTCGTAGCGGTAATGCGTGACGTGGTGCAATGCGACATGTATCGACACGGCGTGCCTCCTGCGAGCCTTAAGCGTATTCGAAAGCGCGCAAGACTTATGCCATCCAGCAGGGCTGGCGCTTTCACAGATTTGCTTAGGGCAGTACAGCACCAAAATCGGGCGATGCAGGAATTTGATTTGGGACGATTGCACGAATATGTGGCGAGCGCATGATCTGCCACTGCACAGGCTCCCTGTAGGAGCTGGCTTGCCAGCGAAGCTTTTGGCGGCAAGACGGACGCCTTCGCTGGCAAGCCAGCTCCTACAAAAGCCTGTTCCTTCAATGATGGTCCGCAGAATGCAAAACGCCAACCCGAAGGTTGGCGTGCACGCCCTCCTGTAGGAGCTGGCTTGCCAGCGAAGCTTTTGGCGGCAAGACGGACGCCTTCGCTGGCAAGCCAGCTCCTACAAAAGCAACCTCATCGACCCCGAAATGCAAAACGCCAACCCGAAGGTTGGTGTGCACGCCCTCCTGTAGGAGCTGGCTTGCCAGCGAAGCTTTGGCGGCAGGAAGGACGCCTTCGCTGGCAAGCCAGCGCCTACAAAAGCCTGTGCCTTCATTGATGGTCCGCAGAATGCAAAACGCCAACCCGAAGGTTGGCGCGCACGCCCTCCTGTAGGAGCTGGCTTGCCAGCGAAGCTTTGGCGGCAGGACGGACGCCTTCGCTGGCAAGCCAGCTCCTACAAAAGCCTGTTCCTTCATTGATGGTCCGCAGAATGCAAAACGCCAACCCAAAGTTGGTGTGCACGCCCTCCTGTAGGAGCTGGCTTGCCAGCGAAGCTTTTGGCGGCAGGAAGGATGCCTTCGCTGGCAAGCCAGCTCCTACAAAAGCCTGTGCCTTCATTAATGGTCCGCAGAATGCAGAACGCCAACCCGAAGGTTGGCGTTCTGTTCAGCTCAAGCGAGGCTTAGCGTGGCACGACCGGCTTGCGCGCAGGTTTTGGGCCTTTGCCTTTGGCTGCGTCCTTGCGCTCCTTGGCCGCCTGCTGGTTGCGGGCGAATGCCGCCGCCTTGGCCTGTTCACGCTTGTCCCACGGATTGCCGCCATCACTGGCGCGCGGTGGCAGGCCGGTGTGCTGGGTCAGGATCTTGGTGGTCTTCTCACCGGCCACTTTATGGCTGCCAGCCGGCGTCGAGTTCTTGCGACGGGCGCTCTGGTAGCTGTCAGTCGCCGGCTGATGCAGCGGGATCAACTGGGTCTTGCCCGGCCCGATCAGGTCGGCGCGGCCCATGCGGGTCAGCGCTTCACGCAGCATCGGCCAGCCTTTCGGGTCGTGATAACGCAAGAACGCCTTGTGCAGGCGACGCTGCTCTTCGCTCTTGACGATGGTCACGGCGTCGCTCTTGTAAGTCACCTTACGCAGCGGGTTCTTGCCCGAGTGGTACATCGCGGTGGCGGTGGCCATCGGCGACGGGTAGAACGCCTGCACCTGGTCGGCACGGAAACCATTGCCCTTGAGCCACAGGGCCAGGTTCATCATGTCTTCGTCGGTGGTGCCCGGGTGGGCGGCGATGAAGTACGGAATCAGGTACTGCTCTTTGCCGGCTTCCTTGGAGTATTTCTCGAACATGCGCTTGAACTTGTCATAGCTGCCGATGCCCGGTTTCATCATCTGATTGAGCGGACCTTCCTCGGTGTGTTCCGGGGCGATCTTCAGGTAACCACCGACGTGGTGGGTCACCAGCTCTTTGACGTACTCCGGCGACTCGACCGCGAGGTCGTAGCGCAGGCCGGACGCGATCAGAATCTTCTTCACACCCGGCAAGGCACGGGCGCTGCGATACAACTGGATCAGCGACGAGTGATCGGTGTTCAGGTTCGGGCAGATACCAGGGAACACGCACGAAGGCTTGCGGCACGCGGATTCGATTTCCGGGCTCTTGCAAGCGATGCGGTACATGTTCGCGGTCGGGCCGCCGAGGTCGGAAATGACGCCGGTGAAGCCTGGGACCTTGTCGCGGATCTCTTCGATCTCGCGAATGATCGACTCTTCGGAACGGTTCTGGATGATCCGGCCTTCGTGCTCGGTGATCGAGCAGAAGGTGCAGCCGCCGAAGCAGCCACGCATGATGTTCACCGAGAAACGGATCATGTCGTAGGCCGGAATCTTTTCCTTGCCATACGCCGGGTGCGGAATGCGCGCATAGGGCATGCCGAACACGTAGTCCATTTCTTCGGTGGTCATCGGAATCGGCGGCGGGTTGAACCAGACGTCGACTTCGCCATGCTTCTGTACCAGCGCACGGGCGTTGCCCGGGTTGGTTTCCAGGTGCAGCACGCGGTTGGCGTGGGCATACAGAACGGCGTCGCCACGAACTTTCTCAACCGACGGCAGACGAATCACAGTCTTGTCGCGGGTCATTTTCGGACTGGCCAGAATCTGCACGACCTTGGCTTCGCTCGGGTCTTCAACCGGGCCCTTTTCCTGCTCGATGGCGCAGGCCTGGGTGTCCTGGGTGTTCACGTACGGGTTGATGATCTTGTCGACCTTGCCCGGACGGTCGATACGCGTGGAGTCGACTTCGTACCAGTCTTTGGGCGTGTCACGACGAATGAACGCGGTGCCGCGCACATCGGTGATGTCTTCGATCTTGTGCCCATAGGACAGGCGCTGGGCGACTTCGACGATCGCACGCTCGGCGTTGCCGTAGAGCAAAATGTCGGCGCAGGCGTCGATCAGGATCGAGTTGCGCACCCGGTCCTGCCAGTAATCGTAGTGGGCGATGCGGCGCAGGGAGGCTTCGATGCCACCGAGGACAATCGGCACGTTCTTGTAGGCTTCCTTGCAGCGCTGGCTGTAAACCAGGCTCGCGCGGTCCGGACGTTTGCCCGCCAGGCCACCGGGGGTGTAGGCGTCATCGGAACGGATTTTTTTGTCGGCGGTGTAGCGGTTGATCATCGAGTCCATGTTGCCGGCCGCGACGCCGAAGAACAGGTTCGGCTCACCGAGCTTCATGAAGTCGTCTTTGGACTGCCAGTTTGGCTGGGCAATGATCCCGACGCGGAAGCCTTGCGACTCCAGCAGCCGGCCAATGATTGCCATGCCAAACGATGGGTGGTCGACGTACGCATCACCGGTGACGATGATGATGTCGCATGAATCCCAGCCAAGCTGATCCATCTCCTCCCTGCTCATCGGCAGGAATGGCGCTGGACCGAAACATTCGGCCCAGTACTTGGGATAGTCAAATAACGGCTTGGCTGTTTGCATGACGATGACCGGTGTTGAGATGAAAAATCGCGGGCGCGGAATATAGCACAAAAAATAACCAATTCCGACGGCTATGGTCGGAAATTGGTGGCGACCCCATTCGCGGGCAAGCCTCGCTCCTACAGGTCATGTGTTGTTCGCGCAATCGTGGTTCAACACATGACCTGTAGGAGCGAGGCTTGCCCGCGAAGAGGCCGGCCCAGACGCCGAATAACTTACTCGTCGTCGAAATTGTAGCTACCCGGCGCCAGGTTTTCGAAACGGGTGTACTTACCGATGAACGCCAGTCGCGACGTACCGATCGGGCCGTTCCGCTGCTTGCCGATGATGATCTCGGCGATGCCCTTATGCTCGGTTTCCGGGTGATACACCTCATCCCGGTACACAAACATGATGACGTCAGCATCCTGCTCGATCGCTCCGGATTCCCGGAGGTCGGAGTTGATCGGGCGTTTGTTCGGCCGTTGCTCCAGGGAGCGGTTGAGCTGGGACAGCGCCACCACCGGGCAGTTGAATTCCTTGGCCAGGGCCTTCAAGGAACGGGAGATTTCGGAAATCTCGTTGGTCCGGTTATCGCCGCCAGAACCCGGGATCTGCATCAACTGCAGGTAGTCGATCATGATCAGAGCAATGTCGCCATGCTCACGCACCAGGCGTCGGGTCCGCGCGCGCATTTCCGACGGGCTGATACCCGCCGTATCGTCGATGAACAGCTTGCGGTCGTTGAGCAGGTTGACCGCCGAGGTCAGACGCGGCCAATCGTCGTCGTCGAGGCGACCGGCACGGACCTTGGTCTGGTCGATCCGGCCGAGGGACGACAACATACGCATGATCAGCGATTCGCCTGGCATCTCCAGCGAGTAGACCAGTACGCACTTGTCGCTGCGCAGCACGGCGTTTTCCACCAGGTTCATCGCAAAGGTGGTTTTACCCATGGACGGACGGCCGGCGACGATGATCAGGTCGGACGGTTGCAGGCCACTGGTCATCCCGTCGAGGTCGGTGTAGCCGGTGGACAGGCCGGTAATGGCGTTGTCGGTGTTGAACAAGGTGTCGATGCGATCAATGGCCTTGGTCAGCAGGTCATTCACACTCACCGGGCCGCCGGTTTTTGGCCGGGCCTCGGCGATCTGGAAGATCTGCCGCTCGGCTTCGTCGAGAATCTCTTCCGCGGTGCGGCCTTCAGGGTTGAAGGCGCTGTCGGCGATCTCGGTAGCGATGCCAATCAGTTGCCGCAGGGTCGCCCGCGCGCGAACGATTTGCGCATAAGCCTTGATGTTGGCGACAGACGGCGTGTTTTTCGCCAGTTCACCGAGGTAACCAAGACCACCGACTTGCGAGGTCTGACCTTCTTTGTCCAATTGCTCGGCAAGGGTCACGACGTCGATCGGTGAGTTCCGGTCGGCCAGTTTGGCGATCGCGCGGAAGATCAAACGGTGGTCATGCCGATAGAAATCGCCGTCCGAGACTTGATCGAGCACGCGTTCCCAGGCGTTGTTGTCCAGCATCAGACCACCGAGCACGGCCTGTTCGGCCTCGATGGAATGCGGAGGCACCTTCAGGGAAGCGGTTTGCAGGTCATATTGCTCAGGAGCGGAGATATCGTTCATGGCCACTTGGAATTAGAGGTGAAAATCAGGAACTGCAGAAAGACAAAGGGCACGACCTGTAAACAGGATCGTGCCCGATGTTACCGGCAAGCACCCGAGGGTGCCAGCCGACAAGTGCTGCTTAAGCTGCTACCACGACAACGCGTACGGTGGCTTCAACTTCGGCGTGCAGGTGCACGGCTACGTCGAATTCGCCTACGTTGCGGATGGTGCCGTTCGGCAGACGAACTTCGCTTTTTGCAACTTCAACGCCAGAGGCGGTCAGTGCATCAGCGATGTCGTGAGTACCGATCGAACCGAACAGCTTGCCTTCGTCACCAGCGGTGGCAGTGATAGTCACTTCCAGCTCAGCCAGTTGGGCGGCACGGCTTTCAGCCGAAGTTTTACGATCAGCTGCAGCTTTTTCCAGCTCAGCGCGACGCTCTTCGAACGCAGCCAGGTTGGCAGCGGTCGCAGCGGTAGCTTTGCCGTATGGCAGCAGGTAGTTACGACCGTAACCAGCCTTAACGTTCACTTTGTCACCCAGGTTGCCCAGGTTGGTGACTTTTTCCAGAAGGATCAGTTGCATGTGAAAATCCTCTTAACTTTTAACCTTCACCGTTCGCGCTATCGGCATCTTTCGGTGCCGAACGACCGCGAAAATCAATCAGGCTGTCGACGATGGCCAAGACCACCAGCAACGGATAGATCAGCTGCATAAACAGCAACAGCGTGACGTACAACCCCACCAGCCAGAACCTGGCCAGTCGCTTTTGCGCCACCAGCCCATGAATCAGGGCCAGCCCGGCGAATACCAGCGGTACACTGCACAACGGCGTCAACATGGCCATCTGTGGACCGATATTCGGCCCCAGAAGCATGAACGCCAGCAGCAACATCGCCGGCCCCAGCGGGAATCGGATGGCGCGAAACTCGCGACCAAAACCACCCGGGTTGTACAACAACGCCTGCCAGTAGCGCCCGACAATCAGGCTCAGCACACTGACGATTTGCAACAAGGCCGCAATCAGGCCGGTCAGGACCGGTGCAATCAGGGACGCAAAATGCGCTTGCTCGTCTGCCGACAACTTCTCGTAGACATCACCGAGTAGCGACGGCATGACTTTTATCAACGCCTGCGCCAGCATCTCGATTTGGGGACCAAAAGCCATCCCCAGCACCACTGAAAACACCACTCCCATCGCTATGCTGACCAGCAGCACGCGGTTCCAGGACTCACTTGCGCGCAAAACCAACGCAAGGCTCCAAGACCCCAGCAACACCAGAAGTGAGCGTGGGTCATCGGCGTAAAGCCACCAGATCAATGCCGGCAGCAGTCCCAGAGCAAGAACGCTCGAGGCGTCCTTCAATCCGCGCCGCAGGAGCACGAAGCATCCAGCGGCAGCACCCAACCAATACAACAACGGCAATGCTGCGCATCCAGCCACTACCAGAGTGGCCTGCATACGGCCGCGCATGATGAACTCAGCTAAGGCACGCATGCTTTCAATCCTTTGCTACGTGTCGACTGCCCGGTCTCAGCGGCCGTGGCTGTCGGTGTAGGCCAGCAGGGCCAGGAAGCGGGCGCGCTTGATAGCGGTGGCCAGCTGACGCTGATAACGTGCTTTAGTACCGGTGATACGGCTTGGAACGATTTTGCCGGTCTCGGATACATAGGCTTTCAGAGTGTTGAGATCTTTGTAATCGATCTCTTTCACGTCTTCAGCGGTGAAGCGGCAGAATTTACGACGACGGAAGAAACGTGCCATGTAATAGGCTCCTCAAAAGGTCCGTGGATTACTCGTCAGCGTTATCGCTGTTGTCGCTGTCATCACTATCAGCGCTTTCAGCGCCTTCGTGCTCAGGACGGTCGCGACGCTCACGGCGCTCACTGCGGTTTTCTTCAGCCTTGAGCATCTCGGATTGGCCGGTAACGGCTTCTTCGCGACGGATGACCAGGTTACGGATCACTGCATCGTTGTAGCGGAAGTTGTCTTCCAGCTCGGCCAGGGCCTTGCCAGTGCATTCAACGTTCAGCATCACGTAGTGAGCCTTGTGAACATTGTTGATTGCGTAGGCCAGTTGACGACGGCCCCAATCTTCCAGACGGTGGATTTTGCCGCCGTCTTCTTCGATCAGCTTGGTGTAACGCTCAACCATGCCGCCGACTTGCTCGCTTTGATCCGGGTGGACCAAAAAGATGATTTCGTAATGACGCATGAATGCTCCTTACGGGTTGTAGCCTGCCGCTCAAAAGCGGTCAGACAAGGAGTGAATGACACTTATGGACTTGCTTGCGATAGACACATGCGTGCCTGCCGTCACAGCAAGGGGCGCAATTGTAGAGAAGGGACAGGAGAGGTGCAAGGCAATTGGTGATTATTTGAACAACCACCAATCCTCATCCACACACAAAACACTGTGGGAGCGGGCTTGCTCGCGAAGAGGGCATAACATTCAACATTGATACTGAATGTTAAACCGCCTTCGCTGGCAAGCCAGCTCCTACAGGGAGGTGTTCTATCAGGTTTTTTTGGTGGCGGCTTTGACGCTGCGTTGGCGCTGGGCCTCGAACAGGCACACGCCAGTTGCCACGGAAACATTGAGACTGCTGACGCTGCCGGTCATCGGCAGGTGCACCAGATAGTCGCAAAGGTCGCGAGTCAGGCGGCGCATGCCGCTGCCTTCGGCGCCCATGATCAGGATGGTAGGCCCGGTCATGTCTTGCTGATACAGACTCTGCTCAGCCTCGCCCGCCGTACCGACGACCCACAAGCCACGCTGCTTGAGCTTTTCCAAGGTGCGCGCCAGGTTGGTCACGGCCACCAAGGGAATCACTTCCGCCGCGCCACAGGCCACTTTTCGTACCGTCGGGGTCAGGGTGGCTGACTTGTCCTTCGGCACGATCACCGCCAACGCACCGGCCGCATCGGCCGAACGCAGGCAAGCACCGAGGTTGTGCGGATCGGTCACGCCGTCGAGCACCAGCAGCAGCGGTGCGCCTTCGGTGCGATCGAGCAGCTCATCGAGCATCGCCTCGCCCCAGACCTGGCTCGGACTCACGTCCGCGACCACGCCTTGGTGCACGCCTTCAACCCACGCATCCAGTTCACGACGCTCGGCGTTGCCGACGGCGACGCGATTTTCGTTCGCCAGCGCGATCAGCGTTTGCACGCGAGGATCGCTGCGGCCTTCGGCCAGCCAGATCTGCTTGACGCGCTTAGGGTGATGACGCAGCAACGCCTCTACCGCGTGTACGCCGTAGATTTTTTCCAGATTACTCATGACTTGGCCTTAGGTTTACGCACCCCGCCGCTTTTGGCGGCTGGAGCAGAACCCGCTTTTGGCGGGCCTTTACGGTGTTTGCTCGGTTTTGCTGGCTTGCCGCCGGGAGCCTTGTCAGGCGCCGACCGTCCGGTCTTTCCCCCAGACGCCGCTTTACCGCCGCTTTTCGCTTCAGACAACAACGCCTGCTTCAATTCACGGCTTTTGCGCAGCTCGGCATTTTTCGCCGCCGCATCGCTCGGGCGATAGGCTTCGACAGCTTTTTCCTTGGCAGGACGACGACCGGTTTTCGCCGGTGCCGGCTCTGCGGCTGTTTTTGCAGCAGCAGGTGCAGCGGTTTCAGTCCCGCGTTTCTTACGACCGATCGGCGCGCTGATGGTTTTTTCGGCCATCTCGAAGTCGATCTTGCGCTCGTCGAGGTCAACGCGCATCACGCGCACTTCAACGGTATCGCCAAGACGGAAACTGCGACCGGTACGCTCACCGGCCAGGCGGTGATGCACAGGGTCGAAGTGGTAGTAATCGCCCGGCAGCGCGGTGACGTGCACCAGGCCTTCGACGTAGATATCAGTCAGCTCGACGAACAGGCCAAAACCGGTCACGGCAGTGATCACACCCGGGAACGACTCGCCCACGCGGTCTTTCATGAACTCGCACTTGAGCCAGTTCACGACGTCGCGGGTCGCTTCGTCGGCACGGCGCTCGCTCATCGAGCACTGTTCGCCGAGTTGCTCCAGAGCCGCTTCGTCGTACGGGTAGATGCGCGCTTTCGGAATGGTCATCGCGCCGGCACGACGAACGTGCGGCGTGTCTTGCTTGGAATGGATGACGCTGCGGATCGCCCGGTGCGTGAGCAAGTCCGGGTAGCGGCGGATCGGCGAGGTGAAGTGGGTATAGGCTTCGTAATTCAGGCCGAAGTGGCCCTGGTTATCGGCGCTATAAACCGCTTGGCTCAACGAACGCAGCATGACGGTCTGGATCAGGTGGAAATCCGGACGGTCCTTGATGCTCGCCAGCAATGCCTGGTAATCCTTCGGCGACGGGCCGTCCTTGCCTTTGTGCAGGGACAGGCCGAGCTCACCGAGGAAGGCGCGCAGTTTTTCCAGACGCTCCGGCGGCGGGCCATCGTGGACGCGATACAGCGCAGGGATTTCGTGCTTTTTCAGGAATTCGGCGGTGGCCACGTTGGCCGCCAGCATGCATTCCTCGATCAGCTTGTGCGCATCGTTACGAACGGTCGGACGGATTTCGGCAATCTTGCGCTCGGTGCCGAAGATGATCCGGGTTTCCTGCGTTTCGAAATCGATCGCGCCACGCACATGACGGGCCGCCAGCAGAACCTTGTACAGCGCATAGAGCTGCTTGAGGTGCGGCAGAACGTCGTTGTACTCACCACGAAGCTGACGCGCCTCGGTGAGTTTCGGCGTTTCCAGCATCGCGCTGACTTTGTTGTAGGTCAGGCGGGCGTGGGAGTGAATCACCGCTTCGTAGAAGCAGTAGTCGGTCATCTCGCCGGATTTGGAGATGGTCATCTCGCAAACCATGGCCAGGCGATCGACGTGCGGGTTCAGCGAGCACAGGCCGTTGGACAGTTGCTCAGGCAGCATCGGCACGACGCGCTCGGGGAAGTACACCGAGTTGCCGCGGACCTGGGATTCGTTGTCCAGGGCCGAACCGATCTTCACGTAGCTGGAGACGTCGGCAATGGCCACGTACAACTTCCAGCCGCCGGAGAACAGGCGCAGTTTGCCCGGCTTGGCTTCGCAGTAGACCGCGTCATCGAAGTCGCGAGCGTCTTCACCGTCGATGGTCACGAACGGCAAGTGACGCAGGTCGATGCGTTTCTCTTTGTCTTTCTCTTCGACTTCCGGCTTGAGCTTGGCGGCTTCTTTCAAGACCGCTTCAGGCCAGACGTGAGGAATGTCGTAGGTGCGCAGGGCGACATCGATTTCCATGCCCGGCGCCATGTAGTTACCCACGACTTCAACCACGTCGCCTTGCGGCTGGAAGCGTGGCGTCGGCCAGTGAGTGATCTTCACTTCGACGAATTGACCGATCTGCGCGTTGGCGTTGCGACCCGGCGTCACCAGCACTTCTTGCTGGATCTTCGGATTATCCGCAACGACGAAGCCGATACCGCCTTCTTCGAAGTAGCGGCCGACGATGGTCTCGTGGGCACGGGACACCACTTCGACGATCATGCCTTCGCGGCGACCGCGACGGTCGAGGCCGGAAACACGGGCCAGGGCACGGTCGCCATCGAACACCAGGCGCATTTGCGCCGGGCTCATGAACAGATCGTCACTGCCGTCGTCCGGGACCAGGAAGCCGAAGCCGTCACGGTGACCGCTGATACGGCCCAGGATCAGGTCGAGCTTGTCCACCGGCGCATAGGTGCCGCGACGGGTGTAGATGAGTTGAGCGTCGCGCTCCATGGCGCGCAGGCGGCGGCGCAGGGCTTCGATCTGGTCTTCTGTGGTCAGACCAAACTCTTCGACCAGCTGCTCGCGGTTAGCAGGCGAACCCCGATCAGCAAGGTGCTGAAGGATCAGTTCGCGGCTAGGAATAGGGTTTTCATATTTTTCCGCTTCACGAGCGGCCTCGGGATCGAGGGACTGCCAATCGGCCATTAGAGAGTTTTCACCTTGTCTATATGCGGGTTAGTTTGGCATAGGCGTAATGAAACGGGAAATTTCAGGCTATGACAGCCTGTCTAAAGCCCTTTATCGACACCGCAAAGCTTACTTGAATGCCATTTGTAATATTTTTCAGGTTTTTTTAATGCCAGGGGTTTACAGTTAAAAACACGCTCCGTATAGTGCGCGCCATCGACGACGCACTAGCGCTGCCGATACTGCCCAGATGGTGAAATTGGTAGACACGCCAGCTTCAGGTGCTGGTGACCGCAAGGTCGTGGAAGTTCGAGTCTTCTTCTGGGCACCAATTTCGAGCTTGAGATTAGATCAATTTCAAGGCTCGCACAAAAACCCGCGAAAGCGGGTTTTTTGCATTCTAAGCTTCTGATTTATTAAAACTAAATCAGGGGTTTACAGATCAAAGAGCTCTCCGTATAGTGCGCCACATCAACAGCGGCAACGCTGAAGATTATGCCCAGATGGTGAAATTGGTAGACACGCCAGCTTCAGGTGCTGGTGACCGCAAGGTCGTGGAAGTTCGAGTCTTCTTCTGGGCACCAATTCAAATTTCAGAGTCGATCTGGAATTTCACAAGAACCCGCGAAAGCGGGTTTTTGCGTTTCTGGCATCCAAAAAACAATACACCCCCTGTAGGAGCGAGCTTGCTCGCGAAGAATTTACAGGCGACGCAATCCTCCAGATAACACGCGTAATCGTTCACGCCCATTGCGAGCAAGCTCGCTCCTACAGGTGCGCAAGGCGCACTTGAGAAACAATATCGTTTATCATTGTTGCAAGTTTTTGCAATGCGACAGTGAGGAACCCTGCGAATGATGTTTCGAAATACCCTGCGCCGAGGCCTGACCTTTACCCTCCTCGGCCTGGCTCTCGCCACTCCCCTCACCCAAGCCGCCGACCCGGTTTCCCTGACCCTCTATAACGGCCAACACAAAGAAGTCGGCGATGCCATCGCCAAAGCCTTCGAAGCCAAGACCGGCATTCACGTCAATGTGCGCAAGGGCAGCAGCAACCAGCTCGCCAGCCAGGTCGTCGAAGAAGGCGATCGCTCCCCCGCCGATGTGATCTACACCGAAGAATCGCCACCCCTGAACAAACTCGGCGAGCAGGGTTTGCTGGCGAAAACCGACGACGCCACCCTCGCCGTCCTGCCCAAAGACTATGTCGCCGGCAATGGCACCTGGATCGGCATCACCGCCCGGGTCCGCGTGGTCGCTTTCAACCCGAAACTGATCGATGAAAAAGACCTGCCCACATCGGTGATGGAATTCTCCGATCCCAAATGGCAAAGCAAGGTCGGCTTCGTGCCTACCAGCGGTGCATTCCAGGAACAGGCCGTAGCGATCATCAAGGTGCACGGCATGGACGCAGCCGAAGAATGGCTGACCGGCCTGCGCGCGTTCGGCAAGACTTACAGCAACAACATGGTCGCACTGAAGGCCGTGGAAAACGGCGAAGTCGCCACCGTGCTGGTGAACAATTATTACTGGTTCGCCCTGCAACGCGAAAAAGGCCAGCTCGATTCGAAACTGCATTACTTCACCGGCGGCGACGTCGGCGGGCTGATAACCGTGTCTAGCGCGGCGGGGCCGAAATCCCGCAAGCACCCCAAAGAAGCCCAGCAATTTCTCCCCTACCCGGCCAGCGAAGAAGGTCAGCGCGGGATCACCCAGACCACCGCCGAATACCCGCTGCATAAAGGTATGGAATCGGATCGCGGGCTCAAGCCGTTCAGCGAACTGCAAGCACCGAAGGTCACGCCTGCCGACCTCGGCAACGCCGAAGAAGCCCTGGACCTGGAACGTGACGTTGGCTTGAACTGATGAGCACATCGTTATCCGCCCCCGCCTCACGTGGGGGGTACGTGCCACGGCGCAAGCGGCCATCGATCTGGTTGCTGCTGCCGGTTTTGCTGCTGGTCGTGCTCAGCCTTTTGCCGCTGGCCTACGTCGGACTCAAGGCCTGGCAGGCCGGCTGGGCCGAGGCGATACATCTGTTGTGGCGGCCTTATGTGTTTGGCCTGCTGCGCAACACCCTGGCACTGATGGTCGGCGTGACGCTGGCTTGCGGCGTGATCGGTCTGTCGCTGGCGTGGCTGCTGGAGCGCAGCAATCTGCCGGGGCGGCGGTTGTGGGGCGTGATCCTGTGCCTGCCGTTCGCCGTACCGGCATTTGTCAGCAGTTTTACCTGGGTGTCGCTGAGCGCGCATTTCGAAGGCTTGGGCGGGGCGATCCTGGTGATGACCCTGTCCAAGTACCCGCTGATCTTTTTGCCGGTGGCGGCGACCCTGCGCAATCTCGACCCGTCCCTGGAAGAGTCCGCCCGCACACTGGGGCAGAATCGCTGGGGTGTGTTTTTCAGGATCACCTTGCCCTTGCTCTGGCCGTCTCTGCTCGCCGGCTCGCTGTTGATCGCCCTGCACATGCTAGTGGAGTTCGGCGCGCTGTCGATCATCGGCCTGCAAACGTTCACCACGGCGATCTATCAGCAGTTCGAACTGGAATTCAGTAACGCCAATGCGGCGATGTTGTCGGCGGTGCTGCTGGCGCTGTGCCTGGTGTTGTTATGGCTGGAGCTGCGAGTACGCGGCAAGGGCCGCCACGTGCGCACCGGCCAAGGCGCGGCGCGACACGCCGAACAGGTTCGACTGGGGCCATGGGCGGTCGCCGGACAAGTTTACTGCCTGACACTGGCGATCGTTGGCAGCGGGATTCCGCTGGGCATGCTGGTGTATTGGCTTGCCGTGGGTTCGTCGGCGGCATTCCCGGTGGCGGCGATCAGCGAGGCTTTGCTTTCGTCCCTGGCGCTGTCACTGGGTGGCGCGGCATTGTGCCTGGTGCTGGCGGTGCCGGTGGGGTTGCTGGTGGTGCGCTTTAAAGGTCCATTGGCGATCTGGGCCGAGCGCTTGCCCTATCTGCTGCATGCGCTGCCTGGACTGGTGATTGCGCTGACGCTGGTGTATTTCGCCCTGCACTATGTGCCGGTGCTGTACCAGACGTCGGCATTGCTGTTGATCGCTTATGCGCTGTTGTTTCTGCCACTGGCTCAAGCGCCGATTCGCACAGCGCTGAATAAAGCGGCGCCGCAGCTTGAAGAGGCGGCACGCACGCTGGGCGCGTCGTCGTTCAGCGCGTTTTGTCGGGTGACGTTGCCGATCATTTTCCCGGCGCTGGGTGCGGCGTTTGCGTTGGTGTTTCTGGATGCGATGAAGGAGCTGACGGCGACATTGCTGTTGAGTCCGACCGGGCTTAATACGCTGGCCACGGAGGTGTGGGCGCATACCGCGAACGTGGAGTTTGCGGCGGCGGCGCCTTATGCGGCGTTGTTGAGTCTGGTGTCAGGGTTACCGGTTTATCTGCTGACGACGCGGATGTATTTGAGCCGTTGAGACCGCCATCGCGGGCAAGCCCGCTCCCACATTGTTCTTCTGCGAATACACAATTTGTGTGCAACAGAAAACACTGTGGGAGCGGGCTCGCCCGCGATGGCGTCAGCCCTGACAACACATTACGCCCGGAACTGCCCCAGGCTCGCCTTCAACTGCGCCGCCAACCCATCCAACACTTTGCCGCTGGCCGTGGTTTCCACCACCGCCTGAGCAGCCTTCTCAGCCTGCGCATGAATCGTCTCAACCCGACCCCGCACCGCTTGCGCACCTTGCGCCTGATGCGCCGCTGCCTGCGTCGCCAGACCGATCGCCGCATGCACTTGCTCCACCGATGCCTGCACTGACTGCTGCAACCGCGCACTGTCACGCAACACCAGCAAACCTTCGCTGGCCTGACGCCCGGCCTGCCCAATCGCTGCAACGGCCTCACGCGCGCCTTGCTGCAAGGCGACGATGTACGCCTGGATATCACCGGTGGAGCTCTGCGTCTTGCTCGCCAATGCGCGCACTTCATCCGCTACCACCGCGAACCCACGGCCGGTCTCACCGGCACGCGCCGCTTCGATGGCCGCGTTAAGCGCCAGCAGGTTGGTTTGCTCGGCGATCCCGTGAATCACCGTCAGCACCACTTCAATCTGTTCACTCTGCTGCGCCAGCCGCTCGATGACTTTCGCCCCGGTGTCGACCTGCCCCGCCAATGCTTCGATCAGGCTGCCGACCTTCGCCGAGGTCCGGGTGTTTTCATCAGTGGCCTGACGGATGTCCACCACTTGCTGCAATGCCGCCTGCATGGCGTGGCTTTCAGACTGCGCTTCGTCAGCCATCTGCGACAACGCACGCAGGCTCTCGGCCACTTCATCGCGCTGCATGCCGGCCGCCGCATCGGCCCCGGCATTGCGCAGGGTCATGGCGCCGATTTCCACGCCGGTACGCTGGGCCACATCACCCGCTTCACGCACGATCGGCTGCAACTTATCCACAAAGCGATTGACCGCCGAGGCCATGTCGCCGATTTCGTCCTTGCTGTTGATCTGCACACGCTTGGTCAGGTCACCTTCGCCGGCGGCCAGGTCATCCATGGCGGCAATCAGCATTTTCAAGCGATTGACCACTCGACGACCCAATACCACCGCGAGCAACAGCAGCACACCGCAACCCACCAGCGCCAGGCCCATGCCGATGCGCCAGCGCAAGGTTGCGGCAGCTTCCTGCACGGTGCTGGTGGTGTTGGCTTTCATGTCAGACGCCGTCGACTGCGCCGACTGCAGGCGCGCACCCATTGCCGCAGCACTATCAGCTGCAGCGCCTTTGAGGCTGTCGCCGACCAACTGATCCCTGCTGGCGATCAGCGCCGAGAACCGCTTGTCGAGGGCCGCCAGATCGATTTCCACCGAAGCGGTCGAGACGCCCATCAAGACCTTGCCGATTTCCACGCCGTTGGGGTTGATCGAGGATTCGAGGTAGTAGACCGACGGATCGTTCTTCGCCGCGTCCAGCACCTTGTCCAGCGCCCGCTCGCCCTGGCCTTTCTCCAGCAGCGCCTTGTTGATCGGGTTTTCGCGGTTCAGGTAGCGCGTCAGGTGCTGCCCTGTGGCGTCGTCGTACACCACGAACAACACGTTGGGATTGCGCTGGGCACGGCGGGCGAATTCGGACAGGGTTGGAACGTCGCTGTCCCACATGGCGCGGGGTGCGACCGAAGCCAGGAGCTGCGCCATATCATTGGCGGAATCCTTCAGGTCCTTTTCCAGTGTCGCGCGCAATTGGGCCTGTTCGTCCTTCAATCGCGAGGACAAACCGACCGTGAGGCGCTGACGCGTACTCGCGGAGAGGCTGTCGAGGCTCGACGTGACTTCACGCCCCGCCTGCTCGAGTTCACCGGAGAGCTTTTGGCTGTCGGCACCCAAGCGCGCACCGAGATCGGCTTCCAGTGCGGTCACTGTGCTCCGGGTCAGGGCGACAGCCACCAGCACCTGCACCAAAAGGGCGATACCAAGGGTAACGAACACCGGCCGCAATAAACGGCTTTGTAACAGTGAGAGAATGGCCGACACTTAAAATCCCTCTGCTTGGCGCCATTAAATTGATGGCGCGCTGGAAGCGATGCTTTTAATCAACATCACAGCAAAGGTCGTGCCGTCCGGCAGGCACAAACGACAAAGGCCCCGATTAAGGGGCCTTTGTCTTTTACATCAATGACTTATTAAGCGAACGGGTGACGCAGAACGATGGTTTCGTTGCGGTCCGGGCCCGTCGAAATAATGTCAATCGGCGCACCGATCAGCTCTTCGACGCGCTTGATGTAAGCACGGGCGTTAGCGGGCAGCTCTTCGATGGTTTTGGCACCCCCCGTCGACTCGGTCCAGCCCGGCACTTCTTCGTACACAGGCTGCAGGCCCACGTAGCTGTCAGCATCAGTCGGGGCAACGGCATTGCCTTGCGCATCTTGGTAGCCGACGCAGATGTTGATGGTTTCGAGGCCATCGAGCACGTCGAGCTTGGTCAGGCAGATGCCCGAGATGCTGTTCACATCGATAGCGCGACGCAGGATAACGGCGTCGAACCAGCCGCAACGACGGGCACGGCCGGTGGTAGCGCCGAACTCGTGACCTTGTTTGGCCAGGTGCGCACCCACTTCGTCAAACAGCTCAGTCGGGAATGGACCCGAACCGACGCGAGTGGTGTAAGCCTTGGTGATGCCCAGGATGTAATCCAGGAACATCGGGCCAACGCCCGAACCGGTCGCCACGCCACCTGCGGTGGTGTTGGAGCTGGTCACGTACGGATAGGTACCGTGGTCGATGTCGAGCAACGAACCCTGGGCGCCTTCGAACATGATGTCTTTGCCGGCGCGACGCAGGTCGTGGAGCTCGGCCGTCACGTCCAGCATCAGCGGCTTGAGCAGTTCAGCGTATTCCTTGCACTCGGCCAGGGTTTTTTCGAACTCGATGGCAGGTTCTTTGTAGTAACCCACCAGCATGAAGTTGTGGTAGTCCACCAGTTCACGCAGCTTGTCTTCAAAGCGCGGCATGTTGAGCAGGTCGCCCACACGCAGGCCACGACGTGCAACCTTGTCTTCGTAAGCCGGGCCGATGCCGCGACCGGTCGTACCGATCTTCAGCTCGCCACGGGCCTTTTCACGGGCCTGGTCCAGCGCTACGTGGAAGGACAGGATCAGCGGGCAGGACGGGCTGATACGCAGGCGCTCACGCACCGGTACGCCTTTCTCTTCCAGCTTGATGATTTCCCGCAGCAGAGCGTCGGGTGCAACCACCACGCCGTTGCCGATCAGGCACTGTACGCCTTCGCGCAGCACGCCCGACGGGATCAGGTGCAAGACGGTTTTTTCGCCATCGATCACCAGGGTGTGACCCGCGTTGTGGCCACCTTGGTAGCGCACTACGGCGGCAGCATGTTCGGTCAGCAGATCAACGATCTTGCCTTTGCCCTCATCACCCCATTGGGTGCCCAGGACTACGACATTCTTACCCATAACACTTGTCCTCATTCGCGCAAACTTGGTGCCGGCCGCGGCCGACAGGAAAACTCAAGAAGCCAGTGGCGATACTTGCCAAAGCCCGTTCTGCTGAATCAATTGCCGGTCGCAGTCCGCTTCACGGGCGGCGGCCAAAGGTTGCCCAGGCAACGCCTGAACGACACGCTGACCCTCACTGCGCAACTGGCAAACCTGCTGCCAGAGTGCCGCATCCGTACTGTCTGGCATCCAGATACCGCCAGACGGTAACTCGATCTCAGCACGCCCCAGGGTCACCAGGGTTTTCAAATCGGTAGAGAAGCCGGTTGCCGGACGAGCGCGACCGAAGTCGGCGCCGATGTCGTCGTAACGACCGCCCTGAGCAATGGACTGGCCAACACCCGGCACGAACACCGCGAACACCACACCGGTGTGGTAGTGGTAGCCGCGCAACTCGCCCAGGTCGAAGTAAAGCGGTAATTGCGGGAAACGCGTGGACAGACGCTCGGCAATCGCCAGCAAGTCGTCCAGAGCGGCCAGAACCGGCGCCGGCGCATTCGCCAGACGCTCACGGGCAGCGCTCAATACTTCTCGGCCGCCACACAAGTCGACCAACGCTCGCAGCATGCCCGACAAATCGGCAGGCAAGCCTTCGGTCAAGGTAATGACCTCGTCGATCGCCTTGCGTTGCAATGCATCGAACAACTGTTGCTCAACTTCACCGGACAAACCGGCGGCGCGGGCCAGGCCACGGTAGATGCCGACATGACCGAGGTCCATGTGCACATCCGGCACATCGGCCAGTTGCAGCATGGCCAGCATCAGGCTGATGACTTCCACGTCGCTGCTCGGGCTGGCATCGCCGTACAACTCGGCGCCCAGCTGAATCGGGCTGCGCGAGGACGACAAGGCCCGTGGCTGAGCGTGCAGCACGCTGCCGGCGTAGCACAGACGGCTCGGGCCTTCGCGACGCAGGGTGTGCGCATCGATGCGCGCCACTTGCGGTGTGATGTCGGCACGGAAACCCATCTGCCGACCCGATTGCGGGTCAATGACCTTGAAGGTACGCAGATCGAGGTCCTGGCCCGCGCCGGTCAGCAGGGATTCCAGGTACTCGATATGGGGAGTCACGACAAACTCGTAACCCCAGCTCTGGAACAGATCCAACACCTGGCGACGCGCTACTTCGATGCGCGCCGCTTCTGGTGGCAGTACTTCTTCGATGCCATCTGGCAGCAGCCAGCGGTCTACCGTTGCCATTACGCCATTCCCCTATGATCCGGGCGGCAAGCCGTTGGGCGAGCCTTGAGTGAAGCAGAAAATGATCGGTTCGTGCACAAAACACGCGCAAGAACAACGTGGCGAAAAGCCTGAAACCGGCTTCGCCAACCACTTTCCTCGAAAAACCTGTCGAGTCATTCAACTCGATGTCTTGCCTGACAACCGCAATCAAACGTGCAGACGCAAAAAAGCCGGGAATTTCCCGGCTGCCGCATCATACACACGTTTTCCCAAAGGATCACCCCGCCCGAGGCTTTAGCCGCCAGGCGGGGGATGATTCAGGTCAACGCCGTATCAAGGCTTGGCTTTTTCCAGGTAACGGAAGAAGTCGCTGCTTGGGTCCAGGACCATGACGTCGGATTTGTTCGCGAAGCTTTCACGGTAGGCGCGCAGGCTACGATAGAAACCGTAGAACTCCTGGTCCTGGCCGTAGGCCTTGGAGTAGATCGCAGCGGCCTGGGCATCACCATCACCGCGAACCTCTTCAGATTCACGATAGGCTTCAGCCAGCAGCACGCGGCGTTGACGGTCGGCGTCGGCACGAATGCCTTCTGCCAGCTCGTTACCCTTGGCGCGGTGCTCGCGAGCTTCACGCTCACGCTCGGAACTCATGCGTTCGAACACGCTGCGGTTCACTTCTTTCGGCAGATCGATAGCCTTGACCCGAACATCGACCACTTCGATGCCCAGCTCTTTTTCCGCCATCTTGTTCAACGAAGCGGTGATATCGGTCATCAGCGCATCGCGCTCACCGGACACCACTTCGTGCAGCGTGCGCTTGCCGAACTGGTCACGCAGGCCCGATTCCAGACGACGGGAAAGACGTTCGTCGGCAATCTGCTTGAGGCCGGAAGTCGCGGTGTAGAAGCGCTCGGCATCTTTCACGCGCCACTTGGCGTAGGCATCGACCATGACGGCTTTCTTTTCCAGCGTCAGGAAGCGTTGTGTCGGTGCATCCAGCGTCATCAGGCGTGCGTCGAATTTGCGCACCTGGTTAACGTAAGGCACTTTCACATGCAGGCCCGGCTGAACATCGGCCTGGACCACACGACCGAACTGCAGCAACACCGCACGCTCGGTCTGAGCCACGATGTAGAAGCAGTTCCAGGCAGCGATCGCCACGACGACGCCGACAATAAGGGCGATCAGCGATTTATTGCTCATCAGCGACTCTCCCTGGTACGTGCTGGCTGTTGCTGCAGATCAGCTGCTGCACGTGCATTCGCTTCATTGCTGCTGGCTGCCGCACCGGTCACCGAAGTGCTGGTGTTGCGACCACTTTCGACCATCTTGTCCAGCGGCAAGTAGAGCAGATTGCTCTGGCCATTCTTGTTGCCGGTCACGAGAACCTTGCTGGTGTTGCTGAAGACTTCCTGCATGGTGTCCAGGTACAGACGCTCGCGGGTGACTTCGGGTGCCTTGCGATACTCGGCGACCAGCTTGGTGAAGCGATCAGCCTCACCCTTGGCACGCGAGACGGTTTCGTCACGGTAACCGTTGGCATCTTCGATGATGCGCTGGGCCTGACCACGGGCTTCCGGCACGACGCCGTTGGCATAGGTTTCAGCCTGGTTGCGCGAACGCTGCTCGTCTTCACGGGCGCGGATCACGTCATCGAAGGCTTCCTGCACTTCACGCGGTGCCGCTGCGCTCTGTACGTTGACCTGGGTGACGGTGATACCGGTGCGATAGGTATCCATGAAGCGTTGCAGACGCTCCTTGATTTCGCTGGCCATCAATTCACGACCTTCAGTCAGCACCTGGTCCATCGCGGTGGAACCCACCACATGGCGCAAGGCACTTTCGGTCGCGTGCTGCAGGCTGATTTCCGGCTGGTCGACGCTCAGCACGAAGTCCTGCAGATTGCTGATCTTGTACTGCACGGTCAGCGGCACTTCGACGATGTTCTCGTCTTCAGTCAGCATTTGACCTTGCTTGGTATAGGCACGCTCACGCGTGACGTTTTCCAGGTACTTGCGATCGAGCGGCGGGAAATAGATGTTCAGACCCGGGCCGACAGTTTCGTAGTACTTGCCGAAGCGCAGCACCACGGCTTGCTCCTGCTCGTCGACGACATAAACCGCGCTGTACAGCCAAACGGCCGCCAATACGACGAGAACGACACCAAGAATGCCGCCGAAGCCGCCACTCTTGCCCGAACCACCGCCATCATCACCACGTTTCTTACCACCACCGAACAACCCGTTCAGGCTTTCCTGCAGCTTTCGGAAGGCCTCGTCGAGATCCGGTGGTCCCTTGCGGTCGCCGTTATTGCGGCGCTTGCCACCCCAAGGATCCTGATTATTCGAGTTGCCACCCGGCTCATTCCAAGCCATAGCGCTCTCCATCTGATAAAGCAAAGACGCACCCACGGCGCGCCGACCAATGCTACAGAATGCCTGTCACCACGGCACAACCGCTTTCTCAGGCTTTTATTGCAAAGTGTGTTGCTCGATGAACTCAGTCGGCTGCAGACCTTCGCGGCTCACCAATCGATTCAACTCGATTCGTGGCAAGCGAACGGCCAGCAAGCTGATGCCTTCTTCGTCGTGTTCTTCTTTCTGTACCGCACCGAGTTCGAAAAACTGCGCACGCAGTCGAGCAAAACGTTGCGGCAAGCGCAAGGTGCCGATAAACAACTCACTGCCCAGCAACTCGGCAATGGCTTGCTCAAGCAATTCCAGTCCACTGCCATCACGCGCCGAAAGCCAGACCCGTTGAGGCTTGCCGTTTTCGTCACGCTGGATTTGTGGCTCAACGCCTTCAAGCAAATCGAGTTTGTTATAGACCTCTAGGATCGGCAAGTCCTGGGCACCAATCTCACCCAGCACCACCATCACCTGCTCGATCTGCAACATGCGATCCGGTTCGGCCGCATCGATCACGTGCAACAGCAGGTCGGAGTTGCTCGACTCTTCGAGGGTAGACCGAAATGCCTCGACCAGCTTGTGGGGCAAGTGGCGGATGAAACCCACAGTGTCGGCCAGGACAATCGGCCCCAGGTCGTCCAGTTCCAGACGGCGCAAGGTCGGGTCCAGCGTGGCAAACAACTGGTCAGCCGCGTACACGTCGGATTTCGTCACGTTATTGAAGAGCGTGGATTTACCGGCGTTGGTATACCCCACCAAAGACACGGTAGGTATATCCGCACGCGAACGGCCGCGTCGCGACTGTTCGCGCTGGCTGCGCACTTTTTCCAACCGGCCTTTGATCTGCCGCAAGCGAACCCGCAGCAAACGGCGGTCGGTTTCCAGCTGGGTTTCACCCGGGCCACGCATGCCGATACCGCCACCTTGACGCTCAAGGTGAGTCCAGCCACGAACCAGCCGGGTGCTCATGTGGTCAAGCTGGGCCAGTTCTACCTGGAGCTTGCCTTCATGGGTACGGGCGCGTTGGGCGAAAATATCGAGAATCAGACCGGTGCGGTCGATCACGCGACACTCGAAAACACGTTCGAGGTTACGTTCCTGACTGGGCGTGAGGATGTGATTGAAGATCACCAGATCTGCCTTTTCGGCATGAACCAGGTCGCGTAACTCCTCGACCTTGCCGCTACCGATCAGGAATTTGGCGGTTGGCCGATGACGCGGCACGTTAAAAAACGCAACGGTCTCGGCGCCAGCCGAATTAGCCAATTCCTGAAACTCCTGCGGATCTTCGCGCGCCTCAGGGTCCTGTCCATCCAAGTGAACGAGGATCACTCGCTCACCACCACCGTGGCGCTCAAAGAACAAAGGAGACTCCTATCAGGCGTTACCTGGCTCAGCGTCACCGGCTTCGGATTCGGTTGCGCTAGGCAGACGAATTGGACGAACCGGCACCACTGTAGAGATAGCGTGTTTGTAAACCATTTGGCTGACGGTGTTTTTCAGCAGGATGACGAACTGGTCGAAAGACTCGATCGTACCTTGCAGTTTGATCCCGTTGACCAGGTAGATGGACACCCCAACTTTCTCTTTACGTAAAGTATTCAAGTAAGGGTCTTGTAGCGAATGCCCTTTTGACATGTGCCGCACTCCTTTAAGGATTCAATATAAAAAAATAGGTAAACAGATGGCTTGTGGCCGTCACACCCCCAAGGATAGACGGCAATTGCAAGGACTCAGCTCAATATGGAGATGGTCCCCAGGTATTTCAAGGCGCGCGGCAGATTGTCGCAATCCAGGCTGTCCAACCAGTGTAAATCAGCCCAACTGCGCAGCCAGGTGAACTGGCGCTTCGCCAATTGGCGCGTGGCAATGATTCCACGCTCCTGCATCTCGGCTTGCGTCAGCTTGCCATCCAGGTAGTCCCAGACTTGTCGGTAGCCTACTGCACGTATCGAGGGCAACCCGGCATGCAGGTCACTTCGTTTACGCAGGGCTACGACCTCGTCAATGAATCCCTGTTCCAACATTAACGTGAATCTTTGTTTAATTCGCTCATGCAGTACCTGACGATTTGCCGGAGCAATCGCCAAGTTCGCGACAGTATAGGGCAATTGTTGACGTCCCGAAGCGGCTGCTTCAGTAGTTTGCGCAGATTGTTGCAAACGAAGTGCGGTCATGCTTTGACCGCTGACGCGATAAACTTCCAGTGCTCGACTGAGCCGCTGGGGATCGTTCGGATGAATACGCGCCGCAGATTCCGGGTCGATCACCGCCAATTGCTCGTGCAGGGCCTGCCAGCCAAGGCGTGCAGCTTCTTCTTCGATCTGCGCGCGGACGTCGGGATCGGCTGCCGGCATGTCCGCCAGACCTTCGACCAAAGCCTTGTAATAGAGCATTGTGCCGCCCACCAGCAGCGGAATTTTTCCACGCGCGGTGATCTCGGCCATGGCTTCGAGGGCGTCACGACGGAAATCGGCGGCCGAATAGCTCTCTGCCGGGTCGAGAATATCGATCAGTCGGTGTGGAAATTCGGCCAAAAGCGCTTTCGAAGGCTTGGCGGTGCCTATGTCCATGCCGCGATAGACCAGTGCCGAATCAACGCTGATCAGCTCGCAGGGCAAGACTTTGGTGAGTTCGATGGCCAGGTCGGTTTTGCCGGCAGCCGTCGGCCCCATCAGGAAAATCGCGGGAGGGAGCTGGCTCATCAACGACCGCGCAAGAACAGTTTGTCCAGATCGTCCAGGCCCAGCTGGGTCCAGGTCGGTCGGCCATGGTTGCATTGACCGCTGCGCTCGGTGTTTTCCATATCGCGCAGCAGACCGTTCATTTCCGGGATCGCCAGACGCCGATTCGCACGAATCGCGCCGTGACAAGCCATGGTGCCGAGCAGTTCGTTCAGGTGCGCCTGAATGCGGTCGCTGGTGCCGTATTCCATCAGGTCGGCGAGGACGTCGCTGACCAGTCGATTGGCTTCGGCCTGTTTGAGCAAGGCCGGAATCTGCCGAATCGCCAGGGTTTCCGGGCCCAGGCGCTGCAATTCAAAGCCCAGGCGCTGGAACCACGCAACGTGCTCTTCGGCGCAATCGGCTTCGCGCTGGCTGACCGCCAGGGACTCCGGCACCAGCAGCGGCTGACCGCTCAGGCCTTCGCTGGCCATGGCGATCTTCAGGCGTTCGTACATGATCCGCTCGTGAGCCGCGTGCATGTCCACCAGCACCAGGCCTTGGGCGTTTTCCGAAAGAATGTAGATGCCCTTGAGCTGCGCCAGCGCGTATCCCAGCGGCGGGATGTCGTCCTGTCCGGCCGGCAGCGCCACAGCATTGGCTTCAGGCAACGGCGCAAAGAACTCGCGGTAGGCAGCTTGGGCTTCGGCAACGGGAACGCCGGACTGAGGCCGAGGCGTGTATTGATATTGATAACCCGCGCCAGCGCCCGAACCTGCCGCCGTATTAAAGGATGGTTGTGCCTGTGGCTGTTCAAGCAGCGCATTGGCCGCCAGGCGCATTTCGCCTTGCGGGCCGAATTCGCCAGCGTCGATGCCGGTCGGTCGAACAATGGCCGTCGCCACCGGTGCCGCCAGATGATCTTCGGGACGCACATCGCCCAAGGCGCGGTGCAAGGTGCCATAGAGGAAATCATGGACCATGCGCCCGTCACGGAAGCGTACTTCGTGCTTGGTCGGGTGCACGTTGACGTCGACGCCCGCCGGATCGACTTCGAAAAACAGCACGAACGTCGGGTGCCGGCCGTTGAACAGCACGTCGCGATACGCCTGGCGCACCGCGTGGGCCACCAGTTTGTCGCGCACTGCACGGCCGTTGACGAAGAAATACTGCAAGTCCGCCTGACTGCGGTTGAACGTCGGTAAACCGACCCAACCCCACAGGTGCAGGCCATTACGCTCGATTTCGATTGGCAGCGCTTGCTCAAGGAAGCCCGAGCCACAGATCGCCGCCACTCGCCGGGCGCGGGCCGCGTCATCGTGGGCCTCGTGCAGGCTGAGAATGGTTTTGCCGTTATGGCGCAAGTGGAATGCCACGTCGAAACGTGCCAGGGCCAGGCGCTTGATCACTTCTTGCAGGTGATCGAATTCGGTTTTTTCGGTCTTGAGAAACTTGCGCCGCGCCGGGGTGTTGAAAAACAGGTCGCGCACTTCCACCGAAGTGCCCACCGGATGGGCTGCGGGTTGCACGCGCGGCGCCATGTCCCGGCCTTCGGTCTCGACCTGCCAGGCCTGATCCGCATCTTTGGTGCGCGAGGTCAGGGTCAGGCGCGCCACGGAGCTGATCGACGCCAAGGCTTCACCGCGAAACCCGAGGCTCATGACTTGTTCAAGGTCTTCAAGGTTACGGATCTTGCTGGTGGCGTGTCGCGCCAGGGCCAGTGGCAAGTCATCGGCAGAAATGCCGCTGCCATCGTCGCGTACCCGCAGCAGCTTGACGCCGCCCTGTTCGACGTCGACATCAATACGCCTGGCGCCGGAGTCGAGGCTGTTTTCCAGCAACTCCTTGATCACCGACGCCGGGCGCTCAACCACCTCACCAGCGGCAATCTGGTTCGCCAGCCGTGGGCTGAGCAGCTCGATGCGAGACGTGTTGGTCAGCACCTGGTTCATTCTTTGGCCGCCAGTTCAGTGCCGGGAATGGTCAAGTGCTGACCGACCTTGAGCTCATCATTCGACAGCTTGTTGGCGCTGCGCAGCGTCGCCGGAGACACCTGATAGCGCACGGCAATCATCGCCAGCGTCTCGCCGGGGCTCACCCGATGGTCACGCGGCCCTTGGGCGATCCCACCAGAATCACGCAGCCAGGCGATGTAGGTGCCCGGTGGTGGATTCTGCTGGAAGAACTGGCGCACACCACTGCTGATCGAACGCGCCAGCGCCTGCTGGTGGTTCGACGCAGCGAGCTTCGAGGCTTCGTTGGCGTTGGAGATGAACCCGGTTTCCACCAGGATCGACGGGATGTCCGGCGATTTCAGCACCATGAACCCGGCCTGCTCCACCCGTTGTTTGTGCAGTGGTGTGACCCGGCCAATGTTGGTCAGCACCTTCTGACCAACGTTGAGGCTGGACGTCAGGGAGGCGGTCATCGACAAATCGAGCAGTACGCCTGCCAGCATGCGGTCCTTGTCATCGAGGCTGACGTTGCCGGCACCCCCGATCAAGTCGGAACGGTTTTCGCTGTCGGCCAGCCAACGGGCGGTCTCGGACGTGGCGCCGCGATCGGACAAGGCGAACACCGACGCACCAAACGCAGCGGCGGAAGGCGCGGCGTCGGCGTGGATCGAAACGAACAGGTCGGCGCCTTTCTTGCGAGCGATTTCGGTACGGCCACGCAACGGGATGAAGTAGTCGCCGGTACGGGTCAGTTCGGCGCGGAAGCCTTTCATGCCGTTGACCTGACGCTGCAGTTCGCGGGCGATGGCCAGCACCACGTCTTTCTCGCGCTGGCCACTGGAGCCCGACGCGCCCGGGTCTTCACCGCCGTGACCGGCATCGATTACTACAATGATGTCGCGCTTGCCGGCCGGGGCGGGCGGCAGCTTGACCGCCGGTTCCACCGGCGTGACCGGAACCGGGGCCACCGTCGCAACGTTGGTCGGTGCAGGGATTGGCGCAGCGTCGGCGGCGTTATCGAACAGGTCGACCACCAGGCGATTGCCGTACTGGGCGTTCGGTGCCAGGGTAAAACTTTTCGGCGTGACGGCCTTTTTCAGGTCGATGACCACCCGCAGGTCGGTCGGCGTGCGCTGTGCCGAGCGCATCGCGGTGATCGGGGTGTTCGAGGTGTTGACGTTCAACGGCGCACCGAGGGACGCGCCATTGATGTCGATGACCAGCCGATCGGGAGCACTCAGGGTGAAAACGCTGTGCTGGACGGGGCCGGTCAGGTCAAACACCAGTCGTGTGTTGTCCGGAGCCCGCCACAGGCGAACACTGTTGACCTTCGTCTCGGCCACAGCGTCGACGGTCACCGCCAAAAACAACAATCCTACGGCAGCAACCAACGCGCGAAAGCGCATACCTAACCCCATCATTTAATTGGATTCCAATGCCAAAGCGGCACACCACGACTCGCCACGCGAGCCCTGGGATAAAATTTTCAGCGAACGCCCGCTGTCTTGCGGGCTAATGGTAATGGTCAGGTCGGGCTTTGGCAAAAAGCCTGCACCCTTCTGGGGCCATTCGATCAGGCACAAAGCGTCGTCTTCGAAGTAATCGCGGATGCCGAGGTACTCCAGCTCTTCAGGATCGACCAGACGATAGAGGTCGAAATGGAAGGCCCGGATATCGCCAATCTCGTACGGCTCGACCAGGGTGAAGGTCGGACTTTTTACCGCGCCCACATGCCCCAGACCCCGGATGATGCCGCGGGACAGCGTGGTTTTACCCGCCCCCAGATCGCCCTCGAGAAAAATCAGACCGTGCCCTTCGGTGGTTTGTGCGATGCGTGCGCCAAACGCGGTCATCGCCTCTTCATCAGCCAGGTACAGGGTTACTTCAGACACGGTGCTTGCTCCTCCAACAACTGACGAATGGCTGGGATCAGATCACTGGCCGCCAGTCCACGGCCCGATTTACCTTGTTGCGCGCCGGCATTGGCGTGTAGCCAGACCGCCAGGCTGGCGGCGTCGAATGCCTCCATGCCTTGGGCCAGCAACGCGCCGAGCAGACCGGCCAGCACATCGCCCAGACCGGCGGTGGCCATGGCCGGATGGCCCTGATGACACACCGCCAATCGCCCATCAGGGCTGGCGATCAGACTGCCGGCGCCTTTCAGAATCACCACGGCGGTGTATTTTTTGCTCAACGCGTGTGCGGCCGCGGGACGATCCGCCTGAACCTCGGCCGTCGATATCCCCAGCAACCGCGCCGCTTCGCCCGGATGCGGAGTGATCACACAATCCTTGGGCAAGCTCACGTGTTCCGTGGCCAGGAGATTCAATGCATCGGCGTCCCAGACTTGTGGCAGCGGTGCGTTAGCCGCGGCGGACAACAGACTACGTCCCCACGCCGCCTGACCAAGCCCCGGGCCGACGACCAGCACGCTGACCTTCTCCAGCAGGTCCATCAATTGATTGGCCGAGGAAGTCCCCAGCACCATGGCTTCGGGCACCCGCGCCAATGCAGCGGAAATATGTTCGCTGCGGGTGGCCAGGGACACCATACCGGCTCCACTGCGTAGCGCACTTTGCGCGCTCAGCAGGATCGCGCCACCAAAACCGCGATCACCGCCGATGAGCAAGACATGCCCGAACTTGCCTTTGTGCGAACCGGGCGCGCGGGCCGCCAGGCGCGGCAGGTTGCCGGCGGTCAGGCGACGTGCGCTGAACGTCGCAGCCTCAAACAACTCCGGTGGCGCTTGCAGGTCGTTGAAGACCAGTTCGCCCACCACGTCTGCTGCATCACCGGTGAAAAGCCCCAATTTCAAACCGATGAACGTCACCGTCAGGTCGGCTCGCACCGCATCGCCCAGCATGCGGCCGGTGTCGGCGCACAGCCCTGAAGGGATATCCACCGCCGCGACCGGCAAACCGCTGGCATTGATCGCGGCGATAGCACTGGCGTAAGGCTCACGTACTTCACCGGTCAGGCCAGTGCCGAGCAAGGCATCCAGCACGACGCCGCGCAATTCGGACTGCGCAGACCAGGTTTCAATGGTGACCTTTTCGGAGACAGCCTCGGCATGCGCCAATGCAGCATCGCCCTGCAAACGCTGAGGATCCCCAACGGCCAGCCCCCGAACCGACCATCCACCCCGCCGGGCCATTACCGCCACCAGATAACCGTCCCCGGCGTTATTGCCATGGCCAGCAAGCACCGTCAATTCATTGGCTGTCGGCCACTGACGAACCAACGCCCGCCACGTCGCATGGGCGGCGCGCTGCATCACTTCGAAGCCCGGTGTGCCGGCCGCGATCAGGCTCGCATCGAGCCCGCGGACTTGCGCGGCGCTGTACAGCGCGTCGGGTAATTCATCTTTAGTGTGCGGCATGCGTCTTCGGGCTCCGATGTCTGGCAGAATTATACGCACCTCAGCTCCGGTTTCTCTCGCCTCATGCCCGCAATTACCACAGACCTGCCCGCCCTCGCCCAATCCATCAAGGATTGGGGTCGTGAACTGGGTTTCCAGCAAGTCGGCATCAGCGGCCTCGACCTGGCCGAGCATGAGCAGCACCTGGAGCGCTGGCTCGAAGCCGGCTACCACGGCGAAATGGAGTACATGGGCGCCCACGGCAGCAAACGCTCGCACCCGGAAGAACTGGTGCCGGGTACTTTGCGCGTGGTTTCGTTGCGCATGGACTACCTGTCGGGCGACACCAAAATGGCGCAATTGCTGGCCCAACCGGAAAAAGCCTACGTCTCGCGTTATGCCTTGGGCCGCGATTACCACAAATTAATTCGTAAGCGCGTGCAACATCTGGCCGAAAAGATTCAAGCCGTCATCGGCCCCTTTGGCTACCGCGCCTTTGTCGACAGCGCCCCGGTACTGGAAAAAGCCATCGCGGAAAAAGCCGGCCTGGGCTGGATCGGCAAAAACACCCTGGTCTTGAATCGCAAGGCCGGCAGCTATTTCTTCCTCGCCGAACTGTTCGTCGATTTACCGCTGCCGGTTGACCCGCCGCACGCCACCGAACACTGCGGCCGATGCACCGCGTGCCTCGACATCTGCCCGACCAACGCCTTCGTCGGCCCCTATGTACTGGACGCCCGGCGCTGTATTTCCTACCTGACCATCGAACTCAAAGGCGCCATTCCCGAAGACCTGCGACCGCTGATCGGCAACCGGGTATTCGGCTGCGATGACTGCCAGATCGTCTGCCCATGGAACCGCTTCGCCCGCCCCTCCGGCGAGAGCGACTTCAAGCCACGGCACAACCTCGACAACGCCGAACTGGCTGAACTGTTCATGTGGGACGAAGACAAGTTCCTCAGCAGCACCGAAGGTTCGCCGCTGCGTCGCGCGGGTTATGACAGCTGGCTGCGTAACCTGGCGGTCGGGCTAGGCAATGCGCCTTCAACCATTCCGGTGCTGGAAGCGCTGAAGGCGCGACGCGAGTACCCGTCGGAAATGGTCCGGGAACACGTCGAGTGGGCGTTGAAACAACACGAGCAACGCGCCGGCGACGTTGGATCTCCCCATTAAACGACGCAGCGAAATGGGCTCAAGGTTGCGAATCAACATCCGATGGTTTTATCCATTTGGCGCTGCGTCCCTTTCCAGTCGACTCAATTAGCCCGTCAGCTTTCAATGAGCGCAAGACCATACGCACGGTGTCACGACTCACCCCAGGGCAAGCCTCTTCAAGCTCAGTAATTGAGAAAGGCAAAATGCGCTTCAACGCTTCGATTCGAACTCGATCACTTTTCCCACCATGTCGCTTATCGATGGTGCCTACACGCACCTCAAATTCCTTGTAAGCACGAAGTAGCGCGCCCCAGAAATAGTCGAGCCATGGCTGCACATCGTGTTGGCCTTCGTGCCAACCTTGAGAGCTGATTTCAAGCGTTTCGTAGTAACTTTCTTTTGAGTCCTCGAAGATCCGCTCAAGACTGATAAAACGCCCGACTCGATAATCAAATTGATAAAGCAGCAACAAAGTAATCAGGCGAGCCACGCGACCGTTGCCGTCCGAGAAGGGGTGGATGCAAAGAAAGTCCAGAACAACCAGCGGGACAATGACCAGTGGGTCGGCCAAGTTCTGATCCAGGGCCTTGCGGTATTGCGCGACCATGTCGCCCATGGCCATGGGCGTCAGATGTGCAGCAACCGGTTGGAAGCGGATACGAGAGCTGCCATCAGGATGACGCTCAATGATGTCGTTGTTCGTTGCTTTCCATTCCCCGCCATCCTGTGGCAAATAGCGGTAAAGCATGCCGTGCAACTGTCGAATGACGCCTTCAGAAATTGGCATCCCTTCTGCTGCTTCATGAATCAGCGAAAGCGCATCGCGATAACCCGCAATTTCTTGCTCGGAGCGGCTTTTAGGTTCCGCATTTTTGATGACTAGGGATTTTAACCGGGCAGGTGCCACGACCACCCCTTCAAGCCGGTTTGATGACTCGGTGGACTCAATGACAGCTAGCTGCTTGAGGTCGTTGAGAATCTCTGGAGATTGAGCGACGAATAATTGCTGCTTTCCACGATATTCACCGAGAGCCCGCAAAGTCGCGACCTGCAGTCCGTTGTAACGTAGCGTCGAGAGGAAGTCAGGAGTGAGTGATCGCAAGGCGTCTTACCTGCTAAAGAGGGTAATACAACATTAAATAGGGTAATTAACTAACAAATCACCCTATTTAAGATCTTTTTACCCCATTTAAACCCTGTAGACCACGCGACTTCTTGGTCAGGATATTTCGAAGCTCGCCTCTATCCAGGGCCCCCATCGTGTCGCTGAAATCAGGCTTCGTCGTTGTAGACGAACTTGGGCATTTCCCAGTGGAAACGGATGGCCAGCAGGCGCAGCAGGAAGCCGCCAAACAAGGTGATCAGGATCGCTTGTTCGCCGGGCACTTGCAGGTAGATGCAGAGCATGTAGCACCACGCCGCCGCGAACGAGACGCTGGCGTAGAGCTCACGGCGGAAGATCAGCGGGATGTCGTTGCAGAAGATGTCCCGCAGGATGCCGCCAAACACTCCGGTGATCACGCCGCTGACCGAGGCCACGAGCATGCCGTGGCCCATTTCCAGGGCGGTCATGCAGCCGATCAGCGTGAACGCCACCAGGCCCACGGCGTCGAGCACCAGAAACAGCGAGCGCAGGTGGCGCATCCAGCGTGCAGCAAAGACGGTGAACATCGCCGCGACTGAGGTCAGCACCAGGTATTCCGGGTGTTTGACCCAGGTCAGCGGGTAATGGCCGAGCAATACATCGCGCACCGAGCCGCCACCCAGGGCGGTGACGCAGGCGATCAGCACTACGCCAAACCAGTCCATCCCGCGACGGCCGGCAGACAGGGCACCGGTCATGGCTTCGGCGGTAATGGCGATCAGGTAAAGCATCAGCAACATGGTGGCGGTCCTTGCAGGAAGGCGCGCAGTCTACTCACTTCACCCAGGCACCAAAAGTGGGCGCACGATCAAATGGACCGCGTCGCCTTCTTCGCGGGCAAGCCTCGCTCCTACAAAAGCGGCGCGAACGTGGCTTTTGTAGGAGCCGGCTTGCTGGCGAAGGCGTCTTCGAGGGCCCCTTCGCTGGCGAGCCAGCTCCTACAGGTGCGTATTTCAGGCTTAGAATTTGATGAAATGCTGGCGGTAATGCTGCAGCTCGGCGATCGATTCGCGGATGTCGTCCAGTGCCAGGTGGGTGCTGCCCTTTTTGAAGCTGTCGCGCACGTCCGGTGCCCAGCGTGCGGCCAACTCTTTAAGCGTCGACACGTCGAGGTTGCGGTAGTGGAAGAAGCTTTCCAGGGATTTCATGTGGGTATAAAGGAAGCGACGGTCCTGGCAGATGCTGTTGCCGCAGATCGGCGACTTGCCCTTCGGCACCCATTTTTCCAGGAAGGCGATGGTCTCGGCTTCGGCTTCGGCCATGCTGATGCGGCTGTCGCGAACCCGCTGGGTCAGCCCGGAGCCGCCGTGTTGACGGGTATTCCAATCGTCCATGCCGGCGAGGATTTCATCGCTGTGGTGGATAGCGATCACCGGACCTTCGGCCAAGGTGTTCAAGTCACTGTCGGTGACGATGGTGGCCATCTCGATGATGACGTCGGTATCCGGGTTCAGACCGGTCATTTCCAGGTCGATCCAGATCAGATTCTGTGGGTTTTGCATGTGTCGGCTCCTAGGCAATGCTGCGCAGTTTAGCCTAGGCAAGTGGCCGGGCGTGCTAAACTCGCGGCCGTTTTACCTAATCGCTGCATTCTTGATACGGAACACCCATGGCCAAACGCCAACTCAATCGTCGTCAAAACTGGCGCATCGAAAAGATTCAGGGCGAGCGCGCTGCCCGCGCCGCCAAACGCGAGTCCTCGGCTGTCGAGGCACTTGAGGGTGGCGACCTGGGTCCCGAACAGACGGGCCTGGTGATCGCTCACTTCGGTGTGCAAGTCGAAGTCGAAGCGCTCGATGGCGAGTTGGCCGGCGAGGTGTTCCGCTGTCACTTGCGCGCCAACCTGCCTGCGCTGGTGACCGGCGATCAGGTGGTCTGGCGTGCCGGCAACCAAGGCATCGGCGTAATCGTGGCGCAACTGCCACGTAAAACCGAACTCTGCCGCCCGGACAGCCGTGGTCAACTCAAGCCGGTCGCGGCCAACGTCGACATGATCGTCATTGTCTTCGCCCCGCTGCCCGAGCCCCACGCCAACCTGATCGACCGCTACCTCGTCGCCGCCGAGCATGCGGGCATTCGTCCGTTGCTGCTGCTGAACAAATTCGACCTGATCGACGAGCAGAACGCCCCGGCGCTGAATGCCTTGCTGGCGGTTTACCGCACGCTGGGTTACCCCGTGCTCGAAGTGTCGGCGCATCACGGCAACGGCATGGAGCAACTGCAGGAACAGCTGGACGGACGCATCAGTGTGTTCGTCGGCCAGTCCGGCGTCGGCAAGTCATCGCTGGTCAACAGCTTGCTGCCGGAAGTCGAAACCCGTGTCGGCCCGCTGTCCGAGCTGTCCGGCCAGGGCACCCACACGACGACCACCGCGCGGTTGTTCCACTTCCCCGGTGGCGGCGAGTTGATCGACTCTCCGGGTATCCGCGAATTCGGCCTGGGCCACGTCAGCCGCGCCGACGTCGAAGCCGGTTTCATCGAGTTCAACGACTTGATCGGCACCTGCCGCTTCCGCGACTGCAAACATGACCGCGAACCGGGTTGCGCCTTGCTCAAGGCGCTGGAAGAGGGCCGCGTGCAACAGCAACGGATGAACAGCTACCGCTCGATCATCGCGAGTTTGCCGGAAAGCAGTTACTAGACCGACACGAAACCTGTGGGAGCGAGCTTGCTCGCGAAAGCGGTAGGTCAGTCAACATTGATGTTGAACCTGATGGCCCCTTCGCGAGCAAGCTCGCTCCCACAGGGTTTAAGTGATCCACAAAAAAGCCGCGATCATCTCGCGGCTTTTTTTGTTTTCAGCGTGCGGCTTTTTCCAGCGTCCAGCCCAGTACATCCAAGGCGTCACAGCCGTCCTGGATCAACATGTGTGCAGCGTTGGCGAAATGCTCCAGGTCGTGTCCCTCGGCTTCTTTTACGCACAGGCAGGTGACGCTGTTGAGCAGATTGCGCGCAGCTTTTAGTCGGTGGAGGGCGGTTTCAAGAAGATCGGAAGCGCGTGCTTCGGTGTCGATGTACAGCGTCGGGCCGACGCTGAAGTTGCCTTGGAGCGGGTGGTACTTAGCCATGGGTCAAAACTCCGGATAATTTCGAAAGATTTCATCTGTGGTTCGACTGGCTAAAGTCGATCACCGATTCGTCGGCGACGGACAAACTATAGGCGAGCCTTAAGTGAAGAAAAACCCGGTTTATACGGTTCGGAGACTTCCTACACCTTTCTCGGATATGCCCTCATTCCTTGATTTTTACTCCCGGAAAATCACAGATAACGCAATACCTGTAGGAGCGAGCTTGCTCGCGATGGACCCATAGGCAACGCATTGATCCTGCTTAAACGCCTCATCGTTAACTGAAGTTGTTTGCTTGCAAAACCAATTACTACTTCCCGTCCGATGGCGAAAACACTTTCAACACATACCGACCTATTGCGCGCCCCACGAACATCACTGAAAACCAACAAACACCTCTCTGCTTATCGTCCTTCGATCTAAAAAACTGTCACTTATGACAGTAGATAAAGGGGAACATCTCACCGACTCTATCAGCAGAGGAATGCTGAGAATTTGAGAAGCCTGGATGAATGAATTAACCCGGCTATTCATCGCGTTGCTTCTTCGTTGGCTTACACGCTGGGGCTGCTTGAGTGAAGGCAGCCCGTCTGACCATTTCAATACGGGAAACCCTATATGAACAGAGAAGATCTTGACAAGAAGTTCAATGCAAAGTTACGGAAAGGGGATGTAGCTGCGTCAATGAAACTGAAGCGTTCGGATCGTGAATTCAAATCGTATGAAGTGCATGGCGATGCCATCTCCGAGTTTCGCTACATTAATGCTACATCCGAAGGCGGCTTTTTTATTTTGTTCCTTATCCCGATAGACTGGGGTGTAGACACTTATGATTTGAAATCCCACCCAGAGGTTATTACAGTTGAGCGAGGCCTGACAATGCCACCCGAAACTTCGTGGAAGGCCAAGCGGGGGGAGATATTCATTACAGACAGTAGCAATAACAACTTTACAGGCAAGTTTCATTGTTATGAAGACGAAGAGGATAGGCCTGCATTGCTAGGAGGAACCTTCAAGATCGACTTCACTTCAGCCAAGTAGTCACTTTTTTTGTACAGTCCGCACTCACCCAGGCTGCGCACCCCGCTAACAAAAATGCCCGTATCGCTAGATACGGGCATTTGTCTTTCACGCGAGCTCCATGCCCCTGAATCAGGGCGTCACGGCCGGGCGCCGGGCTCACCCGGTTTCGGTGCCGGGTTATCGAACAGATTCAGACGTTCGCGCAACTCGTGGGCTGGCAAAGGTTCTTTATCCGCCGGCAGCGCATTCGGATCAGCCGGCACTTCACCCGGCCCACCCTGCCCCTGCGTCGGCTCCGGAGCCGGTTCCGCCCCCTGCGAACCTTCGATGGCGCGCTGGGCTTTTTTGGTCAGCACCACGATGTCGATACGACGGTTGACCGGGTTGAACGGGTGCTCGCGATCGAACAACGCCGACGAGGCATAACCGACCACCCGTGCCACCTGCGCATCCGGATAACTGCCGGCCACCAGCGCACGGCGCGCCGCGTTGGCGCGGTTGGCCGAGAGTTCCCAGTTACCAAAATCGCCGGTGCCGGTGTACGGCTTGGCATCGGTGTGGCCGCTGATGCTGATCTTGTTCGGCACCGCTTTGATGGTGTCGGCCATGGCCAGCAGGATGTCTTCGAAATACGGTTTCAGACGCGCACTGCCGGAATCGAACATCGGCCGATTTTCCGCGTCCACGATCTGAATGCGCAAACCGTCCGGGGTGATTTCGAAGAGGATCTGGTCTTTGAATTTCTTCAGTTGCGGGTTCTCTTCGACCTTGTTCTGCAGTTCTTGCAGCAACAGCTCAAGACGTTCTTTCTCGACCTGCTCGGCCATGCCTTCGACCTGTTCGGTGTCGATGGTCACTTTGTCCGGTTGCGGCTGGGATTTCACCTCGGGGTTGAGGGTGTTCTCCGGCGCCAGGGTCGGCGTGCCGCCCAAGTCGATGATGTACGGCGTGCCGCTTTCGGAAAAGCCGACCGGGTCCTTGAAGTAACCGGCGATGGCGATCTTCTGTTCCGGTGTTGCGGTGGACAGCAGCCACAGCACCAGGAAGAACGCCATCATCGCCGTCGCGAAGTCGGCGAAGGCGATTTTCCATGCCCCGCCGTGATGCCCGCCGGCGATGCGCTTGACGCGCTTGATGATTATCGGCTGGTTATTTTCCATAAAGAGTGCTCTGTCTCACAAATACTGTTCCTTTTTGACGGTGCCTGTTGTCGCCATACGGCGTTGCCGCTCCTCGCCATAGCGAGCTATGACTCGTCGCGGCGCCTTGTCTGGCAACAACAGTCACTCGCCAAAAAAGGAACGTATTTGCAAAACAGAGCACTATCGTCCACGAACCGCTTGTTCCAGCTCAGCGAAGCTAGGACGGTGCGCCGGGTACAGCACCTTGCGGCCGAACTCCACCGCCAGCGATGGCGGCATGCCCGAAGCCGAAGCAACCAGCGAGGCCTTGATGGCTTCGTAGACGTTCAGTTCTTCCTTGGCATCGTGGGCCAGGGAATGGGCCAGCGGACCGAAGAAACCGTAGGCTGCGAGAATACCGAAGAACGTACCGACGAGTGCCGCACCGACGTGCAGGCCGATGGATTTCTGGTCGCCTTCACCCAAGGACGCCATGGTCACCACGATACCCAGAACCGCCGCAACAATACCGAAACCGGGCATGGCGTCGGCGATACCGTTCACCGCGTGGGACGGGTGCTCCAGGTCTTCCTTGAGGCTGTAGAGTTCCATGTCGAACAGGCCTTCCAACTCATGAGGAGCCATGTTGCCGGAGGACATGATGCGCAGGTAATCGCAGATGAATGCGGTCATGCGGTCATCTTTCAGAACCGTCGGATACTTGGCGAAAATCGGGCTCGCCGCGGCATCTTCGATATCGCCTTCAATCGCCATCATGCCTTCGCGGCGGCTCTTGTTGAGGATCTCGTAGATCAGGCCCAGCACTTCCAGATAGAACGTGTGGTTGAAGCGCGAACTGAACATGCTCAAGGACTTCTTGAGCACGTGCATGGTCATGTAACCGGGGTTGGCCTGCAGGAATGCGCCGAGCGCCGCGCCACCAATAATCATCACCTCGAAGGGCTGGATCAGGGCGGCAATTTTGCCGTGGGAGAGCACGTATCCGCCGAGCACGCTCGCGAATACGACGATGATGCCGATTATTTTAGCCATAGGTAGGAGAGCACTTACTGAGTCGGGTTCAAGGTCATATTCGGAAGTTAAAAAATCTCTTCTTCTACTTATCGGCAAAACTGCGCCAGACTAAAGCCAGTTCAGGCGAAAAGCCAATTAAGCCCGCTCCGGGCACAGGTAATGCAGACGGTGATCGCGTCCAACCATGGCTAATGAAACGAACGTTCCAACTCCAAAACCGACCACGCTTGAAGGCTGGGTCAAGCTTCTCGATGGCGTGCGCCTGCCGGTTCCGCAAGTCAGTCATGACCGTGTCTGCAAGGCCCTCGCCAACAGTCGCAGCTCGCTGCGGGATATCGCCGAGCTGATGCAGGACAGCCCGGCCCTGGCCTTGAGCGTGATTCGCGAAGCCAACCGGCATACCCACGGCAGCATGACCGAACCGGCGGAAAACCTTGAGGTGGCGATCAATCGCCTCGGTTTGAAACGCACCGAAGAACTGCTTGCCCGCCTGCCCGCCCAGCCTCAGTCCGAGATCCCGGTAGCCCTGCGCCAACTTCAGTTGGTCAGTCAGCACGCGACCCAACAGGCCAACGGTTTTTTCGCCAGTCGCCTGGCGCGGCTGTGGCAGGACATTCATTGGGGCAGCCTGCTGTTTCTTTCGCCGCTCTGGCCGTTGGCATTGACGCATCCGCAATTGCTCGAAGAATGGGAGCTGCGCGTCATCCATAAAGGCGAGTCGGCGCGCAAAGTCGAGAAGCAATTGTTCGGTGCACGCCTGCTGGA
Organism: Pseudomonas sp. RIT-PI-q; assembly: GCF_001297125.1. Lineage (GTDB taxonomy): Bacteria > Pseudomonadota > Gammaproteobacteria > Pseudomonadales > Pseudomonadaceae > Aquipseudomonas. The sequence goes on from NZ_LHPC01000039.1 coordinate 177,364, forward strand.
AATCGGCCTGGCGCTGGTGGACATCTGGCGCCTGCCGATCTGGGTGCAGCAGGGCTATCGACTGCTGCTCACCGAGCAACGGGAGCTGGTGAAAGTCTTGCGCATCGCGCGCGACAGCGAACATCCGTTGCGCCAGCAAAACCGCCTCGATGACGATCCGACCCTGCGCCGCTGGCTCAATCAACCGGCCAACACCGTGCTGCTGGCCAACGGCCTGGCACTGTCGGCGCAACAGGCCTGGGACTGTCCGCACAGTGAGCGCTGGCAATACCTGACCAGCCTTTACCTGCAAATGCCGATGGACGAGGTGCAGCAGCAGTTACACCAACAAGCCGCGAACAGTGCCCGCCATCACGCCATGCCCGACCTGTGGCACCCGGCGGTGTCGCTGATCTGGCCGTGGGGCGTGAACCGCATCCATGCCGGTTTGCTGCCGGCCCCGGCACCGACCGCCGAAGACCTGGCGAAGTGGCGCAAGCAATGTGCCGAGTTGCTGGTCGAGCCGAGTCGCTTCACCAATGCCATGCACTTGACCACTTCTGCGCGGGACGCTTTGGTCGCGTGCGGCATGCGTCGGGTGATGATTCTGATGGCCGACCGCACTCACGCCAATCTGCGTGTGCACCAGATCGCCGGGCTGCCGAAAGAAACAGCCGGCCTGAATTTCCTGGTCAGCCAGAGCACCGTGCTGCAACGCCTGCTCTCGCAACAGGCACAGGTGCGACTGACACCGGCCAACAATGCGCAATTCTCGGCCCTGTTGCCAGCGAGCCTGCGCTCACAGTTCAGCGGCGAACACCTGCTGTTGCGCTCACTGGTCAATAATGGTCGGGTGATCATGATTGTGGTGGCGGATCAGGGCGGCGGGCCGTTCTCGGAAATCACCGTGCAAGCCTTCGGTAAAACCGCGCAATGCATAGAAAAAGCGCTGCATAGCTTTAGCTCCCGCGGCCAATGAGGCTGCGCTACAATCCTCCCCTTTGTGCTCTGGAGACCTCACATGTCTGACTTCTCTGGCTTGCCGCTGGTCATCGAGCCGAGCGACTTGCTCCCGCGTCTCGACGCCCGCGAACTGATTCTGGTAGACCTGACCAGCAGCGCCCGCTATGCCGAAGGGCATCTTCCCGGTGCGCGCTTTGTCGATCCAAAGCGCACTCAGCTGGGTCAGGCGCCTGCGCCAGGCCTGCTGCCGACCCACGCCGCGCTTGAAACATTGTTCGGCGAGCTGGGGCACAACCCCGATGCGGTCTACGTCGTTTATGACGACGAAGGTGGCGGTTGGGCCGGGCGCTTTATCTGGCTTCTGGATGTCATCGGCCACAGCAAGTACCACTATGTCGACGGTGGCTTGAAGGCCTGGCTGGCAGAAGGCTTGCCCATGTCGATCCAGATCCCGCCAGCAGTCGGCGGCCCGGTCGCCCTGACGTTGCACGACGAGCCCACCGCGACCCGCGAGTACCTGCAATGCCGTCTCGGCGCCGCCGACCTGGCAATCTGGGATGCCCGCGGGCCGCTGGAATACTCCGGCGAGAAAGTCCTGGCCGCCAAGGCCGGACACATCCCGGGCGCCGTGAACTTCGAATGGACCGCAGGCATGGATCAGACGCGCAATTTGCGCATCCGCACCGACATGCCACAAATCCTCGAACAACTCGGCATCACCAAAGACAAAGAAGTGATTACCCACTGCCAGACTCACCATCGTTCTGGCTTCACCTATCTGGTGGCCAAATCCCTCGGTTATCCGCGGGTCAAAGGCTACGCCGGTTCCTGGGGCGAATGGGGCAACCATCCCGATACGCCCGTAGAGATTTAAGGTTTTTAAGGACAGTTAATGAATAAGCGTTTGTTTATCCTCAGCCAATACTTGCTGCCCCATCACCTGCTGTCGCGACTGGCCGGCTGCATTGCCGAATGCCGCGTGCGCTGGTTCAAGAATGCCTTCACCGCCTGGTTCGCCAAGCGTTATCAGGTGGACATGTCCCAGGCGCTGGTCGAAGACCTGACAGCTTACGAGCACTTCAATGCGTTCTTCACCCGCGCACTGAAAGACGGCGCTCGCCCGCTGGACGAAACGCCGGGCGCGATCCTCAGCCCGGCCGACGGTGCAGTCAGCCAGCTCGGTCCGATCGAGCACGGTCGCGTGTTCCAGGCCAAGGGCCACAGCTTCAGCGTGCTGGAACTGCTCGGCGGTGACGCAGCCAATGCCGCGCCGTTCATGGGCGGCGACTTCGCAACTATTTACCTGTCGCCGAAGGATTATCACCGCGTGCACATGCCATTGGCCGGCACCCTGCGCGAGATGGTCTACATCCCCGGCCGGATCTTCTCGGTCAACCAGACCACCGCTGAAAACGTCCCGGAACTGTTTGCCCGCAACGAGCGTGTGGCGTGCATTTTCGACACCGAGCGCGGGCCGATGGCCGTGGTGCTGGTGGGCGCGATGATCGTGGCATCGATCGAAACGGTCTGGGCCGGCTTGGTGACACCGCCGAAACGCGAGCTGAAAACCTTCCGTTACGACGAAGCAGCCCGCGCACCGATCCATCTGGAGAAAGGCGCAGAGCTGGGTCGCTTCAAGCTGGGTTCGACTGCGGTCGTGCTGTTTGGCCCGGATCAGGTCAAGTGGGCTGAAGAACTCGCGGCCGGTTCGCCGGTGCAGATGGGCCAGGGCATGGGTCTGCCAAAAGCCTGATAGACCCTCGATTACCCCTGTAGGAGCGAGCTCGCTCGCGATGAACCAGAGAACTCCGCGGGCCATCAGGCTTGCCGCGTTATCGTTGACGACCATCGCGAGCAAGCTCGCTCCTACAGAGGGCAAATTGCCATGCCCCAGCCCCAGGTCATAGCTGCTACAGTCAGGTCATTCACTGCCCATTTCCCGGTTGGAGTTTGTCCACGGCATGAATGAAACCAGTCCCCACCTGCTGCTACGCGCCCCGCTCCCGACGCAGTTGCGTCTGTCGTTCTGTGAGCCCACCCCGCGCGACCTCAAGCGCTGGATCGCCAATCTGCCCAAAGCCAATATTGGCGAAACCGCTCGCCAGTTGTATCAAGGCTTGAGCGAACTCAATCAATTGCTCACACCCAGCGATAACCGCCTGCAACTGCTCGAACTGCTGCGGCCCGAGGTGTATTACGTCTGCAAACACCTGGAACGGCATTTTCTGCATCAGGCGATTGTCCTCGACGAGCGCTCCCGCAAGATCGCCAACCTCTGCCAGGCGCTGCAAAGTCACTTAGCGATTGGCTACAAGCAGATTGTCGTGCGCATCACCCCGCGCTTCACCAAGGACCGTGCGCCGCTGCTGGCCCAAGCGCTGCAACGGGCGATCCATTGCCTTAACGGCCCGCTGATTCGCGCGACCGAACTCTATTGCCCGGTGCCGGAAGGCCTGTGGCTGGAACTGCATCAGCTGTATCGGATCGCCTGCACGCACCGGCTCCAGCACCTGAGCCTGCGTGACGAACTGGCCAGCCAGACGCAAAACCTGAGCATCGAACAGACTTACGTGGTCGCCTTGTTGCTGGGAGCCTCTCGCTGCAACCAACTGCGCCAGAACCAGATCGCCCGGCTGGCCGAGGTGCTGGAGCCCTGGAGCAAATGGATCAAGCTGCAACCGGGCAAGCCGGCTGATGGACTGTTTGCCGTGGCGCCGGACCTCGATAGCGGGCCGCGTTACCGCACCAAGTTTCGGGCCGAGCAGCAGGAGAGCTTGCTGGGGATCGATCCGCAGCCGCTGGTCGCCGCCATCGAAGCGCATCTGCAAAAAACCGACGATTCTTCGCCACTGCCAGTACCGGCGGGACTGAGCGTGGACACCCTGCAACATCTGCATGCCGCCTGGGGCCAGGCCGCCGAGCGCGGCTTCCAGCGCACCGCCAGTGAAGGCAATTTGACCCTGTGCGTGGGCATGAGCGCGCTGCATTTTTACCTGGGTGGCCAACGTTCGTTCAGCGATATCCTGAAAACCCCCAGCGTGCGCCCCGCGCAGTTCTCGGCGACAGCGCCTGCGGGCCGGGAAAAAGATCAATGGCACCATGCTTTTGACGCTGCGCCCCATGGCAACGTAAGTACGCTGCTGCCCTACGAAGAGATCGAGTACGCGCCGCTTCAGAACGATGACAGCCATGAGGCATCCGATCGCAATCGACACTTTGCAAAGTATGCCCTGCCGGTAATCAATCACAGCCCCGGAGGTTATTGCCTGGCTTGGCCCGGCGCAGTGCCTGCCGAGTTACAGGCAGGCGAGATGGTCGGCATCGAAGATTGCGCCGGTCAGGGCTGGAGCATCGCGGTGGTGCGCTGGATCCGTCAGGTCCGTGGTGGCGGTACGCAAATGGGTATCGAACAGGTCGCGCCTTACGCCGAGCCTTGCGGCCTGCAACGGGTGCGCACCCGTGAAGACCATAGCCATTACCTGCGCGGCCTGTTGCTGCCAGCCATCAGTGCGATCGACCTGCCGGCCACCCTGCTCGCCCCTCGGCTGCCGTTCGAGGAAGGCAACAAGGTGATCATCAACACCAATGGTGAGGAACGCCGGGCCGGGCTGGATCGGCGGGGGGCGAGCACCAACAGCTTCCATCAGTTTGCCCACCGCGAACTCGACAACGCGCGCGGCGCGGCGGGGGCTGAGGATGACGTTGATTCGTTGTGGAAGTCGCTTTGAGGGTGAGTCTTTAAAACCGCGGCGCCCCCTTCCCGGGCAAGCCCGCTCCCACAGTGATCGCTGTGTGTGACAAATAGTGTGCACACCGAAAATCCATGTGGGAGCGGGCTTGCCCGCGATGAGGCCCTCTGAGACAGCCGAGAAATCAGAGCTGCCCGTCGCGATCCCGGAAGCCCAGCAGATACAGCACGCCATCCAGCCCAAGGGTGGAAATCGCCTGCTTCGCCGACTGTTTGACCAGCGGCTTGGCACGGAACGCCACGCCCAGCCCGGCAATCGCCAGCATCGGCAGGTCGTTGGCGCCGTCGCCCACCGCGATGGTCTGCTCCAGACGCAAACCTTCCTTATGGGCCAGTTCCTTCAGCAGATCCGCCTTGCGCTGCGCATCGACAATCGGCTCGACCGCTACGCCCGTCACCTTGCCGTCGACCACTTCCAGTTCGTTGGCGAACACGTAATCGATGCCCAACTTGGCCTGCAATTGCTTGGCGAAGTAGGTGAAGCCGCCGGACAGGATGGCGGTCTTGTAGCCCAGACGCTTGAGTTCGGCGAACAGGGTTTCAGCGCCTTCGGTCAGGCGCAGCGAGGCGCCGATCGAATCCAGCACGCTGACGTCCAGCCCTTTAAGCAAGGCCAGGCGCTCCTTGAAGCTGGCGCGGAAGTCCAGCTCACCGGCCATTGCCCGCTCAGTGATTTCAGACACCTGGTCGCCCACGCCAGCCGCCTTGGCCAGTTCGTCGATGACTTCGGCTTCAATCAGCGTCGAGTCCATGTCGAACACCGCCAGACGGCGGTTACGGCGGAACAGCGAATCTTCCTGGAAGGCGATATCGACGTTCAGTTCCTGCGCAACACTGAGGAATTCGGCCCGCAGCGCCTGCGGGTCAGCCGCCTCGCCCCGCACGGAAAACTCGATGCAGCCCTTGCCTTGATCGGCCGGGGTGTCCAGCGGCATGCGCCCGGACAATCGATCGATATGGTCGATGTTCAGGCCATATTTGGCGGTAATCGAGCTCACGGCCTGCAATTGCCCGGCGGTCACTTTGCGGGTCAGCAGGGTCACGATGTGGCGTTTTTTACCCTGATTGCCGACCCACTGCTGGTAATCCTCTTCGGACACCGGCGTGAAACGCACCTGTTGATCGAGCTTGTACGCCGTAAACAGGATGTCCTTGAGCACCGACTTGCCTTGCTCGGTGTCAGGTATTTCAACCAGGATGCCGAACGACAGCGTGTCGTGGATGACCGCCTGACCGATGTCGAGAATGTTCACACCACCCTGGGCCAGAACGCCGGTAATGGCCGCAGTCAGACCCGGACGGTCGACTCCCGTGATGTTTATCAGGACGATTTCGCGCAAGGCGCACCCCCGCAGGTGGAAAAAAACCGCATTCTACCCACTTTCAGTGACCATCGGGCACCGTGAGCGCTTTGCCGGTCTAGGGCCTGTCGCTATACTGCGCGTCAACTTCACGGACAAAAGAGCCGAGCTCAAGTGAACCGGCCCACGCCAGTAAAAACCGATAACTTCTTTCTGCTGATCTTCCGTGCACTGCGCCACCGCCGTGTACCGATTGCATTACGCATTGCCAGCCATAACGTGATCCTGGTCGCTCTGGCCCTGGTGATCTATGCCTGTGTGATGGGTTTGCAGTTCAAGCAGGCCATGCACGAGCAGGCGGATGCCCTGGGCGAGAGCCTGACCACGCAGACCGCCACGTCGGCCACGGAGCTGTTGGTGTCCAACGACATCCTCAGCCTCAACGTGTTGCTCAACAACCTGACCAAAAACAAGTTGGTGGCCCACGCCGCCATCTATAGCGTGGATAACCGCATCCTCGCCGAAGCCGGTCAGCGCCCCAAGCATAGCCTGCTGGGTGAAGCCGAAGGCATGTACCAGAGCAAGATCACCTTCCAGGACGTGACCGCCGGGCAACTGCGCATCAGCCTGGACATGGATCAGTTCCAGCAGCCGATGACCATCAGCCTGCAAAGCATGGGCATTCTCAGCGCGATTCTGTTGGCCTTGTCGCTGGCCTTGAGCCTGCGCCTGGGTCGGCACATCTCCACGCCGCTGCTGCAATTGCGCGTGTGGCTGCGCAATATCGACGAATACACCCCGGGCACCGAGCGTCAGGATGAGATCGGCGACCTGGCTCGCCAGCTGCACGCCAACTTCGCGCCTGAGCCGGCCGAGCCTGAGCCGGAGCCTGAACCCGAGTTCGAAGACGTCGACGATACCGATCCGGCCTTCGAAGTGCGTAACCTGCGGGATCCGAGCTTCGATGAAAGCAAGCCTGTGGCCGGCCTCAAGCCTGCGCCCCGGCACATTGTCAGCACCGTTGAAGACGATGACGACGATGAAGATCCGTTTGCCGATCTTCGCGATGACTCGGCCGTTACCGCGCCGAAACCGGCCGCCAAACCGGTCGTCTCGAACGTGCCACAGCACAGCGCGGTCCTGGCCGTGCAGCTGGGCGCTCAGGATCAGCTGCGTCGCCTGCCCCGCACGCGCCTGGAAGAACTGCTCAAACGCTATCGCGATTGCCTCGACCAGGCCGCCTCGCTCTACCAAAGTGAGCTGCACACCCTGAACGATGGCAGCACGCTGATGCTGTTCCACACCGAAGACAGTGGCGACGACTACCTGACCAACGCCATTTGCTGCGGCGAGTTACTGCGGGCGCTGGGCCATCAGTTGCAGATCGAAGTCGCCGACAGCGGCATCACCCTGCAATTGCAACTGGGCCTGACCCTGGGCGACGAGTTGTTCGGCCTGAGCCAGATCGATCTGCTGCTGACCGAGGCCGCTCAAGACGCACTGGCGCTGTCGCAACACAGCCGCAACCTGCTGCTGGTGGAGCGCAAGATCGGTGACGACGCGCTGATCCGCCAACGTGCGCGGATCCGCCCGATCGCCAGCCCTGAAGGCGCTTGCTGCGTGGAACGGCTGATGGAGCCTTACCCGTCGATGCTCGAGCGGCAACTGGCGCGGATGCACGAACGCCGGGCGTAATCGCCTCGATATGAAAAAGCCCGCAGACGAGTGATTGTCTGCGGGCTTTTTGTTGCCTGTGCCGATGCCTTCGCTGGCAAGCCAGCTCCTACAGGTTATATGCCATACGTACATCGCCCTGTAGGAGCTGGCTTGCCAGCGAAGAGGCCATCAGCAACGCTAAAGAACCCCAACCCGCAGAAACAACAAAGCCCGCATCAATGCAGGCTTTTTTGATGTCCAGGCCGACGCCTTCGCTGGCAAGCCAGCTCCTACAGGTTATATGCCATACGTACATCGCCCTGTAGGAGCTGGCTTGCCCGCGAAGAGGCCATCAGCAGCGATAAAGGTCTAACCCGCAGAAACAACAAAGCCCGCATCAATGCGGGCTTTGCTTCGATTCAATCCAGGCTTAGAACCTGAACACTTCCATATCGGTCCGGATCGGCGAGGCCATCGGGATCTTCGGTTGCTTTTCTGCTTCCGCTGCCGGCGCTGCCGGTTTGGCTGCCGGTTTACGTGGGGCTTCGGCAATCGGCGGCTGATTCGCCAGTGGCTTCAGCGCCACCGACAATTGCTCGGCCAGACGCTGCAGCAATACACCCTGCGCCTGAACCTGAGCCGCCGTACCGCCAGCGTGTTGTTCCTGCAGATGAATGATGCGGTTATCACGCACCTGGCCACGGCGGTCAATCAGACGCCATTGCGCATCAAGGATCGCCGGTTGCGATTCACCCGAATCCAGCCGCGTGATGGTCAGCAATACCTGAACATCCGGCGTGAAACCCAATGTCGCAGGCGCCAGCACCACTCGTTGGCTGTCCAGATGACCCGCTACCTGACGCAGCAACAGCTGATCGATGTCCGAAGACAGGCTACCCGCCCAACGACCGTCCGTCGACGCTTGCAGGCTGCCATCCGGTTGACGCTGCAACAGCGTTTCACGTTGCAGATAATCGGCTACCGTTACAGGACCCAACAATACCGCCATGCCCGCGCTTTGCGCAGGCTGAACCGGACTTCCGCTGTCCAGTTGATACAGCGACACCGGCTGGTGAACGCTGCAACCCGCCAGGCCAAGTACGCCGGCGAGCATCAAAATAAAAGGAAGGCGCAGAGCAGTCATCGTCCCGTCCAGGTGGTTGCCACAAGGCTAACCACAGTGAAAATACTCAATAAATATGAAGAACGCTCGGCCACGCCGGCGCTTGAAAGGCCATATCATCCGTGAATATGCGTTCCGACTCCAGCGCCAAAGTGTCGATCTACGCGTTAAATCGTAGATCGAGCGCTCTGGGACGCCTAATTGAGGTTTTCGACGAGCAGCGCATCTACCCGCTGAAAGCCACGTGGCAGTTTGTTACCACGACGCCCACGCTCACCTTTGTAGTGTTCGAGGTCGTCTGCTTTCAGTGACAAGGTACGTTTCCCGGCCTGCAGCACCAAAGTGGCACCCTCCGGCAGTACGGCGATGTCCGTGACATATTCTTCGCGACTGGCCACACGTTCACCGTTGATCCCGATGATCTTGTTGCCTTTGCCCTTACCTAATTGTGGCAGATCGCTGATCTTGAAGATCAGCAGGCGACCTTCGGTGGTCACCGAGGCCAGCCAATTGTTCTCACGATCCATGACCGGGCGCGGAAGAATAACCTTCGAGTTGTTCGGCAGGCTCAACAACGCCTTGCCCGCCTTGTTCTTGGCTTGCAGGTCTTCACCCTTGACCACGAAGCCGTAACCGGCGTCGGAGGCGATCACGTACAGCGAATCGTCTTCCGGCATCAGCACGCATTCGAAGCTCGCCCCGGGTGGCGGAGTCAGACGACCGGTCAGCGGCTCGCCCTGGCCACGGGCCGATGGCAGCGTGTGCGCGGCCACCGAGTAGCTGCGACCGGTGGAGTCGATAAACACCGCAAACTGGTTGGAGCGTCCCGCCGACAAGGCCTTGAAACCATCCCCGGCCTTGTAGGACAGACCAGTGGCGTCGATCTCGTGGCCCTTGGCCGAACGAACCCAACCTTTTTCCGACAGAACGACGGTCACTTTCTCGTTAGGCAGCAGATCGTGCTCGGTCAGCGCCTTGGCCTCGGCGCGCTCGACGATTGGCGAGCGACGGTCATCGCCGTAGGTTTCGGCGTCCTTGATCAGCTCGGTGCGCACCAGTTTTTTCAGCTTGGCTTCGCTGCTCAGCAGCGCTTGCAGCTTGGCCTGTTCCTTGAGCAGTTCATCCTGCTCGGCCCGCAGCTTCATTTCTTCCAGTCGCGCCAACTGACGCAAACGGGTGTCGAGAATGTAGTCGGCCTGGATTTCGCTGAGGGCAAAACGCTCGATCAGCGCGGCTTTCGGGTGTTCCTCGGTACGGATGATATGAATCACTTCATCCAGGTTGAGGTAGGCGATCAACAAACCATCCAACAGGTGCAGGCGACGCTCGACCTTGTCCAGACGGAATTGCAGACGACGACGCACGGTCTGAACCCGGAACTCCAGCCATTCCACCAGCAGCGCCCGCAGGTTCTTCAGTTGCGGCTTGCCGTCCAGACCAATGATGTTGATGTTGACCCGGTAGCTCGACTCCAGCTCGGTGCTGGCGAACAGGTGAGTCATCAACGCGTCGTGGTCGAAATTCTTCCGAACGCCCGGAATAATCACGATCCGGCACGGGTTTTCGTGGTCGGATTCGTCGCGCAGGTCAGCGATCTGTGGCGCTTTGGACGGCTTGGCCTGCATCATCGCCGCGATCTGCTCCAGCACCTTGGCCCCGGAGACTTGATGCGGCAACGCGGTGACGATGATGTCGCCGTCTTCGATGTGGTACACGGCGCGCATGCGCACCGAGCCCTTGCCGGTTTCGTACATTTTCAGCAGATCGGCGCGCGGTGTGATGATTTCCGCTTCGGTCGGGTAATCCGGGCCCTGGATGTGTTCACAGAGCTGTTCGACCGTGGCTTTGGGCTCATCGAGCAAGCGCACGCAGGCTGTCGCGACTTCGCGCAGGTTGTGCGGCGGCACGTCGGTGGCCATGCCCACGGCGATACCGGTGGTGCCATTGAGCAGGATGTTCGGCAAACGCGCCGGCAACACCAGCGGCTCGTCGAGTGTGCCGTCGAAGTTAGGGCCCCAGTCCGCCGTGCCCTGACCCAGTTCGCTGAGCAGCACTTCGGAATAACGCGACAGCCGCGCTTCGGTGTAACGCATGGCGGCGAAGGACTTGGGATCATCCGGCGCACCCCAGTTACCCTGGCCGTCGACCAGCGTGTAGCGATAGCTGAACGGTTGGGCCATCAGGACCATGGCTTCGTAGCAGGCCGAATCGCCGTGCGGGTGAAACTTGCCGAGCACGTCACCGACGGTACGCGCCGATTTCTTGTGCTTGGAATCAGCGTCCAGCCCCAACTCGCTCATCGCATAGATGATGCGCCGCTGTACCGGTTTCAGGCCGTCGCCGATATGCGGCAAGGCACGGTCCATGATCACGTACATGGAGTAGTTGAGGTAGGCATTTTCGGTGAAGTCAGCCAGTGACCGGCGCTCTACACCGTCCAGGCTGAGATCAAGGGAGTCGCTCATGCGGGCCTCATTGGTTCGTTGTCTGGCGCAGCAGCATGGTGCCACCGCGCTGGGTAAATTCAAGTTTGTTCAGTGCGCTCATCCCGAGCAGCACCTGATTGCCATTCAAGCCTGGCGCGACGAGGGCGCGGACATCACGCAACACAATGTCGCCCAGTTGCAGCCGGTCGATGCGGGTTCGGTAACCCTGGCTCAGACCGTTGGCCGTGCTCAGGGTCACCCCGAAGCCTTTTTCCAGTTTCAGCCGTTCGGCTATTTCCGCCGGGATCGACACATCGGTCGCCCCGGTATCGAGCATGAAATCCACCGGCTGGCCGTTGATATGGCCACTGGCGACAAAATGACCCTGCGAGTTGCTGGCCAGTTTCACCTCGATAAAACCTTCACCCTGCTCCGAACTGATGACGGTATTGGGGTTCTGCTGACGCGCTTCCCACTGACCGAAAAACCGCGTCGCCAGAAACAGCGCGGCGCACCACGCCAGCACCATGAACACCCGACCGGCGCGCTTGCCAGGTGTTTGCTGACTCACGGCTTGGCACTCCAGCCACCTTCAGGCGCGGCGAAGCGCCAGACGATCGGGCGGACTTCACCATCGGCGCGGGCACCGGTGTTGTTGTCGATACCGATCCAGGCACCGTCGGCGTCCACGACAAGCGCTTCTTCCAGGCCAAAGGCCTGTGGATAACGCCGATTTTCCTGCAGTGCCTCGGCGGCGTATGACCAGCAGCGCTCGACCTTGGCCGTCTGCGCGTCACGGCGGCAAATCTGGTAGACGTTGCGTTCAAGGGTAAACAACTTGCCGTTGAACAATGACAGATCGGCGAAATCCTTGGGCAGTGCCCTGGCCCTGGGAAATTGTGCAGGCTGCATTTCCTTCCCGGCCTCGCTCAGCAGCACGCAGCCGCCATCGCAGTCCCAGACCGTTTGCTGGCGCTTGATCAGCAGCAACCCACGGCTCTCGCGCTCGGCGGCCAGCCATATTTTGTCGCCTTCGGGGTTGATCGCCAGGCCTTCGAACAACGCATTGAAGCGCAGCAACATGCCACTGGCCCGAGCTTCACGAACCATGATCGGCGAGATTTTCAGCCAGGAGGCCGGCCCCGTGGGCGGCACTTTCAGCACCGCCGCATGGGCCTCGCTGACAATGTAGCGATTGCCGGCGCTGTCGCAGGTGATGCCTTCGAAATCCAGATCGCCGCCACGCACGAACGATGCCGCCCAGGCCCGCGAACGCAAACCCCAGGGCAAACCGCTGTCAGGCACTGCAGGCACACCGATGCCCACGGTTTCGGCTTGCCAGACCGTGTCGCGGGTATCGAGGCGGTAGATCTGATCGTCATCGCGATCGGAAACCGTCCACAGGTCCTTGCCACACTGGGCCAGCCCCGACAGGTTGCCGCCGCGCATGCCGTCGACGGGATGCTCGGACAACAGGCGCAGTTCCGGGGCCGGTTCGGCAAACGCCGCAACCGGGGTCAGAAGTAACGCACACGCCAGGGCAAAGCCAACCCGCATCAGCCAAGAACCTCGGCCAGGTTGCCTTTGGATTCGAGCCAGGATTTACGATCGCCGGCGCGTTTCTTCGCCAGCAACATGTCCATCATTTCCGAGGTTGCTTCGAAATCATCCAGCGTCAGTTGCACCAGGCGCCGAGTGTTCGGGTCCATGGTGGTTTCGCGCAATTGCGGCGGGTTCATTTCACCCAGACCTTTGAATCGGGTGGCCTGCGGCTTGCCGCGTTTCTTCTCGGCCACCAGGCGATCGAGGATGCCATCGCGCTCGGCTTCGTCGAGGGCGTAGTAGATTTCTTTGCCGAGGTCGATGCGGTACAGCGGCGGCATCGCGACGTAGACGTGACCGGCATCCACCAACGGGCGGAAATGCTGGACGAACAACGCGCAGAGCAAGGTGGCGATGTGCAGACCGTCGGAGTCGGCGTCGGCGAGGATGCAGATCTTGCCGTAGCGCAGCTGGGCGATGTCCGCCGAGCCCGGATCGACACCGATGGCCACGGCGATGTTGTGCACTTCCTGGCTGGCCAGCACTTCGCTGCCGTCGACTTCCCAAGTGTTCAGAATCTTGCCGCGCAACGGCAGGATCGCCTGGAACTCCTTGTCCCGCGCCTGCTTGGCCGAACCGCCGGCGGAATCACCTTCGACCAGGAACAGCTCGGAACGCATCGGGTCCTGCCCGGCGCAGTCGGCGAGCTTGCCCGGCAACGCAGGACCGGCCGTGATGCGTTTGCGCTCGACTTTCTTACTGGCCTTCAGGCGACGGCCGGCGTTGTTGATCGCCAGTTCCGCCAGCTGCATACCCAATTCAGGGTGAGCGTTGAGCCACAGGCTGAACGCATCCTTGACCACACCGGACACGAAGGCCGCCGCTTCGCGCGAAGACAGGCGTTCCTTGGTCTGGCCGGAGAATTGCGGCTCTTGCATCTTCATCGACAGCACGAAAGCAATGCGTTCCCAGACGTCTTCCGGGGCCAGCTTCACGCCGCGTGGCAGCAGGCTGCGGAATTCGCAGAACTCGCGCATCGCGTCGAGCAAGCCCTGACGCAGACCGTTGACGTGAGTACCGCCCTGCGCGGTCGGGATCAGGTTGACGTAGCTTTCCTGGACACTGTCGCCGCCCTCGGGCAACCACAGCAGCGCCCAATCAACGGCTTCTTTATTACCGGCCAGGCTGCCGCAGAACGGCTCGTCGGGCAGGCGTTCGAATTCGCTGACCGCGTCTACCAGGTAGGAGCGCAAGCCGTCTTCGTAATGCCATTCGACTTTCTCGCCGGTGGCCTTGTCTTCAAAGCTGACCAGCAGCCCCGGGCACAGAACGGCCTTGGCCTTGAGCACGTGCTTGAGGCGGCTGATGGAGAATTTCGGCGAATCGAAGTACTTTGGGTCCGGGGCAAAGAACACGCTGGTGCCGGTGTTGCGCTTGCCGACGGTGCCGATCACTTCCAGTTCGGTTTTCTTGTAACCGTCACCGAAAGTCATCTGGTATTCGTTGCCGTCACGCTTTACGCGCACCCGGACTTCGGTCGACAAGGCGTTGACCACGGAAATACCCACCCCGTGCAAACCGCCGGAGAACTGGTAGTTCTTGTTGGAAAACTTGCCACCCGCGTGCAGTTTGGTGAGGATCAGCTCGACGCCCGAAACGCCCTCTTCCGGGTGAATGTCCACCGGCATGCCACGGCCGTCATCACTGACTTCCAGGGAGTGATCGGCGTGCAGGATGACCTGCACCGAGGTTGCATGCCCGGCCAAGGCTTCGTCGACGCTGTTGTCGATGACTTCCTGGGCGAGGTGGTTCGGCCGACTGGTGTCGGTGTACATGCCGGGGCGTTTGCGCACCGGGTCGAGGCCCGAGAGGACTTCGATGGCGTCTGCGTTATAAGAGCTAGCGCTGGGAGTGGCCATGGGGTCTCGTCGTCAGTGTTCGTTGAAATAGGGGGCGATGAGTCACAGTGCTGTGAAATCGATCGCCTGATACAAATCTGCGCCGATGCCGGCAAAACTCAACATGGCCGGCAATTGTTCGGCAAAGCCCTGGAAACTATGGTCGCCGCCGGCCTGGATGCGCAAGGCACAGGCCCGGTAATACTGCTGGGCGAGGCGGTAATCCAGCGTTTCGTCACCCGTCTGCAACCACACCTGATAGCGCTGCGGGTCCTGGGGCGCCGGCACTTCCAGCTCGGCCAGGGCCGTCACGTGGTCGTGGGTCAATTCCCAGGCTTCATCGGTATACAGGTTTTTCTGCGTCCCCAGATACCCGTCGAACATCCGGTGCGGACTGACGGCAGGATTGACCAACAGGGCCTTGAGGCCATGGCGCTCGGCCAAGTGAGTCGCATAGTAGCCGCCGAGTGAGCTGCCGACCAGCAGCGGCCGCCCCAGCTCCTCAATCGCCCGTTCCAGCTGACCGATGGCCTGTCGAGGATGATGGTGCAAGGCCGGGACACGCAGTTGATCGCCCAAACCCAGCTGCTCCATCACCTGCACCAACAGCGTGGCCTTCTTTGAGGCGGGAGCGCTGTTGAAACCGTGGATATAAAGGATCGAACCGGACAT
The DNA here is from genome assembly GCF_001297125.1 of Pseudomonas sp. RIT-PI-q. Classification (GTDB taxonomy): domain Bacteria; phylum Pseudomonadota; class Gammaproteobacteria; order Pseudomonadales; family Pseudomonadaceae; genus Aquipseudomonas. The sequence continues at coordinate 192,672 of NZ_LHPC01000039.1, forward strand.
TTGAACTCCCTGCGCGTCGGGTAAAGAGACGGAGTTTACAGGGTGGCGGGGGAATCGGGGATATCCGCGAAATTCATGTCGCCTGAGCGGACGCCATCGCGGGCAAGCCCGCTCCCACAAGGTATGCGCCGTCCCTGTGGGAGCGGGCTTGCCCGCGATGGCCGCGCCTCGGTCAGGGAAATGACAAATAAATCAGTAGCCGTTGGAGCCGTAATCAACCTGAAAGTCGAACCCGGTAACACGCTCCACGCTAGTTTCAATGAGGCCATCCGGCAACAGCCGCAACCAGCGATACCCCGGCGCCTGGTCACTGACCTTGAAATCATCACTGCCCGGCTCGAACTGAATGCAGGTCGAAGGCGAGGCGATCAGACGCACGCCGTTACGCAACTGATCGATTTCCTGATGCACATGCCCCCAAAGCACGGCACGCACCTGCGGAAAACGATCCAGCACTGCAAACAACGCTTCCGGATTACGCAAGCCAATCGGCTCCATCCACGCGCAGCCGATCGACCCCGGATGATGGTGGAACCACACCAGATGATGCCGCTCCGGCGCCTCACTCAACGAGCCAACCAACCCCTGCAACTGCTCATCCTGCAAATCCCCCGGCCCCGACCCCGGCACGGCAGAACCCAGCAACGTCACCCGCCAGTTGCCGACATCCACCACCGATTCCAGCAACGCGCTCTGCACCGCGGCCTCGGCCATGATCTGCGGCTCATCGTGATTGCCGGGAATCCAGCGCGCCGGCGCATCGAGCTGCCCCGTCAGGTCGCGAAACAACTGATAAGACTCCAGCGACCCGTCCTGGGACAAATCACCACTGGCAATGATCAAGTCGATCTGCGGCTGCTGGAGGCGCACCAGTTCGATGACCTTTTGCAGGCTGTCGCGCGTATTCATGCCCAGCAACGTCCCGTCCGTTTCAGCAAACAGATGACTGTCGGAGAGTTGCACCAGCAACGCCGAATCGGCGGTGGTCAAAGTGGATACGCTCGGCAAGGCGTTCTCCCAGGGCTGAATCACGGGATGGATGAGTGCCGCAATTATGCTGGGGGACGATCAAAAGGGGAAACCTGTGAACCTGACGCAGTTCACAACTACCGAACGACTTCGTACTCGCCAAAACTAACGTACGACTTCGTACTCGTGCCCCAACGCCAAGCAATGGCTCAGCCATTCCCCCAGAAACATATTCAGCTGGGCTTTTTCGTCCGGCTGATGCATCGAGGCGTTCGGGTAAGGATAGATGCCGCGAAAGCGTCGTGCATGTTCGGCACTGACCACTTCAGCCATGCAGGCGTCGTGATAGACCTGAACTTCCAGTTGCGGCACCGGCAGCCAGGGCAGGCTGTGTTCCTGGCGCACTTGCAGGGTCGTGGTGTACGGACAGACCTGCAGCACTTCCAGAGCCAGTACACCGAGCATCTGGTCGCCATGGGTCACGGCAATACGCCGCGCGGCCGGCTCATTGCGCATGTCCGGCAGCAGTCGCATCAGGCGCGCGTAGTTCGCCTCGCAGGACGCTTGCAGCCCTACGAGGTCCACCCGATAGCGATCGCGCAGCTTGTTTACGACCATAACCCCCTCACTTCAACGCGGTTCAACGCTAACCATTGCAAGGCAATGATGCTTGCCGCGTTGGCAATACGTCCGTCGCGTACGGCTTGCAAGGCATCTTCAAACGCCCAGACCGTGACGCGGATATCTTCTGCTTCTTCCTCCAGCCCATGCAGGCCGCCGACCCCGGTTGTTTCGCAACGCCCCAGGTACAAATGCACGAATTCATTGCTGCCGCCCGGCGATGGAAAATATTTGGTCATCGGCCAGAGCGCCCCGAACACAAGCCCAGCTTCCTCCTGCGCTTCGCGGTGAGCAACTTCTTCCGGTTGTTCATCTTTGTCGATCAGACCAGCGACCAGTTCGATCAGCCACGGATTGTCAGTCTTGCCCATCGCACCGACGCGAAACTGCTCGATCAGCACCACTTCATCGCGCTGCGGATCGTAGGGCAGCACGCAAACAGCGTCATGGCGAACAAACACTTCACGATGGATTTCGCGGCTCATGCCCCCGGCGAACAATTCGTGACGCAAGTGCACGCGATCGAGCTTGTAGAAGCCCTCGAAGCACTTTTCGCGCCGAACGATATCAACGGCGGTCGGAATGGCGTTGGCAAAATCAGTCATGACAATCCTCGTTCTACAAATCCTGTCCGAGGCTCCAGCCTCGACTTCGCGCCATCCTAACGCGCCCGTGACCTTTGATGCAGCCCCTTTACCGTCAGCGGGATGGACGGTGAGGGTGAAACCAACTCTAATTAGCTTAGTGGCGAACTGACTGCTTCGTTGATAGTCGAAGCGGATAACTTTTCGCCTTTCCCTGTTTTATGAAGGACGCCCATGTCGCTTTTTAAAATCGCCTCCGTGGCCGCAATCGCCCTGACTCTGGGCGCGTGCCAGAGTCTGTTCCAGCCCAACTACCGGGCGCCGCTGGAAACTACCCGCGACGCGACCGAACAGCTGAAGCCGGGCTGCACGACGCCCGATTGCCCGTTGGTGAACATCGATACGCTGCGCTTCCCGGCCGAACCGCAGCTTGACGGCATCATCGAAAAACGCCTGCTGCAAATGACCCGCACCTCGCCCGACGCCCCGGTGGCGCCGACGCTGGCGGCCTATCGCGATGAGTTTTTGCGCACCGCCGGCCCGCGCTACAGCAGCTACTTGCAAGCCAAGGTACGTGAGCAGCATGACGGCTTGGTGATCGTCGAATTTTCCAGTTACCTGGACACCGGCGGCGCCCATGGCACGCCGGGCCGCAGCTTCATCAACTATTCACGCCAGCAACATAAAGTGCTGACGCTGTCGGACATGCTGGTTCCGGGGCAGGAAGAAGCGTTCTGGAAAGCCGCGCAAGTGGCACATAACAGCTGGTTGATCAGCACCAAGCTCGATCAGGAACCGGAGTTCGTCAAGAGTTGGCCGTTCCAGAAAACCCAGAACGTGGCGCTGACCTACGGTGGGGTGATCCTCAAGTACGAAGTGAGCACCATCGCGCCTTACGCGCTGGGCCACGTCGAACTGAAGATCCCTTACCCACGCCTGAACGGCATTCTCAAGCCCGAGCTGTTTCCGGGCCGTAACTGAAGGCCCGGCCCAGCACCAGCTGCAGCAGCCCTGCCAGAATCAACGACGGCAGGGTTGCGCCGATGTCCGGATACAGGTTGGCCAGCAAATGATACGTGCTCACCCCGCCCAACCAGGCGAGCAACGCCGGCCAGCGCAATGCGGCCGACGCCACCTGAGCACTGCGTTTGCGCAGGATAAAGTGATCCACCAGCACCACGCCGAACAGCGGCGCAAACACCGAACCGATCAACAGCAGGAAGTTCTGGTACTGGGCCAAAGGCGCCAGGCAAGCGATCAGCGTGCAGATCACGCCGATGGCCAATGCCAGGTGCTCGACTTTCAAGCGCAACAGAATTCCGCTGGACACCGCTGCCGAGTGAATATCGGCGAACGCGTTTTCCGACTCATCCAGCAAAATCAGCAGCAGCGGAATCCCCAGGCCAGCACCGGCCAACGCCAAGAGCAAGGCATTCACTTCACCGCTCGGCGCGAACGCCAGGGTGTAGGCCACGCCCAGGCTCATCAGCCAGAAGTTACCGATAAAGAAGCCGATGGCGGTGCCACCGAAGACGTTTTTCGCACGCTTGCCGAAACGCGAGTAGTCGGCGATTAGCGGCAGCCACGACAGCGGCATGGCGATGGCAATGTCGAAGCCCACGGCAAACGGCATCGAACCATCACCGGCCTGTGCCCACAACGCCGCCAGATCGGCTTTGGCGAACAGGTTCCAGGTCAACCAGATGCACGCCGCCAGCAGCAGCCAGATGCCCCACTTGCGCAGGATCTGACGCACGAACGTGAGCGGGCCACTGACGGCTAGCAAGGTTGCCAGGCCGCCGAAGAAAACGGTCCAGAGCAGCGGATTCGACAGCAGGCTGCCTTCGCTGAACGCACGCGCACCCAACAGACTGGCGGCGTCGCGCATGACGATGATTTCGAACGAGCCCCAACCGATCAGTTGCAGCAGGTTCAGCACGGCCGGCAGGCTCGCGCCGCGTTTGCCGAGGCTGAGCTTGAGCGCGGCCATCGACGACAGGCCGGTGTCGCTGCCGATCACGCCGACGGCGGCCAGCAGCAGAACGCCAACCAGCGTGCCGAGGAAAATCGCCAGCAGCGAGCCGGACAGGCCCAGGCCTGGCGCGAGCAGAGCGCCGGTCTGCAGCACCATCAGGCCGATGCCTAGGGAAAACCACAGGGAAAACAGATCGCGACCGCCGAAGACACGTTTGTCGGTCGGCACCGCGACATCAGGGGAGTAAGTGCTGGGTTGAATGCTCAAGGGTGTTATCTCAGAGGGACATTTGTTGTTGTGTCGATCGCTATCGCGGGCAAGCCCGCTCCCACAGGATTTGCGAGCGACACAAATCATTGTGGGAGCGGGCTTGCCCGCGATGAGGCCCATTCAGGCCCCACCCTTTCGGATCAGATCAAACCTTCTTGTACAGCTGACTGCCTTCCTGCTTGAACCGCTCAGCCTGTTCCGCCAATCCCTGGGCGACTTCGGCATCGATCGTTTCGATCCGCTGGTTGGCCGCGTATTCGCGGACTTCCTGGGTGATTTTCATCGAGCAGAATTTCGGCCCGCACATGGAGCAGAAGTGCGCGACCTTGGCCGAATCCTTCGGCAGGGTTTCATCGTGATACGAACGGGCGGTGTCCGGATCAAGGCCCAGGTTGAACTGGTCTTCCCAACGGAATTCGAACCGCGCCTTGCTCAACGCATTGTCGCGGATCTGTGCGCCCGGATGCCCCTTCGCCAGATCGGCGGCATGCGCGGCGATCTTGTAAGTGATGATCCCGGTCTTCACGTCATCCTTGTTCGGCAGGCCCAAGTGTTCCTTCGGCGTGACGTAGCAGAGCATCGCGCAACCGAACCAGCCGATCATTGCCGCACCGATACCCGAGGTGATGTGGTCGTAGCCCGGTGCGATGTCCGTGGTCAGCGGGCCGAGGGTGTAGAACGGCGCTTCGTCGCAGCACTCAAGCTGCTTGTCCATGTTCTCTTTGATCAACTGCATCGGCACGTGGCCCGGGCCTTCGATCATGCACTGCACGTCGTGCTTCCAGGCGATCTTGGTCAGCTCGCCGAGGGTTTCCAGCTCACCGAATTGTGCGGCGTCGTTGGCGTCGGCAATCGAGCCAGGACGCAGGCCATCGCCCAGCGAGAAGCTGACGTCGTAGGCCTTCATGATTTCGCAGATGTCTTCGAAATGGGTGTAGAGGAAGTTCTCTTTGTGGTGCGCCAGGCACCACTTGGCCATGATCGAACCACCACGGGAGACGATACCGGTCACGCGTTTGGCGGTCAGCGGCACGTAGCGCAGCAGTACGCCGGCGTGAATGGTGAAGTAGTCGACGCCCTGCTCGGCCTGTTCGATCAGCGTGTCGCGGAACAGCTCCCACGTCAGGTCTTCGGCAGCACCGCCAACTTTTTCCAGGGCCTGGTAAATCGGCACCGTACCAATCGGCACCGGCGAGTTGCGGATGATCCACTCGCGGGTTTCGTGAATGTGCTTGCCGGTGGACAGGTCCATGACCGTGTCCGAACCCCAGCGAATGCCCCAGGTCAGTTTCGCCACTTCTTCTTCGATGGACGAACCCAGTGCGCTGTTGCCGATATTGCCGTTGATCTTCACCAGGAAGTTACGGCCGATGATCATCGGTTCCAGTTCGGTGTGGTTGATGTTGGCCGGAATGATCGCGCGACCGCGAGCGATCTCGTCACGGACGAATTCTGGAGTGATGATTTTCGGCACGCTGGCACCGAAGCTGTGACCGGCGTGTTGCTGGTCCAGCAGGCCAGCGGCGCGCGCCACTTCCAGCTTCATGTTTTCGCGGATGGCGACGTATTCCATCTCGGCGGTGATGATGCCTTTACGGGCGTAGTGCATCTGGCTGACGTTGGCACCGGCCTTGGCGCGGCGCGGGTTGTTGACGTGGGCGAAACGCAGCTTGGTCAGCTCGGCATCGGCGAGGCGTTCCTGGCCGAAGTTCGAACTCAGCCCGGGCAGGCGCTCAGTGTCGCCACGGAATTCGATCCACGGCGAACGCACATCGCCGAGGCCTTTGCGCACGTCGATGATGACGTTGGGATCGGTGTACGGGCCCGAGGTGTCGTACACAACCACTGGCGCGTTGATCTCGCCGCCGAAATCGGTCGGGGTCACGTCGAGGCTGATTTCGCGCATCGGCACGAGGATGTCCGGGCGGGAGCCCTGGACATAGACTTTTTGCGAGCGGGTAAACGGCTGAACCGACTGTTGATCGACTTGTGCCGAATCACTCAGGTTCGTAGTGTTTTTTAGTTTTATCGTCATCACGGGCTCTCCAGACAGCATCCAGGCAGTGGAATTTTGTCGGAGCGAACCTGTAACGAATGGACGCACGTGAGCTGGGAAAACCAGCAGTGCTGTGCTCAGTGCTCGAGGGGTGTTCGATTGTCGAACAACATCCCGGACGAAGCACAAGAGGACTCGCCGGGTGACGAGAAATCTTGTTCCCTACGCAGGCGCTAACCTGATCAGGTTCAACGGGATCCGAAATTATTCGATCTCAGCCTCATAGCAAGGCACCCCGACAAGAACCCGGCCAGTCTAGACACAACTGACAAAGAACGCCAACACCGCGATAAACACCATGATGAATGGCGCAATCAGATGATTGTTGCCGCTCGTGTGCGCAACTACACTCGCAACGGCCATGCTGCGCATTGACGTTGCGGGGTCGGCGCCTTACCTTTGGCGCTCAAATTATCAGCGTAATTTTTTAGGGAACGCCTCATGCTGCGCAAACTCTCACTGGCCGTTGCCGTGTCATGTGCGTCCAATGGAATGGCCTGGGCAGCAGAAGCGCCCTTATCGACCAAAACCGATCTGGTCAGCGTCTATCAGGAAGCGGTGGACAACAACGCCGACCTGGCTGCTGCTATCGCTCAATATGGCGCCCAGAAAGAAGTCGTGCCTCAGGCCCGCGCCGGGCTGCTGCCCAATCTCTCGGGTGGTGCTGAACTGGCCGCTGTGCGCACCGCGATCGATCAGCCATCGGCGACCGCCAACCGTAACGCGCATTCCTATCAGGCGACCCTGGCTCAACCGCTGTTCCGTGCTGATCGCTGGTTCCAGTTCCAGGCCGCCAAAGACGTCAACGAACAGGCCGCCCTGCAGCTCTCGGCGACCCAGCAAAACCTGATCCTGCAGAGTGCCGAAAGCTACTTCAACGTGTTGCGCACCCAGGACAACCTCGCCTCCACCAAGGCTGAAGAAGCCGCCTTCAAACGCCAGCTCGATCAGTCCAACGAGCGCTTCGACGTCGGCCTGTCGGACAAGACCGACGTGCTGCAATCGCAAGCCAGTTATGACACGGCGCGGGCCAACCGGATCGTCGCCCAGCGTCAGGTGGATGATGCGTTCGAAGCCCTGATCACCCTGACCAACCGTCAGTACAACTCGATCTGGGGGGTCGTCCATACCCTGCCGATTTTGCCGCCGGTGCAGAACGACGCCAAAGCCTGGGTCGATACGGCGGCCAGACAGAACCTCAATCTGCTCGCGAGCAACTACGCCGTCAGCGCCGCCGAAGAAACCCTCAAGCAGCGCAAGGCCGGCCATGCACCCACCGTGGATGCCGTGGCGAAATACGAGAAAGGTGACAACGACGCCCTCGGTTTCAGCAACCCGAACGCCTTCGGCCAGCCTTACGGTGGCAACGTCGAGCAAACCACGGTTGGGCTGCAACTGAACATCCCGATCTACAGCGGCGGCCTGATCAATTCCCAGGTGCGCCAATCGTACGCACAACTGGACCAGTCCGAGCAGCAACGCGAATCGCTGCGTCGGCAAATCGTCGAAAGCACCCGCAACCTGCACCGCGCGGTCAACACCGACGTCGAGCAGGTGCAGGCGCGCAAGCAGTCGATCATCTCCAACCAGAGCGCGGTGGAAGCGACCGAAATCGGTTATCAGGTGGGGACGCGAAACATCGTCGACGTGCTGGATGCGCAGCGCCAGCTGTACACCTCGGTGCGCGACTACAACAACACGCGCTACGACTACATCCTCGACAACCTGCGCTTGAAGCAAGCTGCCGGCACGTCGAACCCGGGGGACTTGCAGGATCTGGGGCGTTATCTGAAGGCCGATTACAACCCGGACAAAGACTTCTTGCCGCCGGATCTGGCGAAGGCTGCGGCTGAGCAACTCAAAGCCCGACCTTGACGCAGAATCTGTAGGAGCACGGCTTGCCGGCGAAGGCGATCTCACTAACGCCTTCGCTGGCAAGCCTAGCTCCTACGGATCGCGGGGATGTTCGAAATCAACGGTCCCCACCGTTACCGGTCGATCAACCGTCCCAGCCCATCCAGCAACCGCTGCAACGCGCCCTGATTGGTGCGCATCACCTTCAACCCCGCCTCTGCCATCCGCTGCGCATCGCGTGGCAATTCGAACAGCCGCTGCACGGCCAGCGCCAAACTTTCGGCATCCTCGACTTCCTGCAACGCCCCGGCGCTGCGCAACTGCGTGGCGATTTCGAGGAAGTTGAACAGGTGCGGCCCGCTCAACACCGGTTTGGCCAGCGCGGCCGGTTCCAGCAGATTGTGCCCGCCGTTCGGCACCAGGCTGCCGCCGACGAAGGCGCTGTCGGCCAGCGCATACAGAAACAGCAACTCGCCCATCGTGTCGCCCAACAGCACCGTGGTCTGCGCAGTCACCGGCTCACCCGTGGAACGACGTACTGTGGCGAAACCCTGCTGCCGGCACAATTCGAACACCGGATTGAAACGCTCCGGATGGCGCGGCACCAGAATCAGCAAGGCATCGGGATGGCTGGCGAGCAACTGACGATGAGCCGCCAGCACCACTTCGTCTTCACCTTCGTGCGTACTCGCGGCGATCCACACCGGACGCTCCGGCGCCTGCCATTGCCCCCGCAACTCGGCGGCGCGCTGGAGCAGTTGCGGGTCGATGGTCAGGTCGAACTTGATCGAACCGGTCACGTCGACAGTTTGCGCGCGAGCGCCGAGATCGCGGAAGCGCTGGGCCTCGGCTTCGGTCTGCACCGCGAACAGGCTCATCTCGGCGAGCATCGGTCCGGTCAGTTTGGCAAAGCGGCCATAACCCTTGGCCGAGCGCTCCGACAGTCGCGCATTGGCCAGTGCCACCGGAATCCCGCGCTGGGCGCATTGGTGAATGTGGTTCGGCCAGAGTTCGGTTTCCATGATCACCGCCAGTTTCGGCTGGACCCGATCAAGAAAGCGCTTTGCCGCGCACGGCAGGTCGTACGGCAAATAGCAGTGCTGGATGCGCGGCTCATTGGCGAACAGGGCGTTGATGCGCTCCGAACCGGTCGGCGTCATGCAAGTCACGGTGATTGGCAATGTCGGATAGCGTTGCAGCAAGGCGCGAATCATCGGCGCCGCGGCAATGCTCTCACCCACGGACACTGCGTGCACCCAGATACCGCCAGGCTTCATGGTCGGCAGTCCGAAGGAGAACCGCTCGCCAATGCGCTTGGCATACGCCGGCGCCTTGCGTGCGCGCAGCCACAGCCGAATCGCTACCAATGGCAGCCCCAGGTAAAACAGCGCGGTGTAGAGAGTTCTATTCATGGCGGCGGAGTTTATCGGCTTTTCTCGCCGATCGCCTGCAAGTGCACGGCAAAACGTTCCGCCAACCAACGCGCCGCCGGGCCAAGAGGTTCGTCGCGGCGCCAGACCAGTTCCACCACCAATGCTGGCGGGGGCCATTCGCTGACCAGGCCGGCCATCTGATTCTGATACGTCGGGCACTGCACCCCGTGCCGGGGCAGCCAGGCCCAGCCGAGGCCGCGCACCAGCCATTCGGCCATCACGTAAAAACTGTCGGCACGCCAGACTTGCGGACTGGCAGGTTCGCTGCCGGGATAAACGCTGGACTCGGTGGACATCAGCAACTGGCGATGCCGGGCCAATTGCTGGCAGTCGACTTCGCCCTTGCCCGCCAATGGATGGCTTTTGCCGCACACGGTGACCATTTCGACACTGCCGAGTACCCGTCGCTCAAGCGCTTCGGGGATCTGATCGTGGAAGAACAGCAGCCCCAGATCGGCCCGACGCTCCACCAGTTTGCGCGCGACATCGCCTTGGGCGGCGCTGGTCAGCTGCACTTCAAGGCTGGGAAATTTTTCCGCCAGGGCTTCGAAGCTTTCGATGATCGGCTGATAAGGCATCGCCTCATCCTGCGCCACCCGCAGCCGCGCCTCCTGACCGCGCATCATCGCCAGCGCCCGACCATTGAGGCGCTCGCACTGGCGCAGCACTTCCCGCGCCTCTTCCAGCAAGGCATTGCCAGCCTCGGTGAGTTTCGGCTGACGACCGCTGCTGCGGTCGAACAGGCTCACACCCAAGTCCTCTTCGAGCAACGCAATCGAACTGCTGACCGCCGACTGCGCCTTGCGTTGATCGCGCGCCACGGCCGAAAACGAACGCTGCTCCGCTACGCTGACAAACAGCCGCAACTGCTCCAGATTCCATTGCATGTTCATGAGGCAACCCATCTTCAGAACAGATAGGTAATGACTTTACCGCATCTGGGGAATCACTAGAATGCCGAACTCGCAAAGCAACACTTCATACGAGGATTGACCCATGACCGCTTACTACTACCTGGCCATTGCCATCTGCGCCGAAGTGATTGCCACTGTTTCGATGAAAGCGGTCAAAGGCTTCAGCACGCCACTGCCACTGATTCTGGTGATCGTCGGTTACGGCATTGCCTTCTGGATGCTGACGCTGGTGGTGCGCAGCGTGCCCGTGGGCGTGGCGTACGCGGTGTGGGCCGGCATGGGCATCGTGATGGTCAGCGTCGCGGCGCTGTTTATCTACGGGCAGAAGCTTGATGTGCCAGCGATGCTGGGGATGGCGCTGATCGTATTGGGCGTCGTAGTCATCCAGCTCTTCTCCAAAACCGCCGGGCACTAACAATCTGTAGGAGCCGGCTGGCTGGCCGTAGGAGCCGGCTTGCTGGCGATCAGTCAACGCGGTGCACCAGGCACACCACTTTCGCTGGCAAGCCAGCTCCTACAAGTTGCCCTCCTGCAACAGATCCTGAAGATGCCTTGTATACTGCGCCCTCGTCTTGAACACTGAGGTCGCTGCATGCCATCCGTTATTTCCACCGACGTTCTGATTGTCGGCGCTGGTGTCGCCGGCCTCTGGCTGAATGCGCGTCTGCGCCGCCAAGGGTTTTCGACCGTGCTGGTGGAAAGCGCCAGCCTCGGCGGCGGGCAAAGTGTGAAGTCCCAGGGCATCATCCATGGCGGCGCCAAGTACGCGTTGCATGGCGCCCTGACCGGCGCCTCGGAAGCCATCGCCGACATGCCGCGTCGCTGGCGTGAAGCCCTGGCCGGCGACGGCGAGCTGGACCTGTCCGGTGTACGCCTGCTGTCCGAAGCCCATTACCTCTGGTCCCCCGGCACGATCGCCGGCAACCTCACCAGTTTCTTCGCCAGCAAAGCGGTGCGCGGCCGCGTCGATCAGGTCAAGGGCGATCAGTTGCCGCCCGCCCTGCAAGACAAACGCTTCAAGGGCAAGGTTTACCGATTGGCGGAATTGGTGATCGACGTGCCGAGCCTGGTCCAGCGCCTGGCCGAACTGGCCGGTGATGGTTTGCTCGCCGGGCAGCAGATCGAACCGTTGCTGGAGGGTGGAAAACTCGTCGGCTTGAAAGTTGACGAGCGCGAGATCCGCGCCCAGCGCATCGTCCTCAGCGCCGGTGCCGGTACGGCGGCGTTGCTTGAAACGCTGGGGCTGAGCAAACCGGCCATGCAACGCCGTCCGTTGCACATGATCATCGCCAAAGGCCCGGGCCTTAAACCGCTGTATGCGCATTGCCTGGGCGGCGGCACCAAACCGCGCATGACCGTGACCACCCATCCGGCCGCCGATGGCCAGTGGGTCTGGTACTTGGGCGGCGATATTGCCGAAGCCGAAGGCGTCGCCCGAAACCCCGCCGAGCAAATCGCCACGGCGCAGAAAGAACTCGGCCAGTTACTGCCATGGATCGACCTGAGCACCGCGCAATGGGCGACCCTTCGCGTGGATCGTGCCGAGCCGCTGCAATCGGGCCTGACTCGTCCCGACAACGCGTTCCTCGCCGAAGAAGGCCGCTTGCTGGTGGGTTGGCCAACCAAACTGGCGCTGGCGCCGGACTTCGCCGATCGTGTGATCGCCTCCCTGCAACGCGACGGCATCCAGCCAAGTCATCCTGCCCCGTTGCCCGAATTGCCAAAACCGCCGATGGGCGTTCCTGCCTGGGAGCAACTGTTGCCATGAGCCAACCGACCCTGCACGACCTGCATCGCCCCTTGGGCAGCACCGGCCTGCTGGTTTCGCCCCTGGGCCTGGGCACGGTGAAACTGGGCCGCGATCAAGGGGTGAAGTACCCCAGTGGCTTCCAGATCCCCGACGATGACGAAGCACGCATGCTGCTCAACCTCGCGCGCAACATGGGCATCACCCTGATCGACACCGCCCCGGCTTATGGTCGTAGCGAAGAGCGTCTTGGCCCGTTGTTGCGTGGCCAGCGTCAGGACTGGGTGATCGTCAGCAAGGTCGGCGAAGAGTTTGCCGACGGTCAGTCGAGCCACGATTTCAGCGCCGCGCACACCCGGCTTTCGGTGGAACGCAGCCTGCAACGCCTGGAAACGGATTTTATCGATCTGGTGCTGGTGCATTCCGACGGCAACGATCTGGCGATTCTCAATGACAGCGAAGTTTATGCGACGCTCGCCGAACTGAAGCGCGAAGGCAAGATCCGCGGCTACGGCTTTTCCGGTAAAACCGTCGAAGGCGGTTTGAAGGCTCTGGAACAAGGCGATTGCGCAATGGTCACCTACAATCTGAACGAACAGAACGAGAAGCCCGTCATTGACTATGCTGCTGCTCACGGCAAAGCCATTCTGGTCAAAAAAGCCCTCGCCAGTGGTCACGTGTGCCTGAGCCCAGGTGTCGATCCGGTGCGCGCCAGCTTTGAGTTGTTGTTTGAACATCCGGGCGTTGCCAGTGCTATTGTCGGGACCATTAATCCGCTGCACCTCGCCCACAACGTCGCGACCGTTGCCCAGGTCCTACGTAGAAACTGATGCCGCCCACGCGGCCTTAAGCAGGAGCCGACATGCCGCGTACGCTCATAAGAAAGAACCCGAGCAACTTCAAGACCCTGCCGTTGTACGTCGAAGCGACTCCCGAAGGCTTGAGTTATCAGAGCGTCGGTATGCCGCTGAATTTTTCCCAGACCTTGCAACGTCGCCGCCCGGTAACGGTGGCCGACACCGAGCGTTTTGCTTTGGAACTGGCCAACCTCGGGGTTTCGGTGCGCCTGACCCTGCACTGGCAGAATCGCGATTACTGGGTGTTGGTGCGTCAGCGGCGGCAGGACCGTGGCGATGTGGTGCTCAAGCTGATTTCCGGCTACGTCCCGGCCCATGAGCTGAACCTGCCACTGCACACGGCAATCCAGGAGATTGCCGAAGAGTGCCTGCTGGAAACGCCGGAAGGCTGGTTAGGCGGGCGTTTCAACGACACCTGGCTGCCGGCGCCCTACTCGTCCGCTTTGCATTACCGTGAGGCGCTGCCCTTTCGCCTGACGCCGTTGTCCGGTTCGGCGCGGCCAGTGCGTTGCGCCAAGATGCAGTTGATCGAACGTCCTCGCGCCTATGTGCACTTACCCACTGCGTCGTTACAACTGATTTATGACTTGCGCCTGGATGTGCCCAAGGAAGCTAAATCCCTGAGTCTGTTTCATGTCGACGAGCGACTGGAAGGCGATCAATTGGTGGCCCGGCTCGATCGCAAACGCCCCGATTTGTACCTGATGCCGTTGCACGACGGCCAGCCGATGGCCGAGCTGTATACCTTGAAGAAGGATCAGCTGTACCCGGCGAGCACTCGCGGGTTGTACCTGGCGGAAAGCTTTGCCCGGCAGGAAGGCTGGCTGGTACGCGATGAACGGATTCGTTGGAAGGATTGGGTGCGACAGCAGGGTTTGAGCCCACCGGGGAAGGATTCGGGCCTGGCCCGGCTACGCGGGAAAGCCAAGCAACTGCTGAAGAAAATCGTGCCGCGCAAGAAAGTCAGCTCGTAAAAGCAAAAGATCGCAGCCTCGTTTCACTCGACAGCTCCTCCATTGAAATACGATTCCCTGTAGGAGCTGTCGAGTGAAACGCGGCTGCGATCTTTTATGACGTCACTCGGACTGGCGGATCTGCTCGACAATCGCGGGCGTCGCGCTGTTTGCCACCACCCCCAGCACTTTCACGGTCCCGCCGTAAGCGGTCACGATGTCTGCGCCGACGACTTGCTCGATCCCGTAGTCGCCACCCTTGACCAACACATCCGGCTTGACCGCACTCAGCAGGTTTTCCGGAGTGCCTTCAGGGAAGCTGATCACCCAGTCGACAGCACCCAGACCCGCCAGTACCGCCATGCGCCGATCGACACTGTTGCTCGGACGACCCGGCCCTTTCAGGCGGCTCCCCGGCGCATCGTCGTTGACCGCAACGATCAGGCGCTCGCCTTGGGCCCGCGCCTGTTCGAGGTACGTCACATGACCGGCGTGCAGGATGTCGAAGCAGCCGTTGGTGAATACAATTTTCTCTTTGTGAGCACGGGCATCGTCGACCGCCAGCAACAGCTGCTCAAGACCCAGCACACCGCGCTCGGAACCTTCTTCACGCTGGATGGCGCGACGCAGTTCCGGCGCGCTGATGGCCGCCGTACCGAGTTTGCCGACCACGATGCCCGCCGCCAGGTTGGCCAGGGCCACCGCGTGGGGCAGTTCTTCACCCGCGGCAATCGCTGCCGCCAGGGTGGAAATCACCGTGTCGCCGGCACCGGTCACGTCGAACACTTCACGGGCACGGGCCGGCAAGTGCAGCGCCGGATGATCCGGGCGCAGCAAGGTCATGCCGTGTTCGCCACGGGTCACCAGCAACGCGCCGAGGTCGAGGTCGTGCATCAACTTCGCGCCTTTGCTCACCAGCTCGTGCTCATCCGCGCAACCGCCGACGATGGTTTCGAATTCGCTGAGGTTCGGCGTGATCACGCTCGCACCGCGGTAGATCGAGAAATCCTTGCCCTTGGGGTCGGCCAGCACCGGAATGCCACGGGCGCGGGCGGCCTGGATCAGCACCTGATGGTTTTTCAGCGCGCCTTTGCCATAGTCGGACAGGACCAGCACCTTGATGCCTTCGAGCAATTCGTCGACCTGCTCGCCCAGCGCCAGGGCGTCGGTGGCGAACGGTTCTTCGAAGTCGATACGCAGCAGTTGCTGGTGACGGCTCATGACCCGCAGCTTGACGATGGTCGGCTGGTGCGCGATGCGCTGGAACAACGCCCGTACGCCAGCGCCCTTGAGGCTATTGACCAGGCTGTCGGCAGCTTCATCGTCGCCGGTAACGCCGACCAGCGAGGCCGGGGCACCGAGGGCGGCAATGTTCAACGCAACGTTGGCGGCACCGCCCGGGCGGTCCTCGATTTGCTCGACCTTGACTACCGGCACCGGCGCCTCAGGGGAAATCCGTGAGGTCCCACCATGCCAATAACGGTCGAGCATGACATCGCCGACCACCAAGACAGGGGCTTGATCGAATCGCGGCATGGACAACTTCATGGAGCAACCCACATACAAAATGAACAGGGGCGCGATATTAACACAGGGTTGGCGTGGGCTTGTGCGACAGCTGCATTGGGATGATTCAACAGGTTTTTTTGCTCATTTTTTGATCAGCAATCCCGATAATCGACGGCAGGCCTCCACCATCTCCAGCGCCTGCGTGTCAATTTCACATTCCGCACCCAACGGCGCCTCATAGGGACTGTCGATGCCGGTGAAATCCTTGATCCGTCCGTCCCGGGCCGCCTGGTACAAGCCCTTGGGGTCGCGTTGCGCGCACACGGCGAACGGCGTGCTCACATACACCTCGATGAAATCGCCCTCGGCGAACAACCGACGCGCCGCCTCACGCTCCGCGCGAAACGGTGAGATCGCTGCAACGATCACAATCAGACCCGCATCGACCATCAGACGCGCCACCTCGGCCATGCGCCGGATGTTCTCCCGGCGACATTCTGCGCCCATCCCCAGATCACGGCATAAGCCCGCGCGTAGATTGTCGCCATCGAGGACGAACGTGTGCAGCCCGAGTTGATGGAGTTGCAACTCAAGGGCGTTGGCCAGTGTCGACTTGCCCGCCCCTGATAATCCGGTCATCCAGAGGCAACGTGGCCGCTGCGATTTGAGTGCGGCCCGGTCGCTGCTCGACAGCGATAACTGATAAGGCCTGATCCGCGAGACTGGCATCGACAGCGCTTCATTCATAACCCAGCATCTCGTAATCGCGCTCATACACCCGCCGCACCAGCCGGCGGGTACGCGTGGAACAGAAATCACGGACAGGCATCGGGCTCCTCTGCTGTGTGCTGTTGACGTGGGGCAGTTGCACTGCGTGCCCCAACTGCTCGCAAACAAAACGGAAATCCCTCTCCAGGTGTTCCTGATAGCCGATGAAGTCGAGTGCCAGGTGCCCGAGGGAGTCAGTGAGAAAATCCGTTTGCGCGGCGAAATGCAGTTGCCGGTGGATCGTTTCAGGGTGCAGCCAGCGACTAACGAAATCGTCGAAGTCGCGGTACTGGCTGACCAGTTTCTGCGCAGCCTGATCGCGCTGGCTCAATTCGTTGCCCCGTAGAAAGGCGTAGGCCGAGTACGCCCTTTCCAGAGGATCGCGGACAAAAGCGAACTTGAAACTGCCAGCAAACTGCTTGGGAAATTGCTGCTCGTACCAATACAACGGCACGTGCCCCGGCGTCCAGCCATCGAACAGCGCTGCACACACACTGCTGCCGGCGCATTTGGGAACGTGGATGAACAGACAGGAACGCTGCGCGAAGGCTTGAGGAAAACGCAGGTTGGCCGACATCGACTTGTTTACTACCTGACGGTCCACGACCGACAGCCGCCCCAGCAAGAATTGCCGTTGCGACTTGGGCAACAGCTTCCAGAGATAACGTTGCAACATTGAATTACCCGCGCGAAGGGGATCGCCCCCTCGATTGAAGTCAAAGATTCGTTCAGGAACCTTAACAAGCGCGGTGCAGAGTTTTATTCAGGTTTGGTCAAGACAGGTAAGTATCTGGATACAAAACACCGGACGCATTGCACGCCGGATGTGCGAGAGGGCGAGCCAGGCTCACCCTCTCTCAGCAGTGTCAGGCGATACCGGCGGTGACCGGTTCGTCCAGGCCCATCGCATGCAGTCGCGAGTAGTAGCCGTTTTGCGCCAACAGTTGAGCGTGGGTGCCACGCTCGACGATTTCGCCATGGTCCATGACCAGGATCAGGTCAGCCTTCTCGATGGTCGATAGACGGTGGGCAATCACCAAGGTCGTGCGCCCTTTCATCACCTGATCCAGCGCAGCCTGGATATGCCGCTCGGATTCGGTATCGAGCGCCGAGGTTGCCTCGTCGAGAATCAGCAACGGTGCATTCTTCAACAAGGCCCGGGCAATCGCCAGGCGCTGACGCTGGCCACCGGAGAGCAGCACGCCGTTTTCGCCGACCTGGGTGTCCAGGCCTTCAGGCATTTCCGAGATGAAGTCCATCGCATAAGCATCAGTGGCGGCTTTTTCGATGTCGGCACGGGGGGCACCGGCAAGGTCACCGTAAGCGATGTTGTTGGCAATGGTGTCGTTGAACAGCGTCACGTGCTGCGTCACCTGCGCCACATGCCGACGCAGATTGCGCAGACGATACTCTTCGATTTCCACGTCATCGAGCATGATTTCGCCGATATCGTGGTGGTAGAAGCGTGGGATCAGGCTGGCCAGCGTCGACTTGCCGCTGCCGGAGCGACCGACCAGGGCAATCATCTGCCCCGGCGCTGCGGTGAAGCTGATGTTCTTCAGCACTTCACGCTCGGTCCCCGGGTACGTGAAGCTCAAGTTGCGCACTTCAAGGTGGCCGTTGACACGGTCGCGTTCGACGGTGCCGTTGTCCACTTCAGGCTCGACGTCCAATTGCTCGAAAATGCTTTCGGCACCGGCCACGCCTTTCTGGATGGTCGAACTGACTTCCGACAACTGTCGAATCGGCTTGGGCAGCAGGCCCGCAGCGGTGATGTAGGCCACCAGATCACCGGCGGTCGCGTCGCCGCGCAAGAACAGCACCAGGAACATCAGCACGGCCATGGCGGTGTAGATCACCAGTTGCAGCATCGGCGTGTAGACCGCGCCGGTCTTGGTCATGCGCAATTGCTTGTCGGTGTTGCCCTGGCTGGCGGCGGCAAAGCGCTGCTCTTCATAGCTCTCGCCACCGAAACTGCGCACCACGCGATAGCCCTGGATGGTCTCGGAGGCCACGTGAGTCACGTCACCCATCGCCACCTGGATCTTCTTGCTCTGCTTGCGGAATTTCTTGCTGGTATTACCGACCATGAAGGCGATCAGCGGCAGGATCGCCAGCATCACGATCGTCAGCTTCCAGTTCATCCACAGCAGATAGGCAAAGAGGAACACCACGGTCAGACCTTCACGAATGACCACTTTGATGGCGTCCGTGGCCGCACCGGTGACCATGGTCACGTTGAAGGTGATGCGCGAAATCAGGTGCCCGGAGTTATGGGTATCGAAATAACGGTTGGGCAATACCAGCAACTTGTTGAACAGCTCGACGCGCAGGTCATGCACGAGCCCCAACGAAACTTTAGCCAGGTAGTAGTTACCCAGGAAAGAACCCAGGCCTTGCCACGCCGCGATCAGGATGATCAGCAACGGCACGGCCATCAGCAACTGCAAGTCTTTCAGATAAGGAACATTGGGGAAGAGCACCGCTTCAGGGTTGCTCAGGCCATCGACGAAATATTTGAGAATCCCGGCCAGCATCGGCTGAGTAGACGCAAAGATCACGAAGCCCACAATACTCAGCAGGAATAGACCGACATAGGGTTTTACATAACCCAACAGCCGAAGATAAATTTTCAGGCTGGAATCCTGTCCCGCTTTGGGCGGTGCGTCACTCATCGTAGAGCTCACTTGTTAGGAAGAACGCGAAATTTTATCACAAGCGCCGGAATTGGCCCGCGCCCATACCAACACACTGGCCAGGCCAATGGGTAACCAACTGATGAACCACTCGGCTCTCGGCGTTCCGGTCAGGCTGGCCGCATCGAACTGCATGGCCAGGGATGAAAACAACCATATGCCGATGATGCCCTGGCCATAAATCGTTTCCCGGGCCTTCCAGGCCTCACGCAGGACTGCAAGCCATGTTGCACACCACAACAACAGCCCAGGCAGACCCAATTCGATGGCCACATGGCTGAAGAGGTTATGGGCGTGATCAAAATAAAGGCCCTCTGTGAACACTTTATAGTTGCCGCCAAGACCTAATCCGCGCCATGGGTGTTCGGCGATCATTTGCAGGCTCGCCATCAGGATTTGCGGGCGGTAGGAAACACCGCGCGCCAACACCAAAGGCTCGAAAAACCAGAAAGCCAGCATCGCCACTGCCAACGCAGAGACGGCAATGATGCGACTGCGACGGTCACGGCACCAGATCGGCATGGCGACCAACGTGAAAAACAACGCCAACGCCGCACCACGACTCTGGCTAAGCACCACAAACGCACCAATCAACCCCAGCGCGACGGCCCAGACTGCTTGCATCCAGCGGTCGCGCGGCACCCAATGAACCAGCCACACGGCTGCCAGCCCAATGACGTACCCCCCCAGAATCGGGTGAGACAACTCGCCCAAACCTTCAACGCGCTCGTACCAGGCGTTGCCATTGACCCCGTAGAACTTGACCATCGCAGCCAACGCAGTCAACGCCACCCCTATGCCGCCCCATTGCATGACGCGGATGACCCGCTCGGGCCGGGCATTGGCAAAAATCGGGAAGAACAACAAAAACACACCGATGTACAACAAGCGCTTGGCTTCGCGACCCGGGTCTTCGACGTTGGTCCACGAAAGACTGATCAACGACCAGACCAGCAAACCGAGCATTGGCAGGTAGACCCAGCGCTGCTGACTGCACAGTTCTGCGAGCCTGGCCCGTGCTGGCCAGGCGAACATCAGGGCTGGCAGCCAGAGCAGTGCGAGCAAACCTTGCTGATAGAGTTTGTTGGAGGGCGCAACGGCGATGGCGAGCAAAAACCACAGCAGCCCCGTAGTCATCCATACTTGCGCCCAGCGTGTTTCCTGCATCAATCTGCTCCTTGGTTCGTTCACCCCGCCTAACCCGGCATGGTTAAAACTGAAACTTTTCGGCATCATTGCTCGCCACTGTGCCCCCGCTATTCCAACAAGGCTTTCTACGATGCAATGCTCCCGGCTTCCGCAAGACGCTTTAAATCAAATGATTGAAGGCGCCAGAATACTGGAGGCCGACAGCTTCGGGCCGAAAGTCTACCTGTTGCAGGATGGGAATATCCTCAAACTGTTTCGTCGCAAGCGTATTTTTTCATCCGCGCTATTTCGTCCGTATTCGAAACGCTTCATCGACAATGCCATCGAACTGCAAAAACTGGGTGTGCCGACCTTTCAGGTCCTGCAGTTCTTTCGACTGCAAGCGCCTGGCATGACGGCTGTGCTTTACCAGCCTCTGCCGGGAGAAACCCTGCGCCAGATTGCCAGCAAGGAAGGTTTCAACTGGCAACAGACCTTGCCTGCCCTGGCGAGTCTCATACGCAGTCTTCATACGTCGGGGGTTTATTTTCGCTCACTGCATCTGGGCAACATCGTGATGACTCCGGACAACCGGATGGGCCTGATCGATGTCGCGGATATGCGCTTTCTGCGGGCGCCGCTGCCCAGGCACCTGATCAAGCGCAACCTGCAGCACTTCGCCCGCTATATTGCGCGCGAGAACCTGAACGACAGCTTTCCAATGCAGGCGCTCGAGCAAGCTGTCCTGTCGTCATGAAAGTAATTCGCGGGCGGCTTGCCTGAAGTTCAACCAGGCCTGATCGGGAGCCAGTTCCAGATATTGCTCCGCCGCGACGTCTTTTGCAGAGACGCTGAACGCTCGTACGATGGCGTCGCTCCAGGCACTGACATCATCTACGGCGGCGTACCAGCCCGTATCAGCCAACTGCTCGCGGAACACTGCCAATTCGCTGGACATGACCGGAACACCCGCCATCACCGCCTCTTGCATGATCAATCCCAAACCCTCGCTCACAGATGGGATGGCGACCCAGTCGAATGCGCTGTAAAGCTGCGCTGCATCATTGAGATGGCCTGGCAACGCGACACTGGCAGCCAACCCCAGTTGGTCGATACGGCTTTGCAGGGCTTCTCGGGTCGATCCTTCACCAATGATCACCAATCGCAAATCCGGACGTTGCTTCAATGCCGAAATAAACGCCTCGAGCAGACAAGCAAACCCCTTCTTGTCCTCAAATCGCCCCACCGCACCGAGCACTGGCGTATCGTCCAGCGGCAACCCCAACCGGGCACGGGCATCCTCTCGCGAGAGCACCGCCGAGCGGAAGATGGCGGGGTCGAACGCACTGCGCATCGTCATCACGGGCAATTGGAGGTCGAGGCTTAATTTGGCCGCCAAGGTATTCGACACTGCGACCAACGTGAGCTGGGACGCCTTGAACTGCCCAAAGAGCTCTCGATCTTCGGCACGCAGACGCGTAGAACCATGAAAAACCACCACCGCGCGGATACCTGGCAGTTTTTTGAGAAGAGGCAAAAGCGTGCGCGCAACGCCCAATCCATCGAGTAGCAGAAGGTGCGCCTCACTCTGGATGAGGGCCTTCTGAAAGCCGGCCTGCATCCAGGGCTTCGTCAGCCGCCAGAAGTGCCGTCCTTTCAAGCGCGCAGAGGACAGATTCCATTCCCGGGCGTCGCCAACGTACAGTCCGCACTCGGACACGCTGCCCTGAAGCAGCCACGTCTTCACCGAAGCGGTGGGGCCAGCCTGCGAGAGTATTTGCTGATGAACCTTGTGAATCGATGCGAATGGAGCACCGCCGGACCACATGACGTTCAGGATAGTCATAAAGCAGCAAGCCGATGCATGGAGCCCGGGAGACAAGCGGTGGCGTACTTAATTGATGAACCAGCCAATGCAGACTCCAAGCAATAGTAATAATCCAGACTTCACATGCTCACGTCGACTGCGGCGCGCCTTGCGCTCACGTTCAGCCGAAGTATGCACATGAAGGCCAAACCCGGTATGCCGAACGGCATCCCCTTCAAGCGTCACCGCGGTCAAATCAAGCTCCGCGTAACGCTTGGACAGCGCCTTCTCGCCGCCGTGCTGGGCAAATGGGGCACAGAGTCGATACTCCTTCATTCGACGCAGCCCGGGATTTAGCGAAAAACTTTGCCACTCGGGTTTATCGGAGATTAGCGGGTAACACGGCACGCTGCCGACAACTTCACGAGCGCCCAGATGTATGTAGGGACTGTGAACGCACAGATCGTAAATGTAGCTGCGCAACCACACTTGGAGAATTTGCGGGCGCAACTCAAGAATGGTCATGGAATCTTCCACAAACCCTGGGCGATAGAATTCCCAGTCATCTTCGCAATGAAAGATGTAAGGCGTGGTGACGTGTTCGTACGCGAGATCGATCGACGCCAACTGGCCGAGCTTCGGGCGATTGACGAACACTGTGCAGTGATCTTTCCAATGGGCGGGAATGACCGAGTGCACCTCCTCATCACCTGCATCTTCAGTGATGAAGACTTCGCGAATGGCAGCTGTATTGAACCGGTCAAAACTCTCGAGGGTTATTTTGAGCAGGTCCAGGCGCCCACAGCTGGTGACCACCAATGTGATGTTACTTTCTTTAGAAAATTGCACCTGATCCTCATCTAAAAGTCAAAGTGCCAGCAATATCGACGGCTGACTGACCCTTGTCAAACGCCCAGTTTCAGACGCATTTTTTCCAACAGAGTTAACGGCCCGCGAGGGCGCAATGCAGGTACGAGCTCCTCGACGATACGCTGGCCGATCCGCGCAAAACTGAACTGGTTGACAGCCAGTTCGCGACCGTTGGAAGCGATGCGCTGCGCAAGCTCCGGGTCGGCGCGCAATACGGCCAGCTTCTCCTGGAGCTGCGGGATATCCTGATACAGCACAACATTATGCATATCCTGAAAACCCAGCGCGTTGCTTTCCGCCGAGCCCTGATCGTATGCCAGCAACACGCAACCACACGCCATGGCCTCGAAATTCTTGATCATGAATTCACCCATACCGACATCCGCGCTGACGAAGAAGCGAATACGGTTGAGCGTGTCACAATACTCTTCACCGGATTTGGTACGAGTCACGACCATCGACTCGACACGTCCCAACTCATCGAGCAGTGCTTTGCGGCCACTGTAGGCGACGCTGTTGGTACTTCCGACAAACGCCAACTCGATGTCCCGCTCGCGGCCCTGGTCTCGCAACAGCGACTGGTCGTATCCCTTGGGAACGAACACCGCATCGAAGCCTTCGCCGCGCAGGCGCTCGGCAACCCTGTAACCCGAGCTGATCACCCGAGCCCAGGGCAGCTTGCGGTAATGGGCGCTGAACTTGCCCGTGTATTTGCACGGGATGTAATTCTGGTAGGCATCGTGTTCCAGAATAACCAGATTGGGCAGGGTCTGGATGAACCTCACCTGGCGGATTTCTTTTTTGAAACGCAGGAAAAAAACGATCCGGTCATAGCGGGTCACATCGACATGCTTGCGGAAATACCCACGCAAGTTGTCCTGCTCCTCACTGGTCAATTCGCGCTTGTCGCAGTCGCAATGCTCGGCGATACCGTCATAGAGTCGGTCGAGAATCGCGCGCTGCTCTTTCTGCACCAGAAACAGAACTTTCAATTGGTCTCTCTCTTTCCAGACAGCTCTTGGACCCAGAACAACTCGTGGCGACGCACCGTTTTACGGAAGAACTCGTTTTCGCCGTACACCGGCCAGCGTCGGGATGCCAGGCAACGTTGAATCATCCGGCGCAGCAGGCGCTTGAGGGGAAGCCGGGGCTGAAGGTCGTGCATCATGCCCAACGACATTGCCTTGTGCCATTGCTTTTCCGGCGACAGACCGAGCGCCCAGGGCCGCAACGGTTCATGAGCACCGAGCTGTGGCGGCAGGGCCACGCCCGTGCCGGCATCGCCCATTGGCCAGCGATCGTTATCGTGCAGATGGTTGGCGTAATGCAGCAAGGTTTCGGGCTGCCAGGCGGTAAAGCTCAGCGCCTGCATCACCGCCTGCTGAGAACATAGATGGTCTGGGTGCGGGTCGAAGCGTGGGTGCGGCAAAACGATGACCTGGGGCTGAATGCGCTCGATCAGCTCGATCAGGTCGGCAAGCAGATTGTTCCACGACGGCAGGCCATCGATGTCACTGCCCAAGGCAAACGGGTTGAAGCGTCGGAAATATCGGGTATCGCCCAGCGCTGCCTCTCGGGATGCAACAGCCTCGGCGGGCGCGCTCTGCATGGCGGGCAATTGCAGGCAGAAGTAGCCGAGTTGAATACACCGTTCCTGAGGCACGCCGCCCCACAAGGGCACGCTGACGCTGTCCCAGGCTCGGAGCGAGCCTTTCAGCCGAGACGCTTCGACACCCTTGAGCCCCATTTGCTGATAGTGCTCGGCCTCGATTTCACCGGCGGTCAGGGTCACGATCCAGCTTTGTTCGGCACGGCTGTACAAACCAAATGCGGCCAGTTCCGCATCGTCGGCGTGGGGCGCGATCACCATCACCCGCTGACGGCTGTAATCCGGATGTTCAAACGCCCACAGCACCGGCTCGCCGAGCAATCGGCAGAAACGCCCGCGCAGGCG
Source organism: Pseudomonas sp. RIT-PI-q (assembly GCF_001297125.1). Lineage (GTDB taxonomy): Bacteria > Pseudomonadota > Gammaproteobacteria > Pseudomonadales > Pseudomonadaceae > Aquipseudomonas. The sequence continues at coordinate 217,637 of NZ_LHPC01000039.1, forward strand.
CAACTCACCCTTGGACAGTACCTGCGCCTGTCCACTGAGGTTGAGATAACGCAGGCCGTCTGCACCACGCTCGAAGGTTTGCCGGTCGGGGTTTTCGCCACCCGACAACTCGACAACCGGGTCGAAAAAGCGGCCCAGCCAGGTGCTTTTAATGCGCAGCGCCAGGATCAGTGTGGCGTCATCGACCAGCATCACGCCGTCGTCCAGACGCAAACGCTCACCGTCCAGGCGAACCTTGGGCTGCTGGGTGTACGGCGGAAAGCTGTATTGGTAATCGTCTTTCGGGGAATAAAACAAATGGTCGGCGAACCAGGCTTCGTGGGCAATCCAGCCCAGTACCGCCAACACCAGCGGCAACCACCAGGCCACCAGCACGCCAGTGGCAATTAACAGCACCAGCGCGACCAGCAGGCCGATGCGTTTGTTGCGCCGATGGCGCTTGAGCAGTTGCTGTTTGCGGCTCATGGGCTGACTCATACGGTGAAGACCGGCACGGGGTTGCACCAGCGATCCTTGTATTCCCGGTCGGCGCGACCGAAGGAGAAGCGCAACGGTTTGTCCAACGCCCGGGCATGCTCCCAGGCGCTTTGAGTATTGAGAAAGCTCAGCACGCTGCCAGGGCTGAAATCGCGGGTTTCGGGATCAACTCCGCCATTGATGTACTCGACGCTGATCCATTCAGGCGTTTCGACGCGGTACACCAGTTGAGTCGCGATCGGCGCATCATTGAGGAAAATCACCGAGCCGATCAGCAACTCGCGCAGCAACTCAATGACCTCGGCCATGCGCTCGGCGCCCGTTGCCGGGAAACCCCAGCGGCGCTGGAACAGGTCGCAATAAATCGCTGCCAGCTCACTGCTGGAAAAATCCGCGACCGGCCGCACGACGCCACCCGCTTCTTCCAGCAAGCGCAATTCGCGGCGCTGGTTGTAGCGAAACTTCTTCGACAGTTCTTCGGGCGTACGGGCCATGGCCAGTTGTTCGGCCTGCAACTTGATGCCGGTAAAGCGGCCTTCATTCAGCGCCGACAGATAGCGCGCACGGTGACGCAACGGTGCTTGTGCATCGGCTGCGGCCGGCAGGATGAGCTCGGCATTGCCTAGGTCGAACAAGCCTTTTTTACCGCGACGCTTAAGCACATCCTTGGACAATGCGAGGTCGCGGCCCCAGGTCGGGATCGCGGCTTTGACTTCACCGTTTTGCTCCCAGGCCAGGTAGCGCACCGGGATGTCGGCCAACCGGGCCAACCGCTCGACCACCATTGGATGAGTCGCGACGCCGCCGCCATAACGTTGCCAGGCATCGGCATAGGTCGAGGCGTCGGCTACCGCCCAGCCGCGTTCGCGCCAGCCTTGAAGTCGGTTGAGCATCAGCCCCTCGGCGCCAGTTCGGTAACGTGTGGCAAACGCCAGAAAGCTTCGCGCACCGCGCGGTCGGAGAAGCGCTCACGCAAGCGGTCGAGCATCAGCTCGGCGCACTGGTGACGCTGCTGCTCGTCCATCGCGGCCAGGTGTTGCAGCCCTTTAGCCAAATGTTCGACATCGCCCAGCGGGAACAGAATGCCCCCACCTTCGACCCCTGCCCGGGCCCCGCCACACGCGGTGGCGAGCAACGGCACACCGGCGGCCATGGCCTCCAGCAGCACCATGCCGAACGGCTCGTGATCGGAACTCAGGGCAAACACATCAAAGGCCCGGAAATAGCGTCGAGCGTCGGGCACCTGGCCGAGAAACAGCACGCGATCACCGATACCCAGCTCGCGGGCCTGGGCCTTGAGGTCATCCTCAAGCCGCCCCGAACCGAGAATCACCAATTGGCTGTTGGCCGGCAAACCCGGTAGCGCCGCGGCAAAACCGAGCAGCAAGGTGGACTGGTCCTTATCCGGGTGCAGCCGCCCGACGTTACCGACAACCCAGGCATCCATCGACAAGCCGAGGGTTTCCCGGGCTTCGCGAACGGACTCCTGACTGTCTTGCAGGTCTTGCACGTCGATACGGTTGTACAGCGTCTGGATCCGCGCGGCCGGCCACTTCGGCAGGCAACGACGCATGTCGTCGCGCACCGCATCGGAAACCCCGAGCAGGCTCAGGCGCTTGCGGAAAAAATTGGCAAACAGTTTGCGCGTGCCGCGCTGGTAATCGCCGAAGGCGTGATGCACGCCAATCACCGGCAGCGATGTGCCGAGCAAGGCGATGTAGATCGGTTTGAACCGGTGAGCAATACAGAAACTGAAATTGCGCGAGGCGGCGATCTTGCGCAGATCGCCGATGGCGCCCAGCTTCAGGCCACGAATGGCCTTGGAGCTGTATTCCATGAACAGCACTTCGTCGGACGCGCAGTTCGCGGCAACACCGGCATCGGCGGCCCCGGTCAGAAACACCGTGGTCACGCGATAACCGGTCCCCGCAAACAGGCTGGCGTACTGCCGGGCGCAGTCCAAAAACGGCCCGTCATAGCCGTGGCAGAACTGCAGCACATGGCGTTCAGCCGAGCGTGTCATATGCGTCCGCGCCCTCTTTGACCACCAGGATGTCTTCCATGATCAGGTACTGCAGATCGGAACCGAAGAACATGTTCAGGGCATCCGTCGGCGAGCAGATCATCGGTTCGCCACGGCGGTTGAGCGAGGTGTTCAGCGACACGCCGTTGCCGGTCAGCACTTCCAGCGCCTTCATCATGTCGTAGTAGCGCGGGTTGTATTCGCGCTTGAGCACCTGGGCCCGGGACGTGCCATCTTCGTGGACGACTTCCGGCACCCGGGTCTTCCACTCTTCCGCCACTTCAAAAGTGAACGTCATGAACGGCGCCGGGTGATCGATCTTGATCATCTGCGGGGCAACGGTGTCGAGCATCGACGGGCAGAAAGGCCTCCAGCGCTCGCGGAACTTGATCTGGTGGTTGATCCGGTCAGCCACGCCAGTGGCGCTCGGGCAACCAATGATCGAACGACCACCCAGTGCGCGCGGACCAAACTCCATGCGCCCCTGGAACCAGGCCACCGGGTTGCCATCGACCATGATCTTGGCGATGTTTTCCGGCATGTTCGCAAGCTTGCGCCATACCGGCTTGCTCGGGTGACGAGCGCACGCAGCCAGCACATCTTCGTTGGTGTACGACGGGCCGAGGTAGACGTGTTCCATCTTCTCGACCGGCACGCCACGGGCGTGAGACACATAAGCTGCCGCACCTACCGCAGTGCCGGCATCGCCGGACGCCGGCTGGACGAACAGTTCCTTGACGTCATCGCGAGCGATGATTTTCTGGTTGAGCTTGACGTTCAACGCACAGCCGCCGGCGTAAGCCAGCTTGCCGGTTTCCTTGAGCACGTCGCCCAGGTAGTAGTCGATCATCTGCAACGAAATTTTTTCGAACAGTGCTTGAATACTGGCGGCGTAGTGGATGTAAGGTTCGTCGGCAATGTCGCCTTCGCGCTTGGGGCCCAACCACTCGATCAGCTTCGGCGAGAAGTAGTAACCCTTGCCCTTCTCTTTATAGCGACGCAGACCGATGACGTTGGCGTAGTCGGTGTTGATCACCAGCTCGCCGTTCTCGAAAGAGGCCAGGCGCGAGAAATCGTATTTGCTGGCGTCGCCGTACGGCGCCATGCCCATGACCTTGAACTCACCGTCGAGCATATCGAAACCGAGGAACTCGGTGATCGCGCCGTACAGGCCGCCGAGGGAGTCCGGATCGAAGAATTCCTTGATCTTGTGGATCTTGCCGTTTTCGCCGTAACCGAAGAAGGTCGTGGCGTACTCACCCTTGCCATCGATCCCCAGGATCGCGGTTTTCTCTTTGAAACCGGAGCAGTGGTAAGCGCTGGAGGCGTGGGCCAGGTGGTGCTCGACCGGCTCGATCTTGATCTTCTTCGGATCGAAGCCCAGTTGCTCCAAGCACCAGACGATCTTGTTGCGATAGCGCTTGTAGCGACGGTTGCCCATCAGGATCGCGTCGAGTGCACGGTCCGGGGCGTACCAGTAACGCTTGGCGTACTGCCAGCGAGCCTTGCCGAACAGGCTGATCGGGGCGAATGGAATCGCAACGACGTCAACGTCGGACGGCTTGATGCCTGCCTGTTCAAGGCAGAACTTCGCCGACTCGTATGGCATGCGGTTCTTTGCGTGTTTATCGCGCACAAAGCGCTCTTCTTCAGCCGCAGCGACCAGCTTGCCGTCGATGTATAAGGCTGCGGAAGGATCATGGCTAAGGGCGCCGGACAGGCCAAGAATCGTCAATGCCACAGGGGTCTAGCCTCTTTAGTCTGCATGCAGGCGCAAGGCGCCTCAAAAATTAATGTGCCCTCGCAAGCGGCGAGAGACAGCTAAAGGGCGGGATTATAGCTTAAAAGCTCCGGCAAACCTCTAGCGGGAAGTGGCGAGGTTGCGCGTTGACAGTCGAAGATCCTCGACATAGACTCCTGCGCAAATGGACTGGGGGATCCCGGTCGGCGTTGCGGCCTCGGTGAGTTTCACCGGGGCTTTTCGCTTTCTGAGAGAGGGAAAATCTTTAAACCCCAATTTTCGAAACCCTCTCCCACATTATTACATCCACCACTGCAGTAAAACTTACGTTTGAGTACGTCAAAGGCACGATTTTCTTGCCCTGACCGCAAAACGCTCATACCGATGGGTCTTGCAACAAGGTCCGCTAGCTGTAACCCCGTGGAATTCACTTGTTTGGTTGCAAAGACGATGTCGAACGGCAATTGAATGCCCAATCGGTTCGCGCCATCGCACATGCGACGAAACTCCAGCTCTAGCTCATTATCCTCACGCTTCCCTCGACGCTCGAAAATCACATGTGTCAAAGCGCACTGTTGATTCTTCTCCTGTAAATATTCATAAAGAGTTTCCAGACAGAAGCCGAGAGCGACGTGATAAGGATTGTGAACAGGACCTTGTTTTTCGCGAAGAGCGGCTTTGTCGATCACGCAACTGATCAGGACGAAATTGCTGGCTTCGATGATGCCCGTCAACTCATCGAGGAAGGCGTGTTTGTGCTGCCTGGACACGAATAGACTAGAGAACGCTCCCTTTTCTTTTCGGATCTCCAACTCATGCAGACCTATCAGGTCATGCCCCATATGATTGAATTTAAACTTCTGAAGGGCAGGAATAACCTTCTCGCAGTAATGCCTTTTATGAAACACGCAAAAGGCCAGCACAAACACTGGATAGTTTTGATCTAACGTTTGCATCCCATGATCGCCGCTCTCATCGACATAAATTATAAAGTCGCTGTACTTCCCGCTCGGAGGTAAAGGCTTTTTTGCCTCAACATCAGGTTCACTTTCGCTTTCGTTTTCAAAAAGAAAAAACTGTTGAGAGGGGAAAATAGGGATCGACACGAACTATTCATCCTTTGTTATTCGAGCCAGCTACTTAGGTGTATCACTGACACGCCTGAATACAAAAGAATTAGCCGCGGCCTGCCCGCCAGTAAATGCCGATATTGCCATCGACCCCCTGCCGATAAAGGGTGTACGGCAAAACTGCCGTGTCCAGGAGGCCCGACAAGGCCAGATCCAGTAGAACGAACGGCACGAGAATGCCGGTGGGGTCCGGCGGCGCATTCAATACGCAGAAGTCGTAGGCCAAACCGCTGTAAACGCGAGGGATGGACTGACAATAGGTTTTTTGTTTTCGCAGCCCCTGCGCCGCGGCGGCGTCATCCTGCAACACCGTAGAGACGGTTCCGCAGCCTGCCAAAACCAGTGATAAAGCGCCCAACGTCATTGCCATTTGTATAGTCAAGACCAGCCCTCCGAGAACGTCTCGGCAAGCTAGCATCGTGGCTATTCAGGGCACAGTTCATGGCTTCTCAAGATCATGTAGGACGGTTCATAAGAACGTGTCCCCTATTCTCGGCCAACTGTTCCGGCCTCATCGCGGGCAAGCCCGCTCCCACAGGGATGTGTGTCGCACACCGGATTTATGTACAACCAAAACCACTGTGGGAGCGGGCTTGCCCGCGATAGGACCGAAGGTCCGATTCAGGCGGCGCTAGAGATGTCTTTGGGAAGTCGCTGATCGATCACTTGATACAACGCGCTATTCTCAGGCCAGTTACGCATGAACCGCGCCCGATCCCGCGCATACGCCGGGGCGAAGCTGCTGAGTGAGCCGTGCTGACACATCGAATCCAGATCGATCAGCGCCCAGCGATCATCCTGCCAGAACAGGTTGTGGCCCTTGAAATCGCCATGACTGATCCGCTCGCCAATCAGTTCCGCAAACAAATGGTCCAGCGCCAGCAATTCAGCCTCGGGCGCGGCGCCGCTCTCAACGTACGGCGCAAAGCGCTCGATGATGTCCGGCCCCGTCAGGTGCTCGGTGATCAGGTAAGCCCGACTGCGCAGCCACAGAAAACGCTTCTCCAGCAACGCCAGGGGCTTGGGCGTGGCGATACCGAGGAACGCCAGACGATTGCCTTCGCGCCAGGAATGCCAGGCACGGCTCGGACGCCAGAAGCGTTTGAGCCAGTGGGCGAACCCTTTGATGTTGTAGCGTTTGATCACCAGCGTACGGCCGCCCACCTCGACCTTGCCGACGCTGGCTGCGCCGCCGGTCTTGTACAGGTGGCCCTGATCGAGCAAGGCATCGGCCTGTTCCAGCACCGGCAGCATCGCCGCTGCTTCCTCGCGGCGAATCGCCCGCAAGCCGAACGCGCCGCGCTGGACGCTGAACAGCGTGCATTCGCGGCCGATCTTGATCAGGTAGTCCTTGAGACGCCAGCTGCGGACCTTGTTGATCTGCTTCTGCAACGCTTCCATCGGCAAGGCATGTTCGCCGTTGCTCAGCAGGTAATACACCAGCAATTCTTCGGTGAACGGTTCCAGCGATTTGGGTAACTGGGCAAAAAACACCCCGAGGTTTTCCAGGACTTTCTGCCGCGACAGCGGCTGGCCGGGGGTTTCGGAGCAGACGCCGCCGCCATCGATCAGATACAACCGACCGCGCTGGCGCAAGAGGTTGTCCAGGTGCAGGTCTTCCTGCCAGAGCCCCTTGCGATGCATTTGGCCGATAGCGCCCAGCGCCTCGGCCAGCACAGCCCCTTGCATATCCGCCAGCACCGGCAAATGCTCGACCCGTTTCCAGGTTTCACCGAGGCTTTCGGCGCCCTCGATGAACTCGAACAGCAACCAGCCGCCCTCGCCGTCCTTCAGGCCGTCGGCCAACAGCTGTGGCGTGGTCAGGCCCTGATCGGCGAGCAAGTGCACACCGTTGCGCTCGCGCTGGAAATGCCGCGCCGCTTTGCTGCCGACCAATAATTTGGCCAGCACCGGCCGGCCGCGCCAGACGCCGGCACCGACGTAACGCTGGCCGGGCAATACCCGCAACAGACTGAGCAGCTGCAACTCGGCAGGCCCGGCGGCATCGGCCAGGGAAATGCTCAGTGGCAGGCTCGGGCTGCGGCCCGCGTTTTTAAGCTCCGACAAACGCATCAGCGCGTCTCCTTGTGACTGCGCCGAGCGGTCAGTCGCACCAGCCAGCTGTCGATCAGCGAACTGTCCGGCGATTGATCGAGATACGTGGCCAACAACTCACGCAGCTGCGCTTCGCTCCACTCGGGCGAGCGACGCAGCAGCGGTTCCAGATCCTTGACCCGGTCACGCTGACCGAACAGCAATGGCCGGGTCTTTTCCAGGTCGATCAGCTGGGCCAGGTAACCGTCGCCGGTGGCCTGAAGAAAAATATGCTTGGGGTAGAAGCAGCCGTGAACCTGACGCGCGCCGTGCAGGCGTCGAGCCAGTTGGCCACAGGCCTTGAGAACCGCCGAATGCTGCGCCGCGCTCAGCTCCGACCAGCGCTGCAACAACGAATCGAGGTCATCCCAGCCATCCAGGGCTCGGGTCAGCAGGATAGCCCTGACTTCGCCGTCGACCTTGCGCTCGCCAAAGAACGCAGCCTTCAGCGCTGGAATGCCGAGCTTTTCATAGCGACTGATGTTGCGAAATTCGCGGGCAAAACTGGGCTCGCCAAACGGCGCGTGCAAGGTGCGCATCTGGTAATTACTTTGGCGCTTGAGGTAGTAGCCATGACCTTCCAGCACCAGCCGGAACACACTGCTCCAGCCACCGCGCCCCGTGTTGGGCTCATCCACAGCGTCGAGCTGCTTGGCCCAGAGTGCGTCGAAAGTGCCGAGGCCGTGACGCTCAAGCAGCGCACGGTCTTCAGCCGCCAGAAAATCAGTCATTCACGTCCCTCGAAAAATCTCACCACGTGCCGAATGCGTTTTTTGTCGGCCGCATTGAGCCGGGTCCGCTGGCGATATTGCAGGTAGAAGCGCAACCGCTGGGTAGCCGACAAGTGATACTTGGCGACCTTGTCGAGGCACGCCAGGTCCTTGGTGATGCGGTACTTGAGCCAGAAGCCGCGCCAGAAATCGCCGTTGGGGCAGTCGATCAGGAACAACCGCGCCTCATCGTCAATCAGCAGGTTGCGCCACTTCAAATCGTTATGGGTGAAGCGGTGGTCGTGCATGGTCCGGGTGTAGCCGGCCAGTTGTCGACTGATGGTGTCGACCCAGGCGCGGTCCGCCAGTTTCGGATCATGCCGTTCGGCCAGGACCGCCAAGTCTTCGGTACGCGGCAATTCACGGGTGATCATCGCCCCGCGATCATAAGCCGCGCCGCGCCGCTCCAACCCCCAAGCCACCACTTCAGCCGTGGGAATGCCCCACTTGGCAAAGCGCTTGAGGTTTTGCCATTCCATTTTTACCCGCGGCTTGCCGAGGTAACGGCGCAGGCCTTTGCCGGCGCCGACGTAGCGTTTCACGTAATAGTTGACGCCATTGCGCTCGACGCGAATGACCTCGGACAACGGGTCACGGGTCAGGCGCTCGCCTTGAAGCGCAAACACTGCTTCAAGGCTGCCGAAATCTTCTGCCAGCTCGCTGTAAGCAGGCTCAAGTCTCCAACCCGGCATTAGAGCGCGTCCCCGTATCGCTGTTTACGATCGTAGAGCTTGTTGGCCTTGCCTTCGAGCCAGGCCAGCAGCGCCGCTTCTTCAGCCAGGATCTGGCGCAGCGGCTGCTGGAAGTAATCCTTGAGGAAGCGCAGTTTGTCGCGACGGGTCAGGCCAATGTCCAGCGCCGAAAAATACAGCGCCGCCAGGTCCTTGTTGCGCCAGCGCTGAGTGATCGCCGGGCGGGTCTGGGCACGGTGCAGGTCGATCACCGAGAGCTTGAAGTCGTCGGCCGTCACCGGTTTGTCGGTGTGCAGCAGGAAGTGGCAGATGTAGCAATCACGATGGTTGACCCCGGCGCGGTGCATCATGCCGGTCATGCGGGCGACTTCGGCGATCAAGGCGCGCTTGAGCTTGGGCTCGGGCGGTTGCTTGACCCAGTCGATGCTGAAGTCTTCGAGGCTGACGGTAGGTGCCAGTTCTTCGGTGACGATGAACGAGTGCTGGTCTGCCGGGTTGCTGCCTTTTTCACCGTACGCCACGGCGGTCATGGTGGGCACGCCGACTTCTTGCAGGCGCTGAATGGCCTTCCACTCCTGACCCGCGCCGAGCACCGGCAGCTTGGCGGTGAGCAGGTTCTTGAAGATTTCGCTCCAGCCGACGCCACGGTGGATCTTCACGAAGAAACCATTGCCGTTCACTTCAGTGCGCAACGTGCGGCGCGCTTCCAGTTCACGGTACACCTCGCCCTTGAGGCCCTCGACTTCGGCGAACGGGTCGCGTCCGGCCCAGAGGCTCTTGAACGGTTCAGCCAGCATCAACTTCATTAAGCGTGCTCCGCCAGAATCACATCCGCCGCGTGCTGCGGCATGCTATAGAGGTCGGCCGTCTCGGCAAAAGCCAGACCGTTGCGGCTCCAGGCCGCCCGTGCTTGAGCGTCGTTCAACATGCCGGTCAGGTATTGCGTCAGTTGCGCCTGATCGAAAGGTTCGTCCAGCACCAGGCCGGCGTCGGCCTCGGCGATGTAATGGGCGTAACCACAGACCGCGCTCACCAGCACCGGCAACCCGGCCACCAGCGCTTCGAGCAACACGGTCCCGGTGTTTTCGTTGTACGCCGGATGGATCAACAGGTCGGCGCCAAGCAGGAAACGCGGGATATCGCTGCGGCCCTTGAGGAACGTCACGTTGTCGCCGAGGCCCAATGTGGCGCTCTGCATCTGGAATAATTTGGGGTCGTCCTGGCCAATTACAAATAGCCGGGTGCGTTTCTTCAGATCGGCGGGCAATGCGGCCAATGCCTTGAGGCTGCGATCCACGCCCTTGGTCTTGAACCCGGAGCCGATTTGCACCAGCAACAGCTCATCGTCCTTCAGCTTGAATTCACGGCGGAATTTGGCGCGAATCTCGGCGGCATTCGGCGGCGCGCGACGGTCCTGAGAGATGCCCGGCGGCAACAGATGAAAGCGCTCCAGCGGGGTGTCGTAATGCTTGATGAACAGCGGCTGCTGGACTTCGGAAATCATCAGCACTTCGGTCTTGGCGTCCTTGGCGAACACCGCGCGCTCGTACTCGGCGAAGTGCCGGTAGCGGCCCCAGCGTCGGTACAGCGAATTGCGCAGGTTCTGCGCCTTGTCTTCGAAGCAGCCATCCGCGGCGTAGTAGACGTCCAGGCCTGGCATCTTGTTGAAGCCGATCAAGCGGTCAACGGGACGCTTGGCCAGGTCAGCCTCCATCCACTCGCTGAGTTTCTCGTTGCGCCGATGGTTGAAGAACGCTTTGACCGGCGCCACCAACACTTCGAAACCCGGCGGAATGTCGCCTTCCCAGATCAGCGTGTAGACGCGAATCTGGTGGCCGCGCGCCTGGCATTCCAGGGCGATGCGCATGAAGTCGCGCTGCAAGCCCCCGAATGGAAAGTACTTGTACAAGACGAATGCCAATTGCATCAGCGCAGCTCCTCAGCCAGTAACAACGTGCTCAGTCGGGTCGCGACACGCTCGGGATTCAGACGCGTGAAGCACAGGGGCCACTCGCGCTTAAGGTCGAACCGACGGGCATCTTCGGCCGTCGGTTGATACGTACATTTCTTTTGCATACACGGCGCGCAGGGGAAATCGCTGGCGATGTGAATCTGCGATTTGCCGTAGGCGCCGGTCAGGCCCGGGTTGGTTGGGCCGAACAGCGACAGCGTCGGCACGTCGAGTGCCGCGGCCAAATGACCGAGGCCAGTGTCCACCGCCACGCAGGCTTGCGCGCCGGCCAGCACTTTGCCGACGCCCGCCAGGTTCAGCTTGGGCAGCACTTCGACATGCTTCATGTCTTTGGCGATGCGCTCGGCACGGGCCTTCTCGATCGCGTTGCCCCACGGCAGTTTGACCCCGACGCCCAGATAGCCGACGCGCTCGGCCAGCTCGCGCCAGTAAGCTTCAGGCCAGTGTTTGGTGTCCCACGTGGTGCCGTGCAGGAACAGCACGTAAGGATTCTTGCGTGGCAATTCCACCAGTCGATCGATGCTCAGGCCATAGTCGCCCAGGCCTTTGGGCAGGTCATAGCCCAGCGCGATGGCGAACAATTGGCGCACGCGTTCGACGGCGTGCTGACCACGGGCCACCGCCAGACGTCGATCATAGAAGCGTGCGGCGATCGGCTCCCGTGCAGAACTCTTATCGAGGCCGGCCACCGGGGCTTTGACATAGCGGGTCAGCAAGGCGCTTTTCAGCAGGCCCTGGGCGTCGATCACCAAATCGTATTTCGTCGCGCGAACGCTTTGCTTGAAGCGCTTCCACTCGCCACTCTTGATGGTTTGCCAGATGTTCTTGCGCCAGCGACGGATTGCCACCGGAATCACCTTGCCCACGGCCGGGTGCCAGGTCGGGATTTCGGCGAAGCCTTCTTCCACCACCCAGTCGAACGTGATGCCGGGGATTGCCCGCGCCGCGTCGGTCAACGCCGGCAATGCGTGAATCACATCGCCCAGCGAAGAAGTCTTGATCAGCAGAACCCGCAAACTATTTGACCTCGACCACAGTGCCCTGCAACCGCTGCAAGGCTTCGTTCACCGCTTGCGGCATGAGCTGACGCAGGCAGTTGTAATGACCGAAGCGGCACGTGCGGTCGAAGCACGGGCTGCATTCGATGCCCAGGCGCACGACTTCGACGTGCTCGGCCAGCGGTGGCGTGAAGCCCGGCGAGGTCGAGCCGTAGACCGCCACCAATGGGCGATTCAGCGCGGCGGCGACGTGCATCAGGCCCGAATCGTTGGAGACCACCGAGTCGGCGCAGGACATCAGGTCGATGGCTTCGGCCAGGGACGTGCCGCCGCTGAGGTTCACCGATTCTTCACGCAAACCGGGAATCAATCGCGAGCGGATGTCTTCGCCGACGGCGTGATCGTTTTTCGAACCGAACAGCCAGACTTGCCAGCCTTCGCGGATTTTCGCTTCGGCGACCTTGGCGTAATGCTCGGACGGCCAGCGCTTGGATTCGCCAAACTCGGCACCGGGGCACAGCGCCAACACTGGGCGATCGAGGGCCAGGTCGAACTTGGCGAGCGCCGCCTCGCGGGTCACCGGATCGATCTGCAGACTTGGCCGTGGGTACGGCTTCGGCAGATCAACGCCAGGCTCGTAAGCCAGGGCCATGAAACGCTCGATCATCAGCGGATAGCGTTCTTTATCCAGCGTGCGCACGTCATTGAGCAGGCCGTAGCGGAACTCGCCGCGCCAGCCGGTGCGCTTCGGGATGCCGGCGAAGAACGGCACCAGCGCCGACTTCAGGGAGTTGGGCAACAGGATCGCCTGGTCGTACTGGCCGGCCAGGGATTTACCGATGCGCCGACGCGTCGCCAGTTCGAGAACGCCGTGGCCGAGCGGAAAGCTCAAGGCCTGGCGCACTTCGGGCATGCGCTCAAGAATCGGCCGGCTCCACTCGGGGGCCAGCACGTCGATTTCGCATTGCGGGTGGCGTTGCTTCAGACACTGAAACAGTGTCTGCGCCATCACCATGTCACCGACCCAGCTGGGCCCAACGATCAGAATTTTCATGTGGTTTCCAAAAACGAACCGGGGAGGCATACGCCTCCCCGCCTCGAGAATTCTACAAAACACTGCAGATCTACTGTGGGAGCGAGCCTGCTCGCGATAGCTGCGTGACAGTCACCATAAAGGTTGAATGTGACGGCCTCATCGCGAGCAGGCTCGCTCCCACACTGGGTATTGGTGCAGCCTAACCTGCTGCCTTAAATCTACAAAACACTGCAATGCTGCTGTAGGAGCAAGCTTGCTCGCGATGGTCGTCAACGATGACGCGGCAAGCCTGACACCTCGCGCCGATCTCTGGTTCATCGCGAGCAAGCTCGCTCCTACAGTGGGTATTGGGTGTTTCAATTTCCAGTTCAGCTTAGCCCCAGTTCGCGCCAGATCCGCAATACCTGCCGTCGTTCGTCCGCGAACTGGTCGCCTGGTATCACCCCGGCGTCCTTCTGCAAGGCCTGTCGGTGGGCGGCGGAGCGGTAGGCTTTATAGGCCTCGCGCAACAGGCTCGCGTCTTCGACGGGCATCAGCCCTGCCTTTTCCAACTCTTCCAGAATGCGGATGTTGTCGGTCCAGCGCAGCAATGACGGGTGCGTTTGCGACCACGCCAGGGCCGCGTATTGCACCATAAATTCAATATCGACGATACCTCCGGCGTCCTGCTTGAGATCGAACGGCGCCGTGGCCTCGAAGGCATTTGCCGCGGTGCCGGCCGCGGTGCTCTTGCTGCCGAGGTTATCGCGCATCTTGGCACGCATCTCGCTGACCTCCTGACGCAAGGTCGGCAGATCCCGGGCCTTGCCCAAAATCGCCGCGCGAACTTTCTCGAACGCCTGGCCGACGTCCTGACTGCCCACCAGCACCCGCGCCCGCACCAGGGCCTGATGCTCCCAGGTCCAGGCTTCGTTTTCCTGATACCGGGCAAACGCCCCCAGCGAACTCACCAACAACCCCGACGCACCAGACGGTCGCAGGCGCATATCAACTTCATATAGCTGACCGGAGTTGGTCTGGGCCGTGAGCAAGTGAATGATCCGCTGCCCCAGCCGGGTGAAAAATTGCGCGCCGTCGATAGGTTTCGGCCCATCGGTTTCTGCCTGCGGATCACCGTCGTGGATAAACACCAGATCCAGGTCCGAACCATGCCCGAGTTCCAGACCGCCGACTTTCCCATAACCGACAATGATGAAGCCCGGATCGCACAAAGTGCCGTCAGTGCGCAGCGGCGTGCCGTATTTGGCCACGGTCTGGCGCCAGGCCAGGGCCAGGACCTGCTCGAGGATCGCTTCAGCAAGCCAGGTCAGGTAATCGCTGACTTTCATCAACGGCAGGCTACCGGCGATTTCCGAAGCGGCGACCCGCAAGCGGTGCGCCAGTTTGAAATGGCGCAGGGCTTCCATCTGCTGCTCAAGATCGTCCTCGGGAATCCGCGTCAAACGCTCGCGCAACTCGGCGGCCAGTTCCGGCGCCAGCGGCGGCTTGAACAAGCGGCCTTCGTTGAGCAATTCGTCGAGCAGCAGCGGGAAGCGGGTGATCTGCTCGGCGATCCACGGACTCGCGGCGCACAAGGTCAGCAAGCGTCGCAGCGCGCCGGGGTTCTCGGTCAGCAACACCAGGTATGCAGAACGACGGGCCACCGCTTCAACCAGTGGCAGCACGCGCTCCAGCACCAGATCGGGGTTGGCGTGCTCCACGGCTTGCGCCAGCAAACGCGGAATAAAGGCATCAAGGCGTTCGCGCCCCAGTCGCTGCATGGCGCGCAGTTGCGGGCTGCCGCGCAAGCTCGCCAAGGCTTTCAGCGCTTTGCTGGCATCAGCGAAACCGCCCTCCGCCAACTGACGACACGCGGCCTCTTCGTCCTGCGCCTCTTCCCACAGCGGCAGCCATTCACCGCCCACCACCACTTCGCTTTCGCTGCCTTCCTCTTCATCGGGATCGGCAATCACCTGGCCGAAGTGCCACGCCACGCGACCGCGCCAATACATCAGCCGTTCATGGAACGCCGCCCAATCATCAAAACCCAACATAAAGGCAATGCGCGCCTGATCCTGAGCGCCGTCCGGCAGCATCTGTGTCTGGCGGTCGGCTATGGCCTGGATGGCGTGTTCGGTGTAACGCAGGAATTCGTAGCCTTCGCGCAACTCGCTGATCACCGCCGGCGGCAGGTAACCCTGACCTTCGAGCGTGCTCAGCACTTTTAATAAAGGACGTTGCTGCAAACTCAGGTCACGACCACCGTGAATCAGCTGGAAGGCCTGGGCGATAAACTCAACCTCACGAATGCCACCGGAGCCGAGCTTGATGTTATCGGCCATGCCCTTGCGCCGGACTTCCTGCTGGATCAGCTGCTTCATGGTGCGCAGCGCTTCAATGGCCGAGAAGTCCAGGTAACGCCGGTAGACGAATGGCCGCAGCATTTCTTGCAGTTGCGCGCCAGCCACTTGATCGCCGGCCACCACCCGCGACTTGATCATCGCGTAGCGTTCCCAGTCACGGCCCTGATCCTGGTAATACTGCTCCAGCGCGTTGAAGCTCAGCACCAACGCGCCGGCCGAACCGTACGGCCGCAAGCGCATGTCGACGCGAAACACAAAGCCATCGACGGTCATCGGGTCCAGTGCCTTGATCAGGCGCTGGCCGAGGCGAATGAAAAATTCCTGGTTATCCAGCGAGCGTTTCACACCGACGGTTTCGCCGCCCTCGGGGTACGCGAAAATCAGGTCGATGTCCGACGAAAGATTCAGCTCGACCGCGCCGAGCTTGCCCATGCCGAGGATGACCATTTGCTGCGGCTCGCCGCTACGCCGGCCAGTGGGCACGCCGAACTGTTGGCAATGCCGCGAATACAACCACTGATAGGCCTGATCGATGCTCGCATCGGCCATGTCCGAGAGGTCGCGGCAGGTCTGTACCAGGTCGGCCTGGCGGGTCAGGTCGCGCCAGATGATCCGCACCTGGTGGCGTGCGCGCTGGCGACGCAGAGCCCGACCGAGCTCGTCGTCGGTTTCTGCCGTGCTTACCGCAGCGGCAATCTGTGCGCACAACTCGTCGGGCGCAAAGCTGCGGTCCAGTTCGCCGGACTGCACCAGCGCAAGCAGCATCAAAGGGTCACGCACACTCTGTTCAATCACGAAGTCGCTGGCAGCAGTGACGCGGGCGAATTGCGCCCAGCGTTCAGGCGTCCAGCTGGACAGGCCATGGTCATCCTCAAGCGCCGCGACCGCTGCGCGGAACGACTGCTCGGCACGGGTGACAAACGGCAGGAGAATGCCGGGCAGTTGGGCAAGCGAAGGGAGGCTCATGGTCTATCCTTGATCGGCGTATAGAGGGCTGCATGTAGTGATTCTGCAAAAAGCACTACGTGATCGACTGTCGAACAAAGGTTAGAAATAGCTGAAATTTCTCTATTTTTGGCAGACAGCATCAAGCTTTCACCTTTTCTGGTTGGCAAAAGACCAACCTTAACGATTATTCTCACAACGCAGCTGGAGGCCACAAGCCGCTCATCTGTAGTTTTACTACTCGTATATACATTCGAAAGGCTGAAATGCCCGAAGATTTGTAGTAAAACTACACGCCGCCGGAACAACCTCTCGGCAATCCAAGAATTTATATCGTCTGCCCACAAGGCCAGTCGCAAACTCAGGCAACCGATTCTGGAAGCCTTTCCGCCCTGGAGCAAGCCATGCAAGACCTCGATCCCGTCGAAACCCAGGAATGGCTGGACGCCCTGGAATCGGTTCTCGACAAAGAAGGCGAAGACCGTGCTCACTATCTGATGACCCGTATGGGCGAACTCGCAACCCGCAGCGGTTCGCAATTGCCTTACGCCATCACCACGCCATATCGCAACACCATTCCCGTTACCCACGAAGCACGCATGCCTGGCGACCTGTTCATGGAACGCCGCATTCGCTCGTTGGTACGCTGGAACGCGATGGCTATGGTGATGCGTACGAACCTGAAAGATTCTGACCTGGGCGGTCACATCTCCAGCTTCGCCTCCAGTGCAACCCTGTATGACATCGGCTTCAACTACTTTTTCCAGGCCCCGACCGACGAACACGGCGGCGACCTGATCTACTTCCAGGGCCACACCTCGCCAGGCGTTTACGCCCGTGCGTTCATGGAAGGCCGCATCACCGAAGACCAGATGAACAACTTCCGCCAGGAAGTCGACGGCCAGGGCTTGTCGTCCTATCCGCACCCTTGGCTGATGCCTGATTTCTGGCAGTTCCCGACCGTATCCATGGGTCTGGGCCCGATCCAGGCGATTTACCAGGCACGTTTCATGAAGTACCTGGAAGCCCGTGGCTTCATCCCGGAAGGCAAGCAAAAAGTCTGGTGCTTCCTGGGCGACGGCGAGTGCGACGAACCCGAATCCCTGGGCGCGATCTCGCTGGCTGGCCGCGAGAAGCTCGACAACCTGATCTTCGTCATCAACTGCAACCTGCAGCGCCTCGATGGCCCGGTTCGCGGCAACGGCAAGATCATCCAGGAACTCGAAGGCGTGTTCCGTGGTGCTCAGTGGAACGTGACCAAAGTCATCTGGGGCCGTTTCTGGGACCCACTGCTGGCCAAAGACGTCGACGGCATCCTGCAACGTCGCATGGACGAAGTCATCGACGGCGAGTACCAGAACTACAAAGCCAAAGACGGCGCGTTCGTGCGTGAGCACTTCTTCAACTCGCCAGAACTCAAGGCAATGGTTGCTGATCTGTCCGACGACGAGATCTGGAAACTCAACCGTGGCGGCCACGACCCGTACAAGGTCTACGCGGCGTACCACGAAGCGGTCAACCACAAAGAACAACCGACTGTCATCCTGGCCAAGACCATCAAGGGTTATGGCACCGGTGCCGGCGAAGCGAAGAACACCGCGCACAACACCAAGAAGGTTGATGTTGAAAGCCTGAAGCTGTTCCGCGATCGTTTCGACATTCCAGTGCGCGACGAAGAGCTGGAAAACCTGCCGTTCTTCAAGCCAGAACCAAACAGCGCCGAAGCCCGCTACCTGAGCGAGCGTCGCACTGCACTGGGCGGCTTCGTGCCACAGCGTCGCGCAAAAAGCTTCAGCGTGCCGACCCCGTCGCTCGATACCCTCAAGGCCATCCTGGACGGCTCGGGCGACCGTGAAATTTCCACCACCATGGCGTTCGTGCGGATCCTCGCGCAACTGGTCAAGGACAAGGAAATCGGCCCGCGCATCGTTCCGATCATCCCGGACGAAGCCCGTACCTTCGGTATGGAAGGCATGTTCCGCCAGTTGGGCATCTACTCGTCCGTCGGCCAGCTCTACGAGCCAGTCGATAAAGACCAGGTGATGTTCTACAAGGAAGACAAGAAGGGCCAGATCCTCGAAGAAGGCATCAACGAAGCGGGCGCCATGAGCTCCTTCATCGCTGCCGGTACTTCGTACTCCAGCCACAACCAGCCAATGCTGCCGTTCTACATCTTCTACTCGATGTTCGGCTTCCAGCGTATCGGCGACCTCGCCTGGGCCGCTGGCGACAGCCGCACCCGTGGCTTCCTGATCGGCGGCACCGCCGGCCGGACCACGCTGAACGGCGAAGGCCTGCAACACGAAGACGGTCACAGCCACATCCTGGCTGCCACCATCCCGAACTGCCGCACTTTTGATCCAACCTACGGCTACGAGCTGGCGGTGATCATTCAGGACGGCATGAAGAAGATGACCGAAGAGCAGCAGGACGTTTTCTACTACATCACCGTGATGAACGAGTCCTACCAGCAGCCAGCCATGCCGGCCGGCGCCCAGGAAGGCATCATCAAGGGCATGTACCTGCTCGAGGAAGACACCCGCGAAGCGGCGCACCACGTTCAGCTGATGGGCTCCGGCACCATCCTGCGTGAAGTCCGTGAAGCGGCGAAGATCCTGCGTGAAGAGTTCAACGTCGGCGCTGACGTGTGGAGCGTTACCAGCTTCAACGAACTGCGTCGCGACGGCCTGGCCGTTGAGCGCAGCAACCGTCTGCACCCGGGCCAGAAGCCTAAACTGAGCTACGTCGAAGAGTGCCTGAACGGCCGTAAAGGTCCGGTCATTGCCTCTACCGACTACATGAAGCTGTTCGCTGAGCAAATTCGTCAGTGGGTCCCGTCCAAGGAATTCAAAGTCCTGGGCACCGACGGTTTCGGCCGCAGTGACAGCCGCAAGAAGCTGCGTCACTTCTTCGAAGTCGACCGTCATTTCGTGGTGTTGGCAGCCCTGGAAGCCTTGGCTGACCGTGGTGATATCGAACCTAAGGTGGTCTCTGAAGCCATCGCCAAGTTCGGGATCAACCCGGAAAAACGCAACCCACTGGACTGCTGAGGAGACACTCTGTGAGCGAACTCATTCGCGTACCTGACATCGGCAGCGGTGAAGGTGAAGTAATCGAACTATTTGTGAAGGTCGGCGACCGTGTCGAAGCCGACCAGAGCATCCTGACGCTTGAGTCGGACAAGGCGAGCATGGAAATTCCTGCTCCCAAGGCCGGCGTCGTCAAGAG
Organism: Pseudomonas sp. RIT-PI-q; assembly: GCF_001297125.1. GTDB lineage: Bacteria > Pseudomonadota > Gammaproteobacteria > Pseudomonadales > Pseudomonadaceae > Aquipseudomonas. The sequence continues at coordinate 237,085 of NZ_LHPC01000039.1, forward strand.
CATCAAAGTGAAGCTGGGCGATCGCCTGAAAGAAGGCGACGAACTGCTGGAGCTGGAAGTCGAAGGTGCCGCTGCCCCGACCTCCGCACCGTCCCCTGCGGCTGCCGCTGCGCCAGCTGCCAAAGCTGAAGCAAAACCGGCCGCTGCTCCTGCCGCCGCTGCTCCCGCGCCAGCTGCTGCGCCTGCTGCCGCTTCGGTTCAGCAAGTGCACGTGCCGGATATCGGCTCTGCGGGCAAGGCCCAGATCATCGAGATCCAGGTCAAGGTCGGCGACACCGTCGAGGCTGACCAGTCGCTGATCACCCTGGAATCCGACAAGGCCAGCATGGAAATTCCTTCGCCTGCCGCTGGCGTGGTCAAGAGCATCAGCGTCAAGCTCAACGACGAAGTCGGCACTGGCGACCTGATCCTGGACCTGGAAGTGGCAGGTGCTGCGGCACCGGCTGCTGCTGCTGCGCCAGCTCAGGCTGCTGCGCCTGCTGCCGCGGCACCTGCCGCTGCGGCTCCGGCTGCACCGGCTGCTGACACTGTTCAGGACATTCACGTCCCGGACATCGGTTCGGCAGGCAAGGCCAAGATCATCGAAGTCCTGGTCAAGGCCGGCGACACCGTTGAAGCCGACCAGTCGCTGATCACCCTGGAATCCGACAAGGCGAGCATGGAAATTCCATCGCCTGCCGCTGGCGTGGTGGAAAGCATTTCCATCAAGCTGGATGACGAAGCCGGTACTGGCGCCCTGATCCTGAAGCTGAAAGCCAAAGGCGCTGCCCCGGCTGCGGCCCCGGCTCCGGCCGCTGCGGCTGCCGCACCGGGCGCCCCGGCTCCAGCCGCCGCTGCACCCGCTGCTCCGGCACCGGCCGCACCTGTTGCTGCTCCAGCCAAGCCTGGCGCCAAGGTTCACGCCGGCCCGGCTGTTCGCCAACTGGCCCGTGAATTCGGTGTCGAGCTGAACGCAGTCGGCGCAAGCGGTCCGCACGGTCGCATCTTGAAAGAAGACGTGCAGGTTTACGTCAAAGCCATGATGCAGAAGGCCAAGGAAGCACCGGCCGCCGCTGCTGGCGCAACCGGTGGCGCGGGCATCCCGCCGATTCCGGTCGTGGACTTCAGCCGCTTCGGTGAAACCGAAGAAGTGCCGATGACTCGCCTGATGCAAATCGGCGCGTCGAGCCTGCACCGCAGCTGGTTGAACATCCCGCACGTGACTCAGTTCGATTCGGCTGATATCACCGACCTGGAAGCGTTCCGTATCGCTCAGAAAGCCGTTGCAGAGAAGGCCGGCGTCAAGCTGACCATCCTGCCGCTGCTGCTCAAATCCTGCGCGCACCTGCTCAAGGAACTGCCGGACTTCAACAGTTCGCTGGCACCAAGCGGCAAGGCGATCATCCGCAAGAAGTACGTGAACATCGGCTTCGCCGTCGACACGCCTGAAGGCCTGCTCGTGCCGGTCATCAAAAACGTCGACCAGAAGAGCCTGTTGCAACTGGCCGCCGAAGCCGCCGTACTGGCAGCCAAAGCGCGCGACAAAAACCTCACCGCGGACGACATGCAAGGCGCCTGCTTCACCATTTCCAGCCTCGGCCACATCGGCGGCACCGGCTTCACGCCGATCGTCAACGCGCCGGAAGTGGCGATCCTCGGTGTTACCAAGGCAACCATCCAGCCAGTCTGGGACGGCAAAGCCTTCCAGCCGAAGCTGATGCTGCCACTGTCGCTGTCCTACGATCACCGTGTGATCAACGGCGCCGCTGCTGCACGCTTCACCAAGCGCCTGAGCGACCTGCTGGCGGACATCCGCACCATCCTGCTGTAACCCCGGCCGGCCCTCCTTCACCGGAGGGCCAGTCGCGTTCGACGTTTTCCGAGCGCCACGCTCGTACCTCAACCCCGCCAATTTGGCGGGGCTTTTTTTGCCTTGAACAAAGCCACTTCCTACATGCTCGGCTGACATCGGCCACAACTCGAGTCCACTTCTGCGCAGTATTTTTTGCGGACTAATAACTAGGCTTAGTTCAAAGATTAATAGATCTTTTGGGAGCACTATTTATTTAGCTGGCATTACTTCGAATGGATTCGAACATGTTAAAACCTACAGTCGGGCCGATTATTGGCCACACCACAACTAACCACGCGCGTATCTTCTTGCGTGGCGAATTACATAAAGACGCTTTGGTATTTGCGGGCATTCGTTATCGACCGTTCGGTAACGAGCGTTGGTCAAAAGGCGTTTTTGCACAACTGACGAATGTGCGCGACATGAGCGATGTGATTACCCTCAATGACCTGACACCCGATACTGAATACGAATACCAGGCCGGCTGGTTCAGTCCGATGAGCCCGGTGCATACCGTTGAGTCGGTGCAGGAACTGCCGTTGCAATGGCCGCGGGACCCTTACCGCTTTCGCACGCAGTCCAGCCAACACGCCACGCCACGGGCCTACATCGTTGGCTCATGTCGATACTTGCGGATGACCGGCGGCGTGCCGGCCTCCCCGCGTCACGGCGACCGGATTTTTGCCGCCATCACCCATTTGGCGCAGCATGCCGAACCCCCGATCAGCGCCATGCTGATGACCGGAGACCAAGTCTATATCGATGACCTGAACTTCATTGCTCCCGACCGGGAGTACAGCGAAATACTCAACAAGTACCGCACAGCTTTTTCCCAACCCCATATCGCAAAGTTGATGTCCAGCGTGCCGACTTACATGATCCTCGATGATCATGAAATCGAAGATAACTGGCCTGACAACAAAAGTAAGTCCGATTCTTATTTATACAAAAATGCCCTGGCGGCGTATGAGCTTTATCAAGCCAGCCACAGCCCGGCCCATGAGCTTCTGGCCAGCGGACACGTCAGCAGGGATTTGCATCGCTATTGGTATCAATTCGCCGAAGGCGATATCGAATGGTTTGTCACCGACAGCCGGACCCGGCGCAACCTGTCAGCCGATAACCGTCGCATCCTCGACGAAGAACAGGAACAAGCCCTGTGCAAATGGCTGATACACAGCCCGGCCCGGGTCAAATTCGTGGTCACCAGCGTGATGTTCTACCCCGACCGCAAACGCCTGGGCGATGACGCCTGGAAGGCCTTTCCCGAGCAACGGCTACGTCTGCTGGAGACGATTCGCACGCACCGCATCAAGAACGTCGTCTTCGTCTCCGGCGATGTCCACGGCTCATTGACCAGTCGACTGACACACAGCGAAGACCCGGACTTCGAAGTCCACACCATCGTTTCGTCGCCGCTGTGCAACAGCAAACTGCTGCCGTATGCCAAGGCCTCCACCTTCATCCTCGATCAACCGTTGGCCAAAACCGCGGCGGGCGACTATCGGCATGAACTGACCAGCGCGGTCATCAGCGAAGACAACTTTGCCCACCTGATCGTCGAAGCCGAGCATATTTCCGTCCGTTATCACGACCGGAAGGGCAAGTTGCTGCAATCGATCCAGATAAAACTGTAGGAGCGAGCTCGCTCGCGAAGGACGTTAACGATAACGCGTTCTTCCTGAATAATCGCGGCGCTTTCAAGTCCATCGCGAGCAAGCTCGCGCCTACAAAACATTACTTTTTGGCCATCGGCTGGAGAAATCCTCTCTCCTGCCGACATATTCTTATAGCACTTGGCCTTCATGTCTCTTGTCAGTCAGTGTCGCAATGATGCAACCTTGCCGCAGGCAACAATAAAGAGGGCGAGAGCCCGGCGCGATCAGCATATTCGAAGCGAGTTTCCCTCCCTATGAAAAGCCAACCCGATGCCGCCAGCCGTATGGTGGCCGAGGTAGTGACGCAGTTGCCGGTGCCCTCGCGGCTCGGCATGCTGCGTTTCGAACGGCTGAATGAACCGAGCTGGGCGCTGCTGTTTCTCGATCCCAATTGCGAACGACAATTCGGCCTGCCGGCGGTGGAGCTGTGTGCCCTGGTCGGCTCGCCCTACGCGAGCCTGATGGAGCCCGAAGCGCGCTATCAACTGCATGACGCGGTCCAGTTGCAACTTACCGAAAGCCCGCATTACCTGATCCGCTACACCCTGCACACGGCCGCCGGCACCTTGAGCCTGTTGGAGTTGGGTGAAGCCTACAAACAACATAATCGACACCTGTTGCGCGGCTACCTGCTGGTGGTCGATGGCCTGTTCGGCGGCGAACCGCTGATACCGGCGCTGGACCTGGAAACCCAGAACTCGCGCCTGCAAATCGCCCTCGAACTCAATCAACGCGCCCAGCAGGAACAACTCCTGCACCTGGACCGCGTGCGTGCCCAGCAAGACCTGATCCTGCTGCTGACCCGCCAGCGCTACAGCACCAATAATTCTCTACAAGAAGCCGCCGAGCTGATCACTCGCAGCGCCTGTGACATCTACGAAATCGACTGCGCCAGCCTGTGGAACCTCGAAGGTTCGATGCTGGTGCCGATCTCGGCCTATCACCGCGCCTGCCAGGAATACCAACTGCCGGAGCCGATCGACGTCAGCGGGTTCCCCGATTATCTGGAAGCCTTGCACACCGGCCGTGCCATCGACGCCCACAACGTCGCGCGCGACCCGCGCACCCGGGAATTGGCCGAGCTCCTGCGCCCGCGTAATGTCAACGCCATGCTCGACGCCAGCATCCGCGTCGACGGCCAAGTGGTCGGCGTGCTGTGCCTGGAGCAGACCGGTGCGACCCGCGCCTGGCAATCGGACGAAATCGCCTTCGCCGGCGAGCTGGCGGATCAGTTCGCCCAGGTCATCAATAACCACAACCGCCGTACCGCCACCAGTGCCCTGCACCTGTTCCAGCGTGCGGTCGAGCAAAGTGCCAACGCCTTTCTGCTGGTCAATTGCGACGGCGTGGTGGAATACGTCAACCCGAGCTTCACCGCGATCACCCAGTACACCACCGAAGAAGTCCACGGCCAGCGGCTGTCGGAACTGCCGGCACTGGAAAACCTCAGCGAACTGCTGTTCGACGCGCCCTCGGCGCTGGCCAAGAGCAACAGCTGGCAAGGCGAGTTCAAGAGCCGCCGGAAAAACCTCGAACCCTACTGGGGCCAGTTGTCGATCTCCAAGGTGTATGGCGACAACCGCGAGCTGACGCATTACATCGGCATCTACGAAGACATCACCCAGACCAAGCTCGCCCAGCAGCGCATCGAGCGCCTGGCCTACACCGACAACCTGACCAACCTCGGCAATCGCCCGGCGTTCATCCGCAACCTCGATGAACGTTTCGCCCGAGACAGCGATACCCCGATCAGCCTGTTGCTGGTGGACATCGACAACTTCAAGCGGATCAACGACAGCCTCGGCCACCAGACTGGCGACAAGTTGCTGATCAGCCTGGCCCGACGTCTGCGCAACAGCCTGAGCCCGAGTGGCAGCCTGGCGCGCTTTGCCAGTAACGAATTTGCCGTGCTGCTCGACAACACCGACCAGCAGGCCGGTCAACAGATCGCCAGCCAGTTGCTGATGACCCTCGACAAGCCGATGTTCGTCGACAACCAGTTGATCAGCGTCACCGGTTCCGTGGGCCTGGCTTGCGCGCCACTGCACGGCCGCGACCCGCAAACCCTGATGCGTAACGCCGGGCTTGCGCTGCACAAGGCCAAGGCCAACGGCAAACATCAGGTTCAGGTGTTTACCGAAGCGCTGAACGCCGAGGCCAGCTACAAACTGTTCGTCGAAAACAACCTGCGCCGCGCCTTGACGCAAAACGAGCTGGACGTGTTCTACCAACCCAAGCTCTGCCTGCGCAGCGGCCGCCTGCTGGGGATGGAAGCCTTGCTGCGCTGGAACCATCCGGAAAAAGGCATGATCCGTCCGGACCAGTTCATCAGCGTCGCCGAAGAAACCGGCCTGATCATTCCGATTGGCAAATGGATCGCCCGTCAGGCGTGCCGCATGAGTAAAGAGCTGACCGCCGCCGGCCTGGGCAACTTGCAAGTGGCGATCAACCTGTCGCCCAAGCAGTTCTCCGACCCGGACCTGGTGGCGTCCATCGCCAACATCCTCAAGGAAGAAGCGCTGCCGGCGAACCTGCTGGAGCTGGAGTTAACCGAAGGCCTGCTGCTGGAAGCCACCGAAGACACCCACTTGCAGCTCGACCAGCTCAAGCGCCTGGGCCTGACCCTGGCCATGGACGACTTCGGCACCGGTTACTCGTCGCTCAGCTACTTGAAAAAATTCCCGATCGACATCATTAAGATCGATCGAAGCTTCATCCACGAAATCCCGGACAACCAGGACGACATGGAAATCACCTCCGCGGTGATCGCCATGGCCCACAACCTGAAAATCAAGGTCGTGGCTGAAGGCATCGAGACGGCCGAACAGCTGGCCTTCCTGCGCCGCCACCGTTGCGACGTCGGCCAGGGTTATCTGTTCGACCGACCGATCCCGGGCTCCGAATTGATCGAGAAGCTCAAACGCTACCCGCGCGGCCCTATCGCCTGACAGCGGTGTAAGACTCGGGCAAACTGCGTGTCTGACTATTCCCAAACTGAGAGGACTGATGATGGTTCTGCGCTCGGAAATTCTGGTGAACAAAAACGTGTTTCCTACAAAAGAACAAGCTCTGCCTGGCCGTGAAACCCCAATGAACTTGCCGGAAAAGCACTTCGTCCACGACGCCCCGCTGCTGGGCCCGTTTGCGATGGACGTGGATTTCGCGATCTTCGGCCTCGGCTGCTTCTGGGGCGCGGAACGCAAGTTCTGGCAGCGCGAAGGCGTGGTCAGTACCGTGGTGGGTTATGCGGGTGGCTTTACACCAAACCCGACGTATGAAGAAGTCTGCTCCGGCCTGACCGGCCACAGCGAAGTGGTATTGGTGGTCTACGAACCGGCCAAAGTCAGCTACGAAGCACTGCTGAAGATGTTCTGGGAACTGCACAACCCGACCCAAGGCATGCGCCAGGGCAACGACATCGGCACGCAGTACCGCTCGGTGATCTACGCCACGAACCCGGATCAGTTGGCCGCCGCGAAACACAGCGCGCAAGTGTTCCAGGCTGAATTGACCAAGGCTGGAAAAGGCATCATCACCACCGAAATCGACGAAGCGCCGACGGTCTACTTCGCCGAGGCTTACCACCAGCAATACCTGGCGAAAAACCCTGAAGGGTATTGCGGGATTGGCGGTACAGGCGTGACCTGCCCGATCTGAAGCAACATCACCTGTAGGAGCTGGCTTGCCAGCGAAGGCGCCCGAGAGATCACCGCCAGACCTCCCGCCGCATTCGCCAGCAAGCCGGCTCCTACAGGATTTGTGGCTTGCCGCTGCTACTCCGCAATCAACCAATCCATCTGCCACCCACCCTGGGTCTGTCCCAACTTCTTGGACAACCACGGCAGCAGCTCACGCAATTCCTCTTCCAGGCCCCACGGCGGATTCGCAATCGCCAACCCCGAGCCGTTCAGACTGTTCGGCGTATCCAACGGATGCACGAACAACTCCACCCGCAATAACTTCGGCGCGCCCGTGCCCGCCAAATCCTGATAAAAACGCCGCAACATGCGCGGGTCCTTCACCGGATACCAGATCGCCGCCACGGTTTGGCGCATCCGGCCAATCGCCTCTTTCAGCGACGCCGCGCAACGCTGCATCTCATCGAGCTGCTCGAACGGCGGATCAATCAACATCACCGCCCGCTTCTCCTGCACCGGCAACATCGCACGCGGCACATGCCAGCCTTCGCCCAGGTGCACCTTCACCCGACGGTCGCCGGCCATGTTGTCCTTGAGCAACACACCGTCTTCCGGGTGTTTCTCATTGAGCATCACCCGATCCTGCGGCCGCGTCAGGCGCCGCGCCAACTCCGGCGACCCCGGGTAATAGCGCAACTGGCCATCCGGGTTCATGTCGTGCAGCACCTTCATGTAATCGGCGGTCAACGCCGGCAGATCCGGCTGATCCCACAACCGCGCGATCCCTTCCAGGTACTCACCGGTACGGCTCGCCTGATCACCCTGCAGGTCGTACAGACCAATGCCGGCGTGAGTGTCGAGATAGGCAAACGGCTGCTCCTTGCGCGACATCAGGGCGATGAGGCGGGTCAAAGTCAGGTGTTTGAACACATCGGCGTGATTGCCGGCATGGAAGGCGTGACGATAATTCATGATTGCTCCTGCGAAGGCCGGGAAGTTTACCTTGTACGGCGACGAACGTCAGGACCTCACAGCCGAGCGGGCAATTGCAGCATCGAAGCCGCAACACAACCTGTAGGAGCTGGCTTGCCAGCGAAGGCGTTTTACCTGACACACCGCGTCGCCTCCCTTCGCTGGCAAGCCAGCTCCTACAAAAACGTGCGTATTAACTTACTCCGAAGACCGCGCCCGCAACCGCCGCCCCAGCACATCCAACACATCACACCCATCCCGCAACGGAATGGCGCAGAGTAAAGCAAAGTCACTGAGAATGAACGACTGACACTCAATCGAACCGCGCATGGACAGGTTCTCCATCACCTGAGTGACGGCCTGAATCCGATAGCTGGCAGCGTCATATAAAACATCGAGCGGCGCGTGGGTGTCGACGAACAGGGTGGGCATGTCGTCGCAGTTGCTGGTGAGCGCCATGAAGCGGTTTTCGGGGTGGGGGGTTGGTTTTACGTAGGGTGGATCGGGGTGAAGGGTTTTCATCGATTTTTAGTCCTAACGTATGGATTGAAGCCGTCAGAAATCGCTTCCACGCAATGGGTGGCGGCTGTACGCAGGTGTGGAAGACCGAGACGTTAGGCACCCGGCGCACTCGAAAGCGCCCCGCGCACAGCCACCATAAAACACGCCGAACTGGTGGCGCTTGATGCGCCTAACGATAGAAAGGCTTCCACGCCCTGTCACTGAATTTGCAGTGACCACCAAAGACTATCGATGAGATCCGATGCGCACCAGTTCATGGAAACCGCTACAACTTGAAGGAAACTTCCGACGACCTTGCCCAGAAATTTCGCAGCCTATAACACCGCCTTCGCGGGCAAGCCTCGCTCCTACAGGTCCGAGGTAGGCCATCAAAAAATGAGAACGACTTCAATCCTGTAGGAGCGAGGCTTGCCCGCGAATGAGCGCGAAGCGGTCACAAAATCTTTCAGCGCTACAGATAACGAGCGTCATCAAGTTGATAGGCCTTCAAGGCGGGCCTATGAAGACCGTCTTTCCACACCCCGCTTACCAAGTAATCGTTCCCACGCTCAGCGCGAGAACAATTATTCAGCCGCTTTACTCCGAAGGCCGCGCTCGCAACCGCCGCCCAAGCACATCCAACACATCACACCCATCCCGCAACGGAATGGCGCAGAGCAAGGCAAAGTCACTGAGAATGAACGACTGACACTCAATCTAACCGCGCATGGACAGGTTCTCCATCACCTGAGTGACGGCCTGAATCCGATAGCTGGCAGCGTCATATAAAACATCGAGCGGCGCGTGGGTGTCGACGAACAAGGTGGGCATGTCGTCGCAGTTGCTGGTGAGCGCCATGAAGCGGTTTTCGGGGTGAGGGATTGGTTTTACGTAGGGTGGATCGGGGTGAAGTGTTTTCATTGATTTTAGACCTTGGTGGATAAATTTAAGCTACCACCGGCCTTTCCTACGGGCTTGGGTGGCAGCTGTACGCGGGAGTAGGAAACTGAGGAATCCACCAAACTCAGCCACGCCGAAGCGTGCCCCACGCACAGCCGCCGCGAACGATCTTACGGACACAAATAAAGTGCCGCAATCAAACGACAGCGCTGATGCGCGGTGAATCCAAGGGTTCCTACACCCTGCCACCGCAATCGCGGTGACAGCCAAAGACTATCCCTGCAATCCATCGCGCACCAGTTCATGCAAACCGCTACAACTTGAAGGAAACGTCCGACGAGCCTGCCCAGAAATTTCCCTATTTTTACGATAGATTTAAACGCCCCTGATTCAGTCAGTAGTGCTCGCAATCAACGCGCTAATAGTTCGACGCTTGGGATTCCATATCGTGAGACACCACACGCCCCACCATTCCAAGCCTGCATCAAAATAATCGCTCCAAGGCGTGACACCGAAAATGTCGTCATCACAGGTATGCAATTCCGTATTAAGCGCATCTACCCAGTTCACTACTACGATATCCTCCGGATCATTCAACCCAAGGAGTTCACACCATTCGTAAAAAACGGATTGAGCCTCCGACTCCCCCCTTCTAAATTGGGCACGATACGGCGGATATAAAAAGGAAGCGTAAAGTGCCAGCCGTTCAAAAATATCGGTTCGATCAATTTGGGTAAGACTCAGCACTTCATCCCGGCTTAATGGGGTAGCGACGGCGCTTTCTAGGTCCCAACCAATAAGTGGTTTTTGGGTGTTCTGATACGCTGGATCCTTGATCCGATGCTCGTGCCACTCTAGCATTTCACTGAGTAGCATCTCATGAAGCACATTTAACGCCTGCCGATGAATGCTTTCATTAACGTCAACAACAGATTCAGGCGCGAGCACCAAAAATTTAAAAACACATCCAGCGTCATTCATGCGTTTACGTAATGATGCAGTTTTTTCTTCTTCAACAAACCTCAACGCAGAACTCACCACTCTGAAAAATCCTCCTGACTCGCTTTATACAGATCATCGACCCACGCCTCGGATAACTTAACGTAAATATCTTCAAAAAACGCCCTTGGATCTTTCATTGCATTCCACCCAAGAGGAAGCAAAGAATGAGACATCGGGTCATGCTCCAGAACTTCAGAAAAAACACTCGAACCACTATCAAGAGCCTCTCCCAACACAAAAAATAAAACAAATTTGTGCCGATAACTCAACCCAGCAAAGCGCTTTATAATAAATCGAGAAATTAAAAATTCTCTATCCGAAGGACAATCAGGGTCGTACGCAGCCAATTCAACACCTAGACTCTCCTCGCGATCATATATATCGAACCCGCCAAGAAAATGCTCTAAGCGTGGATTATATGGAACATTAAGAAAAGGATGCATCAACATTAAATTTTCTCTATCGGGTAAAACGTTATAGGCTGCAACGTCTCAAAATCGAATTTCATCTCAAACGCATTCATCTTAGGGATGTAACGTGGGTTGGCGGGATCTAAAGGATTAGGCTCATATCCAACGCCTATATTTTCGGCCTCCATTCGCACTACCAAATTCCCTTTACTATCCTCCCCTGTAAAACGCGACATTTTTCTGGCTTCCCTTGTCATCGCTTCATTATATGCATTCAACTGCGCTCTATGGCTCAAAAACTTAGAGCTTTTAACGGCTCTCCAGTTTTTGCCTTCATGAAGCTCGCAACTAAGGGCTTGCTGCTCAACAGCCGAACCCGAATATTCCGCTCCATCCTTATCATTAGCACGCATTTTAACTACCATTCTTACAGCACTAAAAACGACATTCTTCACAAACTTTTCGATCAACATAACCGCTATATTTTTCAATCAATTCATCTCCGCAATAAGGATCTTTCTCACCGGACTAAACTTCGACGACTTTGCCCCTCTACCCCCCTTAAACCCCGAGCTTATATCCGCTAGGCTTTACCTTCGAAAAAGGGACGGACTTATTTGCTACTCTGATCAACGCCAACAACACCTTCGAAGTGAGCAGCAAAAATTAACACGACCCTTTGCTGGGTCGGATCAGCAAAAAAACGGACTTGCTTTTCCATGAACTCCTCGTTGAGTTATGAACATCCATAATAATTAAAAACCTTCGCGGATTATCACGACACCACCTCAAAATCGACAAAAGCTAATAACTCACACAACATTACCAATCCACTTGTTTCTTAAAGTAGAGATTTGACATAGAGTCCAAAACCCTCTCTACTTTGCCAAGACTAACGTATTCATGAAAATCTCGCTTTAGCGCATCCTCATCAACGTATTTAGGGTGGCGAAGAGGAGCTTCGCATGCATAAATATAAAGCCTCCAAACATCAAATCCATCAACCCGCTCGTTCGGACCATAATCGAAGTCGACGCACATTTCCGGGAAATACACCCGACAACCGACACCATGTAGTTCATAATTTATGCCATCTAAAATTTCACCACGCTGCGGAATAGCATTTTCCCGCCACAGCCGAAGAATACACTTTTTACCAAAGCGACCCTCAAGCAAGTTCGTAGCTCTTTCTACCTGAGCCAGAAAGTCATCAATCAAATATTCCAGATTTTTATTTTTCATCTTCTCGGCCTCACCAATCTGTCATGCCCTACGTTATCAGCAGATTCTTTTACTTCATCAACATTGCTGAAAATGCTGTGATGGCGATCAATATCTTTTATCAAAACAATACTGACTTTGGTATGAGTTTGTCTGGCTGCAGCGGCCCTATGATGTCCATCGACTATATAGCGGTTGCCCCTATGTTCCACAACGTCAATTGGCCAATCGTCGTCATACCCGCTTTTTTGCATTTTTCCAGCGATACTTTCTACTTGCTTGGTGGAAGTTTTGCCCTCTATCGCATGAGTTCTTTTCAAACTGCCCGGATCTACTCCGCTGATCACATTAGGTAGCGGCGGCTCACCTACATCAACCTTAACGCCAGCAGTATCATCCGGCGTCTTACACCCAGGCTTATTCGGCGGCGGGCAATTCCCGCTCAACCCCAACGGATCAACCCACCCCGTAGGATTCAGCGTGTACTGATACGGGTTCAGCCCACCCGCCAACTTGATCTGATCTGGCGTCAGATACCGCCCCACATCCGGATCGTAGTACCGATGCCGGTTGTAATGCAGGCCGCTCTCGGTGTCGAAGTACTGTCCTTGAAACCGCAGTGGCTGGTCGAGTTGTTCTCCCCCGCCGAACGTCTGGCGAGTCACTTTGCCGTAGGCGTTGTACTTCGCTGACCAGACGATTTCGCCACTGTAATCGGTCAGTTCTTGCGGTGTGCCGAGATGGTCGAGTTGGTAGTAGAACGGGCACGCCTGGCGCGGGCCTTTGCCGTCGAGCATGGCCAGCGGGCGGAAGCTGCCCGGTTCATAGACGAAGCTGCGGTAATGCTCGCGAGCACTTTCGGCGACGAGGTTGTCGCCCTGCCAGAAGAATTCGGTGGTGTTGCCGTCGACGGTTTTGGCGATGCGGCGGCCGAAGGCGTCGTAGCGATAACTCGCGCCACTTCCATCCGGCAAGGTGACGCCGACCAGTCGGTGCTGGCAGTCGTAGCGGTATTCGGTGACCAGTTTTTGCGCAGTGCCTCGGCGTTCGCGGATGAGGTTGCCGAAGGCGTCGTAGTCGTAATGCCGATCACCCTGCATCAACAACCGATTGCCCGAAATCTTCGCCGCGCCGGGGCGGTCCTGCATGAGCAGGTTGCCCGCCGGGTCGTGGGCAAAACTTTCCGGCGGGGCGTCGCGGCTGTGGCGCACGCGGGGCAGGTGGCCGAGCGGGTCGTAGTCATAGCGGCGCTGGCCGTGGCGGGGGGCGGCGGGGCTGTCGAGGTTGCCGTTGGCGCTGTAGGCATAATCGCGGCGATACAGCGGTTGTTGGTTTTGTCTGACAGCGTGAGCCTTCAGACGCCCCTGATCGTCGTAGGCGTATTCGCTGAGCAGCAGGCCTTGCTGGCGTTGCTGTTCGCGACCGAAAGCAAATTGGTGCGTGGTGAGCCGCGTGCCGTTGAGGTCGATGGCGGTCAGCGCGCCGCCCTTGGCGTGGTGGTAATCGAGTTTGCTGCCGTCCGGCAGGCGCAGGCGGTTGAGTTGGCCGCAGGCATCGTAGCCATAACGCAGCGTGCCCCAGCCTTGGTGCTCGGTGATCAGGCGATCTTGCTGGTCATACTCGAATTCCAGCGGATGGTCGTGGCCGTCATCGACGCTGATCAGGCGGCCGAGGCTGTCGTAGCGGTATTCGACTTGGATGCCATCGGGCAAGGTCTTGACCAGCAACCGCCCTGCCGAGTCCCGCTCATAAGCTGTGACTAGTTGCGAGCCATCATTGCCGAACTCGGTTTTCTCCAGCAGATGGCCGTTGAGGTCATAGGCGTACGCCGTGCGCTGCCCATCGAAGCCGGTCTCTTGTCGGATGAGGCCGCTGGGCGTGTAGTCCAGCTGATATTTTTCGCCGGATTCGTTTTCGATCTCGGTGAGCAACAGCTGCGCATTGTCGTAGCGATAACAAAGCTGGGTGCCGTCGGGGTTGAGTCGGCGGCTGACCAGGTGCAAGTCATCGACGTACTCAAAACGCGTCCCCCGGCCCAGTTCATCGCGCTCGGCGGTGATCTTGTCGTAGGCGTTGTAGCCGAAGGCGCGAGTAGCACCGGTAGGAAGCGTCGTCTGGATCAGTCGTCCAACAGCGTCCCAGTTGTATCGGGTAACCGCACCGTGTTCATCCTGACGGGTAATCCGCCGCCCCAACGCATCGTAGGAAAACCGCCGTTGCCCCCCGTCCGGCAAGGTTTCTTCAAGCAGTTGGCCCAAGGCATTCCAGACAAAAACATGGCGGCTGGTGTCCGGATAGCGGATCGACAGCAGCTGGCCTTTTTCATCGTAGAAATAGTGGGTGACCTGCCCATCCGGATCAGTCGCTTCGGTGATGTCACCCTGAGCATTGCGCTGATACTTCCACACGGCTTTGCCGCGATACCGCGTATGCAGGAAACCGTTGCGGTACTCGTAGGCCGTTGGCTTGTCTTGCGGGGGAATCAGCGCAACCAGCCGTCCGACTTCGTCGTAGTGGTACTCGGTGACAGCTCCCAGCGGATCCTGCTCGGCAATCAACCGACCCTGATCGTCGTAGGCTTTGAGCTGCTCGCCGCCATCCAAGGCGACCTTGCGCACCAGCCGCGCACGATCGTCGTGCTCATAAACCTCTTCGCTGCCATCAATGTTCTGGACGGTGACGCTGCCCTCGTCATCCCAGACGTAACGCGCGTCCATCTGCGTAAACGATGCCCAGTGGCGGACACATCGCGCCGCCTTGCCGGACCTTTCCCACGCCCAGAAGAAACTCGCCCCACCGGCCAGTTGCCGCCGTAGGATCACGTGTTGCTCGTCGTAGTCGTAATGCTCGCTTTCGCTGGCGGCGTTACTCGCTTCAATCAGTCGACCGCGCTCGTCATAGCGATAAGTGACCAGCGTTTGTTCGGTGTGCCAGGCTTCGTCGAGGGTCGGGGCCGGGACAAACACCTGATAGTCGACGGCAACCAAATGGCGGCGGTCATAGCGCAACAACAGGGCGCGACCGGCACCGTTGTCGAGGCGCTGGACGCGATCCTGGCGGTCGCGGCTGATGCGCAGGCGATTGTCGTAAGCGTCGCTGATGGTCGTGAGCTGACCGTTGATGAAGTGATAGAAACGCGCGTCGTCGCCGGCCTGGGCGAGGATCAGTTCTTCCGGTTGATCGCCGAGAAAAATCGCCGCCCGCGACAGGCTGTTGTGGATCGCCGGGCGTTCGATGTTGGGTAGCGGAAAGGTCGTACGGCGGTTTTCGTGGTCGATCCAGGTGACGTGTTCGCCGTCGATGTCCAGTCGATGCGCGAGGCTGTGGCTCCAGCCAAAACCGAGGCCACCATCGATTTCGGCGGCGCTGGTGCGATAGAGCCGGGTGAAGTCGAACGGCAGGATGCCGTCCAGCGAGCCGTCGGTGAGGGTCAGCAGTTCTTCGCCGGTGACCATCGACACCGGGCATTTGTTGGTGGCGGTTTTATCGGCGGCATCGGCGCTGTCGCCGTTGGGGTTGGTGGCCTGCTTCGGAGCGTTGTCGTGGTGCTCGTCTTTTTTCAGCGTGGTGTTTTTGCGTCCATTCCAGCGCAGCTCCATCCGGCCATTTTTCAGCCCCGCTGCAACGCCGCGCGCGGCGACTTTTTTGTAGCGGTCGACGTAGGCCATAAAGGTGTCGATGACCGCGACCATCGACTTCACGAAGCGCATTGCCGCCTGAAAAATCTGCGTGCTGTACTGGGTCAGGCGCACCGCCAACCAGGCAATACCAACCCCAACCACACACAACACCAGGCCAATCAACAGGTCGATGACCAGGCCGACCACCAGCTTGGACAAGGCCTCGGCCGAGGACCCGGCCAGTTGCGCCGGCGGCAACATGCCAGCCACAACGTGACCGTGCGCATCAGCAAACACAGCGCCGCCTCGTCGCTGGCCAGCAACATGGCTTTTTCAATTTTGTCGGGAGCGCTTTCTGCGAGTTTGACCAGTTCGCCGGCACTTTCGCCGAGCTTTTCGATAAAGGCGTTGGGGTCTTTCAGGATGTCGGTGAGTTCACCGATGCCATCCCAAACCTCTTGAATCGCGGCCCAGCCTCCCGCGAGCATTCCATTGCCCACCGCCGCCAACGAAGCTGACGCCGACTGCTGTGACCATTGCGGTTTGAACCCTTGCCACTCCTTGCGCAGCCAGCTTTCCAGTTCATGAGTCAGGCCGTCGTAAGATTTGAAAAGTTCATCAACTTGGTCCGAAGTCACAGCACTCTGGACATGAACGCGATAGAACTTTCCGGCAGTCCCCTCAAACGTCCCCTTGCCATTTTGATCGAGCGTGACCGCGGTTTTTTCGCCACCCTCAACGGCAATAACATCGACCTGAATGTTCCCCAGAGGAATGTCGTAGACCGACTCAAACTTGCTCTCAATCTCCAGAATCCCGCTCTTCGGGCACTGCGCAAGCGTCGAGAAAAAATCGTCATCACCACTGCTCACCGCTGTAGTGGTATTGCCGAGTTTTATCAGCCGCTCCATGCCTAGCAGCGACGGCATGTCCGTGGCGCGGCTGACCTTGTCCGCATTGCGACTCAAGAAGCCGCCCAGCTGCTGGCGATACACACTCAACGTGTCTTTGAAGCCGTCGAGCTCCTGCTCGATGCGCACGATCTGATCCATCAGTTCAGCTCCGTCATCAGGTAATCCACCAAGGCTGATTTCGGTGCTTCATGCAGATGAGGCGTCTCAAGAAAGATCGCCACTTTGTGCCGCAACACGCTCTCCGAAAACGCTTCGTAAAGATCAGGACGGTCCTCGCTCAGCCACTTCAGCAAGTTGTTGATGCGGGTTGTTGTGGACTCGGCGGCGAGGTGTTTGAGCAGTGATTCAGAAACTTCCCACCACGGAAAAACCTTCGAGGTTTTCAGCGCACTGCCACCGATGTCGAGTGCTTGACCATTGATCAAACAGCGGTCGATCACCGGCATTAGTTGCGCGGCATTAACCTCGGCAGACTGAAGAATCGGCAGCAAATGGCGCCCATCCCAGAAGCGAAAAAACACCGCGTTACCGTTGGGCAAAAGGACTTGCGTGAGGCTGCGTAGATGCTCGACCAGCGCCTCTTGAGTGACAGAAGACACCGTCAGCCAACCCCAGTCGCGAGACTCGGTAGTGGCGACCCACTGCAGAAACTCACTGCCATCAGCGATGATTCCGACATAGGGCATCACCGCTTCCCACTCGGCGTAAACGGTGTCGGCCCAAATCGGACGGGGTGCTTGAGCAGTGATCGAACGCTGCCAGGCCCTAAAGGGTTCGGCCACGCTCGCATTGCTGAAGATGGCGAACAATTGTTCCGAGGGTTTCAGCGGCTGGCGTTCGAGCCAGCCACAAGGTGACAGGGCATCAGGCTGCACAGACACCGTCCTTGCAGCGCTCGCATTCTTCGCAGAACGGCGCGTCGCTTTTCAGGCTCAGCATCTGCGCCACACTCAGTGCAACGAGTTTTCTTTGAGTGGTCGGTGCGCCCAGTGTCGGCATCGGCGCACCTCCGACCTGAATCGGTACGCTGCTGAAGATCCCGCCGGGGCCGATGTTGATCCAGTGCCCGCCCGCCTGAATCGTCGCACTGGCGCCGCCATCGATGACCACTTGCTGGCCAGCGCTGACATGGAATTGCCCGCTCGCCTTGACGGTCTGGCTGTTTATACGGACGTGTCGATCACCGTAGACGTGCAGGTTATCGGTCGACTCAAGCTGCTCGATGCTGCCAATGACAGCGCTGCGCTCGTGGCCCACCTGAACGTGCAAGTCGTGCCGCACGAGCTGGGTAAAGTCACGCTGGGCGCGCACGTAGATTTCCTCGGCGCCGCGACGGTCCTCGATGCGTAACTCGCTGTAGCCCTTTTCCCCATTCGGATACGCAGGACTGCTTTGACTGCGTAAGACGCTGCTGGTCTTGTCTGCCGGAAGATTCAATGCCACCGGGTTGGCGCCATTCGGCACGCAGCCCATCACCAGCGGTTTGTCGGCATCGCCGTCGACGAACCCCACCAGCACTTCCATGCCGACGCGCGGAATCAGTACGCTGCCATAGCCGTCGTGAGCCCAACTGCTCGCCACCCTCAGCCAGCAACTGGAACGATCATTGAGTGCCTCCTCACGGTCCCAGGCGAACTGAACCTTGACCCGGCCGTACTCGTCGCAGTGGATCTCGCTGTCTTTGGGCCCAGTGACCACGGCCGACTGATAACCGGCCATGCGTGGTTTTTCCGGCCCCAGGGGCGGACGAAACGAAACGTCCCACGGCGTTGCCAGAAAGGTATTGCGATAACCCTGGAAATTGCCCTCGCCATCACTGGCGGCCGACTCTTCCAGCACTTGCGGCTGACGGCCGTGATGGTCGATGTGGGTAATCAGCCACAGGTCATTCCATTCCTGACGTGGATGCTCACCGAGCTGTAGGAAGTGGCCACTGACCAGCGCTGATTGATCGCCGTGGCCTTCAGCCTGACGGTAGTCCGCAGCATGACGTTCAAGCGCTCGTTGAACCCGATGTTTGCCCTGTTCGCGATCAGTGAATTGGCCGGGAAACTGGTAGTCCTCAAGCACCGGTCGCTGTTCGCTGTCGAGGTGACTTTCCAGTAGCAGGCGAGGTTTTTTGAAGTCGTAGTCGCGACGGGTGACCGCTGTCGTCCGGGTTTCTACGCGCACATTGAAGCGCTTGATAGTCGGCATCTCTGCGGCCATCCCGCTGCCTGGCAGGTACACCGTCGGCTCGGGCAGAAGAGGGAAAAACGTCTGATCATCGCCGAACACCAGCAGGTGTCCGTCAGCGCTGTGCTGGAAGTGGTAATGAATGCCGATCTCGGCACACAGCCGCTGGATAAACGCCAGATCGCTTTCCGCGTATTGCACGCAATACTCTCGCTCGGGGTACGTGCTATTGAGCTTGAATGCGAAGGCATCGTGCTCAAGGACACCGTGGTCCTCGAGGATTTGCGCAATGATCGTCGGCACACTCTTGTGCTGGAAGATCCGCTGATTGATGCGTTGGCCGAGGTAGGCCAGGCGTGGGACCAGGCTGACCTGGTAGCGTGTCAGACGTTTCCCGGAATCCCCCTGGCCGACCCGATAAATCTGACCGTGAACACCGGAACCTTGCGCATCGAAACTCAGGAACGCCTGACGATGCAGGAGGCTTTCGAGTTCGATGTCCGGCCGTTCGCTGACCAGTTCCAGGTCAAAACGGTAGGGTTGGCTGATGGCTTCCTTGCCCGTGAACTCAAGCACGTTGAGCTCATTCTGGACGCCGTCGATCGTCAACGTGAAACGCGGTTGATTGGCAGGATCGAACATCCGATGTCTCTCTGCAGAATGAAGGCGAGCGATTCTGCATGAGCGACAAGGGGTGTTGATGGGAGGTCAGGCAATTCAGAATCGCCCTACTTTTTTAGAGAAACTTCCTTCAAAAAATCGGGATGCTGGGCTATAGACAAGTCATGTGTTGTGGCGGATGGCCTCTTCGCGGGCAAGCCTCGCTCCTACAGGTTTTGCGCAACTCTTGTAGGAGCGAGGCTTGCCCGCGAAGGGGCCATCAAACCCAACAACTTTCTCCCCGCAAACAAAAAACGGCCCGCCTCCAAATGGAGCGGGCCGTTTTCATGTTCGGCGAAAGGTCAGAGCCCTCGGCCCTCC
>NZ_LHPC01000076.1 GCF_001297125.1 Pseudomonas sp. RIT-PI-q
GCGGCCTTGAGAACGGACTGGAGCTACGAAGAACGCTTTAGGAGCAATCAGCCAGCCAAACATCGTCGGCGCTACGCGTCGACGATGTTGGAATCAGTTTTTGCACACTCTGGGCCGGGGGCGGCTACCGCAGCATCCTTGCCGCGGTGCCCCCTGCGCAACGCCTGCGTTTGGCCTCTGGGAAAGGGGCAACAGATCAAGATCAAAAACCGAAGCAACGGCAAGATCAAAAGCTGAAAACCACAATCCCCTGTAGGAGCTGGCTTGCCAGCGAAGCAATTGAATGCGCCACGGTTATCCTGTTAAAACACGTCATCGTTAACGACCTTCGCTGGCAAGCCAGCTCCTACAGGGGAAACGTGTGTGTTTGAAATCAGGCCGGCCTGCAGGCCGCTGTGCTGTTGATTTT
>NZ_LHPC01000059.1 GCF_001297125.1 Pseudomonas sp. RIT-PI-q
CCGTATGCGCTTCTTCACTTGACCATATAACCCCAAGCAATCTGGTTATACTGTGAAGACGACATTCGCCGAAAATTCGATCACACTCAATTAAGAGCAACTCACAAATTTTACCTTAGCCTGATCCAACACCAGTGAAAGTGTTGTTCAGTCTATCTTTCTATCACATACCCAAATTTTTAAAGAACGATCTAATCAAAGACTAGAAATCAATATTCATACACGAATACTCATTTCTAAACTCTAACAACAAACACCCCCTTACCGGCAGGCTTCTCGTCTTCTTCAATGAATCAAGCAATTCGTGTGGGAACTTATGGAGCAGCTGATGTCGTCGATTAAGGAGGTGATCCAGCCGCAGGTTCCCCTACGGCTACCTTGTTACGACTTCACCCCAGTCATG